>NZ_JAUOSB010000001.1 GCF_030548295.1 Wenyingzhuangia sp. 2_MG-2023
TGGGACTTGAACCCATACGGGCATTTCTGCCCACTGGATTTTAAGTCCAGCGTGTCTACCAATTCCACCACTTGAGCGTGTGTAAACTAATATCTTTATAAAACTTTGTACTCAAGATGGGACTTGAACCCATACGGGCATTTCTGCCCACTGGATTTTAAGTCCAGCGTGTCTACCAATTCCACCACTTGAGCATCTAGTTTACACTAAATATTTTGGTATGTTTTATTTCTGTTATAAAGAACGTTTTGCATTTTATAAATGCGAGTGCAAATATAGCAGTTAATTCCATTCATAAAAAAATAAATGATTTTTTTTTTAATTTTTTTTCAATTCAGATAAATACATAGTTTCAAATCTTAATTGAATTTAGTCCGTAAGTTCATTTCTAAGTAAATTTTATCTCTATCTTTGCCCAAAATTTAGAATCAAATACTAAATGTCAAATTCTGATACATCATTGGCAGTTTCCGAAAACACTTTTATGAGCGATTTTAAGCAACTCACCAAATTGGGGCTTTCGCTAAGTGTTGTTTTTTCTGCCGTTGCAGGATATTTACTGGCTGTTGACACCATCAATTACAAAACAGTAACACTCCTAGCCATAGGTGGTTATTTAATGGTGGGAGCTTCCAACGCGTTCAATCAAATTATAGAAAAAGACATTGACAAATTGATGAAGCGTACGCAGAACAGACCTTTGCCTACAGGAAGATACAATGTTACTACAGCAATGATTATTGCGATCAGCTTCACCATTTTAGGTTTGGGTATTTTGTATAGCATCAACGAAAAAAGTGCGCTCTTTGGAGCCATCTCTATATTTTTATACACTTGTGCTTATACTCCGCTTAAAGGCGTTACACCTTTGGCTGTTTTTGTAGGTGCTTTTCCAGGAGCCATTCCTTTTATGCTAGGTTGGGTTGCCGCTACAGATCATTTTGGAATAGAAGCAGGAATTCTATTCATGATTCAGTTCTTTTGGCAATTTCCTCATTTTTGGGCAATCGGTTGGTTGGGTCATGATGAGTACCTAAAAGCAGGATACAATTTGTTGCCTATGGGAAAACGAGACAAAAAAGCAGTGGTTCAAATATTAATTTACACTGTTATGTTGATTTTTGCCTCTATCCTACCGGTATTTAAAATGACAGGAAGCTTTTACATCTTTCCACTAACTGCAGTGCTTATTTTTATCTGTGGAAGCGTTATTTTTTACTATGGTATTCAATTATACAAAGACTTGAGTAAAAAAACGGCTAAAAAATTAATGTTGGCAAGTGTATTTTACATCACCGTGGTTCAAATTATTTACATCATCGATAAATTTCTTCATTAACATGGAAAACACAATAAATATTCAACAAGAGTTAACCGTTGCTAGAAAAAAAGCGGCCAAACCAATGTTATGGATCTCCTTAGTCAGCATGACTATGATGTTTGCTGGTTTGGTTAGTGCTTATGTAATTAGTAGCAATAGGGAAGATTGGGTTTCTTTTGATTTACCTACTTCTTTGGTGATAAGTACCGTTCTAATTATAATCAGTAGCTTCACAATTCACGCAGCTGTTTACTTTGGAAAAAAAGAAAATAAAAATTTAACAAGCCTACTTTTAATAATTACTTTAGGGTTAGGAATTGGGTTTGTAATTTCACAATTCAATGGATTTAATGAATTGAAAGCTTCTGGATTATTTTTTACAGGACCCAAGAGTTTGATCTCATCTTCCATGCTTATGGTCATTGTAGGTGCTCACTTGCTTCATATATTTGCTGCTCTAATTGTACTGATTGTTATGTTGACAAAACAACTCTTAGGTAAATATAACAACGGCAACACTTTAGGGCTAGAATTAGGTAGTATTTTCTGGCACTTTTTAGACTTACTATGGATTGCACTATTTTTATTCTTTTATTTTAATACTTAATCTAAATTTATAAATTTGTCTTTCGAACGAAAACCGAAATAAACAAACAATAATAACTCTTATGAAAGCAACAACTGCTGATCAAGTCGCAAATGTATGGGAAGGTGGAACAACTAAACCCTTAGGTGCTAGTTATGGAAAAATGATGATGTGGTTCTTCATTTTATCCGATGCTTTAACTTTCGCAGGTTTCTTATCTGCTTATGGATTGACTCGTTTCAAATTCATTGACATATGGCCTATTGCCGATGAAGTATTCACTCACTTTCCATTTATCCACGGAACTTATCCAATGTATTATGTTGCATTGATGACATTTATTTTGATATTTTCATCTGTAACCATGGTATTGGCGGTAGATGCTGGTCATCAAATGAAACGTAACAAAGTAATTACGTACATGTTTTTAACTATTATTGGAGGTTTGATCTTTGTGGGTTCTCAAGCTTGGGAATGGAAAAACTTCATCAAAGGTGAATACGGTGCTGTTCAATTAAAAGATGGTAAAATTATTCAGTTTGTAGATAAAGAAGGAAAACAAATTGCTTTAGAAGCGTTTGCAACTCCTGACAATCAACTTGTAGAACACACTCGTAACAACGGATTGTGGTTTTCTGAAGGAAAAACTACTTATGAATACACTACAGAAGGAATTGTAGAGGCATTCAAACACAATCCATCTGTTGGAATTCGTTTGGAAAAGATAAACCCTGAAACAAAACAAAAAATTGTTATTCAGGACAAAGCAGAAGCTTTAAAGTTTTTAGAGCAATCATCAAGAGTAGTAAGAGGTGCTAACTTAGAGGTAAACGAATACGGTTCAAGTCAATTTGCTGATTTCTTTTTCTTCATTACAGGTTTTCACGGTTTCCACGTATGTTCTGGTATTGCCATCAACATTATCATTTTCGTAAATGTATTGTTAGGTACTTACGAGAAGAGAGGACACTATGAAATGGTTGAGAAAGTTGGATTGTACTGGCACTTTGTAGATTTAGTGTGGGTATTTGTATTTACATTCTTCTACTTAGTTTAATTATAAAAAAAGCAAAAACATAAGTATATTATGGCACAACACGAATCAAACACTACGTTAATCTGGAAAGTATTCGGATTCTTATCATTAGTAACTATCGTAGAGGTAATCTTAGGAATTATCAAACCTCACGGATTGCATTATACAAATTTCTTAGGAACATCTTTGTTAAACTGGATTTTTATCATCTTAACATTGGTAAAAGCAGCAGGTATCATGTGGTACTTTATGCACCTAAACCACGAGCGTAAAAACTTTTTAAACTCTATCGTACTTCCTTTGATTATCTTAATCCCTTATTTGATAACTTTGTTATTGATTGAAGGAGGATATTTACACGATACTTTAGCTCCTTTAGTGAACTGGAAATATTAATTCACCACATCGTGAGTTACAACTATACAAAAGGTGGATTTATCCACCTTTTTTAGTACCCAAATGATAATAATTATGAAGAAAACAATCATTCTTTCTCTCCTTTTTATAGGTCCCTTGGCGTTTTTTATCTTTTTGTCTATGGGAGAGGTAAATTTTAAACCTTGCGAAACTTTTAAAACCAATGTGATAGAAGTTGCTAATTTTAAAAAAGACACAACTTCTTTTAAAAACAACATCAACATTGTTCATTTTTTAGGAAAGAATCCAAATTTAAAAGACACACAGCTTTTCAACATCAATGAAGTTGCTTTTAAAAAATTAGCCAAATACAAAAAATTTCAGATGATTTCTTTTTATGTTGGTGAAAACAATCCAAAGATAGAAATCATTAAAAATAGATTGATAAAAACAAATGGAAGTGAAGATTTATACAAATGGAAATTTATTTGTTTAGACTCACTACAAACACAAACACTTTACAATTCTCTGAAAACAAAATCTTCTTTAGATCATAATTTTGCATCCGACGATGCGTTTATAATAGACAAAAAAAACAATCAAAGAGGAAGAACAGACGATGATAAACTTGGAGAAGACGTTTTTTGTTACAATATGCTATCTGTAAACGATTTAAAAAACAAATTGGTAACAGACACTAAAAATGTATTTTACGAACAAGAAGTATCCACAACATCCAGAAAAGAAAGATTAGGAAAAGATGAAAAATAAATACTCTTATGTAGGAATTGCTTTAATTGTCCTACTTTTTGGAGCGTTTGTAGTTAGAAATTACAAACACCATTTAGAACCTAGAAATAGAACCACACAAGAACAGAAAGAAGAAGAACTGAACCCTAGCGGTTTGACGTATTTTGAAATTGATCACAAAGCCAGAAAAATGCCTGATTTTGTTTTTACAGATCAAAACAATCAAACTATTTCTAATGTTGATTATAATGGAAAAGTTTTTGTTGTAGAATTTTTCTTTACTACTTGCCCTTCCATCTGTCCGATTATGAACAGAAACATGTTGACTATAGAAAAGGAATTTGGAAAAAGAGACGATTTTGGAATTGCATCTTTCACCATAAATCCAACCGTAGACACTCCTATCAAACTAAAAGAATATGCAGAAAATTATGGAGTTACTAGTTTAAACTGGCATTTCTTAACAGGTGATAGAGAAACCATTTACGAAATGGCCAACAAAGGCTTGAATATTTTTGCAGAATTGAATCCTGAAGTTGAAGGTGGTTTTGAACACCAAGGTTTTTTTGCGTTGGTAGACAAGAATGGTTTTTTAAGATCTCGTAAAGATCCATACGGAAACCCTAAAATTTATTACCAAGGTACCGACGAAAAAGAAGTAGCATTGCTAATAGAAGACATACAATTATTATTAGAAAATGAATAGTCATGAAAAAACAAACTAAAAACTACAAACAACTCATCACCCTATTATCCATTGTAATTCCCGTAGTTGTTGTCATATTGTTTAGTGTAAAATTAGACATTACATTGCCTGTATTCTTACCTCCTATTTACGCTACAATCAATGCAATTACGGCAGTACTCTTAGTTGTTGCTGTAGTTTTTGTTAAAAAAGGAGATATTAAAAAACATGAATTGTGCATAAAAGCGGCATTAGTTTGTTCAACATTATTTTTGGTGTTCTATGTGCTGTATCACATGACTAGTGATTCCACCAAATACGGAGGTGAAGGAGTTATTAAATACATCTATTACTTTATTTTAATCACACATATTATACTATCTGTTGTTGTTATTCCATTGGTATTGACCACCTTTGTAAGAGGAATTAATATGGAAGTAGAAAAGCACCGAAAAATAGCCAAATACACTTTCCCAATATGGTTGTATGTAGCCGTAACTGGGGTGGTGGTTTATATGATGATCAATCCATACTATTAAGATGAAGCGTATACAATTCCTAATTTTATTTTCATTATTAAGTTCAATTCCCTTTGGTTATAGCCAGTGTGCTATGTGTAAAGCTGTGGTAGAAAATGGAGATTCAGGATTGGCTGAAGGTCTGAATGATGGAATTGTTACATTGATGGTGATTCCTTATATTTTAGTTGCTATCATAGCCTTTATTTTATGGAGGAATTATCAAAAAAACAAATAGATATGTCAGTAAGAGCAAAAAAACATTTAGGGCAACATTTTTTAACCGATGAAAGTATTGCAGAAAAAATTGCTGATATATTGTCAGAAAAAGGATACAACCAAGTACTAGAAATAGGACCCGGAATGGGAATGATGACTAAGTATTTGTTGAAAAAAAAATACACAACGCATGTAATAGAAATAGACGATGAGTCTGTAGAATATTTACAAGCACACTACCTCCATTTGGGACCAAGAATTTATGGAAAAGATTTTTTGAAAATGGATTTATCCGAAATTTTCAAAGGAGAGCAATTTGCAATTATTGGTAACTTTCCTTATAATATTTCTAGTCAAATTGTTTTCAAAACTATCGAAAATAGAGCTTCTATTCCAGAATTTGGAGGAATGTTTCAAAAAGAAGTAGCTCAAAGAATATGTGCTCCTCCTGGTAGCAAAACTTACGGAATTATTTCAGTCTTAACACAAGCTTATTACAACACCGAATATTTGTTTACCGTTCCTCCAACCGTTTTCAATCCGCCTCCAAGGGTAGAATCTGGTGTTTTAGTTATGAAGCGAAAAGAAAGTTTAACCCTTAGTGTTCCAGACAGATTGTTCAAACATGTGGTAAAAACAGCATTCGGACAAAGACGTAAAACGTTAAGAAATAGTTTAAAAAGCTTAAACCTATCCGATGATTTAAGAACAAATCCTATCTTTGACAAGCGTCCAGAACAAATTTCTGTTGAAGGATTTACAGAACTAACTGCTTTAATTGAACAAGATGGAATTTCAAATCAATAAAGAATTCATCAACCATGCATCTCTTTTAATTGCCAACAACGACATACAGCAACTAACCGAGATTTTTTCTAATGTGCATTATGCCGATTTGGCCGAACTTTTTGAAGAAATAGAGCCTGATTTGGCTGTTGCAATCATCAAAATTTTAGATACGGACAAAACTTCTGATGCTATTGTAGAACTAGACGAAGATTATCGTGAAGAAATTTTAAAACGAATGTCTTCTGCTGAAATTGCTAAAGAAGTTGACGAGTTAGAATCTGACGATGCTGCTGATGTACTTTCTGAATTGTCTGAAGAACAGAAAGAAGAGGTTATTTCTAAAATAGAAGATGTTGAGCACGCAAAAGACATTGTAGATCTTTTACGTTACGATGAAGATACTGCAGGAGGTTTGATGGGAAAAGAGTTGGTAAAAGTAAAAAACTTCTGGACCAACTTACGAAGCATTAAAGAAATGCGACTACAGGCCGAGGATATTGAAAGAGTGTACACTATTTACGTAGTGGATGACAACGATGTTCTAAAAGGGAGACTTTCTTTAAAAAGTTTGTTAACAACGTCTACCAAAAGTTTGGTAAACGACGTTTATACACCTTCTATTACTTCTGTAAAAGTAGATGACAAAGCCGAAGATGTTGCCAAAATCATGCAAAAATACGATTTGGTTGTGGTTGCTGTAGTAGATGAAATGAATCGCTTAGTTGGTCAAATTACCATTGATGACATTGTCGATATCATTAAAGACGAAGCAGAAAGAGATTACCAAATAGCGGCAGGTATTACTGACGATGTTGAAGCGAGTGATTCAGTTTTAGAATTGACAAAAGCAAGACTTCCTTGGTTAATTTTAGGTCTTTTGGGAGGTTTTTGCTCTGGTGGAATTATGGGAAATTTCGGAGCTATTTTTAATGACTATCCTATGTTGTTCTTTTATACACCTCTTATTGCTGCTCTTGCAGGGAATGTTGGTGTACAATCTTCTGCTATTATTGTACAAGGTCTGGCCAATAACAATATAAAAGGTAGTATGTGGGATCGAATGCTGAAAGAAATTGGTTTGAGTTTGGTGAACGGACTTGCTCTAGGAACTCTTATTATTGGTTATGGTTTTATCCGTCAATATGATTTTTTGATTAGTTTGACCATTGCTTCTTCTTTGGTAATTGTAATTATTATTGCTGCATTGATAGGAACCTTTGTACCTATTGTCTTAGATAAAAAAGGGATAGATCCTGCACTTGCAACTGGACCTTTTATTACCACTAGTAATGATATTTTTGGAATTTTTATTTACTTCTCTATTGCTCGACTGATACTTCCTATATAAATTCTGCTAATGTCTATTGTATACGCTATCTTAGCCATGATTTTTTTTGGTGTTGCTGTTTTCTTTTACAAGCAAGGAACTCCTTTTTTCTCTACAGGTTTGGGTGCAGCTATTTTTATCATGAGTCATATGGTTGTCTTAGGTGTTTTGTCTTTGGTAGAAAAAACCAAATTTGATGGAAAACATTTCAAATTAATTGCTGTGGGTGGTATTTTGGGAGGCTTGGCTCAAGTTTGTTTCTTTTTAGCCTTAAAACACGGAAAACTAAGCACAGTAGTTCCAATCAGAAACATGGCCCTTTTAATCACAATAGCACTGGGAGTTTTCTTTTTAGGAGAACAGTTAACTACTGTAAAAGTTATTGGAATTGTACTAGGATTGATTTCTGTAATTTTGGTTACCTTTTAACTTACAAACAGTTAATTGAAACAAAGTTTTTCCAAAATCACCTTATTTTCACTTAACACACCTATCATTTACTGGTGTTTAAGACTTAAGCAACTGATATTTAACAGACTATTTCTGAACTTTGTTTTTTAGCTTCGTATGAGTCGCAATCTTCAATATCAACTTTTTAAAACAAACTGTTATGTATAAAAAAGATTACATTCTAAGACTCATCACTACACTTACAGATGCACTAAATGAAATTGTTCATGGCATTAAAAATGATGATACCGAAGATGCTAAAATTAAAATAGATCAATGTTATAAAATGCTAGGCAATGACTCTACTTTCTTTTTAAAACAAAACACAGAAGACATCCGAGATTTTTTCGATTCAAAAGAAGAAGGCATCATGGATAAACTGAATTTACTTTCCAAAATCATGTACCAAGATAGTTTGTTAGAAAACAACAAAGACCAAAAAATCAAGATCATGAAAAAATCTATCCTTTTATTAGAATATCACATTGATCATTCTAAAGAATACTATTTTGAAGACATCAACAAATTAAGCGTTATGAAAAACAACCTAAAAAGCTTAACCTAAAATATTTTGACAATCTATTTTACAACTTAGAACTGTACAAAATTAAAAACACCCCTAGCAAAACGCCTATTAATGGAAGAATCTTTAATCCTAAATTTCGCTCTTTAAAAATCAATCCACCAATTACTACTGTAAATAAAACTTGACTTCTTTTGATGGCAGACATCAACACAACCAATGCTTCAGGATCACTCAATCCTTCGTAATAAAAATAATCTGCGAACAATAAAAGAGTACTAATTCCTAAAATAGACCATCTCCATTGAAAACTATGATTGGTTAGTTTGGTGTATTTTCTGTTGTACAGATAAACAACAGACATAAACAGTGTTATGTAAGTAAAGAACCACCACAGCAATGTTATTGCAGTATATTCCTGAACTTGTAATAAAAATTTATCATACAATCCGCTACAAGCTCCAAAAAAGGTAGCCAATACAATGGCTAAAAACCACTTGTTTGTTTTAAAACTAATTCCTTCTTTCTTTCCAATGTAAGAATACGCTATCATAGACAAAATAATCAAAAAGAAACCTAACCATTGATATTCAGAAGGTCTTTCTCCATACAAGAAAAAAGCTCCTAACAATGTAAAAAACGGACCAGAAGCTCTAATAGGCGTTACTAAAGAAATAGGCATATGTTTCAAGGCAGAGAAAGCTAAAATCCAAGAACAAGTCATTAAAAAAACCTTGATCAAAATTAAAGCGTGATCCACCAAAAGCAATTCTGGAATAAACAAATTTGTTCCCTCCAAAGATTCTGGATAAAAGCGAGAAGCAAAATATATTGGAGACATTAACACAACACTTAATCCGTTGGCACAAATTAACACTGGTAAAATAGCATTCTCTCTAACACTCCATTTTTTGCACAAATTGTACAAACTCAAAAAAAAAGCAGCCATTAGGCCGTAGTATACCCACATACCGCAAAGATATGACTATAAATAATTACAGAACATGTTTTAACATTGTTCTTATGTAAAACTTATATCAATTTGGTTTATAATTATAAACACTTATTTTTTAGCTTTCCTATTCTTTTTAGTAATTTTGCATCTTTAATCGAAATTCATAAAAATGAGTACTACGAAGCAAGCTAAATCAGCTTTAATTTCAGTTTTTCACAAAGATGGTTTAGAGCCAATTGTTAGAAAATTTAACGAGTTAGGAATTACTATTTACACTACTGGTGGAACTGAAAAATTCATTAGAGATTTAGGTATTGATTGTGTGGCTGTTGAAGATATTACTTCATACCCATCAATTTTAGGTGGACGTGTTAAGACTTTACACCCAAAAGTATTTGGAGGTATTTTAAGCCGTAGAGATAACGAAGGAGACAAAGCGCAATTAGCTGAGTTTGAAATTCCAGAAATGGATATTGTAATTGTAGATTTGTATCCTTTTGAAAACACCGTAGCAAGTGGTGCTCCTGAGCAAGATATTATTGAAAAAATTGATATCGGTGGAATTTCTTTAATTAGAGCAGCTGCTAAAAACTTTAAAGATGTAATCTGTGTTTCTTCAATGGAACAATACGATGAGTTTTTAAATATTATTTCTGCTGATAAAGGAAACACATCTATTGAAGATAGAAAACGTTTTTCTGCAAAAGCATTTGCTGTTTCTTCTCACTACGATTCTGCAATCTATAATTACATGAACGAAGAAGAAACAAACTTCCGTCAATCTTTTGACAAAGTTACTTCTTTACGTTACGGAGAAAACCCTCATCAAAAAGGTGCTTTCTACGGAGATTTAGATGCTATGTTTGATAAATTACACGGTAAAGAATTATCGTTTAACAACTTGTTAGATGTAGATGCTGCCGTAAATTTAATTAACGAATTTAAAGGAGAAGCTCCTACTTTTGCCATTTTAAAACACAACAACGCTTGTGGATTTGCACAAAGAGACAACTTGAAAGACGCTTATGTAGATGCCTTAGCAGGTGATCCAACTTCTGCTTTTGGAGGTGTTTTAATTGCTAACAAAACTATTGATGTAGCTACTGCTACTGAAATTCACAAATTATTCTGTGAAGTAGTTATTGCTCCAGCATATGATGCAGATGCTTTAGAAGTTTTAAAAGGAAAGAAAAACAGAGTCATCTTAATTTTAAAAGATGTTGAGTTACCAAAAGTATCTTACCGTACTGCATTAAACGGAGTATTATTTCAAGATGCAAACTTAATTACAGACAAAAAAGAAGATTTGAAAAATGTAACCGAAAAAGTAGTTACTGATGCTCAAATAGACGATTTATTGTTTGCTTCTAAAATTTGTAAACACACCAAATCCAATACTATCATATTGGTAAAAAATAAAACATTATGTGCTGGTGGAACAGGACAAACATCTCGTGTAGATGCATTAGAGCAAGCTATTGCAAAAGCAAAACACTTTGAGTTTGACTTAAAAGGAGCAGTAATGGCTAGTGATGCATTTTTCCCATTTCCTGACTGTGTAGAGATTGCACACAACGCAGGAATTGAAGCTGTAATTCAACCAGGAGGTTCTATCAAAGATCAGTTGTCTATAGACTACTGTAACCAAAATGGAATTGGAATGGTATTCACAGGAACACGTCATTTCAAACATTAAATTGATTACATTTGTGCATACAGCATAAAAAATAAAACACAAACAAAACCATGGGATTTTTTGACTTTTGGACTGAAGATATTGCTATAGACTTAGGAACAGCAAACACGCTAATTATCCATGAGGGTAAGGTAGTGATAGATTCACCTTCTATTGTTGCAAGAGACAGAACCACAGGTAAGATTATTGCTACAGGTAGAGATGCCAGTTTGATGCAAGGAAAAACACACGAAAACATCAAAACCATTAGACCTCTAAAGGATGGTGTTATTGCTGATTTCCAAGCTTCTGAAGAAATGATCAAACAGTTTGTGAAAAGCATTCCCTCTATAAAGAAAAAAGTCTTTGCACCTTCTTTAAGAATGGTGATATGTATCCCCTCTGGAATTACAGAAGTTGAAAAAAGAGCTGTTAGAGACTCTGCTGTACACATGAATGCAAAAGAAATATACCTAATATTTGAACCAATGGCTGCGGCCATTGGTGTAGGTATTGATATTATGGAGCCTCGTGGTAACATGATTATTGATATAGGTGGTGGTACTACCGAAATTGCCGTAATTGCTTTAGCTGGAATTGTTTGTGACAAATCTGTAAAAGTAGCTGGAGATTTATTTACTGCTGATATTATGTACTACATGCGTACCCAACACAACTTACATGTAGGAGAAGCTACTGCTGAAAAAATTAAAATTCAGATAGGTGCTGCAACCGAAGATTTAGAAACTCCACCAGAAGATATGTTGGTACAAGGACGTGACTTATTAAGTGGTAAACCAAAACAAGTACAAGTTTCTTATAGAGAAATTGCCAAAGCTTTGGACAAATCTATTTTGAGAATTGAAGATGCTGTTATGGAGTGTTTGTCTTCTACACCTCCAGAATTGGCTGCCGATATTTACAATACAGGTATTTATTTAGCAGGTGGTGGTTCAATGTTAAGAGGTTTGGATAAACGTCTGTCAAGAAAAACAGATTTACCCGTTTACATTGCTGAAGATCCACTTAGAGCAGTTGTTAGAGGTACAGGAATTGCTTTGAAAGAATTGGACAAATACAAATCTGTTTTATTAAACTAGACAAATGCAATTTATTATTTATATAATTCAAAAAAACAAACATGTGTTTCTGTTTTGTCTTTTTGAGTTAATTGCGCTATTCTTTACCATTCAATTACATTCTTATCAAAAAAGTAAGTTCATCAACTCTGCCAACTCTTTAACAGGAGGTATCTATAACAATGCCATTACTTTAAGTAGCTTTTTTAATCTTAGAGTAGAAAACAAACTCTTAATTCAAGAAAACGAAAGGCTACACAACTTAATAGAAACAAGAAACATAACCACTCCTGTAGATAGTAGCCTTACGCAAAAAACAGAACAAGGTTATAGATATATTTCTGCATCCATCATCAACAATGACTACCATCAAAATAACAATTTCATCACACTAGATAAAGGTGAAAATGACGGAGTGCAAGCAGATATGGCAATCATTAATAGCCAAGGTATTGTAGGTATTATTGCCAAAAACTCTCAAAATTATAGCGTTGCTATTTCTGTACTAAACAAGTATTTTAAAACCAATGCTAAATTTAAAAACACCCCCTATTTTGGAACTATTTCTTGGAATGGAAAAAACACCAATATTGTACAATTGCTTGACATTCCTAGACAAGCTCAGGTAAAAGTAGGTGACACCATTGTAACTGGAGGTCGTTCTGCTATTTTTCCAGAAGGAATTTTAATAGGTAGTGTTCACAAAGTTGGATACAACAACAACCGTCATCAAAATATTGATGTCAAATTGTTTAACGATCTTAGGACCGTTAACAATGTGTATGTGATAGAAAATTTACACAAATCAGAAATTAAGAACTTAGAAAAAACGACTTATGAATAACAATATTAAAATAATACTTCGTGCTGTTATTTTAATACTAAGTCAAGTATTGATAGGAAATCAAATGCGAATTTTTGATTATATAAACCCTCAATGGTGTATTCTTTTTGTACTGTGGTACCCTATTAGAACTGAAAAAAGCACCATTCTACTTCCTAGTTTTTTGTTTGGATTAGCTTTAGATTTTTTTGGAAATTCGGGTGGAATTAATGCTGCTTCTTTTACTTTGATTGCTTTTTTAAGACTTTCTATTTTCAAAAGACTGTTGAGCCAAAACGAACTACATATGAAAGCCTTTAAATACAACAATTATGGAACAGCTACTATGATAGCTATGGTATTTTCTTTGGCTTTCTTACATCACTTGATGCTATTTAGTCTTTCTTATTTTGACGTATCCTTTGCTTGGACAATT
The DNA here is from genome assembly GCF_030548295.1 of Wenyingzhuangia sp. 2_MG-2023. Lineage (GTDB taxonomy): Bacteria > Bacteroidota > Bacteroidia > Flavobacteriales > Flavobacteriaceae > Wenyingzhuangia. The sequence goes on from NZ_JAUOSB010000001.1 coordinate 13,530, forward strand.
GTATGGAAATCTTTTGTAAGTAGTATTTTTACTACCTTTGTTACAGTCGTATTTATATCCATTTTTAGTCCAAACAAATAATGAAAAAAAGCCAACTTTTCCCTTTTCTTGTTGTTTTAACAAGCATTATTTTTGTGGCTAGACTTTATTACTTACAAGTTTTAGTACACGACAAAACAGAAGTTGCACTTAGTGGATCTAGTATCAAAAAAGTATACACGTATCCTCCTAGAGGTTTTGTATTTGATAGAAACGGTCAATTATTAATTGCCAACGAACATACTTACGATGTAAAAATAGTACCTAATGAAGTAAAACCTTTTGACACTCTTGAATTGTGTCGATTGTTAAAAATTGACAAAGAATATCTTATCAACAGATACAATAAAGCATATGTCTATTCTCCTTGGTTGCCCTCGGTTTTTTTAAATCAACTATCTAAAGAAGACTACGCTTTTTTACAAGAGAAAATCCACAAATTTAAAGGCTTTAGTGTTCAGAAAAAAAACATGAGAACTTACCCGCATACTTCTGCTGCCAACGTACTTGGTTACATCAACGAAGTAAACGAGGAATTGGCTAAAAAAAATGATTACTATGAACAAGGGGAATTGATTGGTACCGCTGGAATCGAGAAAGAATATGAAAATGAACTAAGAGGAAAAAAAGGAGTTTCTTACAAACTTAGAAATCGTCTGAATAAAGTGATTGGCCCTTATAAGGAAGGGATTTATGACACCTTGCCCATGCCAGGTAAAGATTTAAAACTAACCATTGATCTAGAGTTACAAAAGTATGGAGAACTTTTAATGTCTGGAAAACGTGGTGGAATTGTGGCTATAGAACCTGCTACAGGAGAAATTTTAGCTTTGATAACAGCACCATCATACGATCCTAATTTGATGGTGGGTAGAGACAAGTCAAGAAACTCAGTAATTTTATTCAACGATAGCATCAACAAGCCCATGTTTGATAGAGGTTTGCAAGCAGCATACTCCCCTGGTTCTCCATTTAAACTTGTACAAGGATTGATTGGCTTGCAAGAAGGAGTCATTAATGAGTACACCAGTTTTTATTGCCATCATGGTTTTAGATATGGTAAATTACCTAGCGAATTTATGGGTTGTCACTGTGGTATTGTGGGTAGACCTATTCAATTACAAACCGCAATTGCCAAATCTTGCAACAGTTATTTCTCCAATGTATTTAAACGTATTATAGACAAAAAACAAAACACAGGAGAAGGTTTAAACAACTGGACAAGACATTTGCGTTCTTTTGGCTTGGGACAATATCTAGGATATGATTTGCCTACAGGTAGAAAAGGTTTTATTCCTACTTCTAGTTATTACGATCGATATTATCCTAGCAAAAATTGGCAATCGTCTACCATTATTTCCAACGCAATTGGTCAAGGAGAAATTGTTACAACCCCTATTCAACTGGCCAATCTTACTGTAGCTATTGCCAATAGAGGTTTTTTCTACACGCCACATGTAATCAAAGAAATCAACCAAAAACCTCATCAAATAGAAAAATACAGCACCAAAAGAATTACCACTGTAAAACCCGAACATTTTAAACCTGTAATAGAAGGAATGTCTGATGTTTACAAAACAGGAACTGCAAAACATGTTCAAATAAAAGGAATTGATATTTGTGGAAAGACTGGAACTGTACAAAACTACATTCGAAAAAATGGAAAGAAATTTGAACTAGAAGACCATTCTATTTTTGTAGCATTTGCTCCTAAAGACAATCCTAAAATTGCCTTGGCCGTATTTGTAGAAAATGGAGGTTACGGTTCTATGATTGCTGCTCCTATTGCTAGTTTGATGATTGAAAAATATTTATTAGGCACACAATCTCTAAAATATTGGGAACAAAGAGTCATCAACCAATCATTAGAAAAAGAATATAAAAAACAACTAAACCTTCAATTAAAAAATTGAGAAGTCAAAAAATAAACATACTCGCCCAAGCGGATTTAACGTTGATCCTTATTTATTTATTCTTAGTAATTTTTGGATGGATGAACATTTATGCTGCAGCAAGCACAGAATCTCACCATGAAGTGTTTGATTTTGGTACACGGTATGGAAAACAAATTATTTGGATAGGATTAGGAATTGTAATTTCACTTTTTCTACTTTTTATTGATAGTTATTTTTACGAAAAATTTGCCGCTTTTATTTACCTCGGCTGTCTTTTGCTACTTGTTGGTCTGTTTCTCTTTGGAAAAAACATCAACGGGGCTACTTCTTGGTACAGCATTGGTGGACTAAGCATACAACCTACCGAGTTTGCAAAAACAGGAACCCTCCTAGCTTTAGGAAGGCTTTTAAACGACAAACAATTCAATTTTAAACTTGCTATAGACAAAGCCAAAGCTTTTACCATTATTAGCATTCCTGCTCTTCTAATTACATTACAACCTGATCCGGGTTCTGCATTGGTGTACGTCTCATTGATTTTACTTTTTCACAGAGAAGGTTTACATCCAAATATTTTGATTATCGGAACGTTAGCAATTGTTTTGTTTTTAACCACCCTTGTTTTTGGGTATTTATACGTTATGATTGTAGTTACCATTCTTACACTCTGTTTGCTATGGTACATTTCCAAAGTTCAAAAAAAAATACTGCGTTTTGAATGGGGTAAAATCATTGGGATTTTTGGTGTGGTTATAGGGTATATTTACAGTATATACTACTTATTCAACCATGTTTTTAAACAACGACACCGAGATAGATTCAACGTACTTTTAGGACTGAGTGAAGATACAAGTGATATTGGATACAATACCTATCAATCCATCAAAACCATTATTTCTGGAGGTTTGTCTGGTAAAGGCTATTTGCAAGGAGACCGAACCCAAGGTAAGTTTGTACCCGAACAAGACACTGATTATATTTTTAGCACCATTGGTGAAGAATGGGGATTTTTAGGTTGTTGCTTGGTTGTGCTGACTTTTATGACCTTAATTTTACGAATCATCCGTTTGTCCGAAAAACAAAAATCTACCTTTAGTAGAGTTTACGGTTACGGAGTTGCTTGCGTTTTCTTTTTTCATGTTCTAATCAACATCGCTATGGTGATTGGCTTATTTCCAACCATCGGAATTCCACTTCCATTTTTTAGCTATGGAGGTTCGTCTTTATGGGGATTTACCATGCTTTTGTTTATTTTCATAAAACTTGATGCTTCTAAAAATTACATCTTATAATTTAGGGTGATTATTTAGTGGCTTATCCTTATTTTTGCATCATAAAAAATAAAATAGAACTCATGACTATCGAGAAATTAGTTTCAGAAATAAAAAAGAAAAAGTCTTTTTTATGCATAGGGCTGGATGTTGATTTGAATAAAATTCCGCCGCATCTTTTAGAAACCGAAGATCCTATTTTTGAGTTTAACAAACAAATTATTGATGCTACACATCATCTAGCGGTAGCCTACAAACCCAACACAGCCTTTTTTGAAGCATATGGAATAAAAGGTTGGCAGTCTTTAGACAAAACCATTGCTTACATTAATGAAAAGCATCCTGAAATATTTACCATAGCAGATGCCAAACGTGGAGATATTGGAAACACATCTACCATGTATGCAAAAGCTTTTTTTGAAGATTTAAATTTTGACTCTGTAACCGTTGCTCCTTATATGGGTAGCGATTCTGTAGAACCTTTTTTAGCTTTTGAAAACAAGTTCACCATTATGTTGGCTCTAACATCTAACAGTGGTGGTTTGGATTTTCAAGGACAAACTCTGACCAACGGACAACCTTTGTATAAAGAAGTTCTTAAAACGTCGTTGACATGGAAAAATGCACAAAACTTGATGTTTGTAGTGGGTGCAACCAAAGCAGAATACTTTAAGGGAATTCGTGAAATTGCTCCTAATCATTTTTTACTTGTTCCAGGTGTGGGAGCACAAGGAGGTAGTTTAGAAGATGTGTGTGAATACGGAATTAACCAAGAAAACATTGGTTTGTTGATCAACTCTTCTAGAGGAATTTTATACGCTAGCAATGGATTGGATTTTGCCGAAGCTGCTCAAAAAGAAGCACTAGATTTACAACAAAAAATGTCTGTAATTTTGACTGATAAAAACATCATTTAATGACTTTTATTGATGATTTAGGAAACGTACTTTCCTTTGATGCTAAACGTAACCGAATTGTATCTTTGGTGCCTTCTATTACAGAAACACTGTACGATTTAAACTTAGAAAGTTCTATTGTTGGAATTACGTCTTATTGTGTACATCCTGCTCACTTTAAACATACCAAAACCATTGTTGGCGGTACTAAAAAAGTGAACATCGATAAAATAAAAGAACTACATCCTGATTTGATTTTTTGCAATAAAGAAGAAAACACACCAGAGATTGTAGCTCAACTTCAAGAATTCACACAGGTATATGTAACCGATATTAAAACTATCGAAGATTCTAAACACATGATTTCTAACTTTGGTTTGTTGTTAAATCGTAGAACTGAAGCAGATTTATTGAACATCAAAATTGATTTAAAACTGAGAGACTTTCAGCTTTTTGTTGCAGGTTTTGACATCAAAAAAGCGGCCTATCTTATTTGGTACAAACCATGGATGGTGGCTGGAAACAACACCTACATCAACCATTTATTGACCTTAAATAGGTTTGATAATATTTACCAAAGCAAAGAAAGTTACCCAATTATAGAAGCTAAAAAAATAAGACTAGAAGGTGATCCTGATTTTGTATTTTTCTCTTCAGAGCCTTTTCATTTTAACGACAAACATGTTTTTGAACTAGGTAGATTTACACACCACGCTAGTGCAGTATATGTTGATGGTGAAATGTTTAGTTGGTTTGGTTCTCGTCTTCTGCAGGCTTTTGATTATTTTAAAGCTTTAAGAGAACGCATCACTTTGAGTAGTTTTAAATAAATCACTCATCTCTATAACACAGGCCTATTTATCTGTATTTTTTTTCTTTAAATTCGTAGGATAAATATTATTCAATGTCTGACTACGACTTTTCCACTCTAAATTCAAATGATTTTGAAAAACTAGTTTGTGATCTTCTTAATGAAAGTTCTTCGCTTGAAGGATCTGTTCCATTCCGAAGTTTTAAACCTGGGAAAGATGGTGGTATTGATCTTTTACATTCATCTGATAAAAATGAAAAAGAAATAGTAGTACAGATAAAACATTATTATAAAAGCTCTTTTGCAACTTTGAGGAGAGACTTAGAAAAAAATGAAGTATCCAAAGTCCATACTCTAAACCCTAAAAAATATATTTTTGTAACATCCTTGGAACTTAGTTTTGAGAACAAACGTATAATTAAAAATATTTTTTCTCCATATATAAAAAACATCTCTGACATTTACGGTAAAGATGATTTAAACGACATACTAAGGAAAAATAAACATATTGAAGAAAACCATTTTAAACTATGGCTTTCGAGTGCAGTAGCTATTCAAAAAATTCAACAATATAAATTTATAGGTAGAAAAAATGAATTTCAAGAAAATCAAATTAAGCAAAAACTTCGACTATTTGTAATAACTAGAGAACATTACAAAGCTATCAATATTCTTAATGAAAATAATTTCTTAATTATAACTGGAGAACCCGGAGTTGGAAAAACCACACTTTCAGAAATTTTAATTTATAGATATCTATCAAAAAAATATCAGTTAACGGTTATTTATGATGACATTAGAGAGATAGAGTTAGAATTAAAAGATGACGAATCAAAACAAATCTTTTATTTTGATGATTTCTTGGGGCATACACAAGCGGAAATTCAAAAATCTAAATCTGCTGAAACATATTTACTAAAGATTATTTCTAGAATAGAAAACTCTAAAAACAAACTTTTAATTCTTAATACACGAAAATTCATTCTTAATTCTTTTCTTGATGAATCGGAAAGATTTAAAAACTTCAATCCTTTAAGAGCTGAAGCTAAAATAGAACTACATACATATAGTTATGGAGCTAAAAGAAGAATGCTAGACAATCATATAAATGAATTTGAACTTAGCTCTCAAAAAAAAGAAGTCCTTAAAACACTTGCTCATTTAATATGTACCCATAGTAATTTTTCTCCTAGACATTTAGAATTCTTTACCAACAAACATTATATAGGTGAATTAGATACTTCATCTTTTCATTCATTTATAACCGAAAATTTAGCAAACCCCAAAAGAATTTGGGAACATGCTTACAATAAGCAGATTTCTGACAAAGAACGATTTTTGTTATACTCATTATACTCCCTAGGCTCTAAAGCTTCTAAAAAATCTCTTGAACTAGCATTTGATTCGAGAATTACTTATGAAGTCAGAGAGAATAATTTTTTTAAACCAACAAATCCTTTTAATGATAGTCTAAGAATTTTAAACGAAGGTTTTATCATAAGTTATAGCTATAATAATTATATCGAATTCAACTTTATAAACCCATCACTTGAAGATTTTCTTAAGTACTACATCGAAAACAATAATTATGAATTAACAAGAATATTATCTTCTTCAATATATATTGAACAATGGTTTGTTTTTTATAAACCATTTGAAAAAAAGAATATTGAAAAAAAATTAATAAATATCTTTATTTCTAAATTTTCAAAAAATAAAATATCTGAAGTCGAGAAATATAAAGCTATTTTATTTTTAGCTTCATATGCTCCTGATGAAATAAACGTAATACTAAAAATCTTAAAAAGTATTTATCAATGGGATTTTATTAGTGGAAATGTTATTCTTCAATCATACTCATTACAATTTTTAAAAAATTCTATTAGAGAAAAAAAATTACTATCTATCATTTGCAAACTTGATTACGAGTATTTTTTGAGAATTATTCTTAACTGTAAAAGTATAGGTGAAGTTTCTAATTATATTCATTTATTCCAGAATAATTTAAATTTAAACTTTAAAGAAAAATTTAATTTTAACTCTTTAACATCCTCTAAATACTCTTACCTAATAAAGGAAATTTATTTGTCGTGTAAATTTCTATTAAAAAATGAAATTGAATTTCAATACAACTACCTTCTTAAATCAAACACTTACGTAGATGAGCATTTGGATGTGATTGATCGAATAGAAAACTATATATCCTTTTTTAACAACTACATGTTTGAGGATTTAAACATCAAATATGATATTCTATTAACACCTAATTGGAATGACATAGCATTACAAAATAATTTGAATTCCTTAAGTTTAAAAAAAGAAAGCAACTCTATAGACGAAGATTTAACTCCAGAGTATTTTGACTTTGGCTACGAATACAACTATGACCAAGATTACGACTATGACCTTGAGGAGAAAACTAACGATTCATCGTACCTAATACGATTAAATGATAATCCGAACGATTTGCCATTTTAAAGTGACCTATTTTATTGTGTATTGAAATCCGCACAAAAAACCACGCAACACAATCAATACCTAACAGTTATATCTTCACAACAAACATACTATCTATAAAACACAAAAAACCTCGTAAAAAATACGAGGTTTTTAAATTTTTATATGATTTACTACTCTTCTACTGGAGTAATTTTAAAAGCAAATGCATGCTTTCCTACTTTGTTTTTAGGAAGTTGGATGGTTAAACCTTTGCTATTTCTCTCAAATTTTAAATCTTGATTGTCTCCTAACAATTGAATTGATTTTATTTTTTTAGGGTACAAACCATTGTCTTTTACCAAAGAATCTATGGTAAATTCTTTTCCTTCTGGCCAATCTAAGACAATAGCATATAAAATGTTCCCTTTGGTGGTAAAACGAATATCTTCCGCTGTATTGTCAGCATTTTTTTGTTCACTCAAATGTCCTTCAACTGCTTTAAAACTTCCCTCTCCATAAATATCAAAAGTTCTAGTTCCGTAAATGGCTTCACCATTAGTTTGCAACCAAGCTCCCATTTCTAACAAACGCTCTTTTACAGGTTCTGGAATTTCTCCGTTGGCTTTGGGTGTAATATTTAACAATACAGCTCCGTTTTTACTAACCACATCTACTAAAAAATCTATTAACCTATTGGTAGATTTGTAATTTGGGTTTTTAATATGCGACCAAGAATTCCAATCGATAGAATCATCTGTTAACCAAGGAAATTCTTTCTTTTCACTCATCCTAGCTCTTTCTAAATCTAACACAGCAGAACCTTTGGCAAAGTCTTCAAATTTATAAGTAGATACTACTTCTTGATTTTTTTTATCTGCATGATTGTAATAATACTCTAGAAATTCTTGTCTGTGTTCTTCAGAAATAATATCCATTTTATTGTCAAACCAAACCAAGTCTGGATCGTATTTATTGATGATTTCTTTTAATCTATTCAACCATTCATCATCAAATTCTTTTCCTGCCATTGGATAATGAAATTTTTCTCCATTAGCAGTTGCATGATTTTTTTTATGTGGAAATTGAAAATCTCCTTTGTTTACTTTAGGTCCATACAAATCTGCAAATTCAGGATCAGCAGCATCTGTAGTTTCATCCCATGTAGGAAACCATGCGTACAACCATTGTCTGTGGAAAGTAGCAATAAATTTCATATCTCGTTTTCTAATTTCTTTAGAAAGTTCTCCCATAATATCTCTTTTAGGCCCCATGTTTTTAGAGTTCCAACGAGTTAAATCACTATCCCACATAGCAAAACCATCTGCATGTTCTGATACAGGTCCTGCAAATTTAGCTCCTGCTTTTTGGAATAAATCTGCCCATTCTGCAGCATCAAATTTTTCGGCAGTAAACATGGGAATAAAATCTTTGTATCCAAATTTATCTAACGTTCCATAAGTTTCTACGTGATGTTTGTAATAGTGACTTGCCTCTCCATTTCTAGCTTCGGGATTGTCTTTGTTTACATACATCCAATGCGAATACCATTCATTTTTATATTCGGGTACAGAATAAGGTCCCCAATGACAATAAATTCCAAATTTTGCATCTAAAAACCATTCTGGTGTTTGATGTTTTTTTAAAGATTCCCAATTTGCTTGATACGTCTTTTTTTCCTCTTTTTGCTGACAAGATGCTGTTATAAAAACAAGTGTTAAAACAGCTATTAATTTTATATATTTTTTCATTTTAAATGATTTAATCTATGTTAGTATCGTATCTCTTTACTTTCTAAACAATTAAAAACCTCTAGATTTTATAGTATCTAGTTTTGTTTCATATTCTTGTTCGTTTTCACCTGATAATTTATCAAAAAACTTATAATAATTTCCATAAGTATAGGTCTGATTTCTCTTTCTAATTTCTAACCCCATAGTCTTAAATTTTTTAGAAGCTTCTTTCTGATCTCCAATTAAAAACATATACTCATTAGCAGAAACTATATCTCCTTTTTTATCTTTTAATTCTAAAATAACATAAAAAATTTTCTTTACTGTTTTAAGTACTTTATGATTCAAACTCTTTAGTTTTAGAGAACTATTTTCTTCTACGTTTCCTACATCAAAACTATTTTTAGCTAATACATTACCCTCATCATCTTTAATTACATAACTAGCTTTGCAATTTTTATAAGTTTTGTAAAAATCGTTTACTACCCATATTTCTCCATTAAAAGTATCAGATGTTTTCCATCTACGTTTATCAAACTTTAAATTAATCAACAAGGGTTGATAGGCTATTTTTACATAATTGCAAGAACGTTTGGGTTGTGTGTAATTATCTACAATTCCCCATTTCATATCAGGCCAATAGGTAATAAAATGACACAATGAAATTCCGCTAGTTCTAGGTTTATTTCTTCTAAAGTGCTCTATAGACAATTGAAAAATAATTCCCTGTGCATCTTGAGTCGCATCTACAAATTCTTGTAACGATCCTGTTTTTTCATCACCAAAAGCATCAAAATTTTGAATTCTTAATCTATCTAAATCTGCCCAATGATGTCCCCAACTTACTCCAGGTTTCCACAATTCATCTTTTGGAATAAACTTTTTTAAACTTTCTACATTAGGTACCGATGTAATGGCTAATTCTGGCACAATTGGAAAATCTAAACTAGAGTACCAATCTTCCATTAACCATTTTCCCATACCGTAAAAATACCCTAGGGCATGTACAGCCTCTTTGGGTTTGTATCCTGCTGATTGTGCTGTTTCACAAGTTAACGGAGAATCTGGCACATAAGGTAAATCTACTTTTGCTTGCAATCTTTTTCCTAAGGTTTCTAAAAAGTTACGTGTAAACATAGCATCTCCAGATCTTAAAAACATTTCTTCACCACCTTCCATCATAATTAAAGAGGGATGATTTCTTCTTTCTGTAATTACATTTTCTCCTTCTTTTAATATTTTTTCTAAAAACACTGGATCTTTAGATAGATTTCCTGTTCCTAAGGGAATAATATCTTGCCAAACTGTAATTCCAGCTTCATCACATAATTCATAAAAAATTGGAATTTCAGGAGGATGCCAACCAAAAATTCTGATGTTATTCATGTTTGCATCTTTGGCTAACTGAATTAATCTTCTGTATTTTTCTTCGGTAGTTCTTCCTACAAAAATATCTGGTGGACCTCCCCAACAAGCCGAACGAATAAATATTGGCTTTCCATTAATAACCGTAGTTCTTGGAAAACTAACTTGATCTTTAGAAAATCCAGGATTCCATTTCATGCTAACTTCTCTAATCCCAAAAGTAGTTTCGGCAAAATCTTGATTTACTTTATTTTCTGTTATAGAAACTTTGGCTACGTACAAATTAGGTTTTCCTAAATCCCAAGGCCACCACAACTGAGCATTTTTTACTTTAATTTGTTTTTTTACCACCTGCTTACCTGGTTGTACCAAGGCAGTAAATTTTGTATTGATTTGTTTGCTCTTAAAGTTACTACCTTCTATAGAGCTTGTAAACGTGATGTTTTTAGGTTTGGAAGTGGTGTTTTCTACCTCAACCTGTAGATGTACTGTTGCCGATTTGTCTTTATGAATATTAGAATGCACATACAAATCAGTAACTCTAGAAGATCCGGTATATACCATTTTAATGGGTCTGTAAATTCCAAAAGGAATTAAATCTCTCCAATAATCTCCAAACCAAGGAGTTTTTCTACCCGCCACTTTAGAGTTTACCTGCGGTGGTGGAGCCAAACGAATCATTAATAAGTTAGAACTTTTTAAATTCTTTTTAGAAGTTCTTAAAGCGTGATTGATGTCAAATGAAAATGGAGAAAAAGCACCTTCGTGACTTCCTAAATACTCGCTGTTCAACCAAACATCACAAGTATAATCTACTCCATCAAAATCTAACCTTGCCAAGTTATCTCCTAAATCTTGAGTTACATTAAATTGATAAGAATACCATCATTCATACTGCATTACCCATTGAGCCTTTACGCTATTTCTTCCAAAATAAGGATCTTCTATCACTCCTGCTTTCCACAAATCTATATAAACATCTCCTGGAATTTTTGCAGGATTCCAAACTAAGGTTTCAATATCTTCTGGCGGTATTTTGTGTAAACCTTGCTTTACACCTTCTCCAGGCAACATCATTTTCATTTTCCAACGATGTCCACTTAAATCTCTTACCAACTGACTATTTTCATCATGTGAGTTGATACTTCCTGGTTGTGCAAATCCAACGGATGTACAAATCAAGAACCAAAAAAATATTCTTATTTTTTCTATTATATTTCTCATTACACCTATTATTTTAAACAATCATTAAAAACAAATCAAATCCGACTTAAAAAAAACAATAACTCCAATAAAAATAACAATAAATAAACAAACAAAAACACACAAATCCGACTAAGTCTAAAACAAAAAAGACCACTTAAAGTGGTCTTTTTCATAGGTTTTAAAATCTTATTTATCTTTAGCTTCTTTGTCTGAATTGGCTGTATGCTTTCTCATTACTTTCGTTTTAAACCCACGAATGTATTGATAGTTGTAATTCATGTATTCATGTGTCAATCCCCAACGTAAAATTTCTGTTGGTTCTTTTTCGTTATCAGCAGTTCTGTTTAATCCTATTGCATGTGGTGCCCCTTTTACAGCTCCCATAATTTCAAAATTAATTCCATCAGGAGACCATTGTACCGTGTTTCTTTCTGGACCATCTGTAGTAATTAACGATGCAATTCCTCCATTGTATGGCCAAACGCATATTTCGTGTCCACTGTTAGAAATTGGATTGTATTCTGATTTTACATAAGGACCTTTAGGGTTGTCTGCAATGGCAACTCCATGTCTAATTTGACGACCTCCAAAAGTAATAGCTTCTCCCATTTGTTCTCCTTTGTAGTACAAGTAGAATTTTCCTTTGTAAGGAATGATACATGGATCGTGTACTTTGTGACTATCAAAATCTCCTTTTTTCTCTACAGAAAAACGATCTTGTAAATCATCTCCTTTCCAAATTCCATTATCTGCAGGACTTAAAATTGGTTCTTCACTTTTTGTCCAAGGTCCGTTAGGAGATGTAGACCAAGCTAAACCAACTTGATTTTTAACTCTTTTGTTATATGGATTTTTTACTGTTTGGTAACATAAGTAATACATTCCATCGCTTTCCATAATTTCTACAGTAAACACAGAACGATCATCATAAGAACCTGCTTTACCTCTAGCAACAGCAATTCCTTCTTCTTTCCAAGTAATTCCATCTGCAGAAGTTGCATACCAAATATCGCATCTATCCCAAGGGAATACTTTTTCGTTTTCTACATCACCTCCAAATCCTTGAGATTCTCCTGTACTTCTACTATACCAAGTATAATATTTCCCATCGTGCTTAATCATGGCACTAGGATCTCTTCTTACCACACCTTCTTCGTAAGCAAAATCTCCTTTTAAATCATAAACTTGATATTCAAAATACCAATCATTATTGTGTAACAATTCATCATTCCACTCTAAAGCTCTTTTAGATGCTGCACTTAATTTGTCTTTATTGGTAATTCCTAAAAAGTCTTGTTTTTCATCACTAAGAACTATTTCCTTACCACAATCATCACCTGTTTTGTTTTCTACTTTTGAGTTGCAAGAAAACAAACCAACTCCTAATATTACAGGAATTATATATTTTAAATTTTTCATTATTTATTATTTTTTGTGATTATCCTAAGCTATTAGAATATGCAATTACTAAGATTCCTCCAATCATACAAGCCAAACTTATATACAAAAAGTTTTTTGCTTTGGATGATGCATTGACCCATTCTTTGGTAATAATTCCACTTACAATAGCTGTTACCACACAAGCTGTATTGAAAATAGCATATCCTACACTTCCCCCTAATTCTTTCCCTAATTTAAAAGCTGCATATGCAAATGCCGAAGAAGCAGCAAAGTTGAAAACTCCCATGATAGAAGTTAATAAAATGTTTTTTCCTAAATGAGGTGATTTGAATTTACCCCATAATTTTTTAGCCGTTAATTGTTGAATAAAATAAATAGCAATAGCAACTCCTCCTGCCATGTAAATAACATACATTACCGCAATAGCACTTACCCAAGCTGGATTTCCTTGTGCCTGAGAAGCCTCGTCAATAACACTTGCTCCAAAAGAATTAGCAAAACTAAATCCTGTAGCCAACAAACCACCAATGACTGCTATTAAAATTCCTGCAACTACAGATCCTTTTTTAGAAACCGAATCGTCTTTTGCTTCATCTTTTTGGCGAGTAATTCCTGCTTTTGCATTCGAAATCACACCAATCAAAACAATAAACAACCCACCTAGAATGGTTAAAAACACATTGGTTTCTGGTAAATCTCCCACAAAGAAAGGTATCAAAGATCCCACCAAAATAATGGTACCAATAAAAATAGAGAAACCTAAAGACAAGCCAATATAGTTAATTGCTTTCCCCCACATCATGGCTCCAATACCCCATAAAATACTAGAAACAACCATTCCGACAAGAACTGTACTAGGGATAGCCGCTAATACATCAGCAAAACCATCAATTAACAAAAATGCAGCAATATTAGGGACTACAAATGTGTTGATTGCAAAAAACAAACTCCAAGTGTTTTCAAACTCAAAACCTTTGGTAAACTTTTCTGGTAAGGCATACAAACCAAGCATTAAACCTGCGATGACTGCCCAAATTACTCCTTCAATCATTATTTAATTATTTTTTAAGTTAGTAAAATTGACTACCATCCAAATTTAAAGATGGTTGTGCTTTTAAATTCTTCTCCTGCTTTGGTTATTGATTTTGGAGAGTTTTCAATATTTGGTCCATTTGGATATCTGTGTGTTTCACAACAAAAACCTTTATATTTACCGTATTGCTCTCCACTTTCTCTTTTCAAAGCATCTGAAGTATATTTACCTGTATACAACAACATACAAGGTTCTGTAGTAAACACATCCAAACTACGACCATTAGCTTCAGAAATAATTGATGCTGTAAGTCTCAAGTCCCCTGCTGTGTTATCAAAAATGTAGAAATGTTCAAAACCATCGTTCATTAATTGGTGTACATCACCTATGCGTTTCCCTCCTCTTAAATCGTCTACTTTTCCTTCTAAATGTTCAACTTCTCCAGTAGCAGCTCCTGTAGCATCCGTCACTAACCTTTTATCTGTATGTACTTTTGTTATGTGATTTTCTACTGTTTCTGTAAACCCTAACAAATTAAAGTATGTATGATTAGTTAAAGACAAGGGAGTGTCTGCATCGGGTGTAGCATTATAATTGATAGATAATTCATTTTCATCATTTAAAATAAATACAACTTTTACAGCTACGTTTCCAGGAAACCCCTCTTCCATATCTTTGCTAACCAAAGACATTTCTATACCATTTTCTAAAATAGAAACAGACCAAACTTTTTTATCGAAACCAACAATCCCACCATGTAAATTATTATCTCCACAATTGGCCGCTACGTTGTAAGTTTTACCGTTCAAATCAAAAGAAGCATTTTTAATTTGTGAACAGTACCTACCTATCGTTCCTCCAAAATAAGGAGCATTGTTTTTGTATTCTTCAGAAAAATAACCTCCTAAGGAATCAAATCCACAAGCAATATTTTCAATGATTCCTTTAGAATTTGGAACTTTGATAGCAGTAATAGTAGCACCATAATTTGTGATATTTACTTCAATTCCATTCGCATTTTTTAGCGTATACAAAGTAATTTCTTGATTCTCAATATTTCCAAAATTTGATTGTTCTATTTTCATATCTGTTTTTATTTTTCTTCGTATTGTGCTAATTTTTCCCAGTTAAAAACAACCCCTACACCTGGATAATCTGGAGCTACTGCTCTATAATTCTCTACCACCAAAGGTCTAGTTGTATATTCATCAATTGGGAAACTGTGCACTTCTAACCAACCTGAATTAGGTTGTGCAGAGACCAAACTAACGTGTAATTCTTGCATACCGTGAGAACAAGCTGGAATTCCATGCTTATCTGCCAATCTAGCAGCAGCTAACCATCCTGTTACCCCTCCACAGTTTGAGGCATCTGGCTGTACAAAAGATAATTTTGCTTGATCAAAAGCATATTCAAATTCATGAATAGTGTGTAAGTTTTCACCCATGGCTAATGGAAACCCTGTAGCATCTACTATTTCACCAAATCCTTTGTAATTGTCTGGAATAATTGGTTCTTCAAACCAAGTAATATTTTGATCTTTAAACCCTTCTATAGCTTTGATGGCTTTTTCTACCGTCATAGAGTAGTTGGCATCTACCATAAAAGTAACATCTGGACCAATGTACTCACGTACGGCTTTGATACGCTCTAAATCCTCTTCTAAGTTTTCACGACCAATTTTAATTTTCACAGCATTGAAACCTCTTGCTAAATAACCTTTCATGTTATCTAATAACTTTTCAATAGGGAACATCAAATCAATTCCACCGCAGTAAGCTTTACAAGTATTTCCTGCTCCACCAGCCATTTTCCACAATGGTTGTCCCGCTTTTTTACAACGGATGTCCCAAAGTGCAATATCTACAGCAGAAATAGCAAAAGAAGCAATTCCGCCACGACCAACATAATGCACATGCCACTCTAAAAAGTCGTAAATACCTTCAATATCAACTCCATCCTTACCTATTAATGCTTCTGTAAAATCATGTTCTACCATCGCTTTGATTGCAAAACCTCCTTTACCTCCTGTATACGTATACCCTGTACCTTCGCTACCATCTTCTAAAGTAACCGTAACTGTTACCAATTCAAAATGATAATGATCTCCATGTTTTGCATCTGACATTACTTCTGGTAATGGCACCGTAAACAATTGTGTTTTTATGTTTGAAATTTTTGTACTCATCTTATCTGTTTTAAGAAAGAGCAAAAGCTGTCGGGAAAACTATAAACCAAAAAATAGAAAACCAACAGCCAAATATGCTCTCAAACTAATTATGCTTTGTGTCTGATGTAGAAAGTTTTCTTTTCTAAATATTGTTCAAAACCATATTTACCATCTTCTCCACCTGAACCAGATTTTTTATATCCGTTGTGGAATCCTTGATGTTGTTCTCCGTGACCTCTATTTACATAAACTTCACCGTATTCTAACTCATCGTTACATTTCATAATCGTATTCATATCATTTGTAAATACCATTACTGCTAAGCCATACTCACTATCGTTTGCATAGCCAATAACCTCATCAAAAGAACTAAACTTTAATACAGGTAAAATTGGTCCAAAAGCCTCTTCATGAACAATCGTCATGTCTTGAGTTACGTTTGTTAAAACTGTTGGCTCAAACCAATATCCTTTTTCAAACCCTATACCTTCTGGTTTCTTACCTCCAGTAGCAAGAGTTGCTCCTTCTTTTAAACTTACAGCTACTAAATGTTCCATGTGCTTTAATTCAGCCGCATTTACTTTAGGTCCCATATCTGTTTCTTCTAACATTGGATCTCCAACTTTAAGTGCTTTTGTTGCTGCTATAAACTTCTCCATAAACACATCATGGATACTTTCATGCAAATACATGCGTTCGTTACAAGTACAAACTTGTCCACAGTTGTCAAAACGAGAATGCAAAGCTGCCTCAACAGCTGCATCAATATCAGCATCTGCAAAAACAATAAAAGGTGCTTTACCTCCTAATTCTAACTGTACGTGTGTCATGTTTTCTGCAGCAGCACGAGCAATAGATTGTCCTACTGGTGTAGAACCAGTCATGGTTACCATTTTAGTAATAGGACTTTCTACCAAAGCATTCCCCATTGCTCTACCTGGTCCTGTTAAAATATTGATAACACCTGCAGGAATCCCCACTTTGTTTGCCAAATTTCCTAACTCTAAAGTTGCCAATGGAGTTTCTGACGTAGGCTTAATTACAATGGTATTTCCTGCTACTAAAGCTGGTCCTAATTTACGACCTGCCAATGCCAACGGAAAGTTCCATGCAGTAATAGCAACCACAACTCCTCTCGGTACTTTTTGAATCCATATTTGCTCATTTGGATTGTCTGAAGGAATAATATCTCCTTCAATTCTTCGAGCACCCTCACAAGCATATCTAATAAAAGAAGCAGTAACGGCAACTTCAAAACGAGCTACCTTTAATAACTTCCCTTGTTCTTTTGTCAATAATTCAGCTAAATATTCTGTATTAGCTTCAATTTCATCAGCCAATTTGTACAACATATCCGCACGCTCACGTGGTGGTAATTTTTTCCACTCTTTTTGTGCTTTATCAGCAGCTTCCAAAGCTTCCAAAGCTTCTTCTGTAGTACCATTTTGTACTTTAGCTGTTACTTCTTCTGTAGATGGATTTATAATATCTATAGTTTCTCCTGAAGTTGATGTTTTCCACTCTCCGTTAATAAATAACTGATACTCTTTTACCTGTGACATAATTTTATTTTTTAGTTAGTTATAGATTATCTTCCCATCCATCCACCGTCAACTAACATAATAGTTCCGTGCATGTATGATGCTGCTTCTGATGCTAAAAATACCGTTGGCCCTGCAAAATCTGTTGCTTCACCCCACCTTCCTGCTGGAATACGAGACAAAATAGATTCTGACCTTGCGGCATCATTTCTTAAAGCTTCTGTGTTATCTGTAGCAATGTATCCTGGTGCAATTGCATTTACATTTACACCTTTGCTTGCCCACTCATTTGCAAAAGCCATGGTTAATTGGCCTACTGCTCCTTTACTCGCAGCATACCCAGGAACTGTAATTCCACCTTGGAACGTTAACAATGATGCTGTAAAAATGATTTTCCCAAACCCTCTTGCAACCATTTCCTTTCCAATTTCTCTAGTCAAAATAAATTGAGCATTTTGATTTACTTCAATTACTTTATCCCACATTTCATCTGGGTGTTCTGCTGCAGGAGTACGTAAAATAGTACCTGCATTGTTTACCAAAATATCAATTTGTGGATGGTCTTTTTTTACAGCTGCAATAAATGCATACAATGATTTTCTATCAGAAAAATCACATTGGTAAGCGCTAAAAGATTTACCTGTAGCTTCTACTGCTTTTGAAACTTTGCTATCGCTTAATTCTAAAGAAGCAGAAACTCCAATAATATTTGCTCCAGCCTCAGCCAAACCAACTGCCATTGCCATTCCAATTCCTCTTTTACAACCTGTTACTAAAGCTGTTTTTCCTTCTAAACTAAATGTATTTAAGATACTCATGTTGTTATTTTTTATACTTTTTATTTTAATTCTACAATTGTTGATATAGGCACTGTTGCTCCTAAATTTGCACTTCTTTTACTTGGTAAAGCGTTTGCAACAACCAATTTGTACTTCCCTTTTATCCAAACTTTTTTACCCTCTTGATTGATTTGATACAAATCTTTAGGTTCTAATTCAAATGATACTGTTTCTGATGATTGTGATTTCACTTTTAACCTCTTAAATCTTAACAACCTGTATTTTGGCAAATCGTTTTTATTTTCAACAGGAACCAAGTACAGTTGCGCAACGTCATCGCTGTCCATTTTTCCTTTATTAACCAAAGTACAAGAAACTTTAAGCTTGTCTTTTTTACCGATTTTAGCATTAGAAACTTTGATGTTTTTATAAGTAAAATTTGTGTAAGACAATCCAAAACCAAAAGGAAACAAAGGTTCTTTTTCCATGTATTTATAAGTTCTTCCTTTCATACTGTAATCTTCAAAAGCAGGCAATTGCTCTATCGATTTAGGAAAGGTAATCGGCAAGTGACCCGATGGAGATTCATCTCCGAACAAAACATCTGCAACAGCATGACCACCTTGTTCTCCAGGATACCACATCAACACAATAGCATCTGCCAAGTCGTACAACTCCCCCAAAGAAACAGCACTACCCGAAGCAACTACTAAAATTAAAGGCCCTTTTTTCTTAGCAGCCATTTCTTTTACATAATCAATTTGATTTTGCGGTAATTTTAAATCTTTTTTATCCCCTTTGTTTGGAGAAGCAATGGCATCAACCTCTTCCCCTTCAAAATCTGCAGACAATCCAACCACTGCAATTACTGCATCAGCCGTTTTTGCAACATTTGGAGCCCAATTTTTCGGATTTACATTTTTTGTAAATGGCAAAGCTCCCATTCTATAATTTAAAGAAGTTCCTAAAGAAACCTTTTCCGAAATTCCTTCCAAAACAGACACCAAATTGGTTGTCATTCCGTAATAACTTCCTAAGAGCACATCGTTAGAAGCTGCGAAAGGACCTGTTACGTAAGGCACTTTAATATCTTTACTTAATGGCAAAGTATTGTTATCATTTTTTAACAACACAATAGACTTTAATGCTGTTTTTCTTGCCAAAGCAATGTGCTTATCTGAGTGAATTTCTTTTGGAGAAATAGCATTGTAAGGATTGTCTTGTACAGGATCAAACAAGCCTAATTTAAAACGAGTCATCAACAACTCTTTCAATCTTTTGTCTACCGTTTTTTCTGTTGTCAATCCCTCTTTGATTGCTTTTTCAAGAGCACCGTACACGTAACCACAATTCAAATTTAAACCCATTTCTAAAGCCAACGCTGCAGCTTCTGTTTGAGTTTTCACAACTTTATGACCTTTGTAAATATCTCCCAAAGCACCACAATCTGAAACTATATATCCATTGAACCTCCATTCATCTCTCAAAAGATCCTTCAATAAAAATTTACTACTACCAGCAGGAGAACCATACACCGCATTGTAAGCTGACATAACTCCCTCTACATTTCCTTCTTTCACCAAAGCTTCAAAAGCAGGTAAATATGTTTCGTACAAATCTTTTTTTGATGGAGAAGCATTGAAATGATGTCTCAATTCTTCGGGTCCAGAATGCACTGCATAGTGTTTTGCACAAGCAGCACTTTTTAGATACTTCTGATGATTTCCTTGCAAACCTTTTACAAAAGCAACTCCCATTTTAGATGTTAAATAAGGATCTTCTCCATAAGTTTCCTGCCCTCTTCCCCATCTTGGATCTCTAAAAATATTAACGTTAGGAGTCCAAAATGTCAAACCAGCATACTGACCTCTATTTCCAATAGATTGAGAAATATTAAACTTTGCTCTTGCTTCATCTGATATTGCATTGGCTACTTCTTGCGCTAATTCGGTATCAAACGTGGCTGCCAAACCAATAGCTTGTGGAAAAACAGTTGCTTTTCCATTTCTTGCAATTCCGTGCAAAGCTTCATTCCACCAATTGTACTCTGGCACCTCCAAACGATCAACTTCAGGAGAATCACTCACCAATTGTGAGATTTTCTCCTGTAAAGTCATTTGTTCAACCAAATAATTGATTCTCTTTTCAAAAGACAATGATGTATCCAACCATTTTTTATCAGAAGTTTGACCAAAAATGAAGGTTGGAATAGCAATCAATGCAACTATTATTTTTTTAACCATTGTACAGTGTATGTTTTTTACAATTGACAATCCATCAAGACTTTTAATCCATCAGGATTGTTGTCTATGTTTTCAAAAACTGTTTGAATATTGCTTAATGGTTGTACATCTGTAATCATTTGCTCAAATGGCAATTCGTTCTCAGTAATCAATCTGATTGATTTTTCGTAGTCTTCTTTTTCGTAAACTCTAGCTCCAATCAACTTTAATTCTTTCCAGAAAAACTTAAATAAGTCTACTTCTTTTTTTACTCCATGAATAGCTACCATTACAATTCTACCACGAATTCCAGCTACTTCACACATAATATCTAAGGCAGGTTGCACTCCGGCTACTTCAAAAACCACATCAGCTCTTTTGTCTTCTGTTTTGCTTTTAACATATTCTACCAAATCCAATTCTATTGGACTTACTGCATCAAAACCTAATTCTTTTGCCTTTGCAATACGCTTAGGATTTACTTCAGAAATAATTACTTGTGCTCCAACTTCTTTTGCTACCATTGCAACCAATAATCCTATTGGACCACCTCCTAAAACTACTGCTGTTTCTCCAGCAACCAATCCACTCAAACGAACATCATGAGCCGCTACAGATAAAGGCTCTATCAATGCTGCTAATTTTAAATCAGTCTCAGCTCTTAATTTGTGTAAAATAAAAGTAGGCACATTCCAATATTGTTGCATTGCTCCTTCACTATCGATTCCAACAAATTTCAATTCTTCACAAATATGATTAAAACCTTTGTCTGATGCTTTTACTTTTCTATCATCTAAAGGACGAACCACAATTTTATCACCAACTACATAATCTGTCACCCCTTCTCCTACAGCATCAACTACACCAGACATTTCATGCCCAATTGTAACAGGAATACTTACACGCTTATCCATCATTCCGTGATAGATATGTACATCCGTACCACACACCCCAACATAAGCTACTTTGATTCTTACTTCACCTGCTTGAGGTTGTTCAATTTCTTTTTCAATTACAGTGAAGGTCTTATTACCTTCATAAATGGTTGCTTTCATCTTGATTTTCATTAAGTTTCAAATAAGAAACCAGTTCCTTATTTGAAACAAATATACAATAAATTGTAAATAATTAATTATTTAGATAAAAAAAACATCAAATATGAAATTATAAAAGACTATAATTATTACATAATCATTAGTGATAAACAAAAAAAAGCTTCTTAATAGTGAAAAATTCACAATTAAGAAGCTTAAAACTTATTTTAAGTATCTATCTAACTTATTCTACATAACCCAACTTCAAAGATATTTCTTTAGCATAACGAACAACCACCTTTCCTTTTTTATCAAAATCTTTAGAAGGCAAACGTCCATGTGGTGCTGTAATCCAAATAGCGGCTACCGGATAACCGTGTTCATTAAATATGGGTGCACCCACACAATTAATCCCTTGAATATCCTCTCCATGATCCACAGCGTATCCTATTTTTTTAACTTGTTTTAATTGTTCTTTAAAAACTTCTTTAGACACAATTGTATTTTCAGTATAACGCTTAAGTGTCTGTTTGTTTAAAATCGTGTTCATTTCATTTTCTGGCATATAAGACAAAATGGATTTACCACCTACAGAACTATGCAAACTAAACTGTGTTCCTTGTTCTACAAATAATTTAACAGGATAAGAAGACGCAACTTGTTCCAAAATAGTTCCGTTGTGCCCAATAAGCACACCTAACATAACAGACTCTTTTAGTTCATCTCTTAAAGCTCTCATTACATCAATAGAAACTTCTACAATACTTTGTTCATTTATTGCTGACAAACCTAATGTTAGCATTTTTCTGGACAATGTTATTTTTTTTGTTGTTTCATTTTTTTGTAAATAATTTTTGAATATCAATGTATTGATAATTCTAAAAGCAGATGTTTTGGTAATGGACAACTCTTCAATTATTTCTGCAAGTGTTAGACCTCCTTTACAAGTTGCCAACAATTCAATAATCATCAAACCTCTTTCTAAATTTGGAACATTGTAATTTGGTTTCCCATCAGCCCTTTCTTCTAAACCCATATTTTGTTTTTGTATGTGCCACAAAAATAAGATTATTTGACATACAGCACATGTATTGATTTCAATACAATAAAAAATCTTTACACTCTAAAAACTTCTAAACAATACATAGACTATTGAACTTCTATAACACTTTCAAGAAAAAAACACGCAAAACGAACTATTCTCTTTTATTTTCTCTTACAACAACAACAGCAGACGCTACTTTTTTAATGACACCAACATATTAAAGTTTCTACAGACACGACAGATTATGAATACGAACTAACAAATTAAAAAAACAGTAAAAATAAATAATATTCAAAAATCATAAAAAAGACAGCCATAAACCTTTAAATACGCAATAAAAACATAAATAAACTTCTGAAAAATGAATAATTAAAATAGAAATTGAACCTAACAAACTAGACAAAAACTAAACATCTAAAAAAATAAACTCAACAACAGAAAACAATAAATAAAACAAACACAGGAGTACACAGCGAAAAAAGAAGCAAATTACGCTCTTTAAAAACTTCACAATGTTGCCTATCTAGGCAAATCAATCTAGACATCCTTTTTTGTTTCTATATTGTAATACTAACATTTACAATAAAAAAAATAAAATTTGATGAAGAATTTTACACTTTTAACACTTTTCATATTTAGTATTTTATCAAGCTTTAAAAGTTACAGTCAAGAAACTCCAGATTTATTATATAACAAAGCTTTAAAGTACAAATACGTAAAACCTCAGCTATCTATCTCCTATCTAAACAAAAGCTACAATGCTTCTATGAAGGAAAAAGACACCCTAAATGCCATCAAAAGCCTAATGACATTATCTACTGTTTACAGCCATAACGTGAATTATGGAAAAGCCTACGATGGTTTTTGGACAGCTTTATTATTGGCCGAAAAAATAAAAAATAGACTTTACAAAGGTAGAATTCATCAGGAATTAGGTTGGCTGTATAGTTTTTATAACAGAGACAAAGAAGCACTAAAACACTTTAACCTATCTCTACACACAAACAAAACGCTATATCAAGAAAAAATAGTTCCTATAGATTATTTGTCTAGTGATTATTTTGCCTTTACCAATTTTTATAGAATAAGAGGAAATAAAGAAATGTATAAAAAATACTTAGATAGTTGTATTCAAACCAAAAAACTACACCCCACTTTTTCAGAAAATTATTATTTAGATGCTGAGCTAGCACATCAACTAGCTAATGAAAAAAAATACGATCAAGCTCTAAATAAGTTTAAAGAAGTAAAAGCGCATTTTGAAGAAAAAGATCCATCTTATTTAGTAATCGTAAACTACCTAATCGGTGATGTTTACAAAAAAATGGGATTGTATCAAAAAAGTGAAAAAGCCTTTTTAGAATCATTACAAGATTCTGAAAACTACCACAGTCACACCAATTACAAAATTATGAGTTGTGATGCTTTGGTAGAACTTTACAACATTCAAAATAAATGTGACAAAGCTTTTGAATATTTACAAAAATCCAAAACTCTAAACGATAGTGTTTTTGGTAGTAAAAGCAAAAGCAACCAACACTTATTTAACTTAAAAGATACGTACCGAATTACCAAAGAAAAGCAAGAACAACAACAAAAAGAACACCGTTTAAAGCAACTAGAGCAAGAAGATTATATCTGGTTTTTAAAATATGTAATTCTAATCACATCTATTATTTTCATTCTCATATTTGGTTACTTGTTTATCCGAAACCTAAGAAACAAACATAAAAATGAGAAAAAGCTAATTTTTGAACGTCAGCAACTAGAATTGAAAAGACAAAATCAGATTCTAGAGCTAAAAAACAAAGAATTAACAACTTCTGCACTACAACTGATTGAAAAAGAAGAATTTTTAGCAAACTTAAAAGACAAGTTATCCAAACAAACTACAGACAACATAGACATAAGAGTTATCAACCGAATGGTAAAATCCATCCAAGGAAACCCAACAAACAACTGGAAAGAGTTTGAAGCTCGCTTTACACAGATCAATCAGAGTTTTTACCAAAACTTAAACAATAAATTCCCCTCTCTAGGACAAACTGATCTAAAAATATGCGCTCTTATTAAGCTAAATTTTTCTAGCAAGGAAATGTCTTCATTGTTAGGTATCTCTATAGAGAGTGTTCATACATCAAGATATCGATTGAGAAAAAAACTGGGATTAGAAAGAAACGAAAGTTTGACAGAATTTATAAACTCCATATAAAAGACGTTTTTTTTATACAAAATTCATAAAATAAACCCAAACAACAAACACATACCTCAAACACTACAAAACATACATATAACAAATGTTTAGACTATATCTAGTCAAATTTGCCCTAATGTTTAGTCAAAACCATCCATTGTTTAGGGATGGTCTAGTCTAAAAAACAACTTTCTCTATCTATTTCATGCAATTTAGCCCCAAGTAATAAATTAAAATTTATCATATGAAAGTTCATTTACGCTCTCGTGGCAAAAAAAGCAAGCTATACATAATAGCGTGTATGTTATTGTGTTGCATTGGTATTGTTCACGCTCAACAAAAAACAACCATTAAAGGGATTATTACTGGAGATGGTCAACCTTTGCTTGGAGCAAACATACTAGTTCAAGGAACAAACAACGGAACCATGTCCGATTTTGATGGAAACTATGAGTTGAGTGCTCCTCCAGGCAAAAAAATTGAGATTTCTTTTCTTGGTTTTGTAACTAAAATAATAAATATGCCTACCAATAGCCAAACACTCAATGTTTCTCTTGAAAAAGATGCTACTCAACTTGAAGAAGTTCTTGTAGTAGGTTATGGATCTCAAAAAAAGAAAGAAGTAACAGGAGCTGTTGCAAAAGTAGATACCGAAATTATTTCTAAAACACCAACGTCTGATATCGGTAATGCTATTCAAGGACAAATTGCAGGAGTGGATGTACAAACAAGTGGTGGATCTCCTGGTTCTGCAGCAAATATTCAAATTAGAGGTTTAGGATCTATCAGTCCAAACGCACTAGGTCCATTGTATGTTGTAGATGGAATTCCTTATCAAAGCAATCCAAATATTGCACCAGAACAGATTCAATCTATAGACATTTTAAAAGACGGAGCTTCTGCTGCAATCTATGGTACAAGAGCCTCTAACGGGGTTATCCTAATCACCACTAAAAAAGGAGAAGAAGGACAAATGAAAATAGATTTTAGCACGTATACGGGTATTCAAAATATTACTTCTGGAACTCCATTGATGAATACGCAACAACAGATGTATGAGAATCAAAAAGCAAGTGAAGCCAAAGGAATCAACTCTCCTCTTTTGTATTTAAACGCACAAGCTCTAAACAACAACTCTGATTTTGTTGGCGATGTTCAGAACGACAACGCAGTAATGAGCAATTACAATTTGAATATTTCTGGTGGAACAAAAAACCTAACATTGAGTTTAAATAGCAACTATTTTACACAAGATGGAGTACTTATCAACTCGGGTTTTAATAGACTTTCTAACAGAATTACAGGTCAGTTTAAAAAAGGAAAGTTCAAGGCATTTGCAACCATCAACTTTAAACAAGAAAACAAACAAATAGAACCTTGGGGATTGTATGAATACGCTATTGCACAAGGACCTTATCAAGCAAGTCTTGGTTCTTTAAATGCACAAGGAACAGAAGTTCAAATACCTGTAGCAAATGCAATTCAATACAGTTATTTATCACAACTATTAAAAAACGAAAACAATTCTAAAACACTTGCAACCAATATTGCTGTTAATTTAGAATATGAAATTTTAAAAGGACTTAAGTACAAAATCAACTTAGGAAGTAATAATTCTAACTACAGACAAACATTTTACAAACCTCAATATATTGTATACGATTTGACTGGAAACATGAACCCTGGAGCTTCACATCCAAACGCTTTTCTGAATGAAAACTATAATTGGGGAAAAAGAGAAACTATTGAAAACATCTTAAATTACTCTAAGAGTTTTGGAAAACACAACCTTAATTTATTAGGAGTTATCTCTTATGAAAAATACAACTACAAACAAGTTGGTGTAGGTGTTATGTATAGTGCTGATGCAAATGAAGCTCTAAAAACATTGGGTTCAGGATCAGAAGCAATTACTCCTACAAGTCTAAACAACGCCAATACACTTACAGGTAAATTGGCTAGAGTACAATACAATTACGATGGTAAATATTTGTTTTCTGCAAGTATTAGGAGAGACGGTTCTTCTAATTTTTCTTCAAAAAACAGGTACGGAACCTTTCCTGCCGTTTCTGCTGGATGGAATTTAGATAAAGAAGATTTTTTCAAAAACTTAAACCTAAAAGCTATTTCTGGATTAAAGTTTAGAGCAAGTTGGGCAGAAGTTGGAAATCAAAGCATTGGGTCTTACTCTTTTACACCAACTATTGAAAGTGGTGTCAACTATCTTTTCAACACAGGAGCCAATGAAACCTTAAACAATGGATTTATTCAAAGAAGATATGTAGACCCAAACATCAAATGGGAAACTACCATCTCTAAAAACTTTGGTGTTGATTTAGATTTATTTGCAAACCGATTGAACATCAACCTAGACCTTTACGAAAACGACAAGAAAGACATGTTGTTGCAAGAAAGCCTTCCTCCTTCATCAGGAACTTACCAACCAAGAACCAATGGAGTATACAATGTTCGTGTAACCAACGCAGGAAGCATGAGTAACAAAGGAGTTGAATTGGCAATTAAATATAGAGATGAAACCAATTTTGGATTGAAATACACCTTAAGCGGTACATTTACCAAAAACGTAAACACGGTTACTAATTTAAATGGTGTAGACAGAGGATATGCAAACGGGAGACCTGTACTTTCTAGAGGTACCAATGTTGATTATACAACTTACTTAGCAGAAGGATACAGAGCAGGATCTTTCTTTTTGGTACAACATGATGGAATCATCAAAACACAAAGTCAGTTAGATGCTTACAAATTGATTGACAACAGTGCTCAATTGGGAGACATGATGTACAAAGACATAAACGATGATCAAAAAATTGATGACAATGACCGTGTTTATTCTGGTTCTGGACAAGCTAAGTTCAACATTGGTTTCAACATCAATTTAGATTACAAAAATTTTGATTTATCAGCACAAACCTATTTTTCATCTGGAGCAAAAGTTTACAACGGATCAAAATTATATGCTTATCAAGCAGGAAGACATTTAGACTTGTACAACATGTGGACTCCACAAAACCCAGACTCTAACGTACCTACAGACAGACAAAATGCATTTGCCAATAGCATTAGAGCTAGATCTGATTACTTTTTAGAAGATGGGACATACTTTAGAATTAGAAACTTATCCCTAGGATATACGTTGCCTAAAATAGAAGCTATAAAACTTGAAAGAGCTAGAATATACTTAACAGCGGTAAATCCATTTACGTTTACAAAATACACAGGATACAACCCTGATATTGGTGGAGATGGAATATTCACTCGTGGTGTAGATGTTGGAAACTACCCTTTTTCTAGACAATTTATGCTAGGAGCTCAATTAAATTTCTAACAACATTAAAAAACTTTAAGATCATGAAGTACATAAAAAACATATTACTACTAACCTCAACCTTGCTATTTGTAGCTTGTGATGAAAGTAGTTTTTTAGAAGAAATAAACCCTAATGCCACTACATCGGCAATATTTTGGGAAACAGAAAATCAATTCAACAGTGGTTTGACCACAGTATATGGTGCCTTGCAATTCCAAAACGTAAGCGGTAGCGGACTACAATACGAAATGGTAAGAGCGGATTTAGGAGGAACTGAATCTTGGTACGCTCCCAATACTTTTAGAAATTTAACCTACACAGATGGTACCTTTTATGTAACCGACAAATGGAATGAATTGTATGTTGGAATTTTTAGAGCCAATCAGGTTATAGAAAACATCAATACTGTTGACCCAACTGTTTTTACTGAAAACTCCAAAAACGAAATTGAAGCACAAGCTAGATTTCTAAGAGCTTATTTTTATTTTGAATTGGTAAACACTTACGGAGGAGCTGTAATGCAGACTAAAATTGCAGAAACAACAGAAGATTTAAAACAACCATTTTCTTCTATTGAAGAAGTGAACAATGCCATTATTATTCCAGATCTAGACTTTGCTAAAGAAAACTTACCTCTAGAATGGACCTCAAGTGATGATCTTGGTAGAGTTACCCAAGGTTCTGCAAAAAGCTTATTAGGTAAAGTATACCTTTATGATAAAAAATGGTCAGAAGCTGCTGATTTATTTAAAGAAGTTATAGACTCTAATGTTTACACATTGGTTCCTGATATCTTAGACAACTTTACCGATCAAAATGAATTCAACTCAGAATCTATTTTTGAAGTAAATTTCTCTAGCACCATTGCTGCTGGTGTAAACGGTAATATTGTTGATAATAGTACAACCGAAACTGGTGCAGAAGCTAGTGCTTTGGCTAGACCTTTGGCTCAATTAAATTTTGGAGGATACAATACAGTTTTACCTTCGTATTATTTGCATGAGTTATTTGTATATGATGAGGTAGATTCTACAAATCCAGTCAACGACGGAAATACACAATCTAAAAGAATGGGAGCAAGCATTGTTCCTAAAAACGGAGATGGTGAATATTACAATTTGCCTATCGGTCAAAAAGCAGGATGGGCATACGGTCAAAGTTCTTATGTAAAAAAATACACCAACTGGTACAACCAAGAAAGTGAAGACGTAAATAGTAGATCTGGTATCAATTACAGAGCTATTCGTTTGGCAGATGTCTACCTAATGTATGCTGAAGCTGTATTGATGGATACTGGAGATTTTAACACTGCAATCACATACATAGACAAAGTAAGAGCTAGAGCCGGTGTTAAAACGTTACAAGAATATATGAATGAAAACGTAGGACAATTTCCTCAGTTACATATAAGCAAACAAGTACACACAGTGCAACCTTTGGTAACCCCTAGTATTGAAACTGTTTTAACTCACATCCAAAGAGTAGAAAGACCTCTTGAACTTTGTTTTGAAGGACAACGTTGGAAAGATTTGGTAAGATGGGGAATTGTAGAACAAGTATTTACAGAGCTTAGAGCCGACGAAGTTTGGAGACAAAACAACTTAGACGTAACAGGAGAAGGGGAAGCTCCAATATACATTAACGAAAGAATAAGACCTGATTTTATTATTGCTAGTTCGGTTTACAATTCTGCTCAACACGATTATTTCCCTGTACCAACTTTAGAAGTGCAGGCTAATAATAATTTAAATTAACAGTACAAAAAATTTAAAATTATGAATTCAAAAAATATATACAAATTGTTATTCATGCTCGCTTTTGTTTTTTCTGCGTGTAGTGATGATCAAAAAAGCGATTTGATTACGGCAAATGATCGAGAAGTCATGACCAATCAGATGGACTTTGATAACAAAGTAGAAGTTAATAACTCTATCACATTTGGAGATGTTTCTTCTGGTGTTGAATCTAGAATCTGGACTTTTCCAGAAGGAGTTGTAGATATTGTAGATGCTGATAATGATATTACTTCTTCAAAAAACATACTAGAAGCCATCTTTAAAGAACCAGGATTACACGATGTTTCATTACATCAAGTTTTTAAAGGAGATGCTTATGATGGTACTACGTTAAAAGGAAACGTATTAGACACCATTATTGTTATCAATGTTTTAGAAGAAGTTGCAGTTACTTTAGAAGGATACAAATTAAATTCTGACGGATCTTTAGGTGATGCTTTAGTAATGAAAGACGAAGCTTTTAACGAAATTACATCTAGTTCTTCAGTACGTTTTATATACACTACTGTAGGAGAACCTGAAGAATATACTTGGGATTTAGACAACGGAGGAGTTGTGGTAAATACAGATGAGACTAATAAAACTTCTGATGTAAAATACTCTAAAATGGGAGACTACAATCTGTCTTTTGGAGCATCTAGAGCAAGACCAGCAGGAGGAAACATGGTGTCTTATACCGGTTTGATTAGAGTTGTTCCTTCTACCGACCCAGTTACATTAGATAATATTTACAATAACGAAGGGAAAATCGTCCTAAACTTTAGTAGAGAAATGGATGCTAGTACACTAAATGCAAGCAGTTTTTCAGTGAACATTACAACTTTAGCAGGTGCAAATATTACTCCACCTATAAAATCTGTAACATTAGATGCAACAGAAAAAAACATTGCAATTATAGAACTTGATGGAGAAACTTTATATACTGATGACCAAGCCACAATTAGCTATAGTAAAGGAAATTTGGCAACGCTAGATGGTGTAGAAGCAGAAGCTTTTAACAACACAACTATTACTACTGAATATCCTAACATTCTAGAATCATTAGCTTACGATTCTAATTTTGAAGACAGTACCAATGCTAATTGGAAATATTTAGAATGGGGAGCTCCATGGGATGAATACACATTAAACATTAATAGTGACCAAGCACACTCTGGTTCTAAAAGTGCTCATATAGTCATGAATGCTAATGGAGGAATGATTGTTGGGAACTTTAACAATGCTGGTACTGCAAACACCTTTCCTGTTGAAGCAGGAGTAACTTATGAAGTAGGAGTTTGGATGTACTTAGATCAAATAGGTACTACCACCAACTTAACACCAGACATCAGATTCTTTAGCGTACCTAATACAGATTGGGGGGTAGCTTCCGTACATCTTTTTGATTCTGAATACCCGTTAAATGAATGGGTATACAAAAAAATTACTGTAAAATATGCAACCGCTGCTGATAACAAATTCTCAATACGAGGATACAATCAAGACAATGATACAACCACCTCTTTCTATATGGATGATATTGTGGTAAGAAAAGTAAATCCTAGACCTTAACTACAGTAGTTAAAAACACACAAAACGGTTGATACTTTTTCAGCTGATAATTTAAAAAGGCTTGAGAACATTCTCAAGCCTTTTTTACGTCTACATCCGTTTTACAGGCTATAAAACCTCAATACAAATAGCAACAAACACTCTTTATATTCATACAGATCTTACCATTATAAATAAAGCTTACCATCTTGCTTATTCTAGTATTTTTAAAGATTACCCACTCCATCAAACAACAAACAACAAACAAAACCTCAAAATTTTAAGGAAATTCAGCCTGCTTTAAAGAGGTATCCAAAAGGAAAAAATGTACAGGTTGACAACCTTTTATTGTAGAACTTCTGCAGAATGGGTTGTTGAATATTTAGACAAAAAATAGAGTTGATTTATTAAACATCAGCAATTCTAACACTCCAAAAGCATTCAAAATAGTTAAATCTAAATAACACATTCTATACTATTTGTACTACAAATAAAAAAAAGGATTGACCATAAATAATCAATCCCTTTTTTAAAATTTTAAATACTGTTACAAAACCACAAATTTTGAACTTCCATAATTTTTTTCTTCTTTTTCTAAAACAAGAACATACACACCTTTTTGAAAATCTCCAACTTTTATTTCATTCTCAATGTTCGTCATTGAATATTCATTTATTAGTTTCCCTAAAACATTATAAACCCTAACAGTTGAATTCAACATTTTTTCTGAAATCATAATTGATAAAACGTCCTCTACAGGATTCGGATAAATATCAAAGTTTTTATCTATCATAAAAGACTCTTCATACACTCCTTGACAACTTTTTTCTGTAGAAACTTTTAAATGATTATTCCCTTTTGCTAGTTCTAATTTGATATTATTAGAAGATGTCTCTAATTTTTCTCCATTTAAAAACACAAAATAGCTTCTTCCTCCCGATAAATTCAAATTTACCAAGTTGTTAATTTCATCCTTTTGAGCCAAAACATCTAATGATTTTGGCTCATTAATTACAACCTGAAATTCTGCTTTGTAACCTGGAGAATCTGCTATTGAAATAAGAACTTGATACGTTCCCGCTTTTAACCGATCTATATTTAATAAGTTGGTAAAATTAAAGCTTTTGCTAAAATCCTCTCCAGTAACAACAGCGCTGTAATCCATAGTTGCTAAAGTGGCAATCTGAATTTTTCCGCTATTTTCTCCAATACAATTAGCTTCAAAACTTTTAATCTCGTAATTATCAAAGGATAATTTAGAAGGATCTACTTCTCTAATGTTGCTACTAAAATTAAAAACTTGTAAAACCACACTACTTACATGTCCTCCAGAATCTGGAAACTCAATAGCTACAGCATTGTTTGTTTTTAACAAATCATAAGCTACTGGAATTTCTAAGGTTCCAAAAAAACGTTCTTTATCTGCTTGATCATACCCTCTCCAATCTTGCGGAACAGCAATCTCCACTCCGTTCACAGTTACTTTAGGTATTAAAACTTTTCCGTGATCTCTACCAATACTTACTCTCAACACACCTTCTCCGTACGTTCTAGGTTTTGCAACATTATTGATAGCAAACGCAATCTGTGTCTCTGCTTCTATAGGTTTTAAATAGTTCTCAGAAAAATACTTAACCTCTTCAGAAGTTTCATCGATTATTACATCATTTGCAAACGTATATTCTAAAATCATTGTAGATTCTGCCCCTAACACTACACTAGAAATAGCAGATTGAACTGTTTCTTCTTCCAAAACAGGTTTCTCGCCTAAAAACGTCAAATGTTTTTTAACAATACTGACAACACTAGAAGTATGGTCGTCAAACATATTTAAATTGATATTCTTGGCATTGGACTCTAAATTATTCAAAATTAAATAACCTTTTTTACCATCTATATACGCATCCACCTGAATATCTAAATCATCTGATTTTGTATCTATTCTAGTCCCTTTAACATTTTTCCACAACTGATAAAACTTTACTCTTTCCGTATAAATCCAAGTTCCTGTATAACTTTCAGGTTCGTTTGTCTTGCGCATCAATCTTGCAGGATATGGATCATTTTTTGTAGTATTAAATCCCCATTCTGCTTTTACAACTGTAAATGGAATAGCAATCGCAATATCATTAGGTCTTTCCATAAAAGACATCATTAATGCGTTTTGAGATTTCAGAAACAACCAATCTCTATACGCATTCCACCCCTTACCGTTGTAATCGTGAGTCTGAGCACCATATTCAGAAATTACGTAAGGTTTTGTATGCCCTAATTTCAACATACTGTATTGATCGTTCATATCAAAAGTTGCTTCAACATTGCTACCAGAACGTAAATCTACTCTTCCTCCTATGGCAGGAAAATCATACAAATGCCAAGACCAAAAATCCATTTTTTCTCCAGCAACATCAATAAACAGTTTATCTCTATGAATCCATCTCTGAAAATCTCCCGTTTCAAAATCTGGAAAAGCAACCGTATAACCTCCAATTTTTAAATTTGGGTTCTGTACTCTGATTGCATCGGCTACTTCAACGTGAAAATCTGCAATTTCCTGCAAAGAATTCGTGTAATTCTTTTTACCTCCTAATGCCTCATATGCTGGTTCATTAATAACTTCTACCCAAGTTGGCTCAGGCAATCCGTTTCTACCATGAAACTCATTAAAATAACGTCCCATATATTCACCTGTTGCAGTAGCATTTGCCAGTTTCCAACCTTTGTTCGTTGTTTTTTGACTTTCTCCTGTCCAAAAAGGATGTAACTGAGCTGCCACCACTTGCTGTTTTCTTGAATCGTAAGCGTGTAAATGAGTTTTAGCTGCATAAGAGTTCCTAGAGTTTTTTCCTTTAGAAGCAATTTTAGTTGGGTCTGCAAAACCAAGCCTATTAGGATCTTCTTCCATATTGTTCAAGTTCCATGTAATCCCTCCTGTATCTCTTCCTAGATACACATCATAACCATTCAAAAAATCATTTCTTAAATCTGACGTAAAATTATCTCCATCCCATTCTCCTTCTGTTTGATTGGCATGAATTGTTATAAATTTAGACCTATCAAAGGTAGAAATCCCTCCTACAACGTGTTTTACGTTTACATTTATACTCACCGAAACTTCATTACTCTGACTATAAGAAAGGCAATTTATAAAGAATAGAAATCCAACAAATTTTTTCAAAATCGTATTGTTTTAAAATTAGACATTTCCTAAAAGTAGTAGTAATTTACACAAATGCATGTTCACACATATGGACTTAAACTATACAACAAGTACTTAATCCATTTGTTGCTACAACTTAGACATATCGTCTATTTCAATTTATCCCATTTACAAACAACCAACACCCAAATCTACTATTTCACAACAAAAACAACCATCTATTACCAAAAACATCATTAATCCCAAAAACTAATAGTGTTTTACAAAAAGTAAAGCTCCTTTTTTTATACTTTTGAAAAATATTCTCACCCACTTTATAGTTAATTTTTCTTCTATAAACTGAACAGTTATAAAAACAAACTATTATTTGCGATTTTACTTTCTTAATTTCACAGCCTACAAAATCTCAACAAGAACAATTTCTCTTTCAAATTCTCATAATTAAAGACCGAAAATGAAACTAAATCAATTTTTAAAAACATCTATATTGTTGATTGTAATAGCTTTCAATTCTCTATTGCTTGCCCAAAAACCAAAAGAAGTTAACAACAAAGAATGGAACCAAATTTTAAAAAATGCAGATCAAATAAAATTCATCAATCCTAAAAAATCTATTGAAGAGTATCAGAAATTTTATGAGTTGTCACTTCAAAAAAAAGATACAATAAAGGCTATTAAAGCTTTAATAGGAATTGGGTTTGTCTATAGCCATAACGTGAATTATTCTAAGTCTTACGATTATTATTGGAAAGCACTTTTACTAGCCGAAAACACTAATAAAGATGATTCTAAAAGTAAAATATATCAAGGTTTAGGTTGGCTGTATAGTTATTTTAACAAAGAAGAAGAGGCTTTAAAATACATCAACAAATCTTTAGAACTAAGCAAACAGTTAGTTGCAAAGAAAAAATTTCCCATTGCTAGAACATTTGGGGGATATTTTGCATTGACTAATTTTTATAGAAAAAACAACAACTACGAAATGTATCAAAAGTATTTAGATAGTTGTTTCCAAATTAAAAACCAAACGCAAGAAACTAAAATAAATTATTATTTAGAAACTGAACTTGGCTACAAATTAACGCATGAAAAAAAATATGCACAGGCTATTGAAAAATTAAAAAGGACAAAAAAATATTACGAAGAAAAAAACGATACCAGCGAAACTTATATTGTAATTGTAGATTATTTGTTGGGAGAAGTTTATCAGAAAACAGGAGACTATGACAAAAGTATTAATGCTTATCTAAACTCTTTAACCATTTCTAAAAAACTACACTGTCATGCAGATTATCGAATTATGAGTTGTGACGGTTTGGTGGAAGTTTACAAAAAGAAAGGAGACCACCTAAAAGCTTTTGAGTATTTAGAAAAATCTAAAGAAATGAATGAGCAAATCTTTAGTAGCAAAAGCGAAAGCAATAAAGATTTACTTGCTGTAAAAGATACTTATAGAATTACCAAAGAAAAACAAGAAAAATTAGAAGCCGAAAGAGAAATTAAAATATTAAAGCAAGAAGAATATATCTGGTTTTTAAAAAACATGCTACTTATTGTCTGCATTTTATTTTTATTAATTTTTGGTTTTGTCTTTATTAGAAACCTAAGAAGTAAACATAAAAATGAAAAGAAAATCATCAAAGAAAGACAAGAATTAGAATTGAAAAGAAAGAATGAAATCTTAGAATTAAAAAACAAAGAGTTAACAGCTTCCGCTCTTCAATTGATTGAAAAAGAAGAGTTCTTAAACAGTCTAAAAAACAAACTTTCAAAACAAAAAGACAATATTGATGTAAAAGTCATTAGCAGAATGGTGAATAATATACAAGGAAATCCGAACAGCAATTGGAAAGAATTTGAAGCTCGATTCACCAACATCAATCAAAGTTTTTACACCAATTTAAAGGCACAATTCCCTAAACTAAGTCAAACAGATCAAAAAATATGCGCGCTGATCAAGTTGAATTTCTCTAGTAAAGAAATGTCTTCATTGCTAGGAATATCGGCAGAAAGCGTACATACATCAAGATACAGATTGAGAAAAAAATTAGGTTTGACTAGAGATCAAAACCTAACGGATTTTATCAACACCATTTAAGCATCACAAAAAAGCTCAAGATTTCTCTTGAGCTTTTTTATAAAATATTTATTTCTTTTTAGTCTTGCAAAGCAAAAACTTTTTTCAACAACACAGAAGAACGCTCACTAATATTGGTTCTAATTTTTTGTTCTTCAATAGCAATCATTGTGTATACACCTTCCAAAGCTTTTTCCGTAACATAATCTGTTAAATCTGGATTTACTTTACTAATAAACGGTATTTGATTGTACTTTGTAATTAAATTTGTCCAAATTTCTGCTGCTCCTACTTTATCAAAAGACTGTTTGATTACAGGATTGAATGAAGCATATAATTTGTCATTGGTAACATTGGTCAAATACGTTGTTGCAGCTTTGTTATCGCCCATCAAAATATTTTTCGCATCGTTAAAACTCATTTGTTTTACAGCATCTACAAATATGGGTGTTGCTGTTTTCACAGCATCTTCAGCAGTTGCGTTTAAGGCAATCAAACCTTTGTCTGCCAAATCTCCCAAACCAAATTTCCGTAAAGTTTCATCTACTTTTTTCAATTCATCTGGCAATGCAATCCTTACCAAATCATTGCTATAAAAACCTTTTTCTTGAGTCAACTTACTTACCTCATCGGTAATTCCTTTATTCAAAGCCTCCTTCAATCCATTAGAAATGTCTAAGCTAGAAACTGGCTGTTCCATTATTGCTGGCAAACTCTGTACTATTTTATTCAATTCCGCACAACTTGTCAAAGTCAAAGCTAATGCCATTACTATAATTTTTTTCATATTTATTTATTTGATGAATGAATCTGTTTTTTTATTATAACCATAAGGGCAATGTTTGCAACCACTTTTACAGCAATAACCT
Source organism: Wenyingzhuangia sp. 2_MG-2023 (assembly GCF_030548295.1). Taxonomy (GTDB): domain Bacteria; phylum Bacteroidota; class Bacteroidia; order Flavobacteriales; family Flavobacteriaceae; genus Wenyingzhuangia. The sequence continues at coordinate 51,364 of NZ_JAUOSB010000001.1, forward strand.
CTTTTTAAATGGTATTGCTCCGTAAAAACCCTATATCCTTGTTCGTTTGTATAAAAATCTCCCTCTTCGGGCGGAATGTTTAGCATTGCCTTAAATTAACTATTGCCAAAAATAAATAAAGTGAAACATATAAGCTGTTCTAAAATGGTAAATAAACAATTAAAATATAGTCCTCATTTTCTTTTAGTTAATTTTTACAAATAAAGTAACTTTGTAGTTCAATACTACTTTATAATGAAAGATATTTTAGGCATCGCATTGAAAGCTTATTATTTTGACAAGAACACCAAAGACAAACTGTTGACAAATTCTTCTATCACAGAAGAAGATGAGTTGCCTCTTAACTATTTGTTACGATCTTACAAAGACATGCCTATTGTAGAACAAAAAGCGTTAGAACTTAGCAAAGGAAATGTTTTAGATGTAGGTTGTGGTGCTGGTAGTCACGCTTTGTACTTACAAGATAAAAACTTAACCGTAACTGCTATTGACATTTCTGAAGGAGCTATTGAGGTAGCCAAAGATAGAGGATTGAAAAATGCCAAAGTTACCAACATTTACAACCTTGATACCGACCAAAAACATGACACTATTTTGGTATTAATGAACGGAACAGGAATTTGTGGAAAATTAAATAACTTAGCTCCGTTTCTAACACATCTTACTAATTTTTTAACCCCAAAAGGACAACTATTGATAGATTCTTCAGACATTATTTACATGTTTGAAGATGAAAATGGAGACCACTGGATAGATGCTGCTCAAGATTATTACGGAGAAGTTCAATTTTGGATGAATTACAAAGACCACCAATCTGAAACTTTTGACTGGTTGTATGTAGACTATAATACTTTGCAACGTTGTGCTGTTTATAACGGACTAAATTGTGAACTAGTCGCCGAAGGAGATCATTATGATTATTTAGCAAAAATAACCAAAGCTTAACTTATGAAAAAATTAATACTTATTGTACAATTGATTTGCTGTGCTGGATTTAGTCAAAATAATTATCAATCAGAAATTAGAGTGCATAGAGAAGAATTAAACGACTATTTTAAAAACCCTAAAAAAAGTCCGTTACCCTCAAAAAAAATCAAATCCTTTAGTGGGTTACCTTTTTTTTCTATGAATGAAAAATACAAAGTAAACGCAAAGCTTAGCTACACCTTTAACAGCCCAATTATTTATATACCAAACACACATGGAGAAACAGAAGCATACCAACAATATGCCTTAGCTACTTTTACAATTGATGGCAAACAACTCACATTAAGCATTTACCAAAATTTGAGTTTGAAAAAGAAAAGAGGCTATGAGAATTACTTATTTATTCCTTTTACAGACAATAGCAACGGAAAAAATACTTATTCTGGCGGACGTTATATAGACACCACTATTCCAGAAAATCCTACTGGCTATATTACCTTAGACTTTAACAAAGCATACAATCCATATTGTGCCTACAACAAAAAATATGTTTGCCCTATTCCACCAAAAAACAATCATTTAGATATTGAAATTTTGGCTGGAGTTATGTATTAACAATGAAAAACCTAGAGCTGAGCTCTAGGTTTTTTTTGAAATATAAACGTAAAATACTTAATTAAACTCACTCGTTTTTATTTCATTTTTTCAACATCCACATAAAATGCATTACTAGGAGTTCCATTTTGCATATCAAAATAAGCCAAAAGACTTGTTTTTCCCTCCGGTACTTCCATTTCAATTACCGCAGCAGTTTCTTTGTTATCCACATCTACTTGAGCAACCTTATTTCCTATTTTTAAGAAAGCTTTAGAAAAACTCATTGCATTACCATCTATGATTGCTTCTGTATGTGAAGTAGCTTCTACTCCATCATTTGTAGCTGCACCTAATGCCAAACCACTTTCTTTTGGCCATCTTCTTAAATAGAACTTGTATTTTCCTCCTTCTACAAAATTAACGGAGAAAGATGCTGGTTTCATTGGTTTTCCTGCTCGAATCAATTGTTGATTCCATGGAGGATAAAAATCTACTGTTCTAGCATCATGACAAGTCAACACCTCATGCTCCTCTACTCCTAATTCAATAGTAGAATATTTTGTTTCCTTAATTACATCTGCCCACCATTGCTCATAGAAGGCATTCATTTCGGCAACTTTTTCTGGATATTCAGACGCAATGTTATTCTTTTGTCCTGGGTCTTTTTTAATGTTGTACAATTCTTCCCCTTTTATCAAACGCCATTCATCATCCATCACACAACTATTCTTACCTTTTACTGGCCAATTTACACGTTGTGTATCTGTTACTAAATACCTTTTAGGAGCTGGTTTTTTTCCCAATAAATAAGCACTAACATCTGTACCATCCATGGTTTTGTTAGACGTATATTGTTCTCCTATCAAACTTATAAATGTTGGTAAAACATCAACATGAGCTACTAAATTATCTAACGATTTTCCACCTGTCAATCCACCATTAGGCCATCTTACAATAAAAGGAACTCTGTGACCTCCATCATATTCACTACCTTTTACACCTTTCATATTGGCATTGTAACCGTGAACCTCTTTTGTTTTTGGGTCTGTTTTGTAACCTTTTGCAGTTCCATTGTCTGTAGTAAACACAAGAATTGTGTTATCTGCAATCCCTAAATCGTCTAACTTTTTTAATAATCTCGAGAAATTATCATCTACGTTGGTGATCATTCCATAAAAACGCTTTTGAGCTTCAATTAAACTTGTTTCATCTTTATACAAATCATAATATTCTTTTGGAACGTTGTAAGGACCATGAGGAGCATTTAAGCTTAAGTAACAAAAGAAAGGTTCTTCTTTTTTATCTTCTATAAAAGTCATTGCTTCATCAAACCAAATATCTGTACAATACCCTTCTTTTTTCTCTGGCTTACCATTTCTCATGTAGGTGTCATCAAAGTAATCGTTTTTCCAGTAATCTGGTGTTTGTCCAACTCCACCTCCACTGTGGTGAAATGCCACTTGAAAACCTCTATCTTCTGGTAAAAAAGGATGATTGTCTCCCAAATGCCATTTACCAAACATAGCAGTATTGTAGCCTTTTTCTTCTAGAACATTTGCCAAGGTTACTTCTCCTTTATTTAACATAGAAGCTCCCATAATAGTATGCCAAACTCCGTTTCTGTTACAGTTTCTACCCGTTAACAAACCTGCTCTTGTAGGTGCACAAGTTGTACCCACATGATAATTGGTTAAGTTCACAGACTCTGCTGAAAAATTATCTATAGTCGGTGTTTTTACAATTGAGTTCCCTGTATGACCTAAATCTCCATAACCCTGATCATCTGTAATAACTATAATAACATTTGGTTTTTTAACCGTTTGTCCTTCCTCTTGTTGTTTTGCTTTACAAGACACGACAACTGCTATTCCTCCTAATAAAAAACAAATTTTAAGGATATTATTCATCTTTACATTAAGATATTTTTTAATCTTCATAATGATATTTTATGTTTATAAATGTTTTTCCTACTATCTCTTGAATTAAAAGTTACATGACACTATGCCTTGGGTCTAGGTCTGGGAAAGATAAAAGATAAAAACACAGCGCATGTAACTATAATAATTTTAAATTACTATTTACTCAGGTAAAGTAGATTTCCAATTTTTCTAAAGTTTTTAAATTTCTTTTTTTTCTGGTTGACTTATTGACAAATCATTTTCTTTTTGATGGTCGTTAGCTATAATTATACAATTTAATATTTCGTTTATTTATAACACATATGTGATCTTAAGCAAAAGACAACTGCATATAAATGAGAACACTTATAACTTCACCTTCTTATTTGATTGATGTTAACTTTAACGCTTTTAATCTTGATGTTTTTACATCTCCTTCTACCAATCTTGTTGTAATAGAATGTTTTCCAGCAGTTTTAAACTCAAGTATTCCCATGTTATAATACACATACTTCTCTGTTGCTGCTTGTTGGTTTTGAACTATAATTCCCTCATCTGTTGTTGTTTTCCAAACCAATCTACCTTTACCACTATAAGACAATTCTATATAATAATATCCTGGTTCTTTTACATCAACTTCCCAAGACACACCTGCATTCTCTTTCCACTCACTTACTTGAAAAGCGTGCTTCCATTCCCCAAATTTCTCCATCCAACGGATTGTTTTTGCTTCAGCATTTTTTACAGTCGAAAACTCTGTAGTTAACTCTGTCTCTACATTTGGATACACTCCAAAAGCAGTATTGTCTGCTATCATTTCTTCTCCTTTTTTAACCTCTACTTCAATCACCGAAATTAAGGCCTCTGGAGCTTTAAAAGGAATCTCGAAAGTTACCCAATTATCTTTTCCTTGAGTAAATTCAATTTTTTGATCTTTTCCTTCAGGGTTTAAAATTTTAGCAGATTTAATTTTAGTTTTCAATCCTGGTAAATACAATTTACCATCTGTTGGCCATTCCGAAACGGCTAAATACATAGAGTTTCCTTTAGTGGTAACATCTCCCCAAGGCAACTTATAATCCCACGGAGAAGCTCCTGATGCATATACTACCTGAGGATATCTTTTTAACCATTTTCCTGTTTCTCTTAAGAATTCTGCTCCAATTTCTGGAACAATTCCCAACTCATTTGGCCCTACGTTAAATAAATAAGACCCTCCTCTTGCTACAGTTTCTACCAACCTACCTAAAATAACTTTAGGACTTTTAAAATTGTTATCATACCACGCATAAGACCATGAATCGTTATTTGTATCACATGTTTCCCACAAACCTTCTATACGCTTTGTTGGCACTTCCATATCTCCTACACTCGCATAATCACCCAAACCATAACCTACTCTACTACACATCATAGCTTTGGGTTGCAATTCTCTTACCATGGCAGCTAATTCAACAACGTATTTTTTTTCCATGTCTCCAGGAGTATCAAACCATACAAAGTCTATATCTCCATAGTTGGTACAAATTTCTCTTACTTGAGGCTTACATTTGTTGTAGAAATAATCTTTAAAAGTTGCTTCTTTACCATTTTTATCTGTCTTAGGACCTCTTGTTCCTCCAGGAGCTGTCCAATCTTGATTGTGTGAATAATAAAACCCAAACCCCAAACCTATTTCATGACAAGCATCAGCCAACTCATGCATAGGATCTCTTCCAAATGGTGTAGCATCTACAATGTTAAAATCACTTACTTTAGAATCAAACATCGCAAAACCTTCGTGATGTTTACTGGTAATTACAATGTATTTCATTCCAGCATCTTTGGCTAATTGTGCTATTTTTTTAGCATCAAACCCTGTTGGGTTAAAATCTTTTGCAATCTGCTTGTAATCTGCTACGGGAATCCCAGCCATTCTTGGATTCATAATCCACTCTCCAATTCCGTAATAAGTTTTCTCATTCCAAACTCCTCCTAAATTAGAAAACAATCCCCAGTGAATAAACATTCCAAAATTACTTTCATCAAAAAACTTTCCTTTTCCGCTTTTTAAAGCATCTACAGAAACACTAGTTTCTCCCCACATTTCCTCCATCCCTTTTTCTGTTTTCTCTTGGGAAAATGCGGTATTAGATATACATACTACTGAGGCAGCTAATAATATATACTTATTTATTTTTTTGAAATTCATTCTATATAATTTAAAAATTACCATTTACTTAACTATTAGCTCATTTTCTTTTTAGCTAAAAGAATTAACTAAGACAAAAATACCTATACAACAAACAAAAAGACTTTCTCTATTCCTCCATTCTATTGCTCAAATAATGTTTTCTTTAGTTAAAACGGCATTAAAGGTAAACAAAAAAGCCCCTAATCTTAACTTTGTAAAACTAGGGGCTTTTTTATAATTATTTATTAGTTATTCATAACCTTCATTTTGAATCCAACCATACTTTAAGTTGATTTCCATTTGCGCTTGTGGTATTGGCCATAACCATTCATTATCTGGCCATAAGATATCTCCTGAAAAATCGGTTGATGCAGAATTTAATGTACTAACTGAACCTTGTTCTTCTTCCCAAACAATGTTTATTGGACTTGTACTGTTTGTTAATCTATCTGTACGGATTAAATCGAATTTACGTTTGTATTCACCAGCCAATTCACATCTTCTTTCTTGCCAAACAGCTAATCTGAAATCTTCTTGAGATAAGTTAGGTGTTAAATCATCTAAACCAGCTCTATTTCTAATCTCGTTTATAGCTGCATAAGCTTCATTATTTGGTGCTCCATCTGCTTCATTTTGAGCTTCAGCATAAATCAATAAGGCATCTGCATATCTATATAATATGGTATTATTATCTGCATATCTAAAGTCTGAACCTTCAACTAGTGTTAAAACATCTGTATCAACAAATTTTCTAAACATAGGTTGTGTTAAGTATGTTGGTCCGTTAGGAACATCATACCTTGTCATGATATTAAAATCTCTTCTTTCGTCACCATCTTCATATGCATCATATAAATGAGGGGTTGGTAAATATATACCAGCATTATTAGTTCTAGGAAATTTTAATTGCTCAACTGTAAATTCATTTTCTAGGTCATTACCATCTTTATCATATAAAACAGGTACATCACTTGATTTACCCCAGTAATTTACACCATTATTAGAGGCTCTTCCTTCTCTAGTCATCCAGTTTCCTATTCCTGAAACAGGAAGGTAAGATATTTCTAACATAGATTCTTTTGAAAAAGTGTTGTTTGCATCCCAAGCAGTTCCATAAGCTGGAGCTGTTGCTGATGCTTCTAGGTTTAATGAGTGAGGTGAGTTATCTATAACGTCTTTAGCCATATCTCTTGCTAAAGCATAATTAGTAGCTTCTCCAAAAACAAATTCTCCAGTAGAAGTACGTCTTTTTCCTGCTCTTGTTAAATACACTTCTGATAAAATAAGCTTAGCAGTCCATTTTGTAATATGTCCGTCATGCAAACCATCAGAACAATGTTCTCCAGCAAAAAGTAAATCAGGAATAATAATTTCATCATAAATAACATTTACATCTGTTCTAGGTACTTCCCAATTGGCTGCATTTGTAATTAATGGCATATCTCCATAAGCTCTTACCAAATTGTAATAATAAAAACCTCTAAGCGCTCTTGCTTCTCCAACAATTAAGTTAACAACAGCTTCATCAATATCCATTTCAGAAGCATTTCTGATAACATCGTTTGCTCTTCCTATCCCAATCCACCAATCAAAATAAACATCATGGTTGTCATCAAATAATTCAAAAGAAGGTGTAACCGTATGTGTTGCCATAGGTGTTGTAAAAGTATTTCCTCTTTTACTAACAATGTCATCTGTATACAAGTCTATACACATCCATCGTCTACCATAAACATTAGCCATTCTTTCATAGACTCCATCTACTGCGTTTCTTGCATCTTCAGCTGTTTTGTAAAAATTTTCAGCAGCAATAAATGTTGGCGGTTCTTCCACTAAAAAATCACTACATGAAACAAATCCAAGTGAGATGAATAGAATATATACTGTTTTTTTTATTTTATTTTTCATAATATTTCTATAATTTTAATTTGATCCCCATTCTTATTGTTGTAGGTATAGGATATGCTCCATTATCATGTCCGATTGCTCTTGTAGCAGAACCTCTGATGGAAACATCTGGAGTGTATCCTGTATAGTTTGTCCATGTGTATATATTCGTTGCCGATGCATACAATCTTAAAGAAGATATGTTCAGTTTTTCTACTATGTTTTTAGTAAATGAATATCCTATAGTTATATTTTGTAAACGAAGAAATGAGCCATCTTCTATATATCTAGAGCTAAATATTGTCTCTCTGTTTTCTGTACTAACTCTTGGATAAATAGCACTAGGACTTTCTGGTGTCCATCTTTGAGTTGCAAGTGCCAACATTTGTCTATCAGCAAATTCTAATAACCTCATATTTTGAATAGCCGCAATTTCTTTTCCTATTTGTGAGTCAAAAAAGAATGAAAAATCAACATTTCCAATTTTAAAGGTATTTTGAAAACCTAAGGTAATATCTGGCTGAGCACGACCTATTACTTGTCTATCTGCTTCATTAAAATCACCACTATCATCTAAATCCTCGTATAGTTGCTCTCCTGGTCTTCTTTGAATGTCTGTAAAAGGAACTCCTTTATCAAAACCTTCTACAAAAGTATAGTCACCACGAGAAGGATCAGCATTATATAAAGCTATTTGATCTTGTTTTGTCAACCCTTGAAACTCTACAAAATCATCAAATTGTGCAATTGCTGTAGTTTGGTATCCATAAAAAGCACCTACTTCTTCACCAATAATCAAACGTTGTGTTCCTCCAGGAATATATCCAGGATCCCAACCGCTCTGAATATAATCAGAAGCCATATCTGTAATAATTGTTTTTCCTGTACCTAAATTCCCTTTTAATGTCCAAGAAAAGTTATTTTTATTAATAACATGAGCTGTAATATCCATTTCAAACCCTTCAGTCTGTAGTTGTCCAAAATTTTCGGTATAGGTAGCAAACCCAGATTGAATAGCAGCTGCATTGTCTGCAAATAAAATATCATTAGTTTCTTTTAAGTAATACTCAAAACTACCTGTTATTCTATTTTTTAGCAATCCATAATCTACGGCAAAGTTTAACTGACTTGTTGTTTCCCAAGTTAAGTTATCGTTTGGTATTTGGTTTGGACTATAGAATGTAGTTTGTGCTTCGTTAAAACCTGTTATACCAGCAGCATATTGATTTAGTGATTGGTAAGGTTGTATAGCTTGATTTCCAGAATATCCGAAACTAGCACGAAATTTTAATTCATTTATAAAATCTATTTTTTTCATAAAACGTTCTTTAGACATTTTATAAGCAATTGCTGCCGCTGGAAAAAATGCCCATTGATTATTTGCGGAAAACTTAGAAGCTCCTTCATATCTTCCAGTTAATGTTGCTAAGATTTTACTTTTGTAGTTGTAACTGATTCTACCAAACCAAGATGATAATGCAGTTTTAAAATAACCTACTTGATCAGGGTCATTAAAAGTAGCTGTTTCTGGAGCATAGTAAGTCAACAAATCATTAGGGAAACCAAAATTAGAAACAGTAATAGACTCTGACTCCGTAGTTTCTAGTGACTGACCTATAAATGCCGTAATGGTGCTCTTACCAATTTTCCCTTTATAATTTAATGTATTTGTAATAGTAGAACGTGTATTTCTTGAATCAGAAGTTTTAGCTCTACCACCCTCTGAAAATCTACCTAATAAATCATATTGATAGTATCGTTTAGCAGTAGTTCTATTTTGGTGGCTAAGTGCTGTTTTAAAAGTAAATTTTTTGTTGAACTTATATTCTAAGTTCATACTTCCAACAATCTGAGTCAATAAGTTTTCGTAATGATTTGCTTCTAATGAAGTTAATGGAGAAAAACCATCAAGTGTCTCAGCATCATCAGGATCCTCTTCTAAAAGTTCATATTTATAGTAAGGTGCTGCGTTAAAAGCTCTTCTTAAAGCACTTGTAGCTCCTTTACCATCATTACTTCCTGTGTTAATTGCCTTTTGATTAGAGGTTACATGAGAGTAATTAAAAGACGTTCCTAAGGTAATTTTTTCTGACACATTAGCCTTTAAATTAGCTCTAGTGGTTATTCTGTTAAGATCGGTTAATTTTACAATCCCCTCAGAACTTAAAACATTTGTAGATACTAAGTAATTAAGATCTTTATTTCCTCCGCTAAAACTAATGTTTGTGCTAGAAGATGTTCCTGTTTGTATTAATGTTTTTTGCCAATCTCTAGATTGTAATAAGCCAAGACGTGCTGAATCTAAACGTTGTGATGTGCTTTCTGCCACACCCACACTTACTTTAGCCTCGTTATTTAAAATAGTATATTCATTAGCATCTAATAATTCAATTAAGTTAGGAACTTGTATAATTGAATAATCCTGATCAATACGTATCACTCCTTTACCTTCTTTTCCTGTTTTTGTGGTTATTAATATAACTCCATTCGCCCCTCTAGACCCATAAATAGCTGTGGATGACGCATCTTTTAGAACCTCTATAGATTGAATATCTTCAGGATTGATAAGAGATAAAGGACTAATAGTAGCACTTTCTAAATCTTGATCTCCCAAACCTGGAGTACTGTTGTTATCCATTGGAACTCCATCTATAACATATAATGGTTCACTACTACTTAATGAGCTAAGCCCTCTAATAACTATAGAAGCTGAAGAGCCAGGAGCACCAGACGCTTGACTTACAACAACCCCAGCAGCCATTCCAGACAATGCTTGTTCTATACCTACGGCTCCTATTTTAGAAATTTCTTCTGCTTTAATAGAAGACACAGACCCTGTTAAATCACTTTTTTTAACCGTACCATACCCAACAACTACAACTTCATCTAATTCAGAAGTATCTACTTTTAATGATATCTTTAACGTAGTTTTCTTTTTCACTGAAACAGTTTGCGTAACAAACCCTAAAAAAGAAATTTTCAGCTTAGCTTCTTCATTTGAAACCTTGATTGTAAAATTCCCATCAAAATCACTAATCGTTCCATTTCTAGTTCCTTTTTCTAAAATATAAGCTCCTGGTAATGGAACACCGTCTGCATCTAGCACAACTCCTGTAATTATTTTAGAATTTTGCTGCGATAATGAAAAAGGAATTAATTCACTTGCTTTTACAACTGTAAATTGAATAAAAACAAAAAACATCGTAAAAAACAATGTCTTGCTTGGTTTTAAAAAAAATGGAAGCTTACTTCTCATTTTTTGTTTTTGTTCTCTCATAAGTAATTATAATTTGGTTAGTGTTAGCTGAATAATCATATAATGAAATTTCATGAGGTATTCTCTCAATAATCAAAATACACTATTCTCAATAAAAATTCTAAACATCACAAGCATTTTAAAACAAATACTCATTTATAAAAAAAATTCATTAATTTAATGCGAATATATTATCAACAACACAAAACACCGTTTCTTATTTCACTCGTTCTTTTACTCATTTCATGCATTAGCCTAAAGAATGCATAAATACTAGGTTTGTCAATACAAAATATTCAAAATCATCTTTAATTTTATACCCTATACACATTCTCTCACTCACTACGTATCCCATCCTTCTATCAATCCATTCTCAATTATCTAAAGTCATTTCTGTAAAAGTTACTCCTGTTAAGTTAGTACAATTTCTTTTGTAGTCTGTTTTTATCCTTTTTACAAACTATTTTCCCCTACCTCATCGTAAAACCTAGATAGAATTACTTTTTATAGATGCAAGCTAATTCTTTAAACAAGTAATATTACAGAATCAAACGGAATTCTATAGTACAAAAACACTTAACAATGAAGTTTTAATTCTTAATAAAACCAACACTTCTACAGCATTTTATTTTCAAATTTTTATTGTTAAAACAACCATCTGCTTAATTATAGCAAGTTTTTGCTTAATTAGAGTAACAGCAAAACTTCTATTGACATCTATTTTTGTAAATACAATCAAACAAATAACATTTTGATAAACAAAAATTACACAAACCCACTTATCATTCTGTTTTTATCAACTTTATTGGCTTTTGGTCAAAAAAAACAAAATGAGATTAAGAAAGATAAAATAGCTGCTAACTGGGAATCTATGACTGATAACTATCATGTACCTGAGTGGTTTCAAGATGGAAAGTTTGGAGTTTGGTTTCATTACGGAATTCCTTCTTCAATAGATGAAAACAGACCCAATGACGGTTCTCATTACGGACGAAGAATGTATGGTGCTATAGACGGAGAAAAAGAAGGTCAACTTAAAATGACTGAAACATTGACTGAATGGCATGTTAAAGAATATGGAGAATTATCCGAATTTGGATATGAAGATTTTATCCCTAAGTTTAAAGCTGAAAATTTTGATGCCAATAAATTAACAGCATACATTAAAAGTATAGGAGCTAAATTTATTATGCCCGTTGGTACACATCATGATAATTTTGACATGTATGATTCTTTTTTTGAATGGAACTCTGTAAAAATGGGACCCAAAAGAGATTTTCTTAAAGAATGGAAATTAGCCGCAGAAAAACATGATTTAAAATTTGGAGTTTCCACCCATTTGTATTGGTCACCTCGCTTTTTTGCCACTGCTCGTAAATATCAAAAAAAAGGGACTCCAGAATGGGATTTTTTCAACATGGATTATCACCCAAAAGAGTTTGCAAAACAGGATTCATGGAATCAGTTTTGGTATCAGCGTTGTTGGGATATTATACAAAAATACGACCCTGATATGTTTAATATTGATTCTTCTTACCCTAAAGAAAAAGGTAAAGATGAATCTGGATTAGGTCTTGAGTTATTTGCTAATTTTATTAATAAAAATTTAGAAAAAAATTCTGGAAAACAAGATGTAGTACTCTCTCTAAAGGTTGGGCCTACCAATAAAGCAGCTTTTACCTATAACTTAGAAAGAGGTGGTGCCGCCACTATAAAACCAAACCCATGGATGTGGGCTACGGATTTGTCTGGAAATTGGTTTTACAGAAAAAATGCTATTAACAGAATGACGGTCCCTGTAATGATTGCTAATGGAGTAGATGCGATTAGTAAAAATGGAGTTGTTATGCTTAATGTTGCCCTTACTTCCGATGGAGTAATTCCAGAAAAACAAAAAAAATATCTTTCTGCTTTTAAAGATTTGTTTGACGTGAATGGTGAAGGATTATATGGCACTAGACCTTGGAAAATATATGGAGAAGGTCCTCTAAAAATAAAAGAGGGTCGTCAAGGAGAAAATCATAAAGAATTTTCACAAAAAGACATTCGTTTTACCACAAAAGACGGGAATCTTTATGCTTTTGTATTGGCAACTCCTACTGAAGATATTATCATTAAAACCCTAAAGAAAGGCGGAAAACTAGATAAGCAAATCAAAAAAATATCCCTGTTAGGAAGCAATGAAACCATTTACTGGGAACAAAACACAAATGAATTAAAAATCACATGCCCTAAACAAATGCCTAATCAACCCATTATTGCATTTAAATTATTGTTAAAATAAATTTATTTCTAAAATGATGGATTTCAAATACTCATTTTCATTTATCGTCATATCACTTCTTATATCTTGCAATGTGTCTAATAAAGCACTAGACACCAAAGAAGAGGATTCAGAAACCATGTCAATTGTTGAAGAAAATAAAAACTTTCCAGAATTTTCTTGGGACAAAATACCTTTGTATATGCATGTCCGTAAAAAAACAGCATACACAAATGATGAAATAGAATATCTTTCAAAATTCCCTTTAATTACAATAGAAAAATCTACAGGATATGAAACTTTTGGATCTAATGAAGCAGGAACGCTAGAAACTGCTAAAGCAATCAAATCTATCAATCCAAACACAAAAATATTGTATTATAAAAATGTAGTTATCAATTGGGGAAACTACGAAGAAGATGAACTTTTTTTGGAAGAACATCCTGAAGCTTATTTAAGGAATGATGATGAAGAAAAGTCTTTGATGCCAAATGGCGTTACACCTTTTTTTGATATTTCTCAAGAAATAGTACAGAATTACTGGCTTAGTCATGTAAAAAGAATCACGGAAAGTACGTTTATTGATGGAGCTTTTTTAGATGCCAATATTAAGGTATTGGTTCCTAGCTTCTTTGGAAATAAGGTAGGAGAAGACAAACAGCAAGAAATAGAAGCAGGTTACTTTACAATGCTGCAAAATTTAAACACCCAAATAGGAGAGGAGAATCTACTAATTGCCAACATTATTCGTGTTCGTCCTGAATTTGAAGACACAGGTAGGGAATTCTTGAAATACTTTAACGGATCTTATATAGAAGGTTTTGATAATGAAAGTTTTGGAATGACCTATGCCGATTATTTGGTAGCGGGAATAGAAGCTGTTCAGAAATCAGCCAGAGAAGGAAATGTAATTGCTATGTCTCTAGGAATTGGTGAAGCCATTGATGGATCTACAATAGGTATTGATGATGTTAGAGAATCCGTTGAATTGGAAGGAAATCTTAATGACAGGATAGATTACTTACTCGCTATTTTTCTAGTATGTGCTGAAAAATACAGCTATATCTATCCACATGATGGTTTTAATAGTTTGACATCTGCGGTTTGGTTAAAAACATTTTCTCAGTACGAAAAGAACTTAGGAGAACCCACAGGCTATGCAATACAAGATGGATATATCTATACTAGGTCTTTTGAATATTTAGATGTTTGGTTAGATATAGAAAACCAACAAGCCAAATTAAATTGGAAATAACGTTTATAAAAAAGAATTATTCACAAGGAAAAGATCAGCAGTAAACAGTCAAGATGAAGCTGATTACAATTAATCATCGTTTTATGAAACCTTTATTTTTTTCGATATTATCATTTTGTTTATGTAGCTATGCAAAAGTATCTCCTCCCTTAAGCAATAGCCAACCTAACATCATTTTTGTAATGACAGATGACCAAGGTATGGGAGACTTTTCTTGCATGGGCAACCAAGTAGTAAAAACACCTAACATTGATGCTTTTTACAAAAAATCTACACGCTTTACGGAATACCATGTAAGCCCTACTTGTGCACCAACCCGTGCTGCTTTAATGAGTGGTGGACACGAGTTTAGAGCTGGAGTAACACATACCATTTTAGAGCGTGAAAGAATGGCTTTAGACATTTTTACCATGCCACAAGCTTTAAAATCTGTTGGGTATAAAACAGGGATTTTTGGAAAATGGCACTTAGGTGATAGTGATGAATACTTACCAACACATCGTGGTTTTGATGAAGTTTTAATACATGGAGCTGGTGGAATTGGGCAAATTGGTTTAGGTGATTTTCCTCCCAATAAGGAAAATATATATTTTGATAATGTGCTTTTACACAACAATACCATTGTAAAAACAAAAGGTTTTTGTACGGATGTGTTTTTTGACGCAGCATTAGCGTGGACAAAACAAAAAATAGAATCCAAAGAAAGATATTTTACTTATATTTCTTTAAACGCTCCTCATGCACCATTGGTAGCTCCAGAAGCATATAAAAAAAGATTCTTAGACTTAGGCTATGATGAAGGAACCGCAGGTAGATATGGAATGATAGAAAATATAGACGACAACTTTGGTCGCTTAATAAAAAAATTACAAGAGTGGAATGCGTTAGACAATACCTTGGTCATTTTTACCACAGACAATGGTGCTACTCATCTAGGCGGAACTTTAAACGGAAAAAAAGTAAAACATTTTAACGCCAATTTAAAAGGAGGAAAAAACTCTTCATATGAAGGCGGAAATCATGTTCCTTTTTTTTGGTATTGGAAAAATGTATTAGCAGAAGGTCGTGATATCAATGAATTAACAGCACATATAGATATCTACAAAACATTTGTTGATTTGGTTGGAGCTAAACTTCCAAAAAAAATGCAGAAATTAGAGGGACGTTCTTTACTCCCCTTGTTAGAAAACAAATCCAATTTAGCATGGGATGATCGTATGTTGTTTGTTCACTGTGGGCGATGGCCATCTGGAAAAATTAATGAAGCTAAATTTGATAATTTTGCCGTTAGAACGCAACAATGGAGATGGGTAAACACCGATCAATTATATGATGTTTCTATTGATCCAGGAGAAAAAAACAATGTAATTGCAGAACATCAAGATGTTGTAGACCAGCTAAAAAAACCTTATGATAATTGGTGGAGCAACTCTATTCCATTAATGGTAAATGAGAACCGTAAAAAAATCAAAAAACAACCATTACACACCAAATATTATGAACAATTAAAAGCAAAAGGTATTCCTTCTTGGAGTCCAAAACCTATAAAATAATCTAAGAACACCTCGTTATACAAATTCATAAAAACTTAATAAAATGCTTAAAAGAACATACCAAAGAAATACGTTTATTTTAACAATCATATTGCAATGCATCTGTTTTCAAAACAATATGTATTCTCAAGATAAAAAACCAAACATTATCTACATTTTAGCAGATGATTTGGGTATTGGTGATGTAAGCATCTATAATGAAAACAGTAAAATTCAGACTCCGCATTTAGATCAAATGGGTAAAGAAGGTATGATGTTCACAGACGCACATACTTCTTCTGCGGTTTGTACACCTACACGATACGGTATTTTAACCGGAAGATACAATTGGCGAACCCCTTTAAAGGAATTTGTGACTTGGGGAAACTCACCTAGTTTAATCCAAAAAGATAGATTAACCGTTGCGCAAATGCTAAAAGAAAAAGGCTATACAACAGCTAGTATTGGAAAATGGCATTTGGGTTTAAATTGGACGATGAAAAACAACAGTACGGAGTTTGATCATTTTTCAGACACATCAAATCGTTTGAATTTCAAAGATATCGATTATAGCCAACCTTTAAAATTTGGACCTAATGATATGGGGTTTGATTATTCGTATATGATAGCAGCATCCTTAAACATGCCTCCTTTTGTCTATATCGAAAATAATAAAGCGACCATGGTACCAACAGGTATTTCCGCACAAACTAAAAAACAAGCACCTTATGCAACTTGGATAAGAGGTGACATTGCAGATGATTTTAAACACGAGGAAGTACTACCAAATGTTGTAAATAAATCTATTTCATTTATTAAAGAGAATGCCAATAAAGAAAAACCTTTTTTTATGTACATTCCATTGCCTTCTCCGCATAATCCTGTTTTACCAATTGCACCATGGAAAGGACAAAGTGAAATTGGCAGTCCTTATGCCGATTTTGTAATTATGATTGATGATTTAATGGGTACTATCTTTAAAACATTAAAAGAAAAAGGGATTGATAAGAATACACTAGTTGTGTTTACAAGTGATAATGGATTTGCTACTACAAACGATTTAAATACATTAAAAAAAGAAAAACACAGTCCAAGTTATATTTACAGTGGTTATAAAGGAAGTTATTTAGAAGGTGGACACAGAGTACCTTTTCTAGTAAAATGGCCAGGAACAATTAAACCAAATTCCATTTCAAACGCAACCATTTGTACAACAGATTTTATGGCAACTTGTGCAGAAATCATTAATTATGACTTTAAAGATAATGAAGCAGAAGATAGCTTTAGTATGTTACCATTATTAACCAATGAAGGAGATTATTTAAGAGAAGTAACTATTCATCATGATAAATATGGTGTTTTCGCCATTAGAAAAGGAGATTGGAAATTAATTGTATCACCAAACTCTGGAATTATGGCATCCGGAGCTACAAAAAAACATAAAGATGTTACAGCAGAAGAGATTCTGTATAATTTAAAAAAGGATGTTAAAGAGAGAAATAATGTTGCCGATCAATTCCCTGAAAAGGTAGAAGAATTAAAAGAACTATTAGGCCAACAAATTAGAAACGGAAGAAGTACTCCTGGAAAAAAACAAGATAACGATGCTATTACAGGCGAATGGCCACAAGCTAGTTTTGCATTTAAAAAATAAGTTCAGTTCTAAATACTAAAATTAAAGACACAAATGAAAGCATTCAAATTTGTTTTAATACTATTTTTAGCAACCTCTTGTAAGTCTAATGCGACTATCCAAAAACAAGATACTATTGTTAAAAAAACCACTCCTAATATTGTTTATATTTTTAGCAGATGATATGGGGTATGGAGACCTTTCCTCTTTAAATTCAGAATCTGGAATTCAAACACCTAACATGGATAAAATCATAAAAGAAGGGGTTCATTTTACAGATGCACACACAAACTCTTCTGTCTGTACTCCTACTCGATATGGTATCATTACAGGACGTTATGCTTGGAGAAGCTCTTTAAAAAAAGGGGTTTAAAATGGTTATAAACCAGCATTAATAGAAGAAAGTAGACCAACAGTTGCCTCTTATCTAAAAAGCAATGGCTATACAACAGCATGTATTGGAAAATGGCACATCGGTTTAGGTCTACAGCCAAAAGATGGAGACAAAACGATAAAGGCGAAAGATGGATTGAGTAATGTGGATTTTTCTAAAAGAATAAAAGATCCAAGTGATTTAGGATTTGACTATTCGTACATTATTCCCGCTTCTTTAGACATTCCCCCTTATTTATATATTCAAAATAGAAAAGCTGTAGAATTACCAACCGAATATACAACAGTTAAAAGAAAAGGTCGAGGTCTTAGTTGGAGGCCAGGAGAAAAAGCACCCAATTTTGTATTTGATCAAGTATTAGACAATTTTACAAAAAAATCTGTTTCTTTTATTGATGATCAAAAAGAAACAGATGCTCCTTTCTTTCTTTATTTTGCATTAACAGCACCTCATACACCTTGGTTACCTGTAGGTAAAGCCGTTGGTAAATCTAAAGCTGGCGATTATGGTGATTATGTTACAATGGTAGATGATGCTGTAGGTGCAGTGGTTGCTTCTTTAGAAAAATCAGGTCAGCTAGAAAACACATTGATTATTGTTACTTCTGATAACGGGTCTAATTGGACAGATAGAGATAAAGAAAAATTTGCCCATCGTGCAAACTATATTTACAAAGGTCAAAAAGCAGATATTTACGAAGGAGGTCATAGAGTACCTTACATTGCGCAGTGGCCAGGTGTAATTCCTGCAGGACTAGTATCCAATCAATTAATGTGTACCACCGATTTGTTTGCTACGTTATCTGGTATATTAAATCAACCAAGAATAGAAAATGCTGCGGAAGACAGTTATAACATGTGGCCTGCTTACACGGCAAATATCAAAACCCCAATTAGAGAAGCTGTAGTACACCATTCAATGTTTGGTATGTTTTCCATCAGAAAAGATAAGTGGAAATACACGCCAAACTTAGGTTCAGGTGGTTTTACAAAACCAAAAGATATAGAACCTAAGCCTAACGAAGCATCAGGAACGTTATATGATATGATAAATGATCCTGAAGAAAAAAACAATTTGTATAAAGAACATCCAGAAGTGGTTGCAGAATTAAGTAGTCTTTTAGAAAAGTACAAGAAACAAGAGTATAGTAATAAATAGGAATAGAATTATGTCAATATTTAGAGAAATTAAATTAAATCCTTTATTCGTAATCCTATTCATCACATTTCCATTATTAAAAGGAGTTGCACAAAAAGACGATCAATCAAATGGAGCGTATCTCGATATTTACATCCAAAAATCTTGGGAAAAATTAGACAAGAATAAGGATGGTCAATTTTCTGAAAGTGAAAACGAGCGTAGCTGGAAAAAATTAAAACGATTTGATGTTAATATAGACAATCAAGTAAGTTTCAAGGAGTATGCTAGTAAAATTCAAGTTCCTTATCTAAACACCGTAGAAAAAAGGAAACTAAATGTATTGTATAAAACAACCAAAGAACAAGATTTATACTTAGATATTTATTACCCTAAAAATGCAAAAGAAACAGATAAGTTACCTGTGGTTATTTATACTCACGGTGGTGGTTGGACAGCAGGTAGCAGACATGGAGCAGCTAATGCTTCTTTTAAAACGGTACATACAGCACTTTTAGAAAAAGGATTTTGTGTGGTATCTGTAAGTTATAGACTTTGGAAAAATGGTGGAAATATTACCATGAGAGATTGTGTGATAGATTGTAAAGATGCCTTACGTTATTTGTCTAAACATAACGAAACATTAGGAGTTGATGTGAATCGTTTCTATTCTTTTGGAGATTCTGCTGGTGGTCAAATTTCCCAAATGTTATTATTAAGTGCTCCAGAAACTTTAAAAGGAGATCCTGATTTAGCTTCTTACACTTATAACATGGTTGCTGGAGTTTCTTGGTATGGCCCTTGTGATTTTGAAAAGTCTGATTTATTTAATCATGATGATCGCGCAAATTTTCACGACAGATTTGGACCTAGAATTTTAATGTCTGATACGAAAGAAAGAGATAAATTGGGATTGTATAGAGAAATGAGTCCTATTAATTACTTAACTAAAAACAGTGCTCCTTTATTAATGATTCAAGGAGATAGCGACACAACTATTCCTGTAAAACATGCTTATTATATGCATGAAAAAGCAACTAAAGTAAAAGCTTCTTTGTCTGTTATTATTGTTAAAAATGCAGGTCATAACTGGAGAAAAGTAGGAGCTGATATTGATCCCACAAAAGAGCAAATAGAACAGACTACTATTGATTACTTTGTTTCACACCTATAATTATTTTCTATGAATTTTAAACCTTTTTTACTTTTTCTCATATCTATTTCATTAATAAGTTGTAAGAAAAAATTATTAACAAAAAGAGAAACTCTCCCAAATGTAATTTATATACTAACGGATGATTTAGGCTATGGCGATGTTAAATATTTAAACCCTGATGGTAAAATAGATACTCCTCAAATGGATCACTTGGCTTCTCAAGGTATGATTTTTACAGATGCTCATACAAGTTCATCTGTATGTACTCCTAGTAGGTATAGTATTATTACCGGTAGGTATAATTGGCGAACCAAATTGCAAAAAGGTGTTCTATGGGGCTTTAGCCCTCCTTTAATAGAAAACAATCGTTTAACTGTTGCTAATTTTCTACAAAACCAAGGATATCATACAGCTTGTTTTGGAAAATGGCATCTTGGGATGGATTTACCTTTTAATGGAACCCCTGCCGTAGGTAGATACCCTAAAAAACCTAATGTAAATTGGAAAGGAACTATAAAAAACGGACCTACAGACAGAGGTTTTGATACTTTTTATGGTATCTCGGCTTCATTAGACATGCCTCCTTATATTTATATTCAAGATGATAAATTTATAGGAGAATGTGAAATGACTCTTAGCGGAAAAAAATTATCTCCTAAAAATCCAGAATTTAAAGCTGTAGATGTACTTTCAAAAATTGGAGAAAAAACTATTGATTATATTAAAAACTACAAAGGTGATAAGCCATTTTTCACATATGTAGCTTTTACATCTCCACACACCCCTATCCTCCCCTCTAAAGAATGGGTTGGTAAAAGTGAATTAGGAAAATATGGAGATTTTGTCATGCAAACAGATGATGTTATTGGTAAGATTGTAAACGCTGTTGATGAAATGGGCTTGACCGAAAACACTATTATAATTGTTACTAGTGACAATGGCTGTTCAAAACATGCTGGAATTTCCGATATGATTCAAAAAGGTCATTATCCAAGTGGAAAATTCAGAGGATCTAAAGCAGATTTGTGGGAAGGTGGACACAGAGTGCCTTTTATTGTTCGTTGGCCTAAAGAAGTTACTGCAGGTACTAAAAGCAACGAAACAATCTGTTTAACTGATTTTTTCTCTACCATGTCTGAAATTACGAAACAAAATATTCCTAATGGATTTGCGGAGGATAGTTATAGCTTTTTACCAGCATTAAAAGGGAAAAAAATAATTTCTAATCGTAAAGGAATTATACACCACTCAGTTAGTGGTCATTTTGCTTATCGTCAAGGGAAATGGAAACTTTTATTAGCAAAGGGATCTGGAGGATGGTCATCACCTAGAGAAAACGAGGCAAAAACAGCTCCTAAAGTACAGTTATACAACTTAGAAAATGATCCTGGAGAAACTACAAATTTGTATAAAAAACATCCTGAAATTGTTGAAAAATTATTGGAGCAATTAAAATCTGATGTTTACAACGGTCATACTACAAAAGAATCTCAATTTAAAAACGATATAGAAGATATTGTTTTATGGAAAAGTGGCAACCAATAACCTTTCCTAAACCCAAAATTTTCCGAAACTAAAAACACAACTGATTAAGGTTAATACATGACAATTAAAACACCCCCGTGTCTATAAAAAGTAAAGAAATAAGTGCTCATATAACTAATATGATTGATTAAAGTAAGAAAAAAAAAGAATACAGAAAACGTAGTTTTAAATATCGATTTAATTTTGTCTAAGTGAACTTCACTCTTATGATGATTCAATCAAAAATATTTTATTATATGAATCTGTTTACACCTAAAAAAACCTAAAAATTAAATACTCATGAATACATTTATTTTTTTTAATAAGAGAATAGTTTTTATCCTATTGATGTCTGCCATTTGGTTTTCAAATGCCCAAACAAATTCAGAAAAACCTAATATCGTTTTTATATTATGTGATGATTTAGGCTATGGAGATGTACAAAGTTTGGCTCCAGAAACAAGTAAAATTAAAACACCACATATAGATAAACTAACAGAGCAAGGGATGGTTTTTACAGATGCACATTCAGGGTCTTCTGTCTGTACACCAACTCGTTATGGAATTATGACAGGGCGTTATAGCTGGCGATCTAAGCTACAAAGCGGAGTAGTATCTGGTTTTGCTCCAGATTTAATTAAAGAAGACCGTCCAACGGTTGGAAATTTCCTTGGTAATCAAGGATATAATACAGCAATCATCGGAAAATGGCATTTGAATTTTCAATATATAGATTCTATTTCGAAAACAACGATTCGAAAAAAGGGTAGAAATTTGCCTCCTGTAGGTTCAACCATACCAGATGGACCAATTCATAGAGGATTTGATTATTACCATGGTTTTCACCATGCTGGTAGTATGAAAGCAGTTATAGAAAACGACAAAGTAATTCTTCATGAAGACGAAATAAATATGTTACCTCGTTTGACCAGTAAATCTGTAGCTTATATTAATGACCAAGCAAAAAATAAAGATGGTAAACCATTTTTTCTATATGTTCCTTTAGGTTCTCCACATACACCAATACTCCCTTCTAAAGAATGGCAAGGTAAAAGTGGACTTGGAGCCTATGCCGATTTTGTAATGCAAACAGATGCTACAGTAGGAGCAATTACAAAAGCACTAAAAGATAATGGATTTTCTGAAAACACATTGGTGATTTTTAGTAGCGATAATGGAACTTCTAAAGCAGCAAATATAAAAGGACTTGAGAAAAAAGGACATATTGTAAGTGCAGGTTTTAGAGGATCTAAATCTGATTTATGGGATGGAGGTCACCGTGTTCCTTTTATTGTAAGATGGCCTGGTAAAGTAGAATCGGGTTCTGTAAATCATAACTTAATCTGTTTAACAGATGTATTTGCTACTTTTTCAGACATTATAAATGTAGCTGTACCTAGTAATAGTGGTGAAGACAGTGTTAGTTTCTTACCAGCCTTAAAGGGTCATAAAATAAAGAGTACTAGAACTGGTGTGATACATCATTCAATTAGTGGACATTTTGGATATAGACAAGGAAAATGGAAGTTGTTATTAGCTAGAGGATCAGGAGGTTGGAGCTCGCCACAAGAAGATGATACTACATTAGACAATATGCCTATTGCTCAGTTATATGACATGGAAAACGATGCAGCCGAAACAAATAATTTATACTTAGAGCGTCCAGAAATTGCAGAAAAGCTATTACAACTTTTAGAAAATGATATTAAAAATGGAAGAGGTACAACAGGAGAATTTTCTCAAAATGATATTGATGATATTATTTTATGGAAAAAAAGAACTGTTAATAGAAGTCAAAAGGCTAAAAATAAAATGAAAAAGAAGAAATCTAAAAAATAACTTATTTAGAATTTTTGAAATATAATTTCTCACAAATACAAACTGAGCAACACATAAAAATTATGATGTATTGCTCAGTTTTTTTTATGCTTTTTTATATAAAAAAGAAGAATTCTTATACAAGTAAGATTTATCATCCACTTCTCACAAACACATAAACAACTAAAAACAAACACCTTAATCAATGTATATTGATTATTCTTGTTGCTTTATAATTGAAAAGAGATAGTAAAAGACCTAAATAAGCATGAGTTATAAGAAAAAAAAGGCAAAATTGTGAACTATATATTAAGAAGGAATATTTTTTTTTCAATCTGAAAAGTAAAAATGTTAAAAACAAATATCAGTTCTTATAGTAAAAAAACACAAAATGTCAAAGCTAAAGATATTATTAATGTCACCTCTTTTCCTTTTGTTAGGAAACAAAATTCATGCACAACATCTTTGGTATGAAAACGAAACTGAAACGGAAAACATTACATTTACAAGAACAGTAGATGGTACTTTTACTACAGATGAAACCAATCCAGATGTTAGCGGTATAAATATAAACACAACAAGTTCTAAGTTTGTTAGAAATGCAGATGTAAATAGAGGATTCACCTATTTTGATTTATTTACCCCACTAACAACTGCTTCAAAATATACAATTACCTTAAAAGCCTATACAGATGTTGCCACTTCAGACTTATCGTCTGAACCAAATCGACTACGTATCTATTTACGAAATACAACTACTGGAGATTTTAAACAGATAACAAAAAAATTCACAATAGGTCAGGCATGGGAAGAGTTTTCTTTTGTTTTTGATAAAGCTGATTTCACAACAGAAGGCTTAGGAAGTGGAGGTTATAATCAATTAGATATAGGTTATGGAAATGGACAAGAATCAACATCTACAATAACTTATTATATAGATCAGATTCACGGATCCATACCACAAATACCTCTTGAAGAAGTTCTTAAAGGATCTTGGGGTGGTCGTTTTTACATAAGAGCTGGGGAGGATTTAGATGACTATGTGGATAATAGAGGCTATGATTATATTGCAGGAGCGCAAGAAATTGCTGACAGTTATCCTACAATGGGGCATGTAATAACCAATGCTACCAATAATGCAAATTCACAATTATGGACTTTAAGAACAAATCCTAATGTAGATACTGTAATGGGAGCTACAGGTTCAGTTGTAGATGAAGAATTTGTACCTAGTTTAGCTAATGAACAAATCATTATTGATGTTATTGATATCTTTAAAAATTCAGGTAAAAAAGTTATTTTATATGTAAATACGCAAAGTCCAGCAAATAGAGCTACAGCAGCAGGAGCAGTAGCTTGGAATAATTATGTAGATACTTATTTTGCTGGTGATGGTCATGCAGCATGGATGAACTATTGTGAAGGTTACATCAAACGTTTTACAGAAATAGGAGTTGATGGATATTGGTTTGATTCATTTGGAAGTTATAATATAAATAATAGTCTTGGAGCTAATGATGTTGCTAGCACTACTGAACAAAAAGCTGAATTTGTAGCAATGATTCGTAATGCAGCTCCTAATGCTATCATAACAACCAATATTGATAAAGATTCTTTTGTTGATGAAAATGGAGATTTAATATTGGTAGATACTGATGGAGTTGATGAATTGGTAGGTGTTGATGGAACTGGTGATGATCCTAATAGAGATTATGCTATTATAAAGATGACAGCAACTAACCCTTGGTCAGACCTTACAGCAGGGCATATTACACCTTTAGGGCAAGGAGCTCCTCCTAATTCTTGGGCGTATGAAGAATTCACAGTAACAGATATTGAAGAATCATCAATATCTATATATGAAGAAAACTCTAAACAAACATTAAAGCATTTGTTTTTACCTATAAGATCTACTTGGTCTAGCGAAAGGTCTGACTTAATGTTTGATGATGAACAAGCGTATCGTTTTGCGAAAAGAATTACAGATGCAGGAGGATCCGTTACATTTTCAAACACAACAGCTACAGATGGTACCACATCAGAAGATGAAGTAGAAATATTAACATTTATAGATCAACAATTTGCTATCAATGCGGATGCTACAGTTTATGTACGTCCAGAGGGAGCATTTCTTGTTGGAGAAGATCAAAACCTCTCTATAGAAACTAGCCTGAAGGATGATTTACCTCTTAGAGCATTTCCTAATCCTGTAAAAGATGTTTTTAGTCTTACAAAGGAGGTAGCATCTGGTGTTTTGTATAATGCACTAGGAGCTAAATCATATCAATTTAATAATCAATATAAAAACATAGATATATCAAATCTAAGTGTTGGTTTGTATTTATTACAGGTAAATTATAAGGATGGACGTAAAGAACATTTGAAACTATTAAAAGAGTAGTTTTCTACAAACGATATTGATAAAACCCTTTTTATGAGAAAGGGAAGCACTATCCAAATTACGCAAATAAAATAATCGAACAAAATTATGAAAAAAGTATTTCTATTAGTAATGGCTTGTTTAATTACATCAAGCAGTTTTGCACAAGAAAGACCAAAAAAGCCAAATGTAGTATTAATTTTAACCGATGATTTAGGTTGGCAAGATGTAAAGTGTTACGATATTGACGAACCTTCTCCATTCGAAACACCAAATATTGATAAATTAGCTACAGAAGGCGTTCTTTTTTGGCAAGCTTATTCTGCTGCAACTGTTTGTTCTCCTTCTAGAGGAGCTATTTTATCAGGTAAACATCCTGTTCGTCTAGAAAGAACTAGTGTTAGAGGAGGTCATCCACCATTGCCTTTTAATTATGGATCCTCATTAATAAGTCCCTGGATGAGAGGTGCTTTAGACACATCAGAAGTTACAATTGCCGAATCTCTTAAAACCAATGGTTACAAAACTGGACATTCTGGTAAATGGCATGTAGGTATTGCAGTAACAGACTATCCAGAACCGAAAGATCAAGGTTTTGATTTCTCAAAGCATGGTTTTGGATCTCATAAAAGAATGGAGGATCGCACAAAAGGGTTCTCAACTGCCGACAAATCTGATCCCTTTTATTTAGATGAAGAAGGTTTTCCGTTTGATGACATTACTCAAGATGGTATTGATTTTATGGATGGAAACAAAAAAGATCCATTTTTTCTTTTTTATGCTTCTCGTTTAGTGCATACACCAATTCATACAAGAAGTGAAGCATTGTTAAAAAAATACTACCAGAAGTTAGGAATAGATTATCCTAAAGAAAAGGATCTTTGGGAAGAAAAAGGACAAAGAAATGCCTATTATGCTGCCATGGTAGAAACGATTGACCATTATACAGGTTTATTGATTAAGTACCTTGAGCAAACAGAAGATCCTAGATGGCCTGGACATATGTTAATTGAAAACACCTATGTGATTTTTACTTCTGATAATGGTGGTATGGAGCAACATACTGGTGAAATTATTACAGACAACTATCCATTAGATAAAGGGAAAATCAATGCTAAAGAAGGAGGTACCAGAGTTCCTTTTATTGTAAAAGGTCCAACAATTTCTTCAAATATAGAATCTAACGTAATGGTAAATGGTCTTGACCTTTATCCTACAATATTGAGTTGGACAGGAACCCAAAAAGAAGACAATCAAATATTAGATGGTGCCGATTTATCTACATTGTTAGATAAAGACCCAACAGATGCTAAACTAGTTATAGATACGGAAACAGGAGCACCTAGAAATACGATGATGTGGCACTTTCCAAACAGTTCTATGCAATCTACTTTGCGTGTTGATGATTATAAATTAGTCCGTCAATATACCGATACCGAAAAAAAAGCTACTTTAGAATTGTATCAGCTTTATGAAAACGGTTTAAAACGTGTCGATATTGAGGAATCTAAAAATCTAGCAACTCAAATGCCAGAAAAAGCAAAAGAAATGGATCTTCTTTTGAAACAGCGATTAG
Organism: Wenyingzhuangia sp. 2_MG-2023; assembly: GCF_030548295.1. Taxonomy (GTDB): domain Bacteria; phylum Bacteroidota; class Bacteroidia; order Flavobacteriales; family Flavobacteriaceae; genus Wenyingzhuangia. The sequence goes on from NZ_JAUOSB010000001.1 coordinate 78,770, forward strand.
AAAAATTAAATGCGAGGTATCCTTTTTTAAACCCTACAAGTAAAGCACAATTACCTAACAAAGCTAAAATACCTACTGTTGTTAAAAATGGTGTGGATGGAAAAGAAGTTTGGTTAGAATACAAAAACAATGGTGCTAAAGTTGTAAAAGCAGAGTTAATATATACTAAAAATGGAGGGGTAAAAGGTGAAATTTGGTTTCCTATTACCATGAGGCTTATTGGTAATAAAGTTTGCGTAAAATTACCTAAAGGAACCACACATTATGTCTTTAATTTGGTTGACGAAAACAATTTTTTAATTAGTTATCCAGATGCCGGTTACCAAAAAACCACAAAAATATTTGCAACGAAAGCAATACAAGTTAAATAATATATTTAACTCATCATTATATTACCTGAAAAGATTCCGTATTGGATAGTCCTGTTAAATATATTCGTTCATTTAGTAAAGAAAACGACAGAGATAAATATGTTCCTAATCAATCTTCAAACAATAACGAACAACCTATTTACGAGGAATTATTCGATATTATTAAAGACTCAAAAGGACAAAATAATTTAGCATGAGATAAAAACTATATCAAAGTTTTAAACGAATACAGACAAAAGTGTAAAACCTTAGTATCAGAATTGAATTAAATTTTCACCTACAATTATATACCTCATGAAAAAACTGTTATTTATAATACTAGTCAAAATCTCAAAACCTAAATACATTCGTTATGCTTTTATAGCTAAACCAGAAGTAAATTTGGCTAATATATTAAAGCTACCTTGATGAAAAAAACCCAACAAAATAAATATCCTTTGTCTATAAATTTAGAAATGTATGAGGATGTTTCTGTTTCTCTAGAGTCATTTGAATTATTGAAAAAGTTAAAAACAATAATTCACAAATAATTTTATAATACAAAAACAAAAGGGAAAACAGTGGAGTTATATTAATATACCCATTTATAGGCCTAAATATAGTTTTTGATACTTCACCTCGTTAAATAGATCATAGTGAACATAATCTACAATTGATCTGTTTATAGAAAGCTGTTAAAATATAATTCTATTTTGATAAAAAACAAAAACCTCAACTGGATATTTCCAATTGAGGTTTTTATATTTAATAGATACAGGTCTATTATTTAATGTTTTTCAAATCTAAATAGACCTGTTTTAGGTTTTATTAGAAATAAAAAGACCGTTAAGGAATGGTTACCTCAAAAACTTTAGTACCATAATCTCTTGCAGCAGTAATTTTTACGGTTTGTCCAGAGTATTTTTTAAGGAACTTTTGTAAATGTGCTATATGTACAATTTTATGTTTATTTAATTTTTGAATCACCCAATCTTTGTTCAACCCAGCATCTAACCACATTTGTCCTTTTTTATTATCTAATGATTCAATATAACAACCAAAATTATATCCACCTGTAGCATCTATTAAATCTGGATCATCAGCAATATTTATTAACAAAGCTCCTTTTACTTCTTTCTGAAGTGCTTTTTTAGTTTTAGCAGTCTTTCCTACAGCAACAGTTTCTCCTGCATACTTACCAGCTAATAGTGTTGCTAACCAACTAGGGTAGGTGACTTCTTTAACTTTTGTGAATTCAACTTCGTTTGTAAAACCAACTGGAATTCCATTAGCATCAAACGTTCTAGCATTCAAAAATGTTGATTGATTAATTTTAAATGGCTTTGTATATTTTATAGAACTCATTGTTGGTTCTGAACCATCTGTAGTATAATAAATATTAGATTTTTTTCCTGCTCTAACATCTGCTTTTAAGCTTACTGTAGTTTCGTTTTCAAAATCACCTCCAAAGGGTAATATACGAGTCATTGTATGACCGAACTGATCCATTGGGAAGTTTTTAAATCCTGTTTTTAATGCAGGAGAATTTTCTTCAACTTGATAATTACCGTTGATTGGATCTACAAAATTTGGATTTGCTGAAACAGCGTTTAAATCATATCCTTCTTTATTCCAAGCTTCCATGTTCTGATTTGGGGACATCTCAAAATTATCAGGAAAATTAACGTTCCAATACGTATTATTGTCATAATTTTCACTCCATTTAACTTTTTTAGACAATCCCACTCCGCGGATAAAGTTTTTTGTAGGTTCATTTTTACCTGGCAATGTACCAGCAATCACAAAAATGTTTTTATAAATTTCATCTTCTGAATGTTCAGGCCATACGTGCCATCCTGAAGGAACTGCACTTACCGTGATGTTGTTGTACACTTTACGTCCCATACCATCTCTTAACTTAATGGTAGAACCTAAGTTTAAGTTGTTGTAGATTTCGTAATAACTAGAACCATCATCTAAATCAATCGTCCAATTTCCTGCACTAATAGATTTTCTGTAATTGGCTATTTTGTTATTTCGTAAAATAGTGTTGTCAATAGCATCCAATCTTGTCAATTCCTTTATAAAATGCTCATTCGTTCCTCTACCACCTTTCCATTGTCTTTCACGTCCCCAAGAATTAAAAGGTCCATGTTCTCCTGTTTCTCTAACGGTTTCCCAAATATCATTAAATTCAATAAGGTGTCCTCCCCAAGTACCATCGTTGATACATATTCCTGCACGCGGACAGTTATAAATGGTATTATGTGAAGCTGTTATTTTATGACTCATAGAAATGTAAACACCCGCCACTTGTTTACCAACATCACCAAAATCGTGCATGATACTATTTTCAACCACACATTCTTTTGGATAATCAGGTGTTTTAGGTCCTGCTTCTAAATCCATGTTCTCACGCATGTGATTCCAATTCTTTCCATCCATTAATCTATCATCCCATGTTTGATAAAAACGAACTGCTTCGGGAGAACCAACAAAACATACGGCACTTTCTCCTGTATGAACAAATCTACAACCGCTTACTTTATTGTTACGATTGTAAGCACTCATAAATACACCATTTCCTCCTACATACTCAAAATTACAGTCTTCAATTAACAGGTTTTCTGTCCCTTCCATAAAAATGGTACCACCTCTGTGAATAGCCCAGTCTCCACGAGCAACAGGCTCATAAGCCTCCATAAAGGTATAATTGGTTTGTGTAAAATGGAATCCTTTAAACTGAATGTTTTTTACAGGTGCTTCTTTCGTTCCTTTTAATTGAATGATATCTGCTATAACGGGTACCTCAATTTTAACGTCACTTAATTTTACGTCTCGCATCGGATAATAGTAAAGAGTGCTAGTTTTGGTATCTAAAAACCATTCACCAGGAACATCCAATTCCTCAAAAATATTTTCTACAAAATAATAAGAAGCATGACTTTTTTTACCTCCAATACCATGTGTTCTCTGTAGTTGCCAACCACCTTCGTTAAGGTATATTCTACTTTCTTCTTTATTGATTGATTTAAGTCTGTACTGCATATTTCCCCAGTTATGACTTTGGAAACCATGCACAATTCCTGTTTCTGGATTGCTCCATGTTTTATCCGAAAAAGTTTTAGGATCGTAGGAAAACCATTTATCATATCGTTTGTCTGTACCACCTGTTACTTGAAGGTATCCTTTTCCGTCACGAAGTGGGTTTTCGTAATCATAATTAGGAAAACGTGCTCTTACCTGACGAACATCATCAACAAATAATTGATCCATAGACAATCCTTCTGGAACTTGAGTTTTATAAATCCCTCCTTTGTGTTTTTCCCATTTTAAAGATGCTAATTGACGAGAGCCTTTTATAACAACCTTTTCTCCTGGAATTGCAGAAAATACAACTGGTTTTTTTGTTGTTCCTGAGTACTCGTTACCTAATGTAAGCGTTTCATCAATATAATATTCACCTGCAGAAAACCATACGGTTACAGTTTCTTTACTCGCATATTTTTTTACTTCTTGTAAAGCTCTTTTAAAGCTTACATAAGGACTGTTTTTTGCCCCTGAATTTACATCATCCCCCTTGGGAGAAACATAGATATCTTTTGCAAAAGAGTTTCCAAGTATTAACAGAACAGCAAGAGCTGTTAATAAATTTCTGGTTATTATCATCTGATAAAATTTAATTTTCGTTTTAAATACGAGTGTTGATTTTTAAATCTTATTCCTCAAATGAAACAACTACCTTATCTAAAATTGGTTTTGATTCATTTTCTGTTGTATCCGTCATTTTAACCTCAAATTGAAAACCGTATCCTTTAGGTAAGTCAGAAAAATTCATTTGCGCAGGAGTTTTTTCAATTTGCTTAGAGAAACCTTTGATATAATCATACTGTTCTTTCACAACTTGCCAATCACTCCACTCATTAACGAGTCCATCATTAGTGGTATCTACACCCATTCTTACTTTTACGGTTTCTACCCAAGGACCAGTACTTACATAATCATTTCTTGTTTGGGTAAGCAAGTAATATTTACCTTCTGCAAACATGATATCTGGATCTGGATGTCCTTGACCTATATTTCCACAAAACTCAAATTGTTTATTGATATTATCAGAAGTAAACCAAGCAACACTCATATGTTTACCACCTGTCTTACCTGCTGGATCATAATCTGCGAATAAATAATATTGACCACCAATAGAAATAGAAGCCCAATCTCCAAAAGAATTTTGTTCTGGCTCATGGATTTCGTATTTACCAAAAGAAACGACGTCTCCTTTTTTGATTCTTTGTCTCGGAATATCAACAGGTGACGGTTTTCCAGGATAGTTATTAGGGTCTTCCTTAAACCAATGTGGATGTGCATATTCAGCAAATTTACCAGTTGGTTTGGTGCGTTCATCTACAGGAGGGTTTAAAATTTTAAAATCATTAAAACCATCTTTACTAACAGCATGAATTGCTAAAGGCGAATCCCAAGCATGCGTAGAAGCATCAATAGGTGACCAATCTTCACCTATAATATGAAAATTCCCTTCTAAATCTCTAATGACTGCACAATCAGAACCATCTGAAGGATCTTTAAAAGCCATTCCCATTTTTTCACCAACAAGACCATCTGTTAAGTTGTCATCAATAAGTAAATGCGGATCTTGATCGTTTGGGAAATCGTAATAAAAATAAAATTTCCCATCAATATATTCTGCAGAAGTTACCCAACGAGAAGACATGTCTGATATAGGTCCATAATGCACCCAGTTTTTCATATCGATACTATGCCAAGCATGATAACCCTTTAACGTTTTTTTTAATCCTGATGGAGCATCAAATTGATTTTTAAGATGTGTGGTTTTTAACGCAACATCATACCCTTTTAATAGGGTATCCTTACTCTTAAAATCTTTCGGTCGTTTATTATTCTTTCTAGTATCATATTTACCAAACATCCAATAATTTCCATCTCCTAACTGTAATGCTACAGGAGCATCACCTAAATTTGCTGGTGCTGCAGTAGGGATTTGTTCCCAATTTAACCATTCTGATGATTGAGAAAATGTAATGGATTTTGCTGCTCTTTTTTTTGCAAACTTTTTCATAGAGCTTTGAAAAACGGCTTCTTTTTCAGTAGGAATTACTTTTCCTTTGCTGATTTCTAAATTTGTTTTTGTAGCTATACTCTCTTGCCAGTCTTTTTGAGACTCAATGATCCAATTATTTTGTGCTTGTAGCGTTCCACTTGCAGTAAATAAAGCAAATGTAAGCAGTAAAAAAGCTTTGTTTATTTGTGTTCTATTCTTCATTTTTATTATTTTTTTTAGATGAAAGGAATTTTATGGTATTATTTATTTTGTAAAAGAAAATGTTTTTGAGTCTTGATGTCTCCATACTTTTACGGTATGTTGCTGATTAGCTAATTTTTTCATGATTTTAATAAAATCTTGTTCATTGGCTATTTTTTCCGAATTTAATTCAAATACGACGTCATCCACTTCAAATCCCATTTTAGCCAATTTACTATTCTTAGGAACAGAAACCAGTAACACTCCGTAGGTGTCAAACATTCCTGTTGCAGAAAGTTCTGCTTCCGTTTCTAGTGTTTTAAATTTAGCTCCAAATAATACTTTCAACTTTGACTTCGCAAATACATTAGAGGCTACATCTTTAGGAGCAAGAATTTTAGGTTTCATTGCCAAATTTTTCAATTTATCAGAAGTAACACCAAAACCAGTCATCTCAAAGTTTTTAAAACCAAGACTTAATGCTGCTGATTTATTTGAGACGGTAAAGTCGCCATGTTGAGGTTTTCCCGAAAAAAGAACATTACCATACAAACTTTCAGCATCATCCTGTGTTTGTTCTTGTGCACCGTAAGCAGGTACAACATTTTCAGAATCAGGATTGTGAACGAAATTGAAATTTCTAGTTCCTCCCCAAAGTGTTGGATTACTAGAACGATATATTGGTGAACCCCATAGAATATTTCTTTCAAAAATATCATGTGTTGGTTTTGGATAGGGCACATTACAGGTGTATCCTTTTCCGAGGATTACATTATTTGTAACGGTACGGTGATATCCTTCACGTGTTTTTATACCACCTGATAGACTTATATTATTGTAAATCTCATAATTGGTAGATCCATCATCCAAGTCGATATCCCAACCATGATCACATTGCATTCTGTTATTTCTAATAGTAGTTGTCTGATAAGCATCCCACAAAGGAGCATTTGGATATTTCTCTATATAATAACTAATCATTGCTTTTCCATTCTTATCTCTAAAGTCAGGTCCAGAAGGTCCAGCTCTAAACCAAATAACGATCTCTTCCCCAAGAATTAAAAGCTCCATGATCGTGTGTTTCTAAAACCGTTTCAAAACAATCATTCCATTCTATAATATGACCTCCCCAAGTACCATCGCAAACGTTAATGGCAGCTCTTGGTGTGTGACTAATGGTGTTATGACGAAGTGTAATTCTTGATGACATAGAAATATTAATTCCTGAGGCTTGTTTTTCAAAACGACCACAAAGCATCATTAAATTATTTTCAACAATACAATCTGCTGGATACTCTTCAGATTTAGGTCCAATAGTAGTATCTATTTCATCCAATGGTGGAGGAAGATGTTGAAAACTAAATGAAGGATCACGAACTGCAGCAAAGGAACCAACAAAGTTCACATCCGTAGAACCATTATTTTGAAAAATATTTTCTTTTATTTGGATATTACGACTGTAGCTATCAACAAATACTGCATTTCCTCCCAATTCTTTAAAAGAACAATGATCGATGACAATATTTTCTGTTCCTCTCATATGGATGGCTCCACCACGGTATACACACCAATCACTTCTTAGTAAAGGCTCAATGGTTTCTCTTAAAGTTCTTTTAGTACCTGTAAAATGAATCCCTGTAATATGAACGTTTTTAACAGCTTTGTTTGTTTCGTAATTTTTAACAACGGTCTCTTTTTGTGCATTACCACTTTTGTGAATAACCATTTCTGCAACAGGTAGTTTATAATCTCCGTAAACTTCAATAAGGTGCTTAATTTGAAGCACAGCTTCAATTTTTGTGTTGTTAAGATTTACATGCGCTTCTGGCATATAATACAACCAACCGTCCTTAGTATTATGATACCATTCCCCAGGAACATCTAATTCTTCAAAAACGTTTTCTATCATTCGATACCCTTTGTGAGGTGGAGCAGAACGGTTGTTTTGCCAACCCCCTTCGTACACCAATTCGCCTTTATTGTTTTTACCAGTCACAAAATAATGCTGACTTCCCCATAATCCTCTGTGCATACCGTTTAGAATGGCTCCGGTAGGATCTTTCCATTCAGCCGCTTTTTTAGCATCCCAAGCATCTGGAGCTGCTCCTGAAAAAGGAACTGTTCCTGCTTTTTTTCCACGTACAGAAGGATCACCATCTGTAGGTATAAAACCAGTATTAAAATTAGGATATCGTGCCATGTGTTGTCTTTTCTGATCTACAAAAAGTTGATCAATTGCATTTAAATCTCCCACATGGGTACGATAAATACCATCTTTAAATTTTTCCCATTTAGAGGTGATTAATTGTGCTCCTGTAATAACTACGTTTTCATTTTTAGCTGCCGAATAAACAACAGGAAATTGTTCACTACCACTATCTGCTGTGGTAATTTGTAAAGGTGTTTTTAATCTATAAACTCCCTCATGTATCATAATGTTACATGCTTCTTTTCCTATACGTCCACTAGCTCTTAATTTAGCTTGAGCTGCTTTTATAGTTAGCAAAGGTTTAGACTCTGTTCCATCATTGGCATCCGAACCATGGGGTGCGACATGAATATCTAGTGCATACATTGACACAACACACAAGATTAATAATAAGGTAATTACTTTTTTCATTCCTTTTTAAATAGTAAATTATTTTGCTTTATCTTCTGCATATATATTTACTTCTCTATCATTTTGTTGAAGTTTTCCAGGAGTACTTCTTCCTTTGTCAACATAAGATTGAAGTAGTTGGGTTAATTCTTCTACTTTTTCAGGGTATTTATCATATAGATTGGTAGTCTCTGCAATATCACTAGACAAATCAAATAACTGCAAACTAGGAGATCCTGCTGGAGTTTTACCAGCTCTTGGAGTACTCCAACCACCAGACCCAGGACAAAGTGCTAGTTTCCAATTTCCTTTTCTGATAGAAAAAGACCCATTAATAATATGACTAATGATGTCTTCTCTATTTGTTTTTGTTGGATTTTTTAACGTTGGTAAAAAAGAAATGGCATCTACACCTGATGTTTCATCTAATGTTATCCCTGTAATATCAGAACAAGTAGCAATAAAGTCAGTCATACATGTTAGTCTATCTGTTTGCGTTCCTGCTTCTATAACTTCTGGCCAACGAATGATAAAAGGAACTCTATGTCCACCTTCGTAGATATCAGCTTTATTTCCTCTTAAATTTCCACTAGGTGAGTGTCCTTTCTTTTGTAAAGCAGGAATTTTTGCAGCAGGTGAACATCCATTATCCGTAGAAAATAAAACAATGGTGTTTTTGGCTAAATTCTGTTTGTCAAGTGCTTTTAATACTTCTCCTACAACCCAATCCGTTTCCATTAAAAAATCTCCATAAGGACCCAATTCAGATTTTCCTCTCCATTTTTCACTAGGAACAATAGGAGTATGCGGAGAAGTTAAAGGTAGGTATAAAAAGAAAGGTTCTTTTTCTCCAGCTCTCTCATTTATGTAATCAACAGATTTTTCTGCAAAAACTTGCAAACATTCACCTGATTTAAAATTGGGAGCAGAAGGCCCTTTTCTAGAACGTACCTTTGGGTCACTCATAACCGAAGGAAGTTCTGTTACTTTTTCATTTTCAATATATACATACGGAGGCATATCTAAAGAAGCTGCTATTCCATAAAAGTAATCAAAACCATTACTTGTAGGCGTTATGGCTGGTTTTGTATAATCTATATTCCATCCACTACCTATTTGCCATTTCTCTTTTTTGTAATTAGGTAACAATTCCCAACCAATACCTAAGTGCCATTTACCAACCATAGCTGTATGGTAATCTGCTTGCTTTAACAAATTTGCAACCGTTGTTTCCCCTTTTTTGATTAATGGTTTGGTCGTAGGTTTATTGATGACATGTTTAGCTAATGTTGTACGCCAATTGTAACGTCCTGTTAAAAGAGAATAGCGAGACGGAGTCAAACAGAAGATGAAGTATGTGCATCCGTAAAACGAATGCCTTCTGCAGCCATACGATCTATGTTTGGTGTTGCAGCTTTCCCTGTAGTATGAGAAACATCACCTATCCCCATATCATCGGCATAAATAAAAATGATATTAGGACGACTTGTATCTGCTTTCTTTTGAGCCCATATATTTTTACCCAAAATTAAAACTATAACTGTAATTATTGATTTGTACATTTAATACGTCTTATGTTTGTGAATATCACAAAAATATAACATACCACTAGTAAATATATTCTCTAACTCACCATTTCCTTGCTCTATATTAATAAAAACAAACTCTAGAACATGACAACTAAGAGTTCTGCTTCTATTTAACTAAAAGTATGTTACCTACTGATTTTAAACTAAATACCACGTAATATTCTAACCCAAAAAAATAATTAACAATGAAGTTTTAAGTCATTTAGAGCAAGTTTTTGACGATATAGAGAAAATACTATTGTTATATATATAGAGTAACTTTGAAGAAGTTTATCGGAAGAAAATAACTAAAGTAGGAAGAAGTACCAAAGGAGGATTTTCTAAAAATGACATAGATACCTCGTTGTATATTTTAGTAATCTTAAATGATAAAAAAAGTGCCAGTTCGAGTGATTTTTGATAGAAAATTGTATCGAGAATCATTTTTTTCCTGAAATTAAGTTTTTGATTCAAAACTATTTTGAATTTCTTTCAAATTGATAAATTTCACTCTAAATGCACAACGGGTATAGCTAATATTATTCCATGGAAAAGTGAAAACAATTAAAACTCAATAAAATATTACAGGCTAAGGGGAAACCCGTTATTGGTCTAATTTATTTAAGAATAAATAACATTTTGTATCTACGTTTTTAATTTGCTAACTAAGTAACTATAATCATGAATAAATTTTTAACATTCTTTTTATCTTTCATCTTATTTTCACAGTTTGTGAATGCACAATTTTTGTGGCTAGAAGATGAAACAAATACGCGTAAAATTGAGTTTACAGCCGAAGAAGATGTACCTACAAATTTAACAGGAAACTTTCCAAACCCTAATACTTCAGGGATTAATACACACACCCTTGTCTCTAAATACAATAGACCTGCAGGGACTAGTAATTTTTTACCTTTTAACCTGTTCAATTATGTGACCGATTTAACTGATTATACAGTTACGCTTAAAGCATATATAGACATACCTACTGAAGAGCTAACGTCTAACAACTCAAAACTTAGAGTGTTTTTTCAAAGTTCTGATGAAGGAACACGTGTTTATGAACAATTGAAATTCACAGTTGGGCAAGAATGGGAAACTTTTACGTTTCATTTTCAGGATGTTGCTATTCCACAAAATGTACTAGATGTTGGAGGATACGACCTTATGATAATTGGTTTAGCCAATGGTAGTAAAGAAGAACCAGCTATGACTTACTATTTTGATGAAATATATGGATCAACAGATCAAACAACAACTACTATAGGTCATCCAGCGGCGTGGTTAGCGGGTTCATGGGGAGGTACATTTCCTGTTTGGGGTGGAGAAAGACTAGATGCAGAAGTAGCAAGTGGCCATGATGCTATAAGCGGTGTACAGGAGCTAGTAACAGAACTTCCTGCTCTAGGACATGTGATTACAAATCTTTCTTATTTTGCTCATTCACATTATTTTACTATCAGAGATAATACCAATGTAGATGTAGCTACTGAAATACACGAAAGTTTAGTACCTAGTACTGAGAATCAAGAAATTATGATTGAAGTTTTACAAACGCTAAAAAACTCTGGGAAGAAGATTATTTTATACATATCTACAAATTATTTAAATAGGGCAAGTGATGAAGCACAAGCTGCTTGGACAGCCTATTATACAGCAAATTTTGATGGAAATGAATATTTAGCTTATAAGGATTTAGTACAAGGATTTATTCCTGCTATAGCAGAATATGCTGATGGATATTGGTTCGATACAACCTCAACACTTCGTGACGATGGATATTTAGAAGATTTTGTACAAATGTTTAAAGATGCAGATCCTGGAGCTGCGATGTCAGTTTCTGAGTTTGGGCATTTACATTATATAGAGGGAGAAGCAGTTACTGTTGATTCTGATGGAATTGATGATGAAGACGAAAGAGATTATAATGTATCCAATTTTAGAGGAAATAACTCTTATTCAGATTTTACAAGAGGTCATGTTTCTTCATTAGGTGGTGGTGCTCCTCCAAATTCATGGGGATATGAAGAGTTTACAATCCCTGCTATGGTTGGCAATCCATGGTCTATTTATGAAAAAAAACAAGTATTAAAACATGCATGGTTTCCCATTAGAGCTTCTTGGCATGGTACCAGATCTGATTTAATATTTGGAATAGAAGACGCTTACAGGTTTTCTAAAATTCTTATCGATGCCAAAGCTGGAGTTACATTTGCTAATACGGTATCTAGTACTGCTGGAATTGCAGGATATATGACTCCTGACGAAATGGTGATTATGAAAACAATTAACGATAGATTGATGGCTAGTCCAATACCTGATTACGAACCCTATGTAAGACCTGAAGGAGCTTTTCTAGTTGGGAATTCCGATGAAGTTCTTTTATCAACAGATGATTTTATTAACTCCTCATCTAATCCATCTCAAATTAACTTGTTTCCTAATCCTGTAGTTGATGAGTTAACAATTACTAGTATAGGTACAGATGTTACCGATATGGAAATTTATACGATACTAGGTACTAGAGTATTCACAAAAACATGGAACAATGGAACTTCAACCATAAAATTAGATTTGTCTACACTACATCCAGGAATCTATTTTGTAAACCTTTTAAGTGGTAACAACCATAATATCACTAAAAAAATAATAATATCTAAATAAACATAGTCTATAACAGACTTTTGTCTGTCCATACACTAGCCTTAGAGCATTTATACCCCCAGAAAGTCATCTACCTAGTAGAATAAAAACCTATTGACTGATATGTTTACACACATGGTTGTTTTTGATATTTATAGTGTATTATTTGTATTTACATAAATAATTATCATAGTTAGGAGTGTTTTTTTACGAAAACAGTGGATTTAAACAACGTTATGATTAAATACAGAAATGTTTTGCATTCCATAAAACATTTCTTTGTATAAAATTTAAAATAATAATAATGAGAAAAAATACTTTAATTTATTTATTTGCTATGTTTTTTATATCACAGATATATAGTCAAAACATAGTTAAACCAAATATTGTTTTTGTTTATGCAGATGATTTAGGTTGGCAAGATACTCAGTTAAATGATGTTGGGGATGTTGTTCCTTGGGAAACACCAAATATGTTAGCATTGGCTCAAAGTGGAGCTAATTTTTCACAAGCCTATGCTTCAGCACCAAGTTGTGCACCATCAAGAGGAGGTACCATGAGTGGTAGAATGCCTCTTAAAAATAAAATGACTCATGTAGCTGGAGGTCAAATACCTGAAGGGAAAAATTCAAATAAAATCATACCTTCATATTTTCCGGGTAGATTACAACTTGACGAAGTTACCATAGCTGAAGCGTTGAAACCTTTAGGATATGTATCTGGTCATGTTGGTAAATGGCATATGGCAGCGAATCACAATATTTATCCAGAGGCCGTAGATCAAGGTTTTGATTACCAAGATACTGATAGAGGGATTACGAGAAGTATCGGTGACAGGTCTGTTGACTTTGCTACAGATGCTGAAGATGATCCTTATCGATTAGATGAAGATGGAAGACCTTATGATGCGGTAACAGAACTTGCATTGGATTTTATGGCTGATAACAAAGAAGAACCCTTTTTTCTTTACATGGCTCATTGGTTGGTGCACTCTCCTATTTAAACAAGAGATTTAGCATTGCTACAATATTATTGTGATAAATTAGGAATACCTCTACCAACATCGGATGCAAATATTACGACTTCTGGGCAAACAAATCCATATTATGGAGCAATGATTGCTAGTTTAGATTGGAGTTTAGGGAGAGTTGTAGATTATTTAAAAGAAACGGATGACCCAAGAAATCCAGGGAAAAAATTATTTGAAACGACGTACATTATTTTTTCATCAGATAATGGAGGTGCAGAAGTTCATGGGTCAGAAATTATTACAGATAACTATCCTTTAGATTTAGGGAAAACAAACACCAAAGAAGGTGGTTTGCGTACTCCTCTTGTGATTGCTGGACCTGGTATTGTAGAAAATCAATTATATGATAATATGGTTTCTCATTTAGATTTTTACCCTACAATTATGGAGGTTACAGGAGCTGATGAGCATGCTGATAATACAGATGTAATAGCTAATTTAGATGGTGTCAGTTTATATCCGTTTTTAAGTGGAACTGAAACAGAAATAAAAAACAATGACGATACAGTAAGAACAGATCTTTTTTGGCATTTTCCTCATGGAACAGATGCAAGATCATCGTCAGCGATTAGAAGTGGAAATTATAAATTGTATAAATCTATGTTGATGGAGGTTATTATGAAGCTTATAAATTGTATAATGACGATGGATCTGATAATGATATAGAGGAGATGTATGATGTGATAGATACGATGGATGCATCTCTTAAAAATGAAATGATCTTAAAATTAGAGACTCTTTTAGCAGAAAACAATGCAAGATACCCAGTGTTTAATCCTGATTATAATGGTGATCCATTAGAAAATCAAGATATTGTTCCGTCTGTTGCTTCAACAGTTTTTGATCAGGATACAGGTGTAGCTACAGCAACATTAACTACTAATCCTGGAGATGCTATTATTGAAACGGCTTATTTACTATATAGGATAGTAGATGAAGATTCAAAAGAAATAGAGTGGTTTGAACTTCCTGCAACTATAAATGGCAATGTGATTACGGCTGAAGTGCCAGAAGTAGCCACAGGGATTATCTTTACGTTAGTAGATGAAAATAATTTTTTAGTAAAATCGGAAGCACTATCAATATTTAATCCTCATAAGATAACAATTAATAGTTCTGATGCTGTGCAGTCTTTTAAAATAGTAAGTGAATATGCTGAATTGATAGGAAATACAACTGTAGGTGGTACAGCTTATTTACAAGCGAGGACTGAAGAAGGAGGAGATGGAGCTAAATTTTATGTAAAAGCTCCTGCTGATGTTGCATCTATAACTTGTGATAAAATTACATTGGGTATTATATCTCAAGCAGGAGATGTAGTAAATGTAGATATTAAAATTGCGGGTGAAACACAAAGTTTTACGTATATAAGTACCAATAATAATACTCCTGAATTATTCGAATTTGATACTCCAATTACATTTACACAAGCATCTCAAGAGATAGAAATTATAACAACATCACTTTCTAATTCAGATGAGTTAACACCGAGAGTGAGATTTGTAGATCTTATATTTAATGTTTCAGAAGTTGTAGAACCACTTCATGAAATAACGCTGAATAGTTCAGATTTGGAACAAACTTTTCTTGCTTTAGATAATTACTCTGAATTGATTGGAAACACAACCGAAGGTAGTAGTTATTTACAAACTAGAACAGAAATTGATCCAGATGATAATGTTGAGGGAGATGGAGTTAAATTTCTTGTAAAATCAGAAGAAGGTTATGAGATGGCTCTAAATAAAGTTGCATTTGATGTTATTTCTCAAAAGGAGGATGTTGTAGATGTTGCCATTACCATTAATGGAAATACTCAACAACCACCTACATATACAAGTGGAGGGAATAGAGAAGGAAACAGTTTTGAATATGTATTTGATACTCCAATTACATTAACAAACAGTGAAGCCATAGAAATCAAAATTGTAACTACAGGACTTACAAATCCAGTAGAGTCAGCACCAAGATTCAGAATTGAAGATATTGTCTTTAGTCTAAAAGAAGTTACTTTAGGAATTGATGATGTTGATAAAGAGAGTAATGAAAGTTTAAGTCTATATCCCAATCCGGTGAAGAATGCTTTTAGTCTTACAAAGGAAGTAGTATCAGGTACCTTATACAACGTGTCTGGAGCCAAAGTATATGAATTTACTAACACTTATAGAGATATTAATATATCGAATCTACCATCAGGCTTATACATCTTAAATGTGATGTTTAAGGATGGTAGTAACAGAAGAATAAAACTATTAAAAGAATAGTTTATTATTTCCCAATTAACGAACCCCCTCTAATTTTAGAGGGGGTTCGTTTTATATAAAATTGTTAGAAAATAAAGTTATTGTATTTACTTAGTTTGATTTCCATATATCATAATTCTTCATTCATGTTTAGTAATAATTTTTTAATGATCTAGACACAAGTAGAGTTAAAAGACTAGAAATATTAGAAATGCAACAAGTCAACTCCTTTAGATATAAAAAACACCCTGAAATTTAATTTTGAGGTGCTTTTATATATTAGAAAATAATAGTAATGGTTCAGTTATATTTAAACGAGGTATAGGTTCCTTAAATAGCATATATCTTTAGTACACAATAAAAATACCAAGTAGTTTTAATACATGAGAACCTGGTTTAAAGAAGAGATTTTTATAGCTATAAGAAGAGTTGTTGAACTTTATCATTTCTATAAAGCTATAATAGATAAGATATAGCATAAGAAGGACTCTCTACAAATATGTAAATCAATAAAAGCAAAAAAGGTTCCTTAGTTAAATATAACTAAGGAACCTTTTTTTATTGGATGAATGCGTTACTTACTGTTTAATAAAACGTACCGCTTGTTTAGTTCCATTACTTAATTGAACCTTAAATAAATACAAACCTGTTGCTAGATTTGAAACATTAAATTCTTTTTGAGATCCAAATGTTTTAACTTTTTGTCCAGTTAAATTAAATATTTCAGCAGAAAGAATATCTTTTGAAATTTCAAAAGTATTCACTACGTTGGTAGGGTATATTGCTAATGTAGAATCGTTTAATTCTTGACCATCAACGGACAATGATGTAATAGGAGCTATTTCTTTATTGCTAGAAACGGTATCAATATAATAATTAAGATCGTTATCTAAATTCGTAAATCTAGCACTTTGATATATTGTTCTAAGCTCTGCACTAACGATGTCTGTTTCTGGAGTTGCCCCAGAAAATGAGCTAAAATCAAAGTTCAATTGATGCCAACCAGCTTCTTTATCTTCTTGAAATTTAACCTGTACATAAGATGTATTCCCATTAGCATCAAATAAAAATAGTCTAAAACGTACAGCACTATCATAATTTTTGATATAATCGAATTCAGGAAAATATGCGCGTACAGTTACTTCTAAAGTAGAAACATCCTCTATAGGAATACCATACCCAGAGTTAAAATCTAACTTAACTTGTTTGTTTTCTGCAGTAGAATTAGCAGCTACTTTCCATAAGGTTACATTTGTAGTACTTGTTGGGTCTGTCGCATCAGGATTTGCTACTGTTGTTATAGAACAACCATCACATGGAGTTGTTAATGTTAAATCAGTAACAGCGTTGTCAACATCATACCAAACTTCTTGCGAAAAGGTTACTACTGTTGTTAATAAAGTTAGAGTAATTGTAAGTAATTGTTTTTTCATAATATATATATTAAAGATTAATACATTCAAAAATAGAAGGATAGAATGATGTTTTCTTGCTTGATTCAGTCAATAACATGCTTTATTCTTGTGGTTTTTTTTATAGTTTAAGAGTTCGTTGAACTTTGTCATTTCTATAAGCTAAAAATAGATAAGATCTAGAATAAGCAGAGTTCCTCTATGAATTTGTAAATTATAAAAACAAAAAAGTTTCTTAGTAAATGAATACTAAGAAACTTTCTTATGATCTAATCTGTTATTTTAATGCAAATATTTACTCTTTTATAACTTTTAATGTTTTAAAACCAAATGGAGTCTTAATCTTTGCAAAGTAAATTCCTGTTGCTAAATCACTAACATCGTAGTTTCCATTACCATTAAATGTTTTTAATAAACGACCAGTAATATTATATAATTTTACATTTTCAATAGCTATACTAGAGTCTATTTGAAAACTGCTTGTTACAGGATTAGGATAAGCAACCATAGAAGCATTAACGAATTCAATGTTATCTGTTGGTAACGTAAGCTGAAGAAGGACCTTGAAAAGCATCTAGATAATATATATTTCCTGTAGCAAGAAAATCCGCATCAGGTTGGTCAATTAATAGGTTTACAGTGCTATAAGATACACCTTCTGTAAGGTTTGTCTCTGAAAAATCAAAGGTGTATTCTTGCCATTGATCAAAAACAGTAACATCAATTGTAACGTTCTTTTGTCCTGCTGTTTCAGTTCCATCTCGTAAAAACAATCTTAATCTTCTACCAGAACTTCCATCTACATTAGTTGAAGGTGCATAGGCTCTTATTTTAAAAATAGCAGAGGATTGATTTGCTGTTGTAATAACACCTGGTAATTGAAACTTTATTTGCGAGTGTGCTTCATCTTCTTTTGTGAATTTGGCAACTAATGGACTGCTATTTCCAATAGTAGTTGGTGTAGTCACTGCTGATTCTTGTTCTAAAAACACACCACCTAGTACTTCAAAAATTGTTGCTCCAAATATATCTGAACTATAGTGATGATACCACTCATTTCCTGCATCCAAAACTGCTTCTGGATCTAAAGTATCTACAGGAACAACTTTATCAATAACATTAAAATTATATACTCTTACTGCAGTAACTGATTCTGAAGTACCTAAATCTAAATCTATAACTTCAAATTTAATAGGTGTTGGTGTTGTTGAAAATGTAACAGTTCCAGCATAAGTAGCAGTTAATGCTTGATATAGACCAGTACCACCTTCAGTCTCGCTATATGTAAAAGTTTGTGGTGTTTCATATAAATATCCACATCCGTATACTGGTATTGAATAGTCAAAACGATTTGTCTATACCCGTAACTACATTTGTTAAAATGCTTTCCCAAGAAATCCATGTAATTCCAATATGATTGACATCTACGTGCGTTTTGAAATTTGGATCTCTTAACAAACTATTCACCAAGATTCCATCTGCAACCGCATGGTAAAGCCATTGTTCCTGTAATGGGCTGTCAACATCGTTAAAAAAATCATCCCTTTTAGGATCCTGCGTATTTAAAATTAGAATCCTTATCACAGACACCTGCTCCTCTAAAGCAATGGCTATGCTATATATCCTTATTCACCCCATATAATAAAAGCATCTCCCCCCCCATGCATCAAATCTGCAACAGATATTTTTTTCCTTTTTTAATATGTTTAGCCCCACCACACCAACAACAAAAAAATTATCGATATTCTTTGCTTTGGCTAAAGGTAAACCCTCTATAAACAATCCTCGTATATTGGTAAAACAATTTAGAATTGTCATACGTTTTAAAAGTATCTACAAATTCATAATTAGGAGTTATAAATACTCCTTCTTTCTTTAAAATACTTTTACATATTTGGGATCTGCATACTCCTCTTGAGCAAAAAAAACGAAGTGTACTAGTCTATAAAAAAGCAAACTTAACTTTGATAATTTCAAGAAATTTGCTTCCATCTTATTTATATACTTTAGAAATTTCCATTGCACAATCTTTCCCAAATGCCTCTACTAACAATTTAAAGTAAGTAACCCCAACCTCTTTTCTTTTTTGAGCAAGTTCTGGTTTGTCTTTAAATTCTTTAGTTACGTTCCAATGATTTTTAGTATGTACCAATTTTAACTCATATAGCTTCCGTTTTTCTACATCCTGTAACTTTATATTAGCCTCCACTTTACTGATGTACTTTTTCACATTTACATCTAAATTGCTTTGTCAAAAAGCGGAGAAATTCATCAAAAAATCAAACGACAATGATAAAAACAATTGTTTTCTTGTCGTAAATTGTATTTTACAAACACTAAATCAACTCTTAACCAACAATAATTGTTTCTCTAATCTAGTAACGATTTGCTTAAACAAACTTCATAATACAGCAATAAAATGCTTAAAAACAGCAAAGATGAAGAACTCAAATCGTCTATTTTCACATATGCTAATAAAACCAAGAAATAGTCTTTATTCTAACAAAAGGTGTTTTCTTAAATTGAGGTATTTAATATTAAAAGTCACCTTTGAATTATGCAAAAAACGATATGTAAAATGATAAACAAAATCTTATTTTCATTAATTATTACCTGTTCATCCTTCTGTATAGCTCAAGAAAAAACAGCTGTTTCAACTAAACATAATTATCCCGAATTTTCATGGGACACCATGCCTTTGTATATGCACCTACGTAAAACAACAGCTTTTACAAAAGAAGAAATTAAGTTTATAGCAAAACACCCATTAATTACTTTTGAAAAAACAACAGGAAGTAGAACTTATGGCTCTACAGAAGCAGGGACGATAAAAGCTGCGGAAGCAGTTAAAAAAACAAACCCCAATACAAAAATTTTGTATTATAAAAATGTAGTTATTAATTGGCCAAGTTATCAAGAAGATGAAGCTTTTTTAAAAAAACATCCTGAAGCAATTTTAGTAGATGAAAAAGGAAAAAAAGCTCTAATGACTAATAATAAGACTGGTTTTTTTGATTTATCTCAAGAAAATGTTCGTAATTATTGGATTGATCATGTTGCCAAGATAACAAGTAACCCATATATTGATGGTATATTCATGGATGCAAACATCAAGGTATTAGTTCCTTCTTTTTTTAAAAGTCGTGTTGGTGATGCAAAACAAAAAGAGTTAGAAACAGGCTACTTATCAATGATGAACCAGTTAAACACAAGATTAGGAAAAGACAATTTATTGATTGCAAATATTTTAAGAGTTCGTCCAGAATTTAAAGATGTCGGTAGAGAATATTTAAAGTTTTTTAACGGATCATATCTAGAAGGATTTGAACATGAAAGTTTTGGAATGAGTTATGCAGATTATTTAGCTAAAGGGATTGAAGCTGTTCAAAAATCAGCAAGAGAAGGCAATGTTATTGCCATGTCTTTAGGTTTAGGAGAAGCAGGAGAGCATACAGTGGTAGGTTTTGATGATCAAAGAAAAGAAGTGGTTTTAGATGATTCCTTTTCTAATCGCTTAGACTATCTACTAGCTATCTTTTTAGTGTGTGCAGAAAAATATAGTTATGTATACCCTCATGACGGTTACAGTGTAAATGAACGTAGAGATGGCAAAGGAAACGATTCATCTGTGTGGTTAAAAACATTTCCTCAGTACAAAAAGAAATTAGGAGCTCCAAAAGGTCCAGCTCAAAAAGAAGGGTATGTATATACTAGATCTTTTGAATATCTAGACGTCACCTTAGACATAGAAAAGAAAACAGCAACATTAGATTGGAAATAAATAAAGTATACAAAACAATAACAATTATAAAAATGAAAACAATACATAGTTTTTTGATAGGAATTCTAGCAGTTTCTCTTTTCTCTATTCCCGTTCAGGGTCAGAAAAATAGCATACAACCCAATGTCATTATTTTTTATGCTGATGATTTAGGTTGGCAGGACACAGAAATAAATAATCTGGACGAACCAAGCCCATGGGAAACGCCTAATATTTCAAAATTAGCCAAAGATGCCATAAACTTTACGAACGGATATTCTCCTGCACCTACATGTGCTCCGTCTAGATGTGCTGTTTTAAGTGGGTTACATCCTACCAAAACAGGAGTAACACACGTTGCTGGGGGGCAAATGCCTAACGCAGAGCAAAGCCAAAATTATATATCACCTTTTTTTGAAGGAGGATTGTTTCCAAAACATTTTACAATTGCGGAAGCTTTAAAAATGAATGGATATACAACAGGACATATTGGAAAATGGCATGCAGGACATGACGATTCTCAAAAATCAAAAAACCAAGGTTTTGATTTTGTTCATGAATCTAGAGGAGCACATCAAGGGCCAAAAAAGCCAGACAATCGTTTGAATACATTTGCGACAAAAGCAAAGAATGATCCTTACCGTTTAAGTGATGAAAAATATCCTCCTTTTACCAAAGAATCTCCAGAAGGAATTTCATACCCATATGATGAAATTACAGAGAATGCTCTTAAATTTATTGATGAAAGCAAAAAAGAACCTTTCTTCTTATATTTAGCACATTGGATGGTACATTCTCCAATTCACACTAAAAACCGCGAGTTATTACAATACTACTGTGATAAGTTAGGAATTGATTTCCCAACAAAAGATGTACCTGTAACTACAGAAGGTCAAACCAATCCTTATTTTGGATCTATGGTAACCACTTTAGACTGGAGTTTAGGACGTGTGGTAGACTTACTAAAGAAAACAGACGACCCTAGAAATCCTGGTAAAAAACTTTATGAAACTACATACATCTTTTTCTCTTCTGATAATGGAGCTGTTGAACACGTAGGTAAAGAAATTGTAACGGATAACTTTCCTTTAGATGAAGGAAAAAAATATGCTCAAGAAGGAGGTATTAGAGTGCCAATGCTAATTTCTGGACCAAATATACCAAAAGGGAAAGTATATGATGGATTGGTAAATCAATTAGATTTTTACCCAACAATTTTAGACCTTACAAATAGTAAGATACCTACTAAGTACAGTTCAGATTTAGATGGATCAGATATTTCCGGTGTTTTGTTAAATAATGAAACTGTTATCAAAAATAACAATGGAGAGCCAAGAGAAGATTTATGGTGGCATTTTCCTCATAATCGTGAATTTCAAATGCAATCTGCAATAAGAGCGGGAGATTATAAATTGTATAAAAACCATGTAAAAGGTAATTATGAATTATACCGTTTGTACAAAAATGGTGAAAGAGCAGATTTAGAAGAGAAATTTGACATTGCAGAACAGTCTCCTGAGGTCGTTAAAGATTTATCTACCAGATTAGAAAAATATTTAAAAGATTACGATGCTAAATTCCCTTATAAAAATCCTTCAAAAATAAAAGGAGAACCAGAAAATGTAGCTGCTATTCCAAAAATTAAAACAGATTCTTTTGATCCTTCATCACGTAAAATTACAGTTACATTAGAAAAAGGGAACTCTAAAGTTATTGAGTTTTATGGATTGATATCTTACAAAGATTTACATGCCGTTTCAAAAAATGGAAAACAAAGAAAAGTTCACGAACCTTTTACAAAATTAGAAGGAGAATTTAATAAAAAGACCTCAGAATATACCTTAACACTTCCAGTTGGAGTAACAGAAGCAGGTATCATTTTTATAGATGAAAACAGATTTATGGTTAAAAGTAAATTTCATGCTTTAAAAGCACCTAAAAAAGTTAAGAAAAACAGAAAAAATAAAACACTTACAAATGAAAAATAAAACAAATCTTTTAGGTTTATTATTCTTATCACTATTTGTATCTAATACGATGAATAGTCAAAAGAATTCTAAATTAATAAAACCAAATGTCATCATTTTTTATGCAGATGATTTAGGTTGGCAAGACGTACAATTAAATGACCTGGATGAGCCGTGTGCTTGGGATACGCCAAACATTGCAAAACTGGCAAAAGATGCCATCAACTTTACGAATGCATATTCTCCAGCACCTACTTGTGCTCCATCAAGATCTGCACTTTTAAGTGGATTGCATCCTGCTAAAACAGGGATAACCAATGTGAGTGGAGGTGGAATTCCTAAGGCTCAAAGATCAGAACAATATATCAATCCTTATTTTCCAGAGGGATTAATGCCTGAAAACTTTACCATTGCTGAAGCTTTAAAAATGAATGGTTATAAAACCGGACATGTTGGAAAATGGCATGCAGGAGCAATGGATATACAGAGCTCTAAAAATCAAGGTTTTGATTTTGCGCATGAATCTAGAGGAGCACACCAAGGACCTAAAAAGCCAGATACTCGTTTGACTGCATTTGCAACAAATGACGCTAATGATCCATATCGTTTAAGTAAAGAAAAATATTTTCCTTTTACAAAGGAGAACCCTAAAGGAATTTCTTATCCAACGGATGCGGTTACAGAAAATGCACTTAAATTTATTACCGAAAGTAAAGAGGAACCTTTCTTTTTATATTTAGCACATTGGATGGTTCATTATCCAATTCACTCAAAAAACCGCGCATTATTAGACTATTATTGTGATAAATTAGGAGTAGAGCTTCCAGAAGTAGATGCTGAATGGACTAAAGAAGGTCAGAACAATCCTTATTTTGGGGCTATGGTTACCACCTTAGATTGGAGTTTAGGTCGTGTGGTAGATTTGTTAAAGAAAACAGACGATCCTAGAAATCCTGGTAAAAAATTATACGAGACTACTTACATTTTCTTTTCATCGGATAATGGTGGAGCAGAAACTCGTAAAGCTGAAGTAATGTCTGACAATGCTCCTTTAGATAAGGGTAAAAAATATAGCGAAGAAGGTGGTATTAGAGTCCCAATGCTTATTTCTGGACCAAGTATTCCAAAGGAAAAAACAAAAGATGTTTTAATCAATCAATTAGACTTCTATCCAACTATTTTAAACCTTACAAATAGTAAAATACCTTCTAAATACAGTGATGATTTAGATGGACTAGATATTTCTGATGTCTTGTTAAATAACGAAAGTGATGTAAAAGATAACAAAGGAAAACCTAGAGAAGATTTATGGTGGCATTATCCTTATGGAGATGATGTTAAAAACCAATCGGCTATTAGATCTGGAGACTATAAATTGTATAAAAACTTTAACTCAGGTAAATATGTATTACATCGTTTGTATAAAGACGGAAAACGATATGATTTAGAAGAGCAAAATGATATTGCAGCACAATCTCCCAAAATTGTTAAGAAATTAGCTACTAAGCTAGAAAAGTATCTTAAAGATTACGATGCTAAACTGCCTTATAAAAGTATCACAAATGTTAAAGACCCTTCAGAGAAAGAAAAATTAGCGTTAATTCCAGTAGTTGCAACGGATGTATATGATGCGAATTCTCGTACAGTTACTATTCAATTAGAAAAAGGAAAATCGAATGTGATTGAAAGCTATGCGCTTATTAAAATTTCTGATAAACCAAGTGCTACAGGAAAGAAAAAATTACACACAACATACATAGAAGTACCTTTAGAGTCTAGTAAAGATAAATTAACATACACTGTTAATGTACCAAAAGATGCACATGCATGTGGTGTTGTTTTTATAGATGAAAATAGATTCATGGTAACAAGTAAATTTCATGAATTAATAAAGGCACCAAAAAAGAAAAAGAAGGGTAAAAAAAAGAGTAAAAAGAAAAACAAAAAATAGTGTCTCATTTTTAGTTAAAAAATCAGGTCTATTTTTAATAGATCAAAAATATATTTATGTTTTAAGAATGATTCTAAAACATAAAGAAATATAGATCTAAAAAGAATACCTAAAACAGGAGTCACGATAATATTGTTTCTCCTGTTTTTTTTATAGAAATAGCTGATGCACAAGAGAATTCAAAAAAACTTAAAAACAGTAAACCAAACATCATCTTGGTTATGACAGATGATCAAGGTATGGATATTTTACACCAAATAATAAAACGTGTATTTTAATAATGTATTGTTACACAACCAAACAATTGTACAAACAAAAGATTCTAGAATAATTGTATTAGATATCGTTTGGGTTGATTTAGATATGAACTTAACTAAAAAGAAACTACATATTAGTATCCTTGAAAATTAAAACAAGTGGTAATCTATTCCAAAAATATTGAGTTGTTACCACTCTCTCAAGTATTTCATTATGATGACACAAAACATACAAGACAATTTTTCCTCAGATTTAGCATTTCTTAAAAAACACACAGATACTATTGTACTAAAGCAAGGCAACAGTGCTGTAGTAGTGGCTCCTTTATATCAAGGACGTGTTATGACCAGTACTACTAATATTGAAAAAGGTGCAGGTTTTGGATGGATTAATAAAAAGGTAATTAAAGCTGGTTTTTTATCAGACGAAGAACGTCAAGGAAAAATTGAAAACCAGATTTACGTTTTTGGAGGTGAAGAACGTTTTTGGCTAGGACCAGAAGGCGGACAATTTTCTATCTTTTTTAAACCCGGTGATACTTTTGATTTTTCGAATTGGAAAACTCCATCTGTAATAGACACAGATGCTTTTACATTAGTTTCTAAAACAGAAAGCAGTGCAGAATTTAAGCACAGTTGTGAATTGATCAATAAAAGTGGTACTATTTTTAAAATGGGAATTGGTCGTACCGTAACTATTTTAAACAAGCAATCAGTAGAAGAAATTCTTAAAAAAGAACTATCAGATAAAATTGAGTTTGTGGCCTATCAAACCAACAATCAAATCACAAATATAGGAGAAAAACCTTGGATTCCAGAAACAGGCTTGCCTTCTATATGGATGTTAGGAATGTACAATCCATCACCAGAAACCACTATTGTAATACCTTTTGTAGAAGGAGAGGAAAGTGAATTAGGAGAAAAAGTTAACGACACTTATTTTGGAAAAATACCTGAAGATTATTTACAAACAAAAGACCATGTTTTGTTTATGAAAGGAGATGGAACCAAACGAGGAAAAATTGGGGTTGGACCTAAAAGAACTAAAGGGGTTGCAGGTAGTTATGATGCTAATGGAGGAGTTTTAAATTTAGTGACTTACAATGAACAAGAAGCCGTTTGTGGTTATGTTAACTCTACCTGGGAAGAACAAAAAGAGCCTTTTGCAGGAGATGTACTAAACGCATACAATGATGGTGCTCCAGAACCTGGAGTAGCTCCAATGGGTCCTTTTTACGAGCTAGAAACATCATCACCAGCAGCTGCCTTAAAACCAAATGAAACGATGGTTCATATTCAAACAACCATACACTTACAAGGAGACAAAGAGGAGCTAAATACCATTGCTGAACAAATTTTAGGAGTAAGCCTAAATGAGATCAAATCTACTTTTTAATGAAGTTTGTAGTCAAAAATAAAAACGTAATTTGTTGGTTAACTTGTGCCATGATTGCATTTGTAGGAAATCTATATGGACAGCAAATTCAGAAGCCAAACATTATTGTTATTTATACAGATGATCAAGGATTTGGAGATGTAAGTGCTTTAAACAAAGAAGCAAAATTTAAAACACCAAATTTAGATCTTTTAGCAAAAGAAGGAGTTTTGTTTACAAATGGGCACAGTGCTTCTTCAATATGTACACCTTCTAGATATTCTTTGTTAACAGGACGCTATAGTTGGAGAACAACACTTAAAAATGGTGTGATGAAATCTGAAGCGACATGTTTGATAGAAGATGGAAGAGAAACATTGGCGTCACTTTTAAAAAAACAAGGATACAATACAGGAATGGTTGGGAAATGGCATTTGGGAATGGATTTTCCAGGTACCCCAAAAAATCGTGATTGGTCTAAACCCATACAAGATATGCCTTTAGACAAGGGCTTTGATTATTTTTATGGAATTCCTGCTTCTTTAAATTTTGGGATTTTAGCTTGGTTTGAAGGAAGGTATGCTAAAGTACCTCCTACATTGTATACCAACAAAAAGAAAAATGACAGACATGTGGATTATAGAATTATGCCTCCATATGATACTACTCCACAAGAAACTAAAGAAAAATTAGGGAAACATGGGTTTGAAGTTGCTCCTGATTTTACGGACGATCAATGTTTAACTCGCTTTACAGAAAAAGCAATAGATTGGATGAAGACGGTAGAAACTGAAGCTAAAAAAGACAAACCTTTTTTTCTGTATTTACCTTATACTTCTCCACATTATCCAGTAGCTCCACTACCAGAATTTAAAGGACAAGGAGATGCAGGTGCTTATGGTGAATTTGTCATAGAAACAGATCATCATGTTGGACAAATTTTAGCGTATTTAAAAGAGTCAGGATTAGATGACAATACCTTGATTGTTTTCACCAGTGATAATGGTCCTGAAAATTCTTGGGATAAACGTATTACAGATTTTAATCACGATAGTAGAGGTGGTTTTAAAGAAGGAAAACGTTCAGTTTACGAAGGAGGTCATAGAGTCCCTTTTATTGTTCGCTGGCCAAAAGGAATTAAAAAACCTGGTAGAACATGGGAGCAGCCTGTAGGACAAGTAGATTTATTAGCTACTTTTGCTGGTTTATTGGACGTTCATATTTCTGACAATGCTGCAGAAGATAGTCAAAGTTTTGCTTCAGTTTTAACAACAACTCAAAGTACATATAACCGTTTACCTATTATAAATAGAGGAGATAACGGAAAAAATGCCAGGTATGCTATTACCGAAGGAAACTGGAAATTGATTTTACCATCTGAAAAGGAAGAAGAAGGAATTGAATTATATGACTTAGATAATGACCTTAGTGAGGAGACAAATTTAGCAAAGAAATACCCTAAAAAAGTAAAGGATTTAACAGCTAAAATAAATAAAATTATTGCTAGTGGACGTACCACAGAAGGAACGTATCAAAAAAATGATACAGGGTATTGGTCTGATTTATCTTGGATGACAGCAAACGAATATGATGTGCTAGCAACAAAAACTAAATAAACAACAATTGAAATCAGAATGAGAGTAAATAAAATCATTTATTGTGCATTTTTCATGGTCTTTTTAGGTCTAAATGGATGTAAACAAAAAGAGGAAACAAGCAAAGTTGAAACTCCCATTTTTGACCAAACTACAAATTGGGCTTTGTTAAATAAAGCTGATGCTGTGAAAAACGGAAATAGTTATGCATGGGATGTTGAGTTTGAGCATCCTGTAGATTATGTTGTGCAAGTTGTTTTTGATGCTCTACCAATAAATGAGACTATTGCAACAGTAACAATTAATGCTCAGGAGTTAGGTGGAAAAATTCAACAAAATTATACTACTTATGATCATAAAATAGTTTCTGAGTTTCAGAAAACGATTAAAATTAGTGACATCACAAAAAAGCATGTTTTGACTATTGAAACAGAAGCAAATTTTAATCAAATAAGAATTATTCCTTCTTATAAAAACCCCATTGGTTCTGGAGTACATCACAAAGAATGGTTAAAAATGCACACATCTCCAGAAAAACAAGCTGCTTTAAAATGGTTTAAACAAGCTAAGTTTGGAATGTTTATTCATTGGGGATTGTATTCAGAAATAGGAGGTGTTTGGAAAGGAACCAAAATAAACAATTCTCCTTTTCCTGGTCCAAAAGTGGCAGAATGGTTAATGCATGCCTTTCAAATTTCTAGAGCTGAATATGCTGCTCTGGCAGAAACATTCAATCCCGACAAATCTTTTGCTAAAAATATCGCAAAATTAGCTAAAGATGCTGGAATGAAGTATGTTGTAATTACCTCAAAACATCACGATGGATTTGCTTTGTTTGATTCAAAATGCTCCGAGTATGACATGGTAGATGCAACTCCTTACAAAGCAGATATTGTTAAAGAATTGTACGAAGCTTGTTTAGAAGAAGGTTTGGATTTTGGAGTCTATTATTCTCACGGAAATGACTGGATGGATGGAACAGATGGAAACTATGCCAATGTAAAAAAAGTGAATGATTCTTTAGGTATTTATACACATTCATCTGGCAAAAACAGATGGGATCCCAGTCCCAACACGCATGTTTCTTATATAAAGAAAAAAGCAATGCCTCAAGTAGAAGAATTGATTCAATTGTTACCAAAACTAAAATTAATTTGGTTTGACGGTGAAGGTTTTGTAACAGAAGAGCAGTCTTTTGATTTCTATAAAAAAGTTTATGAATTAAATCCAAATATTTTAGTAAACCGAAGAGTGGGTTGGAATTTTGGAGATTATGAAGATGCAGGAGATAATAAAATTCCATCTGCAGACGATGTGATTGAAAAGTACTGGGAAACTTGCGGAACAACCAATAATTCATGGGGATATAAATCTTATGATTACGATTGGAAAACCACTAAAGAAACTTTATATTACATTATTGATATTGCCTCAAAAGGAGGAAATTACTTGTTGAACATTGGACCTGATGGTAAAGGAAATGTTCCTTTAGAAAGTCAGAATATATTAAGAGAAGTTGGACAATGGATGCATACCAATGGTGAAGCTATTTATGGAACTACTCGTTGGAAAACAGCAAATGAAGGACAAAAAGAAACTTTGCTAAATGGTACAGGCCATAGAGCAGAAAAAAGTTTTCAGAAAGAATTTACTCCTAACGATTTTTGGTTTACAACTAAAGAGAATAATATCTATGCAATTTCCTTAGTAAAACCGAGAGAGACTACCATTATTCATGCTTTTAACAAGAATAATGTGGCAATTAAAAATGTATCTGTTTTAGGCTATAAAAAACCCATATCTTGGACACAAACAGAAAAGGGACTTGAAGTTGACACCTCAGGAATAACAACCGATGAAAATGGATTTGTTGTGGTTATCAATTTAACAAACTGAAGAAAAAACAATGCAAAGCATTAAACCGAATGTTTTACATATAAATAGTTTAAAACTTTAAATGGGAGATTACAGAAAGGATTTGAAAGATACGAGAACGCAACAAACAACTATATAGTAATATTTTTGAGTTCTAATCATTAACTCATAATTTAAACGTAATGTTAAATTTTAAAACCGTAAAAACATTTATTCATGTTCTTATGTGCTTCTGTTTTTATACAAATTACACCAATGCACAATCTGTAGATGTTAAGGTAGATTACGAATCATTCTTATCTAAACATGATCTAGTTTGGGATCTAGTTCCAGACAAATGGGAAACTGCTCCTTATACAGGAAACGGAAATGTAGGTTTTCTTTTTCATCAAAATAAAGAAGAAGGAAACAATGTAATGTCTATTTATGTAGGTAGACATGATTATTCCGACCATAGAGAAGCTCCTAAAACAAATCAAATGTTATGGATTAAGAGGGGACGTCTGCCTTTAGGATATTTTAACTTAACTTCTAAAGGAAATATTACCGGAGTAAGTTTAAGATTAGACTTATGGAATGCCGAATTGGTTGGTAACGTAACTACAAACAAAGGAAGCTACAAAATCAAAGGATTATCTCATAGCGAAAAAGACCTTATTTATTTTGAAACCGACGCTAAGGATGAAAACATTAAAATTACTTGGCACCCTAGCAAACCCATCCCTCCTGTTTACAAAGTTTTAAGCAAAGGAAGAGGTCCCAAAGGAACTACTTGGGATAAAATGCGTGCAGAAAAATTAGAAATGCCAAATGCTCCTACTTTTAGCGAAAAAAACGGATACGAATTCTGTTTCCAGCCATTGGTACAGCACAGAGGAGAAACGACTACAGGATGGAAAATCTCTGGAAAATCTAATAAGAAACAACAATTACTAACAAGTGTACATCATAGTTTCCCTGAAAAAACATCATTAGAAACAGTTACTAAAAATCTAGATTTAGGATTTAAATTACTAAAAGAAAATCAATTTATAGAAACGCATCAAAATTGGTGGCATGAATACTATCCTAAAAGCTTTGTGACTTTTAACGATCCTGAAAAAGAATCTTTTTATTGGATACAAATGTACAAGTTTGGTGCTGCTACTAGAGGAAATGGACCTATTATGGATTTGATGGGGCCTTGGTATCACGACACTTTTTGGCCAATGGTTTGGGGAGATTTAAATGTAGAATTACAGTACTGGACACATTTAACCGCAAATCGTTTAGAAGTAGGAGAATCTTTAATTAACAATATTGATAAATATGCAAGTCACCTAGAAGGAAATGTACCTGATAGATGGAAAAACAGTGCTGCTATTGCGGCCTTGTTTCCTCAAAACATGGATGCTTACAATGGTGCTAAAGTGCCAGATATGTTGGTGTGGATTTTAAATAATTATTGGTTGCATTGTGAGTTTGCTGGAGATCATGAGCGCATGAAAACTGGTTTATTTCCTATTCTAAAAAAAGCTGTAAACAGCTATCTTAATTATATCAAAGAAAATCCAGTTCCAAGTAATGATGGTAAAATACATATTAAAAACAGCTGGTCGCCAGAATACCCTAGTGGACATGGACAAGACGTTAATTTTACGCTGGCCTTAATTCGTTGGGGCTGTCAAACATTGGTAAATATCAATGATGAATTTAACCTAAAAGATCCTTTAAAAAAAGAATGGCAAAACTTACTTGACAATTTGGTTGAATTTCAGATTGATGAAAATGGATTGAGAATCGGTAAAGATATAGCTTTTCAAAAACCACATCGTCATTATTCTCATTTATTAGGTTTTTACCCTTTGGCTGTAATTACACCCGAAACTAACGAAAACAAAGCCTTGTTAAAAAAATCTTTAGACCATTGGCTAGATGTTACTTTTAACAGCAATATAAAAGTAACTGCTATGCCCGTAACAGGCTATACTGCTACAGGAGCTTCTTCTATGTATGCTTGTTTGGGAGATGAAACCAAGGCTTATTATTATTTAGATTTTTTAATTAAACATAAAAATATTTCTCCGACCACCATGTATGCAGAAGGAGGAAATCCTGTGATTGAGAGCCCATTGTCTTTTGCTACTAGTGTGCACGACATGTTGTTACAAAGTTGGGGAGGAAAAATCCGCGTATTTCCTGCGACACCTAAAAAATGGGAAGACGTTGCTTTTAACAATCTTAGAACACAAGGTGCCTTTTTAGTAAGTGCAAAAAAAACAAAAGGATCCACTGAATTTGTAGCTGTAAAAAGTTTGCAAGGAAAACAATGTTGGATTCAAACAGATCTTAAAAACCCTAATATATACATCAATAATCAAAAAGTAAATATCAAAAAAAATAAAAACGGATTTTACAACATTCCTTTAAAAACGAATGAGACAGCAATTATCACAGACAAAAGTTTAGATAAAACTGATTTGACCATTAACGAATTACCCGTTAAAGAAAAAAACAAAAACCTATTTGGTTATAGCTCTAAAACAAAGAGATTACCTAGTCATTCCTATTATTCTAAATAAATTAGAGAACATATTCGTTTTATTTAACTTTGGAGTTACCATTATTATTTATAATCATATTATGAAAATCAGTTTACAACGTAGTTTATTCCTAATCTTATTTGCTATTATAGTTAACACCCAAAACTCTACTGCCTTTTATAAATCAACAACAAAAAACATTTCTACAATACAATTGGCTTCTCTTTTTCAAGACCATATGGTGTTACAAAGAGATATGAAAATTCCCGTTTGGGGAAAAGGAATACCTGGAACTAAAATTACAGTTAATTTTGCTGGAACTACAAAAAACACTCTTGTAAGCACAAACGGAAAATGGTTGCTAAAACTGCCAGCTTTCAAAGCTAGTTTAGTACCTAGAACAATGATTATTTCCTCTTCTTCTGATACAAATACTCTAGAAATAACAGATATTTTAGTTGGTGAAGTATGGATTTGTTCAGGGCAATCTAACATGCAATTTTCTACCAATTCTGTTCCTGAAATAAAAAAACTAATTCCATCTGCAACAAATATCCGAAGCTTTAAAGTACAAAACACAGTTGCTTTTGAACCTCAAGACAACTGTGGAGGAACTTGGGTTGATGGACACCCAGATAGTGCTGTAGCTTTTTCTTTTGCCTATTTTCTAGAGGAAGCAATTGATATACCTATCGGAATTATTCAAACTTCTTGGGGAAGTTCATCACTAGAAGCTTGGATGCCTCGTGACATGACCTCAACAGTACCTCATTTTAAAATGATGATGGATGAATTTGATGCTGATACTATTAGTCAAAACAAAATTAACAACATACTTAACGGCCCTAAACCCTGGTCTAGGACTGATGATGTTTTCTTACGAAGACAATCTAACATTTTATACAATGCAATGATGCACCCTTTAATACCTTACGCTTGTAGAGGTTTGGTTTGGTATCAAGGAGAACGCAATACACAATCTATGTTTGGAATGCTTAAAGAACCTTGGTTTTCTAGAAATTCTGGAATGTTAAAATATGGCACTACACTTAAAGAGTGGATTCTTAAGTATCGTAGTTCATGGAACCAAAAAGAAATGGATTTTCTAATCGTAATGTTGCCGGGCTATGGATCCATTTTAAAAGAAAGTACTGAGCAAAATCCTAAAAACCCAAATGCTTATTCTTGGGCTTGGATGCGTGAATCTCAACTAAAAGCACTAGAACTTCCAAATACATCTGTTGCCAATACTATTGATTTAGGAGATGTTAAAAACATTCACCCAAAAGACAAATTACCTGTAGGACAAAGATTGGCTCTTTTAGCTCAACACAATGTGTTAAAAATGAAAGTAACCGCATCTGGACCTACTTTTAAAAAAGTCAAAACTAAAAACAATAGCATTACTGTATTTTTTAAAAATGTTAAAAAACTAAAAACTACAGATGGCAAACCACCTAGGGAATTTTGGTTAGCAGACGATTCCAAAAACTGGGTTCCTGCAAAAGCTACAATCAAAGGAAAAACAGTGATTTTATCTTCTTCTAAACTTATACATCCAAAATATGTTAGATATGCATTTACTGGAAAACCCAATGTGAATTTGGTGAATGAAGCAAACTTACCAACCTATCCATTTAGAACAGATAATTTTAAACCTTAATTCCATCCAAGTAACAACAATATCCAAACAAAAGCTATTAAACAGTTCTAAACAAACTTTTAATAGCTTTATTTTTTAGCTACAGAAATAACAAACCGAATAGAGCAACAAATTGACAGAAATGAGAATCTAAAATTCACTTAATAAGAATATTTTTGATAAGTAAATTAAGACTTATATTAAAAATAACAAAATGTATTTTATAAATAATTTTCTAAAATTGACATGTTCTATTATTCTGATAACAGTTCAATTATCTTTTGGTCAAAAAACAAAACCCAATGTGATTTTTATTTTTTCTGACGACCAAAGATTCAACTCTTTGAGCATGACAGGAGACCCTATTACCCAAACTCCTCATATTGATCAACTAGCAAAAGAAGGTGTCTTTTTTAACAATGCCTATATTACAAGTCCTATCTGCGGACCAAGTAGAGCAAATATTTTTACAGGACAATGGGAACGTAAAAATAAAATTGGATTTAATTACATTTCTAAAAACATCATCTCTAAAGAAACTTATCAAAACAGTTGGTTAGCACAATTAAAAAAAGCGGGGTATTCTACTGCTTTTATTGGAAAGAGTCACACCAAAATTGCTGACAGAAAAAACACTCCATTAAATGAGAATACTGATTTTGCTTATTATGGAGAAGGTCACTTAGGATTTTATCCAGCAAAAAAGCACAAACAGTTTTCTAACTTAAAAAACGAGACACAAATAGAAGGACTGCTAGAGGCAACTAAAGCTTATTTAACACAAGATAATAGCTATGATTATTTTTACAAAAATGCCCTTCCCTCTATTCAAAATCAATTAAAAAAAAGAGACCCTAAAAAACCCTTTTCTACATGGATTAATTTAAACCTTCCTCATGCATCTAGTATTGGAGGAATGGGATCACGCACTACAGACCCTGAGTATTACAAAACTCTTTACAATGATGTAAAGAATAAAATTGATTTGCCAACAGGATATCCACAAGACATTAGTTTACCAGACAATGTCTACGCTACTAAAGATTTGATGAAGTACTACGTAACATCTAACAAAAACAAATTGTTAAACGAGAAGCTTAAAATGGATAGAGCAATATATGCTATTGACCTTATGGTTGGGAACTTGCGTACTTATTTAAAAGAGATAGGTGAGGATAAAAACACAATCATTATATTTTGTTCTGATAACGGCTTGTTTCTAGGAGAACACGGCCTGGGTGGTAAAACCATTTTGTATGATGAGTCTGTACACGTACCTTTAATTGTTTACTCTCCTTATTTTGACAAAAAAACAAAAGGTAAAACAGTTAGCGAAATGGTTGTTGGTCAAGATATTCCTGCCACTATTTTACAAATGTGTGGTATAGATATTCCTAAAACCTACCAAGGAAAAAGTCTGCTTCCTTTAATTGAGAACAAAAAATACAATTGGAGAAATGAAATCTTTTTAGAAAACTTATTTACGGATCAAGGATATCCAAGACAAGAAGGAGTTCGTAGCAAACAATACAAATATATTCGTTCTTTTAGCAAAACCAATGACAGAAAAAAATACCTACCTCATCAAACCTTCAAAACAAAAGAAGCACCTATTTACGAAGAATTATTTGACATTGTAAAAGACCCTAAAGAGCAAAATAACTTAGTTACAAACCCTGCTTACAAAAAGGAATTAGAGTATTATAGAGACCGATGTACAACCTTAGTAGAAGAACTTTATTAAAAAACACCAATCCTACTTCATAAAAAAATGCGTTAACATTTATTTGTTAACGCATTTTTTTATGAAGTAATCAATTGTTATTTTACGCTACTTCCTTTTATTATTTCCATAGCACGTGATACAGCTAAAGCTTCTTTTAATCTAAAATAAAACCTCCCATTACCTCCTGCTCTTTTTTCTTAAACGCTACAAGATCATTAATCTTTAACAATTTCTATATGTTAAAAATTTTTCTTTCTCAGCATCATTCAGCTTTACTGTTTGCTCTATTTTTTCAACTTACTTCTTTGTAATATTTTCTGCACATACTTCTAGTTTAGATTGTAATAAGCTATACTAGTTAACAAACCAAACGGCTAAAGTCTATAATTTTTTTTCATCTTTTAGAATTCCTTAAAAAAAAGCACTAACAAATTAATGTTAGTGCTTTTGGCCATTTTATTTTTTACTAATAGCAAATAATTCACCTGCTTGTTTTGTTCTTTTCTAAAATGAAAACTCGTTTTACTTTATCTAATGAATAGCTGATAAAGCAAAACCTGAATATTTCTTTTTCTCTTTTCTAAGATCTCTTATAGCAGGCATTTCAGGGTAACTTACCAAAAAGTTGTTTTCATCAATTAAGTTGATGATATAATGCGTTGTTCCTTTTGGCAAAATAGCCGTTACGGTAGCATCTGCATGTATTTTAGCATCTGTTTTAAACCATTCTTCATATTTATTTCCTCCGTTTGTAGTGTAAATTAAATTGGCTTTCACAACCTTTGCTCCATTTTCTCTATACATAAAAGTAACCTTCTTCTTTTTCTTTGTCTCAGAAATCACCGTTGGAACGGTTTCTTTATGTTCTATGTTACCTTTGTAGTTTGGGTTGTATGAAGGGTAGCTAGCATTCATTTCTGTCAACATAGCTGTAAGTTGAGCATTCATTTCAGCTGTTCTTTTAGGATCTATAGTCGCTAGGTTATTAGCTTCTTCTATATCCAACCGATTCATTGTTCCTTGAGTAGAATCATACAATCTATAAAGTTCAAACTCAGTAGTTCTTGGATTGTTTTTGTAATCGTAATTTCTGATGAATTTATAGTCACCAACACGTAAAGTACTTTGGTAAGAAGAGTGAGGGAAATGCCACATCATAGTAGTTCTTTTATTTCCACTTTTATTTGTTACCAATTTTGGGTTTGTAGGATCTTTTAGTAGTAAGGTCGATAAATCATCACCATCTAAAAGTTTTCCACTTGGTTTGTCAACATCTAATAAAGATAAAATAGTAGGATAAAAGTCAAGGCCATTTACTACAACATCAGACTGTATTCCTTTTTTAATTCCAGGTCCTGCAATAATTAAAGGGACTCTGGTTCCTCCTTCTTTGGCATTAATTTTACCTTTGTCTAAAGGATAGTTGTCAGTAAATACTTCTCCTGGATGCCCTTCCATTCCTCCATTGTCTGAAGTAAATATTATATAGGTGTTTTCGCTTAATGTATGTCCTGGCCAACGTGGATCGTCAGTTGTTTCTAAATAATTAAAAATTTGTCCAACATAATAATCCATCATTTCTACCATAGCACAGTAATAAGGATTGTTTTGACCTTCTAAATCCCAATGATTAGGGTCTGTTGGAAAAGCCACTCCTAACTTTTTACAATATTTTTCTAAAAGTGCTTTACTACGTGTGTGTATAGGTGCGTGTACTAAAAATGTAGCAAAATACAAGAAAAATGGATCTTGTTTGTTTTCTTTTATAAATGTTAATGCATCTTGACTGTTTTGATGAAAAGGAAATCCATTTTCATCCAATCGATAAGGATCTGACTTTTTATTTGTTGCAAAATCTGTAAGCCTATTTGGCTTTTGTGGAATTGTTACTCCACGATTTGCAGTTGAAACATCAAAACCTTGATCTGTAGGTTGTGGGTAGGCAAAGTGATCTATAGCCATGTGCCATTTTCCGGTATGACCTGTCGTATATCCTTTTTGTTGCAGCACTCTAGCCAATGTCATTTCATTTTCTGGCATACGTCCACTATACCAAGGATCCATAACACGCTGTATGTCTTTGCTAGCATAAACCGTAGGAGGGGCACCACCTACAACATGTGTTTTTTGAGCTCTGGCTGGGTGTGTTCCACTCATAATGGCACATCTACTTGGTGCACAGGTAGGTGCAGGTGAATAGGCTTGCCAAAACTGAACCCCTTTTTTTGCAAAGGCATCAATATTTGGGGTTTCATATGGAGACGGTTCATCTATATCATAGACTTTTACATCTTGCCAACCTAAATCGTCCGTAAGTAAAAGTACAATGTTTGGTTCAGGTCTATTTCCTTTTAAATCTTTGTAGCTAGATGTTTTTTGAGCATTTGCAATAAAAGAAATACTAGATACAATAATTAATAATAGATGTTTTTTTAAATGCATTAAGTTCAAATTTATTTCACACATAATAGTATGTATGGTTATTAGTAAAAAAATGCATTAACAAATTAATGTTAATGCATTTTATAACATTTCGATTACTTCAATATGGTAATTTATTTATTTTTCTTCTTTTTACCAGCATTCATTATTTCAGTTGCTCTCTCTTTACCAAAAGCATCATTTAATTTTTTTATTAAATTATTCTTGTTTGCTTTTACTTCGGTTTTGTATTTAGCAGGATCACTTTTTTTTAAGGCTCTTAAATCTAAATGCTTACTTATATAGGCTTTATTAAATTCAATAAATGTTTCTTTTTCAGACTCGGATAGTTCAATGCTTTTTTCTATTAGTTCAATTTTGTTATTTGTTATTTTTATAGCACGTTTTTCATTTTTAGACTGTGCCATAGTAGATACACTAATTAATAACCCTAATACGACTGTTAATAAAATTTTTTTCATTTTTCTGTTTTTAAATTATTATTGAGTTACGAAATAACAACGTTTTAGTGTTATTCATTGTCGGTAATCGTTTGAATCTTTGCTTTATTCTAGCATTTGGTCAATTTATTGCAATTTTTATTTTTAAAACCTCTTTTACCAGCTTTGGATATAGAATTAAACAATCATGTGTTTTCATATGTTCATTTGCTATTAAAGAGTTTATCTAATAATATGATTGCTGGGAGTTCTAATTAAAAAACATCAATAACAGTAATCTAATTAAAAATATTGAATAAAGGTTGTTTACCTAAACCAATCATAATACCCTTAGAGATTAGAATATAACACTATTCACAAAAGTCAAAAGGCAGCAATTTAAAATTGCTGCCTTTTGATTATCAGTTATTAAGATTATAACGTTGCCTATAAAAAAATATTTATTTTTTTACAATCTTTAACGTTTTAGAGCTTGATGGTGTCTTAACATTTACAAGATAAATTCCTGTTGCTAAATCACTAATATCATAATTATCTTTTGCATCAAATGTTTTTAATAAACGACCTGTAATATTATATATTTTTACGTTTTCAATAGCTGTATTAGCATTTAATTGAAAAGTATTGGTTACAGGGTTAGGGTATGCTGTAATTGTTGTCTCTTGAGTAGTAAGATCATCTGTAGATAAAGTTTCAGCTGCTGGAGTCTGTACCGCATCTATATAAAAAACGGCACCATTTGAAGCCTCACTACTATCACCTTGATTTACTAGAAATACAATTTCATCGTATAAATTATTAGGAACCCCTGAATCTGTTGGAGTTTCTGCTGATAAATCTATACTAACTTCATTCCATGTATTGTATACAAGATCAGTTCTTGAAGTTACAATTTGACCATCACCTGAACTGTTAGCTCTAACACGAATTTGCACATTAGGATCTGCTACATCTGGATTACATTCTGGATAAATTCTAAATTTTAAATTACCAGTTGTATAGTCAAAAGAATAGTTACCTGTTATTTTAGCTCCTGTTGATGATCTGTCATCACCTCTTGTTATTTTTAAAACAGTAGGGCTGCTATTACCATTAGTTGTTGGTGTAGCTTGAGCTTCTTCTACTGTAGAAGCAATAAAATCGCTTGCAGTTCCATTAAAAGCATCAGGACTATTATTGTACAACCATTGATTTCCTGAATCTAAATCAGCTGTATCATCAGCAAGAACTGCAGGTAAAGATGTATTTACTCGTGACCCTTCAAAAGCATCAATATACATAGGCTCAACTACAGCTGCTTGTAATGAATGTATAATTAACATTCTGTTATACCCACCAGCATCTGTAATACTTGCAGTAGCACTGTTTTCTGCAACTACTTCATCAATTATTTGCCATGAACCTCCTGTATTGTTTATTGCTACTACTTGATTTCTAGCATCTGATCCGTTTCCTAAAACGTCATTAAATAATCGAACACGTAATCTTCCTGATCCAACACCATTAGCTCCATCATTTGCTGTGTAATATTTCATTTTAAAAGTATCACCAGGAAAAAGAGCTTCTGGCAATATAAATGTAACTGTTTTACCTGCTGAACTTGCTTCAATACTCGTTACGTTTGTATTCATATTGTTTACATCTGGAGCTGGGTTTGCGACAGAATTAACTGTTGTTACCCCGTTGTTTGTGTCTTCTACAAAAAACACACATTCATCAGCAGCATGATAAGTGCTTTGTGAAAATCCAAACAATGATGTAAGGGCTAATGTTAAAGTAAGTAATCTTTTTTTCATAATTTAAATATTT
Organism: Wenyingzhuangia sp. 2_MG-2023; assembly: GCF_030548295.1. Lineage (GTDB taxonomy): Bacteria > Bacteroidota > Bacteroidia > Flavobacteriales > Flavobacteriaceae > Wenyingzhuangia. Next base: position 119,254 of record NZ_JAUOSB010000001.1, read on the forward strand.
TTAGATTAATAATATAGCAAAATTAAAGGACAATAGTTGTTTAAAGTTGCTTAAATCGGTCAATACTTTGCTTTTTTCTGCTTCACGCCGTTTATAAATTTCCGTAATAAAGCTATTTGTCTTTTATCATTATCTTTACTCAAAAAACTGTTTTGAGAATAATATTTAAGTGATTTTACTTTTTCACAAAACGAAAAACTTCTGTTTCATTGTTATTTAAATCAGCCTGTAATATATATTCCTTTAGTTAAAACTGAAACATCAATATTTTTATTCTCTTTATAACTTCCTACCAACTGCCCAAGTATATTGTAAACTTTTATAGATTTAGTGTCTAAATTTATATTCAATACCTCTTGTACTGGATTTGGAGACAGAAAACTACGAACTAAAATATCATAAGTTAATTCTTGTTGAGTTGCTTCAGAAAAATCTAACGTGTATTCCACCCATTTTTGACCAACACTTACTATTGAACTAATACAAATATTAGGATTGGTTTAAGATGTAGAAAAAACTCCTAAAGCTTAATTATTCACTGTTAAAAAACCTGATATTGTCTGATTGTAATATCATGAATTCCCTGCAATAAGCTAACCCACTTCAAGATCTTCCATACTTACATTTCTAGAGAATCCATCAAAATAATAAGTAGCTGTTGGATTTGCTTGAGTTCCTTGATTAAAGAAAAATTGGATATCATCATACTTTGCATTAAAATTTTCTGAAGCATCTCCTGAAACAACACTAAAAATAAAAGTATATTCTTTCCACACACCTTCGTCTGCAGCATCAAAATTTACATTACTAATCACAACAAAAAAGCACAGCTATAGTATAGCTGTGCTTTTTAGATTTAAAGAAAATTGTTTTAAGAATTATTTTTTAAATAAACAGAAGGAGATACACCATATAGTTTTTTGAAGGAAGTAGAAAAATATGAGTTAGACTCAATTCCTATTTGATACATTACTTCTGCAACGTTATATCCGTTATTCCCCTTTAACAATTCTGCTGCTCGTTGCAACCTAAAGTTTCGTAAATACACATTAGGAACTTGCCCCGTTAATTGTTTCAACCTACGATAGAATTGAGAAGTACTCAAACCTATTTTACCAGCCAATTCCTCTACTCCAAAATTAGAATCAGATAAATTTTCTTCCATAGCCTTAATAACATCGTCTAAAAACTCTTTGTCTCTTATAGGTAGTTCAATTATTTTTTCATCTGGGATAGAACTATTTTTAGAAAAATGATCTATTTTTTTAAGATTGTTTTTGATTAATTTATCAATCCTTAATTCAAGTTCTTTTAAAGAAAAAGGTTTTTTTATATACTCATCTGCCCCTAGTTCTAATCCTGAGATGGTATCTTCAACCTCTCCCAAAGCTGTTAACAAAACTAACGGAATGTGACACGTATCAGAATCTTTTTTAATTTTTTCACAAAACTGAAAACCATCCATTTCGTGCATCATTACATCACTAATGATTAAATGAGGTTCTTTTTCTTTCACCTTTTTCAACCCTTCAACACCATTACTAGCAAGTATAATGTTGTATTTTACGGATAAAGATTCTAATAAAAAATGTTGAATATCTTCTTCGTCCTCTACAATTAGAACATTGTACTTTTCAGATGTATTCTCAATTTCATTACTAGAAATTGACTCTGTTTTTGGTTTTATTAAAGGCACCCAATCTTTGATAAAAGACCTTCCTTCTTTAGTTACTTCATCTACATTGTAGTCATTTAACTTTTTTGAAGGCAATACTACTGAAAAACGTGTTTCTATTCCCGGTTTGCTTTTAGCTGAAATCTTACCTCCTAGCAATTCTATCAATGATTTACAAAAAGCCAACCCAATACCACCTCCACTAATATTGTCTCCTTTTTTCCCTAACTGATAAAAGCGTTCAAAAATATTGTTTATTTTTTCTTTAGGAATTCCTTTTCCTGTATCAACAACATCTATATGAATTATTTTTTCATCACCTATATTATTGATAAAAGTTTCAATACTGATACTTCCTTTTACATCTGTATTTTTAAAAGAATTAGAAAGTAAATTAAATAAAATACGTTCTGTTTTTTCTATATCAATTATAATTTCTTCGTTAGGAGAATTTACTTTGTAGAAGAAATTGATGTTTTTTTCTATTGCATAATCTTCAAAAGCTTCTGTAATAGAGTAGATAAATTCACTCAATGTAGTTTGGGTAAGATTCAGGTTAACATACCCTTGTTCTGCTTGTCTAAACGTTATTAACTGATCTACCAAACTTAACAACCTCTTTGTATTCTTTTGAATAATTGCTAAATATTTGGCATTATTAGGATCGTTATTTTGTTCTATAACTCTATCTAACGGACCTGATATAAGAGAAAGTGGAGTTCTAAACTCATGAGAAATATTGGTAAAAAAACGAAACTTGTTTTGATTTACCATATCCATTCTTTCTTTATCTAATTGCTCGTATTTTAAATTTTGTTTTAGCTTTTCTAATCTAATAAAATACGTAAATACTCCATAAATAGAAACCAAAACAATAATTCCAAAAAGCAAGAAACTCCACCATGTTTTGTACCAAGAAGGCAAAACATCTATCTTTAAACTTGTTGCTTTTTCACTCCAGACACCATCATTATTAGCTCCTTTTATTTTAAGCTCATAACTTCCTGGAGATAAGTTTGTATAGGTTATGGTTGTTTTACCTGTATTTTCTTCAATCCAATCATTGTTAAAGCCAACCAATTTATATGCTAATTTATTTTTAGTTGGTATAGCACTATGATCTACAAAAACATCTAAGGCAATAATCTGATCATTTTCATGAATACGAATTTCTTTTGTTTCAGATATTGATTTTGAAAGAATTGAATTAGATGGATTTGATTTATCCGCATTAATTGCTACTTTTTTATTTTTTACTTTTAACCCCGTAATTACTACCCTAGGTTGTTTTGTGTTTAGTTTGATCTTTTTGGGGTTAAAAACAGTTAAGCCATTCAAACCTCCAAAATAAAAATAACCTGACTTGCCTTTAAAATAAGACGATTGTCTAAAGTTATTATTTGTCAAACCATCTCTAACATCAAAAAAATTGAGTTCTTCGGTATCAATATTAAATTTACAAATTCCAGTATCAGTACTTATCCATAAATTATGTTCATCATCTTGTAAAATTCCATAAATAGCATTGTCTTTTAGCAAGTTGTTTTTATTATACGATTTGCTCTCTACAATCTCATCATTCTCATCAATTTTCATTTTATTCAAACCATTCCCAAAGGTACCTTCCCACAAATTGCCTTGAGCATCTTCTTTTAAAGTAAAAACCTTATTGTGATTTATTCCAGAAGGCATATGTCCTATGTAACTTTTTTTTATGGCCAGTTCATTGTTATCATAACTTAATTGCAACAATCCTTTATCTGTTCCTAACCATAATTTTTTCTTACTGTCTAACAAAACTTTATACGCTCTGTTGTTTCCGAGTTTTAAAAAACTTTCAACCTCTAAAACTTGTTGTTTTTCTTTTAAAATTTTCTGCCAAGGATTGGTCACCAACGTAAAATCATTTCCACCAAACACCATAGTGTCCTTGTTAATTTGGTAAATTCCAAAACAAATACCTAGCGTCAAAATATTGTTGTTGTTTTTTAACTGTATTTTTTGAAATGTGTCCGTTTTAGGGTTGTAAAACAGAATAGAACGATCTGTTCCTAACCAAATATATCCTTTTTCATCTTCATAAATAGACCTAACAACTTCTTTAGATGTTATTGGCAACTTCGCTTTTAAACTTTCAAACTCTATATTTTCTAATGTTGAGTCTGTAATTGTTTTTCTACTTCTACAAATAGAATTATTATAAGTTGCTACCCACAAATAACCTCTACTATCTTCTAAAATTGATGTTGTTAAATTTCCAGAAAGAGTATGTTTTATATAGGGGTTACTCTGATAGGAATAAAAAGGTTTTTGTGATACATTCAACTTATTCAACCCTCCTTGTCCTGTCCCAATCCACAAAACTCCATACTTATCTTCATAAATATTGTTGACAATCTGGCTACTAATTCCCTTTTTATTATCTACGCTGTACTCAAAAGACTTAAACTCCTCCGTATCAAACTCATAACACCACAATCCGTTCCCTCTAGTTCCTATCCAAACATTACCATTTTTATCTTCGTATATGTAATTAATGAATAACGGATACTTGTTTTCAATAGCAAAAGAATCTTTACTAAAATCTTTTAAAACATAGAGTTCTTTTTCATCAAGGCTCATTTTAAACAAGCCTAGTGAGCTTCCAACCCACAACACATTACCAATCAACTTGATTGATGAAATATGTCTCTGAGAATTTTTATAGAAATAAACATTACGTATTTTTATTTCTGCTAGTTGGTTGCTGTTTTCTATACTTAAATTCACCAAACCTTTTTGGGTCCCTAAAACAATCGAATTTTCACTAAAAACAAAACTATTAATATTTAGAATTTCAGGATATTTTTCTAATAAATTATCTGACAATTCAAAGGTTCCTTTGTATTTATCAACCAACTTGCACACGTATAATTTATTTTCTCCAGTAATCCAAACATTCCCTTTTTCATCAGAAACAATATCACTTATTTTTAAGTTGCCATCTAAAGGAAGCTTGTATTTTTTATCTAGAGAAAGAACGTTTACCACAACACCTTCTTGGGTACCTATCCACAACTGGTTGTTTTTATCATTATACAACTTAGTTATATGTGTGTTAAAATCGATCCTTACATTTTCAAAATCATACCCATCATATTTGATCAATCCGTTTGCTGTACCAATCCATAAAAAGCCATAAGCATCCTGTTCTATTGTATTTACCGTATTCTGATTGAACCCTTCTAGATTAGAAAACTTTTCTATTCTTTGGGCATAAGAAGTATATATATTAAAAAACAAAATCATACTTAACTGAATAATAAGTATGATTTTATAGGAGTTTGTATTCTTAAGCATTTATTATAACGTTATAAAGGTGAAGATTACATATTTAAATGTAACTTTATATAAGTTCAACAAAAATAACTTCTATATTTTATCTTTAATATGTTTTTTGAAGATTTTATTTAATATTTTCAATATTCATCAACAAATTATTCTAATTTCTCAAACATCTCTTTGTTTACATAAAAAAAGAGCATTATTTGTTAGTGCTTGTAAAATTTACAGTTATCATTTGAACAAAGTTTTTTAGATTATTTTTCTATTAATAAATTCTCTACTATTGATTTTTGTACTTTGTTTCTAATTGCCACAAACAACCTTTTTGCTAGGTTGTTAGACTTAGCTAAAAGGTTGTTCTTCTTGTGTTCTTACTAAAATTTATAAATCTACTCTTAAAAAGATTACATAGCTAATTTGTAAATAGCAATACATTCTAATGTTACTTCTCTAGAGTTACCATACCAACATCAGATGGTGCTTTTTAAACATTTCCTCAAAATCACCTTCTTTAGCATCTAATTTTCTTAGACCAGAAGGAATTTCAATAGCTTTTAATAATACGCTATGATAACTTATAAATCTCCTTAGGAGATTATCTATAAATAGTCTTTCATTAACAAAGCAGCCCCTAGTGCACTTTCATTTTTACAGTTTGGTATTTTAACCTCTACTCCTTGTTTCATTTGGGCAATGAACTCAATAAACATTTCATTTCTATTAAACCCTCCAGAAACATAAATTTCTTTTAAAGCATTGTTCTGATCTAAAATCAAATCAATACCCGCAACAACCTTTTTACTTATTTCATATGTTAATTGATAATAAGCTTCCTTATAAGACGAAAACTGAGATAAAAGACTTGGATTAGCCTCAAAATCAGTATCAATTCCTTCTGCTAAATACACTCTTTTACCTGTAGCAATTAACTCTTCACAATAAGATTTATCTAATTCTAACTCTAAATGTGTATCAATATGCACATCAAAATAGGTAGCTAATGGTTCTAAATATACTTCATGAATACGACCTAAAAATTGCATAGATGATTTTACCTGTTGCTTTTCTGGTGTCATAAAACACAAACAGTTATTGGTTAACTGGTGTTGTGTTAATTTTTCATGGCTATAAGGATTCATAGCAATAATCCAAGTTCCTGTAGATAACAATACAAATTCTTTGTCATTACTATTTTGTAATACAGGAATAATAGACGAAGAACTATCATGCAAACCTGAACCTACAGCTATTTTTTGACCGTTAATAGTTGACACTATTGCATCCTTACCATTACTTGGTTGAGGAAGTTTTATGTCTTTATCCTGAATCCATCGGTGATACTGCATGGTGTCAAAATCCCAAATTGCCGTATGTGCTCCAATAGATGTAAAATCCGCAGTTATTTTTTTGGTAAAAAGGTAACTTAAATACTGTGGATAATGTAAAACAGCATCTACCCTATCCCAAAACTCTGGTTTTTCTTTTTGCAATCTTAGTATCTGAAGTCCAGCATTTAACATTCCGTAAGCAGGAGATGCCGTTTTTCTAGAAAACTCTTCTTTACCTCCATAAACCTCATAAAGTTCATTATACTCTTCTAAGTTTAATGGCTTTAAATAATTGTATAAAGGCGTAATTCTTTGCCCATCCTTATCTAAATAGATAAGACTAGCTCCGTGAGTTGAGAAATTGATCGCTTTGATCGTGAATTCACCCTCTTCTTGTATTTTTTTTATTTCATTTTGAATCCAATTTTCTATAGATTCAATATCATCACAAGGGTAACCATCTTCGTCAGATACTTCGTCAAATCTAGTTGCATTTCTGTATACTATATCAAACTCTTCATTGAACAAGAGTATTTTTTTATTTGTTTTCCCTATATCGATTACAGCTATTACGTTCACCATCACAATTCAAAATTAAAAAAAGGTGTTTGATCCTTGTTTAAAAGGACCAAACACCTTTTTAGTTATTCTTTAAATCCGTATAACGGACCATAATTTTTACAAGCTCTATAATCAGCCCCTTCTATTGCTTCTCCAAATGCAGACCATGCACTAGGTCTAAACACGTCATCTTCACTAACATTATGCATGTTTACTGGAATACGTAACATAGCTGCTAAAGAAATTAAATCAGCACCAATGTGTCCGTGAGAAATTGCTCCGTGATTTGCTCCCCACTTAGCCATTACCGTATAAACATCTTTAAAACAACCAGTTCCTGTAAGTCTTGGTACAAACCATGTAGTTGGCCAAGTTGGGTTGGTTCTTTCATTTAAAATTTCGTGAACATCATCTGGCAACTCAACACTCCATCCTTCTACTATTTGTAAAACAGGTCCTAATCCTTTTACTAGGTTCAATCTACACATAGTAATAGGCATAGATCCTTTGGTTTTAAATTGAGAAGAGAAACCTCCACCTCTAAAGTATTCACCAATAGCTGCAGGCCATTTTGTATTGTCTAAACATTTTTGAACTTCCTCTTCAGTAATCTCCCAGAATGGTTTCATTGTAGGATTTCCTTCAGCATCTGTTTGTTCTGCTGTTGCATCTAAAGTTGTAGAACCAGAATTGATTAAGTGAATAATTCCATTCTCAGCAATTCCTGTTAATTTTTTACCTGTAACTCTTTCTACAGACTCAGGACTCCAGTATGTACGTACATCAGAGAACAGTTGAGCTTTGTTGGTTAACAAGTGTCCAAACAACATAGAAATTGCATTTAAACAGTCATTTTCTGTAGCGAAAGTATATGCTTGACGAATTCCGTTCCAGTCAAAAGAAGAGTTTAAGATAGACTCCGTATAATCTGCATTTGGTTGATAATCTGTCCACTGACGTTGCCCTTGGAAACCTCCCATAATTGCATTTCTACCTTTAGACTCTTCACCGAATCCCATTTCTTTTAACTTAGGGTTTCCGTTCATTAAATCTTTACAGATCAAAGTCATTTTTACAACTTTTTCCCACTCAGCATCTTTTACTTCTGCTGATTTTTGTGTTTCTGGAGTGTTGTAATCTTTTCCTTCTTTACAGTTTTCTTTTGTCCAAGCTAAAGCTTTTTCAAATTCATCGTGATCGTAAATACCTTCATCCATACGTCTTAAAAGCTCTACAGACTCTACAAACTCTGCTCTAACTCCTAAGTAATCTTGTAAAAAGTTAACATCAACCATAGATCCTGCAATACCCATAGAACTATAACCTATAGATAAATAAGATTTACCGTTCATTTGAGCTACAGCTAACGCTCCTTTTACAAATCGTAAGATTTTTTCAGAAACATCTTGAGGAATAGTTTGATCACCACCGTCTTGAACTTCTTTACCATAGATTCCAAAAGCTGGCAACCCTCTTTGAGAATAACCTGCCAATGCAGCTGCTAAATATACAGCCCCTGGTCTTTCTGTTCCATTGAATCCCCAAACTGCTTTAGGAGTTAACGGATCTGTATCCATAACCTCTGTTCCATAACACCAACATGGAGTTACTGTTAATGAAACCTCTACTCCTTCTCTTTTAAATTTATCTGCACAAGCTGCTGCATCTGCAACACCTCCAATAGTTGTATCTGCAATTACGCACTCTACTTTTTCTCCACTAGGAAAACGCAATGTTTCTTCAATTAGTTTTGCTGCAGCTTTAGCCATGTCCATTGTTTGAACTTCTAAAGACTCTCTAACTCCTAATTCACGTCCATCAATCACCGGACGAATTCCTACCTTTGGTAGTCTCCCAATTAATCTACTCATGATTATAATGCTTTTTTATTTATATAAACTGCTCTAATTCTGTCAACTGCTCGTTAGACAATCCTGCTGGTTTAAATCCTGCTGCCCAACATGTTAACAATAATTTAGCTCCTTTGTTTGACACATCTAAAAAGTCCCATGCTTTCTCTACATCTGGTGCAGTTGCAGTTGCCCCGTGCTTTTCCCATAAAGAAACATTTCTTGTTTTAAAAGCCTCCATAGTAACCTCAGCCAATGCAGCAGTACTAGACAATGCATATGGTGTACAATGAACTCCTTTAGGTACAAATACTCTTACCTCAGGACACATCATCCACAATTGTCTGTTTAATTCTTCTTCGTTATCAAACAACTCATGGTGACTCATACAGATCAATTCAATTGGGTGTGTATGTACAACCGCTAAGTTTTCAGGATTGTTTATAGAATTAAATAAATGGATACTTGCATGAGAAATTAATTCACACGTAGGTCCAAAATTCGGTCTTTTTCCACCCCATATAACCGAATAAGCACTTGCTTCTTCATTAATATAAAGAATACATGACACCTCTTCTATCATATCTACTAAATCTCTTAAATAACATCCAGTTCCTGTAATGTAAATTACAAAACCTGCACATCCTTTAGGAAAATCAAAAGGAACTTCTTCTCCAATTCCTTTAACCTCTTCTTTATCAAAAAAAGATGTTAAGTTCATTGAGATATTTCCTGCGTTTCTTTCCGCCCATTCTCTTTGCCATAAATATCCTGCTACTTTAGATACTTTTTTCAACTCTGCTTGTACTTCTAATGGAAGTTTAATATTGCTCATGATATATTTTTTCTAAATTGTTATTTATTTTGTAAAATTAGAACGATAGGTTAGATTTATAGATATTTAAAACCTGTATATTTGTGTATAATTCAAACATTGCCAATATGAAATTTGTCCAAAACACAGAATTAGGAGATCCATCTGCTAACAAACAAAATTTTATAGATGTTAAATTAAAGCTGCTTTGCTGCCGTTACTGGTACTTGGATTTGTGGGATTGTCACGATATGATTTTTCCCTTTTGGAGACTGTACTGGAACAAGAATACCGGAGGACAATTAACCTTTCAGAAAAAAACGTATGAAATAGACCCTAACTATCTATACATTATATCTCCCTTTACTTCCTTTTCTACACAATTTTCAAAGAATCACAAATACAGTTCTGGAATACATGTGGCTGGAAAAAATCTATCCGAAAGACACAATATTGATTATTATGAAAAACGTTCTCTAATTCACTTTTTCACACATTTTAATTTAGGAACTCCTTTTGACAATGTTTTTCCTGGAATTTTTAAAATTGAATTGACCGATTATTTAAAAGACAAACTAAACTACTTAACAGAAAGACTAACTATTGAAAACCAAAACTTTAAACTCACCTTTAATTTAAAATTACAATCATTTGTAAGAGAAGCTATTTCTAACATAGGACCAGAGCTCTGGAAAACCATTAACATTGACGATCGTGTATTATTTGTACATAGATATATTGAGGCTAATATTGATAAAAAACTAAGCAACACTCAGCTTGCAGGCCTCGTAAACATGGCTCCAAATTCTTTCTCAAGACTCTTTAAAGAAGAGATGGACATTACATTACACAACTTTATTCAGAATAGAAAAATTGCAAAAGCTTGCGAATTATTTGAGCACTCAAACGCTACTATAGAAGACATCTCACACAACCTGGGCTTCTCAGACAGGTATCATTTCTCTAGAGTTTTTAAGACCATCACAGGTATTACACCCGCCAGTTATAAGTCTGGAAAATACACATCATAGTTCCAACTAACTTAACCTTAAAACAGCTATTCCGTAAACTTTTCTTAATCAACAACACAAAAAACAAATGTTTAAATTATACATAAAGTAGTTTGTTATAGATAAACACTAAACAGCATTGGTTATATAATTTTGAAACTCAACTATAATTTTTAAATTGAAGTCATTTTTAAACAATATTTAATTTTGTCTTTCCTTTATTAAAAATTAAACAATTTAGTCTTAAGAACACTATAACAACTATAACAATTTAACAACATTATGAAAGAATTTAAGCAATACATTAATGGTAAGTTTGTAAACTCAACTTCTTCTGACGTTACAGAAGTATTAAACCCTTGTACTGAAGAAGTTATATCTATCATTCCTGGAGGTTCTATTGCAGATGCTCAAGCTGCTGTTGATGCTGCATTTCACGCACAAAAAGACTGGAGAAAGCTAGCTGCAATTGAAAGAGCTAAATACTTAAACCAGATGGCGGATATTATCCGTGACAACAGAGTGTTTTTAGCAGAAACTTTAGCTACTGAACAAGCAAAAGTAATGAGTTTAGCACAAGTTGAAATTGATGTTACTGCAGAGTACTTTGACTATAGCGCTGCATGGGCAAGAAGAATTGAAGGAGAAATTATCCAAAGTGATAATCAAAAAGAACACTTATTCTTACACAAAATGCCTATTGGAGTTGCTGTTGGTATTTTACCTTGGAACTTCCCATTCTTTGTAATGGCAAGAAAAATGGCTCCGGCTTTGGTTACAGGAAACACAAGTGTAATTAAACCAAGTTGTATTGCTCCAAATACTGTTTTAGAATTCTTTAAATTAATTGAGAAAATTAATTTACCTGCAGGTGTAATTAACTACGTATGTGGACATGGTGCAACTGTTGGTAACTCTTTAAGTAGTAATTCAAAAACAGGAATCGTTAGTTTAACTGGTTCTGTATTTGCTGGACAAAAAGTTATGGAAGCTGCTGCTCTAAATATTACTAAGGTGTCTTTAGAATTAGGTGGTAAAGCTCCTGCAATTGTATGTGCTGATGCTGATTTAGAATTAGCAGCTACTGCTGTTGTAAACTCTAGAATTAATTTTAGTGGACAAATTTGTAACTGTGCAGAAAGATTATATGTAGAAGAGTCTATCCATGACCAATTCTTAGATATGTTGAAAGAAAAAATGTCTGCTGTAAAAGTAGAAGACGCTTTTTCTGAAAACAACCCAGACATGAGTGCTCAAGTATCTAAAATGCAATTAGACAAAATTGCAGAAATGGTAGAGTTCGCTAAGAAAGAAGGTGCCGAAGTAATTGTAGGTGGTGGTAAAGATGGATCTAAAGATAAAGGATACTATTTCCAACCAACATTATTAACTAACGTTAATAACAATATGCAAATTGCAAGAGATGAAATTTTTGGACCTGTTTTACCTGTAATGACATTCTCTACTTTGGACGAAGCTATTGCAATGGCAAACGACTGTGAATACGGTTTAACATCTTCTATTTTCTCTGAAAACTATAACAAAATTATGCATGCATCTATGGAGTTAGAGTTTGGTGAAACTTACGTAAACAGACAACACTTTGAAGCAATTCAAGGATTCCACGCTGGTTGGAAAAAATCTGGTATCGGTGGAGCTGATGGTAAACACGGTATGGAAGAATACTTACAAACAAAAGTTGTATACTCTCAATACAGATAATTTAAAGTAACTATTTAAATAAAAACACTATAGTTTACAAAAGCTATAGTGTTTTTTTTAAAAATTCAATAATAGCACATAAGTGCATTCATCTATTAACTATTCTTTACTATGAACAGCCAACAAAAAATACCTGTAGTTTCTAAAGAGGTTTTATTTCCTTTTATATTAATTACTTCATTATTCGCTTTATGGGGTTTTGCGAATGATATTACCAATCCTATGGTAGCTGCCTTTGCAACCGTTATGGAAATATCTACAGCAAAAGCTGCATTGGTACAATTAGCCTTTTATGGCGGTTATGCTACTATGGCTATTCCTGCAGCTTTGTTTGTTAGAAATTATAGCTATAAGAAAGGAATTCTTTTAGGTTTAGCTTTGTACGCTATTGGTGCATTATTGTTTTATCCTGCTGCACAATTTGAAATGTTTGGATTCTTTTTATTATCACTATACATTTTAACATTTGGATTGGCTTTTTTAGAAACAACAGCAAATCCATATATATTATCTATGGGTGATGAACGTACAGCTACACAACGTTTAAACCTTGCTCAAGCTTTCAACCCTATCGGGTCTTTATTTGGAATGTTTGTCGCTTCTAAATTTATTTTAACCGCATTAGATTCTGACAAAAGAAACGAAATGGGTGAATTGATTTTCACAAAACTAGATGAGGTTCAAAAAGTAGTAATTAGAACACACGATTTAGGAATTATTAGAAACCCATACGTAATACTTGGTGGGGTTGTAATCCTTATGTTTATTGTAATTCTTGTTTCTAAAATGCCAAAAAGAGATATTACTACTAAATACGGACCTGCTGCAGATTCATTCAAAAGACTTTTCAAAAACGGAAAATATAGAGAAGGAGTACTTGCTCAATTGTTTTATGTTGCTGCACAAATTATGTGTTGGACATTTATTATTCAATATGCTGACAACTTAGGTATCTCTAAATCTACGGCACAAAACTATAACATTATTGCAATGTCTATCTTTTTAGGTAGTAGATTTGTTTCTACTTTCTTAATGAAATACATCAACTCTAAAAAATTATTGACCATTTTTGCAATTGGTGCTATGATTACTATGCTAGGAGTTATTTTTATAGAAGGAACCTTAGGATTGTATTCCTTAGTAGCAACGTCTGCTTTTATGTCTTTAATGTTTCCTACCATATATGGTATTGCCTTAAACGGTCTTTCTGCAGAAGATTCAGCACTTGGTGCTGCCGGATTGGTAATGGCTATTGTAGGTGGAGCTTTAATGCCTATTTTACAAGGGATGATTATTGACATGGGAACTATCGGATCATTTGCTTCTGTAAACATATCTTTCTTTTTACCTTTTATTTGTTTCTGTTTTATTGCTTTTTATGGTTATAGAACTTTAAAGATTCATAGCAATTAAGAAATACATCTGATATTATATTACCTTATAGGCTAATAGTTCTTTCATGAATTATTAGCCTATATTTATATATAGTATTTTTAGTTCCTAAAATCTTAAACTCTAATACCGAATTATGAAACTTCATTTATTAGACAGAGGCAACCTTAACAATAGATCTTTTACAACCAAAGTGAACGATTATCCATATTTCTTAAAAATATGGCACTACCATCCTGAGCTAGAACTTGTCGTTATTTTAAAAAATGAAGGAACCTGTTTTGTGGGTGATAATATAGAAAAATTTGAGTCTGGGGACATTGTTCTACTGGGTAAAAACCTACCACACATGTGGTTAAATGAAGATGATTTTTTTAAAGCAGGAGTCAATCAATCCGCCATAGCAATACATTTCAAAGAAGATTACCTTGGAACAACTTTTTTTGAAACTCCTGAAATGGAACATATTTTAGCTCTTTTTAAAAAAGCTCGTTTTGGTTTAAAGTTTTTAGAAGTACCTAAAAAAACAATTAAAGAAATAAAATCTATGTTAAAGCTAGAAGGATACGAAAAAACAATTTCCTTTCTAAACATACTAAATAAATTAGCTAGGAGCAAACAAACAAAGTCGCTGACTAATGAAGGCTTTATCAATTCTTTTAAAACAACACAAAATCAGACACAAGACAAAGTGTTGACTTATATATTTAAAAACTTCAACAGAGTAATTACGTTAACAGAAGTTGCTGAATTAGCACATATGAATCCTACAGCATTTAGTCGTTATTTTAAACGAACAAATCGCAAAACGTTTTCAAGATATTTGGCTGAAGTTCGTATTGGATATGCTTGTAAATTACTTTTAGAAAACAAACATAACATATCTTCCATCTGTTACAAATCAGGGTTTAATAATATATCAAACTTTAACAGACAATTTAAACTTATCATGAATTGTTCCCCCTCAACGTACTCAAACAAACACACAAATAACCATTAAGAATTAAAACCAAACTTAATAACTGATTTTAAACCAATTACACCTTATCTTAAATTTAACAACAAATGCAATAATTGCTATTATTCTAAGTAAAATCAAGGATTAAAGCAAAAATAGTATCACAAATTATTAAATATTAAGAAGATTACCACTTCTATTCATTGTAAATTTGGAGCAAATAGTTATGCATTATAAATGGACAACTTAATCAAAAACTACAAAATTATATTTTTTAAACTAAATAAAATATGGAATTAACAATTAATCCAAAATATCCATCAGTAGATGATTTACGAAAAAGAGCGATGGTAAAAATGCCAAAGTTTGCTTTTGAGTATTTAGATGGAGGATGTAATGAAGACATCAATTTAGATAAAAACAGAACAGATATTCAGAAAATAGAATTGATGCCTCAATACTTGTCTAAGTTTGAAAAGTCAGAAATGAAAACAGAATTATTCGGACATACATATGATGCTCCTTTCGGAATTTCTCCTGTAGGATTACAGGGATTGATGTGGCCAAATTCACCAGAAATATTGGCTAAATCTGCAAAGAAACATAATGTTCCATTTATATTAAGTACCGTTACCACTTCTAGTATAGAGCGTATTGCTGAAATTACAGAAGGTAAATCATGGTTTCAATTGTATCATCCTGCAGAAGAAGCTATGAAACGTGACTTATTAGACAGAGCTGCTGCTGCGGGTACAGATGTATTGGTTATTTTGGCAGATGTTCCAACTTTTGGATATAGACCACGTGACGTACGTAATGGACTAGCAATGCCTCCAAGCATGAGTGTGAAAAACATTATTGAAGTAATGAAAAAACCTGATTGGGCTTTGCAGACTTTGATACATGGACAACCTAGTTTTAAAACTTTAGAAAAATATATGCCTAAAGGATTAAATTTAAAGAAACTAGGAGAATTTATGGACATCACTTTTTCAGGTAGATTAAACGAAGACAGAATTGCTTCAATTAGAGATCAGTGGAAAGGTAAATTAGTTATCAAAGGAGTTGTTAGCGAAGAAGATGCTCAGAAATCCATAGACTTAGGTGTTGATGGTATTATTGTTTCTAATCACGGAGGTCGTCAGTTAGATGCAGGTCAATCTTCTATTGTACCCATGACAAATTTGGCTCAAAAATTTGGAGATCAAATAAAAATCATGGTAGACTCAGGTTTACGTGGAGGTCCAGATATTGCAAGAGCAATGGCTAGTGGAGCTGAATTTACTTTTATGGGAAGAAGCTTTATGTACGGAGTTGGAGCTTTAGGTAATGAAGGAGGAGACCATACAATCTCTTTAATGAAAAGAGAGTTGTTACAGGTTATGGAGCAAATTTGTTGCCAAGAAACAGGTTCTTTCAAACCACATTTAATTAAATAATTGATACATACCCCTACCCTAGTTAAAAAGGCCAAACACAATATTGTGTTTGGCCTTTTTCTTATTTTATACTAATTGAAATACTTTTTCCATTTCAATCCACTTTTCTCCGTTCTTAGCCCAAGGCAAACCTTGTTGGTATTTCCACATCAATTGTTCCC
Organism: Wenyingzhuangia sp. 2_MG-2023; assembly: GCF_030548295.1. Lineage (GTDB taxonomy): Bacteria > Bacteroidota > Bacteroidia > Flavobacteriales > Flavobacteriaceae > Wenyingzhuangia. The sequence continues at coordinate 135,488 of NZ_JAUOSB010000001.1, forward strand.
ATTCTTGCACTTTAGGATTGTTAGCATCCATTTCTGCTTTTTTATTCGGATCAAAAGTTTCATCACATTCCATAATCATAAACATTCTGTTTCCAGACAAATAGATTTGCATGTCTACAATTCCAGCATCTTTAATACTTGCCGTAATTTCCGGCCAAGCATTTCCTGCTGCATGATATTCTTTATATTCTGCTATTAACTTGTCATCATCTTTCAAATCACAAGTCAAACAATATCTTTTTATACGCATCTTTCCTTTTAATTTTTAGATTTTTTATAAGTTACCATTCCATATCTAGCAACAACAATCAAACAGATTAATGGTAAAACGAAAGAGATATTAACTTCAGGAATATATCCTAAAATTTTCATATCAGAGAACCCTGGTCCTCCCCAGTCTAAAATACTTCCTTGCAAAACAGGCATTAAAGCTCCACCTACAATAGCCATCACCAAACCAGCAGAACCAATTTTAGCTTCATCCCCCATATCTTTTAATGCGATTCCGTAAATAGTTGGGAACATAATCGACATAAATAAAGAGACTCCTACCAAAGAATATAATCCCAAAGTTCCTGGAAGCAAAATTGCTCCAGAACAAGCCAACACACCACCTATACCAAACATCATTAATACTTTAGAAGGATTCATTGTCTTCATTAATCCAGTTCCAATCCATCTACCAGATAAAAAGATAACCATGGCCGCTACGTTAAACCAAGTAGCTGTTAACGCTTCACTTTCTGTTAAACTCTCATTGATGTTATCTACATATTGAAAAATATAGGTCCAACACATAATTTGAGCTCCTACATAAAATGCCTGAGCAATAACCCCCTGAACGTAATTATTATTTGCAAATAATATTTTAAAAGATTCCGATAAACTCATTTTATCTTCTTCTGCAGTTTTAGGAATTTTTGTAAAAATAATTAGAACCGTAATGGCTACAACCACCAATCCTAAAACAATATAAGGAACACTAATCACACCCAAATCATTTTCTCTTACTATTGCTTTAGCAGATTCAGATAGGGTATCATAAACTAATTCTCCTGCTTCATTTTTATCATCAGATCTTAATGCAGAAATTACAAACTGTTGCGCAACAATCATTCCCATTAAAGAGCCAATTGGGTTAAAAGCTTGTGCTAAATTTAAACGTTGCGTGGCTGTTTCTTTATCCCCTAAAGCTAAAATTAAAGGATTAGAAGTAGTTTCTAAAAAGGCCAAACCACAAGTAATAATCCATAAAGACACCAAGAAATAATTGAACTCTTGAAAAGCGGCCGCAGGATAAAATAAAAAAGCTCCAATTGCATACAAAGCCAATCCTAAAAGAATTCCAGATTTATAACTAAATTTTCTAATGAACAAAGCAGCTGGCAATGCCATAAAAAAGTAACCAAAATAAAATGCGAATTGTACTAATGATGCTTGCATGTTAGACAATTCTGGCATTACTTTTTTAAATGCAGAAACCATTGGATTGGTTAAATCATTTGCAATACCCCATAATGCAAATAAGGATGTGATAATAATAAAAGGAAATAGCAATTCCTTGCTTACTACCGGTTTTTTAACTGTGTTGTTCATTCTTTTGTTAATTTTAATCAATTACGAATTACTGACAATATCCGTTATCTTGTGAAATCATATGTCTTTGAAAGTATTACATATGTCTTTTTAGTACTTTATCTTCATAAACTACTATTGATTCACTTAGATCAACCTTTAATCTTTTCAATCACTGTAGTAATTTCATTAAAAATTGACTCTTCTAACTTTCCTTCTTCCCAAGCATTTAACAAATCTATCATTTGTTCTTTTTTACTAGGTCCTACTACAACCCTATCAGCTTCTTTAGTAGAGAACACATATCTTAATGCCAATCTTGATAATGGAATATCGTGCTTTGTAGCAATCTTATTTATTTCAAGCGCTGTATCTACATCTAAATTAGTCACCCATTCGTTGTTTGGTCTTTCTTCATTGTATTGATCCAGTCGTCTACCTAACAATCCCATGTGTAGTGCAGATGCAGCGTAGTATGCTATATTTTCTTTTTGAATTTGAGGAATGTCTCTTTCAAAACCAGATAAATTACAAGCATCCATTTTTAAGAATCCAGAAAGCACATCAAAATTATCTTTGACCATATGTGGATAAAATGGCTCTGTTGGATTCCCTCCAATTCCTAACATACCTACTACTCCTTCTTTTTTTAAACCATTCAAACAATCCATAATCTCATCCATTCTTTCTACAGGCACCAAATGTGGTTCGTGTAAAAACAACAAATCAATTTTATCCACTCCAATTACCTCTAAACTTTCGTAAACGCTTTTTCGCATGGTTTCTGTTGAATAATCTACAACACAATCATCAGCTCTATCTGCTTTTAAACGTCCTACTTTGGTACTTATAAATGGTTTTTCTCCAGTCCATTCTTTTAAAGTTTTCCCTAAAAACTCTTGAGATCTATTGTAAGAAGGTGCAGTATCAAAAACACGAACTCCGTTTTCTAAAGCATAAGTTAATGTTTCCACAGCATCTTTTTCTGCGATAGGTCTCCAAACACCTCCTAACCCAGAACAACCACAAACTAATCTACTTTGGTTGTTAAAAAATTCACTTTTTGTATAATCTCCTTTTATGTAAGTTGGTTTTGTTTTCATTTTTTATTCTTTTATAAATTGTAAAACTTTACAGCATTTGATCCCATTATAGATTCTTGTTCATCTATGGTTAATGGAGCTATAAAATCGGTTGTTATTTTTCTTACTTTTTCATAATTACCGGCTACTAAACATACAGGCCAATCAGATCCAAATAAAATTCTATCAGCTCCAAAAACATTTAAAACCAATTGCATATAAGGCACCAATTCATGATAAGACCAAGTTTTGTAATCTGCTTCAGTAATCATTCCAGACAGTTTACAATACACATTAGAGTAACTTGCTATTTCTTTCATTAGCAATGCCCAACCGTCATAAAAACCATCTTTAATGTAGGGTTTTGCTATATGATCTATGACAAATTTGATGTTTGGAAACTTTTTCACAAACTCTAACACCGACCCTAATTGATGTGGAAACACCAAAATATCGTAGGTAAAATTGTATTGTTCTAGCTTAGCAATTCCGTTTAAAAAATCAGGTCTTAACAAAAAGTTAGGATCTGATTCTCCTTGAACTACATGACGAAATCCCTTTATCTTTTCAAACTGACTGTAGTGTTTCAAAACTTCATCAATATCAGCTCCTCTAAAATCTACCCAACCAACAATTCCTTTGATAAAATCGTTTTTAGTAGCTAAATCTAATAAGAAATCTGTTTCTGCCAATGTTTGGTCTGCTTGTACAGCTACACAGCCATCAATGTTGTTTTGTTGATAAACACTTTTTAAATCTGAGGGCATAAAATCCTTTCGAATTACTGCCATCTCATCGTCTATCCAACTATGTTTTACGGGTTCGTATTTCCAAAAATGTTGATGTGAATCTATATTCATAACTACGTTTTTATAAGTTTTCCAGGCAATATTTCACCCCTTTATTTTCTACTTCTTGGATTCTTTCTGTTACAAAATCTACCAATCCGTTGTAGATAGACAAATCATCTCCTACTATGTTTTTGTTTGCTAAAGTATGTGCTACCAAATCTTTTAATGTTTGATTTCCCTTATCTACTTTATCCCATTCCGTTTTAAAGAATTCCAATGCTACTGCATCATCATTTACAGCAATGGTTTCATTGTCAAAGCTTCCTTTGTAAAAACGAATCATACAAGCTAAAGAGAAAGCAATACGTTTGGGAAAAGTTCCATTTAAAGTGGTGTATTCTCTAAAAGCAGGTAACAATCTGGCCTGAAATTTAGAGGTACTATTTAGAGATATTGCTAATAAAAAGTGCTTTAATGTTGGATTCTTAAAACGATCTATCACCGCATTGACAAACGCATCTACTTCACTTTCAGAAAAATTAGTCAACGTTGGTTTTATTTCTGATGACAATACTTGCAATACATGATTGCTAACCAAAGCATCATCCATACTTTCTTTTACGGTTCTTAATCCTGATAAATATCCTACAGGAACCAATGAAGTATGAGCTCCATTTAGAACTCTAACTTTCATCTCTCTATAATCAGACAAATCATCTACAAACTGAACGTTCAAATCTGTTTTGGCAAACGGCAATTCTTCTTGCACCAAAGCAGGCCCTTTAATTACCCAACTATGATAATCTTCACCTGCGACCAACAAATCATCATTAAAACCAATTTGCTCAGTAATAGCAGCTTTTCTAGCTTCTGGAAACCCAGATACAATTCTATCTACCAACGTGCTGCAAAAGTAATTATGATCTACAATCCATGCTGCAAACTCTTGACCTAAATCCCAAAGTTTTATGTATTCTAAAATAGTTTTTTGTAATTCTACACCATTATTTTCTATCAACTCACAAGGCAATAAAACACACCCCTTGTCTGCTGCTCCATTAAAATGAGTAAATCTATGGTGCAGCCATAAGGTTAATTTTGCAGGGAATTCATGCGGAGGACAATCTGTTTGTTTATCTGTATTAGAAAATTTGATTCCCGCTTCGGTAGTATTAGACACTACAAAACGCATTTCCGGCTCTTCTGCCAAAGCCAAATATTCCGTCCATTGTGTATAAGGTTGAATAACTTTACTTACAGATTCTACCAAAGTAACTTCTGAAACCAACTTTCCATTTCTAACTCCATCTAAAGCTACATGAAACAAGCCTTCTTGCTCTCTTAACTCTGTATAATCACCTCTTTTTGTAGGTTTTACTACAGCAACACTACCATTAAAATCTGTTGATTTGTTCAATACATCAAACATCCAATCACAAAAGGCTCTTAAAAAATTACCTCCTCCAAATTGCATTACTTTTACAGGATATTTGACTGGTTTATTAGCTGTTGTTCTATTTAATGAATTCATTTTTTTACTAAAATTGAGTAATGAGTACACTTCACAAAAGTTTGTCTCATTATTTTTAACATAATTAATTAACTATCCATTCTAATACTGAGTCATCGTATGCCAATAACTCAGTATATTATATTTACAGAGACACTCCTCTTTTCCAAGGAATAAAATCATTATTTCCGTGCAATACAGCTTTTGATGGAGTTTCACCACTAGCCACTCTAATTACGTGATCTAATATTTTTTCTCCCATGGTTTGAATAGTATCCTCTCCTGTAATAACCGTTCCTGCATTGATATCGATAATATCGACCATGCGTTCATATAAATTGGTGTTGCTAGACATTTTTAATACGGGTGCTACAGGATTTCCTGTTGGAGTTCCCAACCCTGTAGTAAACACAACAATGTTACATCCAGAACCTACCAAACCTGTAGTAGACTCTACATCATTCCCTGGTGTACATAACAAATTCAACCCTGGTTTGGTCACCTGTTCTGTATAATCTAAAACTTCAACCACTGGAGAAGTACCTCCTTTTTTAGCTGCTCCTGCAGATTTCATAGCATCTGTAATCAAACCATCTTTTATGTTACCTGGAGAAGGATTGTTTTCAAATCCAGACCCCACAGCAACTGCTGCTGCTGAATAAGCTCTCATAATATTGTAGAACTTTTTAGCATCGTGCTCTGTCACACACCTATTGATGATTTCTTGCTCAACTCCATTTAATTCAGGAAATTCTGATAATACTGGACTACCCCCCAAGGCTACCAATAAATCTGATGCATATCCTAAAGCAGGATTTGCAGAAATACCAGAAAATCCATCAGAGCCTCCACATTCTAAACCAAGAACCAACTTACTTAATGGTGCCGGTTGACGAGTTAGTTTGTTTGCCTCTGCCAAGCCTATAAATGTATGTTTTACGGCTTCTTCTATCAAAGCACGTTCACTAGCACTTTGCTGTTGTTCTAAATAATGAACTGGTTTGTCATTATTAGGGGCAATAGCATTGATAGCGTTTTGCAACATTTCTATTTGTGCATTCTGACATCCTAAACTAAACACAGTAGCACCTGCTACATTTGGATTGGAAATATAACCCGCTAATAATTTACACAAAGTTTCAGAATCTTGACGAATACCTCCACAACCACCATCGTGCTTTAAGAACTTAATTCCATCTACATTTGGAAAGATTCTGTTTTTAGACATTTCTTCTTTAGTAGTAATGATGGGTGTATTGAAAATTTCATCAGTACTCGCTCCAGATTTGTATTGTTGGATTAAAGCATCTGTATCTACTGCAAAATCTTTTTTGGTTTCGTATCCTAACTTTTCTGACAAAGCTCCTTCTAAAACATCAATATTTCTGTTTTCGCAAAACGTTAAAGGAATTACCAACCAATAGTTAGCAGTTCCAACTTTTCCGTCTTTTCTATGAAAACCGTCAAAGGTTCTTCCTTCAAAATTAGAAATATCTGGAGCCGTCCAGGTAAATTTCTCTGCACTTTCTTTGTATGCTGCCGATGCGTGTTTTACGTTTTCAATAGTAATTGCGCATCCCGCTGGAATTGGTAATACTGCTTTTCCTATCAATACTCCGTACATAAAAATTTCATCTCCAATAACGAAATCGTACAAAGAAAATTTGTGTTTTTGTTTGATGTCTTCTTTCAACATCAAACTCTCTCCTGCTACTTCTACAAAAGTGTCTTTTGCCAATGCTTGAATGGCAACAATTACATTATCTTTTGGATCTATTTGTGCGTACTGAGTTGACATATATTTACCCTCTTACTTTTTTTATTGTTTCTAAAGCTTTTGCTACTGTTTTTTCTAAACCTGCAAAGTCTTGATCTGCTAAAATTTGTTTGCTAATTAATTGAGACCCCATTCCAACACAAACCACACCAGCATCAAACCAGCCTTTTAAGTTATCTTCTTCTGTTGTAACTCCACCTGTAGGCATGATAGATGTCCATGGTTGAGGCCCTACAATTCCTTTTACAAAATTTGGTCCGTATAAATTTCCTGGAAATAATTTTACAATTTCACATCCTAGTTCCTCTGCTCTTGCAATTTCTGTCAACGTTCCACAACCTGGATTCCAAGCTACTTTACGTCTGTTACAAGCAATCGCAATATCTTCTCTAAACACAGGTGTTACTATAAAATTAGCACCCAAAGACATGTACAATGAAGCAGCTGCAGCATCTGTAATAGATCCTACACCCATAATCATCCCTGGTAATTCTGCAATGGCATATTTTGTCAATGCAGCAAAAACTTCGTGAGCAAAATCTCCTCTAGCGGTAAACTCTAACAGACGAGCTCCACCATCGTAACATGCTTTTAATACTTTTTTTCCTAATTCAATATCTGGATGGTAAAACAAAGGAACCATTCCTGTTTCTTTCATCACTTGTGCTACTTCTATTCTTGAAAACTGTGCCATTTTTTTAATCTTTATTCGTTTAACTTTTTAATTTGTTTGCCTAATCTATTGTTTAATTGTTTGTTTTGCATTTAACAATCAAACCACATCACCTTACCTGTCTACCAATGCAGATCCGTCACTTTCCATAAAATCGATGACTTCTTGTTTAGAAGCTCTGTTTACATCTCCAAAAATGGTGTGCTTAATTACACAAGCAGCAGTTGCAAAAGCTACTGCTTTTTGCAAATCGTTTTTATAATCTATCAGACCATATAACAATCCTCCCATAAAAGCATCTCCTGTACCTACTCTATCTACTACTGGTGAAACTTCATTAATTCTTGCTCTGTATAACTGATTGTTTTTGTACAATAGACCACCAATACGTTGGTGAGATGCATTTACGGAATTTCTAAACGTCATTCCGATAGTGTGTACATTTGGCAACAACTCTATAATTTTGTCAAACTGTTTTTTTACTTCTTCATCTTTGCTATAATCTGGGTTGATTTTAGCTTTTCCTAGCATAAACATTGCTGTATCAACATCCGCTAAAATAACATTGCTGTATTTCAACAAAGCTGGCATCACCTCTTTCGGTTCTTTACCATATTTCCAAAGTTTACTTCTATAGTTTAAATCTGTAGAAATAGTCAAACCTCTTTCTGCTGCTGCTTTTACAGCTTCTAAGCAAGTGTCTGCTGCATTTTGAGACAATGCAGGAGTAATACCACTCCAATGAAACCAAGTTGCTCCTTTAAAAATTGTATCCCAATCAAATTGACCTGGTTGCACTTCTGACATAGCTGAATTGGCTCTATCGTATACAACAGCACTGTTTCTTCCAGAAGCTCCGTGTTCTAAAAAATACAATCCTAATCGGCTTCCTTGTCTTAAAATATACTTGGCTCCTACATTTCTACTTCTAATGCTTTGCAGCACACAATCTCCAATAGCATTGTTGGGAACTGCTGAAATAAATTGAGCTCTAATTCCGTAATTTGCTAAAGAAGCTGCTACGTTAAATTCTCCACCTCCATAGATAACTTCTAAAGAATTGGCTTGACTAAACCTTAGGTGATTGGGAGGAGACAATCTTCCCAAAATCTCACCAAAAGTGATGACTTTATGCTTTGTTGAGAACATAGTAATTGTTAATTTTTGGTTTGGTTAATTTCTATATAAAATCTACAGTTGCTTTGATAACTCCAGTAGCTGGTTTTGTCCAACTATCAAAATTTTCAATCATTTCTGTAAAAGGAACATTGTGTGTAATAAATGAGCTTGTTGGGAATTGGTCTAACACACTAATTACATGTTCAAAATCTTCGGTAGTTGCATTTCTACTACACATAATAGTAGTTTCCTTTGCATGAATTTTTGGATGTGCAAAAGTCAAATCACCCTTAGACAATCCAACCAATACATAACGTCCTCCATGAGACATATAATCTGGTCCTATTTCTAATGCACCTTTAAATCCAGTAGCATCAAACACAGCAGTTGCCATGTCTCCATTTGTAATTTCAGCAATTTTCTCAACAGGATTGTTGTTTACATTAATTACATAATCTGCTCCAATTTCTTCTTTTGTATATTTTAAACGATCATCATTTACATCCAAAACAATAACTTTAGCACCTGCAATTTGTGCTAATTTCACCATTCCTATTCCGATAGGTCCACAACCCACAACAACAACTGTTTCATCTTTCTGAACATTTGCTCTACGAATGGCATGTGCACCAATTGCCAAAGGTTCTACAATAGCCATTTGATCATCTGACAACTCATTTGCTGGCAACAATAAATCTTGACGAACTGTGATAAACTCTTGCATACCTCCATCAGAATGTACACCTAGCACACTAATATTTGTACAACAATTTGTTTTTCCATTTCTACAAGCAATACACTTTCCACAACTAACGTATGGCATAACCACTACATTGTCTCCTGCTTTCAATCCTCTTTCATTTTCTCCAATCTCTACAATTTCAGAAGCCAATTCGTGCCCTAAAATTCTTGGATACGTGAAAAATGCTTGGTTTCCAGAATAAGCATGCAAATCTGTACCACAAATCCCTACTTTTTTCACTCTTAACAAAGCTTCATTTTCTTTACGAACAGGAGCTTCTTTTTCCTTTAATAAAAACTTTCCAGGTTCTTCACAAACTATGTATTTCATCTTATTATTTGAATTTAAATTCTTTGTTCAAACGTTTGAACAAAAGGGTTAAAAAAATTAACAACCGAAAAAACATCAATTATTAATCTCACAACTTTCGCACATTAAACATCCTATATGTTGAATAAAACAATTAGAATATTTACATTTGCTCAAACGTTTGAACAAATATAGTAATATTTTGAATATGAAAAAGAAAACCACAATAAAAGATATTGCTAATGTTTTGAAGATTACCCCCTCAGCTGTTTCTAGAGCTCTACACAACCATCCTAGAATTAGCGACAAAACCAAAGAAGCCGTAAAAAAAGTAGCCAAAGAACTTGAATACCAACCCAACCAATTGGCATCTGCTTTGCGAAGTGGAAAAAGTAAATTGGTAGGAGTTATTGTACCTAGAACCAATAGTTATTTCTTCTCTTCTGTAGTAGAAAACATGGAAGAAGAATTGAATAAAAAAGGCTACAATGTAATCTTTACACAATCTAACGAATCTTACGACAAAGAATGTAGAAATATCGAAACTTTACTACAAACTCAAGTTGATGGTATTATCGCATCATTAACCAACGAAACCGTTGACTTTAGTCATTATGAAAAAATTAAAGCTAAAGAGATTCCTCTAATTTTATACGATAGAGGTGATAATGACATTGGTGTTGATTATATTGGTATTGACGATTACAAAAGTAGTCACATTGTGGTAGACCATATGGTAGCACAAGGATGTAAAAGAATTGCTCACATTGCTGGTTACAGACATACACGAATATACAACAACCGTATTAGAGGCTATATTGATGCGCTTGAAAAACACAATTTACCTCTTGAGAAAGAATTGATACTAGAAGGAGATCTTACTGTTGAAGGAGGTAGACAAAAAATGAAAGAACTTTTAAAACTTCCTAAAAGACCTGATGGTGTTTATGCTGCTGGTGATTATGCTGCTTTAGGAGCTTTACAAGTTTTGCTAGAAAACAACGTAAAAGTACCCGAAGAAATTGCCTTGGTCGGTTTTAGTAACGAGCCCTTTACCTCTTTGGTTACACCTGCCATATCTACCATTTACCAACACAACGAAGAAATTGGAAAATTAGTAGCTAAGCAATTTTTAAAAAGAGAAAAGGACAAAACATGGAAACCAAAACTAAATAAAATTATTTTAGATGCCGAACTTATAGTCCGAGCATCCTCTAAAAAAAAGAATTAAAAAAGGTTTTGCCCTAAGACAAAACCTTTTAACAAAACCAAAAATTAACTTATATTACAGTGTTAATTCTAATACGTAAGCATAATCTCCTGGTTTATCTTTTGGTAATTCTACCTGTAAACCATCAGCATTTTGCTTCCATTGTAAAGTATTCCCAGTACTCAACATTTTAATAGATTTCACTGTAATATCTTTTGAATACTCATTACCTAACCCCAATGAATGAATTTTTACACTTCCTATAGTTGGCCACTCCATTAAAATAGCATACAACTTTGTTCCATCTTCACTTTGTGTAAAACGGATATCTTGCCCCGTAAAATCTTTATTTTTTCCTTCTGAATGATGTCCTTTTTTAACCTCTGTAGGTCCTTCTCCAAAAGTTCTCCAATATTTTGTGTTGTAAATTGCATCACCATTAGTACCTAGCCATTCTCCCATTTGCAATAATATTTTTGCCTGGTCATCTGGGATTGTACCGTCTGCTTTTGGTCCTACGTTTAATAATAAGTTTCCGTTTTTAGAAACAATATCAATTAAATTATCTAACAAATCATTGGTTGTTTTAGATTTCCAATTAGAAACGTGACTCCAAGAATTTTTACCAATAGAAGTATCTGTTTGCCAAGGTAATTTTCTAATATCAGCCAATTTCCCTCTTTCTAAATCATACACAACAGTTCCTTCTGGAAAAGCTTGTTCGTAAAAGTTTTTGTCTTGCAACACTACTTCTTTACCCCACTCAATTCCTTTGTTATAGTAATATGCGGCTAATTTTGGACGGTATTCTCTAAAATCAGGAGTATCTAACATAAAATCAAACCACAAGATATCTGGCTTATAATTATCAATTAAATCTTTCGTTCTATCCCACCATCTTTTCTTAAACGCCTCTGAAACTGGCTCTGTTAAATCTTTTCCTTTTGATGAATATAAATCAGCATATTCAGGGTCTGTAGTATCAAAATGATCTTTTTTGTTAAAGAAAGACCAGTTGAACGCAAAGTGAGAAGAAGCACCCATAATCAACCCTTGCTTACGCCCTTCTGCCATTAACTCTCCTAAAACATCTCTTTTTGGCCCCATATCCACAGAGTTCCATCGAGTTGTATTTGATTTGTACATCGCAAAACCATCGTGGTGATCTGCAACAGGGACTATATATTTTGCTCCAGCTTCTTTAAACAACGTAATCCATTCTTTTGGATTGAATTTTTCTGCTTTGAACATCGGAATAAAATCTTTATATCCAAATTCTTTAGGATTTCCATATGTTTTCACATGATGCGTATAAGCCTCATGAGGTCCAGTTTTTTGATGTTTTAACTGTGCTGTAAACACCGCAGTGTCCATGTACATGTTTCTTGGATACCATTCTGAAGAATACGCAGGAACCGCATAAGCTCCCCAATGGATAAAAATCCCGAATTTCTGTTTGTTAAACCATTCTGGATCTTTGTAGTTTTTCTTGATAGATTCCCAGTTTGGTTCAAACACCTTCTTAACTGCAACCTCTTTTTTTTTCTCACTTGAACCCTTGCAGGCTACCAATAAAAATGCTCCTACAAATAGAGCTAACACGATTTTTTTTAACATTTTCCTTAAATATTATTTGAAATAGAAATCCTTATCAATACCAAATATCGATTTAAAGCAAAGATCATTTTTTAATACCTTTTATAACAAAACAAAAGGTTCATTCACTAAAACAAATGATTTAATTTTCATCAATTACAAGTATATACTACATTTTAGACCTATAAATCAAACACCTGTGGTAAATTTAAAAACTGATGAAATGGAAACATTTCCTGTATTGTCTTTTGAATGTACTTTCCAATAATAGGTAGTATTGGGACTTAGAGACACATTTTCTAAAATAGATTTATCTAGAATTGTATGTAATGTTGATGGATTACTGTCAGTATCTAAATACACCTCATAAGAAACAATATCATTATCCAAATCATTAGAACTCCAAGACAATGTTATAGTTTTAGTTGCGGTAACAATTCCCATAGATGGTGCTACCAAAGTTGCTGGATACGGAACATGACTTTCGGTTCCTTCTGCAGCGTTGTAAAATATCCAAATTTCACTTTCTGAGGTTTTAGATGTTGTGTCTGATTTAGAAACCACATGCCACTTAAAAGAAATTCCTCTTGACAAATTCACCGATGCTGTAGTACTACTACTCACTATTTGTTTCACACTATTATCTTCCAAACTTTCTATCACCACAATGTATTGATCTGTGTTTTTTGAAGCCTCCCAAGAAAAAGTAATTGTGCTTAGCAATTCTGACAACACACTTCCCTGATTGCAAGGCTCATCTTTTAGAGGAGACACCAATATTGCAGCTGTAGGTATTGCTACAACTTTTTCTACTTCTTTAGAACTATCACCTCCACAAGCAACCATTAAAAAAAGTATAACGGCAACAGCTACTATTTTTGTGTATTTTGACTTCATAATTTTCCTTTTTAATATACAACTCAACCTTGAAAACTATTTGATAAGTAATTTTGATTTCACGGTCATTTCCTCTGACTTCACTTCCATTTGATACAAACCTGTATTCAATTCACTTGTATCTACTACCAATTGTTGATTGTAATTTTGAAAATTTTCAGCTAAAATTAAACTTCCTAAAACAGAATAAATCTTTACGGATATTTGAGAATTCCACTTCGTATCAAATTGAATATTCACATAATCTTTTGCTGGGTTTGGAAAAATTTTTGTTGTTCCATATGCAATAAGATCTGTGAAAAAACCTTGACAATCTTGTGCTCCTTTTATTTCAATTGTATTTTCACCTTTCTCAAGAACTATATTGATAATTTCACCACTGGTTACATACGTATTATCATTGTGCTGAATGGTAAAAACATCACTTCCTTCTAACTGATATCGCACCTTATTTTTGACAATATTTTTGTTGACAATCTTTATATTTTCTGGTTCAGAAACCACTACCACATAGTGTTCATCTATCAAATTGTCTTTTGATGAAACAGCTACAGAATACGATCCTGAAAGCAACTCTGTAAAACTAATTTCTTTTTGAAAATCCTTAATTTCATTAAAATTCTCACCATTTATTTCAACTTCATAATCCCCACTATACAAAGCATCCACTTTTATTACACCGTAATTCACCCCTTCACAAGGATTGTTTACTATACTTACTTTTATCGTTTTTTCATTGGTTTTATACACTCCTTTAGCCCAACCACTTCCTTTTAAAGCAATCCAAAAAACATTTTCATTTTCAGGATCTGGTTTAAAATCAGTAATAGTATCTGGCTGACCTAAATTTTTATTCACCTTTTCCCAAGTAATACCAGCATCAAAAGAAATATAAGCTCCTGGATTAAAAGTAGTAGCTCCTTTATTTTCATGTGGTAAAGCAACATTAACAGTAATAATATTAGGATTTATAGGAGAAGTTTCTGTTTGCCAGATATATGGCATGTCAAAAATTTTCTCCCAATTAGCACCATTATCCCTACTTCTCCACACACCACCTTCTACAAAAGAACCTTCTTCTCTACCACAAGAAATATAAATATATTCATTCGTCTTATCTACAAACACATTGTTCACCGCTTTTATGCTTGATGGAATTGTAACTTTAGACCAATTAGTTCCTTTGTTGGTTGTTGTATACAAGCCTCCGTTACCTCCATCTGTTCCTATATTTAAAGCCGCATATAAAACTTCTGGATTTTTTGGATCCATTTTAATTCTACGCACACTTGCTTTTGTTGGCAAACCCGTATTTTCTATAGACCATGTAAGACCTCCGTCTTGACTTCTATAAACTCCCAAACCGGTAAAATCATCTGGCAACAACTTTCCTGAAACTTCTGCAATCGGATTCGCTATTACACAGAAATAAATATTATTAGGATTGTTATAATCAACGGTTAATGAATATTGAAAAAGATTGTCTGATGACAAATTCCCTCCATACGGCACAGGATATGAAAGATTTGACCAAGTTTTTCCACCATCAACAGAACGTCTAAATTGCCCTCTATGATCTTGTCTAAACTGTAACGTATAGATTTCATTAGGGTTTTTAGAGTTTACGGCCACAGATGAAATGGAAGTAGCTCCACTATGATTTACTTGACCTTCTATCTGTTTTACAGCAATAGCATCTTTATCAGGATAATCACCTAAATCCGCAGATTGCCACAAACCATGTTCTCCGCTACAAAACAGTTTTCTATTGGCAACCCCTGTTTCTAGCAACATAAATCTACCTGGTAAATTACTAGCACCTCTACCTACCCAAGCATCAGAACCAGGAGCTGTTTCATTATCATCAACTTGTTTCCATGAAACTCCTTTGTTATTAGATCTCATCACTTGCTGATCTAAACAAATAAAAACCTCTCCATCTTTATTAATTTCTAAAAAACGATTTCCATAAAACTCTTCTTGTTCGGCTTTTTCATACTTTAAATGTGCAAACTCAGTATTTATTCCTTTAGGATTGTTTCTGCCCGTCCAATACGTACCGTTTTTATCTTCTGACCAATATGTTCCAGATCTTGCTGTTGCGAACCAATTTTGACCTCCATCATTTGTTTTCCAAACATCACCAGGACCAAAAGCATAATCGTGTTTTACGTTATGAGAAATATAAATATCATTTTTGTCTTTAGGATTCACTACAATTCTATTATACACCGAATACACACTTGATGGATAATCTGGATACATACTTTTAGCTTCGGCTTGAGAAACATCAAACCAATAAGCAATAGCTCTCCAATACTTATTTTGCGTATTGTAATTGGTTATTTCAGTTAAATCCATCGCTAAATTCCCTGAAATACTTTCCCAATTAATTCCTCCATCTAAACTTTTATAAATTCCTCCTTTAGAAATTACTGAGTTTCCAGATTTTTCATAAAACGTTTGCTCTACCAGGTACAAAATAAATTCTCCTGTAACAGCATCGTAATAAGAAGTCATATCTCTTGGCGAATTGTTTGGCAATCCTGCCCCGCTTAACTCCCAAGACTCCCCTTTATTGGTACTTCTATAAACCCCTGAATTGGTTGCTATAACTACATTGTTATTGTTTGTAGGATCTACAATAATCCTTCCCACATCTAATGTACTAGGCAATCCTGTTTTTTTCTTTTGCCATGTAACTCCTTTGTCGGTACTCTTGTATACATGACCATAATCTGCATAGGCATATACATATCCACGTAAATCGTTGTGTTTTCTATGATTTGCTTTTACGTTCCAAAAATCACCAGCACCCATATACCAAATAGCATCATCGGTAGGGTCTACGGTTAACTCGGCATGTTTTCCCCCCATGTTTTTCACAAAAGACCAAGTTCTACCCCTGTCTAGAGTTTTGTACAATTCTCCTCTTACATCAATTGCAAATCCAAAATCTGCATCTTGATGAGAAAAAATAATCGACTGGATTCTTCTCATATCTTTTCCAGATCCATCAACATCTTTAATCGTTTGCCAGGATTTTCCGTTATCCCAACTACCATAACTATTATACATATCTGGAGACATAAATAGTACATTTACATCTGTAGGATGACACCAAAACTCCTCACAATAACCAGCCATACCTGGACCAAATTGTTTCCATTCTAATTTATCACTAGATGCTATTTTCTGTGATTGTAATTTTTGAAAATAAGTGGTATTTAACTGTGCGTTCACTAAAGAACACGTGCAAAAAAAAATAAAAATGCTTTGAAATATCTTCATGTTATTGTTCTTTAAAATTATTGAGATACAAATTCTACAGTAGCAGTTTCTAAACCGTTACTTTTTGCTACAAATTCTATTGTTCCAGATGCTTCTGAAGTTTTAACAATAGCCAAACATTTTCCGTTAAATGCTTTTCTTTTGGAAGCTTGGAAAGAATCATGATTCATATTATCTCCATTTCCTACTCCAATTAAAGTAGCGGCTCCATTAACTTCAAACTCAATTAAATTAGCTGCTTTTGGGACTACATTTCCATCTTTATCTAAAATAGTACACTCTACATACGCTACATCTTTTCCGTTTGCTTGCAATTCCGTTCTTCTTACAAATAATTTAATTTTAGCCGCTTTACCTGCTGTTTTCACTTCTTTTGTAGCAAACTCTTTTCCGTTTTTGTATGATATTGCCTTTAAAGTTCCTGGCTGATAAACAACTTCCCATTGTTGGTATTCTACTCCATTAATATCATTTTTTTGTTTCCCTAAAGATTTTCCATCCTGAAACAATTCTACCTCATCACCATTAGTGTATGCATATACGGTTACTTTTTTTCCTTCTTGTCCTTCTAAATTCCAATGAGGGAAAATATGCACCATAGGTTTATTAGACCATTGAGATTGATAAAAATAGTATCCGTCTTTTGGAAAACCACATAAATCTATAGGAGCAAAAGAAGAAGATCTAGCTGGCCAACCATAAGGAATAACCTCTCCCAAATAATCCCAACCTGTCCAAATAAACTGCCCCATAATATCAGGTCTGTTTTTAATATCTTTCCAAGCTTGTACTCCTCTATAACCTATTAATTCTCTTTGCTCTACCCAATTGTACGCATCATCGTATTTATAGCCTAATTTATCCCACCATTGTTTTTTCTCATCTCCATACAAATAAGTACCTCTAGGATAGTAAGATTGTGCAGAAGCACATTCTGTTACAATTCCCATAGCATTTGGAGCTATTTTATCTTCTCTGTCTAAACCATTTTCTTTAATGTAATTATACCCTCTAATATCGCTTGTAGATGCAGCAGCTTCACTTGGCCAAGCATCCCAACCGTATCCAATTAATCCGTTGGTTACAGGTCTATCATCTAGATTGTGAATAATATCAATCAATCTATTGGCAATAGGCACACCTTCATCGGTTTTCATTTGATCAATTTCATTCCCAATACTCCACATAACAACTGATGGATGATTACGATCTCTCAATACAAAATCTGTTAAATCTTTGTCTGCCCATTCTTTAAAAATATCCGCATAGTATTTTACAGGAATCCGTACTTTTTTACCGTTTTGAATCGTAGCAGGTTCTTTCACTACTTCCCATTCATCAAACATTTCGTTCATTACTAAGAATCCCATTTCATCACAGGTATCTAAAAACTCTGTAGAAAATGGATTGTGCGATGTTCTTACCGCATTACATCCCATTTCTCTTAAAATTTCCAATTGTCTCTGGATGGTTCTTTTGTAAATAGCCGATCCTAAAGGACCTCCTGCATGATGTAAACAAACTCCTTTTAATTTAATTTGTTCTCCGTTTATAGAAAAACCAGTGTCTTTACTGTATCCTAAAGTTCTAATTCCTGTTCTAGTGGTTTCTTTTCCTACTAAAACGCCTTCATCAAATAACTCTACTTGAACAGTGTACAATTCTGGAGTTTCTGGAGACCATAACTTTGGATTGTTAATAGCTAAATCTACCTTAACTTCTGTAATTTTTTCTGATGAAACTGTTTGATTTACTTCTGTAGAAGCCACTACAGCTCCATTATTAATAGCACTGATTTTAGCGACTATGTTTTTTGTTTTAGCAAATTCTGTTTGAATATTAAAAACAGCATTTACCGTTGCTTGTTCTTTAGTAATTGTAGGAGTAGTTACATATAAACTCCAATTAGGAATAAAAGTTTTATTTCTAATTTTTAAAGTTACATCTCTATAAATTCCTGTTCCAGAATACCATCTATGTCCTGGTTGAACCGAATTATCTAATGTTACGGTTAATACATTTTCACTATCAAAATTGATGTATTCTGTTAAATCGTACTGAAAACCAATGTAACCTAAAGGTCTATATCCTACTTTATTTCCATTTATATAAACTACTGAATTTCTGTAAGCCCCATCAAAATAAACAAAGACCTTGTTCTCTTTTTCATTAGCATCTACCGTAAAAGATTTTCTGTACGTACATTTTCCTGTTGGCAACCAACCTCCTCTAGAAAAAGAAGGATTGTCTTTAGAAAAAGGACCTTTGATACTCCAATCATGGGGAACATTTACCATTTCCCAACTAGCATCATTGTACTCTGGCTTAATTGCTTCTGCAACTTCTCCTTTGGTAAACTTCCAACCTTTGTTAAAATCTATATCTTGACTATAATTCTGTTTTTCATTAGAACAAGCTATTGTTATGAAAAGCACAAGAAGGTTCCATAAAATATTTTTCTTTGATTTTCTTTGGTTTGAGTAATTTTCCATTATTGCTTTTTAACGTTAGATAATTTAATTTCAAATTAAAACGAATTCTATATTCTTAAAGATTAGATATGATTTTTAAGCTAATACAAATGGTTTAATCGTGATACAACCTTAAAACAAAAAGAGACTACTCAGGAGCAGTCTCTTTTTATTACATCAAACAAAAACAATGAGTTTGATTTGAAATTTATTATGGTCTCTCTGAATATTTCTCAATGACAAGATCATCAATATAAAAATTAGCATATGCTGACCAAGTTGGTAATATTGTTAATGAAGTAGTTTCTCCAATAGCATCATTATCTCCCACAAAAGTAATTTCTGATTCTAACCATTGATCTAACTTAGTTGGATCTCCTTTCAAAACACTAAAACTTGCATCTTTTCTTATACTTCCTGTTTCAAAACGGAAAACAAGATTACCTGCACTATTTGCATTATCAGGATTACTTCCAATATATCTCTTAAAGCTAATTTTATAAGTAACATCTCTTTCCATTTTCAAACTACTAATAGTTTTTAGTTTTGCATTTGTAGTAGAAGTAGACATAGGATCATCTATATTAATAGTTGAACGGAATACATTACCCGTTGGTACTACAGTTCCTCCTGCTGGTGGATTACTTACTATTTCTGCAAAAGCAATATCTACCCCACCTACTTTTCCTGAAGTAGAACTCCAATCAACACCAATTTCATTGTTAAAAGCTCCTTTACCTCCTAAAACATCTATTCCAACATTTTCTACATTCTGTAATGGTATCTCTGCCAAAGCTCCACCTCCAATAGAAGTTATATCTCCTATTGCAGAATATGAAATTTGGATGGCATCGTTATCGTAAATAGGATCTGCCAATTCAATGTTAAGTAATTTATCATCGTCTTCACTCAAAGTTACTGAAACTACAGATGTACTAACACCATTCACAGTAACTTCAAATCCTTTAGTGGCATCATCTGAATTTGTTATTGAAAGAGGATCTACACCTTCATCTAATTTTAATGAAATCATCTCTTCTCCTCCATATTTTTTAATGGTTCCGACTACACCAATTGGTGTTGGTACATAAACTTGTACAGCCACATCTGTAAAAGACTGAAACGGTCTTAAATCTAAAGAAGTCAATCCGGCTACAGTACTATCATACGACAATGTCACTGTTTTTGTAGCATCGCTTGGTTCTAGTGGCGTTTCTAAAACAATATTTATTTTAGTTAGATTTCCTGCTGGTTGAGAAACAGAAGCTATAGATCTTGAAACACCATCCACTTTTAGGTCAAAGCCTGCCAAGGCTTCGTTTCCAAAAGTTACAAATTTAGAAGATCCAATAAATTCAATAATATCCGTGGGACCTTCTACAATATTTCCTTTTAATACAAAATCTTCATCTAAAGGTTCTACTTTAAAAATAACTGGAAAAACATAAGTATCTGTACTCGATCCTACCGTCTCTGTTCTATCTCTAGTCGCTTTTAATTCTCCTTTAAAAGTACCTATAGATTTGCTAAAAGTTAACGTGTCAATAGTTGTATTTCCAGACGCAATACTTACTCTATTTTTTATATCATCGGTAATTGTATATATTTTCCAACTTGTTGTTGTAGGTCTTGCATTGTTGTCTGGTAACTTTGCACTTAAATCTTCAAAAACCAATTTATCATCAAACTTTAATCTAATCGTATCTAAATTTTTATAATCAATTACATTTGCTGCCAAATCTCTAATCTCAGCCACCGCAACAACGGTATCATATACATCTAAAACAGTTGTATACTCATACACCCATTTATCACCTTTTTTTACTGTTCTTGTTGTATCTAATATCTGTTGATTAGCAACAGCATCCCATCCTACAGGTAACACAAACTCGGTATATTCATCAAATTCATTATAAATTGTGATTGGTGTTATGGTATTTCCTTTTTTAAATAAAACATTTACAGTTCTATCTGTAGAGACTGTGTCTCCAGGATTTATGATTGATTTATCATAGCTAGTAGACCCTACCTGAAGAGGTCCCTTTAAGAAAAAAGCTCCTTTAGGAATTCTCCATTCATGATGTGTTGCTCCTGCCGACAAATCCATAAACGTAGCAAACTTATTTACTTCGGACTCTTTAACTCCACCAGCAAAAGTACTTGTGAAAATTACATCTGTAAATGTATTGGGAGCCTCATATTCTTCGTTCTGACAACTAACAACTAGTAGTGTTAGAAATAGATATTTAATTATTTTTCTAAGATTTTTCATCTATTATTTTTTTTAGTTAAACAATCCAAAAACAGAAATTAGTCCTATTTTGTTTGATTCCATTTTAAGTTAGCAGTTACTTCATCAAGTGGTATTGGATAATAAGAATGCGTATTCTCGTCAAAGTTTTCAGCCCCTCTTATCATGTCTTGAATTCCTGTTGGTTGAGAGGTAACACTTAATCTTGAAGTATAAGTTGTAGGAGCTTCTCCTGAAATTGTGATAAAACACTTATATCTATCTCCATGTTTTCCATTAAAATTCTTATCAAAACTCCAATAGTCATATTTTATAGAGGCTATGTTTTCTAATTGAGTTTTGAATACCCCCCATCGTCTTAAATTCAACGCTCTCTCTTCTTCTAAAGCTAATTCTAAAGGATATTCTGTAAAACGTAAATGCTCTTTTAAATTGTCTAATGTTACTTCCTCTTCTCCATTTGATGAATCCAAATCAATATCATCCATATAAGTGGTCTCTGCATTTGCAAACTCTGCTCCTGCAATTTTTCCTAGTAAAATAAGATGTGAACGTTTTCTAATTCTATTGATGTATTTTAAAGCCTCAGTCAAATCTCCTTGCTCAATCATACATTCTGCATATGATAAATAGACCTCTGCCAAACGAATTACAGAAATATTAATTCCAGATTTATTGTTCATATTTATAGATCTATCTTCTCCTAGTCCCCCACCAATGGTATTCCAATGCGTAAATTTTTTCCACAAGTTAGGCTTGGTTCTAGCTAAAGGCGAGGCTCCAGCAGCATTACCATACTCCGCTGTCGTTACACCATAATACGGTGTATCAATATCATCAACCATTGCTATAGAATTACTTGCTCTAATACTATATCTTCTTAATCTATCTTCTGTACCTATAACTTCACCAGTAGCTGTGTCATAAATATCAGCTCCAACATGCATATTTTCTGGATCTGCTGGATCTATTTTTTCATCTCTATACTTAAGAGTAATCCATGAACTAGGTTGAACATTTCCTTGTGACATTAAGGCTGTTATATTATGATAAAAAGTTTCCTCTCCATCATTGGTTAAATTCAAATCTGTTGTGTAATTAATTTCAAAAATAGACTCTGTATTAAATTCATCAACTCCTGTTACACATTTAGAAATATTATCTGTTAGTGAATAACCATAATTCTCTATTACATTTTTAAAATAAGTTGCTGCTTTAGGAAAATCATTTTCTATCAAATAACTTTTCCCTAACATTGCTTCACAAAAACCACCTGTTACACGTCCTAAATTATTGCTCCCAACAGTCTCCCAATCAGAGTACGTTTTTGGCAAACTATCTAGGCCGTACTGTAAATCTTCTCTGTAAAAATCTTTGACTGCCTGTGAAGTTGACATTGCTTGTTGAAACTCATCTATGTTTTTAGGAACAAAATCTAGCAAAGGAACACTACCATTGTTGTAATATGCATTTAACAAATAATACAAATAACCTCTTATAGCTCTAGCTTCGGCAACAATTTTATATCCTTTATCCATTGTTGTTTTATCTGTAAATGTAGGTTTCAACTTCTCATAGTTTTCTATTACCTGATTCGCTCTAAAAATTCCTAAATACAAAGCAACCCATCTATTTCCTACTTCTTTTGTAGTTAAATCAAAATTCTGAAAATAGAAAAGTGTTCCTATTGAATTTTGTCTAAAACTACTTGGTACTGAATAATCTACTCTCGTTGATTCATAAGGAATCCCTAGAATATCCGTGTCTTTTAAAGCACTGTATACTGAGGTTAAACCTGCATCTAAATCTGTTATATTTTGCCAAAAATTACCTACTGTTATTTTATTTGGATTTGTTTGCTCCAAAAAATCATCGGTACATGCTTGCATTATAAAAGCAAAAAGCAGCAATGGAATCCATCTATTTATATTAATGATTCTATTTTTCATCTTTAAAGTTTTTTTATGTTTTCTTGTATTGTACATCTTCCTCTAATTGTTAAAATTGAAGTTGTAAACCTAATTTGTATTGAGCAGACACTGGATATGTTCCTTGATCTATACCTCTCGTACTCAATCCACTATTCCCTACTTCTGGATCAAATCCTGTGTACTTGGTAAATTTTAATGGATTTTGTGCTTGTATGTAAAATCTTAATCTACTCAATCCTAAAGTTTGTAAGACTTGTTTTGGTAATGAATACCCTAAAGCCACATTTCTCAATCTCACAAAGGTACCGTCTTCTAAAAAGTAATCGGATCCACCTCTGTAAGAAGGACTTGTTGAGGTTCCATTATACCATGGAATATCTGAGTTTGTATTTTGTACAGTCCACGAATAAAATAAATCCTTAGCAGTACCAGCCTGATTAGCATATGCTTTTGTACCATTCATAATTTTACCTCCAAAAGAACCGTACCATTGCATTGAAAAATCAAAATTTTTGTAATTCGCACCAAAGTTCATTCCCATCACAAAATCTGGAATACCACTTCCCTTGTATACTTTATCATCTTGATCAATTTTTCCATCACCATTTTGATCTACATATCTTAATTCTCCCATTTGTGCTGATGGATCAATCTTTTTATATGCTGCCAATTCATCAGCCGTTTTGATGACCCCATCAGTTTCACGTAAGAAAAATGATCCAGCCTCATATCCTTCTCTAATAACACTTACCAATTCTTTACTACCTCTACTAGATAAATAACTATTTGCCAAATAAATAACTGGGTTATTTTCTGGTGTTTTAGTCACCCTATTTTTGTTTTTTGAATACGTTAATGAAGCATTCCATTTAAACCCTTTTTTACCAACTTGTCTATATTTAATAGCGTATTCACTACCCACATTTGTCATATTTCCAATGTTCTGTACCGTATAACGATTACCTCCAGAAACACCAGTAGATGGTGGATTTACAACATTAAACAATAAATCCTTTTTTTCACTGCTATAATAATCTGCAGAAATCATTAATTTATTTTTGAAAAAACTAAAATCATACCCTAGGTTACGTTCTATAGACGTTTCCCATTTTAAATTTGCATTGGCATATCCTAATTGAGTAGTACCTATATTTACTGTCTCTGTAGTTGTATTCAAGCTTGTCTGACTACTTCCAAAAACATAATCTTGACCAATCCCTACAACTGATTGATTACTATAAGGACTAAATCTATCATTACCTGTACTACCATAACTAGCCCTAATTTTAAAAGCATTTACAACATGCTCCACAGGCTCCCAAAATTTTTCATCTGACACATTCCAACCAGCAGAAACAGAAGGAAACACCCCCCATCTATTATCTGGTCCAAATTGAGAAGATCCATCTCTCCTTACACTTGCACTAAAAAGATATTTACCATCAAAATTATATTGCACTCTTCCTAAAAAACCGATCAAGGTTTTCACATAATCATTACCTCCTGAATTCACTAAATCTCTTGAAGTATAACCATCAAAAACAGTAATAGAAGAATTTGCATTTCCTACTTTCTGTGCATAAAAAGATTCTCTAGTTGATTTTTGAAGTGAATTTGCCACCATAAAAGTAAAATTGTTTTTACCTATTGACTTTTTATAGTTTATAATCGCTCCAAATGTCAAATTTGAAGTATTGATAGCTGTAGTTTTATTAGATGTTACTTGCCATGGATTTGGAGGAATCAAAGCTCCACTTGAATCATAAATATCAAACCTTGGCACAATTCTAACTTGTTTTTGACTACCATAATTAGCACTTCCTCTAACAGTTACTGTTAAGTCTTTATTTGCCTGATAATCCATTTGAATATTTGCAATCGTTGTCTGTCCTCCGTTATTTTGTGTTGTTTTTAAATTTTGAATAGTTCCTTGAAGATTTTTTAAAATATTGGACACATCTCCTGCATCTCCAGCGTTATCTAAAGAGCTTGAACCTAAATCTACATCTGGCTTGTACGGTGCATATGTGTAAATCTGATTAATCAATCCCCAGTTAGGCAACAATTTTTCATCTTTCTGAAGTGTCAATCCTGTCGTAATTTTCCATTTATCTTTCACAAATTTTGTATTTGCTCTAAGATTGATTCGGTTATAATCAGAATTAATCAAACTACCTTCTTGTCCAAAATAATTTGCATTAAAACTATACGTTAATTCTTTTTTACCTCCAGAAACATTAACAGAATGATTTTGAATAGGTGCTGAATTATTCATTATAAGTCCCTCCAAATTAGTCTGATTTGTCAACCAACTAGCGTTTTGATTTATTGGAGCTGTAATTTGTCCTGGTGCTTTATTTGAATTCAAAGCCCCTCTTAAAACATCTAAATATGTTATTTCTTCCGATGTCATTGTAGGAACTCCATGTGAAACAATTTTCTGAATACCATATTCAGAATTTACACGAATCGTCATTTCTCCTGCTTTACCTTGTTTAGTCGTAATTAAAATAACACCTCCTGCTCCACGTGTTCCGTAAATTGAGGCCGAAGCTGCATCTTTCAATACATCAATGGACTCAATTTCACTAACACTTAGTTGAGGGTTCTGATCATAAGGTACTCCGTCTACCACATATAAAGGACTGTTTTGTCCATCCATAACAGAACTATATCCTCTAATTACAATACTGGATTGATCTCCTGGCTGACCAGAACTAGAAGTAACATTTACCCCTGCAATCTGCCCTTGTAAAGCAGTTGCTACATCAGATGTTGTTGTTTTTTCTAGTACTTCAGCCTCTACCTTAACTACGGCCCCAGTTACTTCTTTCTTTTTCTGAGTACCGTATCCTACTACAATAACCTCATCCAGTTCTGTTGCATCTTCTTCTAAAGATACGTTCATGGTATTGTTTCCATAAACTTTCATTTTTAACGTCTTAAAACCTATAAGACTAAATTCGATTACTTCTCCTTTTTTTGCTTGAATACTATACATCCCATCAAAATCTGTCATACTGGCTTTATTCGTTCCTTTCACAAGAACATTTACACCTAACAACGGCTCGTTGTTCTTATCTGTAACTAATCCGGTTACTCTATTTTTCTGAGCATTACCCGCCAATGTTCCCATCATAAATACAAGAACTGTTGTCATAAGACATCTACTGATAGATTTTCTATTGCTTTTTGAAAGCATTGATTTTAATCCATTATACATTTATATTTCAGTTTTTAGTTGGTTAATAACCTCAAAATTGGCTTTAATCTCTTGATAGAGCAGAACCATATGGGTAAAATAAAGATAGAAATGATTTAAAAATACACAACAATTCAACAAACAAACACCAATAAACCCAATAAAACCAGTGGTTTTTTACATTATACATCAAAAACCATATGTTTAACCCTAATTTCAACATTAAACCTTTGCAAAAAACCTCCGACAACATTTTAAAATGCTACCGGAGGTTTTTTGTATAAATAACTTCTTTTACTAAAAATAGAGGCTTAATTTTCTGCGTGAGTGTCTACAGCTCCACCAATATTATTTTCAACATAACCTTCCATGGTTATTTTATATGAAATACCGTAGTTAGAAGGACATGCTTTTGGTGCCTTTATAACCAATCCTCTTTCATTTCTTTCCCAAACAACTTTTTCATTGCTTCCTAACAATTCTACGTTCATTATTTTAGAGTTCAAAACTCCTAATTGAGTACTTAAAGATTTGATTATAGTTTCATTTTCTGGTACATCCATAACAATTGCATAAAACTCTTTCTCAGATTTTTTGGTAAAACGAATGTCCTTATTGGTATACTCAATTTTAATTTTCTCAACCTTATGCCCACCTTCTGGCAAACGTGTTGGTCCTTCTCCAAAAATAGTCCAAGGTCTTGTTCCGTAGATGGCATCTCCATTTATCTTCAACCATTTCCCCATATCTATCAATAAATTTTGCATCACCTCTGGAATGCTTCCATCAGGATTAGGAGGAACATTTAACAACATACATCCATTTTTAGATACAATATCAGCTAATATATCTACCAATTCATTTGGAGTTTTGAACCTAGCTCCAGGTCTATAAAACCAAGCCCCTGGAGAAGTATCTGTCAACCAAACGTCTTTTTTAGGTTGATTTGGCCTACCTCTTTCATAATCTTTTACTGCAGTATTTTCTGGAAACGTAGATTCTTTATAACACACAACTACATCTTTACCCCACTCTTTTCCTTTATTGTAGTAGTAAGCCAAAAACTTTTGTCTTGTTTTTTCGTCCATGTTTTCTAACCACCAATCAAACCAAACCAAATCTGGCTGATACACGTCAATAAACTCTTTCAATTTATCCCACCATTCTTTGTAAAAACGACTGTCTGGTGTCATAGAATTTAACTCATGAGGATTCGTGTACAAATCATAATCTTTGGCATCTACTCCTCCATATTTATGCGCAGGTGCAAAATATTGCCATGTAAAAGCATGGTGAAAAGATCCCATAAATTTCAAACCTCTGCTTTCTATTTCTTTTTTTAAGCTTGCTGATGGATCTATTCCTCCATAATTCATAGAGTTCCAACGTGTAGATTTTGCATTCCACATAGCAAAATTATCATGATGCATAGCTACAGGACCTGCAAATTTAGCTCCAGAGGCTGCAAACAAATCAGCCCATACTTTTGCATCAAAGCCAGAAGTATCAAAACTTTCTATAAAATTTTTATATCCAAATTCAGCAGGATCTCCAAATTTCTCTACTTGATGTAAGTAATTACTTGTAGGTTTTCCATTTTTTGTTGGTACTTTTTTACCGTCTTCATACATTTTCATTCCATGCCAACCTGCATAAAATTTCTTTGGATTGGTTCCTTCAAACGCTTGAGAAACGGGTCCCCAGTGTGCATAAATTCCAAACTTAGCATCCTGAAACCAATCTGGAGCTTCGTTTACTTTTGCTAAAGACTCCCAATTAGGTTTTACTTTTTTCTGAGCATTTACATTGCTAAAAGTCAATGCGCTAATTGCAGCTATGGTTAAAAAACCCTTATTAATTTTGCTATATAACATATTCTTTTTTTAATCTTGATTTATTATTTCTAAATGTGTTTTCCTGTAGGAGTTTTAGTATCTCTATAATGATTGTATTTGTCGAACAACTCTTTTACTTTCTCTTTATATTTTGGATTATTGACTAAATTTCCGCTTTCTTTTTCTTCAATATTCTCTTTTAGATTAAACAAGGATACTGGAGTTCTTGTCATCCATGTTTTGTCTTTTTTATCAAAATTGACAATCAACTTCCAATCATCTTCTATAATAATTCCTTGTTTACCAGAACCTCCTTGAACAATTAAGAAAGAATGAATATCATCACTTTTAGGATTCTTTAAAACGGGTAATAAATTGTATGAATCTACCGCTTCATTTTTTGCAATTTTAGTTTCTGTAATTGCCGCTAAAGTTGCCATAATATCCAATCCTAAAGCAGGTTTGTTTATGGTATGATTTTTTAATGTATTTGGCCAAGACACAATAAAGGGAACTCTATGTCCTCCTTCGTAAGGTTGATTTTTTGCTCCTCTGTAAATATCACTCACTTTGTGTCCAGATTTTGCTGTGTTCTTATCTACCAACAAACCTCCATTGTCTGATGTAAACACAAAAACCGTATTTTCATAAATCCCTTCTTTTTTCAATTGCTCTATCATCATTCCTATTTGCACATCCAATTCTTTAATCATGTCCATGTGTGTAGAAGGTGTGGTTCCCGCAATTTTAACCCCATTTAATTCCTTAGCAGGTGCATGTGGTTTGTGCACTGCCTGAGAACAGTAATACATAAAAAATGGTTTCTCTTTTTTCGCATTTTCTTTGATGTAATTAACAGCTTTATGAGCCAGTATAGGTCCTATCAAATGCGGATCCCAATTAGAATCTCCCAAACCTTCATCCTTATCCAAATGAATATTGAATTTTTGCATTTTCTGATTGGTAATCACATCAATTTTAGAGTCTTTTTGCAAAGGCATCCAAAGGTTATTTTCATAAACAGCATAAGGTACATCTTGTACTCCAGCAGGTAAAGTAAGACTGTAATCAAAACCATTAAACTGCGGTCCTCCTCCTACAATTTTGGTAATATCTACACCCAACTCCATTGCTTTTCCATGTCTTTCTTGGTAGATTTTGTTTGGATTTCCTTTTTCTCGAAAACTAGTTCCTAAATGCCATTTTCCAAAAAACGCTGTGTTGTAATTTGCTTTTTGCATTAATGTACCTAAGGTTAATTGGTCTGGTGTAAAAGCTGATTTTGCATACGCACTCCAAACTCCCCAAGGTAATGGACTTTGATGACAACTATTTCCTGTCATAATTCCATAACGAGAAGTTGCACACAACGCAGCAGGAGCGTGAGCATTGGTAAAAACAACTCCTTGATTAGCTAACTTATCTATATTTGGTGTTTCTAAAATAATATTGTTAGAATGCATTTTTCTGTAATGCGAAATATCACCCGTTCCTATATCATCTGCTAAGACAACAATTACGTTAGGCTTGGTGTGTTTTTGCGCTTGTAAAGACAGGATCCCCATCAAAAGCACAGCTAGTATAACTCTTCTATTTTTCATTGTTTTGATTAAAAATGTTTTCCTGTATTAATTTTACTATCACGTGTTTGATTGTAGTTTGCAAACAACTTTTTTACTTTTTTCTGATATTTTTTAACCGCTATAAGATTCTTCTGTTCATCTTCTGTCGGATTTAATTTTAAATTGAACAATGCAATAGGCTTTCTTTTTTGATTGGTTTGATCTTTTTTATCTATCTGAATGATTAGTTTCCAATCTCCTTCTATAATAATTGCCTCTCTACCTGTTCCTCCTTGAACCAAAATATTTTGACGAGATGGCTTTTTTTCTACTCCCGTTAAGAGTGGTAATAAGTTGTAAGAATCTAAAGCTTCTGTATTTGGAATTTTATATTCTGCAGCTGCTGCAATAGTTGCTAAAATATCCAACCCAATTACAGGATAAGATACTGTTTGTTTTGCCTTTATATGATTTGGCCAAACAGCAAAAAAAGGCACTCTGTGTCCTCCTTCATAAGGATCATTTTTCTTTCCTCTGTAAATATCACTTGGCTCATGTCCCACATTCCAAGTATCTCCATCTACATGCAAGCCACCGTTGTCTGATGTAAAAATAAACACCGTATTTTCGTAAATCCCTTGTTTTTTCAACTCTTCAACCATCATTCCTACCTGAACATCCAGTTCTTTAATCATGTCCATATGTCTAGATGGGGTGGTTCCTGCTATTTTTACTCCGTTCAATTCCTCCGAGGCCATGTGTGGTGTGTGTACTGCCTGAGAACAGTAATACATAAAAAAAGGTTTGTCAGATTTTGCTTTATCGGCTATAAAATTCACTGCTTTATTTGCTAACAAAGGCCCTATTTCACTTGGGTTCCAATTAGAATCTCCTAAACCTGCTTTTTTTTCTAATTCAGATCCAATTCTCTCCATAAAAACTTCATCAACAAAAGCTATTTCTGAATTCTTTTGCAAAGGGTACCATTTGCTGTTTTCAAATGCTGCGTAGGGCTCATTCTGAATTCCAGAAGGTAATGTAAAAGAATAATCAAAATGATGAGTCGCAGGTCCTCCATCAACTATTTTAGACAAGTCTACATTGATGTTTGATTTTTTTCCTGCTATTTCATAAATCTCATTAGGATTGCTTTTTTTTGCAAAGCTCATTCCCATATGCCATTTTCCTAAAAAGGCCGTATGATAGTTTGCTTTTTTCATCAACCTTCCTAAAGATATTTGTTCTTTGGTAATTTCTGTAGCTGCGTAACCAGACCAAACCCCCCATGGTTTAGGACTTCTATAATTGCTATTTCCTGTCATAATAGAATAACGAGAAGTAGCACATAAAGCTGCCGGAGCATGTGCATTGGTAAATGTAGTTCCCTGATTTGCTAGTTTATCAATATTAGGGGTTTCTAACACTACTTTTCCTTTGTGTAAATTTCTATAATAAGAAATGTCTCCCACTCCAATATCATCTGCCAAAACAACTATTACATTGGGTCGTTTGTTTTCTTGAGCATTTGACAAAACAATTACTCCAATAAAAAATGTAAAAAATACTAATCCTCTTTTCTTCATGTTACTTTTTAATTATTTTCTGTGTATAACTATTTGATTCCTTTTGCACAAACAATACATACAATCCATTTGCTATTTCTGACAAATCTATCTGTCCATTAAAGTTGTTCCCGTTCATTATTAACTCTCCCTGTATGTTGTAAATTTTAACCCAATCTCCTTTTCTTAGTTCTTGAATATTGACAACATCGTAGGTTGGGTTTGGAGACACAGAAAGTCCATTCACCATAATTTCTTCAATATATTCACCTTGACATTGCAAACCTGTATGTACCGCAAGTTTGTTTACTCCTGCTTGTAATTGCAACGCTATTGAATTCTCCGAAGTTGTAATTTTCTGATCGTTTAATTGAATGGTATATTTTTCACTTCCAGTCAAATTCAAATGCATTGTTTTTTGATCAACGTTAGAAATCACAGACAAACTTTCTGGTTTCGTAATATTTAAAACATAACACAACTGTTCTTTATTTTTGGGAGTGATACACAAATTGTAAGTACCCGATGCTAAATCCTCAAAAGCTCCCTTATTTGTAAATACTTTTGTTTCATTATAAATTTTGTCATTTGTTAAAACAGCCGTGTACTCCATTTCTTTTTGAGCAGTAATTTCTACCTTTCCATTCTTACTATTTGGACAAGTTTCTGAAGAACTTTTAATTTTCAAATTGTCCATTGACAAAACAACCCCTCCTGAATTTTGCTCTTTAGCCATGTACCAACCACTTCCACGAGTTGATGCATAATATTTTCCTGGCTGTGTATAATCTATTGCAATGTCATTCACTCTGTCTGATTGCCCGTTTCCTTTGTTGAACTTTACCCAAGTTGTACCACCGTCTTTGGATAAATAAGTCCCTGAATTTCTTAAATTTACTTTGGTGTTTGGTAACGTAGAAATCATAATTACATTGGTGTCATATCTTGCTACTTCAACTCTATTTACCCAAGGGTAATCAAATTTTTGAGTCCAACTGACCATACCATCTGTACTTACCCACAAGCCACCAGCATTGGTAGCAACATTTTTATAACCCGTAGTAATGTATGCATTTCCTGTCACATCAAAATGAATATCATTTACCCCAGAATCTCCAGAAAGTGAAGTTGTAGAAGCAACTTCTGCCCAAGTATTCCCTTTGTCAGTTGATTTATACAAACCTCCATCATTATCTATAACCGCTGCATAAAGTGTGTTTGTATTGTTGGGGTCAAAAGCAATTCTAGCCACATCTAACGAACTTGGCAATCCTGTATTTACTTCTTCCCAATCAACTCCTCCATTTGTAGACCTATGCACTCCCCAACTTTGAGCACTGTCTCCAACCCACTCTAAATCTAGTGATGATTTGGGTACACAGAAATACATATTATCTGGATTGTTTTTATCGATCAACAAATTTAATTGATGTACTGCTTGGTCACCACTTCCTGCAGGTGCTGGGTCCCAGGGTTCTGGAATTGGAGTACCAACTGCTGCCCAATTGACACCAGCATCAGTAGTTTTGTACAACTTACCTCTTCCTGCTTGCCTAAAAAATGTGGCAAACCAAGTATTTTTATCTGTAGGATGCACCGCAACCGAACTTACAGAATGTTCTTGTTTTACACCATTATTGTTATAGACTAGTTGCATTACTGAAGCTCCTTGTGCTCCAGCTCTTACGCTTTCTCCTTCATCATTGGTTATCCATAAACTATTTTCTCCCGAGGGACAAAACACTTTCCCTGGCCATAAAGAAGATTGATACAATCCATGACCTGGTACATTGCTATTACCAGCTCCTACCCAACCTTCTAAATCAGATCCAGACTCAACAGCTTCCTCATCATCAATATCTACCCAAGTATCTCCTTTGTCATAAGAAACAAAACCAATCTTTGCCATTTGTGTAAACAACACAGAACCGTCCGAACTAAATTTCACAAAATTGGATCCTTTGCGCTCATAATCATCTCTGTTTAACCAATCGTTCTTATATTTAAACGAAACATTTGTTCCTAAGGGATTTCCTCTTCCTACCCAAAAAGCATCGTCTTTTCCATTGTTCCAATTAGTTCCATTTCTTAGAGTAATGTACCAATTAGCACCACCATCTTTACTTCTCCATATTTGACCTGGTTTAAAATTATTGTCTGATGCATTGGAATAATTATTGATCAAATAGATGTTATCTGGATCTTGTGGATCTACACTTATCAAATTGAATCGCTGTGTAATTGCTGTTGGCAACGTTGAATAAGTTGATACCGCCTCGTCTCTACTACTCAACCCAAAATAAAACTCAATGGTATTGTAATAAGAGTCTTCAATTCCTTGATTTCCTTTAAAATAAGTCATATCTAAAACCAAATTATTGGTAATATTCACCCAATTTTCTCCTTTGTCTGTACTTTTAAAAATTCCTCCTTTGTCGTTGGTTACTTTGGTACCATCAGCTTTCCAAGTAATATTATTGATAACGTACAAAACTACATCATCTCCTGTCAAAGCATTGTTGTGATACATTACAAAAGAACGAATCACATCATGATTCATTCCGTTTTGTTTTAGTTCCCAATTGGCTCCTCCATCAGTACTTTTATAAAATCCATAATTGGTACCTGCATACACAATGTTAGAATCAACAGGATCTACAAGAATAGTTTCCACCTCTGCATTGCTATTCAACCCAGAATTTACCAATGCCCAATTATTTCCTGCATTGGTGGTTTTCCAAATTTTACCTTGACTATTAGTATCTGTATGACTTCCGTGAGGTTGTGATTGTGGAAAATCAACCCTTCCATAATCTCTCATTCTACCCGCACCTACATACCACACATCATCATTACTAGGATCTACAGCTACACAAGCCAAATATGAATTACCTCCTTGTGATTGAATACTATTTACTCTTGTCCATGTTTTTCCTTTGTCTGAGGTTTGAAATAAATCTCCTTTTAGCTTACCTGTTGTAAAACCAAAATTGGCATTGTTTCTAGAATAATCCATAGAATACGTTTCAATAGGGCCTCTTTCCCCGCTTCTGTACGAAGCAGCATCTTCATTTAAAATGGTTTCAAACGTGAAACCTTTATCTAGAGATCTGTATGAATTTCCCATATTGGGAGAAGAGTAGCTTACGTTTGCATCTGTAGGGTGTACAAAAAAAGAAGTATTATTACCACTCATTCCAGGCCCAAATTGTACCCACGGAATGGTATCCACAGAGACCACGTCTTTCGTTTTTAAATCGTCAAAAAAGCTAGATAAATCTTCAGACTCTGTAATGGTAACATCATCCATATAGATTTCACCTGCTCCAGAAGAATTTGGTCTTAACGAAAAAAGTACGTATCCATTGTTTGTGTTTGTATCTGGGATAAAATCAACAGAATATTCAGCCCAATTGGCACTGCTTAGATTAAAATTAAAATGACCTATTTTATTTCCATCTCCATCAAAAACTTTGATATTGGTTTCATTGTTTTCCAATGGTTGGATTGCTTTGTAATAAAAAGAAATTTTATATGTTTTTCCTACTTTCCAATTCTTGTTTTTTGGTGTCCAAAGGTTTCCTTTTTGAGAAGCATTATCAAACTGAATTTGAAATCCATTGCCTCCATTTCTTTTAGAAATTGTATTAATTTCAAACTTTGGCATTCCCGACCCACTGGTAGCAGCATCCCAATCAACATTTAAATCATTTTCAAAACCGCTCAAAAAAACGTGAGTCTGTGCAATACTCACAAAAGGTAAAAAACAAATTAGTAAAGTAGCGATGACAACTTTCATTTTTGATAAGTTTAGTTTTCTAATTATTTTCAACCACAACCTATTACAAAATAGTAGTTGTACGAAAAGCTAAATAAGTAAATAAGGCAGCGAATGAACATATCATATGTAAAATATTAGAATACATATGTGTTATTCTAATATCTTCAAGCGAATTCTGACAGTATTTTTGATGAACTAACATTTTAAAAAAGCCCAACTAAAATAAATTCAGTTGGGTTTTACACATTATAAAATTATGCACAAGTGTAGCTAATCTATTTAGTTTTCACTTCTATTTTAGCACTTCTTAAAGATTTAGACTTAGCTGTTAATTTGATTGTTCCTGCTTTTTTAGATGATTTAATTATAGCCAAACACATTCCGCTAAAAGCTTTTCTGTGATTTGCTTGAAAAGATTCCAAACTAATTTGATTTCCGTTATCTACCGCTAATAACTCACCAACTCCTCTTACAGAAAAGTCTACTAAATTATCCGCATTGGGACATAAGTTTCCATTTTTGTCTTCAATTCTAACAGTTACATATGCTAAGTCAGAACCATCTGCAGCAATTTCTTTTCTATCTACAGACAAACTTATTTTAGCAGGTTTTCCAGCTGTAAAAATTTGCTCTTCTTTTACAATTTTTCCATCTTTATAACCAACCACTTTAATGTTTCCAGCCTCATAAGGAACATTCCAAGACAACCTGTATTTAGATTTGAAAGTTTTAGGTTCATATCTTAAAAAACCAACTAAAATCTCTGACAAATCTTCTCCTTTTACTTTTTTACCCATTGATTTTCCGTTCACAAACAATTCAGCAGCATCTAAATTGGTGTAACAGTATACTGGAATTTCTTTTCCTTCCATTCCTTTCCAATTCCAATGTGGCAATAAATGAATCATTGGTTTTTCTGTCCAATGACTTTGGTATAAGTAAAATCTATCTTTAGGAAAACCACATAAATCTACCGCTCCAAAATAAGAACTGTGTGATGGCCAATCTCCATTCCAATAACCATTGGTTGAGTTGTCTTTACCACCATAAGGAGTTGGCTCTCCTAAATAATCAAAACCTGTCCACATAAACTCTCCCATAATATTTGGATTCAATTCTTGAAAATGAAATTCAATATCTGGTGGATATGCCCATGGTGGACCAATAATATCATAACTAGTTACATGAATAGATTTGTGTGTTTTGTATTTTTCTACTGGAAAATGATATACACCTCTACTACTTGTAATACTTGATGTTTCTGACCCATACAAAGGCATGTCTGGGTATTTTGCATGTAATTCTGCATAATTAGCAGGCTTGTAGTTAACCCCTGCAATATCTACTTGCTGTGCCATGTTATTGTCATACGGCCCGGGATAGTTATTAAACCCTGCCGATGTAGGACGAGTAGGATCTATTTCTTTACAGTAATCATTTAGCATTTTAGCTACTTTCCAACCGTTTTTCCTGTCTTTTTGCTCTATGATTTCGTTTCCGATACTCCACATAATAATTGATGGATGGTTACGATCTCTTCTAATCATATCCTTTAAATCACGTTCTGCCCATTCATCAAAAAACACATTGTATCCGTTAGGTACTTTTTCCATTTTCCAAACATCAAAAGCTTCATCTAAAACAACCAAACCTAATTCATCACACAACTCTAAAAACTCTCTAGAAGGTGGATTGTGACTTGTACGGATAGCATTTACACCCATATCAATCATAATTTGCAATTTTCTTTCATCTGCTCTTCGATATACAGCAGATCCTAAAGATCCATTATCGTGATGCAAACAAACTCCATTAAAACGAACTTTTTTTCCGTTCAAAAAGAATCCATCTTTAGTATAAGCAATTGTTCTTAAACCTATTTTAGTTTCATAGCTATCTACAATTTTACTGTTTTGAGTAACCGTAGTAACTGTTTTGTACAAATTTGACTGATAAATATCCCAGCGAATTGGATTTTTAACCTTAGCATACAAAGCAGATATTTTTGATGCATTTGCTTTAATCGTAATCTCTTCATCAACAGTTGCTACACTTTTCCCATTTGGATCAAAGTATTCGTGCTTTACTGTTACTTTTACTGGTTGATTGCTTTTATTTTCAATGGTGGTTTCATTCTGAATTACTGCCAATTTTTCTGTAACCGTTGGTGTTGTAATGTAAGAACCCCATTGACCAACATGAACTTGTTCGTCAATTTTTAACCAAACCGAACGATACAATCCTGCACCAGGATACCATCTAGAAGATAAATCTTGCGGACGTAAACGCACTGCAATTACATTTTCTTGATCTCCATATTTTAAATACTTAGAAATATCAAATTCAAAACCAATATATCCATAAGGTCTATTTCCAACCAATTGTCCGTTTACCCAAACATAGGCATCATACATAGCTCCTTCAAACTCAATTCTAACTACTTTGTTTTTTGCTGTTGTAGGTACTTTAAACGTTTTTCTGTACCATCCAGTTCCATGAAATGGTAATCCACCTGCACGAGCATTGTACTTTACATCAAAAGGTCCTTCAATAGCCCAATCGTGAGGTAAATTTAATTTTCTCCATTTGGAATCATCAAAATCAACTTTTTCAGCCCCTTCTGCTTCCGCATTAAAAAAAGTCCACGATTCATTAAAATTTAAATCTTGCCCATAACTTGCTTGACTAGCAAACAAACTCAAGAACAATAAACAGGTAAGTAAAATGAGTTTCTTCATCTTTTTTGTTTAATTCATTATTTTATAGATACCCGCAAAATTAAGAGATAAGTTTATCTCTATTCAGACAAATGATTTTGTTTGTAGCAGATATGTGTTTTTTAAAAAATATCTGCTTTTATTTTGATCAACACCTTTATTAAAAGGAGTACAAACATTACAAATACAAATGAATTATTCCTTTGTATTCTGAAAAATTATCAAAATTACTCAATAACTAATAATTTCTTTTTAGCGGCTGCTTGCTGTTCTTTTTCGTACATTTTTTTATACAAATCCAATCTTTTCTTTTGATATTCTCCAGATTGCAAATACCTATTTGATATATTTCCTTGATTCCAATCGTTCCAAAGCTTTGCCATTTGAGCTCTTTTTTTAGTGTTTTTGGCCACAATATCTTTAGCTTCAAAAGGATCTTTTTTCATGTCAAACAATTCAGGTTTAGCTCCTTTTTTGTTCAGTTTTAAAAACTTTGTTTTTTCTGTTCTAATTGCCCAAGCCATTCCATCTTGCATTCTCCAATACAAAGCATTGTGTGGAGAACCTTTTTGCTTTCCTGTTAAATAAGGAATAAGATTTTTTCCTTCTAAAGCATTTCCAGTAGTATCTCCATTTCCTACAGCAACAGCCGTAGCAGCAATATCTAAAGCAGAAACCAATCCATCAAACTCTCCTACATTTAAATTTCCTTTAGGCCAATG
This sequence comes from Wenyingzhuangia sp. 2_MG-2023, assembly GCF_030548295.1. Lineage (GTDB taxonomy): Bacteria > Bacteroidota > Bacteroidia > Flavobacteriales > Flavobacteriaceae > Wenyingzhuangia. Next base: position 174,094 of record NZ_JAUOSB010000001.1, read on the forward strand.
TAAAATAAATGGTACATGACATCCACCCTCATACATACTTCCTTTTCCTTCTCTAAAATTTCCGTTGTTTGCAAAGGTTTCTCCATTTTTTCTTGGCCCTCCATTATCTGACAAGAAAAAAATCAATGTATTGTCATACTTACCAGATTTTTTAAGAGACTATAAAACCAGCCCTATTCCTTGATCCATTTCATCAATCATAGCGGCATAAACTCTTCTCTTTTTATCTTTAATATGATTGTACTTTACTATAGTTTCTTTAGGAGCTTCTAAAGGTAAATGAGGAGCATTGTAAGCCAAATACAAACAAAAGGGCTTGTCTGAACTCTGTATAAATTTAGTAGCATCTTTACTTAATGCTGTGGTTAAATATTCATTAAACTCTCCTGCCTGGTTGTTTCTAGTTAAAGGCCAATAGCTCCCTTCATTAGCACTGTAATGAGGTTTGTTATTTTTAGGATTGATTAATGGCATATGCGTTTTTACGTTTTCTGGAAAATAAGAGTGTCCTCCTGATAAAAATCCATAGAAATAATCAAAACCTCTATTATTAGGATGAAAGGTATCCGATCCTCCTAAATGCCATTTTCCTATTACCCCTGTGGTATATCCTTTCTTTTGTAATCTTTTTGCAAAAGTTTGTTCTGATAACGGCAAACCGTTATACATATCAAAAGGAGAGTTGGTTAGGTTAATTTCTAATCCAAACCTTGCCTGATAGCGACCTGTTATTAATCCTGCTCTAGAAGGTCCACAGTACGGATGGGTAACGTATCCGTTCTTAAAAACAACTCCGTTATTTGCTAATTTATCTAAGTTGGGTGTAAAAATTTCTTTAGACCCTGTAAAACCTACATCTCCATACCCTAAATCATCCGCTAGAATTACCAACACGTTTGGCTTTTCGTTTTGCGCATTTACTGCTAAACTTGACATTGCTAAGAACAACATCAATCCTATTTTTTTACTAAAAATCATCGTTCATTATTTTTCATCAAAAATAACGTACTTGTAAAAAATTAAATAACTGTATGATTTACAATGCAACACATATGATTTTTTTTAGGCTGCTTAATTGACCTTTGGAAAATACCTCATAGAAGAATAACGTTTGTAGCTATCAAAAACTTCTTTATTTGGCCCCACAACTCTAGGATCTTTTGTTTTAATGAGTTCTTGCATTAATTCTTGTTTTAAAGCTATCTCTACATGCTGATATTCTTTTGTTTCTGATAAATTAGTTAAGCAAGAGCTATCTTTTTCTAGGTTGTACAATTCAAACTCTGGACGTTTGTCACAAGAAATATCAAAATAGTAACTCACCTCATCAGCCTCTTTGTTTTTAAGGATATAACTTTTTGTGGGAGAACCATCAATATCTGCAAATACATTTTTAATAAGTTTTTTATCTTCTTTAGATTTGTAGCTAACAGGAGCACCCGCAGGCCATCTTTCTGGACTAATGTTCCAAATCAATAAATACTCTTTTTTACGGATACTACGTTGCGGATACCCAAGGTTATTATACCTAGCAGAAGTATGTCTTTCTCTTCCAGAAAACACAGCATTATTTGTATTTAATTCCTTTTCTCCTTTTAAGACCTTTAAAAAACTACTTCCCGTAATAGATTGCATTTTAGTAGGTGTTGTTTGGGTTATTTCTAAAATAGTAGGAGCTAAATCTACAGCTCCTAAAGGAGTTTTTATGGTTTTATTTTTCTGAAATTCTTTAGGATAACTTACTACGAAAGGTACATGTACTCCATAATTGTAACAATTAGCTTTGGCTCGAGGAAAAGGCATTCCGTTGTCTGCTGTTACAATCACAATGGTATTTTCTAATTCTCCTTTACTTTTTAAATAGGTTAGCATTCTTTGTAACTGAGCATCAAACCATTCAATTTCTACAGCATAATCTAACAAATCTCCTCTTACTACTCCATTGTCTGGTAAAAAAGCGGGTACGGTTACATCTTTTAACTGTTTATTAGTTCTTTTCCAAGAACCCTTTTCATATCCTCTATGTGCTTCGTGTGCTCCGTACCAAAAAAAGAAAGGTTGATGTTCTTTTTTGTCCTTCATAAAAATTTTAAAATTCTCAAAGTAATTTTTAGAACTTATTTTAGTTGTAGTTCGTTCATCATGTTCTTTACTGTAATGAATTTTATTGTATTCAGGACCTGCAGCATTTTCTTTTCGCCAAAGAGTTTCTTCTGATTTGTTTTTTGCATATCGAAATGGAGACACTCCTTTTCCTGTCATTCCTACTTTATATCCATTGGCTTGTAATTCATCAGCCAATGGCACATATTTTTTCATCCAAGAAGAACCGTGTTGTCCAGATTGTTCATTTTGCCAAGGATACCTACCTGTAACAATAGAACCTCTAGAAGGTGCACAACCTGGAGATGCCACATAAAAATTAGAAAAACAGATTCCTTCTTTGGCTATTTTATCAAAAGTTGGAGTGTTTACAAATTTACTACCTCCAAAACTCATATGTAAATAAGATACATCGTCACAAATGGCGAATAATATATTTGGTCTTTTTTTACTTTTTTGAGCCACTACTGTAAAACTTAAAAGTATTACAAGTCCTGCAATCATTAACTTTCTATAAAAAATCATTATCTAAAAAGAATTAGTTATTTACATCTATCATCACAACTTCTTCTCTCTTATCTTCAGACTTTAAGTTAAACACGATGTTTTTGGTTTTTAAATTCTCAATATGCCTTGCATACAAACCATAGGAAGGTGTAATACCCAACATCGTAAACTCAGGGTACTGAGTTTCGTTTTCTGGAACTACTGTTTTTGCATGTTCTGCTGTTCCTCCTCCAGGTAAAGTAATATTGATATTCTCTAAGCTAATTTTTCCTAATTTATGATTTGGTGTCCCTGAAAAAAACAAACCTGTTGTTGCTGCTAATCTACAATCTTTAAGCTCTCTAACCGTAGCATCAATATTTCTAATAACTACATTGGTAATGCTTCCTGTAGGTTTTCTATCTGCATTTCTGTACACCAATCTACGTTCGCACAAGCGAATAAAAATAGGCATCTCTACATTCTCCATTTTAATATTCTCTATCAATATATTTTCTGCATTAGCTCCATCGGCACTTAAAATTTTAATTCCACCACCTCTAGTATCGTGTACAAAACAATCTCTAACGGTAATGTTTTTAAAATCTCCCATAGACTCTGTTCCAAATTTAATAGCACCCCATTCACTCTTAATTTTACAATCATACACTTCTACATCTGTTGTCGGTTTAGGGCTGGTAGATTTAAAACAAATAGCATCATCTCCTGAATCTATATCACAATTTTTAATAACTCCGTTTGTACTTGAATCAATATCAATAGCATCATTATTTCTGTTAGCATGGCTGTAAATAGAGATTCCATCTACCACAAAATTATTACATTCTAAAAAATGTAAGGTCCAAGCTGCAGGTTGACGTAAATGAATATCTTGCAACTTTACATTTTCTGATCTTACCATTCTTACCAAAAAAGGTCTGTTAGACAAACGAATGTTATTATTTACATAATTATTGGTCTTAGATACCAAGCCAGTTAAATCAGGCTTTTCCTGTTCTATTCCTAATCTTTTTAAAGTTTCTTTTACTTTGTTTGGAGCTAACATTTTTCCGTGACCATCAATAGTCCCTTTTCCTGTAATAGATACATTCTTTACATCAATAGCACCAATAAAACATTGTCCTCTAAATTGCCCTGTAGCATCTACAAAAGGCTCTACAATTGGATAATCATTAGGATTGATACTTCCTAACAAAGTTGTATTTTCTGTGATTTTTAAATCAACATTGTCTTTTAACAATAAAGTTCCCGACACGAATACATCTCCATCAATTAATACCGTTCCTCCACCTGCTTTGGCACATTCATCAATTGTTTTTTGAATGGCAGTTGTATTAACTGTTGCATGATCATCTACTGCTCCATAATCTTTTACATTCCAACTTTTTTGTTGTTGACATGATGAAATTATTACGGATAAAACAATCATCAATCCTTTTAGTATTCTCTGTATCATTTTGTTTTTTTTTTAGATAAAACACCACTACGTGTGCGCACACAAAAATATTCAAAAAGAAGAATTATAAGTCACACGTATGTTTTTAAATATACTACTAATGGTTTATTTTATTTATACAAATCCCGAATTTATTGAGCTTTCAACTTGGAATACCCAATTAACAAGTCCCCTTTTATTGTTTTTCCTAATAATTTTCCAACAAAATTATTTTCTGTAATTCCGTTTCCTAAGCCATCAAATTCAACAATTAAATCTTTTCCTTTTTTCTTTGTTTTGATCACTTTACATCCTCTTCCAAAATCTACCTCTTCGGTAGCTCCAAAGCGTAATGAATTTACATTGATATCTATTTGAGCATTGAATCCTTTTTCTGAACGGATTAGAATTTTAATGTTTTTAGTGGTACTATCAACTTGTGTTTTATTTAACATTGTAATTCTTTTTGGAATCACTAACGGGATTACAATGTTTTTAGAATTGTGATTGTCTTTTGCCAAATCATCTTCTTTAGGCACATCTATCACTGCTAAAGATAAATGTGTAGCTCTACCAAACTGGTCTTGTAACACATGTGGTCTTTCTAATTTGTACCAATGCGTTCTAGTACCATCTACATAAGAAGTATTATCGGGTGTGTAGGCTGTACCTGAATTAAACTTCCAATGAATTCCATCTGGAGATCTTAAATAAATAGCTCTATAATCTAAAAAAGCATTAATCATCATATGATATTGAACCTCATCTTTCCACAAAACAGGATCTTCATAATTAGAGTTTCTATATTTTTCTGGAATAATTTTATTTCCTCGTACCCCCACAGTTAAAGCTTTATAAGGTCCTAATGGATTTTTATCCTGACTAACCATCATTCCACCTCCTTTAGTTACAAATAAAAATCGTCCATCATATAATTGAACTCCTGATAAATTTCTATAATATCTATAATTTAAATTTGGCTTTTCTAAAGAAGTTGACAAATCAACCTCCATAATTCCTAATCTTTTCCAAGGACCACTCATGGACTTAGAAGTAAACAAATTAGCTTCCCAATTAATTAAAGAATACATCATGTAAGTACCATCATTCAACAAAATAATGTCTGGATTATGTCCTTTTCCATCAGCAAAAGAATACACCAACTCTTTTTTAACTTTATAGGGTCCTGTAGGTTGATCTGCAACTACATGAGCTACTGTAGAATTTGGCCACTCCCAATGTCCTTTAATGGCATTGGCAGGCCAACGCGTAATATTCATATGATATTTTCCATCTTTATCGTACACAGGTCTTCCTCCCCAGTATGTCCAATCTACCGCTTCTATACCATTATCAGGATCTCTAGGCAACACTCCTTTGGCTCCCCATAGATTAGAACTTAAAGATTTATGAATAGGCATTGGTACTATTAAATCGCTAAAAGATGTTCCTAAAACAGTTTTTACACGACATTGAATAACTTTAGATGCTTTGCTTCTATTCCCACTATAATCATAAGCATAAACCTGATAAGTATTGTCTGTTTCTTTTAATGGGGTGAAATCTAAATAATGATCCTTTTTTAAGTCATGAGCAATTTCTCTCATGTGATTTCCATTAGCATCTCCTCTAAAAAGAGAATAAGAAGCAATGTCTTTATCTGTATTTTTATTCCAAAACAATTTAATTTCAGTATCAAAAATTTCTGATTTTAAACCTAGTGGAGCATCAGGAGCAATGGTATCTTTTTTTGCTATTTTAACTTTGTTAGAACCTATTGATTCTACTCCTTTTTGAATATATGTTACTACATAATTATAAGGAAAACCTGTAATTAAACGGGTATCTACAAAAGAATTATTTTGAGTTTCTCCAATTTGCTGATAAGCTACTTTGTTTATAGGACTTCTATAAATTTTATAAATAGCATTTTTAAAAGTATTCCACTTTAACGCTACCCCATTTTTCACCAAATTAGCTTTTAATACTAGTACTTTGTTTTTTGTATCGGCAATTTTAATATTTACATAGTGTAAATAGACCTTTACACCTTGTTCTGAATAAAATGTTGCTCTTACAAAGGGTAAACCAGCTTTAGCATCTTCTTTACTAACCACATACGTTCCTTTAAAATGTTCAATGGTTTTGTCTGATCCTATTAGTTTTACTTTTTCTGCTAAAATTCTTTCAGTATCACCAAAAACAAGACTTAAAGAAATAGTCCCTTTGCTTACATACTCTAAATCAGCTCCAAATTCCCATTCAATAATATCTCCTCTTTTAGCTTGTTGATATTTTGGGTTTGTGTTTAAAATTTTAGATTCCGCCACTCCTAGTTCATTCATACTGAACAACGAACCAAAATGCAATCCCATTTTTTCTTTTCCTTTTAAAACTTTTGTTGTCCAAAAAGGAGATTGTTTGGCTTGTCTCCAATACCCTCGTACGGTGGTAAAGTCTCCGTCGTTTACATTGGCATAAGGAGCATTGTCTCCTAGTAATACAATTTGTGCATTTGCTACAGGAATAAATACTGTACAAAAAAGAACGGCTAAAAATGTTTTAAATTTAATCACAACTATAATTTAAAAAACTTCAGTTTGCTAAAAATCAACAAACTGAAGTTAAATTTGATAGTCCTAAAACTATATAGATACAATTGTTTTTATTGTTCTATATGATTTTAAATGTAGTTGATATGATTAAAAATAAAAACAGATATTTTATGAACTTAAACATAAAACATCTGTTTTAAAAAGGTAATTATCTAACTCCTTAACCTATTCTCTATAAATATTATATTATTTTTTCTGATAATATTTTACATAATCAACCTTCATACTTTTACCATTCAAATCATCTTTTAACACTCCGTGCCATTTAATAAGAGCTAAGCTTAAAAAGATAGGAGCTTCACTATAACAAAAATCATTTTTAGTTCTTCTTAATTCTTTACCATCAAAATAAAACACCAATTCATTTTCATCCCACTCCAATCCGTAGGTATGATATTCCTCAGAAAAATCATTCTCTTTACTGGCATCTAAAACAGAAATATCTCTCCATTCTCCATCTTTTAAATATTGAATTTTGTAATTGCTTACTAAGCTGTGCCATGTTTTACTTTGATCTCTCCATCCGTTTGTAAACTGAATACAACCAACAGTTATAGATTGATCCCAAGTGAACTCTACCCATTTATCTCCCTCTTGCTGAGTGCTCCAAGAAGTAAAAGGGTTTCCGTCTATCAATTTATTTTCTGACGAATTTCCTTTATACGAACCGCTAGAAGTAATTGTGGCGTTATTAGCTCTTGCATAGTTTACCAAACCATCAATGTCACTATCTGCTGTTTGTGACAATACCGTTGGATATTCTCCTGACTCGTTTACTCCATACACTCTAAATTCTCCCATGTTAAACCTTGAGCTATTTTTAGAGGTAAAACGAATTTTTTTAGTTTCAACAGGAATTTCTAATTGAATAGAATAGTCAGGTTTGGTTCCAAAAAAGAACATTTCATTATAACTTGGGTGTGTTTTTTTTCCATTAGGTAATAAGGTAAAGTCTGACCAATTGTGGATGTTGGTACTTACTTCGTTAGGATAATGTCCTTCGTTGATATCAATTTCAAATTTTTTACCTTCCGTAGGCTCTCCTCCTCTGGTCATTAACCAAAAAGAATTATTTGTCGCTTCTCCTCCAGCATATTTATAGCGGCATTCAAAATAGCCGTATTTAAATTGTTTGCGTGTCCAGATACTTCCAGCAGTCCAATCTTGCCCCCCTCTTTTTTCTTTTTTAATATTTAAATGCATTACACCATCTACTACATCTACGTTTTCTCGCCATCGGCTACAGTATAAATTTTTACTAGGATGATTGGCAGAAATCCAATTATCATCTAATTGACTGTTTTTATAATCAAAATTATCTTCCCATTTTAATTCCCACTTGGAATAATCAAACGTGCTTTTTTCTTGAGCTTTTACTTTAACTCCAAAAAGAGCAATTCCTATGCATAGTACGATATACTTCATCTTTGTTATATTTTATGTTGTTTATTTATGATCATTCAAAAATTAATTGATTTACTGTAAAAGTCTTTTTTCCCAATCTTTTACTATTTCTTCATAAGAAGCTTCTACAGAAACTTCTGGTTTTTGTTGTTCCGATGCTTTTTTATAATAAATTTTAGAACCTTGTTTGGCTTTAGCAATGGTTGGCTCATCTTCAAAAATCATATTTTTTTCATAGATTTTTAAGTTTGATGATAGGGTTTGAAACAATCTTTCTTGAACTTTTTTACAAGCTTTTTTTCCTGCCAAATTTTTAAATTCCATAGGATCTTTTTTCAAATCGAACAATTCAAACTCTGGCTTTGTTGCTGCCATAAACTGATTGTACGGAGCTTTTAATGCTCCTTTACTATATAAATAATGATACAATGCAAAAGCAGGATATTGTAATTTTTTATAACTCGTTAACTGCATCCATGGTCTGTCATACGTTCTATTCCAAATTAATTTGTAACGACCATCGGTAATACTTCTCATATTTTCTACGGCATCTCCTGTACGTTGTCTAAATCCATAGATATATGTACGTTTTTCTATGTTATTTCCTAAGAACACTTTACCGTGTAATTTATACGGAGTTTTAATACCTGATATAGCCAAACTAGTAGCTGCTACATCTACCAAACTGACCAAACGTTTGTCTTTTTTATTGGGTTTTAATTGATTTGGCCATCTTATAATTAAAGGAATCTGCAATCCTCCTTCGTATAAAAACTGCTTATCTCTTAAATGAGGACGACCGTGGTCTCCAAAAAAGAATACAATCGTATTCTCTGCCAATCCATCTGCTTCTAATTTTTTTAAAATTTGCCCTACAATAGCATCACAATGCTGAACAGACTCTAAATACAAAGCCCAATCTGCTCTTAACAATGGATAATCTGGATAACAAGCAGGTAGTCTAACATCATCTGGATTAATAGGATTCTTTTCATCTCTAGAAAATATTCTATGAGGGTATTTTATTTGAACTTGAGCAAAAAAGGGCTGTCCTTGCTTTCTTTGATTCCAATCTGTTCCATCGTACTTAATACTTGGAATAAAATTGTAATCTTTTTTACCTCCACTTTTTAATAAATTCAATCCATTTCCATTGGTTACAAAATAACCAGCTTTTTTAAAAAACTCAGTAATAGGTTGTATGCCATCAGGCAGAGTTGTCATATTTAAAGTTCTGTGATCTAACGAATTTATGGCTGTAGGATACATTCCTGTAATTTGAGACGATCTACTTGCAGAACAAACAGGAGCATTGGCATAAGCATTGATATACAAAACTCCTTGTTCTGCCAAACCATCAATATTAGGTGTCTGCACTACAGGATGTCCGTAGCAAGATAATTCTCTTCCTAAATCATCAGCATTTATCCAAACAATATTTAGCGGTTTATCTTGTGCTTGTACAAATTGAACTACAACAAAGAATAAAAAACCTAAAATCCTTAATTTATTCATTCTATACTATTTTAATTTATGAAAGTGAAACCAATCTACTAAAAACGTACAATCGGTAATTTGATCTTCTGTTACTTTTGTTTTTCCTTGAGGCATGAATAAGTTTCCTATGTACCAATACAATGGTTTTACTGCCTTTTTAGGAACTGTTCTTAAAGAGGGTTTTACATCGTTATTTGTAAATACAACTCTGTGTCCTATTTTAACCCACTCGCCATTATCAATTTGCCATAATTGCAAATACTCAGGATGGTACTCCATTCCTAATGTTTGCCATTCATCAAAACTATGACTTCCTATAACTTTACCTTTGTATTTATCTTTTTTACCATCGGTCATCATGGCTTTTTTCCAACCAAACTTTTTTCCTAGCTTATTTACTTTAGCTCGTTTCTGAATAGAGTCTACCCAAATATATGCAGGTGCATCTGCGTTCCAGTCTGTTCTTGAAGCTTTCCATGTAGAAAATTCCATAATGTCTATTTCCATCCAACTCATACCTTTTTCATAAGTCCCTGGAACTTTCCCTTTTTTGGTATCGTCTAAAGAACCCCAAACAGAAGGATGCCAAACATTTTTCCCCTCTTCGTGAATTCCTGTAGTCTTCCATCTAAAAGCATAAAAGCCATATTGGAAATAATCATTAGAAACAATTCCTCCTGCTTTCTTTTTGTCTTTACGTCCATAACAGATTAATTTTCCATCTTTCTCTTCAACAAATTCCTGACCTACAGCCAAACCTTTTCTCCATGGTTTGGGTTGTCTATAATGCCACTTCTTAGTATTAAAAGAATTGTTTTTTCTGTTTCCATTAAACTCATCAGAATGCTTTTTACTAGGCTCAGCCTGATACACCTCTTTTAGATCATTAGGAATATCTTGCGCATTTAAATGTGCTACACAAAAAAAAATACGGTGCATGTAATTTGTATAATTCGTTTCATCTTTATGGTTTAATTTTTTCTTTCACTTCCCAATCTTCATAAACATCTTTCAGTTGTTGGTAAGCTTTTTTCTTTTCTCTTGTTTCACTTACAATCCCCCACTCTCTAAATCCAGATTCTGGAGTTCCTTTGTAATTACTTCTATAATCATTATAACTCCACAATGAAACTCCTGTTACATAGGGGTATTTTTTCAACTCTTTTAAATAACCTACTAATCTATCACTCAAGCCCCCTTCTGGTGCTGGCCCTATTTGACCTATGCCTATTTCTGAAATAAAAATGGGTTTACCGGGAAACTTCTTATGTGTTTTTTCTGCCAATACGGGAGCATTTCCATAACTGTTCATAGATATAAAATCTACTTTTTCATAGGGTTCTGTTCCTATTTCTCCTTTTCTGTAAGAAGTAATAGTTACGTAAGTTTTTAAACGAGTAGTATCTAACTCAGCCACATAATCTAACATACTATCTACATAGCCATATTGATCAGCTGTTAAGGCTTTAGTACTCCAAGCACCTTCGGGATTTCTTAATTCGTTTCCTACACTCCAAGCCACTACAGAAGGATGATTAAAGTCTCTTTCGATCATTGTTTTCATCCATTGTTTGGTTAATGGATTGTTGGGAATAGAATTAGGATCTTGATCTCCCCAAACTGGAATTTCTTCCACCAATAAAAATCCATTTTTATCACAAAAATCTAAGATGTTTTTTGATAAAGGGGCATGCATCAATCTAGAAAAATTACATCCTAAAGATTTAATATCTAACAAATCTTGTGTTATTAAATGATCTGGTTCTGTATTTCCGTAATCTGGATGATTGTGTACACGATTAACTCCATTCATACGAACAGGCTGGTTGTTTAAGTAAAATTGTTCTCCAATTACTTCAAATTTTCGAACTCCAAAATTATCTGTAGCTACATCTTGTAGTTTACCCTTTATCAATAACTCACTTGTTAACTGATATAAATTGGGATGATCAAAATGCCACAATTTAACATCTGATAATTTTTTGGTAAAATGAATTACTGTTTCCTTTACCTCACCCGCTTTTATGCTTAGCTCCTTATTCTCTAATTTAACAACATCTTTAATTCTAAAAGCTATGGCTACTTTTGCCAAAGAACTTCCATTGTTCTCTATTTTATATTTAATAGAAAAAGCAACCTCTTTGGTTTTAAAATTAGGTACCGAAGCAATATGTTGGTAAACCATACGAACAGATTCATTAGCTTCTAAAAAAACCTCTCTACTAATTCCTCCCCAAGCCCACCAAGCTCCACGCTTAATAGTATTATCTGCCATTACAACTACAGAATTCACTTCCTTCTTTTTTACTTTTTGAGTTATATTAAATTCAAAAGGTAAATAACCACCCACGTGAGTTCCTAAAAACTCCCCATTTAACCAAACTTTAGCTGTTTGATAAACAGCACCAAATTTTAATCGGACTTGTTTTCCTTGCCAATTAGTGGGTAGTTTAAAGTTTTTTTGATAATACCCTTTTCCTACATATTCTGCATATCTTTTTCTAGTGTCCCAATTCCCAGGAACTTTAAGTGTATCCCATTGTTTGTAGTCTTGAGTTAACACATTGGTTTCAGCTACCTCATTAGAAGCTAAAAATTGCCAACTTCCGTTTAAAGAAATTTTCTTTTTGTAGGAATTTTCAGTTGTTGATGTGTTTACATTTTTACATGATATCATCAACAAAACAGACATACTAAACAATAGAAATACCTTTTTCATGATTGCTTATTTTTCTTTGGTAATTTTTAATGGAATTTGAATATTGAAAGAATGACGAATATTGTTTGCATCAATCGTATCTGCTGCACATAACAATGCTACAGGCTCTCCATTTTCTAGAAACACTTGTGGACGTTCTAAATGATCAAACTTAGTGGTAGTACCATCTTCCCAAGTCACTGTTTTATCAGAAACTTCAAAATGTTTGGCTTTATCCCAAGTAATTCCATCCATAGACTCATAGTGTACTAAAGAAAAAAGTCTCTTTTTCCCTTCAAACTTAATTCTCTTTACAATAGCTCTATATTTTCCGTCTTGATACCAGATGTATGGATCTTCTGCAGGAAAACGTTCTCCTTCAAAAACAAATATTGGATCTGGGAATTTTTTAAAAGGTCCTGTTGGAGAATCTGCAATAGCAACCATGTGCACTACAGGTCCACCTGCTGGTAATTTATTCTTTTTCCCTACAGCTTTGTATACCATTAAAATTTTTCCATCTTTCATTTCACAAACCGATGGATTTGATGTCATTAAAGCATCATAAGCATTTTCATCATCATGATTTATATCTAAAACAGGTGTATCTAATCTTGTCCAAGGTCCATTAGGATTGTCTGCTACAGCCACACCAATTCTTTGATTATTTCTGTGCACCCAGTTAATTTTTGCTTTTCCTGGAACACTTACAATTTTCTTATCTCCAGTATTCCCCATGTAATACAAGTAGTACTTTCCTTTTATTATAAGAATTGTTGGGTTGTGAGTGGTAGATCCATCCCAAAACTGAGGTCCTCTATCTGCTAACGCAACATCGTGAAATGTAAAAGGTCCAAATGGAGAGGTAGCGGTTGCATGTGCAATTTCTGAGTAATTTACCCATTCCCATCCTATATTTTTTGGCCATCTTGAATAATACATATGGTACAATCCATCTTCTCCTTTAACCAAAGTTCCTCCCCAAACACTTTTTCCTTCTTCTAAAAAAATAGAGTTTTTAGAGGCTTTTCCTAATTCAATTTTATAGTCTACAGGTTTTGCTGTAACTTTTTCTGATTTGTTTGTTTTACATGCTGTCATTAAAGACATGGCAAGTATTGCTGTGTATATAACTTTCATCTATTTTAGTTTATTTGTTTTGAGGTACATCGTAAGTAGCTCTTAACTTTATGATTGCTTTTTTTAATTTTTTAATTTCTTTTTGATACGCTTTGTTGTGGTATTCATTTTTCATTTCATTAGGATCTTTTCTTAAATCAAAAAACTCCCATTGATCTATTTTGTAAAAATGAATCAGCTTAAAATCTTTAGAAACCACACCTTCGTGTTTCTGAATACTGTGTCCTCTTGGGTATTCGTAATAATGATAATACAAGTTTTCTCTATCTTGTTTGAATCGTTTTCCTTGCATCAAAGGTTTTAAACTAACTCCTTGTATATCTTTTGGAATTTCTGTTTTTGCAAAATCTAAAATGGTTGGCGTATAATCTATATTCTGTACCAAATTTTGAGACACTTGATTGGCTGGAATTTCACTTGGACAATAGGCAATAAATGGAGTTCTAAAAGCTTCCTCGTACATAAAACGCTTGTCGTACCAACCGTGCTCTCCCAAAAACAATCCTTGATCTGATGCATAAATAATTAAAGTATCGTCTTCTAAATTATTTGCTTTTAAATAATCTAACAACCTACCCACATTATCATCTACCGATTTTACACAGGCTAAATAATTTTTCATGGTACGTTGGTATTTCCATCTCATTAAATCTGCTCCTGCTAAGTTTGCTTTTTTAAAGGCTTCGTTTTCTGCATTAAAAGTAGCATCCATCATTGCTTTTTCTTCAGGGCTTAATCTACCATAAGCTCTTTTCCACAAAGAACAATATTCATCTAAGTATCTGTCTTCTTTTTCTTTTTTAGGAGTCCATAACTGACAGTACCATCCTAAAGGCATTTCTGCCAATGTCATGTCTGTTTCCTTAGCAGCAGCACTTCTATTTTTATAAGTATCTAAAAGATTGCTAGGCTCTGGAATTTTTACATCCTTGAACGTATTTAAATATTTTACAGGTGGCAACCAATTGGCATGTGGTGCTTTGTTCCCCACAATCATCATAAATGGTTTTTGAGTATTTCTTCCTTTTTCTAACCACTGGATGGCTTTGTTGGTAATTACATCTGTTACATAGCCATCGGTTTTGTAAACTCCTTTTGAGTTCTTAAAATCGGAATGATAATAATCTCCTTGCCCAATTAACACATCCCAATAAGAAAAACCTACCGGTTCTGTTTTTAAGTGCCATTTTCCTACAATAGCGGTTTCGTATCCTGCTTTTTGTAATAGTTTTGGCAAGGTTTGTTGATGACCATTGAACTTGGTGGCCAAATCTATCACTCCGTTTTTGTGACTGTGTTTTCCTGTTAAAATGGTAGCTCTTGATGGAGCACAAATGGAATTCCCGACATAACTTCTGTCAAATCGGATTCCTCCGTTGGCCAATCTATCAATATTTGGGGTAGGTGCTATGTTTGCAAATCTATCTTTATACGCACTAATTGCTTGATAAGCGTGATCATCAGAAAGAATTAAAATCACATTCTTTTGAGCCCATGTTTTTGTCATTCCAAAAACAAAAATCAAAAAAGAAAGCACATAGAATTTAGGATTCTTTTGAAACATACTTTTCATTTTTTATGGATTTACAGTTTGTACAGGAGACCAGCTACTGCTTTTTCCTTTTACTATTCTTTTGATTTTAAAATATAAAGGTTTGGTAATAGGATTATTGACATCAACAGTCATCATTCCTCTAACATTGGTGGTAAATGTTTCTGATAAATTGTTTTTATCAAACCCATAAACTACGGTATACACCTCGTCTTCAAAATCACTCGCGTATCCTATCACTAATTTTTTATCATCTATAAAAGATTCCCACACCACAGGTGGTAATTTGCTGTTAATTAACTCTATAGAAATTTCTTTAGAAAGTGTACTTTTTCCTTTAGTATTAAGAGCTATTAAAGCGATTGTATAACTGTTTTTAGACAAATTTTCTACATCTATAAAGTTTGAAATAGTAGGCTCCGTAAATTGATACGCCCCTCCGTTAACTTTGTAAGCTACTTTGTATTCTTTTACGCCGACAGCCTTTGTAAAATATACTCTTGCATTATTTTGTCCTGCAATTACATTGTCTATACTAGGAGCATTAGGCACTGTAAAAAAGATTTCTTTTTTTCCTCTTTCGTACCCTAAAGGATTGATCACTTTTACTTTTAACTGGTAGGCATCTAAATGCTTTTTTATACGCAAACATCCTTTCCAAGTAGCACCTATTTCTATAGTAGGTAGTTTTATTTTTTGCTCGTACAACACCTCTCCTTTTTTATTGGTAAAAGTTGCCACCAACTGATAATTGCTGATTTGATAACTTGGATAATCCGAAGCTTCTTTAGAAGTAATTTCTACTGCAATTGATTTTTTAGAACGATCAATATCTTCTACTTTTAATATTTTTATAGGACTATTTTCTTTTTGAAAACGATCAAACAAACGTCTTTTTTGTCCCCATACATTTACCACTCCCCAAACTCTATTTTCTTCGGCAGAAGTACCTGCATATCCACTTCGATAATCGTTAAACGTCCACATAGATGAACCGATAACAAACTGATTCTTTCCTCTAAAATGCTGATTCCATTCTGATACAATTGGTTTGTCTCCGTCTAAAGAAGCTGTTGGATACGGATCAAAACCATACTCTGAAATAAAAACGGGTTTGTTTGGCCATTTTGTTCTTAATGTATTTAATATTTCTTGAGGTTCTCCTTGCCAACGATACATGTTGTGCATAATTACATCTACATGTGTATTAGGGTCTGTAGTTCTTGTATAGGCTTTCTTTTGTCCTGAATTACTTACGCAAGTTACCAGTCTATGCTCATCTAATTCTGTACGAACATAGTCCATCATTTTTTTTGCATAATCATAATGATCCGACAATTCATTCCCTACACTCCAACCAATAATACTTGGATGATTGTTGTCTCTTTCCATCATTTCCTTTAACCAAGATTTGACTAATGGATATTCTGGAGCTGTAAATTCAGGATTTGTTAAATCACGAACGTTTACTTCTTCAAACAACAAAATTCCTTTTCTATCGCATAATTTAATCAACTCCTCATTTTGCGTTCCGTGCATGATACGCATAAAATTGGCTCCCGATTCTTTCATTAAATCTACATCGCGTTCTAAAATTTCTATGGGTTCTGAAGATCCGTAATAACGATTTTCACTAACTCTATTAAACCCTCCTGTTCTTATAGGTTCTCCGTTTAAAAGTAATTGCGAGTCTGTTACTTCAATTTTTCTAATTCCAAAATCGTTTACTTTAGCATCTAACTCCGATTTATTTTCTGTAATAGTAGTTTGTAACGTGTATAAAGTAGGATTGTCAAAATGCCATAAATTTACATCTTTAGATTTTAAGCTAGCCGTTAACATAATAGTTTTACTACTATTAGGAGCTATTTCTACTTCTTTTTCTGTTAACTTTAAACTTCTAATTTCTTTAATTTTAGACAATACATTTACTTTTCTAACACTGTTAGAATTGTTTTCTATCTTAATTTTTAAACTTACTGCTGCTGTTCCATTTTCTAAATTTGGTTCTGCGTGTATGTATTGATTTTGTATGCGAACGTTTTTTTGTTTTTTAAGCTGAACTCCTCTAATAATTCCACCCCAATTCCAAGTAGCTCCAACAATAAAAGCATTGTTTACTTCTACAGCAATTACGTTTTTTTCTCCAAACTTTACATCATTAGTAACATCAAACTCAAAAGGAGTTAATCCACCTTGATGTTTTCCGATGTATTTTCCGTTTAAGTACACCTTAGCCAAATGATAAACAGCACCAAATTGAATTCGGATTTTTTCATCATTTTTTGAGGACCAATTAGAGGGTACATCAAACGATTTACGATACCATCCTATTCCTGTATAATTAGAATAAGAATTGATCATTCCCCAATGCCCCGGTACTTTTAAATTGTGCCAATCAGTATCATTAAAAGAAGGTAAATAAATCTGCTTAGGCATTTTTTTAGCTTTTGTGTAAGAAGCTTCCGAAATAGGCTTTAACATGACTGCATCTGCAGCAACTTGTCCGTCTGTAATTGCCGTAATTTCTATATAATTATCATCTTTTTTATCAAACTGATAAATCCCCACGCTAATCCATTCTCCACAAAAAACACGCTGACTAACATACTTTGTAGTTATTTCTCCTGCATGTTTTATATTGCACTGAGAGGTTAAGTGACTAGAAAAAGGATATCTTACAAAGGCTTCATAATAACCAGATTTTTCTAGGTTTGGACGAAAACGCACATAATTGTCTTTACTTTCTCCTTTTACAAAGTTTCTAGCTAAATAATCATCCTTATAAAAACTAGTTTCTCTTGCTCCTTGTTTTTTAGATTTCCAGTTCCCTTTTACTCCAACCTTTTCTGTATCTGAATTGTCTATAATTATATCAGCAGCAGTAGCTTTTACATTTAGATAATTGTATCCTTGACCAGAAATGGTATTAAATTTCCAAGTTCCGTTTAAAGAAACTACATCCTCTTCTTTATGTTGAGCTGATAGTTGTAACACTCCTAAAAACAGAAGAACTACGGTACATATTCTTAAGACACTCACTGTTGGAATTAATTTAAATCTCATGTTTTTTCATTAAAATTGAATGTTATTTTATCTTAAAAAGAAGTCTTTCTTTTTCTAAGTACATTAAAGATACTACTCCCTTAACAATCCTTGTTTAAATTTGAGATTTTAGCATTAAAAAACCCTTTTTTTTCAACGGAAACGTTATCGAAAATCATAGCTTTAAACAAACTGTAATCTACAGAAAAGCACATAAAAAAACCTGCAACTTAGATTGCAGGTTTTTTTAGAGGTTTTTATGTTACTTATTTTTTATTCTTCTTTTTCTGCTGTGCTCTTTTTTTTGCTTTTAACTCTTCAAACTTCTGCTTTTTAATTGCTTCTTGTTTTTCAACTTGCTTTTTTTGCTGAGTTGTTAAAGGTCCGTGCTGGGCTGTTTTAAAAGTATTGAACTGAGGTAAAACCCTCATCAACATTTGTTTTTCTTTATATGCAACTTCAGAAAGTTTTTTTTCATCTTTAATTTTAGGAAAAGAAATCAAATCTGATGGTGTTTCACTTACATCGTACCATTTATTGTATCCATCCTTTAATAAACTTTTACTTCTTATAATTTGTAAACCATCTTTGTACCCATAAATCCAATCACGATGTTCTTT
Organism: Wenyingzhuangia sp. 2_MG-2023; assembly: GCF_030548295.1. Lineage (GTDB taxonomy): Bacteria > Bacteroidota > Bacteroidia > Flavobacteriales > Flavobacteriaceae > Wenyingzhuangia. Next base: position 192,710 of record NZ_JAUOSB010000001.1, read on the forward strand.
TTGTTTAGTGGTTAAAAAAGGCCACAAACTAACTCCGTTAATTTCGTAATCTTTAGGAATATTGACATTTGTTATTTCTGCTATGGTAGGCAATACATCTGCCAAGTTTACCAATACATCTTGCTCTCCTTTTTTGGTCAACCCTAAACCTGGAGCATACACAATAAAAGGTACGTGTGTTCCTTTTTGAGACTCTGCGCTGTTTTTACCATAACCACTTGTACCATTGTCCGCACAAAAAATTACAATCGTATTTTTGTCAATTTTTAAATCTTTTAATTTTTGCAAATATAAAGACATTTGATAATCTAAATAATTTAGGTGATTGTGAATTCCTGGTTCTGTAACCGTTCCATGTGTATTGTACACTCCTTTATCTCCTGTTACATTTGGTGCCGTTCTTTTGTATTTTCCGTTTTTCCATTCTATTTTTGGAGTTCCTGGCCATTTGGTATGTGTTTGTGGATTGAAAAAATCAAATGCATCGTGTCCTAAATGAGTGGTATGGTACACAAAGAAAGGTTTCTTTTCTTTAGTTTTTCGTTCCATAAAATCGAAAATAAAATCCAATTCCACATCAGGTCCGTAAGTATTTAAACCATATTCTTTTTTAGCCTCTTTGGTGTTTGGCCACCACTCAAATGTTTTTTTAGAAGATGGGTGATTCATTAACATTACATGAGGTTTCCAATACCAACCCGACTGTGGATAAGTAGTTGCTTTTTCTCCTGTATCATTGTTAATCACTTGTTTTTTACCGTCTACTTTTTTTAGCTCAACCTGAAAATCTGTGTAAGGGTTCTCTCCTCCTTGAGAAGATTCTCCTGGAGTAAATACACCTTCATCAAACCCATATTTATCTAAATTCGGATTACGCATTTGTGTTTTTCCTGCCCACATAGTTGCATATCCTCCTTTTTGAGCAACCGTTCCTATATTTAAAGGGGAGCTTGCGTAAAACGGATACGTTGCTATTTTTCCATTTTCATCTGTATACTTTCCTGTGGTTTTGTTACCCCACCACTTGTGTAAATGTGCATAACGTCCTGTCATCATCATAGCTCTACTAGGAGAACATACTACTGCTGCCCATGCTGTTTTTACATACAATCCATCATTGGCTATTTTATCTAACACAGGTGTATTAGCTCTGTAGTTCATATCTTGTGTATTTCCGCCTGTAGGCGGACTCCAAGTATCTGATTTATACAAAGGCATTTCACGAGCACTAATATCATCGGCTAAAACAACAATAACATTAGGCTTTTGTTTGTTTTGAGCTACCATTAAGTTGGCAATCATCAATAATAAAACACTTATTTTTTTCATCTTATTTTAGTTTTTAAATTCTTTAATAGACGGGATTATTATAGAGGGGATGTCTAATTTTTTATCATCAGCTCCTTTGGAAAAATTGCTAATCTTGTAGCTATCTTTTTTACTCCAATCTATTTCTACACGACCATCACCTAAAACAATATTGGTTAATTTTTCACGAAACCATTCTGTTAGCTTTTTATAGTCTTTGTTTAACCCTACATTATTTCTTTCATCAGGATCATTACGCAAATCAAACAAAGCAACCTCAACTGTTTCTAGACTTTCATTTCTTGCCCAATCTAATCCTGTACCTGGAGGAACTTGTTTTCCTGGTTTTGAGTTTTTCTCTTTAATACGCATAGAAAAAGCAAAATCTTTTCCTCTTAAATAAGCTCTTGGTCCGTAAACATGATTCATTTCTCCCAACACATATTCTTTTTCTTTTTCTACTCCTCTAGCAACTTTACTTAAATCTTGTCCGTCTAAATACTCGTGCTTTTTAGTATTGATATCTTCTTTAGCCGCAGCTAACACAGTTGTAAAAATGTCTACATATTCTACAAAAGCTTTACTTACTGTGTTTTTAGGATACAATTTTGTATTGGATCCTGCTACTACAATTGCTCCGTTGTTAGAGGTGTTGTAAGGTGCAAATTTAGCTTCTATTCCTTGTTCTCCTAACTGCCAACCATGATCTCCCACAGTTAAAATAATTACATATTCTTGATGATTTTTTTTACTAAAATCTTTAAAATCTTGAATGGCTTTTCCAATCAGTGCATCTCCATAAGCACAAAAAGCATAATAATCTCTAACTGCTTGTTGTTTTTCTACATCTGTTAATCCATCAATTTTCATGGTTTGATACAACTTTACTAACTGCGGAGGTAATTTGCTTAATTCTTCTTTTTTATCAAAAGATGGAATTTTATAAGTTTTGTTTTTAAACTGATCTCTAAATTCTTTAGGAGGTAATACTGGAGTATGTGGTAAATGAAAATTTAAACTCACAAATTGTGGTTGTTTTTCTTTAGGTCCGTTTACATTTCTACCCGATAATGTTTGATATGCTTTACTTTGATGCTTTAAATAATTTTGATATTCTTTTACAATAAATCCATCTAAAGTTTCTCCTGCAGGTCTTGGACTTACACCTCCAATAATCATATTTTCTTGTTTACGAGTATAGGCTCTAAGTATATCTAATTTTTTATCGACCTTTTTAAACTGTTCTTTGTGAGCTGCATCTTTAGCTTCTGGTACTACTTCTAATTTAGACCCATCGCTAAACAGAAAAGCTTCTATTTGTAACGGTTTTTCTCCTTTTATTTTTAATTTTCCTTTGTTATCAAAATCTGCATATCCTTTAAGAATTAAATCATTCTTATAGTTTACATTAACATCATAGTACCCAGGATCCGTCCAACTAGGCCTACTTTTCTTTTCGTCCCATTCTAAAATTCTATATCCAGATTTACCAAATAATGCTGTTCCATACCCAATTTCTTTTAACACTTGTGGCATCATAGGTTTGGTAATAGACACTTTATTGTGTGCTTGTTCAAAACCTGTTACTCCGTTATGATGTGGATACAAACCTGTCATCATAGAACTACGAGAAGGTGCGCATGCAGGAGAGTTGCAATAAGCATTGGTAAACAACGTTCCTTCTTTTGCCAGTTTGTTAATATTTGGAGAACTCACATAGCCTAGCTTACTTTCTTTTTGCCCTAAAACAGCCTGGTTAACAGCCTCAATAGCATCTGCTCTATGGTCGTCTGTTACAATCCATAAAATATTAGGTTTGTTTTGTTGTGCATTTAATCCCGTGAATACAAAGAGTAAAGCATAGAAAAATTTATTCATTTGTTTTTAGTTTGTTGGTTTACTTAGTTAAGACTTTTTTAAGTCTTAAAGTTTAATGGCAAGTCTTTAGAACTACAACACATATGTGTTCACTTGAAACACTTATGTTTTTAAAACAACAAACCCCTAGTGTTTACTAGGGGTTTGTATAATGAATAAAAAATTAAATTCATTTGTTTTTATCGCCAGCTATGGCTTTTCTAATGATGTCTTCTCTCTTTTTTTCTTCTCTATTACAGTTAAACAAATGAGCATCTTCCCACAATGGGGTTACATTGTCTTTAGTCCATGCAATGTATTTTTGTTTTAACTTTTCAACAATTTCAGGATGGTTTACTGCAATGTTATGATTTTCGTATTCATCCTTATCTATATCAAACAAAAAGGTTTCTTTCTTATAGTAAGAATAAATCAACTTGTAATTTTTATCTCTTACGGCATATCCTTCTCCGCCCGAATATTGCCAATACATAGGTCTTTCTTTTAAACTTTTATTCTTTTTAGTAAGAATTGGTAGCAAGTCTACCCCATCTAATTTTTTACTAGTTGGTTGCTCTATATTGGCTGCTGATAAAATGGTAGGAAAAATATCTAACGCAATAATTGGCTTTTTATACACTCTGTTCCCTTTTACTTTTTTAGGCCAAGAAATTAAGAAAGGTTCTCTAATTCCACCTTCAAACAACATTCCTTTATGACCTCTGTATGGATAACTACTTGCTCCGTGAGAATGTCCTCCGTTATCGCTATAAAAAATAATTAAAGTGTTTTCGTACTCTCCGGTGTCTTTTAGTTTCTGAATTACTTTTCCTATTCCAGCATCCATACCAACTACCATAGCAGCATAAGCCGCTCTTTCTCCATTTTCTATATGCTTTACTTTGTCTACATATTCTTTAGTGGCTTGTATAGGTGCGTGTGGAGCATTGTATGCTAAATACATAAAAAACGGTTTTTTGTTTTTAGAATACTTGTCTATATAATTTACTGCTTCGTTAGAAAAATCGTCGGTTAAATACGTCAATTTATTTTCTGGAACCAATTTCCCATCTCTCATTACTCCTAACTCCTTATTTTTAGATATTGTTCTTCCCCAATAATTAAAACCGCCTCCACTAAAGCCAAACCAATCATCAAAACCTCTTTGATTAGGTAAAAACTTTTTGGCATTCCCTAAATGCCATTTTCCTATAGCACAAGTTTGATAGTCATTTTGCTGTAATAATTCAGAAATCATTAATTCATTTAAAGGCAAACCAATAACGGTATCTTCACTTTGTTTTGTGTTTTCTGGATTATTCTCGTGTCCAAATTTTTGTTGATATCTACCCGTTAACAATCCTGCTCTACTTGGGCTGCAATATGGGTGTGATGAATACCCTTGACTAAAAACAACTCCTTCTTTTGCTAGTTGATTTAAATTAGGTGTAGGAATATCCGTAGCTCCGTTAAACCCAACATCTCCCCAACCTTGATCATCTGATAAGATGATTAATACATTGGGCTTTTTTTGTGCCGTAGCAACCAAGACTGTTGCTAAAAACAATAGCGTACTTATTTTTTTGATCATTTTAAATTTATTTTTTACCTAAGCAAGCTAGCACTATCATAGTAAGTTTGTTGACACAAATGTTTTTTAAACTGCCACAAATAGACAATCCTACTTTATTTCTCTAACCCAAATATTTCTATAACTCACCGGATTTCCGTGATCTTGTAATTTTATTGATCCTTTACCATGTGGAGTATAGCTAGGCAAACCAATATAACGTGTAGGTCCTTTTATAATAAAATGATCTTGTACCAAAACACCATTATGCAATACTGTTACGCTTGCTGGTTTTACAATTTCTTTTCCCTTAAATTCTGGTGCATGATAAATAATATCATATGAATTCCACTCTCCCATAGGCACAGATGCTTTTACCAAAGGCACAGATTGTTTATAAACCGAAGCTACTTGACCGTTTACATAAGTATCATTGTTATTATTATCTAAAATTTGAATCTCATATCTCCCTTGTAAAAACACACCACTATTCCCTCGTTGTTGTCCTTTTCCATTAATTTTTGTTGGAGATTTCCACTCTATATGCAATTGCACAGATCCAAAACTTTTTTTAGTCTGTATGGTTGCATTTTTTTGATCTTGACCTCTTTGAATGGTCATACTTTTATCATCTTTATTTAAAATCCAAGAAGGTGTACTTTTATCTTTAGAATTTATCCATTCTTCTAAATTACTTCCATCAAACAACACAACAGCATCACTAGGAACTCCGTTTTGTCCGTATGGTTGAACTGTGGGAGGTACAGGCTCATAAATTTCAGTATCTTTTGGATTTTTTATTTCTTGTGCAATCCCTAGGTTAAAACAAAAGAGTGCAAGTGCTATTATTGATGTTTTATTCATATTTTTTATTAAAATAGTTCTTTTCTCTAAAATAGGTAATCTACTCAAAATCAATGTTTATTATAAATCAGTGAAATATTTTAAACAAAAAAATCACTTTATTCCCTGTAATTTACACACAACTCAACCAATTCCTAATGATATTCATAATAAACACCGTTTTTTAATAAATAAACATTAAAAAACCTTACAACTAAAATCTATCAGTAAATGAAAAAAAAGCTCATTCTTTTAGCATTAATCCCACTCGTGATTTCTTGCTCTACAAGTTCTTCAAAAGAAGAATTCACAGAAAAAAAACAGATTAAAACACTACCTGCTACAGCTATTTCTTTAGATGACTTAAGTGATTTTAAAAATACAGATAGCAATTGGAGTATTGTTGGAGATGTATATGTAGACCGACAAGTAGAGAAAAAAAATAGAAGGTTCTAAAGGAAAAGGTGTTTTAATGAATACACCTACTCAAGAACATAAAAAACATCTTTTTACAAAATTTGAACATGGAGACATTGAACTAGAACTAGATGTAATGATGCCCTTAAAATCTAACTCTGGTTTGTACTTTCAGGGAAGGTATGAAATTCAACTTTATGATAGTTGGAAAGTTACAGAACCTGCTTACAAAGATATGGGAGGTATTTACCAAAGATGGGACAAAACAAAACCTAAAGGACAAGAAGGATTTCAGGGTCATGCTCCAAAAACAAATACTGCTAAAGCTCCAGGCTTATGGCAACATTTAAAAATTATTTTTCATGCTCCAATATTTGACAACCAAGGAACTAAAATAAAAAATGCCTGGTTTGAAGAGGTTAGACTTAATAATATATTAATTCATGAAAATGTAGAAGTAACAGGCCCTACTAGAGCTGCTCCTTTTAATGATGAAAAACCATTAGCATCATTAATGATTCAGGGAGACCATGGTCCTGTAGCTTTTAAAAATATTACTTACAAACTTTATAAAAATCAAAACTTAAAAATTCATAAAAGTGATTTAAAAATTTACGACAACTCAAAAAAAGAGTCCGTAATAAAAGACATTGCTAAATTTAAACTTCTTGAAGAACATCAAACAGATTCTATTTCCCCTTTAACAAGAATAAACAAAAGAGATCAAAAAATAGTAAGTTATACAGGGACACTAGACATTCCTACTACGGGTGATTATTTGTTTGAAGCAACTGTAAATGGTGGTGCCTATTTAGTTATTAATAAAGACACTATTGTAAACCTTAACAATAATTATTGGCCAGACAAAACAGTGTATCATAAAGTTCATCTAGAAAAAGGAACGGCTCCTTATCAATTTGTTTACAACAAACCTATTGTTTGGAGAAATGGTCTAGATTTTTTTATAGAAGGTCCTAACATACAGCGCTACTCGCTTTTAAAAACAAGCACCTCTAGCTTAAGCAAACAACAACCTATAAAACCTATTACATTAAACGTAACCAATACTCCTATTACCCAACGTAGTTTTATAACTCACAAAGGGATTAAAAAAAGCCACTGTATTTCTGTGGGATTGGTTGAAAACTTAAATTATTCTTTAGATTTAGAAACAGCAAGTCTTTTACTTGTATGGAGTGATGGTTTTTTAGATACTACACAAATGTGGCACTCTAGAGGTACTGAACAATTAGCAATGCCCATTGGACCAACCATAAATTCACACGGAAACATAGATTTTGCTTTATTAGCTAATTCAACAGAAGAATGGCCTACGCAACTAAACAACAAAAACTCTATTAAACAACTTGGATATGAATTTAATAACAAAGGCATTCCTTCTTTTAATTCAGAAATTGATGGAAATAAAATTACCAATAGCTTTATAGCCTTACCTAACTCTACAAGAGGATTACAAAGAACCATTACAACCAACTCCAAAGATATCATTTGGCATAAAGTTGCAGAAGGTGAAAAAATTAAATTGCTTGCCAACAACACCTATATTATCAATAATGAGAGTTACTACATTCAATTCCCTAACAATAGCAAGTTCCAACCTATTGTTAGAAATTCAAATGGAAAAGATGAACTTATTATAGAAATCCCAAAAGGTAATAACAATTTGAACTACAACATTATTTGGTAAATAAAACAGCAAATCACATGAAATTTATTAGTAAAATCATTTTCACATTCACTGTTTTACTTATTAGTAAAACAAGTATGTCTCAAAAAAATAAAGTCGTAAATAATAAACAAGTTCAAAAAGAATCTGAGTATTATAAAATAGTCGATGTTCCTATTCCCAAAGACGTAAAACTAGAAGTTGGAGGACTTGCGCTTACCGATAAAAATCAACTAGGAGTTTCTACTCGTAGAGGAGAAGTTTGGATTATAGACAAGCCTACAAGCTCAAAACCCAACTATCATCTATACGCTAGAGGATTGCATGAATCTTTAGGATTAGCTTATAAAAATAATGGATTTTATTTAGCTCAACGTGGAGAACTTACCCGCTTAGAAGATAAAAACAACGACGGTACTGCTGATGTTTTTAAAACAATTTACTCTTGGCCATTATCTGGTAATTACCACGAATATTCTTATGGACCTAAATTTGATAAAAATGGAGACATGATTCTAACCTTAAATGTTGGTTGGCAAGGAGGAGGTGTTAGCTTAGTAAAATGGAGAGGTTGGATGGTGAAAATTAGTCCCGATGGTAAATTTACTCCATATGCAGCTGGACTAAGATCGCCTGCAGGGTTTGGGATTAATAGTGAAGGAGCTATTTTTTACACCGAAAATCAAGGAGACTGGGTAGGTTCTGGAAGAATGACTCACTTGGAATATGGAGATTTTGCAGGACATGTAGAAAGTTTAAACTGGACAGATGATCCGCTATCTCCCTTAAAACTAAAACCTACCGACATACTTGAAGATTCTGGAATATCTCTATACAATTATGCTAAAAGAGTTAAAGGGTTAAAAGCTCCTGCTGTTTGGTTTCCTCACACCATACTTGGTATTTCCACTTCAGACATATTGTACGACACCACCAATGGAAAATTTGGTCCTTTTGAGGGGCAACAATTTGTAGGCGATCAAGGACATAGTAAAATTATGCGTGTGTATATGGAAAAGGTAAATGGAGTGTACCAAGGAGCTGCTTTTCCTTTTGTAGAAGGCTTTTCTTCAGGAATTTTAAGAATGATTTGGGGAGAAAACAACAATATGTTTGTAGGTATGACTAGTAGAGGTTGGGCATCTACAGGAAAAAAACAATTTGGTTTACAACAATTAGTCTGGACAGGTAAAACTCCTTTTGAAATTAAAACCATGAAAGCACTAGATGATGGATTTCTTTTAGAATTTACCAAACCTGTAAACAAAAAAATGGCAGAAGATTTATCTTCTTATCAAATGACAACTTTTACCTATAAATATCATAAAACCTATGGAAGTCCTATTGAGGATCAACAAAAATGTATGATTCATATGGCAAAGGTTTCAGAAGATGGAATGTCTGTAAAACTAATGATTCACGGTATGCGTTTAGGGTATATCCATCAAATAGAAATTCCTAAATTAACTTCTAAAACAGGAGAATTATTATTACACAATAAAGGATACTACACTTTAAATCAAGTTCCAGGAGGAGAACTAAAATCACCTCAAATGATGGGTTCTCACAAACCTAAAAAAACTATTCATCAACCTAAGCGTATTACAACTATGCCTTCTGACTGGGGAGAACATGGTGCCGATGAAAAATTAGTAGTAGGAACCGTTCCTGGATTAAAATACGATGTAAAAGAATTAACCATTGAAAGATCTAGTAAGATTCAGCTAACCTTAAACAACAATGATGACATGCTACACAATCTTGTTATTACCAAACAAGGAGAACAAGTACCTATTAAAGTTGGAGAACTAGCTCAAAACCTAGGTCTTAAAGGTCCTGAATTAAACTACGTTCCCAATTCGGATATGGTATTGTTTCATACAGGTATTGTAGGACCAGAGAGTGCAGAAACTATATACTTTAACGCTCCAAAAGAACCCGGAGTATATTGGATGGTTTGTACCTTCCCTGGTCATTCTTATTCTATGAGAGCAAAACTAATTGTAAAATAATTTTCTTTATAACCCAAAAAAGCCGCTCAGTATACTGAGCGGCTTTTTTTAATTTATTTTTTGAAACGATTAATTGTAGTAATCCCAAAAATCATACTCTACTCCAATTCCTTGTTTGTAATCATCTAAATCTTTTCCTGCTTTTACAAACTCTTCTTGCATTTCTTTTAACAAAGCTTTGTGCTCTGGAAAAAATGCTAAATTCTGAGTTTCCCAAGGATCTTTTTTAATATTAAACAACTGCGTTACCCTAGAACCTTTAACGGAATATCCTCTTTTCCAATCATTATTGGGAGACTTCACATATTCTATTAACTTATAATCTCCTTTTCTATACGCTCTCTGGAATTGCTTGTAAGCATAATATCCATAATTGTAAACTTGCTTTTTAGCTCCATCCATTACTGGTTTTAAACTTTTTCCTTCTACAGATTTTGGAATAGAAATCCCAGCCATATCACACACCGTTGGATAAATATCATGAATGTAAGACAAGGCATTGTACCTTGTTCCTTTTTGCTTTACATATCCTCCAGAAAAAATTAAAGGTACATGAATACCGTCTTCTTCATAGACATTTTGTTTTCCCATCAAACCATGATTTCCAACAGCCAAACCACTATCTCCTACCAAAACAATAATTGTATTTTCGTATTCTCCTTTATCTTTTAAAGACTGAACTACTTTTCCTATTTGTGCATCTAAATGCGTGATGATAGCGTAATAAGCCGATAACTCTTTTTTAGAAACTTGGGGAGTTCTTGGCCAAGCAGCTAATTCTTCATCTCTTAAATACATATCTCCATTGTCAAAAGGATGTTGCGACATGTAAGAAGGTGTTAATTCCATTTCATTTACTGGATACATATCTTGATATTTTTTAGGAGCTTGTCTTGGATCATGTGGTGCATGAAAAGCTAAATACATAAAAAACGGATCTCTCTTTTTATAGTTTTTGATATATTTTGATGCGTTTTCTGCAAAAATTTCGGAAGTATGAGGTCCCGTTAACTCTGTTCCTGTAGGTCCTCTTTTATCGTTTTTGGTAATGGCTCTTCTTTTTGTTTTTCCTTGCTCATCATAGGTTAACAAATAAGCATCTTTTTTAGGAAACTTTCCTGTTTTATCCCAATCCCAAATTGGCATTCTATAATGATCTGTTAAGTATACACCAATTCCCATTACCGATGCTCCATCATCAAAAGAACGTGCTAACGAACCTCTATCTTGATGCCATTTACCTACCATATAAGTATTGTATCCACCTTGCTTAAAAGCTTCTCCAATGGTTACATCTGTTTTTGGCAATACATGTCCTATATCCGTTAAATGAAATAGTTGTTTTCCTGAGTTTAACATGGCTCTACTTGGCATACAAGTAGCTCCAGAAAAAGCTCCCATTAAATGAGCTTCTGTAAACACCATTCCTGTGTTTGCCAAGGCATCAATATTTGGAGTTTTTACAGGTTGTCCTCCTAAAGCATGAATTCCAGAAAATCGATGATCATCTGTATAAATTAGCAACACATTTGGCTTTTTGTGTTTTTGAGCCTTTGCTGTTGTTAGTGAGAACACTCCTAAACACAGTAATACAGCTTTACATATACTATTCTTCATTTTTACTTTTTTTTATTTTTAAGTTCTATTTTTTTACAAATTGCTTTTTACTAATGGGGTTTCTGTTTAAATAAACTTTAGAAACATCGTAATTTTTAACATCATCAAAAACAACAACAGGTCTTTTATCTTTATTTACGGCATGTACGTGTACATTGTTTACATACAATCCGTTTATATGACGTGCGTATATTCCTGATACAGGCAAGGTTCCTACTTTTCCAAATTCTGGCCACCAATTTCCTAAAGTTTCTAAGTTATATTCTTTAATTACATTTTTAGCATCTTGCTTGGTTCCTCCTCCAGAAACCGTCATCTGTATATTGTGTAATTGTATATCTGTAATGTAATGATTTGGCATTCCGGTAATAAAAATAGCTGAGTTTTTATCTAATGCTTTGTTATCGGCAATAATTCCATCAAATATAAAACTATGCATTGCTTTCATAGGTAACATTTCCATTGGAGCATCTACTCCTGCTCTTTGTTGGCAAAATGTCATAAAAATAGGTCTTGGAACATTACGCATTACAAGGTTAGAGAAAGTCATATTTTTCATTTCTCCTCCCTCATTCATTTGAATTTTTAATCCAGCATCTTGTATATCATGAAACGTACAATTACTTACTGTAACAGAATCGAAGTCTCCACGAGATGCCAAACCTATTCGCATAGCTGCCCATTTACTTGTAAATACACAATTGGTAATGGTAATATCTTTACACGGTTTATCTGGTCTAGAAGTTTGTAAACAAATAGAATCATCGCTAGTATCAAAAGAAGAATTGGAAACGCGCACGTTTGTGCAACCATCAAAATCCAATCCATCACCGTTATGGTTAATTCTACTCACAATTTTAATTCCGTCTACTACAATTTCATCACAATACAACCAAGCTGATGTCCAAGCTGCAGGATTTTGTAAAGTAATGTTGTTCATACGAATGTCTTTACAGTTTAAAAAACGCAATAACATTGGACGACCATTTCCTTTTTTCTTGTTAAAGTTTTTTGGACTTCCATTTCCATCAATAATTCCATATCCATCAATAGCAAAGGATTTTGCATTTTCAGCAAAAATCAAACATCGATCCATATGGGGTTCGTTCTTATATGTATTTTTGTGAGTATTGGTTGCATAATCTTCAAAATTTGGACTCCCTAACAAAACAGCTCCGTTTTCTACTCTTAGCGTTACAAAATCTTTTAAGTAGATAGTACCAATAACTACTGTTTTTCCAGAAGGAATTACAACGGTTCCTCCACCATCTTTTGTACAAACATCAATTGCGTTTTGCACAGCTTTGGTGTCTTTTGTTACTCCATCTGCTTTGGCTCCATAATCAAGTACATTGTAGGTTTTGGCAAAAGTTTGCAATTGAAAAAAGAGCATCAGACTAAAAAAAAATGCTTTCATAAATCTTAGTTTTTATATAAAAATTAGCTATTACCTTTCAAATCTAGCATAAAATATAAGATTTAAAAAAAGGTCAAACTAGAACACCAAAGATTGATTTCTAACAAAAAACTCAAATAAAACTACTCTACTCCCTTTGTTTACTTGACATCACAAAAAACCGACCCTTAGTTTCATTAAAAACTAAGGGTCGGTTACCATACACAAAAGACATATGTTATAGATTTAAAACGATATCTGATGTTTTTATTTATTGATGAACGCACTGATTTACATTTACATTCACAAAATTTTATTTCTAGTTCTTAAAAATTCTTTCTTTCTGTTTTTTAGACAATGTTCTAGAAAAGTAAATCTCTGAATCTAAATACAAACGTGTTTCTTTCATTCCCGGATCGTTAAGATCTAAACTTAAATCACAATCAAATCTTGCCAAAATAGAATGTTTTTTTCCACGTTCTCCCACATTGGTAAAATGTGACAATCCCCATGTAATTCCTCTTCCATCCCCATTGCTATTAAAAGCATCTGGCACATAAGAACCTGCTGCAAAAGGCAAAAAAGAAGTTACGGAAGCAATGTCAAAATTTACACCATCTGAAGCATATTGAATGGTGTTGTTTTCATTACCGTCTCTAGTTACCAAAGCAGCGATTCCCTCCTTAAAAGGAAACAATGCTGTTTCGTGCCCTGAATTAAACAATGGATTTAAAGGATGCTTTTTAAAAGGCCCCAAAGGATTATCAGCAATTGCCAATCCATTTCCCACCAAATATTCAGGTTTGTCTCCATAAGCTGCCTTGTAATACACATATATTTTTCCTTTGTAAACTAGTGGATATGGATCGTGTATAGAATACTGATCCCAGGTTCCTGCCTCACCATTTTCAATAATTACTTTGTTTGCAGGAATCCAAGGTCCGTCTGGCGAATCTGAATATGCTGTGGCAACAGGACAATGATCTCCATTGGTTCCACTTGCTTCCATAAAGGCCTGATAATACAAGTAGTATTTCCCTTTCCACTTTAAAATATCAGTAGTTGTTACAGATCTCCAACCCATCAAAGGTTTCTCTGGTCTTTTGATAGCCACACCTTGCTCTTCCCAATTCAATCCATCTTCAGAAGTTGCATACCAAATATCTGACAAATCCCAATCTGTAGAAGGAATAACATCCGTAGACAAGTGCGCATTTGAAAACCCTACAGGAGGTACTTCTGTATCTCTTTTGGTATACCATACATAATACTTTCCTTTTTCTTTGATAATTTTTGAGGGATCTCTTCTTGATACTGTTCCATCTCCATCGCTATAATCAAACCCTTTTAAATGAGTATATTTAAACGCAGAGAATAGCTCATTATCTTGTGGCCTTGGTGCTAAATAATTATCATACAAACGCTCCATAGCCTTACTCAATGGTCTGTTTGGCTTGGTTTGTGGAATATCCCAAGGATAACCTACTGAAGGAACCTCTTGTTTTGGCTCTGTTTTTTCACAAGACTGAAGTCCTATTAAAACAGCCGTTAACATCAAAAATTTAGAGATTTTTATTGTTTTTATCATTATATATTTCTGTTTTATTTGTAATTGAATCAACTGCATAAAATTTCAAAGATGGCCGCAGGTACGTTTTTTGATGGATGTGCTACTTCTATCACCAATCCTTTTGTGAGGATAGGAACCTCCAATTTCCAAGTATTGATGGTTTGATAGTTCTCTTTTTGTTCTACCAAAACATTTCCTTTATCATCTTTGATGATATAACTACGAACAACAAAAGGAACTACATCTTCTGGATGTCCCATTAATGTGGATTCCATTGGGTGATCATAATCTGAATCTAAGAACAATTTGATTTCAGAAATTTCTTTTTCTTCTTCCCAATCAATCTTTAATGTTGGACTTTTATCTTTCAAATCTGCAACCCAAGCATTTACACCTCCTAAAGGACGGACATATCCATTTCCTAAATTAGACACATCAAAAGAAGCAATAGCTGGGTGAATTTCCATGGCAATGTTTTGTCCGTCTGGTCTACGTTGTGGAATCCAAAATTCAAAAGTGTCTACACCAATCTCATCTGGTGGTGTTTGTTTTCCATTGTTAGAAACAGCTTTATTGACACCATTAAAAACCGACAAAACACCTGAATAACGTTGGTTGCTATTCTTTAAACTTACACTATCGTTTTTCATAAAAGTCACAAAAGCATATTGATCTGCATCTGTTGTCTTATCAAAATAAAACAATACTTCTTGTTCTCCTTTTTGCAATGCTATTTTCTGAGTTTCTAAAATCAACTCTGGAGTATAGTTTTTTATATTGTTTGATGTTCTTAATTGCACCTCTAAAATGGTATTTTCTTCAACTTTTACCAATACCTTAAACTGATATTGTTGATTGGCTTTAAAAGGTAATAATTGTGCTGCTGAAATGCTAAGAGAAGTCCATGTTCCATCAAAAGGAATGTTAGATAATTTGAACTCCGAAGAAGCTGACAAAACCGCTTGATTGATCAAATTACTTGCTTGTTGAATTGGAATGTTAGGAATACTTTGCCCAACTTTATTCAACTCATCTTGCAACAATTCCATTTTCCCATTTTCTAAAATAGCTGTAGGATTGATGTTGTTTTCAACACACAATGAAGCCGCCATTCCCACTGCTTGCGCACACAAACCAGTAGTTGCCATAACACGAGTAGAACCAAAAGCTACATGTGTAGCACTGATAATTCTTCCTGCTAAAAATAAATTGTTGATATCCTTACTCACAAAAGAACGATATGGTATTTGATAAATTCCCTTAGAATGCCACTGAGTACAACCAGACAACTCACTATACACTCCATCTGCTGGATGTAAATCAATAGCCCAACCTCCATGAGCAATAGCATCATCAAATTCACACTGACCAATTACATCTTGTTGTGTCATCATGTACAATCCTTCAAAACGTCTACTTTCACGTTTTCCTGGAACAGTACCTACCCATTCCAAAGTCATATTTTCTACACCTTTAAATGTTCCTGAATTTTTGATATAATCCCAGACTCCATAAATTACTTTCCACAATTCGTATTTTATTTCTTCCGTTTCGTGTATTGTATCTCCACGTCCACCATACTCAAACCACCAAAAACGACAACCTTTGTCATCTTTACCAATAGCCTTATAACGTGGAATGGCTGTAATATCTTTCAATGCGAATTCAGGAGCCACATATTTTACAGGTTTATCAGTATTCTTGCTATAGAAGTACATAGAATGCCCTAACAATTCACCATAAGATTTATCCGGAGCAAACTGTTCTCCAAATTCATCTTTGGTTTCTGCTCCCATTCTAAAAGAAGCACCTGCTTTAAAAGCTACAATTCCATCTCCAGAAGCATCACAAAACAAAGGAGCATTTACAACGTACTCTGTTGAATTTTGAGAATTGAACGCTTTTACTGCTTTAATTGTTCTATCGTCAACTTTTTCAAGACCATACACACTTGTATTTAATAACAACGTGATGTTTTTTTCATTCAATACTTTTTCTAACAAAATCGTATCAAAAACTACTGCATTTCCTTCTTTATTGCGGTACAAGTTCTCTACTAAGATTTCATCCATCACCCCTCCTTCACGAGCCCAACGATTGTTGTTTCCCATATGAGAAGTAGCTCCCAAAATCCACAAACGAACTTCTGAAGAAGCATTCCCTCCCAACACGGGTCTATCTTGTATTAAAACTGTCTTTGTCCCCTTTCTAGCGGCAGTAATTGCTGCACAAACTCCAGCAGTTCCACCACCAACAACGACAAACTCCGATTGAATCTGAACAATTTTATTTGCCCTGACATCTTGGTTAAAATTTTGTACAATCATTATCTTTTACTTCTTGAATTTATTTGTCTTTATTTTTAGTCACAATGGTAATCCCTAAAACGAGCACTGCTGCTCCCATTCCTCCTACCAACAATTGTCCTGTTTCTGCAATGAATGATAATATAAGAATCAGCAAACCTGTTGAGGCAACTCCAATACCTATTACCTTACCTCCTTTTTTATTTCCTGATACAGATTCTTCTTCTGTAGAAACATATTTTTTAGCTTCAATCCCCTTATAAACATCGTATTGCTCTACGCTTGTCTTTTGAGAAGTAGTGTAGATTTCATAAATCGTCAATAACAAAATAGGAATTCCCATTCCTACTCCCATCTCTAGAGCTCTACTCAATGTAATATCTAATAATGAAGGAGCTAGAAATTTGAAAAAAGCATTGATTGCCAAAGAAGCTATCGTAATACTCAACACACTTTTCCCAGTCTGATATTTAGAAAACAAAGCCCATAAAGGTGGTAAAAACATAGCACCTCCTGTTAGAGCAGCCAAAGTCATCACAACTTCTACAATTCCTCCTAAATAAGGAACCATCAATGCAATTAAAATGGTCAAAACTCCTAAAATAACTGTTGCTAACTTCCCTACTCTTACCAATTGTATATCGCTCGTATTAGGCCTAATACGTCTATACAAGTCATTGGCCAACACTCCTGCTGAAATATTTAAGGTTGTATTTACAGAACTAGAAGTTGCAAACACCATTCCTCCCAACATCAACCCAAGCATACCAACAGGTAATACTTCTTTACACATTAACAAATACGCTCCTTCTTCTGCCAAATCTCCCAAATCTGGATTCAATACTCTATAAATCATTGGAGGCAACATCCATACAATAGGACTTAACGTGTACAAACCACCAAACAACCAGCCTACTTTTTTAGCTTCTTTAGGAGAAGCCACACTTGTATATCTTTGAACATATGCCCAGTTACCCGCAATAAAAAACAAATTGTACAAACCAAAAGCCACTAAAAAACCTGGAGTATATTCATCATTCACCAAATTGAAAAAGTTATCAGGAGCATGAGAAATAAAATTATCAATCCCTCCTACTTTATCAAAAGACAAAGGCACCACAATTAACACAGCTGCGGTTAAAACTACAAATTGCAATACATCGGTTACGATTACTGCCCACAAACCACCAACAGCTGTGTAGATTAAAATTAGAATTCCTAAAAAAATGATACTTGCTGTAATTGGAATTCCTGTAGAAACTTCCACTATTTTAGCTACAGGATATAAAAAAGCTCCAGTAGTAAAAATGGAAATCCCTAAAAACAAATACGTATATATTTTTTGAGTTCCTCCTCCCAATCTATCTGTAATAAACTCTGCTACCGTTAATGCTTTTGTTTTTTGCCACTTGGGTGCTATAAAAAAACCAATAATAATTCCTGCAATACACATCGTCCATTGAATAGCAACTGCTACCCAACCACTTTTGTATGCAATAGAACCCCACACCACAAATGTACCCGCAGAAAAAAAACTCATAAACAAAGACAAACCACTCATCCACCAAGGCAAAGCACCACCAGCAGCAAAATAAGACTTCATGTTTTTTCCTGATTTGGAAAAACTCATTCCGCATATAAAAACCAATAAGGTAAAAATTAAAATTACCGATATGTCTATTGCTCCCATTCCTCTGATTTATGATTTGATTACCAAAATAATTATAATTCAACTGAAAGAATCCTTTCTTACTAAAAATCAATTTCGATAACGTTTCCGAAACACTTATTTTTATCGGAAACGTTTCCGATAGTTGTCGGAAATTAAAAAAAGAAGTAATATTAACATATGAAACACATTACCATAAAGGATGTTGCCAAAAAATTGAATGTGTCTATTTCTACTGTCTCTAGAGCTTTTAATGACAAATACGACATTAAAAAAGAGACTCGAGATTTAATTTTACAAACGGCACAAGAATTAGGTTACAGACCAAACCCTATTGCTAGAAAACTAATTCAGCAGCGATCTTTCAATATAGGAATTGTCGTACCTGAGTTTGAAAACAGTTTTTTTCCGCAAATAATGTTGGGAGCTCAAGAAGTATTGCACAACAAAGGTTATCAAGTTTTAATCATGCAATCCAATTATTCTTGGGAAATAGAACGTAAAAATGTAGAAACTTTGGTTGACAACATGGTAGACGGGCTGATCATATCACTCACTTCTGAAAAACAGAATAACGAATATTACAAAGAGCTTTTAAAACAAGATATTCCCATTGTATTTTTTAACAGAGCTGTGGATGAAATTCCAGCATCTAAAGTTTTATTTGATGATTTTAAATGGGCTCTGTTTGCCACCGAGCATTTAATCATGCAAGGATACAGAGACATTGTTCATTTGACTGGAACTCATAATTTGACCTTGACCAAAAATCGTTTGAGAGGGTTTGAGCAAGCTCACAGAAAACACAAATTACCTCCTGGAAAAATTATCTCTTGTGGTTTTAAAATGGAAGATGGAGAAAGAATTGCACAAGAATTAATTGACCGAAACGAAATTCCGAGAGCCATTTTTGCTGCCAATGATTCCTGTGCTATTGGTGCCATGAATGTTTTTAAACAACATGGTTACAAAATACCAAATGATATTGCCATTGTGGGATTTACGGAATCTAAACTAGCAAAACACACATATCCATCACTAACTTCTGTAGAACAACCTACAAGAGACATTGGACAGACATCCGCTAATCTACTACTTGAACAAATTGAAAACAAAGGATTTTTTGTTCCACAAACCATTATTCTAAATGGTAGGTTAAATGTTAGAGATTCTTCTATAAAAATAAAATAAAAACACATATCTTTCTTAGAAAAAAACATATATAATGTATTACAGCACTAAACTAAATTAGATTTGCTTCCCTTTCTAAACTAGCAAAGTTGTAATTTATGTTGATTTTATCTACTATTTTTTAAGCATTTTCACAATTTTAAAGACCATACATGCCTACTAAAATTTTAAAAATAATTCTTGCTTTATTGATAGTTTTTACAACTATTCATTCAAATTTCGCACAACATTCTATTGCCTTTTCTCATCTTTCCGTAAATGATGGATTGTCTCAAAGCGACATCAATACCATCTACCAAAGTAATGATGGCTATATGTGGTTTGGAACACATGATGGACTGAACAAATATGACGGCTATAACTTTAATCATTATAGACCCAACCCAATTACAAACAGTCTTAGCAGTAATTTAATTTACGTGATTGTAGGAAATCGAAAAGGAAATATGTGGATTGGTACCACAGGTAGTGGTCTCGATTATTTAAATACGGTAACAGGTAAAGTCATTAATTACAAGCACAACACTCACAAAAAAAACAGCTTAAGAAGTAATTATATTTCTAGTTTGCTTTACGACAACAAAAACAGATTGTGGATTGGTACAAGTAAAGGTTTAGACATGGTTGACTGTACTAGCCAACAAGATAGTCTAGAATTCCAACACATAGAAATAGAAAATAAAAGCCTACAAAACCATCGAATAAACACCATTTACCAAAGAAAAAATGGAGATATTTATGCAGGTGATAACAAATTTATATACAAGCTATACAAAGAAAATGGTAAGATTAAATTTAAAAAGATAAACCAAAAATTAGGTCTAAGACAAACTGCAATTAAATCCATAACAGAAGATAAAAACCAAAAATTAATTGTAGGTACTAGCAATGGAGCATATATAGAAAATAAAGAAAAAGGAACCCTTTTTGAATTTAGTCCCATTAGCATTATTGAGATTGTAGTTGACAATATGAATCATATTTGGATAGGTACCACAAAAGGACTAAGGTATTATAAAAACGAAGAGAATCAAGAACTACCAACTCACGAAAACACCTTTACCAATGATGCTAACGACCCAAACAGTATTAGCAAAAACGTAATTGTATCGCTATACAAAGACCTAACAGGTATTATTTGGGTAGGAACCAATGGTGGTGGAGTTAACAAGTTTGACCCTCAAAGAAAACCTTTTTTGCATATAAAAAAAACATCTAGTCCAACCAGCCTAAGCTACAATAAAATACGTTCCATTTTTGAAGACAGCAACAATACATTGTGGATTGGTACCGAGGGGGGAGATTTAAACATGGAACTTTCTACAAGTAAAAAATACAGTTCATGGAAGCACATTTCTTCATTCTCAAAAACATTTTGTTTAAACGAAATAAAAACAAACAATAAAAAATTTCTGCTTATAGGTTCTGAAGGAGGCCATTCTTTTTCCTATATAGACATTACAAATCCAATTCCCGAAAACAGAAACATAAAACGAAGTCCTATAGACCCCAATATAGGTAGTAGCGTTTTTACTATTATGGTTGATCATCGTAATTATATTTGGATAGGATCTTATAGTAAGGGTGTTTTTGTTTATAAAATAAACGAGAACGATGAGTTTCAAATGATAAAAGAATTTAGTCACAATGCTAATGATCCAAAATCTATTGGAAACAATATAATTAGAAATATTTACGAAGATTCTAAACACAATATTTGGTTTGCAACAAGTAATGGTCTTAGCAAACTAGCATTTGATGAGGTTGACAAAGAAAAACCAGAATTCACAACCTATAGAAACATTCCAAAAGATGAGACTAGCATTAGTTTGAATTACATTTTATCACTTTACGAAAGTAAAAAAGGAGAATTGTGGATTGGTACGTTTGGCGGAGGTATAAACAAATTAACCACCTCTCTTACTGAAAACAAGGCTCAATTCAAAAGATATTCTGGAAAAGATGGATTGCCAAATGACGTCATCAAAGGAGTTCTAGAAGATGACAAAAACAATTTATGGATTTCTACCAATAATGGAATTTCTAAATTCAACCCAGAGTTAGGAACCTTTAAAAATTACAATATTTACGATGGTCTTCAAAGCAATGAATTTCAAGAACTAGCATGCTATAAAAAAGCTGATGGTGAAATGTTTTTTGGAGGGATTAACGGGTTTAGTGTTTTTTATCCAAGTGAAATTAAAGACAATCCTTATGCTCCAATAACCACCATAACCAAAATGTCTCTTTTTAACGAAGTAATTGAGCCTGGTAAAAAAACAAACGGTGTGGTCATCTTAAATCAGTCTATTGATAAGACCCACAAAATAGAGCTAAATCATTTTCAAAATAGTTTAACTTTTGAATTTGCTGCCTTACAATATTCATCACCATTAAAAAATCAATACGCATACAAATTAGATGGTTTTGAAACCAAATGGAATTATACAAACTCTAAAAAAAGATTTGCTACGTACACAAACTTAGCTCCTGGCAACTATTTATTTAGTGTAAAATCTTCTAATGGTGATGGAGTATGGAACAACAATGCTAAAAAAATATTTATCAAAATAACACCTCCTTTTTGGAAAACAATTTGGGCATATATAATATATGTATTGCTTATTATTGGTTTGTTAATCAGTTTCTGGAAATTTACATTGATCAAAACAGAGAAAAAACACGAATTAGAATTAGAACACATAGAAAAGGAGAAATACGAAGAATTACAACAAATGAAAATGGAATTTTTCACCAATATATCTCACGAATTTAGAACTCCTCTAACCCTCATCAAAGGGCCTTTAGAATACCTACAGAAAAAAGGAAAAGAATTAGAATACAATGTTATTCAGAACCAATATTCTTTAATGGAAAAAAATACCGATTACCTGCTAAGATTGGTTACACAGTTGCTAGATTTCCAAAAAATGGACAAAGGAAAAATGGGATTGACTATTTACAAAAAAAACATTGCTCGTTTTGTAAAGGAAGTTGCAGAACCTTTTAAATTTATCAGCGAAAAGAAAAACATCCAATATTCTATCAGATCTGAAGAAGATGCTATTTACAGTTATTTTAGTCCAGATGCACTAGAAAAAGTAATGAACAATCTATTGTCTAATGCCTTTAAATTCTGTCCAGAAGGAGGAATTGTTGATGTTTATGTGTACATTAAAAACACTTATCATTCAGACAGATTGACCAAAGGCTCTGTTTATAAAAGAGTGGTTATTGAAGTGAAAGATTCAGGATCTGGAATTTCTGAGGCTAAAAAACAAAGAATTTTCAATCGTTTTTATAGCAACTCTGCAAAAGAATTGGCAAATCCTACAGGTACAGGAATTGGACTGAGTTACACCAAAAGCTTGATAGACCTACACCAGGGAAGCATAGCTGTGGTAGATAATGAATTGGGAGGAACTACGTTTGCCATAAATATACCGCAAGAAAAACAAGCTTATATTGACAAGCCTAATATTGAATTTGGTAATGAAACAGACAATGTAAGTACCACTACCGCTTACGTATCATCAGCACACATTATTTCTGTTGAAGACGAAAGAAATGATCAGGAAATGATTGCAAAAAGACCTGAACTTCCTATCATACTTGTTGTTGATGACAATGAAGATATTCGAATGTTTATTAGACAAGCACTTCAAAAAGACTACAATATTCTTGAAGCAGAAAACGGATTAAAAGGCTTTGAAATTGCTAAAAAAGAGGTTCCAAACATTATTATTAGTGATTATGTAATGCCCGAAATGGATGGTGTAGAATTTTGTAAAAAATGTAAAGATTTGGCAGAAACAAGCCACATTCCTTTCATGCTTTTGACAGCAAAAACATCTAAAGAAAATGAATATTTAGGATTAGAAAGTGGAGCTGACGATTACATTACCAAACCATTCAATTTAGAATCTTTGCAATTAAAAATTAAAAATATCATCTCTAGACGTAATCGTTTGAGAAAACGATTCAATCAAGAAATTATTCTAAAACCTGAAGACGTAACAGTAACTTCAACTGATGAAATTTTCTTGAAAAATGCAATGGAAGTGGTAGAAAAAAACATGATGAACACGGAATTTAGTGTAGAAATGTTGGTAAAAGAAATGAATGTAAGTAGAAGTAACTTGTATCTAAAATTAAAAGAAATCACAGGATTGTCTTCTAGTGAGTTCATTCGTAGCATCCGATTGAAGAGAGCTGTTCAATTGCTTAAAAAAAGTGACTTGTCTGTAAAAGAAATCATGTACATGACCGGCTTTAATAGTCCTTCATACTTTGCAAAGTGTTTCAAAAAACAATTTAACATGACTCCTAGTGAATACATTAGCAGTAATGATATCGACATCAAAAAAGGTTAAAAAAATACCATATACATAATGAAAATTAAAAAACATGCTATTATTATAAATAATAGCATGTTTTTTTTCATTAAAAATAAATATATTTACGCTAAAATCAGATAGTTTAAAATGAAAACTAAGAAACTCCTTTTTGCCTTGCTAATGATTTTGTCATTACAATTGACATACGGTCAAATTACAACCGTAAAACACAAAAACCACAAAACTTTTGACATCCCAAAATGGGAAGTTATAGACATCGTCATTAAAAGCAAAACGAACATAAAACAACCTTACCGTTCAGATTTTGGTGCTGTTTTTACCCATGAAAATGGAACTACTCAAAAAGTCCCAGGTTTTTATAATGGAAACAACGAATGGATTGTTCGTTTTTCTAGCTCACTAAAAGGAAAATGGAGTTATATTACCTATGCTGAAAGTTCTAAATTGAAAAATAAAAAAGCAAAAATTTCAGTAACAGATGCCAAAGAAAATAAACACGGAGCCATTGTAATCAACCAAAAAAACACAAAACGTTTTAGTTACCAAGACGGAACACCTTACTTTCTTTTGGCTTTTGAATGTGACTGGTTGTATGCTTTGGATTATCACAACAAAAAAGAAATTCCCAAAACAGATCATTTACTAAATCTTATTCAAGAAAATGGATTCAATCAAGTAGTAATGAATGTATTTTCATATGACGTAAGTTGGAAAAAAGATGAAAAATTAAAAGAGCATCCTGAACATGAATTTGGAGGTCCAAAAGATATATTTCCTTTTTTAGGAAACAATGACCATCCTGATTTTTCTTCTTTAAATCCAGAGTTTTTCAAAAAATTAGATCGAACTATCAGCATGATGAACGACAAACAAATTGTTTCTCATTTGATGATTTATGTATGGAACAAATTGGTTGCTTGGCCTGAAATGTATTCAGAAGCAGACAACATGTATTTTGATTATGTTGTAAAACGTTACCAAGCTTTTCCAAACATGCTTTGGGACATTTCTAAAGAAGCTTTGTATTATGGAAGAGCAGACACTAAATACATTAACGAAAGAGTAGATAGAGTTAGAAAACTAGACAGCTACAAAAGATTGTTAACCGTTCACGATTATGGCTACTGCAACAAAAATCCTGAGAAAGTGGATTTTATTTCTAGCCAAAACTGGTCACATAACATATACGATACTATGTTAGAAGCAGGTCAAAAATTTGACAAAAAACCAGTATTCAATATTGAGCACGGAGGTTACGAAGAATCTCCTTACACTGTTTTTACAGGAAACTATGACAATGCTGAATATTGTTTAAGAAGAAACTATATGTGCTTATTTTCTGGAGTCTACACTACTTATTACTGGCAAGGAACGTCATGGAATGCAATTATTTACAATCCTTTTGAACAACCAAAAGGTGTCTACAAACCTAAGTTTGATTATTTTAAACACATGAATTCTTTGTTTAAGAATTTAGATTTTAGCACTTTTAAGCCTGTTCCTCATAAAAACGCTGGAGTTTACAATTTATCTGACGACAAAGGAACCGTTTTATTATACGTGCCAAAAGAAAACCACAGTATACGTGTTTGGTTCTTTAAAAAAGAATTGAAAAACAGAACTTTTGAGTGGTTCAACACATTAACAGGAGAAAGACAACCTTACTCAGGCCCAACAGCAGGTCAATATATGTCTCCTTGGAGCGGACAAGCAGATGCCGTTCTTATTTCTAAACTAATCAAATAACAGCCATGAAATTTCACAAATTAAAGTACATCGTTCCCATTGTTTTAACTTTTATTTTAGCTGCCTGTGCTACTCAAAAAGAAGTAAATCAAAAACAAATCAATAAGAAAGTTCTTGTTTTTTCTAAAACAGCAGGCTTTAGACACAAGTCCATCCCTACAGGAATTTCAACATTAAAAGAGATGGCTGAAAGAAAACAGTGGCAAATAGATTTTACCGAAGATGCATCGTTATTTAACGACGTTAATTTGCAACAATACCAAACCATTGTTTTCTTAAATACCACAGGAGATGTTTTGAACAGAACCGAGGAAAAAGCGTTTGAGAACTACATTAGAAACGGTGGTGGATACCTGGGAATTCACGCAGCAACAGATACTGAATATGACTGGCCATTTTATGCAGAAATGATTGGAGCACAGTTTGCATCACACCCTAAACAACAGACAGTTACATTGATCAAAAATAAAGATTGTAAGCATCCTGCTACTGATCATTTGCCTGATAGTTTTAATAAATTTGACGAATGGTACAATTTTAAAAAACCTGTAGCAAAACACGCTAATATTTTATTATCTCTAGATGAAAGCAGTTATACTGGAAAAAGAATGGGAGCAGAACACCCTATTGCATGGTACCATACGTACGAAGGTGGACGTGTTTTTTATACTGGAATGGGACATACTGATAAAATATATACTGATCCAGATTTTATAACCCACATAGAAAAAGGAATTGACTGGACTTTAGGAAATATAGAAGTAGAAATTCCAGAAAAAGGAATTTCTATGTTGGACACAAAACTTTCTAATTGGGATATTTGGATGGG
The DNA here is from genome assembly GCF_030548295.1 of Wenyingzhuangia sp. 2_MG-2023. Lineage (GTDB taxonomy): Bacteria > Bacteroidota > Bacteroidia > Flavobacteriales > Flavobacteriaceae > Wenyingzhuangia. Next base: position 219,086 of record NZ_JAUOSB010000001.1, read on the forward strand.
AATTCCTCACACATCCGTAAAAAATCTAGAGGCTCCTAAGTTTGACAACGTTATGAAAAAGGAGGGTATCCCTTTAGGCTTGCACAACGACCCTAAACAGGTATATTCTGTAATTGAAGAAAATGGAGAACCTGTATTAAAAATTACAGGTGAAATTTATGGTGGATTGACAAGCAAAGACGAATTTCAAAACTATCATTTTTCTGCTCAATTCAAATGGGGAGAAAAAAAATGGGAACCAAGATTAAAAACCAAAAGAGATAGCGGAATTATTTACCATGCTAAAGGACCTCATGGAGCGTTTTGGAAAACCTGGATGTCTTGCTTAGAGTTTCAAGTACAAGAAGGTGACTGTGGAGATTTTTTCCCTTTAGGAACCTTAAAAGGAGATACTCCAGCAGACTCAAAAACAAACAGCAAAGGAAAAACATACCACGTGTACAATCCTAAATCTAAAACATACTTTACTGGAAGTGTTTCCAAATCTGAATTGCATGAAAAACCAAACGGAGAATGGAATACTATTGAAATTTACTGTTTAGGTGATGAAAGTATTCACTTGGTGAATGGGCATGTAGTCAACCGAGTTAAAAATGCAAGACAAAAAATTAATGGAAAAATGATTCCTGTAACCAAAGGTAAAATTCAAATTCAGTCAGAAGCTGCTGAAGTTTATTACAAAGACATCGTAATTACACCTATCAAAAAATTCCCTAAAAAATATGACAAGTTGTAGTATTTTTTAAATTTTAAAACCCAGAAAGGGATTTCTTAATCAATTTAAGAAATCCCTTTTTTTTATTGTGTTGATGTTCTCCGGTTTCTGAATTTTTAACAGAAATAAAATCTTTACAAAAACACAAATGTTTGTTCCTAAAAAATTGTTTTCTATAGAGACTATTTATAAAATTGCATTTTACGATACGTTCTTAATTTGGATATCAATTTTATAAATGAAAACGTATATTATTCACTGCCCTAATCCATCAAACATATGTCTGATTTATTGATCAAAGCCTTTTTACCCTTGTCACTTGCCATGATTATGTTTGGAATGGGAATGACTTTGACTCCAAATGATTTTAAAAGTGTATTTCAACATCCAAAAGCGGTAATCATTGGTCTTATCAACCAAATTGTGCTTTTGCCTTTGCTAGCTTTTTTACTAGCACTTATCTTTCAACTAGATGCTGTTATGGCTGTAGGAATTGTCATTTTAGCTGCTTGCCCTGGTGGACCTACAAGCAATATGATTACCCAAATTTGCAATGGAAATATCGCTTTATCCGTAACGTTGACCGCTATTGCCAGTTTTACGAGTATTGTTACCATTAACATTATTGCTTCTTATGCCTTGGATTATTTTGGAACAACAACTGCCATTATCAAATTACCAATAGTAGATACCACACTACAAATTATGACCATCACTTTGATTCCTATTTCTTTAGGAATGTTGGTTCGTAAATTTAAAACTGGTTTTGCCATTCGTATGGAAAAACCCATGAAAATAGCCTCAACATCTATTTTTGTATTGATTTTTATTGGAATTATAGCTACCAATTTTAGTTTGTTAGGAGATGCGCTAAAAAGAATTGGGGTGGTTACTCTTTTGCTCAACATTGGTACTATTGGACTGGGATATATGGTTGCAAAAATTTTTAAACTAAATTACAAAGATGCTATTGCTATTGGTGTAGAAGGTGGTATTCAGAACGGAACGCTTGCTTTTGTAATTACCACAACCATTTTAAACAATATGGAAATGGCAATCCCCACAGCTGCATATTCTGTTTGGATGTATGCTTCCGCCAGCATTTTAATGTGGCAATTTGGTAAGAAAAAATCAAATATTGCTTTAAGCGTATAAAAAAACTCGTTTCTTTACGTTAACAGAGAACCTCTCCGTTATGAAAAAGAAACGAGCAAAAACAAAACTCTCAAAACTATATTTAAACAGCTTTTATATATAAAAAAGTTACATCAATAAACTCTTTTACACATCAATCTAAAGGTTTGAAAACAATCTCGTAAGATTTGGAATCTTTCAATACCTTTTTAGTGAATTTTTGTACATCTTTTGGTGTGATGGACTTTACAATCTTTTCAAAATTCTTAGGATCTTCCATATTGTATCCTTCTCTATAAAAAACAGTCAACAGTCTCATATCAAAACTATTGTAATCCTTTTGTTGCTTTCTTTCTTTAAGGTAATTGGTCAATGTTTTCTCTAAATCTAATTGCTGAATATCTCCATTGGCAATCTTTTCTATTTCTTGATGCACAATACCAATCAACGATTCTACCTTGTCTGGGTCACAATCAAAACTTACAGAAAGTACTGCTTGTTGTGATGGTTTTTTGGATAAGTTTGCACTTACATTGGCTCCATAAGTACCACCTTCTTCTTCTCTTAAAGTTTCTGTGAATCTTAAGCTTAAAACATCTGCCAATGCACTTGCCACAATATTTTGTTTCAGACTGTATTTAAACTCTTTTTTGTAGGTAATCCTAACAGAGCTTTTGGCATCCTCCATTTTCAAATAAATATCTTTATCTATATTTTTTTCTTTCCATTCTGTAGCATCATCTTTCCAATATTCTCTTGTCTCATTAGTAGGAATACTTGCAATGTATTTTTCTATCAACGGTTTTAGTTGTTCTTTTTGAACATCTCCCACAATAAAAAATTCAAAATCTGCTGCATTTCCAAACCTATCTTCGTAGATGGATTTGATTTTATCAAAAGAAATCTCATTCACAAAAGAATCATTAAAAATACGGTGTCTCGGATGTTTGTCTCCATACAAAGTAACAACCACACTATCGTTCATTTTCTCGTTAATGTTCTGACTTCTTCTTACTTGATAATTTTTTACATTTTGCATAATCACATCGTATCCTTCTTTGTCAAAACGAGGTTTTACAAAACGAAGAAAAACCATTTGCATCATAGTTTCAACATCTTTGGTTACCGATGCTCCCGAAATATTTTCTGTGATACTACTTAAATTTATAGATGCATTTGCTGTTTTTCCAACCAATACTTTAGGCAAATCTGTAGCAGAATAATCTCCTAAACCTGAATACTGAATAACGTTTTCTAGCAAATTCGCAGAAGGCAAATCAGAATCTTTTAACAAAGACATTCCTCCATCACTAATTGCTTTCAATTTCACATCGTTCTTATTTTTGTCCGCAAATTTGTAATGTACTTTTATTCCATTATTTAGTACAAATGTTGTAGCTCCTATCGTTTTATTTTCCGTCTCCGAAACAATTTCCCCTGGCTGAATATCTAAACCACTTGTCAATGTTTTTCCTGAAAAATTATCTGTATGCGCTATCAAATTCTCGTCATTTTCTACCGTTTTCAGTATACCAATAGCCTCCTCTTCAGTCAAATTTTGTTTCCCTTTTACTCCTGTAACCATCAAAAATCTATTTTCTTGAGCATACAATTCTTTCATTCTTTCATGAATCTCATCAGACTTTAAATTCTCAAAAATAGTTTTTACAATTTCATACTCTTTGCTAATATCAGTAATGGTCGAGTTGTTTAAGTAATTGTCTTTTATGCGCTGAACAATACTCCCATGAGATCTATCTTCTTCTTTGATGATTTGATTTTCATAATAATTTTTAAATGCTGTAATTGTTCTTTCAATTTCAGCCTCTGTAAAACCAAACTTTACAGCCCTATTAACCTCTGTTAAAACAGAAGCAAATGCCGCTTGTTGTTGATTTGGCTTGGGAGAAACAGAAATATTAAAAACATTAGTAGTTCTTGTCTGTTGCCCAAATTTGACACCCGCTCCTAAAAAAGTAGCATCCGATTTTACAGACAATTCCTTTATTCTTTTAGACAACATGGTTGTAACCATACTATTTAATAAAGATTGTTTTAAATCTGCAATGGTTTTGTCTTTTAAGAGTTTAGGATGCCTAATTCCCAATAAAATAGAAGGGGTAGTTATTTCTTCATCCATAGCTAGGACATAAGACATTTTTTGATGTTCTGGAATGCTTACCAGAAATCTTTCTTTGGGGTTTTTGACTGCTGGTATTTCAGCAAACAATGCCTTGATTTTTTCTTCAACAACGGCTACATCTACATCACCCACAATAGCAATTGCTTGTAAATCGGTTCTGTACCAATCGTGGTAAAAATCTCGCAACGCTTTGTATTCAAAGTTAGCAACCACATCCATAGAACCAATTGGCAAACGACTTGCGTAAATGGAATTGTTAAACATGGTTGGTAGTGACTGTTGTAAAATACGCATAGAACCGCTCTGACGAGTTCTCCATTCTTCTTTAATCACACCTCTTTCTGCATCAATTTCTTCATCGGTAAGTAACAAATAATTAGACCAATCGTGTAAAATTAACAACCCTGTATCTATCAATTCTGGAGTTGTAGGAATGTTATTGATATTGTATACTGTTTCATCAAAAGAAGTATAGGCATTGATGTCTCTACCAAAAACAAGCCCGTGTTTTTGCATGGAATTCAGTACTCCTTTACCTTCAAAATTTTCAGTACCATTAAAAGCCATGTGTTCTAAAAAATGTGCCAATCCTTGCTGGTTGTCTTGTTCTAAAACAGAACCTACATTTTGAATGATATAATAACTAGCAACTCCCTTTGTGACGTCTGTATTTTTAATATAATACGTCATTCCGTTAGCTAACACACCTTTTTTAACAGTTTGATCTACGGGTAATGGACTTTCTAAATCTATGCTTTGAGCATTGTTATTCACACTTACAATTAGTGCAAACAAGAACATCATTTTTCTCATTTTCTTTGTTTTAATTTCTATGCCTCTTGATTAAAATCGTTCCACCTAAAATAGCTATTAGAAAAGGAATAATCCCTAAAACAACAACTTTCAACCAGTTGATTTGCTTTCTGGTCATTAATATTTCTGTATCAATTGGTTTGGGTCTTTTTATTGAAACAGAATACTCATTATTGCTAAACCATTTGAACATTTTTTTAGTAAAAGACACGTTTACATTTCTGGGAGAATTCCTAGTCACCTGAGCATTGCTCATAAAATCTGCATCTCCTAAAACCACAATTCTTTGTTCTTTTGAACCGTTTATTTTCCTTTTCATAGCAATGGCAACAGGAATTTCTTCTTTACGATTGTTGATACTATCAAAAACTATTTTTTCAATATTCAGATCAAAAGGCTCTGTTCTTCTCCAAGTGTTTTCTTTGTTACTTATCAGCAAAGGTATTGTTTCAAATTCTGAAGTATTTTCATAAGTAATTCCCATAGCTTTAGGATGCACCACCACAGCACTTTCATGAAATTTAAATCCTTTCAAAGCTTCTTGTTTTGCAAATTTACTTTGAATCAAATCCAGTTCAAAATTTTCACTTTCTTGCAACAACTCACCCTCTAAAAAAGCAACTCCAAAAGTATTTACAATAGGATTTAGCAGTTCTTGTTTTCCAGGTTCTCCAGCCAACAATAAATTTCCGCCAGCTTTTATGTATGTATTTATTTTTTGCAATTCTTTCTTAGAATACGCATACTTAGGATCTGAAATCACCAAGACATCCAACGTAGTATTTATGGTATCTGTTTCTTTAAGTGAAATGTCTAACACATCAAAACCAGAGTTGATCAATGAACCTCTAACGTTCAATCCTTTGGTGATGTATTTGTACGAATCATTCCCTTTTTTGTAAGTATCTCTTTCTCCATTACCTGTTAACATTCCTACAACTCCCTGTTTTTGAATCAATCGTTTTAAGGTAGAAGTAATGTCTGTTTCATTAGGATACACATAAATATCATCAAACATACGAAGCGGAATTGTTTGGTCTCCATAATGTATAAACCTCACAAATCGATTGTCTTCAGATTTCAAATCAATTTTCTTTCTTATCTGTTCTGGGGACAGCACATTCTTTAAATTCACATGATGTACTCTAGCTGCTTTCTCCACCAATTTACGCATCGTTTTTGTGGTATCCATGTACGTGATAGAGTCGTAATAATAGACATAATTCATCTCCATTTTTGGAATAAACCTTCTGTACTTCTCAAAACTTCTCAAATCTTTGATACGGTTTTCAGGAGCCCCATAACGTGCTGAACTATGAATCAAATTGACATAATTTGTCATGTGAATGGGCTCCTCTAATCTTTTGATGATTTCCTGTGACGTTTCTGTCAACGTTCTGTCTTTAAAACGTGTAGTGTCGTAATATTTATTGATTGTAGGTAATGAGCTTACATAACCTAATCCCATTACAAAAACAAACAAACCTGAATAACTAAGTGTTTTTGCAAATAATGATTTTCTTTTTCGTTCGTAGGTAAGTTTTAAAATTCCAAGTATCAAAAACAAGAAAATCACCAACAGAAAATAGAGAATATCTTTGGTGCCTATAAGACCATTTACAAAATAATTAGCCCTTCCTCTCATAGACAACCAATAGGTAATTTCTCTGATGAAATCATACACCTGTCCTACGTTTCCTATAAAATTAAAAAATGCAAGAACGGCCAATGTACTGATGGCAGCAACTACTTGATAATTGGTTAGTGTAGACATAAACAAACCAATGGCAGCGTAGGCACTCATCAGCAAATAAACACCTAAAATCCCTCCTAAAACAAACTTGATATCAACAGCTACTATAGACATTGTTCCAACAACAATAAAGCTAGAAAGCAAAATGGCCAATAGCAGGTTGTAAATAGCCATGGATAGGTATTTCCCTAGAATAATCTCTTTGATTTTTACAGGAGAAGAGTACAATAATTTGATAGAACCACTACTGGTTTCTTTACTCATCAGTCCCATAGTTAACAAGGGAATGTACAAATACAAATAGTTCTGAACTTTAGCCAGAATACCATCTTCTCCTGCGTACAAAATTTTTGTCAATACACTAAGTGGTCTTCCTAATTGCTGATTGGTTTCGTATTTATAGAGCAATTCTGTAAATGTCAATCCTGTTTGAATAAAGAAAATGATAAGGACGAACCAAGCAATTGGAGAATAGAACATTAAACTTAGTTCTAGCTTTGCTATTTTTATAATTTTTCTCATTTATTCGCGTAATTTTTTTTCTTTGACAATTGAGCAAATATTGCATCCAAAGAGCTTTTTTCTAACTGAATTTCTGAAAGACCCCAACCTTTTTCTATACTTAACTGAATGATTGTTTTTGTGATTTCTGGATTGGCATCAAAAGTCAATCGAACATTCTTTTTGGTAACATAATCTACATGAGTAACTCCTGCTATTTCTAAAAACTCAGCAACCAAAGGCGGATTGTCCATAGAAATTAAAACAGTGTTGGGTTCAATATAATTGTTAAAAGCATCCATGGTGTCTTGAAAAACAGTTTCACCGTGTTCAATCATCACAATATTGTCACACGTTGCTTGTACCTCTGATAAAATATGTGTTGAAAGTATTACTGCACGATCTTCTGCAATATTTTTGATAAGCCTTCTTACTTCGGTAATTTGGTTAGGATCCAATCCATTAGTCGGTTCATCCAAAACTACCAATTTAGGATTGTGAATAATGGCTTGAGCCAATCCTACACGTTGTTGATATCCTCCTGATAAATTTTTCAAAACACGTTTGCTAAAATGCCCTATTCCACATTTGTTTTTAGCAACCTCAACAGCTTCTTTAATTTTGTTGGAAGGAATAGATCTCATGTATGCACAATGCGTTAGATACTCATCTACGGTCAATTCCAAATACAAAGGTGCTTTTTGAGGTAAAAAACCAATCAATTTCTTTGCTTCTACAGGATTCTCTCTAATATCTATACCATCAATCAAAGCCAATCCTTCTGTTTGATTGATGACCCCACAAAGAATATTCATAGTGGTAGATTTTCCTGCTCCGTTAGACCCTAACAATCCTAAAATACCTCGGTTTTTTATTTCAAAATTTATATTTCTAATCGCCCAATCTTTGCTATATCTGTGTGATAAATTTTGAACTTTTGCAATGCTTTCTTCCATTGTTGTACTTTTATTTATAAAATAAATTATATAATTAGTTGCGCTTTCTTTTAATCAAAGTAAAAACTCCTAAAATTGCCACTAGAAAAGGGACTAAACCGATAAAAGCAATCTTTACCCATTTTAGTTTTTCTTGAGATATTAGAATCTTATTGTCCGTTGTTGTAGGTCTTGTAGTGTCTATAGGATATTCCCCATTGCTAAACCACTTAAACATCTCTTTGACAAACGTATAATTTTCTTGCTTTTTTAAATTAGATCTGCTTATTTCTTTATTACTCATAAAATCCGCATCTCCTAGCACCATTATTTTTTGTTCTTTTCCCTGAACATTTCTTTGGAGTGCAAGCGCTACCGTAACTTTTTCTTTTTTATATTTTTCCGAATTAAAACTTATAGAATCAGTTTCTAAATTGATTTTCTCGGTATGATTCCACACCTCTTCTGGATTGGTTACCACAACTGGTGTTGCATTAAAACCTAACGTATCTTTGTATGTTATTGCCATTGCATTTGGCAAACTTATTACGCTTTTTTCTTTTATTGAAAAACCAAGATTTAACGCAGTGTCTGACATTTTTCCTTGTATCAAATCTAGCTTGTAATCTTGCGATTCTTGTAACAACATTCCTTCGGAAAACTGAACTCCAATTTCTTTCAAAATAGGATTTAACAAAGCTTGTTTAGAAGGCTCTCCTGCAATGACAGCACTTCCACCTTGTTTTATATAATTGCTAATTTTTTTTAATTGATCACTTTTATAAGCTTCAATAGGATCTGCTATTACCAATACAGAAAGATCTAATGGCAACTCTTGATTGTTTTCTATAGAAACAGGAGCAACTTCAAAACCTTGATTTATTAGAGACGTTCTAACATTAAGCTCTGCCAATACTTGCTTATAATCTTTATCACCTCTTTTGGCTATTCCTCGTTCGTAATTACCTGTTAGCACACCTACTTTTGGTGCTCCGTGTAAAATATTTTTAATTGCTGCCGAAACTTCTGCTTCTTTTGGATAACCAACTTGGTCAAAAAACATACGAAGATTGGCCGTTTTCCCTTTGTACTCTACCACCCTTACAAATCCATTTAACTCTGGTGACAAATCCACAATCTTATCAATTTCTTCAGGATTTAGTACCTCATCAAAATCATAACCATTTGCGGTAGCATAACGTTGTGCTCTTTCTAACAATGGTTTTCCTGTCTCATCTCTTTTGTCTAATGTGTAGTTGTAATATGGCTGATAATTTATTTCTAAATTTGGTAAAAATCTAGTATAATCTTCAAATTGTCTCAAGTCAAAAATTCTAAACTTAGGAGCTCCTATGTGAGAAAAATAATTGATGACATTAGGATAAACCGTTATTTTTAGAGGAGCATCCAATTGCTTGAACAACTCTTGACTGTTTTTTGTTAGTGTATTTGTTTTGAACCTAGTTGTATCATAATATCCGTTAAACACAGACAATGAACTTAAATAACCTATAAACAAAACACTTGCAACAACAACTGAATATCTTATTGCTTTTGTGGCACTGCTGTAAGAACTTCTACCTGCGTTCAATCGCATGATACTCAAAGTTAAAAACAGACTTATAATCAATAAAAAATAAATAACATCTTTACTACTTATCAACCCTATTCTAAAATTATCAACTCTGTCGGAAAGTGACATCCAATAAGTAATATCTCTTACAAAATCTATACTTTGTCCTACGGAGCTCATAAAGTTTAACAGCGCAAAGACAGCAAGCGTACTCATAGCAGCTACCACTTGATACGTTGTCAAACTAGACATGAACAATCCTATAGCAGCGTAAGAACATGCCAATAGATAAAGTCCAAAAACACCTCCTAACAGATAGTAAAAATCTATAGATTCAATAGAAACAACACCGATCAATACAACTCCAAACAACACCAATACTAATAGAAAGCAGTACATTAACATGGCTAAAAACTTTCCTAAAATAATTTGCCTATTGGTTATAGGTGAAGAAAGCAATAGTTTGATAGAGCCACTGCTCAATTCTCTACTCATCAACCCCATGGTTAATAAAGGAATGTATAAATATAATTTGTTTTTTACTGAATTGAAAAAAGCATCATACCCTCCAAAAACATCTTTTGTCAACCCTTTTAATTTATTCCCTAGCTCTTGACTGGCAGCTTTTGCATCAATCAAATCGGTAATGGTGATACCGCATTGAATGATGAAAATAATCAATACCAACCATGCTACTGGTGAATAAAACAGGATACTCAATTCTACTCGAGCAATTCTTACAATTTTTTTCATTCTAAATTTAGTGCTTTTTAGACAATAGTTTTCCAGCCCTAAAGTAAGTAAGGCTTTTCTTTTTTATATATTCTGATGCATAATTAATTATGTGGAGTGCCCTAAAACACTCCACATAATTTTTTATTTACTTCTGAGGTGCAATTGACAATACACGATCAAAACCAGTAAAACTTGTAATGTTAGCGGTATCTATATTTCCTACTCCAACATTTACAATTGGCAAAAGGTATACCTTTCCTTCAACATCATTGTAAGTAGACATAACCAACTGTTTGTTGTTTGTACTTATATTATCTGTTGAATATTTGTCAGGATAACCTGACTGCTGATACATTTGCAACGTAGTAATACGCTCTCCTGCTGGTGCTGTATAACGAAGTTCAAATGTTGGCGTTTCTGTACTGTACAACATTGCATAAATTTTGGTTTCTGTAGCATAATACATCACTCTTTGGTCTACAGGCAATACAAAAAATTCTGCATTTTCTATATCTGGAGCAGAAGCCAAACTGTACAATCCTTTTGGTGCTGGTGGTATTGGACTTGGGTAAAGATCTCCTCCACCATCAAGAATATACAAAGTCAATTCATTTGTTGTTTTGTCTTTTAGCAAATGCCTAAAATCTCCTGTAGAACTTACGCCAGCAGCTAAATTTATTTTATCCTTTACATCATCTGGATTGAATATTCCATCTGCATCTCCAGGAACAGCATGCATGCTAGTATCACCAAAAGCAATCGTTGGCAAATACACAAAGTGTTCGTTTACTTCATCGTAAAAATTGAATCTTACAGGCAAAGGATAGTACGAAAACCCATTGTATCCGATATGATCTGGAACGGTATACGTAAAGTCAAAAGGCAATCCAAATTTTCTTGAAGCTCCCATATAAGTTGCAGTCAATTTTCCGTTCCCTACATACACATCTCCCTGAACTATAGCACCCAATGCTTGAGGTTGGTAATTATCAACACTAGAAAAGAACAAGTCATCATTTTCACCTTCAAATGTGTAATCTAACGTATTTACACGCACCACACTTTGATCTGTAATCCCTAACAATGCATCTACACCATAAATAGTGGTAAACCTCATTTGTTTGATCAATCCATCAATAGTGGTTCCGTTAATAGCTGAATACACATTGTATTTCACACTAATTTCTGTAGAATTTTGTGTCACTTCTGGTGACATGATATGACTTAAATCTGTATTGATTCCATCTGAAGTTACCGCGATAACCAAACCTTCTCCTATATTGTTTTGAACCGTTAATGGCCAAGCAACACTGTATTCCAAATTTGTTTCACTATCAATAACTTTGTAATACAATACATGATTCTCTCCAACTTTATTGGGAGGCAATCGCACTTCATATTCTAGATTTTTATCTGTACTAATAACATCAAAAAAGTCATCGTTGGGCTCTAAATTAAGTTGCCATTCATAACTTAAATTGGATTCTGATAAATCTCCAATATCAAGAGTCGGATTAATTTCTAAGGTTTCAAATTGTCTAACAGACAATGTACTCACCCCAGTGGTATCTATAGATACCGCTGTAATTTTGTTTAAGTCTAGCTGACTATCATCTTTGTAACACGATTGTATTAATAAGAAGATGGTAACTAAACAAAATAACTTGAAAATTTTTATATTTTTCATCTGTTTATTTTTTAATTGTTTTACGTTTCTTAACTTTTGGAGAAACAAAAATGGATTCATCAAAGGTTAAGCATAGACTATTACGATAAGACAGAATTGTATTTAATCGTATTTAGATTTGGAATAATATCTTGGTACAATTTCTTGTCCTGCCAATGTACCGTCATCGTGTAATAATGGATTGCCTGGATGATCTAAATTCCACTGTTTTATATAATCTCCAAATTGAGTTCCCAAAGCGGTAGCCCCAGCAGTTCCTACCAGAAAATAATCCGCACGATCAAATTGTGTAACTCCTGTAGATTCTACAATAGCTCTATAAGCAGATGTACTTGCTACAGACGTAAAAAAGTAACGATAATAGGTCCAAGACGGAACCACAATTTGATTGGTCCAATACAACGTAAAATCGTTTGTTTCTGCTACTCCTGAAGTAAAATCATCTGAATCTGACAATTCTAAATTCACAGAAACTGTTGTACTGCTCAACGGTTCTGAGTTGTACAACTTTACATACAATTTACCTTCGTATTCATTAGCTTTTACCACACCTTCCAAAATTTCAAATTGATCTTCAGTTGCAGTGGTAGCATCATCACTAGTCATAGTTGCTGTAAAGTATCTATCAACCTCTGCCGCTCTTCCAATAACCTGCACGTCTACTTCTTGAATGTATTCTCCTGTTTCATTTCCTAAAAACGAATAGGTTTTTTCGTAGGTTCTATTTACAGATTCAGGTAAAAAGGTAACCCCATTATCCCCTTCAAATGATGTAATTTCATCTTTAGCACATGCTGATAAAAAAACAAATGTTATCAACGTATATAGAGCACCTATTTTTAGATTTATTTTTTTCATAATTTATAAGTTTTAAATGTTAACATTATTTCCACCCCATTAAAATTCCGAGTCAGGATATGGTAAAACATAAACAGCATCATCTACTATAATTTCATCACCTACTCCTGAAAAAGTGGTGTAGCCTAATCTTTTGTAATAAAAAAACAACTGTCCTTCTCCTATAAATTCTTTTCTGTATTCTTTTTCTAATTCAAGTTTTAGCTCTTCTTGAGTGGCTGTGTCTGGAATATCTTCAATAATACCTCTACTTGACCTTACGGTGTTCAAATAGTTAATGGCTTCTAATGTTTCTCCTGTATTGATGTAATATTCTGCTGCGATGTAATACATTTCTGGCAATTTCATCAATGGCACTTTTTCAGGATGAGTAATTCCTGTTTTCTGAATTAATTTTGTACTAACCAAACCTCTTGTTTGACTCTCTAGCAACGTATTGTAACGAATGTCTGCCACACCAATATTGGTATTGCTAGTTTCGTACAAATTATCTGCAACAGTTTGCGACAAGTACAATGCATTGTAATTGGTGGCTGTAGAGGCAGAGTTTAAGATTCCTAACGTTATATTTTCGAAAGCCGTTACATCTAACCCAAACAAGATTTCTGGATACAACAAAGGATCAGAAGCTACAGAATATGTTTCTGAATTGATCAATATCTTGTTTGATTTTTGAATCACTTCTTCTGCCGCTATACTAGCTGCTTGTAAGTTTTCCTGTCCACCTTGCCATGCGTAAACTCTAGCCTGTAAAGCTTTTACAGCATAATAATTCATACGCAATTCTCTAGTATCGTAAAAACCTGTTCTGTTTACTTCTGTATAGTAATCATCTGTTCTGTCTACTTCTGTATAAATAGGATCTTCTTTTAACAAATCTTCAGCCATGGCTAGATCTTCTAGCATCAAATTAAAAGTTGCTTCGTAAGACAGTGGACTTGTTACTGCTTTACCAAAATCTATCACGTATGGAATTGCTAAACTTCCAGCTACATCAGTTCTTTCTGCCAAATTACCCATTCCGTAAAAACGCATCAAATCAAAGTGAACAAAAGCTCTCAGCCCTAACAATTCACCTTTGATAATGCTGTAATTAACCGTTCCTAACAATTCTTGTTTATCGTCAATTGCATCTAAAGCACTGTTGATGTTTGCTATTACATTGTACGAATTTGTCCATATAGCATCTACTTGTGCAGTGGATATTGTACCTCTGTAATTGTACCCTTGAACTTGACTGTACAAAGCACTACTTGTAAGAGGCTCATATTGTCTACTTAATATATCCGCCAAATTGTACATCATATCTTTACTGTACAATTCTGGGGCTGTCAATCCTATATACACTCCTATCAAAGCATCTTTAAAACCCGATTCTGTATCAAACTGACTTTCTGCTGTAATGGTTGCTGATGATGTTTCATCTAAAAAATCATCGCAAGACACTGCTAACAACATTATGAAAATCAATAGAAATTTATTTTTTATTTTTTTGATTGTATTTTTCATATTTGAAAATTTAGCTGGTTATTAAAATGTTGCCAATAATGAAAAAGACAACGTTCTTGCAAAAGGATAACTAGTTCCTCGTTCAATTTTAATACTCGAAAATTTAGCAACTTCGTTCATATTAAAACTCAAACGCAACCTGTTCAAACCAAGATCTTCAATCATCTCTTTTTTAAAGTTGTAGTACAAATTGATGGCTGAAATATCGATTTCATTTCTATCCTGTACAAAACGAGTTGTAGCACGAGTTTTTTCTTGATAAGCGGTAACACTACCATCTCCATTACTGCTATTGTAATCTCCCAATCGTTTGTACAAAGCTTCTTGTCCTGGCACCAACCAACGACCTGTTAACACTCGTTTGTCTACATTATAATTAATATCTACGTTCTCTACTCTGTCTACAAGTGTTTGGTTGTACAATTGTCCACCTCCTATAAAGCGACCTGTAATTCCCATACCAAAACCTTTGTATTCACCGTTAACTCCAAAAATTCCTTGATAATCAGAATTGCTGTTTCCTGCTACAACCAAGTCATCTGAACTCCATTCAAAAGTTGTGTTTCCATCTTTATCAACATAAATTTCATTCCCTGTTGCAGGATCAATTCCTAAGGAAGGAACTGCCCAAATAGCGTTTAAAGATTTTCCGTCTTCATAAATTAATACCGGTTGATTGTTTCCTCTATCCGCAGCTCTTTCTTTGGCCAATTCATTTACAGATTTTAGTGCATCTGAAAGTTCTACGATTTCATTTTTATTGGTTTGTATCCCAAAATTAAAAGACAAAAAACTAGTATCATTAGACCAAACCAAGTAAGATGCATTGATTTCTATTCCTGAGTTTTTAACCTTTCCTATATTTTCACTTACAGAACTAAATCCTGTAGAAGTTGGTACTGTTAAATCTGTAATTAAATTTTCTGTAATACTTTGGTACACATCAAACTTTAAAGAAAGTCCCTTAATTTTTGCATCCAATCCAGCGTTGTAATCAAATTTAGATTCCCATTGCAACGCACTGTTAGACAAATTATCTAAATAAGAACCGCTAAAACCTTGGTACAAATTATCTAAGTAATAAGAATAGGTTGCTATAGACTGATTGGTATTAAAGTTTTGGTTTCCTGTAGACCCTAAACTCCCTCTTAATCTAAACTCACTCAACAATTTATCTTTCAAAAATGCTTCATTGTGCAAATTCCACCCAAGTCCTAAACTCCAGAAAGTAGCCCAACGTTTGTCTGCACCAAACTGAGAAGAAGCATTGGTTCTAAGGGTTACATCTGATAAGAATCGATTGTCATACACATAAGATCCTACGGCCAAAAGTCCAAAATCTCTTGAAAGTCCTTCAACACCAGAAGGTCTAGTTCCCAAAGCATAATCTCTACCAAAAATAATGTTATCACGTCCACTAGGAAATCCTTCTACGTTGTGTACCAATTCCTCATATCTCTGCTCACTTACGCTAAATCCTACATTAGAGAAATACGTGTGCTTGTCAAATGTTTTGTTGTACATCAAGTTAAAATCTCCAGAAACTCTTGTGCTATTTCCGTTGTTTACCTGATAAGATCCTTTACGTTGTATTTGTTCATCAGTTACGTATGAGTCAAAACTTGTATGATCTGATGGAAGAAAAATATCAGCATCATTGTATTTTAAATCAATACCAATTCTAGTTGTAGCTCTTAATTCTGGTAAAATATCCCATTCAATATAAAAATTGTTTAAGAAATTAAGATAAGAAGATTCTGATTTTGTGTTGATCGTTGTATTGTACAATGGATTTGTATACCTGGTTCCATCTGGTGAAATTTCTGAATAATAAGGTATGCTACCGTCTGTATTTACGGCTCTCCAATAAGGATTCATTTTTACATATTCACTAAACTCTCCGTAAGGTGATTCTGTAGATTTTGTACTTGTTATAGAAGTTCGGTTGGTGAAAGACACATTTTTTACACGGTAAAATGTATTAAAACTCCCATTCAATGTTTTTCTGTCAGAACCAATCATCACTCCTTCAACATCGTTGTAAGATAAATTTGCCAACATACGCAAATCTTGTCCTCCTAATTCAACAGACAAAGAATGACGTTGTCCTATTCCTGTTTGCAAAGGTTTAGAAATCCAATCGGTGTCCAAACCTTCTAAAGCTAATTTTTGTCTGTAATTGTACAATTGTTCCAAACGAACATAATCATCTGCATCATCAAAAACAGAAGGCATATAAACACCGTCAATACGTTCTGCTTCTATTTTTTCTAAGGCATTGGTCAAGTTGTAACTTGTCAAGTCTGGAATTTCAAAATCTAGATTTGAATTGTATGTCACACGAACTTTCTCGTTGCTCAATTTTTGTGTTTCAATAACCACCACTCCGTTGGCAGCTCTAGAACCATAAATAGCTTTAGAAGCCGCATCTTTTAAAATAGTTACACTCTCAATAAAATTAATATCTAAGTCTAATATTTGTTCAATGGTACTTTCAAAACCATTTAGAATAAAAAGAGGTTGGTTTGGATCTTTTAGATAATTCCCTCTTAAACTAGCACTCAAATCTGAATCTTCTGTTGGCAAAGATGAAGCTCCACGAATTTGAACATCCGGCAGTGCATTGGGGTCAGAACCAAGCTCAAAACTATCAAATATTGCGATAGATGGATCTATATTTTTTATGGTTTGGAACAAATTGGCATTCCCAACTCTTTTTAACTGTTCTTTGGTAATGGTAGATGTAGCTCCTGTGTAATTCCCTGCATTACGCTTAAAAATACCCGTAGATATTACAACCTCATCTAACTCATTTAATGATTCTTTAAGAATTACATCTATAGTAGTTTTGTTTCCTACTTTAATTTCTTGAGTAGCATAACCCAAGCTTGAGAATATTAAAATACTCTCTGAATTGGGAACTAAAATTCTATATTTCCCGTCTAAATCTGTAGATGTACCAATACTTATGTTTTTTACAACTACTGTTACTCCTGGAATTGGAGCACCTTCTTCATCTATTACTTTTCCAAAAACTCGTTGTTGTTGTTGTTGTTGCTGGATGTTGGCAGTTACAGATGTTTTCTCTTTGATAACAATGGTGTTGTTAGGTGTAATTGTTACGTTTACCTTATCTTTTGGAAAACTTTTTTCTAACAACTCATTTAGTTCATAAACACCTTTTTTTAGAAGAACATCCGGAAAATCATTAAACAAATCTTCTGCATAAATAAACATGTAGTCGCTTGTTTGCTCCTTGATGATTTGAAATACTCCATCCACACTTACAGTGGTGTCTTTTTCAATCTTAATTTTGGTTTTTTGAGATAGATTTTCTGTTGGTGTAAAGCTGAACATTGTTGCACTTAGCAAAAACACCAGTGTTTGAATAGCGCGTATTCTCAGTCCCTTTTTATTTCTAAAAAGAACATTAGTCAATTTAATTTTCATAAATTTGCTTGTCGTTAGTTAGTTAATTTTTAATTGATTAATACATTCTAAAAGGAGGAGATAGTCACATACTTTCCTAGGGTTGAAACTATAGCCTCTTTTTTTATATATTAAAATTGTATTTTTTTCTATTCGCTCTTGTTTATTTCATTGGCACTTATTATGTTTTAGATGGTTCTATTATTTTAAAATGATTGTTCTATCGTTTATGGTATAAGAATTAATTACGCTTGCATATTCCATCAATTGAAGAATGTCATCTATGCTGTAATTTTTATTGATCAATCCTACAAATTTTTGACTCTCTAACTCTTTGTTCTCAAAAATCACATCTACATCGTACCAACGAGATAACACCACCATAATATCTTTCAACACCTTTCTATCAAAGTTGAAAACTCCGTCTTTCCAAGCTATTTCTTTGCGAACATCTACCTCCGAAACTGTTAGAGAATTGTTATCTAAATTCAATTTTGACTGTTGATTAGGCACCAAAACCATATTCATTGAATTGACAGAAACAGATACTTTACCCTCTACAAGAGTTGTGTAAATATTGCTTTCATTTTTATACGCCTTAATGTTAAACTGTGTTCCAATCACCTTAACTTGTTGCTCTTTATGATATACTTTAAACGCAGCACCTTTATGTTCTGTACTTGGTGACACATCAAAATAAGCTTCACCATAAATAAGCTCTATCTTTCTGGTAACACCTTCTACAAATGCAACAGGATACTTTAATTTGGTTTCAGAATTTAACCACACTTGCGTTCCATCTGACAATTTGACAAAAAACTGTCCACCTCTTGGAACCGTCAAATAGTTATACTCTATACTCGTACTGTCTTTTACAGAAGCCACATAAACAATCTCTTCTCCATTACTTTTAAGGTTTGCTGCGGTGTACGCTTGCCCTTTGTTCAATTTCACAGAAGAACCATCTCCTAAAGTCAGTATAGCCTTGTCTGTACCTGCTTTAATCTTACTCTCTTTAACTGTTTGAGAAGTTGTAGCTTTCTTAAAAACACTTGTATTTCTATACATAAGTGTAACTGAAATCAAAATCAAAATTGAAGCTGCAGCAGCCACAAACTTGGTATTCCTAAATAAAAACAAAATACTTTTTTCTTCCTTTTCTTGTTTTTTTGTCAACACCTTTTTCCATGCAGTATCTGCATTTATTTCGGAAAATTTTTTAACCGCGCTTTCTTCTTTCTTTAATAGCAATAAACTTTCATAAAGCTCTCTGTTTGCTTCTGACTCAAGAAGCCACTCTTGAAACAAAACTTCTTCTTTTTCACTTAAATGGGATGCAATTTTTTTTAATAAAATCTTTTTCTTTTTCACGTTAACGTTATTTAATAAATTATAGCCTTTATATACAAGACCCAAAAAGAAGATTTAGGGTGATGTTTTTTTAACTATTTTTTTACTTTTTGCTAAAATGAGTAATTTAAAGAATTACTTGACTAGAAATTATGTAGAGAATACAAGCGCTTTTTAAAGTAGTTCTTAGTATTTTAAACGCTTTTTTCATTTGTGTTTTTACCGTATTTATAGAAATTCCTAAAGCATCTGCAGCTTCTTTGTATTTCAAATCATCTAACACGCATAACAAAAATATTTTTTTGCATTGCTCTGGTAATAAGTTTATCTGTTTGTATAACTGAACTTTTTTTTGAAGAGCCAATTCATTTTCACTTTCAGTATTGGATTCATTGTAAAAAAGAACTGTTTCGTCAATCTTTTCTGATTGGTACTTTTTGGAGATTCGTTTTAAACTAGCATTTCTAACAGCAACTTTCAAATAATTTTCTAATTCTTTTATTTGATCTTGCTTCTCCATTATTTTCACAAAAACATCTTGAACAACATCTTCAGCTTCTGCAATATCTTTTGTGAAAAAAAAAGACATAATACACAAGTCTTTATAGCATGCTTTAAATGTTTTTTCTAGATTACTCAAAAGTATAAAACTTTAATATTCTTTGGTGATTCTGAGATAATTCTAAGGATAAACGATCCTTTTTTTCTCTCTAATAATACTCACCAAATTTAGAAAAAAAGAAACTATGCTTTTCTGAGTAAAAACAGAAGCACAACCAACAATATACAATTCTAATTTTTCTTGAGCTTATAAAAACCAAAAACGCTACCAGAATTTAGCAGCATTTTTTTTAGACCATTGACACTTCCATCAAGAGTACGTGTGTATTGGTTTTAAACTTAAAATTAATTATTTCTTGAGCTACAATCCCCATTCCATCTCTACTTATCAATTCCTGATCTCCCACAAACAACTCCCCATAAATTACAAAAACATACAATCCGTTGTTCGGGTTTTTCATTTCATATATTGCCTCTGTATTTCCTTCAAACTTACCCATATGAAAATAAGCATCTTGATGAATCCAAACACCATCATCGTTTTTATTAGGCGATAATATTTGGTAAAATTCATTCGGTTTTTCCAACTCCTTAATTGATTGTTGATCGTATCTAGGTGTTACTCCTTGCTCATTTGGAAACAACCATATTTGCAAAAATGCTACAGGAACCTCAGCATCTTTATTGTATTCGCTATGAAAAACTCCTGTACCAGCACTCATCACTTGTATTTCTCCTTCTTTGATAATTCCATGAGTTCCTATAGAATCTTTATGCTCTAAATCTCCAGATAACGGAATAGAAATAATTTCCATATTATCGTGTGGATGGGTTCCAAATCCTCTTCCTCCAACTACTTTATCATCATTTAAAACTCTTAAAACTCCAAAATTCATTCTTTCTGGATTGTTGTATCCTGCAAAACTAAAAGTATGATGACTTTCTAACCAACCATGATTGGCATGACCTCTAGAACCTGCTTTGTGCACTACTGTTTCCATAATTTTTTGTATTTGACTAATTAGGGTTTTATAGTCGGAAATTTTCTTAATAACTTTCATTTTACTGACCTATTGAGTTTGCTTCAAAAGACACCAAAGCATCTGAATCCCAGACAGTTTTTAGCTCTATGGGATTGCAACAAACCTCACAATCTTGAATGTAAGTTTCACTAACAGAAAACTCTAACTGCATCGCAATGGTTTCCCAACAATAAGGACAAGTAAAATGATGTTCCATTTCTTTTTTAAAACCTTAAGTTACAAAAATCAATCTTTTTAAAGATTAATTACTTTTCCAAAAATAAGGTGTCAAAACAATCAAAACTGTAAACAACTCCAAACGACCAAGCAACATTAAAAAAGAACAAAATAGTTTGGCTGTATCACTCAAATGCGCAAAATTATCTACAGGACTCAACGATCCTAAAGCAGGTCCAATATTCCCCAAACAAGAAGCGGCTGCTCCCAATGCTGATAAAAAATCCAATCCTAAGAGAGTCAACACAATGGTGCTTAAAATAAAGATCAGCATGTAAATGACAAAAAACGATAAGATGTTAAAAATAATTACTCGAGAAACTCTGCTTCCATTGTAACGCACAGAAATAATTGCTTTGGGATGCAATTGTTTTTTCAATTCCAACATAGAATTTTTAATCATAATTACGTGTCGAACCACTTTTACACCTCCACTAGTGGAACCTGCAGAACCTCCTATAAAAAACAAAGAAAACATTAAGGCGGTGGCCAAATAATTCCACATGGTAAAATCTGCCGAAACAAAGCCTGTTGTTGTAATAACACTTACTACTTGAAAAGCTGCATGTCTAAAAGCACTCTCAAACTCCCCATAAGGTTTTGGATGGTATATTGTTGTTTGTAACGATGGTTCTTGAAAAAAGACAATTAACATTGTTATTATAATTGTTACCGACACACTAATTAAAAAATAATATCGGAACTCATCGTCCTTGTAAATCTTAGATGGTTTTCCTTTCAAAGCAAAATAACTCAACACAAAATTAGCACCTGCAACAAACATAAATCCAATAATGATATATTGAATTAGCGGATTTCCATTCCAATAAGCCAAACTATTATTCTTCGTAGAAAATCCCCCTGTACTTAACGTAGCCATTGCATGATTGATGGCATCAAACCAAGACATTCCGGCTACTTTTAACAACAGAAATTCTGCAATGGTAAAACTAAAATAAATCAACCATAATCTTTTTGCTGTCTGTGTAATTCTAGGGTGTAATTTGTCTGTAGAAGGTCCTGGTGCTTCGGCTACAAATAGCTGCATTCCTCCAATTCCTAACAAGGGTAAAATAGCCACTGTTAAAACAATAATTCCCATTCCTCCAATCCAATGGGTAGCGCTTCTCCAAAACAAAACTCCTTTAGAAACGCTTTCTATATCTGTTAAAATAGAAGCTCCCGTAGTAGAATATCCTGAAATTGTTTCAAAAACAGCATCGGGAAAAGAAGTAATGGTGCCCGTTAACAAATAAGGTAAAGTTCCTGTTAACGTAAGCATCAACCAACCCAAAGTCACAATTAAATAACCATCTCTTTTCTGAATATTTTTTTCTGCATTTTTATTAAAAAACCACAATAAAAACCCCAACGCAATAGTTAACAAACCTGCACTTAAAATTCCAAAACTAGCCTCTTCATGGTGGTACCAACTAAAAGGTTCTGACAACAACATAAAAAAACCATTCATCATGGATGTCAACCCCATAAAACTGGCAATAATTTTAAAATTTAACCCTTTCATGAATCTTAGTTGTTAAACAATTTTTCTACCTGAGGAATTGCATCAGGCAGACAAAAAACAATAGCTCTATCTCCTGGCATAATGGTAAAATCTCCAAATGTCATTTGAGCCACTCCTGATCTTACCACACCTCCTAAAACAGTATTCTCTGGCAAGTTTAAATCTTTTATTTTGTTCTCAGTAATTTTGGTATTTCTTCTTACAAAAAACTCAAGCACCTCAGCTTCTACATTGTGTAAATTTGCCAAAGCTAAAACACGACCTTTACGCACGTGCCTAAAAATAGCGCTTGCTGCTAATATTTTCTTGTTGATCAAAGTATCTACCCCTATGTTTTGAGAAATCCCCATATAGTTCATGTTCTCCACAAGGGCTATGGTTTTTTTAACTCCTTTAGACTTTGCTACCAAACTAGTCATGATGTTGGTTTCAGAACTCCCAGAAACTGCTACAAAGGCATCCATCGTATCTAAAGACTCTTCTTCTAACAATTCAATATCTCTACCATCACCGTGAATAACCAACGTATTTTTTAAAGTATCAGACAAATCAAAACACTTTTCTCTGTCTTGTTCAATCATTTTTACTCTTAAGTTTTTACTACAAAATCTTTTGGCTATTTTTTGACCAATTCTACCACCCCCTAAAATCATTACATCTTTAACACCAACTCTTTGATGATCTACCAACAAATGTATTTTCTCTAGACTTTCTCTAGGCACCGAAAAATATACTTGATCGTTGACTTCAAAAATTGTATTCCCTCTAGGAATGATAATTTGATTGGAGTTTTCTCGTTTTACAGCAATTACAATAAAATCAAAATTGTATTTTTTTCTAATTTCTTGCACTGTAGAACCTACAATATTTGAATCTATAGATAATTTAGCTCCCAAAACACTCAAAGCTCCTTTTTCAAATTCAAACTTATCATTAAAGGCAGTCTCTTTGATTAATATTTCAATTTCATTAGCAGCCAATTCTTCTGGAGAAATCATATAATCTATTCCTACTTCAGAAAAATTAATTTCTTTAGACTTGATATATTCCGTATTGGAAATTCTAGCAATTGTTTTTTTTGCTCCAAGCCTTTTTCCTATTCCGGCAATGGTTAAATTGGTATGTTGAAATTCCGTAACCGCCACTAACAAGTCTGCATCACCAATCCCTACCGCCTCTAAAACCTCAATAGAAGCTGCATCCCCTTTTTTAGTAAACACATCCAGATGCGTGTTCATATGGTTTAGCCTTTGAGCTTTGTTGTCAATAACATAAATATCGTGTGCCTCCATAGAAAGCAACTTTGCTAAATGATAACCAATTTCTCCTGCTCCAGCAATGATAATCTTCATAATGAATTGTTTGGTACAAATATATTATATTTAGGAGAACGCTCCCTAAATAATAAAGCTATGAAAAAAGAAGTAAAGTCACTTACGATCAAGGAGTGGAATGAAGAAGATAGACCTAGAGAAAAACTGATTTTAAAAGGAACAAATTCCTTGTCCGATGCAGAATTGATTGCAATTTTAATTGGGTCTGGAAACCGAAAAGAATCGGCAGTGGAACTATCTAAAAAAATACTAGCACATTTTAACAACAATTTAAATCAATTGGCAAAAGCCAGTGTTACCGATCTAAAGACTTTTAATGGTATTGGAGAAGCAAAAGCAATTAGCATTGTAACTGCTCTAGAAGTTGGCAAAAGAAGACGTTTGGAAAAAGCGTTAGAAATTCCAAAAATCAGCTGTAGCAAAGATGCTTTTGAAATTTTTCTACCATTGATAGGTGATATTCCACATGAGGAATTTTGGGTATTGCATCTTAACAACAGTAACAAAGTCATCGAAAAACAAATGATTAGCAAAGGAGGATTGACAGGAACATTGGTTGATGTGAGAATTATTTTAAAAAAGGGCTTAGAACTTTTATCAACAGCACTTATTTTAGGACACAATCATCCTTCTGAAAAACTAGACCCAAGTCAAGCAGACAAACAAATCACTCAGAAAATAAAAAACGCTTGCAGTACCTTAGATATAAAAGTCCTAGATCATTTGATAATCACACAAAAAGCTTATTTTAGCTTTGCAGACGAAGGAATTCTTTAAACTTATGGCAGACGAACTACTTATATACACTCCTAAAGTTACACCAAGAGTAAGCTATATATTTAAGCATATTTTTGTTCGTATTCTCAACATTCCTATCAAATTCACCTCTACCATAGAGGAATTTGTAGCTCATGACAATCTAAAAATGAGTTATTGCAAAGCTCCCTTAGGAAATGAATTTTTTATTCAAAGTCACGGCTTGTTGTTAGAACAAGGTATTAATGATACCGAAATCTCCATTTCTCAATGGGAAAGTACTCCTTGTTTTTTTAGTGTTGGAAAAAAATCCAAACTTCCTTTTGATATTTTTGCTGCTAGTTTTTACCTATTAAGTAGGTATGAAGAATATTTACCTTCTGTTTTGGACGAAAATGATTGTTTTCCAGCAGAACAGAGTATTGCATTTAAAAATAATTTTTTAGACAAACCTTTGATTGATGTTTGGGCTTATAAAATGCTCAAAAGCCTGAAAGAAACATTTCCAGAATACAATTACAAAGCAAAAAAATACCAATACATATCTACTTTTACCATCAACCAAACTTTTTTATTCAAAAGCAAAGGAATTATTCGTAGTATTATAGGTAGCGTTTTTGACTTGTTTACTTTTAAACTTTTTAATTTTTGGATGCGTATTGCTACGCTTGTAGGAATTAAAGAAGATCCTCACAACACCTTTGATAAGATTATTACTTTGCAAAAAAAGTACGATGTAAAAACCATTTTCTTTTTTTTACTGTCCAACTATACTACTTTTGACAACAATATTTCTTTTACCAAAAGAAATTATACATCTCTAATTAAATCCATTGCAGATTATGCTAGAGTAGGACTGCTTGCTTCTTATTTTACTCTTGAAGATGAAGAAATTTTAAAGAAAGAATCTAAAAGACTAGAACGCATCATCAACACCCCAACTACTTTATCCAAACAACATTATGGTAGAAATCAACTTCCTGAGACTTATCATAAATTAATTGATTTGAATATTGAAGAAGATTACACCATGGGCTATCCTAAGCACGTGGGATTTAAAGCAAGTACTTGTACTCCGTTTTATTTTTACGATTTGGATTTTGAAATTCAAACACCCTTAAAAGTTTTTCCTTACGCATTCAACGACAATGCTTTGCGTTTTCATATGCAACTGAGCCCCAAACAAGCTTTGATGAGAATAAACCACTTGGCAAACATGGTAAAACAAGTAAACGGCACCTTAATATCGGTTTTTCACAACGATTCCCTTTCTAATTATGGACCTTGGAAATATTGGGATCAATTTTACGAAGAAGTTCTAAAATGTGTTAAAGCTGATTGACATAGGTAACAAACTCATTGTAATCGTATATATAATCACTTTCTTTGTATTTTTCCGAAGCTAAAACCAAACAGACACTTCCACTAGAAAAATTTTCTAATTCTCGCCAAACACCTGGTTTGATCAACAATCCTTTTGTGGGCTTATTAAGTGTTACAATTTCGTGTTCTTTTCCGTTTTTTAAAGTGACGTCAAAACTACCAGACAAAGCAATCAAAACCTGATACAGTTCTTTATGCGCATGCCCTCCTCTGTAAGAATCCGAAGGAACATCAAACAAATAATACACACGTTTGATGTCAAAAGGTAAAGTTTCTCCCTCAATAACCGCTAAGTTACCTCTAGGATCCGTAATTTTTGGAATGTCTATAAATTCTATGTTGTTCATTATTATTGATAGAGAATAGTTTCTAAGATAGAATTCTCTTGTCTAAAAGTAAGTTTTTTTTATTACAAAATAAATTAGAGTTCCTATTGTTTATTGCCTTTAATAAGTAATTTTATCACATCAATATGTATTTATGTCTACTTCTCCATTAGTTACGGTTATTTGTAGTTGTTACAATCATTCCGAATATGTACTAAAATCTTTAGATGCCGTTACCAACCAAACGTATCCTAATGTAGAACTAATTGTAGTTGATGACTGTAGCACAGACAACTCCATTGAAATTATTGAAAACTGGACTCGCAACAAACCCAAAGTTCTTTTTATCAAAAATTCTAAAAATTTAGGATTGACTCGGTCTTTTAACCATGCTATGAAATCTGCTTCGGGAAAGTATTTTATGGATTTGGCTGCTGATGATATTTTACTACCTAATTGCATTGAAACACTTGTAAAATCTTTTGAAAAAAATCTTGATTTAGCAATGGTTTACAGCAATGCAGAAACCATCAACGAAAAAGATGAAGTCAAAGAAACTTTTTTTAACAAAGCCCAAACTGCTAAAATAAAAACTGCTATTCAAGATAATTTTTACCAAAATATTCTTGCCAATTCCATCTACATGTGTAGTGTAAGTGCTCTTTACAATCGTAATATTTTTGATACACTAAATGGCTATGACGAAGGTCTTTACTTTGAAGATTTTGATTATTGGCTGAGGATTTCTAGAAAACATCCTGTTGAATTTATAGACATCATTTTGGTTCAGAAACGTTTCTTAGAAAATTCTATGGGAAATGGTTTTTTTGTCAAAAGCGAACATACCCATAAATTACATACTAGCTTTTATATTATCCTAAAAAAAGCCTACAGTATGAATGTTAAAAAATCGGAATATGTTGCGTTGCTTCAAAGAATTTACAAACAGACAAGATGGGCAATTAAAACCATAAACGTTAAGTATTTATTTCTCTATTTTGTATTGTTTACACAAACTCTATGTAAATTGATCAGTGTTAAAAAAGAATAAGATTTCTACTTACATCCAAACTGTTTTATTTCTATTTACTCTTGATTTTATGTTTCATCTTTACTAAATAAGCCATAATATCAACTCTTTTATCTAACTCTTTGTAAGAGTAAATACATGAGAGAACAAGTAAAATCCCTATTAAAAAATACGTATTTGGATCCTTTACAAAAAACAAAATCAAACAGTTTAGCAATCCTATCAAACAAGAAACAACCATAATTCTTAAGGTATCTTTTCTAAAATCAAACTCAAATTTATTTTTCAATATAAAATAAACATAAAAACCATAAATAGAAAAATTAATCAAGTTGGCTAGACCAATTCCTATCAAACCTAAAAAATGATACAAAGCTATTGTTAACAATATATTTAAAGCATCTCCCAACAACTCTTGCTTAAAATACAAGCGATTTTCTCCTTTTGCCAAAATTACATAAGCCAAAGGCCATATAATTGCTCTTATAATTACCGCAAACAATGCTGCTTTCAGAATCAACACCACCTCTAAAAAATCTTTGGAATAAAGAGTTCTAATCAATATAGGTGCTGTTAAGTATAAAAAAGTTATTGCTGGAGTAATGATCAACAAAGCTATTTCAATCTGATCATTCACCAATGCTTTTATTTTAACGTTGTCATTAGAAACAGCCGTCAATCTAGGATAATAATCGGTGTTCATGGCATTAAAAATCATCCCAACATAAGACAACAAAATAATGGTACTCACTTCATAAAACCCCAAAATTTCTGCCGTTGTTCCACTATTGTTTAAATACAACTTGATAATATAAGTACAGATTTGTCCAAAAAGAACATTGATAGACAACAAGAAACCTAATTTGATAAGTGGTTTTCCACACCTGATGGTTTCTTGTAAGGTAATTTTGAGTTTTAAAATTTTAACGTTTCTAGTAAAGTACAAATTGACAGCAAGTGCAATGGCACTTGAAAGTAGTATTACAGAAACAATTCCTTTCAATCTAAAAAAATAATAGATGGGAATGGTAACAATTGTGATGAGTATTGAAATAACAAGATTGGATACGGCAATTGATCTTATCATTCGCATTCCTTGCAATATGGCTACTCTACTTGCAGTTAAACTTGATAAAATAAAATTGATGGACAAGAACACAAACCAAAGTTGATATTCATTAGATCCAAAGGTCAATTTGCTTAAAACCGAAGACAAACATAATGTTAAAATTCCGCCAAATAGACCTATGGCTATAGACCATCTTTCTAAAACAATAAATCGTTTTGAAAATTTTCCGAGATCATTTTCAGCATGAGCTAAACTCATTTCTCGAACGCTAACAACCTGTATTCCAAAACTTGTTAATGATGACACAATGCTAATTGTATTGTTTAGAAGACCCGCAATACCAATACCCACAGGCCCTAAAAAAATAGCAATAAACTTAGCTCCAATAACGCTAATACTCATTTTAAGAATTTGAGTAAATCCAAAAACTCCTGTTGTTTTTAGAATGGTTTTATGAGAGCTTTCTGTTTTCTGCATATCAATCAATTGTACATCCAAAAGAGGTGTATTGAAATTTAAATTTTTTCACCCACTTATTCCATTCCTCTGCATTTGCAGCGGTTGCATTTTTTTCTTTTAAAATTGTATCTATGATTTCTGGATTCAAGTCCTTTGGAAAACCGCCCATCGCATCAAATTGATTTTCATACCAAGCCTCGTTCACAATTTTATTAAAAGCAAACATATCTAAATTTACATCTTCATAATTCTTGTGTTGGTTGGTTGCTGCAGATAAAAAACTAGTTTTTACAATTTCTTTATTAGTCCTTCCAAAATTTACATTTTTGTTAGATTTTAAAAACTTAACGGCATTGTAAAGCTGAAGCTCTTCAGAAACCGTATTGGTGTGATTGTTCCATAAACTCAAAAAATAATCTCTTTTAAAAATTGCCCCAGCAACAGAATAAATAGCATAGTAACGCAACGCTCTTGCTGTTGTATAGATATTAAAAAAAGAAAAAAAACGCCTTATTTTAAATCGATCAATAATAAAAACCAATCTATATAAAAGTGGATTTTGAGTATACAACTGAGGTTGATAAACACTAAAAAAAGGATCTTTTTTAATGATTTTATTAGAAATCAATTTAGGATTCCCCAACCAAAACAATTTCAACATTTGCACTTTTTCTTTACTCAACTCAATTTGCAAATCGCTCAATGCAACACAATCCGTCAACCAAATATCATCTTCCAACAACAGAAAATAATCAGAAGCTTTTTTAGCAGCATCAAGCCACAAATCTATCGGAATTTCTGTGCTTACATTTCCCAAGTCACCCTCTATTGATGTTACTTTTTCAGCATATTTAGAAGATTTTAAAATCGTAATTCCATCATGTTTTTCTTTGATTTTTTTCAAATATTTTTCTGGAGTTCCATCGTCTAAAACAATTATTTGATACTCTGAATCTACAACAAATTTGTTAATGCTCTGAATACACCTATCCAAACAATACGGTCTATTGAATGATTTAATTAGTATGTCCATGCATTTATTTTTTCAATAATTAAATCAACCTCTTTGGTGGTTAAAACTGGACTAATAGGCAAACTCAATGCTTCTTCGTGTATTTTTTCAGTAATTGGAAAACTCAACTCATTCCATTCCGCGTATGCCTCTTGTTGATGTGGTGATAAGGGATAATGAATCATGGTTTGTATGCCATTTCTATCCAAATACACTTGCAACTCGTCTCTTTTCTCACACAAAATCACAAACAAATGAAACACATGATTTTTACTTTTATGATAAGTTGGCAAAACAATTGTTTTATTTTTTATTTCTGACAAATAACGTTGTGCTATTGCTCTTCTCTTTGCATTGTCAGCATCTAATTCTTTCAGTTTAATACTTAATATTCCTGCTTGTAATTCGTCCAAACGGCTATTGATTCCCTTGTGAGAATTGAAATATTTTTTATCAGAACCATAATTAGCCAACACTCTAACCAAAGCAGCAATTTGCTTGTTATTCGTTGTTACGGAACCTGCATCACCCAAAGCCCCTAAGTTTTTTCCTGGATAAAAACTAAAGGCAGCAGCATTAGATAAATTCCCAGCTCTGTTTCCATGCTCATCCATTGCTCCGTGGGCCTGTGCTGCATCTTCAAAAACCAATAAACTGTGCTCTTTTGCAATTTTATTGATGCCTTTCATATTTGCCAGTTGACCGTACAAATGCACCGCTAAAATGGCTTTGGTTTTCGTTGTGATTTTTTTAGAAATGAAACTAACATCCATATTGAATGTAGCTATTTCTGGCTCTACCAAAACAGGAGTCAAACCTACTTCTGTAATTGCTAAAATAGTAGCGATATAAGTATTTGCAGGCACAATAATTTCATCTCCCAAATGAATTTCACCCAATGCTATATAAGCTTTTAAAATCAACTTAATAGCATCAAAACCATTACCTACACCTACACAAAATTGTGTTCCGCAATACAAGGCATATTCTTTTTCAAATTTGGTCACTTGTGACCCGTTGATGTACCAACCAACTTCTAAAAAAGATTGAAAACTTTCTTGAAACTCCTTTTCAAATCGATGATTTATTTTCTGCAAGTCTAGAAATTTAATCATAACAAGACTTCGTTTAACAATTTATAATTTGATGTTTTTACACGGTAAAAACCTTGGGTTACCATTCTGGCTCCAAAACTTTCTTTCCAAAACTGCAATCCGCTATTCACTTTCGTTCCTTGAGCTTCGTTGCTAATTCCAAAATCAAAATAATCTTTTTCTTGGAATACATTTTTCAACATATAATCATGTAAAAAATCCAAACTCCCTAAATCATTGTTTTCTGAATTTTTGGAAATATATTGAGAATGCGCTACTCTCTGTGATTCAAAAATAGTTGTTCCTGCCACAATCACCTCATCTTTATACACATTGAATTGCCTTATATTTTTTGGAAATCTTTCTTTTAACAATGTAATTTCTTCCAAACTATGCACTGGTTTTGCGTTGTGTTTTTTTCGCAAATTAGGAATCAATATCTCATTCCAAAATGTATCAAAAGCTCCAACTTCTTTTACATTTAATTTGTTTTTGATTCCTTTTTTCACTCCTGATTTTCTACTTTTTCCAAACATCAAATCGTTCTTCATTTCTATCACAGACAGACCGTCTCTTCTATACAATTCTGCTTTGCACAAAAACAACAAATGCAAAATTTCATCACTTGGAAAAAGAGCATATATAGATGGTATTTCTTTAATTTCTACTGTTTTGACCCCCTGCTGTTCTAAAAAGCACAACAATGCTCTAAAAATAAAAACACAGCTCTTGTATTTTTCCTTAGCGCTTAAAATCAAACCACCATAACTCAATCCTTGATGAGAACAAACTACTTCTTCATTTCTATTGGCAGGAAAAAGAGCTACTATTTTTTCATTCTCATAAACCATCAGAGAAAAATCAACAAATCGATCTGCATGGTATTCCATAAAATCTCTATCAAATAAAAAAGTGCCGTTTTTAGAAGCTTTTACAAAAGCATTCCATGCCTCTTTTTTATCCGATGTATATTTTACAACTCTTATGTTCTCTGATTTACTCATATTTGTCTCCCCAACGATCTTTCATTATTTTTCTAAACTCATTTTCACGTGCATTTACACCTGGTGAATAAAATGAGGTTCCAACCAAAGCATCGGGCAAAAATTCTTGATCCACAAAGTTGCCCTCATAAGCATGGGCATATTTGTAATTTTTCCCATAGTCCAAATCCTTCATCAATTTGGTCGGAGCATTTCTCAGATGCAATGGTATGGGCAAATCTCCCGTTTGTTTTACCATTTGGATTGCTTGGTTGATGGCTTCGTAACTTGCATTGCTTTTGGCTGAATTTGCCAAGTAAATTGCACATTGACTCAATAAAATTCTAGCCTCTGGGTATCCTATGGTTGTTACTGCTTGAAATGTATTGGTAGCCATAATCAACGCTGTTGGGTTTGCATTTCCAATATCTTCAGAGGCAGAAATCAACATTCTACGGGCAATAAACTTTACATCTTCTCCCCCTTCTATCATTCTTGCCAACCAATACACAGCTCCATTAGGATCTGATCCTCGGATGGATTTGATAAAAGCCGAAATAATATCATAATGTTGTTCTCCTGTTTTGTCGTATCGCACTACATTTCGTTGTACTTTTTGCAACACCAAATCATTGGTAATTTCTACACCTTCTTCTTCAGAAGCCACAATCAACTCAAAAACATTCAGCAATTTTCGAGCATCACCACTAGAAACCTGTAACAAAGCATCTATTTCTTTTAATTTTATTCTTTTTGCAGCAATGTCTTCATCTTCTTCCATAGCACGTTGTAACAGAGCCTCCATATCCGATTTATCAAAAGGATTTAAAATGTAAACCTGGCAACGAGACAACAAAGCGGGAATTACTTCAAAACTAGGATTTTCTGTAGTTGCTCCAATCAGTGTTACCCAACCTTTCTCTACCGCCGCCAACAAAGAATCTTGTTGTGATTTGCTAAAACGATGGATTTCATCAATAAACAAAATAGGATTTTTTGTTGTAAACAAACCTCCACTCTGCTTGGCTTTATCTATAATTTCTCGAACATCTTTTACTCCTGCATTGATGGCACTCAACGTAAAAAAAGGTCTATCAGAAGTTTCTGCAATAATATTTGCCAACGTGGTTTTTCCAATACCTGGAGGTCCCCATAATATTAAAGAAGGAATAATTCCGTTTTGGATGTGTTTTGTCAATACCCCGTTTTTTCCTACAAGGTGTTGCTGACTGATATAGTCCTCTAAAGATTTAGGACGAATGCGTTCTGCCAAAGGTGCTTTCATAAAGTAAAGATACGAGTTGTGAAACAAATGAGGAATTGATTTAGTTTGCTTATTTTTGAAGTCTAAAATTTAAGCACATGGCAACTCAAAAAATAAAATTAAACTGGAAAGAAGGTGTACATTTTGAATCAGAAGGACCCGGAGGATTGGTACCAATTGATGGTTCTGAAGAAGTAGGTGGACAAGGAAAAGGTTTGCGTCCAAAAGCGTTGATGTTGTCTGCATTGGCAGGTTGTTCTGGAATAGATATTGCCTCTTTAATTCAAAAAATGCGTATTGATGTGGATACCTTTGACATTGATGTAGAAGCTGAATTGACAGAAGAACACCCAAAATACTATCATAAAGTTTGGGTGAATTTCAATTTTTATGGTGACAACTTGAGTGAAAAGAAAATAGAAAAAGCAGTAAAATTATCTGTAGACAGTTACTGTGGTGTAATGGAAATGTTCCGTCAGTTTGCTAAAGTGGAAACAAAAATTAATTATTTTCCAAAACAGTAAAACAATTTATATTAGCATAAAAAAAGGAAGTCAATTGACTTCCTTTTTTTATGCTAATTTTTTCTTACCCTTCCATTTACTCAAAATATAATGAGCTAATTTTAAGTATAAAATTGCTTCTATTATTCCTAAAGTATATCCACAAAGAATGTCTACAGGATAGTGTTTACCCATATAAATTCTACTGTATGCAAACAACAATGGATAGATATAAAACAGGATTGACCATCTATATTTTTTTCTAAATAACAAATACATAAAAGTGGTTACTGCGGTTGAAGTAGTTGCGTGTCCGGAAACAAAACTAAAACTACCTGAACATTTTAAAATACGAATTTGCTCCAGAACTCCCTCTTGCCAACAGGGTCTAGGCCTAGCTGTAGAATATTTGATGATATTTACCAAAACATCCGAAAGCCCT
This sequence comes from Wenyingzhuangia sp. 2_MG-2023, assembly GCF_030548295.1. Lineage (GTDB taxonomy): Bacteria > Bacteroidota > Bacteroidia > Flavobacteriales > Flavobacteriaceae > Wenyingzhuangia. Next base: position 253,221 of record NZ_JAUOSB010000001.1, read on the forward strand.
GCCATGGCACAGATAAACAAAAATAAGAACAAACCTTTTTGCCATTTGTAATTTTTGATCAGCAAAAACAACCAGAACAAAAATAAAGGTATCCAATTGAGAGGTTTGGTAATGATTAACCAAAACTGATCGTAAGGTTCACTTCCAAAATTGTTTAAGTAAATTAATAGTTCCTGATCTGCTGCTATGATGGTGTCTAAAAAACTCATTATTTCATTCGTTTGATAGGCCCTGTCATGTCGTCAACGCTTTCTTTAACATCATCAATAGTTTTTTTGATGTCTTTTGTTACATCTAAATCCACTCCAACATCTTTTGCGCTATTGTTAATCTCTTTCTTAATATCTTCTGTTGCATTTTTAATTTGAGCCATTCCTTTACCCAAACCACGAGCAATTTCTGGAATTTTATCAGCACCAAAAAGCATCACAACAAGTAACAGTATGATAAAAACTTCTGGACCTCCTATAAATAAATACATTGTCTTCTATTTTTAAACAAAGATAACAGGAATAAATGAATTTCTATCCATTTTAAATCTTACAAAAAAAGACTCTTTGCAAAGTTTCTCAATTGGTATTTCACTCTTAAACTTCCTTTTATTCAGATAAGAATAATTTTGCAAAACCTACCCTCTACCAAATACAAAAAGACCGTCTTTTTAGACCGTCTCTTGTTTTATTTTTAAGGTTTTTAATGATTAAAAACTTTTACCTATTCCTATCCCAATAGACAAATTAGAAATTCCATCTGTTGCATGATCGTAAAAGAAACTAGGAGCAACATCCCAGTGATGACCAATATTTAAATCATACTCTAAGCCAATTCTTATCAAATCCTTAACTTCTCCATTTTCAAAAATCACTCCTGGCCCTAATACAAATTCCAAGTGTTCAACTGGATTCCACAAAGCATCTAAAGTAATAACTACTGGGTATCTTCTATCAATCACACCCCCATGCAACTCTTCAGACTCTTTACTCGAAATCAACTCTACATCACTAAAAACTCCAATTCCCCATTTTTTTTTAAACCAGTATTCATAATCTAAACCAAACGAGGGAATAGACAAAACATCTTTGTTCCCCAATTCATAGCCTAAATTCAAATAAGAATGCCCTAAAACCACACTAACTCTGTGTCTTTTTTCTTTCACTTCTTCCTTTTCTTCAATTTCTTGCGCTAACAATCCATCAACACTAAAAAGCAAGCAGACAATGTAAAATAGTTTCTTTTTCATTTTGTTATAATTTCATATCACAAAACTATTAAGACTATTTAATCTTTTTATATTTTAAAAATTAATATTACGAAAACGTATGAATAAAAGGAGCCCGAGGGTTAACAAGCAAATTCCCCAGGCTCCAGACAAAACTAACTATGAAAAAAAGTTTCTTTTATTTCTAATTCCAACCACCTCCTAAAGCTTTGTAAATATTTACAAAAGCATTCATTTGGTTCTTTTTGGTTTCTATCAATTCAAATTTAGATTCCAAAGCATCACGTTGTGTTAATAACACTTCCATATAATCTGCTCTTGCAGACATGAACAATTTGTTTGATATCGTAATAGATTCTGTAAGCGCATTTACCTCTTTCTGTTTTAGGTCAAAGCTCTTTTTCATATTACTGATTTTAGACAATTTGTTTACAACTTCTACATATGCATTCAAAATAGTTCGTTCGTAATTGTAAACGGCTTGAATTTGTTTTGCATTTGCATTGTAATAATCTGCTTTGATAGCATTTCTATTGATCAACGGAGCTGTCAAATCTCCCGCTAAAGAATACAACAAAGATTTAGGTGTGTTTAACAAATACTTTGCGTTAAAAGCTTGGTAACCTATATTTGCAGATAACCCTAAAGATGGATAAAACCTAGCCTTTGCCACTCTTACATCTAATTTAGCAGCTGCCAATTCCAACTCAGCCTGTTTGATATCAGGACGGTTTGTCAACAATTGAGCAGGAATTCCCGCCTGAATTGCATCGGGTTCTAAATCTACAAATCCACTGTGATCTCTTACTATAGTACCAGGAAACTCTCCAATTAAAAAGTGAATTCTATTTTCTGCTTCGGTTATTTTTTGTTCAATTTCAAATTGGATACTTTGTGTACTCAATACTTGTGCTTCAAACCTACGCACAGCAAGCTCTGTTACTCTTGCAGATTGCTTTTGCAACCTTACAATTTTTAGTGCATTGCTCTGAATCTTAATATTCCTTTTTAAAATTGTTAACTGATTGTCTAACGCCAACAATTCATAATACGAATTTGCTATTTCTGCAATCAAATTGGTCACCATAAAATTCTTCCCCTCTACGCTTGCTAAATATCTACTTACTGCTGCTTTTTTAGCGTTGTGCAATTTGTTCCAAATATCTATTTCCCAAGTTGCATGCGCTCCAAACATAAAATCTGGCAAAAATTCTGGATTTTCTTTGCTCCCTCTAATTGGAGTGGTAGCATCGTTAGCACCTTGACTGGTGTAACGACCTACTTTTTCTCCACCTGCACCCGCAACAATGCCTACAAAAGGCAAATACTCTCCTTTTCTTGCTCTAATCTCGTTTCTAGCAATTTCAATCTCTTGCATCATAATATTCAATTCCTGATTATTTTGTAATGCAACATCTATCAATTTCACCAAATGAGGATCGGTAAAGTATTCCTTCCAGTTCATTTTCACTACATTCACTGTATCTTTTGATGTGTTGAAACTCTCAGGTACATCTGTATTCTCTGTTTTCTGAACTAAAGTCGGAGTTTTACAAGCCCATAGGGTTAATATCCCTCCTATTATCATTAGCCTATAAAGGCTTTTTGTTTTATTGATCTTTTTCATCTGTTTCTTCTTCGTTTATAGAATATGTATCTACTGCGTGAACAAAATCTTCGGACAATGAAGTGTCTTCTTCGTCTCTAATTAACTTTCGACCCTCTGCTAAACTACCAAAAATGTAATACAGCCCCGGAACAATAACAACCCCAAAAATAGTTCCGAACAGCATCCCTCCTAATGAAGCAGCACCAATGGTAAGATTCCCTACAGCACCTGGTCCTGTAGCCACCAACAATGGTATCAACCCTGCTATAAAGGCAAATGAAGTCATTAAAATAGGTCTAAAACGAGCTTTTGCTCCTTCAATTGCAGCATTTAATACAGACATCCCTTCGTGATGTTTCTGAATTGCAAACTCTACAATCAACACTGCATTTTTACCTAGCAATCCAACCAGCATAACGAGTCCTACTTGTGCATAAATATCGTTAGCAACACCTGCAAATTTAATCAACATAAAAGCCCCAAAAATACCTGGAGGTAAAGAAAGAATTACAGCTAATGGCAAGATGAAACTTTCATACTGTGCAACCAATACCAAGTACACAAAAACCAATACAATGATAAAAATATATACAGCTTCATTCCCTCTAGCTACTTCATCTTTTTGAAGTCCTGCCCAATCAATATCATACCCTTTAGGTAATTTTTCTTTAGCTACTTCTTGAATTACTTTAATAGCTTCTCCACTACTATATCCTTCTGCTGGAGAACATCTGATAGAAGCTGAATTGTACATATTATATCTGTTAACTTCGTAAATCCCTTGTGTTTTTTTCATTTTCATAAATGAAGAATAAGGAACCTCTTCGTCTCTGTCATTCTTTACATACAACTTCATAATATCTTCAGGAAGTGCTCTATATTTTGGATCTGCTTGGACGTAAACTTTAAAATAACGACCATATTTGATAAATCCTTGATCATAGGTACTACCCACCAAAATAGATAAGTTTTCCATTGCTTCACCTATAGACACACCTTTTTGCATTGCTGCTTGATTGTCTATCTCTAACTCATACTGAGGGTAATCTGTACTATAAAAAGTAAACAAAGATGTAATCTCTTTTCTCTTTTCAAGCTCAGCCATGAACTCCTTAGTAGTTCTATCTAAACGTTTATAATCAATGGTGTTATTTTTATCTAACAACTGCAAAGCAATACCTCCTGCAGCACCGTATCCTGGCACAGCTGGTGGATTAAAGAATTCTATTTTTGCTCCAGGAATATCCTTAGCTTTTTCTTCTAATTCTTCTATAATCTCTTTTACTGTATGCTCTCTTTCTCCCCAAGACTCTAAATTGATTAATAGTGTTCCTGAGTTGGAACCACGACCTTGAGTTAATATTTCGTAACCTGCTAATGCCGATACAGATTTAACTCCATCCACTTCCTTGGCAGCCTCTTGCAACTGACGGCTTATTGCATATGTTCTTTCTAAAGTAGACCCCGCAGGTGTTTGAAGTACAGAATAAATCATACCTTGATCTTCATCAGGTACAAATCCAGAAGGAAGGAGCTTTGAAATACCAACAATACTAACTGCAAAAATGATTAAAATTCCAAAAGTAACAGTTCTTCTATGTACAATTACTTTTAACAATTTAACATATCTATTGGTTAGTCCGTTAAACTGCTTATTGAATCTATCTAAGAATTTGTCAATAAAGTTTTTCTTCTTTTCAACCCCATGATTGTTTTTTAATAAAATCGCACACAATACAGGTGTTAAAGTAAGTGCAACAGTACCTGAAATTACAATTGAAGAAGCCATTGTAATGGAGAATTGACGGTAAAAAATACCAACAGGTCCAGACATAAATGCTACAGGAACAAATACTGCAGTCATTAATAATGTAATTGCAATAATAGCTCCACTAATCTCACCTAACACTTTTCTAACAGCATTGTATGGTGTAATATGTGGCTCTTCTTCAAATTTAGCATGGACTGCTTCTACTACCACAATAGCATCATCGACCACAATACCAATGGCGAGCACCAAAGCAAACAGCGTAATTAAGTTGATGGTTAAGCCAAAGGCTAGCATTACAAAAAAGGCTCCAATTAAAGATACAGGTACCGCTAAAATTGGAATTAACGTGGATCGCCAATCCCCTAAGAATACGAAAACTACAATTGCTACCAATATAAAGGCATCTCTTAGTGTATGAATCACTTCCTCTATAGAGGTATCTAAAAAGTTAGATACATTGTAACTAATTTCATAATCAACCCCTGGCGGAAAATCTTTTTTCAGTTCTTCTAATTTCTCTTTTAAACGATCAATTACCTCTGTAGCATTACTTCCGTATGCTTGGTTCAGCATAATTGCTGCAGAAGGGTATTCATCTTTGTTTGAATACACATCATAAAACTCACTTCCCAATTCTACATCCGCAACATCTCCTAAATGAAGTACTTCTCCATTAGGCTTAGCTTTTAGAATAATGTCTTTATACTCTTGAGCCTCATTAAATCGTCCTTTATAGGTTAACACATATTCAATAGATTCCGACACTTTACTATCGGCTCTACCCAACCTACCTGGTGAACCAATAATACTTTGCTGATCAATAGCCTCCATTATCTCTTTTGTAGATATATTGTAAGCCCTCATTCGGTCTGGTTTTAACCAAACACGCATTGCGTACTGTCTTGTACCAATAATTTTTGCTTGCCCTACTCCACTTACCCTCTGCAACTCTGGCATTACATTTACGTATGCGTAATTAAAGATATATTCCATATCCACATTGGCTGTATCTTTACCATAGAGGTTTACATACATTAACATGTTAGGCATTAATTGTTTTACAATCAACCCTTCTAATTGCACCAGCTCTGGCAACCTACTCTTCATCTGAAGCACACGGTTGTTAACATTTACAAGTGCTTGATTGGGATCCGTTCCTTTATTAAATACAACTGTAATGTTTGCCTCTCCTGAACTTGCCGCAGTAGAAAACATATACTTCATTCCTGGAACCCCGTTAATGGCTTGTTCTAATGGAATAAGAACAGATTTTGTTAACACTGTAGAACTTGCTCCTGGATATGCTAAATACACAACAATCATTGGCGGAGCAATGTCTGGGAACTGCGATTTAGGTAGCGTTTTTATGGCCAATGTTCCCATAAACACGATGAGTAATGAAATTACTATCGCTAGGGCTGGCCTATGAATAAATTTTTGAAACATATTGTTTTATTTTTTTGTTCTTAGAATTACCATTATTCAGCATGTAAGTCTAAATGAGCAATTACTTGTTTAGGATCTTTCAACTCATAATGGATTTCTTGATTTTCTTTTACTTTTCTAATTCCTTCTAAAAGAATCTTATCACTTTGTTTTAAACCGCCTGTGATTACAAATAAATTTTTTAATTCTGTACCGCTTATTGTTACCATTCTAGATTCAAGAACATTTTCATCATTTACTACATAAACATATTTTTTATCTAAAATTTCATACGTTGCTTTTTGAGGAATAAACAAAACATCAGACAAAGGGACATCCATTTGAATATTTCCTGTTTCACCATGTCTTAATAATTGATTAGGGTTAGGAAAAGTTGCTCTAAAAGGAATATTACCTGTTTCATTATCAAAATCAGCAATAATAGCTTTTACAAATCCTTCATGATTAAATAATTTTGTATTCGCCATTTCTAACTCAACTTTTAATGGGTTATCTTCATCTATTTTACTTTCTAAATTAAGATACTCAGACTCTGGAACATTGTAGTACACCCACATTTGACTATTATCTGACAAGCTTGTTAACAAATCTCCATCATCAATAAGACTACCTAATCTTACATGAAAACGATCTATATATCCATCAAAAGGTGCTTTTATTTGTGTAAACTGTAAATGAACCTTTTTTAAAGACAACTCAGCATTTGCCTTAGCCAACTTAGCTTTAGCCATAGCCAATTCGTTTGGAGAAACCACATTCTGATCTGCTAACTGCTTGGTGTTTTTGTATTCTATTTCAGCAAAACTAACCTCAGCTTCTGCTTTTTGCATTTCAGCTTCGTATAGCTTAGGCATAATTTGAAATAACAATTGTCCTTTTTTCACAAATTGTCCTTCATCTACATAAATTTTTTCTAAGTAACCTCTTTCTTGGGCTCTTAATTCAATGTGTTGTATTGAGTGTATTTGACAAACATATTTTTTCTTGATAATTGTATCCATCCTTATTGGATTGGTAACAAGATAAATATCCTCTTTTTCTTTTTCATGTTCTTTTTTGCAGCTTGTAAAGCATGACAAGACACAAAAACTTACGAGCGTAAGAATTCTCTTCATAATAATGTTGTTTTTATTAATGTAATTTTGGTTGTTCTTTATAAACAGAAGTGCATAACAATACACATAAACGCACGATGACAAATAGACATAGAGCGATAAACAGTTAAGAATAACTGCAAAAAAAATTAAGCAGGTGATTGCTTAATTAATAAGTAAGGATGATCAAATTCTGATAACTCTGAAAAGGATGTATCTTTTTAACGATACGTAAGAAGTATTCTTGTAAATAGAGATTAAGGAAAAACTTGAGTGTAAATCTCTCTGAAATAGAGATGAACTAACAACCGTTTGAAAACTGGCTATTTGTGTTTTTTTCTTAGAAGGTGACTCTGATTCTGATTCAATTTCTTCGTCTTCTTCTTGACCTTCAATTTCAACCTCAAATTTTTCATCTTTATTTGATGAATGAAGTGGTTTTGCAATAAATTCTTGAAAATTACTTTCTAAAGAATCTATCTCATCAGCACTTAGCAAATGAAGATTTTCTACAATACAACTATCATCTACCTCATCAGAAAAAGCATAGCTATGCCCGTATCCATTTAGGAAGACAAAAAATAGTACTAAAAATTTTGTGTAAAAATTCTTCATTATGAAGGCGAAATTACATAAAGTCTTTTAGTAACGCAAATATTGTATTGTAAAAAAACACAAATTACAAAGAGCTAAAGAAATCACCACTAACATTACAATATATCTAAAAACCAGCCTCATAAAACTTCATTTTTTATAAAAGACTTCATTTTAAAACATCGTTTGTTATAAATTAACATGAAACAAACATTAACTTTTTGATTATATAATACAATTAACTTCTTAAAATTCGCCTTTATTAAGTTGAAATATTATATTTGCACACTTACATAAAAAATAGTAGAGAAAATACACATAAAAAAATGCAAAACAAGGGACTTATCAGATTATTTGCTATCCTTTTTGGATTGGTTAGTTTGTACTCTTTATCTTTTACTTTTTTCGCGAACAAAGTAGAAAAAGAGGCTAAAACTTACGCTAAGGCAAATGCAGAAGAAAACAATGGTAGAGAGATTGCTAGATTAGAGAAAGCTTATTTAGATTCTGTTGCAAATGTACCAGGAGTATTAGGGTTTGGAAGTTTTACTTACAACGACATTAGAGACAAGGAAATCAACTTAGGTTTAGATTTAAAAGGAGGTATCAATGCAACCTTACAGGTATCTGTAAAAGATATTTTGATTGGATTGTCTAACGACTCTAAAAATCCAATTTTCTCACAAGCGTTACAAGCAGCTTCAGATGCTCAAAGAAATTCATCAGAAAGTTATTTTGATTTATTTTACAAAGAGTTTGAAAAAATTGCTGGTGAAACTAAATTGAGTGATCCATCTATTTTTGGAACTAAAAACTTAAGAGAAAAAATTAAATTCGACACTCCAAACAGCGAAGTAAAAACCATTTTAGCTAGTGAAATAGATGCTTCTATATCAACTGCTTTTCAAGTATTACGTTCTCGTATTGATAAATTTGGGGTAACACAACCAAACATTCAAAGAATTGGAACTTCTGGAAGAATCTTAATTGAATTACCTGGAGCTAAAGACGTAGAGCGTGTAAAAAAATTATTACAATCTACAGCAGAATTACAATTTTGGGAAGTATACACAGGACAGGAATTGATTCAATTCTTAGTAGCTGCCAACCAAAAAGTTGCTGAAACTATTGACGTTGAAGAAACAAAAACTACAGAAAGTAAATCTGACGAAGACAATTCTATTGAAGACTTATTAGGAGATGTTGAAGAAAATGATTCTATTCAGAGTACTTCTAAAATGGTAAGTTTATTTAGTTACTTACAACCAACAGGTCAACCTTCATCTGTAATTGGTTATGCTGCTGTAAAAGATACTGCAAAAGTAAACGAGTACTTAAGCAGAAAAGATGTGAAAGCATTGTTGACAGGAGAATACAAATACACAAAGTTCTTATGGGATGCCAAGTCTAGTGACGACTACTTACCTTTATACGCTATAAAATCTAACAGAAACAACGAAGCTCCAATTGAAGGAGATGTTATTTCTGATGCAAGTCAACAATTTGACCAATTAGGAGCAAATCCTGAAGTAAGCATGACCATGAACGGAAACGGAACTAAGTTATGGGCAAAAATGACTGCAGAAAATGTAGGTAAATTTGTTGCTGTAGTTTTAGATGATTATGTATACACTGCACCTAGAGTAAATGATGCGATTACAGGAGGAAGAACTTCTATCTCAGGAAACTTTACCGTAGAAGAGGCTACCGATTTAGCAAACGTATTAAAAGCAGGTAAATTACCAGCTGCTGCTCATATTATTCAATCAGAAGTAGTTGGACCATCATTAGGACAAGAAGCAATCAATGCTTCTATGATTTCATTTGCCATCGCAATTTTATTGGTATTGGTTTGGATGATCTTATACTACGGAAAAGCAGGATGGTATGCTAACGTTGCATTGTTGGTAAACATCTTATTTATTTTTGGAATTTTAACATCTTATGGAGCGGTATTAACGCTTCCTGGTATTGCTGGTATCATTTTAACGATTGGTATGTCTGTAGATGCCAACGTAATTATATTTGAAAGAATTAAAGAAAACTTAAGGTCAGGACAAAATTTTGTCACTGCCATAGATAATGGATTTAGTGTAAAAGGAGCTTTGTCTTCTATTATTGATGCCAACATTACCACTTTATTAACAGGTGGAATTTTATATGTATTTGGAACAGGACCTATTCAAGGTTTTGCCTTTACTTTAATTGTAGGTATTTTAACTTCATTGTTTACTGCAATTTTTATCACTAGAATGTTGTTAGACGGTGCTACTTCTAAAGGAAAATCTTTAGCTTTTAACACTCCAACTACTAAAAACTGGTTTACAAACATCAACATAGAGTTCTTACAAAAACGTAAAATAGCTTACATCGTTTCTGGTACTATTATCATTTTAGGAATTGGATCGTTATTTACAAACGGATTGAACTATGGAGTGGACTTTGTAGGAGGTAGAACGTATACTGTTCGTTTTGACAAAGATGTAAAAGCTTCGGATGTGTCTGCTACATTGAAAGATGTTTTTGGATCTGCTCCAGAAGTAAAAACATACGGAAGCAACAATCAATTAAAAATAACAACAAAATACTTAATTGAAGAAGAAGGTCCCGTTACTGACACCAAAGTTCAAAAAGCATTGTTTGATGGTTTGGTATCTTACTTACCAGCAGGAACTACTATAGAAGATTTTAGAGGTGGTTTTGATGGACAAACTGTAGGAATATTATCTTATGCAAAAGTAGAACCAACCATTGCTGATGACATTAAACAATCTGCAGGATGGGCTATTATTGGATCTTTGATTGGAGTGTTCTTGTACATTTTATTAAGATTTAAAAAGATAGAATTCTCATTAGGAGCTGTAGCTGCAGTTTTCCATGATGTATTGGTTGTATTGGCTGTATTCTCTATCACTTATAAACTAATGCCTTTTGATATGGAAATTGGTCAATCTTTTATTGCTGCTATCTTAACAGTAGTTGGATACTCATTAAACGATACGGTGGTTATATTTGATAGAATTCGTGAATTTTCTACTGAACACACAAAATGGTCATTCTTAGATACTGTGAACAAAGGATTAAGTTCTACACTAGGACGTACTGTAAACACTTCTATCACAACATTGGTTGTACTGTTAGCAATCTTCATTTTTGGTGGAGATAGCATCAAAGGATTTATGTTTGCTTTGATTATTGGAGTTATTGTAGGTACTTACTCTTCATTATTTATTGCATCACCAATTATGTATGACTTTAAACAAAAGAAAGCAAAATCTAAAGAATAGTTTTACTTTTTATACACACAAAAACCGTTTCATATTTTTGAAACGGTTTTTTGCATTTTAATCATTTATGGACATCAAACTTCACGACAAAAACTTTGAACCTTTTCTTTCTAAAGAGATTATTTCCAAAGCAATTGACACCATCAGCAACGCTATTTCTAAAGATTATCAAAATAATACTCCATTGTTTTTAGGAGTTTTAAACGGCTCTTTTATGTTTTGTGCTGACTTGTTAAAAGCCTACAATCATTCTTGTGAAATTAGTTTTATCAAACTAGCTTCTTACCAACAAACTGAATCTACTGGAACTGTAAACGAATTGATAGGACTGAATGAAGATCTAACCAATAGAACCGTTATTATTATTGAAGATATTGTAGATACTGGAAATACTTTAGAAAAAATTATTGCACTATTAGACAAACAGCCTATTAAGGAATACAAAGTTGCTAGTTTGTTTTTAAAACCCTCTGTATACAACAAAACCATTCCTATTGATTATGTAGGATTAGAGATTCCGAATCACTTTATAGTGGGTTACGGTTTGGATTATGATGGTTTGGGAAGAAATTTACCAGAAGTATACAAATTGAAATCTTCTTAATACAATAATTTCTTTTAAAAATTCAACTGTTATCCGTACATTTGCACTCTGTTATTAAATAATTTTATTTCCTAACTTACAGGATATTAAATATAAATAGATGAAAAACATAGTTTTATTTGGCCCTCCAGGAGCAGGGAAAGGAACACAAGCAGACGTTTTAAAAGACAAATACAATTTGGTGCATATTTCTACAGGGGACGTATTTCGTTACAATATGAAAAACGATACTGAGCTAGGAGTTTTAGCAAAGTCATATATTGAAAAAGGTCAATTAGTTCCTGATCAAGTAACTATCAACATGTTGCAAGCCGAAGTTGAAAAAAATTCTCAAGCCAATGGGTTTATTTTTGATGGTTTTCCAAGAACAGAATCTCAAGCAGAAGCATTGGATGCTTTTTTAGCCAAAAAAGAGAGTCAAATTAATGGAATGATTGCTTTAGAAGTGAACGAAGATGAATTGAAAAGTCGTTTGACAGAAAGAGCAAAAACAAGTGGTCGTGCAGACGATGCAGATCCTGCTGTAATTCAAAAAAGAATTGATACTTACAATGCAGAAACTGCTCCCGTAAAGGATTATTACGAAAAACAAAACAAATATTACGGAGTTAACGGTGTAGGTTCTATTGAAGGGATCACAGCGTTGATCTCAGACGTAATCGATTCATTATAAAAATAGTGGCCTAAGGCTATTTACAATTGGCTATTGGTATTTTTATAATACTAATAGCTTTTTTATTTTTGAATTATACACCGCGAATGGCACTAAGCCAATAGCTAAATAGCTAAAAACATGACAGACGGAAATTTTATTGACTATATAAAAATATATGCTGCTTCTGGTAAAGGAGGTAGTGGATCTATGCATTTACATAGAGAAAAATTTATTGAAAAAGGAGGACCCGATGGAGGTGACGGTGGTCGTGGTGGACACATTATTATGCGTGGAAACAAAGAAATGTGGACCTTGCATCATTTGCGTTTTTTAAAACACAGTAGAGCTGGTCATGGTGGTAATGGTAGTTCTAGTAGAAGTACAGGTAAAGACGGGGAAGACAAATACCTAGACGTACCTTTAGGAACCATTGTTCGCGATTCTGATACTCAAGAAATCTTATTTGAAATATCTCATCACGGACAAGAAATTATATTGTGTGAAGGTGGTATTGGAGGATTGGGTAACTGGCACTTTAAATCATCTACCAACCAAACACCTCGTTATGCGCAACCGGGTATGCCTAGCGTAGATGGATGGTTTCAAATAGAATTAAAAATTTTAGCAGATGTAGGATTGGTAGGATTTCCCAATGCAGGAAAATCAACCTTATTGTCTGTGGTTAGTGCTGCTAAACCTAAAATTGCTGACTACGCTTTTACCACGTTAAAACCCAATGTAGGTATTGTAGATTATAGAAACTATCAGAGTTTTGTAATGGCAGATATTCCTGGAATTATTGAAGGTGCCAACGAAGGAAAAGGTTTGGGGCATTATTTTTTACGTCATATAGAACGCAACTCTACTCTATTATTTATGATCCCTGCAGATTCTGACGATATTAAAAAAGAGTATAAAATTTTATTGAATGAATTAAATTTACACAATCCTGAATTGATGCACAAAGATCGTCTTTTGGCCATCACCAAATCGGATATGTTAGACGACGAACTAAGAAAAGAAATAGAAGATTCTGAGTTACCAGAAGGAATCAAAACTATGTTCATTTCTTCTGTAGCTCAAACAGGAATTGTAGAACTTAAAGACGAATTGTGGAAAATGATCAACAAAGAATCATAGTATTACACTCACTTAGAAAATAAAAAAAGGCTTTAACAATTTTATGTTAAAGCCTTTTTCATCAAACTAAATATGCTGTAAAGGTTTCAAACATCATCTTCTAAAGATTTTATTTCTTCTTTAATTTTAAGAATTGCTTTTGAAATTTGTCCCTCTACTGTTTTAATAGATATACTCAAAATCTCAGCTATCTCTTGATACTTAAACCCATTTTGTTTATTTAAAACAAATATCTCTTTGCATTTTGGAGGCAATTTTTCAATAGCCAACTTTATTTTTCTTTTTTGACTTTTGATGCTCTCAAAATCTTCTTCTACAAAAAAAGTCAATCGCTCTTCTTCTACTGCATCTATATATTTCAAATCTTTTTTATGTGCATTGTATTCCGTTACAAACTCATGGTAACATGCTCTATACAAATAACTTCTTATGGATGTTTTAATTTTTAAAGATTGCCTTTTTTTCCAAATAGTCAACATTACATTCTGTACAATATCCTCAGCCTCAAATTTATTATTATTTAAACTATAGATATAGGAAGCTAATTCGTTATAATATACATTATACAAAAGTTCATAAGATTTAATGTCTCCCTTTCTTAACTGTTCTATGTTAACTTCTTCTTCTATGCTAATTAAATTTTTGATGGATTTTCTATGCTGGAATAATAAAATAAAATTCCTATAAAGTAAAACATGAAATTATCACAATATAAAACATCAAAACATGGTGTTTCCATAGGAATATTTCAGCTTTATAAATTGTTTTTTTATGCTTTTGTTTCGATGACAAAGTTTCTGTAGGGGTTTTTAAAATAAAGTTCGTCTTATAGGTATAGACACGTTTTAATTAGATCAAAAAGAAGTCTTCATACATGGAAAAAGAGCAAATCTTAAAATACTTAAACAATCAAATGAGCAATAAAGAATTGCGTGAATTTGATCAATTGTTAGCGAAAGAAGAAAACTTTAAATTATTCAAAGAGTTTTTAATTACGCATCAATATATAAATGTGAGTCAAGATCAATTTGATGATAAAGTTGCCTTTTTATTATTTGCTCGTAAAATTGGTATCAAAAAAGGATTTACTATTTCATTTTATCCTATGGCAATAAAAGTCTTAAAATATGCAGCAATCTTTATTGGATTACTTGTCTTGGTTACCAAGAGCTATAGAGACAACGAAACATTATTTTCAGAAGTTACCCTGAAGATGGGAAGTAATTTGATAAAAAAAATAAGTATAGATGATGAAACTGTAGAATTGAGGGATGACAAAGGAACGGTAGTCGCTATCCAACAAAAGGACAAATTGATTTATACTCTTGCGTCAACAATATCTCATAACAAAGTTGCTACAGAAATAAAGATGAATACGCTAAGTATTCCTTACGGTAAAAAATTTCAATTGATTTTGTCTGACGGTACAGAAGTACACCTTAATGCAGGGTCAACCATAAAATACCCTACGTTATTTGCTGAAAATGGAATTAGAAAAGTGGAGTTAGAAGGAGAAGCTTATTTTAAAGTTTCTAAAAATAAAGAAAAGCCATTTGTGGTCTATACAAATAAAATTAGAGCCGAAGTTCTAGGAACAGAATTTAATCTATCTAGTTATAGAAATGATCCTTTCTCTGAATTAGTTTTGGTTGAAGGTAGTGTTGGAATTTTCTTAGACAAAGAAAGATTAGATAGAGAAAATGACATTATTCTAAAACCTAATCAGAAAGTGAAACTTACTAAAAAAGACAACAAATTAACAGTTTCTAGAGTAAGAACAGAACCCTATGTTTCTTGGAGAAACAATGTATTGATCTTTAATAATGAAAATTTTGAAGGCATTGTACGTAAACTAGAAAGACGTTTTGATGTGAATATCAAAATTAATTATGACAAACTTAAAAACGAACATTTTACAGGTCAGTTTGATATTGAAACTTTAGAAGAAATCATCAAAACGTTTCAAAAAACAACTCCTTTTAACTACAAAATAACAAACAAAACAATCAATATTAACCCTTAAAAACTATACATGAAATAATATCTATCACAAAAAAAATCGAGAAATATTGCAGTATTCCTCGATTCAGTAAAATTAATCTAACAATGGTTCAATCATTAAACTAGCACTACAAAAGTATGGAAAAAAAAATACAGAATCTTTCTGTGAAAATTATTAACGCAAAATTAAGTTTAAAAATGAGGTTAAGTTTCATTTTATTGCTCTTATGCCTTATGAAGGCAAACGCAATCACTTATTCACAGAACACCAAGATCAACTTAGATGTAAAAGACGAGAATTTGTCTGTGGTTTTAGACTTGATAAAAGAGAAAACCGAATTCAAATTATTTTATAAAAATTCTGAAATAGACCTTAACAGGAAAATCTCATTAAAATCTGACAAAAGAAAACTTAGCGATGTTCTGAATGATATTTTTAAAGGAACCAATATTATGTATACTGTTTTTGACAAGCAGATTATACTAGGTACAGCTCCTGTAAAAATGGAAAACAAAATAGAAGCACAAAAAAGCTTTGTCATTGCAGGTCAGGTTGTAGATGAAGATGGTGTACCTCTATTGGGCATTACCGTTTCTGTAAAAGGAAGCAACAAAGCAGCCGCTACTGATTTTGATGGAAATTTTAAACTAGAAGTAAGCGAAGGAGATACTGTTCTAGTAAAATCTGTTGGGTTTACCACACAAGAAATTGTGATAAAAGACCAAAAGTTTTTAAAAATTGTTTTGGTAGAATCTTTAGAGCTTTTAGATGCTGTAGTAATTACAGGATATGGAAAAGTTGAAAAAAGAACTTTTACTGGAGCAAGTACTTCTCTACAATTAGAAGAATTAAAAATTGATGGTATTACCGATGCCTCTAGAATGTTAGAAGGACGTGTGGCTGGGGTAAACATCCAAAATGTATCGGGTACTTTTGGTACTGCTCCTAAAATTACCATTAGAGGATCTTCTTCCATTTTTGGAAACAACACACCTCTTTATGTAATTGATGGTGTTGTTCAAGAAGACGTTGTTAACGTAGATTTGACACAATTGACTTCTGGAAATGCACAAACTTTAATCAGTTCTTCTTTAGCAGGTATTGATGCAAACACCATTAAAAGTGTTGAAATTTTAAAAGATGCTTCTGCAACTTCTCTCTATGGTGCAAGAGCAAGAAATGGAGTGGTTGTGATTACTACCAAAGAGGGAAAAAGAGATAGTCCTCTAAGAGTAAGCTATAGCTCTGAAGTTACTATGACAGACGTACCAAGTTATAACAATTACGATATTTTAAATTCTAAAGAAACTGTAAGTATTTTTAAGGAATTAGAATCTAAAGGGTATTTAGACTTACCAGAGGTAGCACAAGCTAGATATGGAGGTGTGTATTATTTAATGGCAAAATTAACAGATACTTATTTAAGTAATGGTGAATTTGCTTTACAAAACACTCCAGAAGCTAGAAATGCTTTCTTACAACAATATGAAATGGGGAATACAGACTGGTTCAAAACGCTGTTTAGAAATGCCGTTTCACAAAATCATTCTTTAAGTTTTTCTGGAGGTGGTAAAAACAATGCATACAGTGCTTCTGTAGGTTTTTATACAGATCCAGGATGGTCTATAGCAGACAACGTAACTAGATTAACTACCAATTTAAAAAACACTTTCTACCTTTCAGATAAACTTACTGCAACTCTGTCTAGTATTATTTCTGTAAGAGATCAACTGACTCCAGGAACATTTGAAAGCGAAACCGATAATTTTAATGGTTCTGTTACTAGAGATTTTGACATCAACCCTTTTAGTTTTGCACTAAACACATCACGTGCCTTAAGACCAAGAGACCAAAATGGTGATTTGGAGTACTACAGAAACAACTGGGCTCCTATGAATATTCTTAATGAAACGGCAAACAATTACATGGATTTAAGTGTAAAAGACATTCGTTTTCAAGCAGATATAGAATACAAAGTAACCGACAAATTAAAATACAATGTTGCTCTTTCTAACCGATATGTAAACAGTACTTTTGAACATCAAATTAAAGAAAACTCAAACGTTGTTGGTGCTTACAATGCTGCTGAAACTACAATTGTTAGAGACGATAACATTTTCTTGTACAGCGATCCTAACTCCCCTAACAGTCCCCCTGTCTCAGTTTTTCCACAAGGAGGTATTTATAAAAAAACCGATTATGAATTAACATCTTACTACCTTAGAAACAGTCTTCAATTTGATGATAAATTTAACGACAGACATGAAGTAAGTTTATTGGCTGGACAAGAAATGAGGTTTGTAGACAGAAAAGATAATCGTTTTGATGGTTATGGAATTCAGTACGACAATGGCTTGGTTCCTTTTACAGATCCAAGATTGTTAGAAAAATTAATCACAGATGGTCAAGATCTATTTTCTCTAAACGAAGAAAAAGAAAGAACCGTTGCATTTTACGGAAAAGGATCTTACACCTACGACAACCGATACACTTTTTCTGCAACAGGTAGATATGATGGATCTAACCGCCAAGGTAGAAGCAATAGTTCTAGATGGTTGCCTACAGGTACTGTGAGTGGAAAATGGAATGTAACTGGAGAAGAATTTATGTTTGATGTAGATGCTGTAGATGCATTACAACTTAGAGCTTCTTATGGTTTGGTAGCTACTCCTGGTTCTGCAACCAACTCTTTGGCTATTTATCAAAATCAAACCACAGACAGATTGTTATTAGCAAACAGAGAATCTTATCTTAATATAGAAGATTTACAAAACGCAGAACTAACTTGGGAAAAACAATACGAAACCAACATAGGACTAGACGTTGCCTTATTTAACAGAGGTATTGAGCTTACTGTAGATGTTTTTAAAAGAGATATTTTTGACAATGTTGATTTTGTAAAAACCTCAGGAATTGGTGGTGAATACATCAAAACAGGAAACAATGCAGATGTAGATGTAAAAGGTTTAGAATTTTCTATCAACACCAAAAACATCAGTACAGAACACTTTAAATGGAACACAGGTTTCAACTTCTCTTATATAGACCAAGAAATTGTAAAATTAGCCAACCAGCCTACCGTTTTTGACTTGGTAACTCAAAATGGTGGAAATATAGAAGGGTATCCTATCAACTCTTTATTTTCTTTTGATTTTAAAGGATTAGACAACCGAGGATTGCCAACATTTGCATTGCCAGATGACAGCACCAATGAATTCAACGAAATTAACGGAGCTGACTTTCAAGAATCAGAAAACATCCTAGATTATTTGGTTTACGAAGGTTCTTCTAACCCAAACATTACTGCGGGTTTAACCAACAACTTTACTTATAAAAACTGGGACTTGTCTGTATTCATTAGTGCTTCTGGAGGAAATAAAATTCGTTTGAATCCTGTTTTTAGTGATGAATACTCAGACTTAGATGTATTTACCAAAGATTTTTCAAATCGTTGGATTTTACCTGGTGATGAATTGGTTACAAACATTCCTGTAATTGCAAGTGAAAGACTAAACTCTGAAATTCCAAACTTAGACAAAGCTTACAATACATACAATTACTCTACAGCTAGAATTGCAGACGGATCGTTTGTACGTTTAAAGAACATCTCATTAGGATATACTTTAGACAAAAAGTTAGTTAAAAAAATGGGCTTGTCTAATTTAAAATTTAAAATTCAAGCAACCAATTTATTTCTATTGTACTCTGACTCAAAATTAAACGGTCAAGATCCTGAATTTATCAACACAGGAGGTGTTGCTTTTCCAATAAAAAGGCAATACACTTTTTCTTTAAACCTTTCAATATAATTATGATGAGAAATATATATAAAATCAAAATCGCACTGTTGATAACTCTTGCTACTCAACTAGTAAGTTGTGATGATTATTTATCAGAACTACCCGATCAACGAACTCTGATTGACTCTCCTGAAAAAATATCTCAACTGATCACCAATGCGTATCCTCAAAGCGGGTATCAATTGATGGCGGAAATCATGTCTGACAATGCAGATGATAAAGGTACAACTGAAGAAACAACAGATTTAGAACTAGATTCTTTTCGTTGGATTACCAGTAATTTAGACACCAATGACACACCTGCAAGCTATTGGAATAGCTGTTACAATGCCATAGCACATGCCAATGAAGCATTGGCTTCTATAGAGAATTTTCCAGAAACAGATTTAAGCGCACAAAAAGGAGAAGCTTTGTTAGCAAGAGCTTACGGTCATTTTATGCTAGTTAATTTTTGGGCTAAATCTTACAATTCAACTACAGCAAGTACAGACTTAGGAATTCCTTATGTTCTACAACCTGAAACAGTTCTTTTAGAAGAATACACCAGAAATACCGTTGAAGAAGTTTACGACCTAATTGAAAAAGATTTGATTGAAGGACTGGCATTGGTTACAAGTGATTATGATCAGCCTAAATACCACTTTACAAAAAGTGCTGCATATGCATTTGCTACTAGATTCTATTTGTATAAAGGAGATTGGGACAAAGTAATTGAACATTCTTCTAAAGTATTGACAAACCCTAGCAATCAAATTAGAAATACAGAAGGATACAGATCTTTAACTTATAGTCAAAACAAAGCCATTTATCCAAGTGCTACAGAGACCACCAACTTGTTAATTGTTTCTACAGAATCACTTTACGATCGTAGGTTTGCAAGTACACGTTTTGGATTGTCTGCCTTAAAAGCAAATGAATTGTTTTTTAGTGGAGCCGGAAATCCTCTTTCTAAATCTTGGTCATATGCTGTTTATGGAACAGACGTAGTTTACAATTTACCAAAATTTGATGAATACTTTAAATTGACCAATGCGAATGCAGGTATCGGAATTCCTCACGTAGAAATAGTATTGTTTAGTATTGATGAAGTGTTATTAAACAGAGCAGAAGCTTATGCCATGAAAGAACAATACACAGAGGCATTAGCAGATTTAGATATTTTCTTATCTAGAAAAACAAGATCATACGATGCTACCACAGACAAATTAACAGATGATATTGTAAAAGCTAACTACCCTATAGTAACAGATGAATATACCCCATCTTATAGTTTGTTAGACAACCAGACACCGTACGTAAAAATGATTGCTGAGTTGAAAAGAAGAGAGTTTTACCACGAAGGATTGCGTTGGTTTGACATTAGAAGATTTGATTTAGAAATCACACACGAGCTTTCAGACAGATCTGTAGTAGTTTTAGAAAAACAAGACCCAAGAAAAGCATTGCAAATACCAACTTTTGCATTGGCACAAGGTCTTACAGCCAATCCTAGATAAATTATTAATTAAAGAAATTTGAGATATGAAAAAAATAAAAATTATTTTAATTGTTATGCTTCAACTAACTTTAGGGTTGAGCAGTTGTGCTTCAAAAGATGATTTGGGAGAAAGCGAATTAGACATTACCACTCCTGAATTAACTGATTTGGATGTATGGATCCGAGATAATTACACATTTGATTACAATATTGAAGTATTGTATCGTTGGAATGAAAACGCGGTAGATAGAAACCGATATTTGTTTCCTCCTACTGCCGAAAAAGTACAACCTGCTTTAGCTGCCATCAAAAAAATATGGATTGACACCTACACTGAAGTTGGTGGAGAAGATTTTATAAAAAAAATAGCTCCTAGAGAAGTTCTTTTGGTTGGTGGAATCAATTTAAATCCATCAGGAACCATCACTTTGGGAGTTGCAGAAGGAGGAAAAAGAATTACCTTTTTCAACACAGATTTGGTTGATTTAAAAGACAAAGCTAGTTTAGTGAGATTTGTATCTACCATGCAACATGAATACGCACATATTCTAAACCAAACTGTCCCTTTTGATGAGGAAGAATTTCAAGCAATTACTCCTTTTAACTATACCGCACAATGGTTTAATGAAAGCATTGAACAAGCAAACGAACTAGGTTACATTACAGACTACGCAAGAGCTAATGTTAGCGAAGATTTTGCAGAAATGGTAAACGCAATGCTTTCTAACAGCGCTGATGAGTACAATGCTATTCTTACCGGAATTCAAGATCGAGTTGTTGCTAGAGAAGTTGCTGCTGCTGTAAACAGTCTTCCTGCTGATGCTACTCCGGAAACAATACAAGCCGTAACAGATGCTGTAACGTTAACTGCCAGTAATGAAGCACAAATTGCAATCAACGCAATTAGAACAAAAGAAGGGCTTGTTGCAGAATACTTCAAAACAAATTTTGATCTAGACATTTACCAGCTTCAAGAAATTGCAGCTAGAAATACTTTAGAAGTTTTAAACAATTAAATTAAAAAATTATGGACATAAAAATAATTGAAAATTATTTCAAAAACATAGCATTACTCATCCTCTTAACAACAGTTTTTACTGCTTGTCAAGATGAAATAGAGGTTGAGTCCAAGTTTTCTGAATCGGCAGCAGTTCGTATTACTAACAACGAAACAGAAATTAAAGAATTATTAAAGTCATCACCAGAAGGTTGGAAAACAACTTATTTTACAGACAATGAATTGTTAGGAGGTTACACTTTTCTTTTCGATTTTGAGGATGATAAAAACGTAAGAATGACTTCAGATTTTGATGATGATTTTACCGTAGCTACTAGTGAATACCAAATTGTATATGGGTCTACCTCCAAACTCTCCTTTGCTACCAGAAACGAAATTCACAAATTATCAGACTCGGACAATTTTCCTACGGGAGATTTAAGAGGTGAAGGTTACAAAGGAGATTTTGAATTTTTATACTACGGACAAGAAGGTGATGATCTTATTTTTAGAACCAACAGAGACTTTATAGAATTGCGATTTACCAAAGCCACCGTAGATGATTGGACAGAAATTGAAGAAAGTAAAATAATGCGCGAAAAATTAGTTTCCGATGCTACAACTTCTGTTTACAAATCTTTAGCTATTTCTGATGGAACTACAGAAACAAGATACGACTTGTCTTACAACACCGCTACTTTGTTTGCCAATGCCAAAAGATTGAATGAAGAAGGTAAATTTTCTGAATTGAATTTTGGTGTAGCTGGAACAAAAGAAGGATTGATTGCAGATCCTGCTATTGAAACGAATGGAGTTTCATTTAAAGATTTTGTATTTGATTCTGATTTGTCTCAATTTGTAGCAACCGTAGATGGTCAAACTGCATCTATTGGTTTTTTTGACGAACCTGCGTTTCTTACGGATGACGTAGCTGATATTGGTGTAGATTTAGGAACATTTGTATATGCTTTAAGTGAAGGAAACAATGCGCTGACATCTCCTGGATTTGATGCTTTAATTGATCAAATTGAAACAAACGCTGGTACTAGGTTTCCTTTTGAAACACTAGCTCTTTTTTCCTCACCTGATGGTTCAGATGTAGAACTACTCTTGCTAATGGGAGGGTATGGATTCCGTTATACCTTTACTTCTGAAATTAAGGATAATAAGTATTTTTTAACTTATGTAGGACCTAGAGATGGTAATGGGGCTTTCTTAGAAGCAGCTGTTTTGCCATTTATAGAAATGTTTGCAGGACCAAATGGATTGTATTATACCAATGAAGGTTCTTTTAATGCTATAAAAGACGATGGAAGTGTAACCAGCTATTCAAATATTTCTGGTGCATTTGTAAGTGCCGATAGTCCAAACATAAGATTTTACGGTTATTGGTTTTAACATTTAAACACTTATGCTCAACTTTAAAAAAATACCCTATTGATTTTTAATGCTGTAAAAATTAGCCATTTTTATAATAAGTTTATTTTATGTTTTATTTATATTGAAAACCAAGGGAGCTAGCTGTAGTATTTATAGCTACAGCTAGCTATTAAAGAAGCATTAAAAAACCGATTTAGAATTAATTCTAAATCGGTTTTTTAGCTAAAATTCTTTTACACTACTTACAATGTAATTCCAACAAATGCTTGAAACAATGTATTAAATTCATCCGAATCTTTATAAGCACTGCTCAACCCATAATAATACCTAAGTCCTATTGTTACTCCTGGATTGATAGCAAAACCTACACCTCCGTTAATTCCCCAATCAAAAGTATTAGGCTCAGATGTTTTGGTAGAAGTACCAATTATAAAATCAGTTTCTTCCTTTTTACTAATCGTTACACCTACTTGTGGACCTAACTCAACATATAAAGGTTTTAAAATATATGCTTTAAACATCAAAGGGATTTGTATGTAATCTAGCTTTATTTTTTGATTGTCACCATCTTTAAACCCTAACTGAGAATATATTAGCTCTGGTTGAAAAGAAACATTGTTGTTAATTTGGTGTTCACCATAAACCCCTACATGGAATCCATTTCTATTGTCTACATCTCCACTTCTTAACGAACTTAAATTGTAACCCGCTTTGATTCCAAAATAGGAATTGTTTTCTTGTGCAAAAACAATGGCAGAAAATAACGTAGCAATTACTAAAAATTTGATCTTCATAATTTTTGTTTTTCAATTTATGTATTTATAATACACAAAAAATTGAACAAAACAAAATTATTTAGAAATTGGCACCACAATATTCACCGTGGTTCCCTTACCATCTTCTGATGTAATCAACAACTCACCATCTATATAATTCACACGTTCTCTCATAAATCTTAACCCATTTCCTGTTCCTTTGTATTTGTGAGTGTCCTTGGTATCAAACCCTACACCATCATCTTCTACCCTAATTTTTAAATAGGAATCTGTATGGTACAACGTGATTAAAATATACTCAGACATTGAATATTTTAAAGCATTGTTTACAGCTTCTTGCACCACTCTGTAGATATTTACTTCTACATTGTTATCCAATCGTTTGTCAAATTCAGAAACATTTTCATACAATACTTTGTGACCTGTAAAATTCCCAACCATGTTGCTCATTTTACGTATGGCAGAAGCCACTCCATGATCCGTTAATTCTGGTGGAGCCAAACTAAAAGTTACTGCTCTCACATCTTTAATCAACTGTCCAAAAACTTCTTTTAGTGATGAAAGACTTTCTTCTGCTTTTATTTTGTTGGTAAAATCTATACCATCAATATTAAAACGCAATGCTGTCAACATTTGCCCAATTCCGTCATGTATATCTTTGGCAATACGTTTTCGTTCATCTTCTTGAGCCGTCATAATTTGCTGAGACAAATCTTTTTGTGACTGTACTTCTGCAACAAACTTATTTCTGTTTACCCGTTGCATTTCCATACCCGCATGTTTTCGCTTGGTAATGTCATGACAAACAATCAACCTACGTTTAGAATTTTTAAGATTGTCCATATTGATGATTGACATTTCCATCCAAAAAATTTCGCCTTCATGATTGGTCAACCTCAACTCTTTATTCACCAACTCACCCTCCGCACTATTCAACACCTTTCTAATTCTATGGTGCTGATTGTGTTTGTATGTAAGTACTTCTTCAAATTTCCTAAAGGTCAAATCTTCTTTATGACCTAAATATTGCTCAAATTTTTTACTGATATACGCAATTCTATTCTCATCTGTAATTGTTGCGTACAAAACAGCATTGTTTACCGCAAAGTTCAATTCTCTAAAACGCAATAATGTATTTTCTCTAGACGATAAAGGTCTGTCTGAATTATGGATGTTGTTTTTTATAGCTAACAAATCCGTAATCAAATCTAAATACGTGATATAGGTTGGTCGAATCAATTTGAATAAAATATAACCCAAATATCCCAACACAAATGTAGAAATCAATCCTAAATACAATTTTAGGTTGTCAATATCATCTTGTGTCATTAAGACCGTATTCTCATCAGAAAGTTGATTTTGAATTGCGTAACTCATTACAATGACAATCGCAAACAACAGAAAAAAAGCTCCTGATATTTTAGACCTCCTTTTTTGTAAAAGTGACCGTTCCCTATCTGATAAATACGTATCTAATAATCCCATAATTTAAGCCAATGCTTTTTGAACCAGTGCCAATCCAGAGTCTGAAAATGGCAATTTCAACGCAGCTTCGTGTCCTTTATCAGACATTTTACCCCACGTTTTTTGAACAATATCAATTATTTTTTCATCGCTATGCTTGGTTGCAAAGTCATCAAAGTAGAATTCTAAAAACACCAAACAAATTACATCTTCTAAAGCTTGAGTCAATTCATTCTTTTTTAATTGTTTTTTTAACAACATAAATTTCACCTCATCAATCAAGTCTTGCTCGTAACCTACTTCTTTTAATATTTCTTCTGCTTTTTGAGAATGCATTTTTTTCAATTCATTTCTCCAAGTTATATAACCAACTTTATCCATAGGATAAGTACTCCTTGGAATTTCCCATCTACAAATATGTTGACATCTAACAGCCAACTTTAAAGACTCTGGAGCATCTGGCATAAAATCTTCTAATTTTTTGCTCATTCTTACCCCGTAGATATATTCTTTTGAATAAGTTATATCCCCAACTATTTCTTGGTTTGTATCTTTTTTATTTGCCTCATCTATCAATAAAATTGCTTCGTCGTATTTCATGTAAATTAATTTATAATACAAAGTTCGTTAAAAAGGTTAAATATATTTACCCCAAAAGCGCAGAATAATCTCTGACTGAAAAATTACGTAGATTTTCTTATGAATTTACGTAATTTCGTTGTAATTTTACGTATAATTTCATTAAGTACCCTATTTTTCCTAAATTCATAAAAACCAATGAGTCAAATTAACATTTTATTAGTTGATGATCACCTATTAGTAAGAAATGGACTGCGATCTTTGTTAGAAAGCGAACCCAACTTTACTGTTGTGGGGGAAGGAACTAATGGACAAGAAGGTGTTGATTTTACTTTGGAATTGAAACCAGACATCTTAATTATTGATGTTCGCATGCCTATTATGAATGGTATTGATGCCGTAGCCCAACTTTCAAAATTGGGAACCTCTACAAGGTCTATCATTTTATCAATGCACGATTCTGAGGAATATATCTTAAAAGCAATTTCTGCAGGAGCAAGTGGTTATTTGTTAAAAGACACAAATAAAGATGAATTTGTAAAAGCAATTACCAACGTTTACAATGGTGGTAAGTATTTTAGTGGAGACACTACTGATGCTATTGTAAAAAGTTTGATCAACGGAACAACTCCTCAAAGAACAGTTGCCAACAGTTACAACGACACTTCTAAATTGACTAAAAAAGAATCTGAAATTTTAGAATTCATTTTAAATGGGTTTACCAATTTAGAAATTGCAGAAAAATTAGGAAAGAGCAAACGAACTATTGAAACACACCGTTTCAACCTAATGAAGAAACTAGATGTTAAAAATTTAGTGGAACTTTCTAAAAAAGCTCAAGAATTAGGCTTTTAATTTACGAATACCTTAATTCTAACCTGTATTTTTTAATAACTTTAGCAGATAAAGAAATTTGCTATGTTAGAAAAAGTATATGCTGCTGCCTTTTTAGGTGTGGACGCAACCCTTATTACCATTGAAGTAAATATTGACAAAGGTATTGGATACCATCTTGTGGGTTTGCCAGACAATGCCGTAAAAGAAAGCAACTTTAGAATTCACGCAGCTCTTAAAAATAATCAACTTCATTTTCCAGGTAAAAAAATAACCATAAACATGGCTCCGGCTGACATGCGTAAAGAAGGAACCGCTTATGACTTATCTTTAGCCGTTGGAATTTTAGCTGCATCCAATCAGGTAAATTCCCAAAAGTTAAAGGAATATATTATTATGGGAGAACTTTCTTTGGACGGAAGTTTACAGCCCCTAAAAGGAGTTTTACCTATTGCTATAGAAGCTAAAAAACAAGGATTTAAAGGAATTATTCTCCCTACCAAAAACGCCAAAGAAGCGGCATTAATAGATGACTTTGAAGTTTATGGACTAGAAAATTTATCTGATGTAATAGATTTTTTAGACGACAACAAAAAATTTACTCCTCTAATTTTTGATACTCAAAAATATTTAAACGAAATAGATGATAAATTTTCGTTCGATTTTATGGATGTTAAAGGGCAAGAATCTGTAAAACGTGCTTTGGAAATTGCAGCTTCTGGAGGTCATAATATTTTATTAATTGGTCCACCTGGTTCCGGAAAGACTATGTTGGCAAAACGTCTCCCAAGTATTTTACCTTCCATGTCTCTGAACGAAGCCATTGAAACTACTAAAATTCACTCCGTTGCAGGAAATACTAAAAACAAGGAAGGTCTAATTTTAGAACGTCCATTTAGATCTCCTCATCACACTGTTTCTGATGTTGCACTGGTTGGTGGTGGACAGTATCCTCAACCTGGTGAAATTTCTCTAGCTCACAATGGAGTCTTGTTTTTAGACGAATTGCCTGAATTTAAAAGAAGTGTTTTAGAAGTTATGCGACAACCCTTAGAAGACCGGGAAGTAACCATTTCTAGAGCAAAATTCACGATTACTTATCCTAGTAGTTTTATGCTTATTGCAAGTATGAATCCATCGCCAAGTGGTGATTTTATGAACGATCAAAACAAAATCCAATCTTCTTCATTAGAGGTAAAAAAATATTTGAATAAAATTTCAGGCCCGTTGTTAGATAGAATTGATTTACATATTGAAGTGAACCCTGTTCCGTTTGACAAATTGAGTAATGAAATTCCAGCAGAAACTAGCAAATCTATCAAACTACGTGTGCAAAAAGCTAGAGACTTACAAACAAAAAGATTTGACGAATACAACATACATTACAATGCACAAATGGATGTAAAGCACATTAAAAAATACTGCAAATTAAACCAAGACACCAAAGCTTTGCTTAAAAAAGCAATGGAATCTTTAAACCTATCCGCCAGAGCTTACGATAGAATTTTAAAAGTTAGCAGAACTATTGCAGATTTAGAAGCTTCTCAAAACATTGAATCTCATCATATTGCAGAAGCTATTCAATACCGTAGCTTAGATAGAGAACACTGGGTTTGATATTAACTTTTTCTTTTTAAATAAACATTATAAACCAAACCAAACATAATTAACAACACACCTAAAAGAGTCCATAAATTATAGGTTTCTCCAAACCAAAAAGCACCAATCAAAATCATAAAAACTACTTCTAGGTATTTTAAAGGAGCAATTACATTTGTTTCGTATGATTGAACAGCTTTTGTTAAATACAATTGCCCTATATATCCAAAAAAACCTAAGCTTAACAATAGTAGCCATTCTATAAAGTTTGGATGCCTCCAATGATTGATAGACATCAACCCTCCAAAAACAAATGCCATCACCATAAAATAATTAATAATAACTAATGGATGTTCCGAGTTTCCAATTTTACGGATTAAAACAAAAATTAAACCTAAAGAAACAGCTGATAACATTACAAAAATTAAACCTAAAGAATTTACATCTACTCCAAAACCTTTGATAATTAAAACACCAGCAAATGCAATTAAAAACAAGAACCATTGCATAGGCTTTATTTTTTCTTTCAGAAAAATAAAGGCAAAAATTGCAGCAAAAATAGGAGATGTATATCTTAAAGAAACTGCAGTACCTAAAGCCAAATAATTTAGAGATTGAAAAAAACAAGTTAGAGAAATAACTCCGGCTAAACCTCTAAGAAATAGCAATTTTTTATGATTCCCAAGAAAAGAAACTTTGGCTTTTATGATTAATGGAATGGTAAAAAACAAAGTTCCTACAGATCTAAAGAAAACAATTTGGTAGGCACTAAAATCATTTAAATATTTAACCACTGCATTCATAAATGAAAACGCAATAACACTAAATATCATATAAAAAATGGCTTTTGAGCTTTTCATAAAAATGATTTTTTCGTTCTAACCTAACAGTCTATAAAATTACTATTAATAAATACTTTAGCCTCCAAATCAAAAAATAAATAATTGAATTTAAGTGAGTATTTACATAACACCATCAGTACTACCCTCAATTCACAAAAGACTCTTTGTAAAATTCATACTTGATAAGTTCATTCCTTTTTCTTAAATTAGAGAAGATACAACCTCAAAACATACTATTATGCTTCCATTTAGAACAGAAATAAGAAATAGTCCCAAAAAACAAACCGTAAAAGTGTATATAAATGACACAAAATGCGATCAAGAATGCAAAGATTTACTAGAAAAAATTAGCGGTGTTGATTTTATAGAAATTCAAGAATCTATAAGTAGAAATCGGGTAGAAGAAAACTTGACCATTTTTATAAAAGACGATGCTGATGTTAATAGAGTATTGAAACTCATCGAAAATAAATTGGATGGGCATTTTGCTTTTGATTGAATTAACAACTAGTAGGTAGGGTAAACGATACCTTTCTTGTTTTAATTATACAAACACATACTTAAAACAAGAAAATGAAAACAAATATCAAATTAGGCCTTACTGCACTATCCTTAATAATAGGATTTTCTTCATGTAGCAGCGAAAACAATATAGACAGTGACAATGTAGATACCGAAGAAACCGTAGTAACAGAAGTTCACAAAGCATTTGCTGAATTTAACGAAGAGGCAGTAACTGTTTACTTATCTAATGGAGGAACAGAATACACCATTGAAACTACAGGTTTACCAAATCATGAAACAGTATATTGGGGAGAAGACAGTGACTTGTACTTAGAAGAATCAGATGTAGAAACAACCCCTTCTATTATGACAAGTAACAACAATGCAGTGACCATTACTGTAGATGCAACACCAAACTTAACAGGTAATACCGTTTCTACAGAACTTAACACTATTGGAATAGCAGTAAGTGGTGTTTCTATTTTTAACGATCAAGAAGGGAATGGAGCCCTAGATGCTGCTGCAGGTAGTTTAGATTGGACTGGTGCACACATTGGACCTGGAGTATACCACTACCACTTAGAACCTAAAGCATTCTCTAACGATGATGATGCCTTGGTGGGAATTTTACTTGATGGTGTTTTTATTTATGGTAGAAAGTGCAATGCTACAGGAACTTATCCCACAGATTTAGATGTGTCTGGCGGACATACATCAACAACACAATATACAGAAGGTGAGCAAGAATACCACTACCACATCATAAACGAAATCTACTCTAATACAGGATCGTATATTGCTTTTACAGGACCTTTCCAAGGATATTAAAAATGAGACACCTCCACCTTAAAATACATTTAATGATTGCAGTTATTTTTTATGGCTGTAATCATCATAAAGAGCAACAAAATTTAGATACTAAAATAATAATTGAAAATATTTTTATTGACAAATCTAGTTTGACATTAAACAATACTGAAGGAGTTTGGTATTATAAAAAACAACCCTTTAATGGTTTTGCTGTTGTCTATTTTAAAAATGACTTGTTAAAACAAAAAATTGGTTTTTATAAGGGTAAAAAACAAGGTGTTGCCAAAGAATGGTTTTCTAATGGTCAATTGCGAATAGAATCCAACTACAACCAAAATGCTTTAACAAATACCTACAAAGCATGGAGAGCAAATGGAATACTAGAATCTGAATGTTACTTTGTAAAAGGAAAAAAAGAAGGTGTAGAGAAAAATTGGTATCCAAATGGACAATTATCTAAATTAAGAAACTTAACTGGCGGAAAAGAAAATGGCATACAACAAGCTTGGCTAGCAAACGGAGAAATATACGTTAATTACGAAGCAAAACACGGTCGTGTTTTTGGTTTAAAACGTGCAAACTTATGTTATAAATTAAATGATGAAAAAGTTGTTATCACAAAAAAATAAAATTTTACTCTATTTACTTATTGTTGTTTTAGCTTCGTGTAAAAATGAAACTAAAAAACAAAACAGTAGAATTGAAGAAACAAGTAGAGTAGACTATTTACCCTATTACAACGAAGCTAATTTTACACCACACTGGCTTACACCTGGCAGTAATGAGGAACAAGAATTTCATAAAATCCCTAATTTCTCATTAACAAACCAATTAGGGAATACGGTCTCTCAGGAAACATTTAAAAATAAAATTTATGTTACGGATTTCTTTTTCACCTCTTGCCCAGGAATATGTCCTACCATGACTAGCAACATGTCTAAAATTCAAGAAGAATTTATAAATGATAACGAAGTTCTTTTGCTTTCTCATTCCGTAACCCCAACCTTAGATTCCATTCCTGTACTAAACTCCTATGCTGTATCTAAAGGTGTTATTCCAAACAAATGGCATTTAGTAACTGGAGATAGAGGTGAAATTTATGAATTGGGTAGAAAAGCATATTTTGTTGAAGAAAGCCTAGGTTTAGAACAAACTAAGGATGATTTTTTACATACCGAAAATTTTGTATTGATAGATAAAAACAAGCACATTAGAGGTATTTATAATGGACTAAACAGAACCTCTATAAATCAATTAATTATTGACATTAAAACTTTAAAAAAGGAACAATAATTAAATATTAAATCAGCCATATGTCTGCTGAAAATGAATAGAAATTAAAATCCTAATTTGTTCTTTATTAAATTATCTAATATTGGGTAGGGAGAACAACTTCTTTCCTGTTTTAGTTATATAAACACATAATTATAACAAAATGAATATTAAATTTTTATTAGTAACAGTAGCTATTGCTACAATGACCATTTCTTGTAAGTCAAACGAACAAACAACTCAATCTAGATCACAACAGGGACAAGGGCAACGAAACCAACGTCCGTCTATAGAAGAATTATTTGCCGAAATGGATAGTAACAAAGACAACTTATTGTCTAAAAGCGAAGTCAAAGGACCTTTAGCAGAAACGTTTTCTGAAATAGACACTGACGATGATGGATTTATTTCTAAAACTGAATTAGAAAACGCCCCTAAACCCGAAAGACAAGGTCAAGGAGGAGGACAAAGAAGATAATTAAGAATAAAAAAAGCGTTTTCTATATAGAAAACGCTTTTTTATTTGTTATGATGCAATTCTTATTTATAAACTTCTTTCACAAAATCTTCATAAGTTACTTCTTTCTCATCAAAAGAAACTTTTTCTTTAAACAAGTCTAACATTTTAGAACTAATCAATTGTGATTGTAATCTCTTAGCTTCATCTTGATTTTGCAAAACTCTCATTGCAATATCTTCCAATTCTTGATCTTCAGGGTTCATCTGACCATATTGAGCCATTTGTTGTCTAATAAATCCAATTGCGTAATCTTTCAACTCTTGAAAATCAACTTTCACATCGTTGTCTGCCATTATTTTACCTTCAATCAATTGGTAACGCAACCCTTTTTCAGACTTGTCATATTCAGCAGCAGCCTCTTCTTCTGTCAGAGGTTTATCTCCAGCTCTTTCCAACCATTTGATTAAAAACTCTTTTGGCAAATCAAAAGAAGTATTTTCAATTAAGTTTTCTGTTATTGCATTTAACAAATATTGATCCGCTTGTTGTACAAACTGTCCTTCAGCATCTTCTTTAATTTTTTGTCTCAATTCAGCAGCAGTAGAAACTACTCCTTCTCCAAAGATTTTATCAAACAATTCTTGATCTAAATCTGCTGGTTCTGTGTAGCTAATTTCATCTATTTTAAAAGTAACAGGAATTTCTAAACCTTCAACTTCCTCTAATTTTAAACCTAATGAAGTTGCTAATTTTAAATCTTCATTAAACAAATTCTTAGTTTTCAACTCTAAAACATCACCTACTTTAGACCCTACAAACTTTTTAGTGTTTAATTTTCCTTTGATATCCTCTAATACCAATGTAGCAACAGCCTCAATCTCTTTTTCTTCGTTTACAAAAACTCCTTTAATAGTGGAATTTTCTGCAACTTCTTCTTGAGAAATTACATTTCCAAAACGGTTTTGTAAGTTTTCAACTTCTTTATCAATCAATTCGTCGTTTGCAACAATATTGTATTTTGTAATTTTACCTGCTGATAAATCTACATTGATTTCTGGAGCCAATCCTAATTCAAATTCAAAAGAAAAGTTTTCAGCATCCCAATCAAAATTCTCTTCCAATTTTGGTAATGGATTTCCTAAAACATCTAACTTTTCTTCAGCCAAAAAGTTATTCAAAGACTCTTGTAATAATTTATTTACTTCATCAACCATTACTGATTTTCCGTACTGCTTCTTTACCAATCCCATAGGCACTTGTCCTGGTCTAAAACCTGGAATGTTTGCCTTCTTACGATAATCTTTTAATACAGAAGCCACTTTCTCTTGATAATCCTCTGCTGTAATATCAACTTTAACTACTGCATTCAATGCATCGATATTCTCTTTAGTAATGTTCATTTGACTAATTTTATTTAAAATCTCTAAAAAATTGGGTGCAAAAATACGATTTTTTCGTTAAGCTACAAAAGTTATAACCAATTCATGCTCAATCGCTTTGATTCCAGTTAAGATTGCTTTAAGAAGCGAATCAACTTATTGTAAAACTCAACAGGGTTTTCTGCATGCAGCCAATGTCCTGCATTTGATACCGTTTCTATTTCAGCTTTTTCAAAATGTGCTTCTATCAATGAAAAATCTTCGTCTTGAATATAATCCGATTTCTGCCCACGTAAAAAAAGAACATCTCCATCATACATGGTAAAAGAAGGCAAGGCTTCTCCTACTTCAGAATTGTTTTCGGTCAAACTTTTTAAATTGAAACGAAAAGCCATTTCTGTTTTGGTTTTTCGATACACATTTTTCAACAAAAACTGACGAACTCCTTCTTCTTTAATATTCACTTTTAAAATATCATCTATTTCAGAGCGTAATTTTAATTGTGAAAAATCCACACTATTCAATGCATCGATAATAGCATGGTGATGTGGTGCATAATATTTTGGAGCAATATCTACAATCACCAACTTTTCTATCAATTCTGGATATTCTACAGCAAACAACATGGCTGTTTTTCCTCCCATAGAATGCCCTAACACAATTGCTTTTTCTATTCCTTTTTCTTCAAAATAAAATCGCAAATCTTCCACCATCAATTCGTAATTAAATTCATCAGAATGAAAACTACGTCCATGGTTTCGCTGATCTACCATGTGCACTTCATAATCTTTAGACAATGTGTTTGCGTGAGATTTCCAATTGTCTCCCATACCAAAATACCCATGAAGAATGATCAATGGAAAACCCGAACCAACAACATTTGAATGTAACAACTCCATATTATAACACGTCTTGTAATTTATATAAATACATATTTACCACATTTTGCAGACCATAGTACAATGCTTCAGAAATTAGCGCATGTCCAATAGAAACCTCATCTAACTCAGGAATATTTTTTGCGAAAAAATTGATATTTTTCAAACTCAAATCATGTCCAGCATTTACGCCCATTCCTAATTGCTTTGCAAGTTTTGCAGCTTCAGCATATTCCGCAATCACACTAGTATTCCCTTTTGCATATTCTACAGCATACTTTTCGGTATACAACTCCACTCTATCAGCTCCTGTAGTAGCTGCAGCTTCTATCAACGCAGGATTTCCTGTATCTATAAAAACAGAAGTTCTAATTCCCGCCGCTTTAAATTCAGCAATTACATCTTTTAAAAAAGCTTGATGTTTGATGGTATCCCAACCAGCATCTGAAGTAATATTATCATCACCATCTGGAACCAACGTAACCTGATTTGGCATTACATCTAACACCAATTGTTTGAATTTTGGAATCGGATTCCCTTCTATGTTCAACTCGGTTGTAACTATTTTTTTTAAATCAAACGCATCTTGATAACGAATGTGACGTTCATCAGGCCTTGGATGGATGGTGATTCCCTGCCCTCCGAACTCCTCAATATCTTTAGAAACTTGCACTAAATTAGGTACATCTCCACCTCTTGAATTTCTTAACGTAGCTATTTTGTTAACATTTACGCTTAATACCGCCATATTCTGTATTTTTATGATTGCAAAAATATTCAAAATAGAACGAACTATTAACAAATTTCATTAATTTGAATGCTATGGAGCTAATCGATTACATTTCTAAAGACGACATATCAGTAGACAATCAAAAAACCGTTGCACAAACATTGGAAGTTTTTGATGCAATTTCCTATTCACACATCCCTGTGGTGCATGAAAAAAAAATCATAGGAAATATAGCAAAAGAAGATTTAGACAGCCTAGATGATGAGACTCAAAAACTAGAAGTATTAGAGTATATGTACGAATTCTTTTTCTCTAAAGATGATGACACTCTTTTAGATGTTATTTCAAATTTTGCAGAACACAACACCAACATACTTCCTGTTATCAACAAACAAAACGAATACATTGGTTATTTAGATTTAAACGACACACTAGATTATTTTTCTAACACTTATTTTTTAAACACCGAAGGGAATATTCTTTTGTTAGAAAAAAACACGAAAGAATTTACCATGTCTGAAGTTTGTCAAATTGTAGAAGCTAATGACAATCAGATTTTAGGTTGTTTTGTTTCTAAAAAGAATGAAGAACACACTTTGATAACTTTAAAGATAAATTCCATCAATATAAATGAACTAATTCAATCTTTTAGAAGGTACGACTATACAATTGTTAATAACTTAACAGAAGATTCATATTTAGAAGGATTAAAAAAACGTTCAGATTACTTTATAAAGTATTTAAACATTTAACTTTGCGGTATAAAAGTAATTGCAATGAAAAAAGTAGCCATTTTTGGTCAAGTATATAAAGATTCTCACGAAAACTATCTTTCTACGCTCGTAAACATCCTGAACAAGGCTAAAGCATCTGTCTATATTTATAAAGACTACGCTAAGTCTATACAGGCAACTGGACTTACTTTTATAGATAACTTAAGTGTTTACGATAGCGAAACAAAACTAGATGCTTCGTTTGACGCACTTATTACATTAGGTGGAGACGGTACTATTTTAAGAGCTTTTGATCAAATCAAACACTTAAGTATACCTATTTTAGGAATCAATCTGGGTAGATTGGGGTTTCTTGCTACCATACAAAAAGATGAAATTTCACTAGCTATGGAAGCCTTCTTAAACAGCCACTACACTATAGACGAGCGTGTTATGCTAAATGTAAAAAGCAACGAAAACAGATCTGAATTTGTAAATATTGGTTATGCATTAAATGATTTAACCATTGCTAAAAAAAATACAACTTCTATGATTGGAGTAGAAGCCTATTTGAATAACGAATATCTAACTACTTATTGGGCTGATGGTTTGATTATTTCTACACCTACAGGCTCCACAGGATATTCCTTGAGCTGTCAAGGTCCTGTAATTATGCCCAACACCAATAATTTTTTAATTACCCCTGTAGCTCCACACAATTTAAACGCTAGACCTATTGTTATTTCTGACGATACAGAAATAAAATTAAAAGTTTTAAGAAGAGAAGATCAGTTTCTAGCCTCTTTAGACTCTAGAGTAACTGCCATAAATGTAGAAACAGAATTGATAGTGAGCAAAGCACCTTTTCTTGCTAAAATCATTGCTTTGAAAGATCATACATTCATAAATACACTTAGAGATAAGCTCCTATGGGGACAAGATACAAGAAATAAGATGTATCGTAAGTGAAAATGTAGAATAGATAGCCAAATTTATCCACCAATTAATTATATTTGACACATTTAAACATTGATTATGAAAAAAATAGTTTCCATTTTACTGATGATTTCATTTCACACAGGTTTTTCACAAATCTATGAAGCGGGATTGACATTAAACATACCTAACATACTTGGGGAAAGTAATGAGCTTTTTAACATTTCGGTTTCTCCGACCAACGTAGGTTTTATCGTTAAGAAAAATATCAACCCAAGAATTGCTTATAGAGCTGCTGTGAACCGTATTAGTAGTGACATCACAACTATGAGTGAATTCTCTTTAGGTATTGATTACAACTTTAAGAAATACAACCTATTAAGATATAGAGCTAACGAAAGATCAACACCTTATTTTATTTTAGAAGGTGCTGCATTACTTTTTAATTCAGGTGCAGGTATAAAACCTACCATTGCGCTTCCTGTTGGTATTGGTTACAAAACAGCTCTTACCAAGCATTTTGTTTTGTCATTAGAAGCAAAAGGAAGAATAGCTTTAACAGACCAGTTAGACAACGACGCATCTAACAGCAGCACTTTAGATGCTTATTATTTCTTTGGAGGGAGTCTTTATTATACATTTGGCTGGCCTAAAAGTAATAAAGCCCGAAGCAAATTTTAAATTAAAAATTACAGTTTGTTAAACAAATTAAAAAACAATAAGGTTCCTAAGCATATTGCAATTATCATGGATGGTAATGGTAGATGGGCAAAAAAACAAGGAATGGCTAGAATTTTTGGTCACCGTAATGCGCTAACAGCAGTACGAGAAGCCGTTATTGGAGCCTCTGAAATAGGAACCGAAGCAATAACATTGTATGCTTTTTCTACCGAAAATTGGAGCAGACCCAAAATAGAAGTAGATGCATTGATGAATTTATTGACCAAATCTTTAAAAAAAGAAGTACCCGACTTTCAAAAAAATGGGGTTAAGGTAAATGCTATCGGCAGATTAAATGATTTGCCTAAAAGAGCACAACAAACCTTAAAAGAAGTGATTGATGTAACTAAGAATAATACCAAAATTATCTTAACCTTCTCTCTTAGCTACGGAAGCAGAGAAGAAATCACCTCTTGTATCAAAAAAATTGCAGAAAAAGTTAAAAATAGTACCTTAAGTATTAACGATATTGACGAAGAAATTGTTCAACAAAACTTATACACTTATAACCTACCAGATGTAGATTTAATGATTCGTACAAGTGGAGAACAAAGACTTAGCAATTACCTCCTTTGGCAAATGGCTTATGCTGAATTATATTTTACAGATATACTTTGGCCTGATTTTAGAAGAGAGGATTTGTATAAAGCAGTCGAAACATATCAAAACAGAGAAAGAAGGTTTGGAAAAACCAGTGAACAATTAGATGGAGAACATGAACAAATTACTTAAAAACTATACTTTTAGACTTATATTCCTTGTAACAAACTTTTTATTCTCTCAAGAAACTCAACCGGATTTAACTACTTCTAAAAAATATCTTTTAGGAGGTATTACCGTAACGGGTACAAATGAATTTTCAGAAACCTCTGTAATTTCTTATTTTGGGTTAAAAACAGGTCAAGAAATAAAAATACCTGGGGATAAGCTTACAAGTGCTATTAAAAAACTACACAAATCTGACAAATTTAGTGATGTAGAAGTTTACGCTACCAAATTAGATGGTAACACTATCTACTTAGAAATTGCGGTTAAAGAGTTGCCTCAATTAAACAAAATTACTTTTTTAGGAGTTAGCAAATCTAAAGCAAAAACCTTTAAAAAGGATACTGAGCTGAACGCAGGTAAAATGCTAACAGAAAATTTAATTACCTCTTCTGAAAATTATATCCGCCAATATTATATTGACAAAGGATATTTAAGTGCAGATGTAACGATTACACCCAAAGTCAACGCAACAAACGCTAATCAAAGAGATGTAATTGTCAGAATTGACAAAAATGACTTGATAAAAATTAAAGAAATTGATATTAAGGGAAACGAACAGTTTGAAGACAAAGATGTTCGTAAAGCATTAAAAGATACCAAACAAAAATTCTGGGGTAGGTTCTGGAAACGTTCTAAATATGTTGAAGATGCTTTTGAAGAAGACAAACAAAAATTGATAGAAAAATACCGTCGAAAAGGTTTTAGAGATGCTAGAATTATTTCTGACAGTATTAGTTGGAACGAAGATAAAAATTCAATCAATTTACACATATCACTTGAAGAAGGTAACAGATATTTTTACAAAGACATCTTATTTTTAGGAAACAAAACTTACAACACAGATTTTCTTCAAAGAATTTTAAAAATAGAAAAAGGTGATGTTTACGATTCTAAAGCACTAGAAGAAAGAGTAAAAGGTGATGGAACTCCAGATTCTGAAGATATTTCTACACTGTATCAAAACAATGGATATTTATTTTCTCAAATTAATTTGGTAGAAACCAAGGTAGAAAATGACTCTATTACCGTAGAAATTAGAATTCACGAAGACGATCCTGCAACAGTTAGCCACGTTTCAGTTACAGGAAACGAAAGAACCAATGACCATGTGATTTTTAGAGAATTAAGAACAAGACCTGGTGAATTGTACAGTAAAGACAACATTATACGTTCTATTAGAGAACTAGGGCAAATGGGATTCTTTGATGCAGAAAATATCACCCCAGATTTAAAACCAAATTACGCAGATAAAACGGTTGCTATTGAGTATAGCTTAGAAGAAAAAGGTTCTAGCCAAATTGAATTGCAAGGAGGTTATGGTGGAGGTTCTTTTATTGGAACTCTAGGTTTGTCTTTCAACAACTTCTCTATCAGAAATATTTTTAACAAAGAAGAATACAAACCTTTACCTTTAGGAGATGGACAACAATTATCTTTAAGACTACAAGCAAGTAGATTTAACTCTTCTAACAGTGTTTCTTTTACAGAACCATGGTTAGGGGGTAAAAAACCAAGGTCATTTAGTTTTTCTATCTACAACCAAAGACAATATGGATATCAAAGAGATTCTAATGGATCAATTACATCTTACAACGAGGTTGATAAAGGACAATTGTTAAATATATTTGGTATTTCTGTTGGAATTGGAGAAAGATTAAAATGGCCAGATGACTATTTTTC
Source organism: Wenyingzhuangia sp. 2_MG-2023 (assembly GCF_030548295.1). GTDB lineage: Bacteria > Bacteroidota > Bacteroidia > Flavobacteriales > Flavobacteriaceae > Wenyingzhuangia. The sequence goes on from NZ_JAUOSB010000001.1 coordinate 293,240, forward strand.
TATCAACAATGCAATTAGTTACCGTAGGTACGAAGCAAACAACTTTAATTTTGGTTCTTTAACCTTTGACGACGGAAAAGGTGTTTCTCACAACTTGTCTTACAACGTTACCTTACAGCGTAACTCTGCAGGACCTAGTTTAATTTTCCCTAAATATGGTTCTACATTTGTTGTAGAAGGTAAATTAACACCTCCTTATTCTTTATTTACAGACAAAGAATACGACACTAATAACGAAAGATTTAAACTTTTAGAATACTACAAAATCAATTTAAAAGCAAAATGGTACACATCATTGGTTGGTAAATTGGTATTGATGACCAATATGCAATTTGGATATTTAGGAAACTATAACGATGGTAAAGGAGAAATTCCTTTTGAAAGATATTTTGTTGGAGGAGATGGTATGAACACCAACAACTTTGATGGTAGAGAAGTAATTGGACTTAGAGGATATCCCAACAGTTCTTTATCCGATTTAGGAACTACCGCTAACAATACTTCAGAATTTATTGGAACTACGGTTTACGATAAGTTTTCTATGGAATTTAGATATCCTATCACCTTAAAACCCTCTGCATCTATTTATGCTTTAGGATTTATGGAAGCGGGTAATGCTTATAGAAATTTAAACACATTCAATCCCTTTGATGTTAAAAAATCTGCCGGACTTGGAATTCGTATATTTATGCCAGCATTCGGTTTGTTAGGTATTGATTTTGGGCATGGATTTGACAACATACCAGGAGAAACACAAAAATCGGGTTGGCAAACACATTTCATTATAGGTCAACAATTTTAAAAATGGCATGATTATTTCTAGCATCATTAATACATTTATCAAGAAACTATTTTTAGTTATTGTTTTCTGTGCTTTTTCAATTCAAGCACAAATACAACAACAGCAATTACAAAGAATAGGTTTTGTAGATATGGAATATGTTTTAGAACAGATTCCATCCTATACAAACGCTCAGGATAAATTAAATGCAGAAACTACTCTTTGGAAAAAAAACTTAGACAAAATGTATCTAAAGTTAGAAACCCTAAAAAAGGAGTATTTGAATGAAAAACCATTGTTAACGGAAGATTTAATTGAAGACAGAGAAGTTGAAATAAAAAACTATGAAAACGAGATAGTTAAAGCCGAAAACACTTACTTTGGCGTAGAAGGTAAGTTATTTGAATTAAGAAAGAAATTAGTAACGCCATATCAAGATTTGGTATACAATGCAGTACAGACGGTAGCCAAATTGCGTAAATATGATATGATTTTTGAAAAATCTTCGTCAATTGTTATGCTATATACAAACAACAATTACGATATTAGCGACCTAGTTTTAAAGTACATTCAAAAATCTGAAAAGGAAATAGAAGCCGAAGAAGCTCAATTGAAAAAAGAAGAAGCTCGAAAAGCTAGAGAGAAGAGAATAGAAGAACAAAGACAAAAACGAGAAGAACTCCGAATTAAAAGGGAAGAAGAACGACAAAAACGATTAAACAAGTAAACAAGATGAAACAAGTAAAAACTACATTATTAATTGCAATTATAGCAATAGGATTTACACACTTTGCGCAAGCACAAAAAGTAGCTCACATCAACTTAGATGAAGTTGTAGCCTCTATGCCAGAAGCAAAAACAATGCAAACTGACATGGAAAAATTAGGAAAGACTTATGAGTCTGAAATCAAAGCAGCTTCTGCAGCTTTGAAAGCCAAATTTGACAGATATACTGCTGAAGAAAAATCTAAAACTCCTGAAGAAAACCAACAGAGAGCTGCAGAAGTACAACAAGAGCAAGTTAAAATTCAACAATTACAACAAGCTGCGCAACAAGAATTGCAAAAAAAGCAAAATGAATTGTTAGAACCAATTATCAAAAAAGCACAAGATGCCATCAAAGCATACGCAAAAGAAAAAGGACTTCAGTACATTTTAGATGCAAGAACATTGATCTATTCTGAAGGAGGAGAAGATATTTCTGCTGCAATCAAAACAAAATTAGGAGTAAATTAAGTCAAAACGTTTATTCTTTTTTAAATTCTAAAAGCGTTCTGATTTCAGAACGCTTTTTTTATATCTTTAATTTACCGTTTTGTTTTAAAACTATGTTACAAAAACCAGAATCTCCCATTGGTGTTTTTGATTCAGGCGTTGGTGGTACTTCCATTTGGAAAGAAATTATCCATCGATTGCCTAATGAAAATACTGTTTATTTAGCAGACAGTAAAAATGCACCTTATGGAGAAAAATCAGAGCAAGAAATTATAGCTATCTGTATTAAAAACACAGAAATTCTACTTCAAAAAGGTGTTAAAATTATTGTTGTGGCTTGTAATACTGCTACAACCAATGCCATAAACATTTTACGTGACCAATTTGACATTCCATTTATAGGAATTGAACCCGCCATAAAACCCGCTGCCTTGGCTACTAAAACCAAAGCTATAGGAATATTAGCTACCAAGGGAACTCTTAGCAGTCATTTGTTTCATGAAACTGCTCAAAAATTTGCTTCTAATATTTCAGTTATTGAACAAGAAGGTACAGGATTGGTTCCGCTTATAGAAAACAACCTTATCAACAGTTTTGAAACCAAACAACTCTTGCAAAACCTTTTGACTCCGATGGTTGCTCAAAACATAGATTATTTAGTCTTAGGTTGTTCACATTACCCCTACTTGATTCCTGAAATCAGAGAAATTATAGGAGACAAAGTAACCATAATTGATTCAGGATGTGCCGTTGCTAAACAAACAGAAAAAATTCTATTTGAAAAAAATCTTAGAAATAATACTATTCAAAAAGGGAAGCATTACTTAATGAGCAATAGCGATCCTAAAACACTAACTCATCTTGTAAAGGATATTGAAAACACAGTTATCGATTATGTGATTTTTTAAAACCACTCAACACACAAAGCAATTATCATCTGCAAAATGTACATATAGAGCTCTATTTGATGATTTCTTTATTATAGTTTTAATCACCTTAAAGAAATCTACAATGAAACAACAATTCTACATACTTTTACTAACATCTATTTTATCTTGTTCGGCAAACAACAATCAAATTAGTAGTTCCGAAATTACACAAGAAAAAAACACTACGTTAATTCATCCTGGAAACGTATCCGATATTGCCGTTTATAAAGCCACACCTTATTCAGAAGAAGGTGCAGGCTATCAAGCCCTAGATTTTGACCAACTCCCTTCAGACAGAATCAAAAAATTTTCTCATATCGATGAAACAAACGATACTGAAAAACTAAATGAACTAATCCAAAATTTATCCAAAAAAGGAGGAGGTAAAATTTATATTCAAACAGGAACCTATCTTTTTAAAGAAGTTACCTTACAGTCTAACATTCACATCACTATTCAAGAAGGAACTTTTATCCAAATGGATCATACAAAAAAAGGAAAAAACTTTTTGTTCAATGTAGGGATGATAGAAGGAAAACCTATAGTAGAAAATGTAAAAATAGTTGGGTTAGGTAATCTTGAAACTAGACCCAAATTGATTCTTAACAGACCTAAAAACACTTTCTATAGAGCTATTGCTCTTGGATATGTAAAAAATGTTTTGATAGAAAATATTAAAATAGAAGATGAATTGACCAAAGGAGCAGCCATTGCTTTTAATCCTGTAGAAATAGATAACGAAACTGCAAATATTGCACAGAACGTAACCATTACAAATGTTGAATTGACTGGTGGCTCTATAGGTTATGGGTTGGTACAAACCAATGTTGGAAAAAACATTTTGTTGAAAAATTTATCTTCTGAAGGGGGAATGACCTGTAGAGTAGAAGCTCATACAGGTAGACAATACGATTTAGGAGTTGATAATATAGTGATTAAAAACGTAGCTAGTATTCATGGAAAAGCAGCAGTATTACTACAGCCACATTCTGTATTAAACGGTAGAGTACTTGTAGATGCTGCTAAGTCTGAAGGGAGTACCTGGACTTTATTCTTAAAAGAAGGATTTGTGGCAAAAGATTCTAAAAGAAGAACCAAAGGAAGTTTTGCTCCAAACTCAATCTTTAAAAATATTAGTATGAGTGCTAGTGACAATACTGCAACCTTGTCTTTTAAAAACTTTGTATTGGTTCCTAACACTTTAAAAGCTTTTTATAAAAATCCTGATTTTCATCCTGTGCTAAAAGATGCAAATTACGGAACTACCAACGGAGTCTTGGCAAGAGAAAGTGCTATTATTGGTGCTTCTATAGCGGGAATTTATATAGATGCTCAATATCCTTTACAACTTCCAAAAGAAAATGAAATTGTAATTATTGGCAAAACAGAAAATCGACTAAAAATACTTGACAAGAGATAAATTTTAAAAAGCTCCAAACATACAATTGGAGCTTTTTCTATTCCTTATACCAACCTGCATACTTAACATACGCATCAGCAATTCTATTTACTTCTCCTTTTAGTAATTCTTCACTCAAATCTTTAATTTTTTTAGCGGGTGTACCTGCATACACACTTCCAGACTTCACAATGGTTCCTTTCGTAACCACTGCTCCTGCAGCAATAATACAATTAGATTCCAACACACAATCATCCATTACAATAGCTCCCATTCCAATCAGAACATTATCATGAATGGTACAACCATGCACAATGGCATTGTGACCTACTGAGACTGAATTACCAATAACCATTGGATATTTTTTATACGTAGCATGAACTACAACTCCATCTTGAATATTCACTTTGTTCCCCATTGTAATGCTATGAACATCTCCTCTAATAACAGCATTGTACCAAACACTACAATCATCTCCCATAGTTACTTGACCAATCACCACACAATTTTCAGCTAAAAAACAATTCTCCCCAAATTTGGGTTTTACCCCATTCAATTCTCTAATAATCATCCTGTACTTTTTGTATAAAAATAAAAGAAATAGATGACATAACATCTCTTGAGAACTAAGAGAAATCTTTAATTCTTTGACTCCAAATAAGAAATTCTTATCGTTATAGAAACAATACATAAAAAACACAACGTAAAAATGAACGATGTCAATTATATTTAAAAAATACTAAATCCATAACAAAGAAGAGTTTTCAAATAAATACTATCTTTGCATTCCATAAAATCAGGACTATGATCGTACTAAAAACTCTTGAAGAAATTGAATTGATGCGAGAAAGCGCATTGATCGTATCTAAAACTTTAGGAATGCTTGCCAAAGAAGTAAAACCAGGTGTCACAACTTTAGCTTTGGATACCATGGCAGAAGCTTTTATTAGAGATCACGGTGCGGTTCCTGGATTTTTAGGATTGTACGATTTTCCAAATTCATTGTGTATGAGTCCAAACGCACAAGTAGTACACGGAATTCCAAACAAAGAGCCTCTAAAAGAAGGAGATGTAATTTCTATAGATTGTGGGGCTCTTAAAAATGGATTTCACGGAGATCATGCATATACTTTTGAAGTTGGAGAAGTTGCTCCTGAAGTAAAAGAATTACTAGAAGTAACCAAACAAAGTTTATACGTTGGAATTGCAGAATTAAAAGCCGGAAATAGAGTTGGTGATGTTGGTTATGCCATTCAAAAATACACCGAAGATCATGGATATGGTGTGGTTAGAGAATTGGTAGGACACGGATTGGGTAGAGAAATGCACGAGGATCCACAAATGCCAAACTACGGAAAACGTGGTAGAGGTAAAAAATTTGTCAACGGGATGGTAGTTGCTATTGAACCTATGACCAACATGGGAACCAAAGATATTATTCAGCTAAATGACGGTTGGACTATTTTGACAAAAGACGGTAAACCATCTGCACATTTTGAGCACGATATTGCTATTGTAGACGGTAAACCAGAAATTCTTTCTACTTTTAAATACATCAACGATGCTTTGGGAATTGTTACCAATGTAGAAGATCAGTTTAGAGCTAAACCATATGGAGCTTAAATGAGTTTGTTCAAAACCATATTGAATGTGGTTCCAAGACCTTGGTTGATCAAAGCCAGTTATTTGGCAAAACCTTTTTTAGATTTTTATTACAAAGGAAATACATTTACAGATCCTATCAATCAAAAATCTTATCGTAAATTCTTGCCTTATGGCTACGAAAATCAACGAGAAAACGTACTTGCTCCTGGAACTTTGTCTTTAGAAAGACATCGTTTGTTATGGTTGTATTTAAACAATCATTCAGATTTTTTTACCGCTCCTAAAAAAGTACTGCACGTTGCTCCTGAGCAATGTTTTTACAAAGGCTTTAGAAAGCAAACAAACTTAGACTATACCACCACTGATTTATTTTCTCCTTTAGCAGATGTAAAAGCAGACATCTGTGATTTGCCTTTTGACAACAATACTTATGATGTTGTTTTTTGCAATCATGTTTTGGAACACATTGCAGATGATGCTAAAGCAATGAGCGAATTGTTCCGTGTGTTAAAACCTGGAGGTTGGGGAATTTTTCAAGTTCCACAAGACACAAAAAGAAAAAACACCTACGAAGATTTTAGTATTGTATTACCCGAAGAAAGACAACTCCATTTTGGTCAATACGATCATGTACGAATCTACGGATTGGACTATTTTACTAGACTGGAAAAAGCAGGTTTTACTGTAAAACAATTTAAAGTTACCGACCATTTTTCTCCTCAAGAAATTGAGAAATTCGCTCTGATGAGAAATGAGATTTTACCTATTTGTTTTAAAGAATTATAGTTCTCTTCTTTTAGAATTGTTTTTCAACATTGATATCTGCTTCAGAAAAAGCGAGTCTCTTAACTTTTTAGAATTTGATTTAGTAAATATGTTTTTCTTGGCAATATCTTAAACTCTCAATAAACTATTCCACAAACTTCAAGTTCTCACTTTTGTAGGTTTTCAGTTTATCGTTTTCTAAATAAATAAAGAACACTTTTAAATCTGGATGTTGCAATGCAATTTTTCTAGCTTTTTCAAATCCCATCGCCATAAATGCCGTTGCATAAGCATCCGCTTCCCCACAAGATTTTGTACTAATCACAGATGTGCTTAACAAATCAGTTTGTGCAGGAGAACCCGTTTTAGGATTCAGCGTATGTGCTATTTTTTGTCCTGTAATACTATCTATTCTAAACTTTCTGTAATTTCCAGAAGTCGCAATTGCCTCATTCTTAAGATGCGTAATTTTTTGCAAACTTCTAGCACCATCAAAATGAGGTTCTTCTATACCCACAGACCAATCGTCTCCCTTAGCGTTTTTACCTCTAGCTCTTATTTCACCTCCAATTTCTACCAAATAATCTTTAATCCCTTTGCTTTCTAAAAACAAACCCGCGACATCTACTCCGTAACCTTTGGCAATGGCATTAAAATCTAAATAAATCTCTTTGTTCTCTTTTACAACTGTATTTCCTTTTAGACTCACTTTTTCAAAACCCACATACTGCATCAAACTATCTATTTCTGATACACTTGGTTCTTTGGTTATTTTTTTAGGACCAAACCCCCAAACATTCCCTGTTTTTCCAATAGTAGGGTCAAAATATCCTTCTGTGTTTTTATGAATTTTTTTAGCTAAAACAAAAACATTTTTAAAATTATCATCCACTTCTATAGATGGAATTCCACTATTTAATTTGCTAATAACTGATTCGTTATGATACGTAGAAAGAGAATTATTAATTTCTTTAAATAATTCTGCAATATTTTCACTTAAGTCACGTTCTAGATTATCAGAATACTTAATGTGAAAAGTGGTACCAAATACGTTTCCTTGAAGTTTTTTATATCCGTTTTTTTTAACGTTGCATGCATTTGTAAAGAAAAGTGTTATGAAACAAAAAAAAAGCACTTTAAAAGGTTTTATAGTAGCAGTTCGGTGCATATCCATTAGGTTTTAACTGGAAAGTTTTTATATTTGTTTAAACAAAAATACAATTTATAACCCATGAAAAAAGTTTTAATATTAATCGTTTCTGTTTCTTTAGTAGCAACATCTTGTGTGTCTAAAAAAAAGTACAGCGATTTACAAACTGAGCAAGCTTCTATTCAAAGCAAATTAGCTTCTGCACAAAAGAATTTATCTGCCTCTACTGTTGATTTAGGAAAAGCTGAAAATGAAATTTCTGCTTTAAAAGATAGAATTCAATTTTTAGAAAAAGGAAATAGCAAGTACTTAGAAAATGTAGACAATTTGATTGCTATGTCTAAATCTGCTACTGAAAACATGAGACAAACATTATCTCAGTTGCAACAAAAAGATGAGTACATCAAATACATTAGAGAAGCAAATTCTAAGAAAGACTCTATCAACTTAGCGGTTGCTTTTAACTTGAAGAAAATTTTACCAGGAGGTTTAAATGACGAAGATATTTCTGTAAACATTGAAGGAACAAAAGTATTTATCTCTATTGCTGATAAATTATTATTCAACTCTGGATCTTACAGAATTTCTAAAAGAGCAGAATCTATCTTAAAGAAAGTTGGTGCTGTTGTTAACGAATATCCTAACATGGATGTTATGGTAGAAGGACACACTGATGACAAATTGGTTAAAGAAGGTGCTTCTGTAAAAGACAACTGGGACTTATCTGTGCAACGTTCTGCTGCTGTAGTTCGTGAGTTACAAACTAAATACGATGTTTTACCTGCTAGATTGATTGCTGCTGGTAGATCTCAATACGCTCCTGTAGTTGAAAACAGTTCTGCTGAAAACAGATCTAAAAACAGAAGAACAAAAATTATCATCATGCCTAAATTGGATGAGTTTTTTGAATTGTTAGATGGTGAAAAATAAGAATATTTAAGATTGACAAACAACTTCGTTAATCTTTACATTATATAAAACTCGGAATGGCAATTTGCTGTTCCGAGTTTTTTGTATCTCCTCTTTAAACATCTTAAAAAGAAAAATCCAGCACATTGGCTGGATTTTTTTTATTATAAACCTTTTTAGATTGCTATACCAACGGGAATCTTGTCATTTCTTTTGGTTGATCTACACCAATCAATTTTAAAATAGTCGGAGCTACATCACCTAAAACACCATCTTTAATTTCTTTGATATCATTATCTACTAAAATCATAGGAACTGGGTTGGTTGTATGTGCCGTGTTTGGAGATCCATCAGGATTCATCATTACCTCACAATTACCATGATCGGCAATTACTAGTGTAGAATATCCATTTGCCAATCCTGTTTCTATTACAGCTTTAGCACAAGCATCTACAGCTTCACAAGCCTTAATAGCCGCATCCATCATTCCAGTATGTCCAACCATATCACCATTTGCAAAATTCAAACAAACAAAATCAGCTTCTCCTTTTTCTAAATCTTCACACAAAGCATCTTTTAATTCATAAGCACTCATTTCTGGCTTTAAATCATAAGTCGCAACTTTTGGCGAATTCCTTAAAATACGAGATTCTCCTTCAAATGGATCTTCTTGTCCACCAGAGAAAAAGAATGTTACATGAGGATATTTTTCTGTTTCTGCAATACGGATTTGTTTTTTACCTGCAGCAGATAAAACTTCTCCAATGGTATTCTTAATATTATCGTTGTTGTAAATCACATTGATTCCTTTAAACGTTTCATCGTATAAAGTAATGGTTGTGTAGTACAAGTCTAACTTTTTAGTGTTTTGCTCAGCAAAATCATTTTGAGACAACATATTTGTCAACTCTCTTCCTCTATCAGTTCGGTAGTTAAAGAAAAGAACAACATCTCCTTCTTCAATTTTTGCTTTTGGAGTTCCATCAGCATTGGTCATAATTACGGGCTCTAAAAACTCATCCGTAACTCCTGCTGCGTAATTTGCGTTTAAACTAGCTATCGCATCGGTAGACATTGTTCCTTTTGCATTCACCACAGCATGGTAAGCTTTTGCAACACGTTCCCAACGGTTATCTCTATCCATGGCAAAGTAACGCCCAGTCATTGTTGCCAATTCTCCAGTAGTTTTAGTCATGTGCTCTTGAATATCGCTAATAAAAGCTGCACCCGATTTTGGATCTGTATCTCTACCATCTGTAAATGCGTGTAAATACAAATTATCTACTTCATTCTCTTTGGCTACATCTAACAATCCTTTGATATGATCGATATGTGCATGGATTCCACCATTGGAAACCAATCCTAATAAGTGAACTTTCTTATTGTTTTCTTTGGCATATTTATAAGTATCAACCAGCACTTTTTCTTGCCCTAAAGTCTTCTCTCTTACTGCAATATTAATTCTTGTCAAGTTCTGATATACAATTCTACCAGCCCCTAAATTCATATGCCCTACCTCAGAATTCCCCATTTGTCCATCTGGCAAACCAACAAATTCTCCATCCGTACGCAAAGTTGCATTTGGATATTTGTTGTATAAAGAATCAATGTATGATGTGTTTGCGTTAAAAACTGCAGATACTTTTGGATCTTGAGTTACACCCCATCCATCAAGAATCATTAAGATTACTTTTTTGTTCATTTTAGTTGAATTTTAATTCTATAACAAATATAAAGATTCAACTGAGTTTACAAACGTTAAAACCTTAAGAAACAAAGAAAAGGTTTTCGATAAATTTTATAGGTTGATGTTTTACAAATCTTATTACAAAAGACTCTAAATCATCTGTTTTATTTTAAGAAACAAATCAATAATTAAAAGTTTACAAGGCCTCTAAGAACAAACAAATATCAATATCATTTAAACAAACCAAATAAAACATTTGATACGTATACTTTTTCAATTGACTAGGCAAATACCCTAGTTTCTTTTTAAAAGCAACTGTAAAATGCTGTGGATTTTTGTACCCAACTTCATAAGATGCTTGAGAAATAGTGAATTTTTCTTTCTGAATTAATTCTTTTGCTTTTTCTATTCTAAGCGATGTAATGTATTTAAAAATAGTTGTCCCATACAGTTTCTTGAAACATTTCTTTAATTTTGACGTATTCATTCCCGCCAGCAAAGACAACTCAGAAATAGTCAGTTCTCCTTTTAAATTTGTTTTGATGTGTTTTTCAACAACCTTCAAGTTCTCTCTATCCAATTCGCTAAGATCATCTTCTACTACTTTTTCTTTAGTAACGGTTAACGATATTAACAGCAACTCAATAATTTTAGCTTCTAAAAAGGCCTTTTTCATAACTCCTTCAAAGCCACAATTTATCACATCTTTTAGAATTCCTCCAACCTGCTCATTCATCAACATTCCTTCTTTAAAAAAACCACAAACAGTTTGGTTCAATTTAGAATCTTGTAGATTTTTAGATTTTCCTGTAAAACACAACCCCATTACATTTTGTAACAAAGATTCTGTAAAATAAATTTCTAAAGATTTTTTTTGGACTTCATGATATTCATACGTTACTGTTGATGCCGGGAAATAAAACAGATTATACTGTTCTTTTAAAACCTTAAAACTTGCTTTATTATTGTTTTCAAAACTTGCTGCAACATCTCCATCAAACTCAAAATGCAACTTAAACAAAGGAAAACTATGAGAAGCCACTAAGTCAAAATTGTTCGTAGTAGTCTTAAAATTCTGATAAAAAATATACATTTTATCAAGCTGAACATCCTGAATAGTTCCTTGTATACTTCCATTATTTACAAACCAAGTGTTCTCATCTATTTCTTGAGATTTAAAATCTTTGTCAAAAGACTTTATCAACTCTCCTTTCTCAAAAATTGAACTTTTAAAACAAATCTCCATTTATTCCTTTTGCGTTATAATAATTTCTTATTGCGTTATCTAGAACTTTTCTTCATAACGTACTTTTGCAAAAGTAAATTATTTTTATCTAATCTAAATAAGATACTCCAAAAAGAAATGAAAAACATATTCCTTTTACTATTCTGTATTACAGCTACTAGTTTTGCTCAAAAAAAACACAATATAATTATTGGAAAGGTTGTAAGTGCTGATGGTTTTCCATTATTAGGAGCTACTATTTTAGTAGACAACAACCAATACGCTACCATTGCAAATCAAAAGGGAGAATATCTAATTCACAATCTAAAAGCAGGAAAACATATTATTTCTGCATCTTATATAGGATTTACTTCTCAACAGAAAGAAATTCAGATAATCAATGAAAAAAAACATCAAAAAATTAATTGTGATTTTGCTTTGAGCGAAAGTTCAGAATCTTTGGAAAAAGTAGTCCTTAAGGGAAAAACAAAAAAAACAAAAATTGAAACAGAAGGGTTTGCTGTAAATGTAATAGATACTAAAGAAGCCTCGTTAAGAAATTTAACATCAAACGAACTATTAGACAGGTCTGTTGGTGTACGTATAAGACAAAATGGAGGGGTAGGTTCTAATGTAGAATACAACCTAAATGGTATGTCTGGAAGTACTGTCGGAATTTTTCTTGATGGTCTAGAGATTTCAACTTATGGTCAATCTTTCAACCTTAACAATATACCAACTTCTATGATTGAACGTATAGAAGTATACAAAGGTGTGCTACCTTCACATCTTACCGGTGATTATTCAGGAGGAGCTATTAACGTAGTGTTAAAAAAAGATGTCTCTCAAAACAACATCAATCTGGCGTCGTCTTATGGATCGTTTAACACGTCACAGTCGGATATTGGAATTATTCTTCGTGATAAAAATACAGGACTTGCTTTTAGAGGTTCAGCTTTTTACACCTATACAGACAACAGCTATGAAACTTGGGGAGAATCTACAACCTATGTAAATTACTTAGGGCAAATTACGAGACCTTATCGTGCCAAACGTTTTAACAATACATACAAAGCATTAGGAGGGCGTTTTGAAGTTGGGGTTACAGATACAAAATGGGCAGATCAATTTTTTATAGGCTACAATGGATCTAGCAATTATAGAGAAATACCTCATGGAACTACAATGTCTGTACCCTATGTTGGTAGGTTTAGTGAAGCTGAAGCTCATGTATTATTACTTAACTATAGTAAAAAAGACTTTTTAATCGAAAACTTAGCGTTAAAAGTAAATGCTGCAAGAAGCTATAGAAGCACGTATGTACAAGATACCGTTGGTATTGCTTATAATTGGGATGGTACTGCAAGAGAGGTTATTGAGTATGGAGAAAGAGTTCCTCTTAAGACACTTAATGGTGGACAACAAGGAGAAAAAACAATCACAAATACTGATAGAGAAATTACAAATATGCGTTCGAATTTAGGTTATATGATAACTGATGGACATAAAATATCTATAAACCATAAATACGAAGCGACAGATAGAGAAGATCAAGATTTGTTAAATTCATCTATAACTGATTACGCAACAATAAGTACCATATCCCAACACATCCTTTCACTTAATTACGAAGCTGAGACTTTTAATAAAAAATTATTGACAAATTTTTTAGGTAAGTATACCTATAACCACACAAGCCAAACAGAATACAAAATTACTACAATAAATGAAGTTAACTCAATTGTGAGAAAAGATACTGTTTCTAGTAATTCTAACTTTGGTTACGGTGCCACATTATCTTACAATGTTAGCCCTAATTTATACCTTATAGCTTCTACAGAAAGCTCCTATGTTGCCCCTACAGACAACCAATTATTTGGAGCTCCTGATTTGAATATTCTTTCTAACACAAGTTTAATTCCAGAAAAAAACATCAATTACAATTTAGGTTTCCGTTTAAAAGCGCTGGAATTTAATAAACACAAAATATCCGTTTATGCGAATCTTTTTTTGCGTAATGGATATGATAAAATCGCTCAACAAGCTGTAGATGAATCTGAAATTGAAGTAGAAGAAGAAGCCGATATTCAAGTGACTAAATACGTAAACCTAGGAAAAACACAAGCAAAAGGCTATGAAGCAGAAATTATATACATCTATAATAACCGATTAAATACTTCTTTAAATTTTTCAAAGTTTATCAATGCATATAAAGAAGCTCCATATTATAACCAACAATTAATTAACGAACCGTTTTTTACTGTTAACGCTAATTTACAGTATAGCTTTAATAATGTATTTCAAAAGAAATCCATATTAAATACTTATTACACCATGGGGTATGTGGGTGAATATTTCACGGTATGGGGACAACCAGAATGGTCCAAGACTCCTAGTCAATTATCACATGACATAGGATTGAGTTATCGTTTCCCTTCAAAAAAATTAGTTGCAAGCCTAGATGTTAAAAACATATTAAATGCTGAACTCTACGATAACTTCAGAATACAAAAACCAGGGAGAGGTATCTATTTCAAATTAAATTACACAATCAATAAATTATAATAATTAAATAAATTAATATCATGAAAAAAAATCTATTCAAAATAGCATTATTAAGCATCGTTTTGGCTTTAGGAAGTTGTGACAATGATGACATAAATGATGACTCAACTGTAGATCCTGTTGATGAAACTCGCTATATTACCTTAACAGCATCATTCCCAGACGATGATGGAACTGGAGGTAATGGAGGGACTCGTGCATACGGTATTACTGTAGAAAATGCAGAGGATCCAAATTATATTGTAGACCTTTTAAAATATGAAAATGGAGAATTTGTAGAAGGTATTGGTTTAAAATCTAGCCGTACCGCTCGTGTACAAGCTTCTGCTGATGGTAAATACTTATACAACATTCAATACACAGGTACCGAAGGTGGTGTGTTTAACAAATACGAAGTTGGTGAAGGAGGCGACTTTGAAGAAATAGGATACGAGTTAAATACAGCTGCAATTTTAGGTACAGCACCTCGTTGGATGAAAGCTGCAGAAGGTATTGGTATTGGTGTATACGCAAGCTCATCTGATGTAGGATATGAAGGAGAAGATGGTAATTATACATTTATAAGCGCTGAAAGTGAAATAAAAATAGCTGTATTAGACTTAGATCAAACTGCTATTATAAACACTGCTATATTTGATTTTCCTTGGACAGATGAAGAAATAGCAGCTGGTTACAACGTAGGGCGTGTAGATGTTCCTATTTTAAACGCTGCACAAACTAAACTTTTTATCGGGTGTAGAACACGAAAATATGACGTTACTGCAACTCCTACTCTAAATGAGGATGGTATCCCTGTATGGCCATATGGTGAAATTGATGGTACAAAAACTTTAGTGTTAGATTACCCTTCTTTAAAAAATCCTACTGTTATTACTTCTACAAATTCAACAGAAGTTAACAACTCATACCGTACTATGACTCAATATGTGGGTACAGATGGACACGTTTATCAAGCTACCGCTACATCAGGTGCAGATATTTTACGTATTAGTAGTACGACTAACGACTACGATCAAGACTACCATTTTGACTTAAACTCTGCAATTGGTGTTACTGGAGCGCAAATTAAAGCTTGGAGATATATTAAAGACGGAATTGGTGTTGTTTTATATACTTCAGATGATGCAGATGGAGGATACGTTGCCTTAATTGATTTAAACACACCTTCAAACTCAGTAAAATTAGCTACAGATGTTGAAGCAGATGCAGATTTAGAAACATCTTTACGTCAATTCCAATACATTGGTTTGGTTGGAGATACTGCTTATGTTCCTTTAACTCCTTCAGGAAAGGAAGGTTCTATTTATGTAATTAATACTTTAACTAAAGAAATTACAAAAGGTGCTACCTTAAAAACTATATCTGGTAGTTATTACTTAGGAGCATACTAATAAAAAAAAATCATTTTAAGTCCCTTTTTGTCTTTCAAAAAGGGACTTTCTACAATAAAATCATGATGAAGAAAATATTAATTATACTACTATTAACTCCTCTCTTTCTTTTTGCACAAAAAGGAGGACCACGTCAACAAAGTAATAATGTTTTTCACAATCGTTCTTTTTGGGAAACAAAACCAACGGTTGAAATTGTTAAACAAAAAATAAAAGAAGGAAACGATGCTGTAAAGCAAAATAGAGGTGCTTTTGATGCTGTTAGTTTTGCAGTTATGGCAAAAGCTCCCGTAAAAACAATTGAGTATTTATTGTCTTTACCCGGAAACAACATCAACAAACCTACACACGATGGAAGAAGCTACTTAATGTGGGCTGGTTACGCTGGAGACATCGAAACTATGAAGTTGCTACTTAAAAAAGGTGCTGATACTAAAATTGTAGGAAGTCATGGTTTTAACTGGTTTACGTTTACGGTAAATGCAGGACATGAAAACACTGATATTTATGATTTAATGATTGCCAATGGCATAGATGTAAAAGAAACCAACCGAGCAGGTGCAAATGCCATTTTATTATTAGCTCCTCACGCAAAAGATATGAATATTATTGAATATTTTCAGCAAAAAGGGCTAGATAATAAAGCTACAGATAACAACGGAAACAACATTTTATTTTACGCTGCACAACGCGGAAACATTACATTGATTAAAGACCTCATCCAAAAAGGGTTTGATTATAAAAAAATCAATAAAGAAGGAGAAAACTTAGTGCTTTTTGCAAGTCATGGAGCAAGAGGCTACAACAATCCTTTAGAAGTCTATCAATATTTTGATTCTCTAGGACTAGATGCAACTTTAATCAACAAAAAAGGACAAACTGCATTACACTTTATCTCTAGAGGAACTAAAGATGTTAAAATTGTAGATTATTTTATCAAAAAAGGAACAAATGTTCTTCAAAAAGATGAACAAGGAAACACTGCTTTTTTAAATGCAGCACAAGGTGATAATTTTGAAGTATTAAAAACATTAGCTGCTTTCGTTAAAAACATCAATCAACAAAATAAAGAAGGGTATACAGCCTTAACTTTTGCAACGCAACGTATGAGTTTAAAAACATTTGATTTTTTAACTTCAAAAGGAGCTGATACATATGTAATTGATACTGATGGTAACAATCTATTTTATCACTTATTTAATGCCTACAGCAGAAGAAACAGTAACAATTTTAATGCATATGTAAATACTTTGTCTGCTGCAAATGTATCTTTTAAAAATGCTTCTAAAAATAATTCTCCATTGCACATTGCTATTGAAAAAGGAGAACCTACGTTAATTCAAAAAGCATTTGAATTAGGAGCTGATGTAAATCAAAAAAATAAAGACGGATTGACTCCCTTGCACTTGGCGGCTATGAAAGCCAAAGACAATAAAATTCTAGAATTGTTGTTAAAGAAAGGTGCTGACAAAAATACACAAACCGATTTTGAAGAAAGTGCTTACGATTTGGCAAAAGAAAACGAATTGCTAAACAAAACAGACATCACCTTTTTAAAATAACTTTAAATTAAAATTTCATGAAAGTTTCTAAATATATTCTTTCCATAGTATGCCTATCTTTAATGGCATTCTCTACTTTTAAAAACAACGAACCTACACAGAAATACAAGTGCATGGTTCAATTAAAAAACTACGAAGGTGAAGGTGCTTACGTTATTGTATCTGTAGTAGACAAAAATGATAACTATGTAAAAACTTTGCAAATTTTAGGAGATGATGACAAATGGTATCCTGATTTACCTAAATGGTGGTCTTTTTTTGAAACAATTAAACAACCCGATACCGATGCTATTACAGGGGCAACTATAGCCGGAGGAGAACGTTCTGTTTTTGTCTTTCATCTTAGTGAAAATGATCTTAACAACGGAAACAAATTAAGATTTGAAACTGCTGTAGAACATCAAGATTATCACATAAAAGATTTGGAAGTGTCTTTAAATCCTGAAAATCTTAAGAACAAATACGAAGGAACAGGTTACATTCGTTACGTAAGAATTTTACCAAACTAATTAACATATGCTTCACAAAATATGGAGATACAGTCATTTTTATCTGACTGTATCTTCTTCTTTATTTTTACTCTTAGCTTCCGTAACTGGAGCTTTTTTGGCTTTTAAGCCTATACAAGATACGCTTCAACCTTATTACATTCATCAGGCAGAAGACATTCCTTTATCTGAATTGATAAACACACTAACCCACACCTATGATGAAGTGCTGGATGTAGAAATAGATGCTGATTATTTTGTAAAAGCAACTGTGTTTAGCAGTAAAGCAGATGGCCAATTTTATATTGATCCTAAAAATGGTAACACTTTAACTAGCATTCCTAAACCCAATCCTTTTTTTGAGTTTTTAACCAATTTTCATCGTTCTTTATTTTTAAAAACTCCAGGGAGAGTTTTTGTAGGAATCACCTCTTTTTTACTTTTTTTAATTGCCATCACTGGTTTATTACTAGCTATTAAAAGACAAGGAGGAGTTGTTAAGCTTTGTTCTAAAATGATTAAAGATGGATCCATACAATACAATCACGTAGCCTTAGGTAGATTGTTGTTAATTCCCATTGTAATTATTGCTTTTACGGGAACGTATTTGTCGATGGAAAAACTGTCTTTACTTCCTAAAACCAAAGCTAAAGCTCAGCATTTTAACACCTCTAACAAAACAACACTTACTTTTGCTGAGTTTGATATTTTTAAAAACACCACACTTAAAGACATCACAAAATTAGAATTTCCTTTTTCTACCGATGAAGAAGATTATTTTATCCTAAACGTACACGATAAAGAACTTAAAATTCACCAAAAAACAGGAGCTGCTGTTCAAGAAACTCGCTATCCTTTTATTCAAATTTTATCAGCATTCAGTTTTAAATTACATACAGGAACAGGGAGTGTTCTTTGGTCTATCATTTTATTAATAAGCTCTTTAGGGGTTTTATATTTTATGTATTCTGGAGCAATCATTTCTTTTCAGAGATTGCGTTCTAAAACCAAAAATAAATTTAAAGCCTCCGAAGCAGAATACATTATTTTAATAGGGTCAGAAAATGGAAGTACCAAAAGATTAGGAAAAACATTGCAACAAGCCTTGTTAGTAGCAAATCAAAAAGTGTTTTTAGACAATTTAAACAACTACAGCCAATACTCCAATATCCAACAACTAATTATAATAACTTCTACTTACGGACAAGGAGAACCGCCAAGTAACGCCAACAATTTCTTAGAAAAATTACAACAAACAACCATTCACATACCTTTTACTTGTCATGTTATTGGACTAGGTTCTTTGTCATATCCTAAATTTTGTGAGTTTGCAAAAAAAGTTCATTCTCAAGCTTCAGCTCATCAACAGATAAATGTTCCATCCAACACTCCTTTGTTAATCCATAATCAGAATTATGATCAGTTTAAAAATTGGGCAATGGAATGGGCAAAATCTGTGAGTTTAAATATAGATCTTCCAAAAAAACTATCCGTACAAAAACAGAAGCAACTAAACTTTAAGGTTTTAGAGAAAAACAATATAAAAGATGAATATGATGAAACTTTTACGTTAACCTTAGCTCCTTCTAAAAGAACAAAATATGTACCTGGAGATTTGTTAAGCATCACCCCTCCTAATGAAGCCTCAGAACGATTGTATTCTATAGGAAAAAACGAAAAAGGAAATTTGCTATTAAGTATTAAAAAACATACGCATGGTGTTTGCTCTAATTACTTAAACAGTCTTGATGCAAACCAATATTTTAAAGGAACTATTCAACAAAACAAAGAATTTCACTTTCCTGTAAAAGCCAAACAGGTTATTTTAATTGCCAACGGAACAGGAATTGCTCCGTTTCTAGGAATGATACATCAAAAAACAAACGCAAATATTAGTTTATATTGGGGAACTAGGACTCATGCTTCAGAAAAACTATACAAACCTCTGCTTACAAAAGCCATTCAAAAAGGAACTTTACACTCTTTTAAGGTAGCCTACTCTAAAGAAATTACAGAATACAACTACGTTCAAGATTTATTGGTTAAAGATGAAAAACTAATAGCCAATCAACTAAAAAACGGAGGAGTTCTCATGCTTTGTGGTTCTTTAATCATGAGAGATGATGTATTTATTCAACTAGAAAAAATCTGCATCAAGTATAAATTACAATCCTTTGATACTTATAAAAACAACCGACAAGTGCTTACAGATTGTTATTAACTAAAATGATGACTTTAACACCACACTCACTACCCTTTACAGCATAATCTAATTATCTGAATACTCTTTTTTACGGCATATTTATTATGATTAACTCAATCTAATATTGATTATATTGATAAAATAATAACAAAAATTACATTTTGAAATTGAATCCTAAACCCTTAAATTGATAAGCTCAAAAAAGCACTTATTCATGAAGATTAAATCCTACAAACAATACAAAGACGACTACAAAGAGAGCATTCAAAATCCCGAAGTTTTTTGGGGAGAAATTGCCAGTCAATTTACTTGGCGTAAAAAATGGGACAAAGTTCTTGAAACCGATTTTACAAAGCCTGAAATAAAATGGTTTATGGGGGGTAAATTAAACATTACCGAAAATTGCTTAGACAGACACTTAGAGAAAAACGGAAACAAAACTGCTATTATTTGGGAACCTAACAATCCTAAAGAAGAATCTAGACACATTACATACAGCCAGCTATACTACAAAGTATCTGCTTTTGCCAATGTATTAAAAAACAAGGGAATTCAAAAAGGAGACCGAGTATGTTTGTACATGCCAATGATTCCTGAATTGGCTATTGCCATGTTGGCTTGTGCTAGAATTGGTGCCGTACATTCCATTGTTTTTGCTGGATTTTCAGCTTCCGCTTTGGCTAGTAGAATAAACGATTCTGAATGTAAAATGTTGATTACAGCCAATGAAGTTTATAGAGGAACCAAACCCATCAATTTAAAAGCAGTTTGTGATGAAGCTTTAGAGAAAACACCTGGCATAGAAAGTGTAATTGTATACAGAAGAACCGTAGAACCTACCGAAATGAAAGAAGGTAGAGATACGTTTTGGTTTGAGGAATTGCAAAAAATAAAAGACGATTATTGCCCTGCTGTAGACATGGACAGTGAAGATATGTTGTTTATTTTATATACCTCTGGATCTACTGGAACCCCAAAAGGAATGGTGCATACTTGTGGTGGATATATGGTAGGAAGCACTTATACTTTCCAAAATGTATTTCAAGTAAAAAACAACGATGTGTACTGGTGTACTGCCGATATTGGTTGGATTACAGGACACTCTTATATTATCTATGGTCCTTTAGCTAGTGGAGCAACCACCGTAATGTTTGAAGGTGTACCATCTTATCCTGACTACGGACGTTTTTGGGAAATTGTAGACAAATTAAAAGTAACTCATTTCTACACGGCTCCAACAGCTATTAGAGCCTTGGCTAAACAACCTTTGCATTTGGTTGAAAAACACAAATTAACTAGTTTAAAAGTATTAGGATCAGTAGGAGAACCTATCAACGAAGAAGCTTGGCACTGGTACAATGACAATATTGGAAAAGGAACTTGCCCTATTGTAGATACATGGTGGCAAACAGAAACAGGAGCTATTATGATTTCTGCAATGGCTGGAATTACCCCTTTACGACCAACTTTTGCTACACAACCCTTGCCTGGAGTTCAACCGGTATTATTAGACGAAAACGGAAAAGAAATTACAGAATCTCCTGCCGAAGGAAGTCTGGCTATTAAAGGAGCTTGGCCAAGTATGGCAAGAACTATTTACGGCAATCATCAACGCTACAAAGAAACTTATTTTTCTGCCTTTCCTGGTTATTATTTTTCTGGTGATGGGGCTTATCGTGATGCAATGGGGAACTACAGAATTACAGGTAGAATGGATGATGTAGTTATCGTTTCTGGTCACAATTTAGGAACAGCTCCTATAGAAAATGTAATTAACGAACACGAAGATATTGTAGAGTGTGCCATTGTAGGTTTCCCTCATGACATTAAAGGAAATGCATTGTATGCTTATGTAACCAAATACAATGATGTTACAACAGACGAAGATGTTTTACGAAAAGAAATCAATCAATTAATTTCCAAAACAATTGGAGCCATTGCAAAACTAGATAAAATTCAATTTGTTAGTGGATTGCCAAAAACTAGATCTGGGAAAATTATGAGAAGAATTCTAAGAAAAATAGCATCCAACGATGCAGAGAATTTAGGAGATATTTCTACTTTATTAAACCCTGAAGTGGTAGAAGAAATTAAGAAAAAAGTGATTTTATAACAATCATCCGTTTTAAAATAAAAAAATCGAGGCCATTTTAACCTCGATTTTTTTATTTAATATTTCAAAATTTACAATGTATTGATCACTTTGCGAATTGCTGTTAAATCTGTCAGTAATTTTTCTAAGTATTGAATATCTAACATGTTTGCTCCGTCAGATTTTGCGTTTGCAGGATCAAAGTGAGTTTCTATAAACAAACCATCTACTCCTGCAGCAATTCCTGCTCTAGCAATGGTTCCAATCATATCAGGTCTACCTCCTGTTACTCCGCTTGTCTGGTTGGGTTGTTGTAAAGAATGTGTAACATCTAACACTGTAGGTGCAAATTCTCTCATTTCTGGAATTCCTCTAAAATCAACAATCATGTCTTGGTATCCAAACATAGTTCCTCTATCCGTAATCCAAGCTTTTTCAGAACCTGCATCTTTTACTT
This sequence comes from Wenyingzhuangia sp. 2_MG-2023, assembly GCF_030548295.1. GTDB lineage: Bacteria > Bacteroidota > Bacteroidia > Flavobacteriales > Flavobacteriaceae > Wenyingzhuangia. Next base: position 315,663 of record NZ_JAUOSB010000001.1, read on the forward strand.
TTTGAACTGCATGTTGCATGGCTCCAGGACTCATAAATTGTCCTTTTTTTAAATTCACAACTTTTCCTGTTTTAGCAGCAGCAACCACTAAATCTGTTTGGCGAACTAAAAATGCTGGAATTTGCAACACATCCACATATTCTGCAGCCATAGCAGCATCTGAAATCTCATGAATATCTGTAACCGTAGGCACATCAAATGTTTCAGAAACTTTACGTAAAATTTTCAAAGCTTTTTCATCACCAATCCCAGTAAAACTATCTATACGAGAGCGATTTGCTTTTTTAAAACTTCCTTTAAAAATATAAGGAATGTTTAATTTATCTGTAATTGTTACTACTTGTTCTGCAATTCTCAGAGCCATTTCTTCTCCTTCAATAGCACATGGTCCTGCCAATAAAAAGAAATTATCTGAATTGGCATGTTTTATTTTTGGAATAACGTTTAAGTCCATCTTTTAATTATTTCTGTGGCTCAAAGATAGTTATTCTCTTATGCTCTTCACAATTATTTTTCTTTACACATTTGATAACAAAAAAGCCTCTGAAACATCAGAGGCTTTTTACTAAAAATTGTAAAATTTAGAATTTATAACGAACACCTAAGGCAATTTCTAATGACAAATCACTATCTCCATTAATAATTCCTATTTCAGGTCTTGTATCTAACGACAACTGCAATGGAATTTCAAAATTGTACTCAATTCCAACATCACCTGCTAAATTCACAAACGATTCACTTTCATTTAAAACTTCAACAGTTCCAACTCCTGCTCCAGCTCCCGCATACCAGTTAAAACCATCGGCCAAAGAACTTAAGTCCCAAACCCATTGGTAAATACCTGATAATTTATAGGCATCTACATTGTTTTTACTTCTTAAACCCAAATCCAATTCCAATCTATTTGACTGGGACAATGCTCGTTGATAAGAAATTTCGTAACCCAAACCATCATTATCTCCTAAGCGTAAACCAAGTGCATGTTTAGACAATTCTTGAGCTTGAGTAGCAAAACCTGCTAATAAAAATCCAACTGTAAAAATTAATTTTTTCATGAGTATCTATTTTATTATGAATGCACAAAACTAAGGGATGTTTACTAATAACGCAATTTTAACCCACTTATTTCACTTGAAGACTAATCCCTTTACTGTGACTACTGAACTCTGGTGCATACATACTTTGTAATGTTGTAATTCCATTACTAAACACACCTTTATGGCTTACTCTTAAATCATATTCAAATACATACACTCCTTTTGGAATCTTATCAAAAAAGAAATGTGTAGCCGCATCTTTTGTGCTTTGATAATAACCCAAACCATCTTGCCATTTGTATGCAGACAATACTTCTACAGGTTCTAACCCTGCTGCTCTCATATCTTTCATATGAATAAATTCCATATTTCTATCCGTGTTTATTTCCAATCGAACAGTTAGTAAATCTCCAACTTTTATTAGTGTTTTTTCATCAAGTTTTTGCAATTCAGAACCTGTATCGGTATTTCTTTTCACATAAACTTCTTTCTTAATTTTTAAAGGAGTGTCTGCTCTTTTGATTTGATCCAAATCTTCAAAATATTGCCAATACAAAGCCCCCCAAGCAGCTCCTTTGTCCCTTTTTGTCAAAGTTACCGTAGCCATTTCTGAAGTAATTTCATCTGCTGTCCAATTCGTTTTAAAATATCCCGTACCAGCTTCTATATTCACCTCTTCTCTTTTTTCGGTACTCAATGGTTTTCCTCCAATTTCAACAGATACAGTTTCGTTTACAGATAACCAATCTGAACCTTGTAACAGCAATGCATATACGGCTTCGCTTGTTGCTTTGGTTGTTTTCCATTGTTGAGTTTGTTTGTTTTTTAGCAACCATTTTTTTAATTCATCAATGGTTTCTAAATCTTTATCAATCTCCGAAAAAGTTTCTATCAACAAACTTTGTGTTTCTATAGGAGCTTGGTACCAATACCAACTCGCTTTGTTTTCTTTCCAATACATTCCCATTTCCTCATTCACAATGCTATTTTCTCTCAAGGATTTCACTATGCTTTTAGCCAATTCTTCTCTCCCATTTCGATGATGAATCAAAGCCAACAATCCTTTGTTGTACAGAGAATTTTCTTTCCAAAACTCAACAGCTTGATTGTTGTAATAAGCTACAGCCTCTTTCACCTCTTTGTTTAAGCTCCTTTTTGGATTAAAACTTAGCACGTACAAATATTGCAACTCAAAACTTTGCAAATGTTTTTGCCCCAAATACGCTTGAGCCAATTTAATTCCTTCTTTTTCTGTTTTTGCATCTTTCTTAATTTTCTCTGCTGTTTCCAATAGTCTTTGATAAGCATCTGCCAATGCATCGTCTAAATACTTTTGTGCATTTTCCATCAGCTTCACAATCTTTTTATCATCTATAGACACACCCAAATGCTGTAAGTGCACAAACCCTTGCACGATGTGTTGCGTAATGTATCTGTTTGCATAATCTGAACCTTTGAACCAAGGAAAACCTCCATTAGCCATTTGCATTTTGTCTAACTTTTTAACTGCTTGCTCTAAATTTTGTTCCATTTTAGACAAATCAAACAACAACGCAATTCTTTTCTTTTGTTCAGTTTCTGATTGTGCATCTCTCAGCCAAGGAGTTTCTTGAATAATAATGGATTTTAATTCTTGATTTTTTTCTAAATTACTTATCAATGCCTCTGAATTTGCCCATTGCTGAAACACCTCTTTTATTTTAGGATTGGTAGTTACAATATGGCTAGCCAACTGATTTGCATAATACCTAGCAAAAGTTTGTTCAGCACATTCATACGGGTATTCCATCAAATAAGGCAATGCTTGCACCGCATACCAAGCAGGATTAGACGTGATTTCTAAAATCAACTGATGATTTTTTAAGGTTGCAGAAGTGTTGTTTTTCAATCTATCCAACGTAAATATTTTAGACTGACCTCCATTTACCCAAAGAGGTAACGTTTCTGTTACCAACATACGATTGGATAAAACTGGCAATACATTTTGTTCCCCATCAGAAAAGTCATTTGTTGCTGCCACTATTTTGTATTGAACTGCAGAAATGTTTTCTGGAATTTTTAAAACCCAAGAAACCAACGTATTTCCTTTTTTAGCTACTGTAAATGGTTGAGAAGCTTTGCGATTTTGCAACAAGGCATCTATGTTTTTTCCTGTCATAGGATCTGTCAATTCCAACTTAACTTTTCCTTGCTGAAATTCATCTCCCATGTTGGCTATTTTTGTACTCAAAGTAATCACATCTCCTTCTCTTAAAAATCTTGGTAAATTAGGAATTACCATCAACTGTTTTTGAGTTACAGTGGTTAGTGTTTTGACAGCGGTATTCAATTGTTTGTCATGAGCCAACAATTGCAACTTCCAACGAGTCAAATCTTCAGGCATGGTAAATTCAAAAGAAACTTCTCCTTTTTCATTGGTTTTTAATTGTGGAAAGAAAAATGCAGTTTCGTTAAAATTGGTTCTGGCTTTTACACTCCCCAAAGCTTGGTCTAATTTTTTCTGACCTGCTTTGGTAATAATCACCACAACACCATTAGCTCCTCTAGCTCCATAAATTGCTGTAGCTGCTGCATCTTTTAAAACATCAATACTTTCAATATCATTAGAATCTATCTCAGACAATGAACTTTTACCCGTTTGTGCATCCATAGGTTTTCCATCCACAATGTATAAAGGATTACCATTTCCATTTAAAGACGAAATACCTCTAATAGATATACTATCTACTCTTTCAAACATCTCTGGAGACGGAGGAGGTGGTGGTGACATATTACTTAAAGAATCAGATGTCAGCCTCGAAACAGCACCCGTAACTTCACTTTTTTTCTGAGTTCCATAACCTACCAAAACTACTGCATCTAACTCAGAAGCATCGGGACTCATTCTAACAATATAATGATTGTATTTTTTATCAACCTGAATAGAATATTCCTTATAACCAATATATTTAAATAGGAACACCTGCTTATTCTTGGCTTCTACAGTTGCAATCCCATCAAAATCAGTCGTTACATTTCCATTTTCTTTTTGAAGAGTTACTCCAATTAAAGGGTCATTTGTTTGAGCATCCAACACTGTAAACTTTACAAATCCTTTGGCAACAGAATTATCTTTTAATTTTTTACTAGATGAATTTACATATGAAATTGACCTAATATAATTTCTCTGAATCCATGTATTGTTGACAAAACTAAAGCCAAACCAATTGAATTTTTCTTCTGGAAGTTTGGTATTGTGGTAATAATAATCATTCTGATACGAATTCAAATTAAAAGACTCCACTCTAAAGCTATTGTTTGACGAAACATAATCTCTTGTTTGGTAATTAATTTTCTCTTTAGGTTGAAAACTCCAAGCATGTGGTTTGAACTGATCCAAAGAAACATCGTACATAGAAGCCAAAACTTCTGCCGCAACTTTATCTTGCTGCACTCCTTTTATCTTAAAACTCCACTTTTGATGAGCTCCAGGCTCTAACAAATCTCTAAACGTCAGAGTTTCTATGCTTAAATCTGTTGGTAAATGAGGAACAGAAACATATTCCACACCACTATCCATACTATTTAAATTCACCCAATACCATTTCACAGCAAAACCTCCTCTATCTTTTTCCGAAACTGGAATTTTAAGTGTTTTGATCTCATCATTCAAATGAATTTGGTGTTTTGAAACTATTTGATGATTTTTTTCCACCTCTATAAAAACCGTGATCTCTTTAGAAGCAGATCCTACAGAAAGGGTTACAAAATCTTTCGGTTGATAGGCATCCTTATCCATAAAAATATCAAACAATTTTTGATCAGAGACTTTTTTGGCTTTTTCATCAACCACTGTAATCACTTTTTCGTCCTTCACTTCTTGACCCCAAGAATCTTTACTTTTTGCAATGACAATGTACTTTCCTGTTTGCCATTTTTTTATTTTACCTAAAGCAATCTTTTTTGATGCTTCTGTATCAAATATTTTTTCGTAAACCAAAGCACCTTTTTTCCACTTTTCAGGACTTGAAAGATGTTCAAAATTCTCATTTGAAAACTTTTCTTCGTATTCCGTTTCAGAAATAATTGGATTGTCTGGCAAATTCCAAGCTCTTTTTCTCTGCGGAAGTTTTGGTGCTTGTAATTTGTAAATTTTCAATTCTCCTTTAACCGCTACAAACGCTCCGTTCAAGTTTTCACTTGTTAGATAAATTTCGTTGTCTTTGTCTGAAACACTTAAATTATTTTTAGTTGTTAAAGACAAATTTAACGCATGATATCCTACAGCAACTTGCGTCTCTGCACTTCTAGTTTCTCCGTTTATATCCGTAACATCTGCATAAACATGGTAATAAAACGTTGGTTGATTTACTGCATTTACCGTAGCATCTGGCACTGCTTTGAACGTAATGGTATATTTACCATCGTTGTCCGTAACTGTTTCTCCTTGTTCTATTTCTTGGCTGTTATTCTTACTAGGAATCCACCAGCACCAACGAGGATAGCGAGCTTCTCTCACCACTCTGTACACTACTTTTGCTTGCGTAATATTGCTCCCTGCCAAAGCCGTTGCTGTTCCTTTTACAGAAACACTATCATTTATTTTAAACACTCCTTTTACAGACTCAAAACTAGTTTCAAACTTAGGTCGTTTGTATTCTTCTACAAAAATAGTCCCAGAATACACATTCAGACTTTTATTACCCATAAAAACTCTAAAGCGGAAAACTCCTGTCAACCCGTTCAAAGGCAATTGAAATTTCGCTGCAGCAGTTCCAAAATCATTCAATTCTAATGGAACTTTTTGAATCTCCTGATTGTTTACATCGTAAAGTCCAACTTCTATTTCTTTGTTTTCTATAATCTCCGATTCATCTTTATTACTTTCTAGCACAATTGTTTTAAAATGTACCGTTTGACCAGGTCTGTAAATGCTTCTATCTGTAAATAAAAATGCTTTTTGAACCTTGTTATCTTCTTTATCATAACGATTCGTATCTGCAGACAAATACACATTTTTAAAAACAGCAGTGTCTTTACTTGTTGTTACGGTTGTTACTACACTAGAATAATAATGACTAGGTTTGTAGGTGAATTCTCCCAAGTCATCTGTCCTGAAATTCTTATCCAAACTTCTGTCATTTCTATAGTTCTTTTCTTTCTTAAAATTCACTTTAGCATCAGAAACTACTTGTCCGTTGTATCTATCTATTACTTGAAAATCATTTGCTCCTTTTTTTACAAACGTAAGATTGGTTACCTGAAAATCTTTATAATAAACCTCATCACTTCCTTTTATTTCACCAATCAACAGATAAGTACCTTGAGCTAATTTTGGCAAAGCTATTTCTGTTTGATGTTTTTGATGATCTTTTAAATTTGGCAATTTCACATCCCATTCTTTTCTTTTTGACAAAGAATTTAGAAAACGAATTTCTTCTTCTTTCTTTTGAAACACTTCAAGTTTTTTTAACGTTTTTTTATTTATCTTAACAATACCAAACGTTACATTTTCTACATTTTTATAAGTCAATAAAGTTTTTGAATATTGTTGAATCGGGATGTATTTTTCCAAACGACAATTCACAGATTTTTGGAGAATTTTATTTTTTAACGTGGTACATGCTTCCGCTATTGTTGCTTTTGGAAACTCTTTTACAATTTGATTGCAAATAGATAAAGATTTTTCATAATCAAATTGATGTTCCGTGTTTGACGTTGTATCATAGCTCCTTGCCAAATCAAAATAAACTTTAGCCATTTCAAAATAAATCACCGAAGAGGTTTCGTTTAACGGATAGGTATCTATTAATTTTTGTAAAAAAGCTAGCCTTACATCTGTTACATCTTCAAAAACTGCTACTTGACTTGTGTAATTCACCGCTTCTAGCAACACTTGAAAATAAGCCGTTCGATTTTTCTCTTTTTCATGAAACTGCATCAAAGATTGGTACAATTTTAACGACTGGTATTTGTTAGAGGTACTGTCTTTCGTGTTAAGTTCAATGGTTTCAAGATGTGATAAATATGCTTTGTCATCTACCAAAAAAGGTTCTTTTGGCTGAGTCAAATCACTTTGACTGTCTTCATAAAAACTCAAAGCATTGTGTGCTAAAAAATCATACAACGTAGCTCTGTATTCTGTATTTGTTTCTTTAACATCAATCAATTCTTCGTATCGTTGTTTTTTAACTTTTTGAAGGGAATCAACATCTACCAGAGACTTTTGAAAATGAAAATGAATCTCATCAGATAATCTTTTCAAATCCCACAGTCTAAAATCTTCTCCTAAATCTTTTGAATTTGTTTGAGTTCTATTTAAAATCTTCCATCTATTTTGTCTGTAATATTCCCAATATATGTTTGCCAACAAGCTATGCAATACTGCTTTGGTTGCTTTATCAGACGTACTGTTTATAGAACTTTTAAAATTCTGTACTACTTTTAATTGTGCATCCTCTTCCAAAGTCAAAGCAAACTTGCTTTGATATATCAAACATTTTATTTTCTGAACATCATTTTCATCATGCTTCGCTTTTTTGTAAATAGCATTCACTTTTTCCAAAGCAGATTTTGGTAGCAAATTTAATTCGTCTTGATATACCTTTTCCCAAAGACTTTTATAGTTTTGATTAGATCTCTGAGCAGAAGTAACTATAGAGATTAAAAGGAAAACAAGAAGGATATTTTTTTTCATTTTACAATTGTTTTTTTGTGTAACAAAATACTGATTTTAGCAGAATCTATTCAAAATAGTATGTTAAATAACTATTTTTACATTTCAAACGCATTCTTATGAACATTCACTTTATTGCTATTGGCGGAAGCGCTATGCACAACCTAGCCATTGCACTACATAAAAAAGGTTATCAGATTACTGGTAGTGACGACACCATTTTTGAACCTTCAAAATCTAGATTAGACAAACACGGACTCTTACCTTTAACCTTTGGTTGGTATCCTGAGAAAATTACTAGCAATTTGGATGCCATCATTTTAGGAATGCACGCAAAACCAAACAATCCTGAATTGCTAAAAGCACAGGAAATGGGAATGAAAATTTATTCTTATCCTGAATTTTTATACGAGCAATCTAAAGATAAAACACGTGTGGTTATTGGAGGATCTCACGGAAAAACCACTATTACATCTATGATTTTACATGTGTTGAACTACCATGATATCAATGTAGATTATATGGTAGGAGCACAATTGGAGGGATTTGACACCATGGTGCATTTGACCAAAGAGAACGAATTTATTGTTTTAGAAGGCGATGAATATTTATCTAGTCCAATAGACAGACGTCCAAAATTTCATTTGTACCAACCCAACATTGCTTTGCTAAGTGGTATTGCTTGGGATCACATCAACGTATTTCCTACTTTTGAAAACTACACAGAACAATTTTCCATTTTTACCGATTCTCTAACGCCTGGTGGAATTATGGTTTACAATGAAGAAGATATTGAAGTAAAAAAAGTGGTTGAAAACTCTGAACACACCATTAAAAAGTATCCTTATCATACTCCAAAATACACTATAGAAAACGGAATCACTTTGCTAGATACTCCCGAAGGTGATATGCCTTTAGAAATTTTTGGAAAGCACAACTTACAAAACCTAGCAGGTGCCAAATGGATTTGTCAACACATGGGCGTGGGAGAAGAAGAGTTTTACGAAGCAATTGAAAGTTTTAAAGGAGCCAGCAAACGATTGGAGAAAATTGCAGAAAACAAGATTTCAGTTATCTTTAAAGATTTTGCACACTCCCCAAGTAAAGTAGCTGCTACAACTGCTGCCGTTAAAAATCAATATAACAACAGAACTGTTTTGGCCTGTTTAGAACTGCACACCTACAGTAGTTTGAACGCTGAATTTTTAAAAGAATACGAAGGAGCACTGAACAAAGCTGACAAAGCTGTTGTGTTTTACTCTCCAAAAGCAGTAGCTATTAAACAATTAGAAGAAGTTAGCGAAGAACAAATAAAAAATGCTCTTAAAAGAGAAGATTTGATTATTTACACTAATCCAAACGATTTTAAACAATTTTTATTCTCTCAGAATTTAGAAAACTCAGCCGTGCTATTAATGAGTTCTGGAAACTATGGAGGACTGGATTTTGAAGAAGTAAAAAAGTTAATTTCTTAAATTATTCTATAATAAAAAAGACCTCTTTAAAATTAAAGAGGTCTTTTTTTATTCTATATAGATAATTATCAACTCATTTTGATGCTACTTGTTTCCATCAAAATATGAATATCTTCGTCTACAATTTCTTTTTTAGTATCTGCGTAATCCAAAAACTTAGGATAAATTTCATCCAATTCTAATTTGGTCAACTCATATCCAACTTTTTTAGCTCTGTATGCCAGTGCTGCTCTACCACTACGTGCTGTTAACACAATAGCAGATTCTGTAACACCTACATCCGCTGGATCCATAATTTCGTAAGTCTCTCTATTCTTAATCACACCATCTTGATGAATTCCTGATGAATGCGCAAACGCGTTAGAACCTACAACAGCTTTGTTTGCTTGTACAAACATTCCCATATGTTCTTGTACCATTTGAGAAGTACTGTACAATAATTTTGTATTGATACCTGTATCCAAATTCAAATCTGGATGCTGCTTCATTATCATCACCACTTCTTCTAAAGAAGTATTTCCAGCCCTTTCTCCAATACCATTAATAGTACACTCTATTTGACGAGCTCCATTAATTGCACCTTCTATAGAATTTGCTGTAGCCAAACCTAAATCGTTATGACAGTGACAAGACAATACTGCCTTTTCTATTCCTTTAACGTTTTCTTTTAAATATTTAATTTTAGCACCATACTCATGAGGCAAACAATACCCCGTAGTATCTGGAATGTTTAACACCGTTGCTCCAGCTTTTATGACAGCCTCACAAACTCTTGCTAAATATTCATTATCTGTACGTCCTGCATCTTCTGCATAAAACTCAACATCTTCTACAAATGTTTTTGCAAACTTAACTGCTGCAACTGCTCTTTCGATGATTGCATCTCTGTTAGAATTGAATTTGAATTTTATATGAGAATCTGAAGTCCCAATTCCAGTATGAATTCTTGGTCTTACTGCATATTTTAAAGCTTCAGCTGCAACCTTAATATCGTTTTCAACCGAACGAGTTAGTCCACAAACTGTCGCATTTTTAACCAATTTAGCAATAGCTTCTACCGATTTAAAATCTCCAGGACTAGACACCGGAAAACCTGCCTCAATAATGTCTACCCCTAAAATATCTAAACGCTCGGCAATGATTAATTTTTGCGCTGTATTTAGCTTACATCCAGGGACTTGCTCTCCATCTCTAAGAGTAGTATCAAATATTTGTACGTGATCCTTAGCCATTATTCTTGTATTTTAACTTAATTGAAGAAACAAAAATAAGTGTATGACCATGCCGACAAAAGACTCATTAAATTATCTTTCCTTTAGCCAAAAAGACAATATATCACAAAACACCAACAAACACTAGGTAAATTAACCTATAACTTTACGATATCCAACGCTAAAAATCTGAATATTTTTGTATTTTTGAACAACTCATTACCATGAAAAACCCATGAGAAAAGAAAAAAAAGATCCATTATTCTCTTTGATCAAGTCATTGAGCAAATCTGAAAAAAGACAATTCAAATTGTATGCTGGTAGACTGGGTGGAAATATTGAATCTAACTTTATGTCTTTGTTTGTGTTGATGGACAAAATAACGGTTTATGATGAAAAATTAATTCTGATCAAAACCGGAATTAAAAAACAACAGATTTCCAACACAAAAGCGCATTTATATCGACAAATTTTAATCAGCCTCCGTTTGAGTCCTATTCATCAGAACAGCATTACTCAGATTAGAGAACAGATAGATTTTGCCACCATATTGTATACCAAAGGTCTGTACAAACAAAGTTTACGCTTGTTAGACAAAACCAAATCTGTAGCAGTAAACAAGGAACAATACAACTTGGCTTACGAAATTATTGAACTAGAAAAAGTTATAGAATCTCAATACATTACTCGTAGTATGAGTGACCGTGCGGATACTTTGGCCATTGAAGCAAAAAACATCAACCAAAAAAACGTGGTTACCAGCAAACTGTCCAACCTTTCTTTACAGTTGTACAGTTGGTTTCTAAAACATGGTTATGCTAGAAACGACAAAGACACCCATCTTGTAGAAAAATATTACAAAGATCGTATTCCAAAATACAACTTTACAGAACTTGGTTTTACAGGTAAAATGTATCTATACCAAGCCAATTTGTGGCAAGGATTTATTACCCAAGATTTTTTGTCTTGTTATAGAAACTCACAAAAACTAGTGCAGCTTTTTCACGATATGCCAGACATGAAAAAACTACATCCTGTATTTTATTTAAAAGCCGTAAACTATTTATTAGAATCTCTATTTTATTTACAGAGAAAAGAAAAATTTCAAGAGATTTTAAATGAGTTGACGAAGGAAATTAAAGACGAAAAAAAATTCTCTTCAGAAAACACTCAAAACTTATGTTTCTTGTATTTGTACCAACACAAAATCAACTCTTTTTACCTAACTGGTGAATTTAGCAAAGGAACCGAATTTGTAGAAGAAGTATTGAGTGAACTGAACAAAACCGATAAGAAAATTGATGCTCACCACGTAATGTTATTCTATTACAAAATAGCATGTATGTACTTTGGTGCAAGTGATTATGAAAACTGCATCTACTTTTTAAATAAAATCATTAAAAACAGAGATTTAAAAATGCGTGAAGACTTACTTTGCTACACGCGTGTTCTGAATTTGGTAGCTCATTATGAATCTGGAGAAGATGAACACATTGAGGAATTGATCAAATCTACCTATAAATTTTTGTTAAAAATGGACAACCTTTATGAGGTTCAGAGAAAGATGATTAAGTTCTTAAGAAATTTAAGCAACCTGTACCCTAATCAATTGAAAAAAGCGTTTAATGAATTGTATGATGAACTTAAAGTATATGAAGATCATCCTTATGAAAAACGTTCTTTTTTATACTTAGATATTCTTTCTTGGCTAGAATCTAACATAAAAAGTGTTCCTGTAGAAGAAATTGTAAAACAAAAAATGCACCGCCTAAAACATTGAAATATCCAAACGACAGCTATTACCTCATCCAATTTCAGTATCTAGGATTTCGTTTTCATGGATGGCAAAAACAGCCCGAAGTAAAAACCATTCAAGGTACATTGGAAAAGACATTCCGATTTATTTTTAAGCACGATAATTTTAAGACACTGGCTTCCGGAAGAACTGACACCATGGTTTCTGCCAACGAAGCTCTATGCCATTTGACCACCAAAACATTTTACGAAACAGATTGGTTGTTTCATCAACTAAACAAAAACTTGCCTCAAGATATTCAAATCTTAAAAATAGAATCTGTAAGTGCCGATTTTGACATTTTACAGAACACCAAACAGAAAGAATATCATTATTTATTTTCCCATGGAGAGAAAATCCATCCTTTTTGCGCACCCTTGCTTACAGGAAAAAATCATGTTTTAGACATTGAACTAATGCAACAAGGAGCTAAATTATTTGAAGGTAAACACAATTTTAAAAAGTACACCGTACGACCTAGTGAAAACACCAAATTTGTAAGAACCGTTCTATCTTCTGAAATTTTAGAAAACACATTGTATCAAGCTAATTTTTTTCCAAAAAACAGTTTTATTTATCGAGTGAAGGGCCCTGGATTTATGCGTTATCAAATCAGAATGATGATGGGACAATTGTTTTTACTAGGCATGCACGAAACCACTTTGGAAGAAATTAAAAACTCTTTAATTTTTTGGGACACTGACCACAAGAACAAAGAAATTGCACCTGCCAGCGGATTGATTTTACACAAAAACACCTTAAAATAATTCACATTATTCACCTATTGGGTATTAACACTACTTTGCTTTAAGTAGTAATACCCATTTTCAATAACTATCAACAAATCCATTAGCTTACGCATACTTCATTTTGTATTTTAGAGAAATTTTAAAATCATATTCTAGAAATATAAAATGAAAATAACAAAACTATACAAGGAATTTTTTAATAGTGAAAAAACAAGTGGACTGATATTGATTATCTGTACCATCTTATCTTTAACAATCGCCAACTCAAATTCTGGCACAGATTACAACTCTTTTTGGAATATCCAATTTGCTGGACATAGTATTATACACTGGATTAACGATGGGCTAATGACCATTTTCTTTTTATTGATCGGTTTGGAATTAGAGCGAGAAATTTATCACGGGGAACTTTCTAACATAAAAGACGCCTTGTTGCCAATTTTTGCAGCCCTTGGTGGAATTATAATTCCCGCTGGAATTTTTATGTACTTCAACATAGGCACAACTACTCAATCTGGAGCAGGAATTCCTATGGCCACAGACATTGCTTTTGCATTAGGAATTTTATCATTACTAGGAAACAAGGTACCCACTTCTTTAAAAATATTTTTAACTGCCTTAGCTGTTATTGATGATTTAGGAGCTATTTTAATTATTGCTATTTTTTACACCAAAGCTATTTTTTGGATAAACTTATTAATTGCCTTGTCCATTTTTGGGCTCTTGCTACTACTGAACAAACTACAAGTAAAGAAGCTTTTTATCTATTTAATTGGTGGAGTTGCTATGTGGTACTTTATGCTTAATTCTGGAGTACACGCTACCATTACAGGAGTTTTATTGGCTTTTGCTATTCCTTATAAAGACGGTGGAGAAAATTCTGCTTCCTACAGATTACAACACTTTTTACACAAACCGGTAGCTTTTATTATTCTACCTGTTTTTGCACTAGCAAACACGGCTATTATTTTAGACAGTAATATTAGCGAAACACTGTCTCAAAACTCTAGTATAGGAATTGCTTTGGGATTGATTGCAGGAAAACCATTAGGTATTTTTTGTCTAAGCTTTTTAGCAGTTGCTCTAGGTTTTTGTAAACTACCAGATGATTTAAGTTGGAAATCTGTTATAGGTGTTGGTTTTTTAGGAGGTATTGGCTTTACCATGTCCATTTTTATAACCTTACTTGCTTTTGATGATCAAGAAATTATCAACAAAGCAAAATTTGTAATTCTAATATCGTCTTTAATTGCTGGACTTATTGGTTTCATCAGCTTAAAATTAATTTTAAATAAAGAATGTAAAGAACAATCCTAAGATGATAAACTTCTAAATTTATTCAGATTTGAAGTGTAAATTAGTCTTATGAAAATTCTATTGATAGAAGACGAACAAGAATTGGCTAAAAGCATTCAGAATTACCTATCTACAAATCAATTTATTTGTGAATGGGCAAAAGATAAAACCAATGCCATAGAAAAAACAATCATGTACAATTACGATTGTATTTTATTAGATTTAATGCTACCCGACGGAGATGGTTTAGAAATTTTAACTTCTTTAAAAAAACAACAAAAAACAGAAGGAGTAATTATTATTTCTGCTAAAGAAAGTTTAGGCACCAAAATAAAAGGTTTTCAACTAGGAGCAGATGATTATTTAACCAAACCTTTCCATTTATCAGAATTATTAGTTAGAATACAAGCATTAATTAGACGTAAAAGTTTTAAAGGCAACAACCTTATTACTTTTAACGAAATAGAAGTTGATGTATTTTCCAAAATCTTAAAAGTTAATAATAGTCTTATTGAAATTACCAAAAAAGAAATTGACTTACTGCTGTTTTTAATTGCCAACAACGACAAAGTTCTATCCAAAAGTGCCATTGCAGAACATCTCTCTGGCGATATGGCTGACCTGTTAGACAATCATGATTTTGTGTACACACATATTAAAAATCTAAAAAATAAATTAAAAAAACACACCACTAACAATTACATAAAATCTGTATATGGATTGGGTTATAAATGGCAAGATGACTAAAAAATTACTACATAAAACATCCAGAATACACCTGCTATTTTCTATCATTATATTGATTGTAACAGCTCCTGTTTTTTATTTTATCACCAAACAATTATATCTAGATGATGCCGACGAGACTTTAATTCTTAGAAAAAAAGAATTTTTAAAACAGTCTCATCCTCAACTAAAAAAAAGTGACATTTCTACTTGGAACAAATTTAACCGAGATGTTAAAATTATAAAAGGTAAAAACCTTAAAAAAGACAGTATTTTTAACACTTTTTATTTTGATGCTTTAGTTGATGAAAACGAACCTTACAGAGAGTTAAATGCACCTATTTTTATAGAAAGAACTCCTTATACTTTTACTAGCAGAATAGATTTAGTAGAATCCGAAGATTTAATATTGAGCATTGCCGAATTATATCTGATCCTTATTTTTCTGTTCTTAATCGGACAATACATCATCAATAAAAAGTTATCTGAAATAATTTGGAAACCTTTTTATAATACTTTAAAACAAATTGAAGCGTTTGAAATAGACAAAGCAAGCAAACCAAAATTTTTAAAAACTTCTATAGAAGAGTTTAATCGTCTAAATCAGAGCATAGAGAATTTAATTGATAAAAATCTTCGTATTTATCAACATCAAAAGGAATTTACAGAAAATGCTGCACACGAATTACAAACTCCTCTAGCTGTATTTCAAGGAAAATTAGACTTGTTAATACAACAAGAAAACATCAGCCAAGAACATTTTGAAATTTTAACCTCTTTAAACAACAGTGTTGCGCACCTAAAAAGACTCAATAAAAATTTATTACTGTTTTCTAACATTGAAAACAATACGTTTATTGATACAGAATCTTTAATCGTAAATAATTTCTTTCTTAAAAATTTAGACTTTTTTAAAGAACAAGCAAAGGCTACAAAACTAAAGTTGCATATAGATCTTTCTACAAAACTTCACGTAGTCTCAAATCCTATATTGTTAGAAATTCTCATCAATAATTTATTTCTAAATGCTATTAAACACAATATTTTTAGTGGTAGCATTCATATTTCTATTACAGAAAACTGTCTTGCTTTTACAAACACAGGTACAAACGTTGCACTAAACTCTGAAAAAATATTTTCTCGTTTTTCTAAAGCTGCAACATCCAAAAATGGAAATGGATTGGGATTGGCAATTGTAAAAAAAATTACAGACCTCAACCACTGGAAAATAACCTATTCTTACACCAACCACCACCATTGTTTTATCCTTCATTTTTAAACTCCTAAATATCTTCAAAATTGAAGATTAGGTTTGTCTTTTAATATTTAAACAACCCCTAAAAAATCATCTTGTTGTTAAATAATTAAAGACATTTATATGAAGACAACTTTCCTTTTATTATTTCTCTTTGTCCTGTGTACTCAGACCAATGCATCTGCACAAAAAACTGTAGATTATTACATCCAACAAGCCATTAAACACAGTCCTTTAATTCATGAGAAACAAAACAGAGACACCATTAATCAACTAGAAATAAAACGATTAAAATCTGTTTATTTAAAACCTACAATAAGCGCAATTGCCAATGTATTTGTAGCTCCTGTTATTGAGAGTAACAACAACAAAACAAGACTGATATTAAACCCTAAAGACCCTATTAGATATAATGGTTACGACATGAGCGTATCTAACGGAGGACAATATCAGGCACTATTAAATATATCTCAACCTTTGTTTAACAAAAAGAATTATAATACAGTTGCAGAGCAAACATTCATTGCTTCTAAACTAAACACCTATGGAATTAAATTAAGTAAACATGATTTAGAAAAAACAGTAATAGACCAATACATATTATGCAACATAGATCAAAAACAAGTACATTCCACGCAAGAAATTGTAAACCTGCTAAACAAGCAAAAAGATATTTTAACAGAATTAACTCGTAGTGGAATTTATAAAAATTCTGATTTAACTTTATTAAAAATCACCCTTCAGACTTATCTGATTCAGCTTTCTAATTTCGAAGCTAATTATCATAAATATTTTTTTGATTTAAATATTCTTTGCGGAATTAATAGTAAAGAGATTGTCAACTTACAAAAAATCAGCCTTCATTTAAAAAAAGAAGAATCCTCTTCTCTTTTTATTCAAAAACACAAACTAGATAGTTTGGCTATCACCAATCAACAAAAACAATTTGAGTTAAAATACCTACCTCAAATCAGTTTGTATGCCAATACAGGACTCAACACTTCTTACAGCGCAACCATTCCTCACAGATTAGGAACTGGATTTGGTATTAGCCTTACTTACAATTTATGGGATGGACATCAAAAAAATATATCTCGTAGCAAAACAAAACTACTAACGGAATCTATTGCTTATTACAAAAGAAATTTTAAAAGCAATAATGATATTCGAAAATTAAAAATAAAAAAACAAGTAACCGCTTATACTGAACAAATATTAATTACAAATCAACAATTAGAAAACTACAACACTTTAATTAACAGCTATCAAAAAGAAATGATATCGGGACAACTTTCTATTGTAAATTTTATTACTGTCTTAAAAAACAAGGTTAATGCTCAACTAAACCTTGCTTTATTAAACTCACAAAAACAATTATTAATTAACGCTTACAATTATTGGAATTGGTAATATGAAAAAAAATATTTTTATCAGCATTCTAGGAATTTATATATTTTCTGCTTGTACTCACAACTCACAAACATCATCTACAAAAACACAAAGACCTAAAACTCCTGTAGAAGTTGTTTCTATTAACCATGGTATCATCAATCAAAACTTAGAGTTTTTTGGTTCTACTATATACTTAAAAAAGAATTTAGTTACCGCTCCTATTCCTTCTTTTATTACTAACGTACATGTTCTTTTAGGAGATAACGTTAAAAAAGGCGACATTCTTTACACACTAAGGTCTAAAGAAAGTAAAGCTTTAGGAGATGATATTTCTCTACAAAACAACTCCATTAAAAACTTTGGTATTATTCAAGTAAAAGCATCCGCTTCTGGAATTGTAAGTACTTTAGACAAACAACAATCGGGAGATTATGTGTTAGAAGGAGCTCAACTTTGCTCTATAATAGAAAATAACAATTTAGCTTTTCAAATAAACATACCGTTTGAATATGCTCACTTGGCAAAACTTAAAAGCATCTGTAAAATTACATTGTCCAATCACCAAGAATTTACAGCCACTTTTACCAAAAAATTAAATTCTATAAACACAACTACACAAACGCAAACCTTTTTAGCAAAAGCAACCAAAACCAAAATATTGCCAGAAGGATTATTTGTAAAATCAACTCTAATAAAAGAACAAGAAGAACAACATCAAATTTTACCCAAATCTTGTGTTTTAAGTGATGAAATGCTACACGACTTTTGGGTGATGAAAATAACAAATGATAGTACTGCTATAAAAATCCCTGTTGTTATTGGAAACAAAAACAAGGATTCTATTGAAATTTTAACACCTCAATTTAGCGATACCGATAAAATTATAAGCGTTGGTAATTACGGTTTGCCAGAAACAGCTTTTGTTAGTATTAACAACAAAAAGTAACATAATGAATGCTAATCCAAAAAATTATTTTACCGCGTTTAAAAAACCCATTTTATTTATTGGTTTACTGTTAACCATTGCAGGAATTTATGCGTATACACAAATGCAAACCAACCTTTTTCCAGAAGTTTTGTTTCCACGTATTACGCTTGTTGCAGATGTAGGTCAACAACCTATAGACCGCATGATGATTACCATTTCTAAACCTTTAGAAAGTGCCGTTAAAAAAGTAAAAGGAGTACAAGTAGTTAAAACAACTACCAGTAGAGGAAATGCCGTTATTGATGTTTTTTTTGATTGGGGAACTGATATCTATCAAGCCAAAACAAAAATAGAAGGTAGAATTAATGAAATTAAAAATTACTTACCTCCTAACGTAAACATTGCTATAGAGGCTATGAATCAATCTACGTTTCCTGTATACGGTTATACATTGGAAAGCAACAGTTATGGATTGGTTACTTTAAAAGATCAAGCAAATTTAATAGCTCGCCCTATCTTTTCTCAAGTAAACGGAATTTCTGTTGTAATTGTACGAGGTGGTAAAAATAAAGAATTTGCAATTATTCCCAACCCTACCAAAATGAGTACTTTGGGTATTACACCTAACACCATTATAAATGCTTTTAAAGACAATAACTATATTTTATCTAACGGAGTTGTTCAAGACTATAAACGTCTGTATTTATCACTTACCGAAACAAGATCCAATAGTGTTGAAGATTTAAAAAACATCATTCTTAAAAGCAACGGAAATCAATTTATAAAAGTAAAAGATGTTGCCCAAGTTGAACTTAAAGAACAACTAGAATTTATTATTGTAAATGCCAATGGTCACGATGCCGTTCTTTTAGATTTAATAAAACAACCAGGTATAAATCTTATTGATTTTGCTAAAGATTGCGAAATCAAAGCTCAAGAAATTCAGAAACAATTACCCAAAGGAGTTACTCTAAAACCTTACTACAATCAAGCTTCTTTTGTAGGAAACAGTATCCAAAGTGTCATTAAAACCATTTACGAAGGATTGTTTTTAGCCATTTTAGTAATGATTCTTTTCTTAAAATCTTGGAGAGCAAGTTTGGTTGTTACTTTAACCATTCCTATTACACTTGCCTTTTCTATTCTGGTTTTAAACATGGTAGATATCAGCATCAATATCATGTCGTTAGGAGCCATTGCTGCCTCTATTGGTTTAATTATAGATGATGCAATTGTAATCATTGAGCAAATTTACAGAAAACACGAAGATCACCCTGAATTAGACAAATTCTCCGTAGTAAAACACGCTATCAAAGAACTGTTTCCTGCAATGATTGGTTCCTCTTTAGCCACCATTGTTATTCATTTCCCTTTTGGATTGATGAGTGGTTTAGCTGGTAGTT
This sequence comes from Wenyingzhuangia sp. 2_MG-2023, assembly GCF_030548295.1. Taxonomy (GTDB): domain Bacteria; phylum Bacteroidota; class Bacteroidia; order Flavobacteriales; family Flavobacteriaceae; genus Wenyingzhuangia. The sequence goes on from NZ_JAUOSB010000001.1 coordinate 335,585, forward strand.
TTTTCAAAGAATTATCAGACACTATGCAATTAACTATGGTCACTTCTTTTTTAGTCACCTGGTTATTACTACCTGTTTTTCATATTATTATTGGCTTTAAACAGTCTAAAAATAAAGTTCACATCTCCGAAGAAAAAAGATTACAGCAATTAAGCTGGTTGACCTGTTTTTTTAAAAAACCTATTTTCGCCATTATTCTTGTCTTTGGATTTGGTATTTCAGCTTGGTTTAGTTTTCAAAAACTAGAAACTGGTTTTTTACCTGATTTGGATGAAGGTGCCATTGTATTAGATTATTATATGCCTCCTGGAACGTCGTTAAAAGAAACAGATAGAGTATTAAAAGAGATTGAAAAAATTATCATTGCGCATCCTGAAGTAGAAACCTACAGCAGAAGAACAGGAATGGCCATGCATTTTGGAGGTGTACCACCAAATTATGGAGATTATTCCATTCAACTAAAACAACACCACACACAAACTACGGCAGACGTAATAACCGATTTAAGAAATGATATTTCGGCTAAATACCCTGTATTAAATATAGAGTTTGGACAACGTATTGCTGATTTATTGGGTGATTTAATGAGTACAGCTCAACCTATTGAAGTAAAGTTTTTTGGAGATAATTATGAAAACCTCCAACATATTTCACAAAAAGCGGAAGAAATTTTAAGCAATATACCAGGTATTGAAGACATTGATAATGGTTTACGTATGGCAGGTTCTTCTATCATTTTTAAACCTAGGCAAGAGTTATTGAGTCAATACAACATCTCTTTGTTAGATTTTCAAAATCAGTTGGCTATTTGTACCAACGGAGTTTCATTAGGAATCAATGCAAATCAACCCACACCTTCTCCTTCACAAGCCGCAATGACTTCTGGCCTACAAGTAGGAGAAATACAAGATGGAGAACAAATGAGAAGAACCATTATGAGATATGCTGATTTTGAATCTAACGATATTGAAAAAATAAAAAGACAACTTATTTTTTTACCTAATGGAACAACCAAAAGAGTAGATTTTTTCTGTGATATTGAAATAAATCCAGGCGAAACAGAACAACAAAGAGAAGATTTAAAATCAGTAGTAGTTTTAACAGCTCGTTTGGACAATCGTGATTTAGGAAGTGCTATTACCGAAATTCAAAACAAATTAAACACAACTTTAGCATTGCCCAAAGGATATAACATTGTATACGGAGGTGCTTATTCCGAACAACAAAAATCATTTAAAGAACTAATGCTTATTTTACTCACAGCATCACTATTGGTTTTTGGTGTTTTTATGTTCTTGTTTAAAGAATGGCTACTTTCTACTATTCTATTATTTACATCAATGATGGGAATTACAGGTTCAATTTTAGCATTGTATTTAACCAACACTCCTTTAAATGTAAGTAGCTATACTGGTATTATTATGATTGTTGGAATTCTAGCTGAAAATGCCATTTTTACCATTTCTCAATACCAAGCCAATATGAAAAAGAATAACAATATAGACTTGGCCATTAATTATGCCATCGCATTAAGAATTCGACCTAAATTAATGACCGCAATTGGAGCTATTTTAGCGTTAATGCCTTTGGCTTTAGGAATTGGTTTGGGTGCACAAATGCAACAACCTTTAGCCATTGCTGTTATTGGTGGATTTGTGGTTGGTTTGCCTATGCTGTTAATTGTACTGCCTAGTTTTATAAGGGTTTTGTATAAACGAAAAAAAGCTCTTTTATAATTATTTATGGAATAAGTGATAACATCACAAGGTGATTCGTAATTATACCCATTTATATTTGTTTGTATACACTTTTTACACAAGCCGGTAGCTTTTATCATCCTTCTTGTATTTGCTTTAGCAAACACTGCTATTGTATTAAGTGGTGATATTGGAGAAACTTTATCGCAAAACTACAGTATTGGTATTGCCTTAGGATTAATTATAGGAAAGCCATTGGGAATTTTTGCTATTACATTTTTAGCGGTATCCCTTAAACTTTGCAAACTCCCTAGTGATTTAAATTGGAAGTCTATTATTGGAGTAGGATTCTTAGGAGATATTGGTTTTACCATGTCTATTTTTATTACCCTACTTGCTTTTGATGATCAAGAAATTATCAACAAAGCAAAATTTGTAATTCTAATATCGTCTTTAATTGCTGGACTTATTGGTTTCATCAGCTTAAAATTAATACTAAAGAAAGAGTGTAAAGAATAAAAAAACACTGTACATAAAATTACTCAGCCTTAAAATCCCAGTTTACAAAAGATTAAAAATGAATACATTACTAAAACAAACCCAACTATTTCATCATTAAGAACCTATAACTACTTAATTGAAAATAATGTTTTTAGTCAACTTAGGATTAAGAACAGCCAAACAACAGTAATTCTATCCATAAAAAACTCATAATCAACAATTAGAAAAACACTTTCACCTATATTTATATTTAAATAAAAAATGTATCTTTGCCGTCCGATTCTCAGAGAGAGAATCCGCATAATAATCATTTACATAAATATTAGCATGTCATTATCAAAAGAAGCAAAAGCAGAGATTTTTGCAAAACACGGAAAGTCAGCAACTGACACAGGTTCTACAGAAGCACAAATTGCATTATTCACAAAAAGAATTGCAGACTTAACAGAACACTTAAAAGTAAACAGAAAAGATTACAACACTCAACGTTCATTAGTACGTTTGGTAGGTAAGCGTAGATCTTTATTAGACTACTTAACAAAAGTAGACATCTTACGTTACCGTGCAATTATCAAAGAATTAGGATTAAGAAAATAATTCACACTAAAGAGAGGCTTAACCGCCTCTTTTTTTTATTTTAGACACTTCACACTGAATCACATTCAGTTGGACACATAAAGAAGTCAGAATTTAATTTCTGAGTCCATTGTTAACAAAAAGACCCTACAACAACACAACATTTTTGTTCAACAAACATCGTTGAGAAACCTCAACACAAAAACATTATTTTATGATACCAAAGGTATTTAAAGAAGTTATCGATTTAGGAGACGGGAGAACCGTATCTATCGAAACAGGAAAATTAGCAAAACAAGCACATGGTAGTGTTGTCGTACAAATGGGTAAGGCAATGTTGTTATGTACTGTAGTATCTAACTACAAACAATCTGATGTAGACTTTTTGCCCTTAACAGTAGATTACCGTGAAAAGTTTGCTGCTGCAGGTAAATATCCAGGTGGTTTCTTTAAAAGAGAAGCTAGACCTAGTGATGACGAAGTTTTAACCATGCGTTTGATAGACCGTGTATTACGTCCTTTATTCCCTAAAGACTACCATGCAGAAACTCAAGTAATGGTACAATTGATGTCTCATGACCCTGAAGTAATGCCAGATGCATTGGCTGGATTAGGAGCTTCTGCTGCTATTCAGTTGTCTGACATCCCTTTTGAAACTCCAATTTCTGAAGCTCGTGTAGCTAGAGTAAACGGAGAATTTGTAATCAATCCAAGTCGTGCTCAATTGGCTGAATCTGATTTAGACATGATGATTGGAGCTTCTGCAGATTCAGTAATGATGGTAGAAGGTGAGATGGATGAAATTTCTGAAGAAGAAATGGCTGATGCAATCAAATTTGCTCATGAATCTATCAAATTACAATGTGCTGCTCAAGTTCGTTTGGCTGAAGCTTTTGGGAAAAAAGAAACTCGTGAATACGATCAAGCTGAAGAAAACGAAGAATTAGCTGCTAAAATCAAAGAATTAACATACGACAAATGTTATGCTATTGCTGCTAAAGGAACTTCTAAGGTAGAAAGAACAGATGCTTTTGCAGTTGTAAAAGAAGAAGTAAAAGCTGCTTTTACGGAGGAAGAATTAGCAGAATACGGAGACTTAGTTGGAAAATACTTTAACAAATCTCAAAAAGAAGCAGTTCGTGAATTAACACTAGCGGAAGGTTTACGTTTAGATGGTCGTAAGACTACTGAAATTAGACCAATCTGGGGAGAAGTAGATTATTTACCTTCTACTCACGGATCTTCTATTTTTACTCGTGGAGAAACTCAAGCATTGGCTACTGTAACTTTAGGAACTTCTAGAGATGCAAACATTATAGATTCTCCAACAAACGAAGGAGAAGAAAAATTTTATTTACATTACAACTTTCCTCCTTTCTGTACAGGAGAAGCAAGACCTTTAAGAGGTACTTCTCGTAGAGAAGTTGGACACGGTAACTTGGCACAACGTGCATTAAAAGGAATGATTCCTGATAGCTGCCCTTACACTGTAAGAGTTGTATCAGAAGTATTAGAATCTAACGGTTCTTCATCTATGGCAACAGTATGTGCTGGAACTATGGCTTTGATGGATGCAGGAGTTCAAATTACAAAACCAGTTTCGGGTATTGCAATGGGATTAATTTCTGATGGTGATCGTTATGCTGTATTGTCTGATATTTTAGGTGATGAAGATCATTTAGGAGATATGGACTTTAAAGTAACAGGTACTGCTGATGGTATTACTGCTTGTCAGATGGATATTAAAGTAAAGGGATTGTCTTACGAAATTTTAGTAAATGCTTTGAAACAAGCTCGTGAAGGACGTATGCATATCTTAGGAAAAATTACAGAAGTAATTTCTACTCCTAATGCAGATGTAAAATCTCACTCTCCTAAAATGATTACTAGAGTAATTCCTAACGATTACATTGGTGCTTTAATTGGACCTGGAGGGAAAAACATTCAAGAATTACAAAAAGTTACAGGATGTACTATCGTGATTAACGAAGACCCTGTTACTACAGAAGGAATTGTTGAAATTTTAGGTACCGGACAAGAAGGTATTGATAAAGTTTTAGCAAGTATTGAATCTATGTTATTTAAACCAGAAGTAGGAAAAGCTTACAAGGTTAAAGTAATTAAGATGTTAGACTTTGGAGCTGTTGTAGAATATTTAGATGCACCAGGAAACGAAGTTTTATTACACGTAAGTGAATTAGCTTGGGAACGCACAGAAAACGTTACTGATGTAGTAAATATGGGAGACGAATTTGAAGTAAAATACTTTGGAAAAGACCCTAAAACTCGTAAAGAGAAAGTTTCTAGAAAAGCTTTGTTAGAAAAACCAGAAGGTTTTAAACCAAGACCACCAAGAGAGAATAATGATCGTGGTGGACGTGATAACAGAGGTAGAGACAATCGTAGAGACGATAGAAAACCTAGAGAAGAGAAAAAAACTGAATAGTTTTTAACTTTTACATATATAGAATCCCTTTCAATTAATTTTGAAAGGGATTTTTATTTTGAATAGCATTCCGGTTATAACTACCAAAATTTTTGATTTGTTTAACTTTAATCCCAAAACAATAAAAATCATAAATAAATAATGATAGCATATTACCAAGCAAAAAAAGAAAAACATCAAGAAACATTACAAAGAACTCAACAACAATTAAATTGGTTAAGTGGTATTCGTTTTCTTGTTTTTGTCACCACTTTTTTTGTTATCTATTTATTTTGGGGTCATCAAAATATAATGATAGCTTCTTCTATACTTGGAATAATTGTATTTATTTTTTTACTAAACAAATATCTTAAACTAACTCACCAAAAAAAACGTTTACAAAAATTAGTTCTCATCAACAGCACAGAAATAGCATATCTAGAAAGGAATTACTCAACTTTTGATACTGGAGAAGAGTTTATAAATGCTAAACACTTTTTTAGTTATGATATTGATTTGTTTGGGCAAGGCTCTTTTTTTCATTTTATCAATAGAACAGCAACCAAACAAGGTAAATTTATTTTATCAACCTTACTAACCAACAATAACATTGATAATGTTACACAAAAGCAAGAAACTATTAAAGAACTTTCTCAAAAATCAGATTGGAGACAACTTTTTTCAGCAACAGCTAGCCTTATAGAAATTACTACTCCTGTTGATTCCATCTTAAAATGGATTGAAGAACACAAACCTTTATTCTCTAAAAAAAACTTGCTGCTTACTAATATTTTTTCGTCAATTTCTGTGATACTAATAATTGTTGTTTCTTTTGATTTTTTAGAGTTTTCTTATTTAATTACTTGGTTTTTTATAGGAGTGCTTATCTCTGGATTCTATTTTAAAAAAGTAAATATTATTCATCAACATGCTTCACAAACAACAGCTACTTTTCAACAATATTATAAAATTTTAGAATTGATAGAAAACGAACAGTTCTCTACGGATGAATTATTAAAAAAACAAAAGAAATTATCTTCTGAAAATCAAAAAGCATCAGATGTTTTTAAAGCATTTTCCAAAATATTAGATGCTTTAGATCAACGCAATAATATCTTATTAGCTATTATAAGAAATGGTTTGTTTCTATCAGATCTAAAACAAGCAAGTAAAATTGAAATTTGGATTCTTCAACATAAAAACATCACCAAAGAATGGTTTGATATCATTGCTTTTTTTGATGCACAAAACAGCCTAGCCAATTTCAAATTCAATCATTCAGAATTTGTTTTTCCTAAAATTTTAACTGAAGAAAATATGATTAAAACTAAAGATTTAGGACATCCGTTAATTCATGCTGAAAAGAGAATTACAAACAATTACACCATAGATGCACAATCTTTTTTTATCATTACAGGATCTAACATGGCAGGAAAAAGTACTTTTTTAAGAACAGTCGCTTTAAACATTGTAATGGCCAACATAGGTTTGCCTGTTTGTGCTAGTTCCATGGCATACAAACCTATTAAACTGATTACAAGCATGAGAACTTCTGATTCTTTAACCGACAACACCTCTTACTTTTTTGCAGAGATTAAACGATTAAAATTTATCATCAACACCATTAAAGATGAACCCTACTTTATTCTTCTAGACGAGATTTTAAAAGGAACCAACAGTGTTGACAAAGCCAATGGTTCACAAAAATTTGTTGAGAAATTAATTGCATCTAAAGCAACAGGTATAATCGCTACTCATGATTTAAGTTTATGTAGCATTGCAGATACCCATTCCGAAATCAGAAATTATTATTTTGATTCTGAAATCACCAAGAACGAATTGGTTTTTGATTACAAATTAAAAAAAGGTATTTGTAAAAACATGAACGCTTCTTTTCTACTAAAGAAAATGGAGATCATTTAGAGAGTTTTATAATTAAAATAAAAAAACACAGAAACATCCAAACAACTGATCAATTTTAATTTTTCTACCTAAAAAAAAAAAGCACTTCATTTATGAAGTGCTTTTTTTATATATACAATTTGATGTCTATAATTATTTTGTCTTGTTTAACCAAACTCCCATATTTACTTCAGCATCAATAATTGATTTTAAATCTGAAATAGCCACACGTTTTTGTTCCATGGTATCTCTATGACGAATAGTAACCATATTATCGTCTTTAGTTTCGTAATCTACAGCAATACAAAAAGGAGTTCCGTTTGCATCTTGACGACGGTAACGACGACCAATAGCATCTTTTTCATCGTAAGCAATATTAAAATCGAACTTTAATGCATCAAAAATTTCTTTTGCAATTTCTGGCAATCCATCTTTTTTAACCAATGGTAAAATAGCTGCTTTATATGGAGCTACTACTGATGGTAATTTTAATACGGTTCTAGAACTTCCATCTTCTAATTCTTCTTCTTGCAAAGAGTTAGAAAAAACAGCCAGGAACAATCTATCCAAACCAACAGACGTTTCTACTACATAAGGAGTATAATTTTCGTTGATTTCATTATCAAAATACTGGATTTTCTTACCTGAATGTTCTTGATGAGCTTTTAAATCAAAATCTGTACGAGAATGAATTCCTTCCAATTCTTTAAACCCAAAAGGGAATTTAAATTCAATATCCGCAGCAGCATCTGCATAATGAGCTAATTTATCATGATCGTGGAAACGGTAATTATCCATTCCTAACCCTAAAGATAAATGCCATTTTAAACGAGATTCTTTCCAAGTCTCGTACCATTCTTTTTGTGTACCAGGACGCACAAAGAATTGCATTTCCATTTGTTCAAATTCACGCTGACGGAAAATAAACTGACGAGCTACAATCTCATTACGGAACGCTTTACCTGTCTGTGCAATTCCAAAAGGAATTTTCATTCTTCCTGTTTTCTGAACATTCAAGAAATTCACAAAAATACCTTGTGCCGTTTCAGGACGTAAATATAAGTCGGTTGAATGTTCTGCAGAAGCTCCTATTTTGGTTCCAAACATCAAGTTGAATTGTTTTACTTCTGTCCAATTTTTAGAACCTGACAGAGGACAAGCAATTCCTAATTCTTCAATTAATGCTTTTACATCATCCAAATCTTCTTTTTCCAGAGATTTACCCATTCTAGATAAAATAGCAGCACCTTTTGCTTTGTAATCTAAAACTCTAGGGTTGGTTTCTAAAAACTGTGCTTTATCAAAAGATTCTCCAAAACGTTTTGCTGCTTTGGTAACTTCTTTTTCTATTTTATCATCGTATTTAGCAACGTAATCTTCAATTAACACGTCTGCTCTATATCTTTTCTTAGAATCTTTATTATCTATCAACGGATCGTTAAAAGCATCTACGTGGCCAGAAGCTTTCCAAGTAGTTGGGTGCATAAAAATTGCTGCATCCAAACCTACAATGTTATCATGCATTTGCACCATTGCTTTCCACCAGTACTCACGTAAGTTTTTCTTTAACTCCACCCCGTTTTGTGCATAATCATACACCGCACTTAATCCATCATATATTTCACTAGATTGAAATACGTATCCGTATTCTTTTGCGTGAGATATTACCTTTTTAAATTGATCTTCTTGTTTCGCCATTGCGCAAAAATATAAAAGCTTTTTATAATATATTCAGTCTGTAATAAAAACTGCAAATTTAATTTAAAAAACGCCTAAAAAACTATTTTTTAATTCAAAAGACTCATTCGCTAACAAGCCATCTAAGCTATAGAACTCTAATGTATAAGTTCCTTTTTCCAAAGGCACGTCAGACAAAGAAATAACATCACTTACAGGCATGGTTTCTCCATTTAAAATTAAACGAGTTCCATCAGTAAATTTTGTCAACACTCCCTCATACAAGAAATCTCCGTTAGAAGCCAATATCAAACCCTCTTGATTTTTCAACACGTAAAAAATATCACACTCTACGTTTTTCAATGCTTTGTTGTTTAAGACATTGTATTTTACTTGTAGTCCGTTTACTTTTTTATATTTTTCAGTTTGTTTTATTTCTCCTGATTCTTTTTGTTGAATAGCAAATACTTCAACCTTTGCAATCTGTACTTTAGTTGCCTCTGACAATTTAAAAGACAATTCTTTGCTTTGTAGTTTTTCTGAATTCAATTCAGATTTGGTAACAGCAATCGTCACCATCAAACTATCATTTAACGTTTTTATAGAGTCTAAACTTCTAAACAACATTCTATTTCCTGATCTTACTTCTTGCAGCGCATTTTTCACCTCTTGTAAAGATTTAAAACTTGTTTCTTCAGAATTTGTCAATTGCTTTTTCAGCCCTTCAACATCTTCTTTAGATTTTCTAAGCTGAGCTCTAATCACTAACAATCTATCATTTGCCTCCATAAAATCTTTGGTAATGGCAATATTTTGTTGTTGACTAACATTTAAATCTTCAATAGTTAACTCTAGTTCAGTATTCAACATTTCTTTTTCGTGTTGAATTTCTTGCTTATAGGTGTTGTTTTCTATGTTAACTTTAGAAACATAAAAAATCAACCCTATGATAGACAGCAATAAAAGCCCTATCAAAATGTTTTTCAGGTTCTTCATAATTTGATTTTTATATTGGGATGGAATTCAATCTAAAAATATTGTTTATTTTTAAAATAAAAGCTATGAATTTACTGAAAGATGTTAAGTTATTGTTTTTACCTAATAGATGTCTCCATTGCAAAACTATTATTAATGAAAACGTCTCTTTTTTGTGTTTAGACTGTAGTTTAAAGTTAGAATACGCACATTACACTCAGACCGATGACAATCCCATCAAAAAAATATTTTGGGGAAGGATAAATCTTATCAACGCAACTACTTTATATATTTATCAAAAAAATTCTCCAATACAATCTCTGTTAAAAGAATTGAAATACAAAGGCCTAACATCTTTTGGAACCTACGCAGCTAAAGCCATTATCTCAGAGATAGATCAATCTCCTTTTTTCAACACCATTGACTATGTAATTCCCATTCCTCTACATCCCAAAAAAGAACGCAAAAGAGGCTACAATCAAGTAGAGTTGTTTGGCACAACACTTGCAAATTATTTTCAAGTTCCGTTTGTAAAAAATGCCCTCATCAAAACGGATAACAACCAATCGCAAACAAAGCAAAACAAAGATGAACGATACAAAAGCGTTAAAAACTCATTTCTTGCCAATAAAAAACACGACTTTCATCAAAAACATATTTTACTTGTAGACGATGTTTTAACTACCGGTGCCACACTTATTTCTTGTTGCAAAGCCTTACAAAAAGAACACACTATAAAAATCTCTATTATTACTATTGCTTACGCGATTTAATTATCATAAAAAATCAGTTTCTTTGTACCAGATATGATGAAAAAAACAGCCGCATTTATTTTATTGATACTCGTAACAAAACTAACGAGTTGTGCAAGAGTTGGAAGTCCTGACGGAGGTCCCAAAGACAGTATTCCTCCCGTTATGGCCTTTGCCAAACCAATGAACAAAACGACATCTTTCAAAGAGAAAAAAATTACCATTCTTTTTGATGAATACATACGTTTTGAAAAATTAACAACACAGCTGATTATCTCTCCTCCTATGGAGAAAAAGCCTCAAATAAGACCTACTACTGAAGTTTCTAAGAAAATTACTATTGAGTTTTTAGAAGAATTGATGCCAAATACTACATATACAATCAATTTTGGAAACAGCATTGTAGACAACAATGAAGGAAATGAGTTGGGTAGATTTTCTTACGTATTTAGCACAGGTCCTGAATTAGATTCTTTAAGCGTTGCAGGAAATATTTTTGATCCTTTGGATGAAAAAGAATTGGAAAGTATTAGCGTAATGGCCTATAAAAATGCTAATGACACTTTGGTTGGGCACTACACACCAAATTACTTAACCAATACGCTAAAAGCAATTGATTATAGCTTGGAGAATTTAGCTGAAGCAACCTACAAAGTAATTGCCCTTGAAGATTTAAATAGCAATTACAAATATGATAAGGGCTTGGAAAGAATTGGTTTTTTAAACGAATCTATTGACTTAAAAAAACCAATTGATTCTATAGATTTTACGATTTTTTTAGAAGACAAAGACCCTAAAATTTTTAGACCTACACAAACCAAAGGAAATCAAATTATTTTTGGGTTTAACGGAAAAAAAGAACCTTTATTAACAGTAGAAGGGCTAAATAAAAACGATTATTACATCAGTAAAGAAGCAGACAAAGATTCACTGTACTTCTGGTTTAAAGAAATTCCCGCAGATACGTTACGTTTGACTTTGGAATTAGACACTCTAAAACAAGAATTTGCTCTAAAGCCTAGAACTTTAGAAAAGGATTCTATTAAGATTTCTAGCAAAATAAACTCAACATTGCACCCAAGAGATACGCTGACCTTATACACAAACATACCTGTAGACTACATTAACAACGACAGTATTGTAATGTTAGAAAAAGATTCTATACCCATTCCTTTCAACATTATTTCGGACAAAAGAAATCATCGTTTGATGGTTAATTTTGAGAGACAAATTAAAACCAACTATTCTTTAATTTTAAAAGAACATGCTTTTACAGATTTCTTAAATTTCAACAGTCACGCTAAGAAAATTTCTTTCAACACCTTGGATCCTGAAGAATATGGAGAAATAATCTTAGCCATTTCCAACCCAAACAACATCAATCTTATTGTAGAATTGATAGAAACTACTAAGAAAGAAAAAATTACCAAGATCATTAAAGGTTCAGACAAAATACACTTTAAAGATTTGGTAGCCAACAAATACCAAATCCGAATTATTAAAGACGAGAACAACAACAACATCTATGACAATGGTGACTTTGAAAAACGCAGACAACCTGAAAAAGTCATCAACTTTAATAAAATTATTACATTAAGAGCCAACTCAGAAATTAACGAAAATATTACCGTTGAATAAAAAAGGAGAATCACTATGATTCTCCTTTTTTATTTTGTTTGTGTCAGTTTACACCTTACACCAATTTTCTCAATGCTAGAATAGCTCCTAAGTGAATTCCTTCATGAAAATTATTGAAATCAATCGCTTTTTCCACGCTATCTAACACAACTCCAACACTTGTTTCGTATTCATTGTAAGAAACAAAAACTCCTTTTCCATAGTCCTCCTCTGTAGAATTTGGCAACTCTAAAAACAGTTTTTTAATTAAATCCCACTCACGCTCTTCTATAACCTGTTCTTTTGGATCTGTTCCCTTTCTATATTTAGAAATCATTTCTTCAGACACTCCATTTTCTAATCCAGAAAACTTGTAACACAACAATTGCTGAGTTACTACCAAATGACCAACATTCCACCCTATATTGTTGTTAAATCCTTCTGGAATCTGATTGATCTGCTCTAAAGAAAAGTTTTCAATCAATCTTAAAATCAATGCTCTTCCTTTTTTTAATATATCAATTTGTTTTTCAATTGCCATCTGTTCGTTTTTTATATTTTTGGTCTTGTAAAGATAGAAAGACATTATACTATGAAAAAAATTTATCATTTAAAAACTTGTGACACTTGCAAACGAATTTTGGCTCAATTAAACCTTGATGGATTTGACATACAAGAAATAAAAAGCAGTCCTGTTACAGAAAATCAACTAGAAGAAATGTATGCTTTTACTCAATCTTACGAAGCTTTGTTTAACAAAAGAGCTAGACTATACAAAGAGCAGGGATTGAAAGATAAAAACTTAAAAGAAGAAGACTACAAACAATTTATTTTATCTGAATACACCTTTTTAAAAAGACCCGTAGCCATTGTTGACAATGAAATTTTTGTTGGAAATAGCAAAAAAACAGTAGTAAATTTGATTGCCAAAACTGCATAAAAAACCGAGACAATTGTCTCGGTTTTTTCTATTTACTTTTCAACTTCCACGTTCTTACCCAATCTACTCTCATCGTATTGATTGAATCGTCCAACAATTCTTCCTTTTCGGGCAAACCTCCAACCCACGGAGAATCTTGCGTCCATAAATCCCAAATTAAAAATTGTTCCAAAGTAAAGGGTTGTGTTGTTGTGATATTACCAGATGGTTCACCATCCAAATAAAATTGAACATTGTAAGCGTCTTTCCACCAAGCACCTACCACATGATAAGCTTCATTCCATTTTACTCCTTTTAAAGTATTTCCTTCCGATAAATTTTTATTACTAGAATTTCCTTTAGCTCTTTCTGTTTCTCCATTTTTCACAATAAAGTATTGTGAATTCATTTGCCACGGGTATTCATCTAACGCAAAACTAGTAGTTGGAGACAACGTTGGTTTAGAGTTGTTTTCTATAATATCAATTTCATCTCTATTATTACTATCTCCGTTATTTAGCCAAAAAGTGTTGAATGCAGAAATATGTGCTGTTTTAATGCTGCACTCTGTATACATCGGGAATTTTATTTTTGCTTTAGAACGTATTCTAGAAGTTTTAAACCACTGCTCTTCACTTGAATCATCCAACGTAGCTTTGATCCATAAATTACCATCAGCAACACCTGAATTGGTGTTTACCATATTTACAGGTGTCCCCCCGTAATTCCAATTTGTTTTTTGCCACTTGGCATCGTTCCAAGTATCAAATTCATCAGACAATTCTACTACCTTTTCCCAAACCATTCCCTCTGGAGTTGTATCTTCAAAAGACACGAACGTAGGAAGATTTGAATCCGCTTGAGTTACATCAATTACTTTTACTTCTTCTACTGTTTCTTTTTCTATAGGATCATCTTCTGTAATTGGAGGATCAAAATTTGCAGAATCACTTCCACAACTTCCTATTACCACAAACAAAGAAAACAACATCACCGATCCTTTTTTCAACACATTAACTCTAGCCATAATTCTCTAATTTTTAATATCCTAAAATTAAATCAAAGGCATTCTATTAGTTACAACATATGTTTAAATCTCTACAACATACAAACCGTTCAGAAAATATCTAGACCTCTAAAACAAAAAAGGCTACACAATGTGTAACCTTTTTGCAAAACTAAAATAGCTCTTATTATAACAAATCTCTTAATCTTTGCGCTGCTCCTTCTGCAGTAATGTCTCTCTGTGGAGTTCCAAACATTTCGTAACCTACCATAAATTTCTTAACGGTTGCACTTCTTAACAACGGTGGATAAAAACTCATATGCCAGTGCCAGTGAGCATTATCACCTCCGTCTGTGGGAGCTTGGTGAATTCCACTAGAATACGGGAAAGAAGTATTGAACAACTTATCGTAAACTTTTGTCAAAACAGAAATTGCCTCTGCATACAACACTTCTTCTTCTTCTGTCATATCCAAAATAGAATTTTGTTGATTTTTTGGAGCAATCATCGCTTCAAAAGGCCAAATAGCCCAAAAAGGAATCAAAACTACAAAAGCATCATTTTCAAAAATGATACGCTCTCTATCTCCATTTAATTCTTGTGCCAAGTAATCACCTAACAAACTAGATTTTTTATCGTCAAAATATGCTTTTTGAGTTCCATCTTTTTTAGATACCTCGTTTGGCAAACTAGACTGAGACCAAATTTGTCCGTGTGGATGAGGATTACTACATCCCATTACTGCTCCTTTGTTTTCAAAAATCTGAACATATTTAATAGCATCGTTTGCACCAATTTCTTTGTACTCACGTTGCCAAGTTTTTACAACTTCTGTAATTCCAGGAACATCCATATCTGCCAAACTTTTAGAGTGGTCTGGACTAAAACAAATTACTTTACAAATACCTGTTTCGCTTTGCGCTTGCAACAAACCGTCGTTTACTTCAAAAGAAGGCGAATCTTTTTGCAATGCAGCAAAATCATTTGTAAAAACATAAGTTCCGGTGTATTTTGGATTTACATCACCAGAAATTCTTGTATTTCCAGCACACAAATAACAAGACTCATCATATTCAGGTCTTTTTTCGTTATTTACAGCTTCGTTTTGTCCTTGCCAAGGACGTTTAGATCTATGAGGAGAAACTAAAACCCATTCTCCTGTTAAAATATTCAGTCTTTTGTGTGAGTAATCTTCTAAATTCTTATCCATTTTATTGAATGTATTTCTAAGTTAAGTTTTAAATTTTGTGAGTTCCGTCAGACAATGCTACTTCATAAGGAGAACATGCATGTCCAAATTTTTCTGTATATGTTGTAACTGCTGTTTTCTTAAATTCTTCTACCGCCGTTTTCTTAATCAAGTTGATGGTACAACCACCAAAACCTCCACCCATCATTCTAGCTCCTAAAATGTCTGAATTTTCTTTTGCCAAGTCTACCAAGAAATCCAACTCTTCACAACTTACTTTGTACTGATGTTGCAACCCGTTATGAGAACCATAAATTAATTGCCCTAATTCAACCAAATCTCCTTCTTTCATAGCTACGGCAGCAGCTTGAGCTCGGTTATTTTCTTGCACTACATACACTACTTTTTGAAAATCTTCTGCTGACAATTGATCTTTTACTTTTTCTAAATCCACTTCTGTAGCATCTCTCAAAGCATCAATCCCTAACAATTCTGCTGTTTTTTCACACACAGCTCTTCTATCATTGTAAGCACTGTCAGACAATTTGTGTTTTACGTTGGTATTGAACAACAACAATTGATAATCTTTAAAATCTATTGCAAAAGGTTCTGCTTTTGCTGTTCTACAATCTAACAACAAAGCACTATTTTCTATTCCAAACATAGATGCATATTGGTCCATAATTCCACATTTCACACCTACATAATTGTGTTCTGCTGCTTGAGAAATTAAAATCATTTCATATTTAGTCAACCCTAAACCAAACAATTCATTGATTCCAAAAACCACACTATTTTCTAATGCTGCAGAAGATGACATTCCAGCTCCATCAGGAATATTCCCTCCAAAAACAATGTCAAAATTTCCTACAGTTTTTCCTAATTTTTGCGTTTCTGCAACCACTCCTACTACATAACTTGCCCAGCCTGACAAATTAGAAGTATCCAAATTATCTGTATCAAACTGAATGGTTTCGTCCATATCTATTGCTGTAGCAGTAGAAACAGACCCTTCTGCTTTTTGAATAGCAGCTACAATTCCTTTATCTATTGCTGCAGGAAACACAAACCCAGCATTGTAATCTGTATGTTCTCCAATAATGTTGATACGTCCTGGTGAAAAAATTAACACAGGCTCTGATGAAAAGCTTTTTGCAAAACTTTCTGAAACTTTTTGAATTAAATTAGTATCCATATGATGAATTTATTTTATGGTTTTTATTAATTAAGAACATAATGACGTTTAAATAGTCACTGTCCATGTGATTTCATAACTAGCTCCAGCAGACAATTCTTGTACACCCATTTGGTTGTTCAAACTATTTGAAACACCTGTTACAGGTTCTAAAGCGATAGTATTTGCTTTTGGTGGAGTATACATTTGAAAGAAATTTTCTTTTGCTGTAGAATCAATTGTCATTTTATATTTAGGTGTTGCAAAAACAACGGCACTTTTATCTAACGCATAACAATTATCCAACTGTTTGTCTTTAATTTCAAGCGGCATAGCCACTTCACCTTCAACAATATTTTTGGTAATCATTCTTTCATCAAATTCCACGGATTTATTACTAGAAAAAATCAAACTACTGTTATACAAATCATCACTTAAAAAATAAGGATGCCACCCCAAAGTAAAAGGAAAACTCGTAACATCATTATTCTCTACCCCTAACTGTAAAGCCAAACCGTTCTGAGTTAACGTATATGTTACTGTTACAGTAAACAAATAAGGAAAACCAACCGCTTTGTTTGTTTCTACATATTCCAGAATTACCGAAGCACTATTCTCTGATGTTTTAGAATTTTTAACGGTAAACAACTTGTCATACACCAAACCATGCAACGCATTGTTTAAATTGGCTTCGTTACAATCTAACTGAAAAGTTTTTCCTTTGTAATCATATTTCCCATCTTTAATTCTATTGGCAAATGGAAACAAAATAGACGAAGCATACGTATCTTTATACTCTAACGGATTTAAATCTACGATAACTGGAATTTGGTTCAATACCAATTCTTCCAAAGCCACACCCCTGTCTAAACAAATTTTTGCGCTAGCATTAGCCCCAACTATTTGAACATAGTTTAAGCCATTTTCTTGTGTTTGATTGATTGTATACAATTGTTTCTATTTTTAACTTATAATGATTTTCGCAAAATAAGATGGTTAGTATTTTCTATTTGTACATGCTCATTTTCATTAATCATTTGAGCCAAACGTTTTCCCATTTCTTTAAAATCGGTTGAAATGGTGGTAATTCCTCCCTCTACAATTTCCTTCAACAAAGTATCGTTGTAAGAAATAATTCCTAAATCTTCTGACAAAACAAAACCTTGTTCTTTGATTTTTTTCACCACACGAATCAAATTTCTATCATCTGGAATCACATAAATTTCACCTTTGGTCAATTCACGATCTTCTACGGAATCTAACACTTCAAAGTCTAAATGATTTTCTTGACAAAACAGTTCAAAACCTTTTTTCATCCCTAAAGGTTGTGTGCGTTCTGAAAACAATAAAACAAGTTTGGCATATTTTTGAATTAGCGACAAACCTTCTGTTAAGTTGGTATAAATGTCTCTTTCAAAATTCTGATAAATGGCCGCGTACGAAGTGAATTCTTCGTGCATTTGATCTAAGATGTATACTTTTTCTTTTGGCAACTTCTCCACCACACCTAATGTGTTTTCCAAATTAGCCGTCATAATAACATAAGAACTATAATTCCCTATATTTTCATAGATCAATTTACTAAACACTGAAGGATTAAAATGATGAAAATAAATATCCACTTCTGTATTCACATCTAAATTCTTTAAAAAAGTATTGTATAAATCCTCTTTAAAAGCATTCAGTTCATCAAATAATAAAAAGACTTTTTTTTCAGTTCCTACATCTTCGCTCAACACATAATATCCTTTTCCAGCAATGGATTGGATAATTCCACGGGTTTTCAATTCACTCAACGCATTTAAAACTGTATCTCTTGAAACCTTATTGTCTTTTTGAATACTACTAATAGAAGGCAACTTATCACCTTTCTTTAATTTTTCATCAACAATAGCCTCCTCCACAGCACTAATAATCTGCTTGTACTTAGGAGTTCCTAGTTTTTTTATGATTGGATTTAAAGTCATACCTCAAATATAAATAAAAAACTAGTACGAACTGGTATGGTTTTGATAAAAATGTATTTTTTAAGACATCAATTAGTTGGTTGATGATTTTTATACCTCATTTTTAAATAATTATAATATTTTAAGCAATTCTCAAAAAAAGGATTGTAAAACAGTCAATTACGATTACTGCAAATTAGACCAAACTAAAAAACCTCAGCAATTGCTGAGGTTTTTTAGTTTGTAAAAGATCAAACCTTTATTCTACTACTGGGTTTTTGATAGCATCAATAATTTTAGCTTCCAATTCATCTGCCAATTCAGGATTGTCTTTAATCAATGCTTTTACAGCATCTCTACCTTGTCCTAACTTGGTATCACCATAGCTAAACCAAGAACCACTCTTTTTTATAATTCCGTAGTTCACACCAATATCTAAAATTTCTCCAACTTTAGAAATTCCTTCACCATACATAATATCAAATTCTGCTTGTTGAAATGGTGGTGCAACTTTGTTTTTAACAATTTTAACTTTGGTAGCGTTACCAATAACTTGGTCACCATCTTTTAACTGAGTTCTTCTTCTGATATCTACACGAATAGATGCATAAAATTTTAAAGCGTTACCTCCTGTTGTAGTCTCTGGGTTCCCAAACATAACTCCAATTTTATCACGCAACTGGTTGATAAATATAACCGTACATTTAGTTTTACTAATAGTTCCTGTTAATTTACGCAGAGCTTGAGACATCAAACGAGCATGCAATCCCATTTTGGAATCTCCCATTTCTCCTTCTATTTCACTTTTTGGAGTCAAAGCAGCAACCGAGTCAATAACAACAATGTCAATTGCACCAGAACGAATCAAGTTTTCGGCAATCTCCAACGCTTGTTCTCCATGATCTGGCTGAGAAATAATTAAATTATCTATATCAACACCTAAGTTTTCAGCATAAAAACGATCAAAAGCATGTTCTGCATCAATAAAAGCAGCAATACCTCCTGCTTTTTGAGCTTCAGCAATAGCATGAAGCGTAAGCGTTGTTTTACCTGAAGATTCAGGTCCAAAAATTTCAATAATACGACCTCTTGGATATCCACCCACACCCAAAGCTAAATCCACACCTAACGATCCTGAAGAAATAACTTCTACATCTTGCACAGCCATATCTCCCATTTTCATTACGGAACCTTTACCATAAGTTTTATCTAATTTATCTAAGGTTAGTTGTAATGCCTTTAACTTATCTTCTTTTTCATTCTTCTCTTTTGCCATATCGAGTTGGTGTTTTTGTGTTTTGATTGAGAGCTAAAATACGAATTTATAGATGATAATTGAGGTTCTTTTATTTTTTGATTCACAGAGCAAAAAAAACAACTAACAGCATCATTACGATGCACTTAACTAACGAATCACTATTGTTTTTTAAATTTTTAAAAAAGTGTGTGTGGAAACAGAACACATATTGACTTCTATTTTGACGAAAACACTTTTAAATACCAAACTTTAGCCCTACAAAAAAAGTTCTAGGTCGTTGAGGTCCGTAAATATAAGTAACATCTCTATCAGCTCCTTGATCAAAATCTTCTTGATACGCATTGAATATATTTTGAATTCCTAGCGCAAGTTCAAAATATGAATGTTCGTGATCGTCCATATAAAACTTATATGCTGATTTCCAATTCAGTTCAAAAAAAGAAGGAGATTTTTCTAGCGTATCTGTAGGAATATACCCTGCTAAATGCTGTACATGCATAGGTCCTGTAAACACTCCAGAAAAATTATTCTGAAAAGCTTTGATCGGAGCATAAGTAACCACAAAATTCGCATATACATTTGGAGTTTTGTTAAACTCTTTAGTAGCTTGATCCAATTCATCTTCTGACCACTCCACTTTGTCATTATACAAAGCACGTTGTAGTGTAGCACCAGCTTGGAATAACCACTTTTCATCAGGTGCATATTTTGTTTCTATGTTTACTCCATACACTTTTGCCCCAGAAGTATTCACCCTAATCCATTCAAAAATACCTGAATCTGGAGCCGTTTCTGTCCCTTGTTCCAAAGCAAAAGCATCGTTTAGTTGGGTATAAAACAATTCTGAAACCAACGAAAAATCTCCATTAGCCAATTCTTTATTCCAATCTAAAGAAGTTAAAAAACTATGAGACGTCTCCGAGGTCAAACCATCCGAATTTCTAATTCTACTAATTTCACCTGCAGCCAACCCCGCATGCACGTCTTCTCCATAAATTTGAGGAGCTCTAAATCCTTTGGCATAACTAGTTCTCCAACGTAAATTCTCACTAATACTATACAAAATGTTTGCTCTTGGATTGACAACAACAAACTCATCAACCAAATTGTGAAAATCTGCCCTAACACCTCCTAAAACCCTAAGTTTATCACTTAACACCCACTCTTGCTGGGCATAAACACCTAAAATATGTGTGGTTTGTAAAATAGGTTCAAAATCTGGATTCTCTTTTCGATCATCAATGTCATTGTATTTGTATTCCAAACCTCCAGTAAATGTTCCTTTATTATTTAAGAATTTCTTAAAGGAATGCACCCATTGTCCACCGGTAACGAAAGTAAGATCTTTTGATTTTCCAAACCCCTTTATGCTTTCTTTAATATTACTTTCAGTCGCTTGGTCTCCTGCCAAACCTCCATAAAAATTTTTATTTTTAGAAACTGAAGTAGAAAAATAACTTGAAAAAGTATTGTTTCTATTTGGATTTATATAATCATAAGTTACCCCTCCAGAAACTACTGTAGATTCAATTTGTTCTGTAACATCTGCTAAAAAAGGCAACAGGTTTAAATTATTCCCACCACGTCTAAATTCATT
Source organism: Wenyingzhuangia sp. 2_MG-2023 (assembly GCF_030548295.1). Classification (GTDB taxonomy): domain Bacteria; phylum Bacteroidota; class Bacteroidia; order Flavobacteriales; family Flavobacteriaceae; genus Wenyingzhuangia. The sequence continues at coordinate 356,796 of NZ_JAUOSB010000001.1, forward strand.
ATTGGCATTAAACTCGGCTGTAATTTTTTTTCTATCATTAACTCTTGTAAAAGCTTTTAAACCAAAAGAAGTATTTTCCATTTTAGTAATTTCGGTAAAACCATCATTATCGGCATCATAATCATCTCTTAAGCGTTTCATTCCAAAAAGAGCAATTCCAGTATCTAAATTTTCGTTAATTACAGTTCCGTTAAAATTGATTGTTTTGTCTTGAGACATTCCATCTATCAATGCCAAATTACTTCCTACACTAAAGCTATTTTTTGTTGGGTCTTTGGTAATGATGTTTATCGTTCCCGCAATAGCATTAGAACCGTACAATGCAGAACCTCCACCTCTAACAACTTCTATTTGCTTGATGATATTCGCTGGAATTTGATCCAAACCATAAACACTATTTAATGCACTAAAAATAGGCCTACTATCAATCAATATTTGTGAATAAGAACCTCCTAGTCCATTCATTTTTACTTCGGAAGTACCACAATTTTGACAATTGGTTTCCATTCTTAATCCTGGCTGAAAATTTAGTCCCTCAGACAAACTCACAGCTTGAGTTGCTTCTAAAACTTTGGCATCTGTAACCGTTACAATTACAGGTGTTTTTTTACGATTTAAATATCCTCTAGTAGCAGTCACAACTACTTTGTCTAATCCTAAAACATCTTCTTTCAATTCAATATTTAAAATTTTAATGTTTTTAGAGTTAAGAATAATATTTATTTCTTTGGGTTTATACCCAACAGCACTAACACTTAAGGTATAATTTCCATCAAACGTTTTTAAAACGTAGTTACCATTTATGTCTGTGCTGGTACTGTTGTTATTTTTTTTAATAACAATATCTGCTAATACAGGAAATCCCTTGCAGGTAATTTGTCCTTTTAACACAGCCTGTTGCGAATACGCAATAAAGTTGATTAATAAGCCAATAGAAAGTAATAAAGTTTTCATAAGAACTAAAATAAGGTTTTGTTAAAAATAATTTTACACAAAGCTACATAATTTTTTAGACAAGTCTAAAAAATATTTTAAAGTTATATTTCAAAAATGTTTACCTTTGACTCAATGGAAATAGATTTATCACAAGCAGAAGAAAATTACCTAAAAGCTATTTATAGTTTGTTTGTAGTGGCAAACAAAGCGGTAAGCACTAATAAAATTGCAGAAAAATTAAACACCAAAGCTTCATCTGTTACCGATATGGTAAAAAAGCTATCGGAAAAGGAATTGGTGAATTATGTAAAATACCAAGGAGTTTCTCTAACTACTGAGGGAAAAAATTTGGCTGTGCATGTAATTAGAAAACACCGTTTGTGGGAAGTTTTTTTGGTTCGTCATTTGGGTTTTAAATGGGATGAAGTACACGAAGTAGCCGAGCAGTTGGAGCATGTAAAATCTGTAAAACTGACAAATGGTCTAGATGCTTTTTTAGACTTTCCAAAATACGATCCACATGGAGACCCCATTCCGGATAAAGAAGGAAATTTCATCAAAAGAAATATTACAATTTTATCTTCTTTAAAAATAAATGAAGAAAGTAAAATTGTAGGTGTAAAAGATAGCTCTAGCGCTTTTTTAAAATATTTAGACAATGCTGACATCAAATTGGGAGCAGAAATTAAAGTAATACACAAAGAAAATTTTGACAACTCTATGATGTTGTTGATTGAAGGACAAAAAATATCCATTTCACAACAGATTTCTAGCAATTTGTATGTAAAACAAAACGACTAAAAGAACATGAAAAAAATAATTACACTGTTAATGTTGATGGCTTTAGTGGCTTGTAAGCCTTCTGTAAAAAAAGAAAACTCAAAGTTTACAGTAGTTACCACCACCACTATGATTACCGATTTGGTAAAAGTATTAGGAGGTGATGCTATAGAAGTAAAAGGAATTATGGGTGCTGGAGTAGATCCGCATTTGTACAAAGCTTCTGAAGGAGATGTCACCAAATTATCTAGTGCTGATTTGATTATTTACAACGGTTTGCATTTGGAAGGAAAATTGGTTGATGTGTTCGAAAAAATGAACCAAATAGGAAAAGAAACCATTGCCTTGGGAGATTTTTTAGCCCATGACCAGATCATAAATTCTGAATTATTTGCTAGTTCTCACGATCCACATATTTGGTTTTCTATCAACAATTGGCAAACAATTACAGAAAAATTAATGCTGTCATTGATTAAGGCCGATCCAGAAAACACAGCTATTTATCAAAAAAACGGAAAGTCATATTTGGAAGAATTAGAAACATTAAAAATAGAAATGAATACAATAATAACCACACTGCCCAAAGAAAAAAGAATTTTGGTTACTGCACACGATGCTTTTTCTTATTTTGGAAAAGAGTTTGGTTTTGAGGTTGTTGGACTACAAGGCTTGTCAACAGCAACAGAAGCTGGTGTAAAAGATGTACAACGTATTTCTGAATTTATCATAACTAATAAAATTAAAGCCATTTTTGTAGAAAGTTCCGTGCCTAAAAGAACGGTTGAAGCGCTACAGGCTTCGGTACAATCAAAAGGACATCAAGTAAATATTGGAGGACAATTGTTCTCGGATGCTTTGGGAGATCCTTTAAAAGAAACAGGAAAATACATAGGCATGTATCGTTACAATGTAAACACCATTGTACATGCTTTAAAGTAGTCTTTGACTAAAATTAATAAGGATTGAATAATGTTATAAAAGAGACAAGTTTCTCAAAAAAATATGGAACAAAAAATAGCAATATCAATAGATGATTTAACGGTAGCTTACAATTATAAACCTGTATTATGGGACATCGATTTGCAAATTCCAGAAGGAGTTTTAATGGCTATTGTAGGACCTAACGGTGCGGGTAAATCTACACTGTTAAAATCTGTTCTAGACATCATCAAACCATTAGCAGGTTCTGTTACCGTCTACGGAAAACCTTATAAAAAACAAAGACATTTAGTAGCATATGTTCCACAAAAAGGAAGTGTTGATTGGGATTTTCCGACAACAGCTTTGGATGTTGTAATGATGGGAACTTATGGTGCTTTGGGCTGGATTAAAAGACCAGGACAAGCTCAGAAAAAACAAGCATTAGAGGCATTGGAAAAAGTAGGAATGTTGCCTTTCCAAAACCGACAAATTTCTCAATTATCAGGAGGACAACAGCAACGTATTTTTTTAGCCAGAGCTTTGGTGCAAAATGCCGCTATTTATTTTATGGATGAACCTTTCCAAGGAGTAGATGCAACTACAGAAAAAGCAATTATTCAAATTTTAAAAGAATTGAGGAAAGCAGGAAAAACAGTGATTGTAGTACACCACGATTTGCAAACTGTGCCAGAATATTTTGATTGGGTTACTTTTTTAAACGTTAAAAAAATTGCTACAGGTCCTGTTGCCCAGATTTTTAATGATGATAATTTGACCAAAACTTACGGAATTAATTACAAAACAAGTATTGTAGAATAATGATGACACAATATTTAGACTTATTAATGACGGATTACACCTTGCAAATCATCACACTTGGAACTGCTGTTTTGGGTGCCTTGTGTGGTATGTTAGGGAGTTTTGCCGTATTGAGAAAACAAAGTTTGTTAGGAGACGCTATTTCTCATGCATCACTGCCAGGAATTGCAATTGTTTTTCTGGTTTTGGGTGTAAAAGACAATAATGGATTGTTGTTAGGTGCATTGCTAAGCGGTTTGGTAAGTGCTGTGTTTATCAAAGGAATTATTTCCAAAACACACTTAAAATCAGATACGGCTTTAGGAATTGTATTGTCAACTTTTTTTGGTTTTGGAATGTTGTTGTTAACCTATATTCAAAAATTACCCAATGCAAATCAATCGGGTTTAGAAAAATACCTGTTTGGACAAGCTGCAACTTTGCTCGCAAGTGACGTTTGGTTGATGTCTTCCATTGCAGGAATTGCTTTGCTCATTGTTTTGCTTTTTTGGAAAGAATTTAAAATTGTTTTGTTTGATGCGGATTATACTACAACTTTAGGATTTCATGTCAAATTTATAGACACATTAATGACATCGTTCATTGTAATTGCGATTGTCATGGGATTGCAAACCGTAGGAGTGGTTTTAATGAGTGCTATGTTGCTAGCTCCTGCTGCTGCTGCAAGACAATGGACCAATAGCTTATCCATAATGGTTTTTTTGGCCGGAATTTTTGGAGCTGTTTCTGGTATTTTAGGAACTGCTATCAGTGCAAGTGCCAACAATTTATCTACCGGCCCTGTAATTGTTTTGGTAGCTACCTTTTTTGTGATGATTTCATTTGTGTTTTCACCCATTAGAGGTTTGTTGTTTAAGCAAATCAAATTGTGGAAAAATAGAAATGATCTAAAACTGATGAAAACATTGATGTTCATGTACAATATTGTGGAAGATCATGATAACATTTCGCACCCACACAAAATACAATTGTTGAATAATTTTCAGGGATATACCAAAAAAAGCTTAAAAAGTTTACAAGCAGAAGAATTGATTTTATTAGAAAAAGACTCTTGGTCATTGACAGAGAAAGGATTTCAGGTTGCTAAAAATTTATACACCCAACAATCATGAGCAATGCGCAAATAGAAATACAATTAATTTTAAGTTTAGTGGCAGTTGCCTGTGCATTGCCAGGAGTGTTTTTAGTGCTTAGAAAAATGGCTTTGATTAGTGATGCTATCAGTCATTCCATTTTACCAGGAATTGTAGTTGGATTTTTTATAACACATGATTTAGCTTCTCCATTGTTGATTTTGATGGCTACTTTGACAGGAGTTTTAACTGTGGTATTAGTAGAATACATTCAGAAAACAGGTTTGGTAAAAGAAGACACCGCAATTGGGTTGGTTTTTCCATCGCTCTTTAGCTTGGGAGTCATATTAATTGCCCGAAATGCCGGAGACGTACATTTAGATGTTGATGCCGTTTTGTTAGGAGAAGTTGCTTTTGCTCCTTTTGACAGATGGATGTACAACGGAATGGATATGGGGCCAAAATCATTATGGATGATGGGTGGAATTTTAACCATGACCATTACCTTACTGTCTTTATTTTATAAAGAATTAAAAGTAGCAACGTTTGATGCTGGCTTGGCAGCTTCTTTGGGTTTTGCTCCCATGGCTATTCATTATGGATTGATGACAGTTTCGTCTGTTACTACCGTAGGAGCTTTTGATGCTATTGGAGCTATTCTAGTTGTTGCTTTTATGATTGTGCCTGCAGCTTGTGTGTATTTACTGACCAATAATTTAAAAAAGTTATTGATTTTTTCCTCTTTACTGGGGATTTTTGCTTCAATTTCAGGATATTGGTTAGCCCACGCAATGGACACTTCTATTGCAGGAACAATAGCCACCGTGTTAGGGTTGATTTTTTTCTTGGTTTATTTATTTGCTCCCAACAGAGGTTACATCTCTCAATGGTACAAAGAGAAACAACAAAAAACAGAGGTTGCATTGTTAGTCTTTTTATTGCATTTAGCAAATCATGAAGACGAAATGGAAAGGAACAGCAATCATTTGCAAGAGCACATCAATTGGAGCCATCAATTAGCCAGAAAGGTGCTAAAATTGGCAAATCAAAACAATATGATTGAAATAGAAAATGAAATTATCTCACTAACACCTAAAGGACTGGAATTTACAGAACAAGCAATATCTTACATTACAGACAATAAAAACTCAGAGTTAGAAGGGATTAAGCAAAATTACTTTTTGTTTAGAGGTTAAATTTTTCGGTATGTTATTTGAAGTTGTGTATTTGCATCTAAAATATTATATTTAAGTAGCAACCAATAAAATAAAAAGCCTATGTCAATTATGAATGTTTTTTTGAGCGGGACTCAAAGAAAAAATAGAGGTCACTTGGCCAATATTGTTAAAATAGCCCGTTCTAACGGAAAATTAAATAGAGATGAAATTAGATTGTTGAAGAAAATAAAAGAAGAGTTAAATATTAGTGATTTGGCTTTTAGAAAAATCATCAGAACTCCAGAATTATATCCTATCAATCCTCCTTCTAACTACGACGAAAGAATTGAACGTTTGTACATGTTGACTAATATGTTATTAGTAGACAAAGAATCTTTTGAGTTGTCTTTAAAATTATTAGAAAAACTAGCAGTGGGAATTGGTTTCCCTTTAAAAACTCATGAAGAAGTGGTTCGTTTGGCTGTAGAAATGGCACAAAAAAATATAGATCTAGATTCATTCACCAAAGAAATTAAAAGAGCGAATGGTAGTACGAAAGAGTAGCTTTTATTTGGTTCTTTATTAAAAGAGATTGTTTATTTTAGACAATCTCTTTTTTTGTATTATGATTTCAGAAAGTTTTTTTAAAGTTTACAATGCCTCCGCTGGTAGCGGTAAAACCTATACACTTGTTAAGGAGTATTTAAAGGTAGCATTAAGTAATGGCGAATTTGAGTTTCAAAAAATATTGGCGATCACTTTTACCAACAAAGCAGCTGCGGAAATGAAACAACGCGTGCTGAATACGTTGAAAGATGCCTCTAGAAAAAAAGAGAACCCTATAATTATTGATATTGCCACAGAAATAGGACTGAGTATAGAAGAGATTCAAAGGAAATCTCAAAAAGTACTAGAGAATATTTTACACAACTATGCTAGTTTTCACATTATTACTATTGATAGTTTTACCCACAAACTAATTAGAACTTTTTCTTTAGATTTAGGATTACCTTTGGATTTTGACGTAGAAATGGATGTTGATCCTCTTCTAAAAGAAACCATAGATTTGTTGGTCTCAAAAATAGGTGAAGACAAAGAATTGACAAAAGTTTTGGTAGACTATGCACTCCATCAAGTAAATGAAGACAAGTCATGGAACATTAATGATTCTTTGGTAGATGTAGCTAGATTACTGCTGAATGAAGAAAATGAAGTTGAAGTTTCTAAATTAATCAATACAAGTCTTTCAGATTTTCAAGCTTTAGAAAAAAGATTAAGAAAGTATGTAAAAGATACTGAAGAGGCATTTTACAAAGTTGGACACGAAGCATTATCTCTAATTCAAGAACACAATATTGAGCAAAGTACTTTTGCTTATGGAGATTTGCCTAAGTATTTTGAAAAATTGAAAAGCACTTGGTTCTTAAAAGAAGAATTACCCGCTAGTAATAGATTGGTTAAAAATATGGAGCAAGGTGTTTTGTATTCTAAATCCGTTCCTAAAGATGTTAAAAAAAGAGCTGATAGAGATGCAATTGATTCCATAAAAGAAGAGCTAATCACCTATTATCAATTTTCTCAACAAATATGCGATGCACATTTTGGATCGTATTTTTTGGTCAAGAAGATATTAAAATCCATTGTTCCATTAACCGTATTGAGTTATATACACAAAGAGTTTTCCAATTTAAAAGAAGAAAATAATTTTCGTTTGAATGCCGAATTCAATCGTGTGATTAGCAAACAAATTAAAAATGAGCCAGTTCCTTTTATTTACGAACGTTTAGGAGAGAAGTTTCAATACTTTTTCATTGATGAAATGCAAGACACTTCCGAATTACAGTGGCAGAATTTAATTCCACTAATTCACAATGCATTGTCTCAGAACAAAGGTGGTTTGATGTTGGTGGGAGATGCAAAACAGTCTATATATAGATGGAGAGGTGGAAAAGCATCACAATTTGTAGAATTATCAGATGAAAATGCAGAAAACGAATTTTTTATAAACAAAGAGGTTGTGACTCTAGGCACTAATTACAGAAGCTATAGCAATGTCATCAATTTTAACAACGATTTCTTTTCGTATCTCTCTGGTTTTTTAAAAGAACCTGCTTATCAAGAAATTTATGCAAGTGAAAAACATCAAAAAACCAATTCAAAAGAAGGTGGTTATGTATATGTAGACGTACACGAAAGAGACGATGATTTTGATACCTATACTTATTATTCAGAAAAAATCCATCAGCAGATTTTAGAAATAGAAACAAATGGTTTTGACAAAGGAGATATTTGCATATTAACTAGAAATAAAAAAGATGGTATTGCTATTGCCGATTATTTGGTGTCCCAAAAAATAGAAGTGATATCACCAGATAGTTTGTTGTTAAAAAATAATTCAGTAATTCAATTCCTAATTTATTTGTTAAGATGGATAGAAAATCCAGAAGACAAAGAGGTTTTGATGGAGGTGTTACACTTTTTATTCCAACATTTTGATATTCAAATAGATCAACATGAGTTCTATCAGAATTCGTTAGCATGTAAAGATGTAGCATTGTTTACAGATTATTTACAAATAGATTTTTCAGAATCTGAATTTTTCTCATTGTCCTTGTACGATGGATTGGAATATTTGATTAGAGTCTTTAGATTAGAAAAGGTGATGGATGTTTTTGGTCAAACCTTTCTCGATGTCGTACTTCAGTTCCAGTTAAAAGAATCAGGAGGACTACAGGCTTTTCTTGAATTTTGGGATCGAAAAAAAGAAAAGTTAAAAGTAGAAATAGCATCAAACAAAAATGCCGTCCAAATTATGACCATTCACAAGTCTAAAGGATTAGAATTTCCCGTGGTTATTTTTCCTTTTGATTTGAATACAGAAAATATTTCAAGAGAGTCAATCTGGTATCAAACGGACAACAAAAGTTTGTTTGGTAATTTTACTAGCTTTAGAATCAACGCTTCTAGCAAGTTAGATTTGTATGGGGAACAAGGAGGTGTGTATTTAAAAAAGGTAAACGAAGAAATTCAATTAGACAATATAAATTTATTATATGTTGCGTTAACAAGAGCCGAAGAACAATTGTATGTGTTTTCAGACTTTAAGAATTCCAAATCAGATGATTTGAAAAATTATTCTGATTATTTCAAACAATTTATAGCTGACAAAGGAGAAGATTTAATTTATGAAATAGGAACTCCAACAAGATTGTCTGAATACAAGAGACATGAAGATCATTTTGTTTTAGACAACTATTTTAGTGTTAACAAAGAAGATAATAAAATTCACGTAGTTGAGAATTTACAAAGCGATGAGGATCCAAGAATTTTTGGAAATATAATTCATAAAGCATTTGAAAAAATTATAACTTTTGAAGATGTTGCTTTAGCTATTGCATATATCAATCAACAAGGGTTGTCAGAAGAACTGAATCAAAAAGCTGTAAAAACTATAACTAATATCATAAACCATCCACTACTAAAAAAATATTATCAAAAAGAAATAAACGTGTATAATGAAAGATCTTTTTTAACAGAAAAAGGAGATGTTTTAATTTTAGACAGACTTGTTTTTATAGAAAATAAAGCGGTAATAATTGACTACAAAACAGGACATTTCAACAATTCTCACGAGTCACAAATAAGAAGCTACTCTACTCTTATTCAGAATCTAGGACTCAAAGTGTTACATGCTTTTCTAGTATATTGTAATGATGAAATAAATGTGAATTTAGTCACAATCTAACATTCAAAAACTACATTTATTAAAAAGGATGAAAAAAATCATAAAAAAAAAGACGTTTGTTGATAGATATCCAATACATCGACAAAAACATTGCTTTTTTTGAAATAAAAGTCTTCATTTACATTTTTATAACATAAAAATTAAAATGAGGCATGTTAATTTTATATATTTGTCACTAAATTGAATTAAATCTCGAAAAAAAAAAATAAAAAAATGAAAAAATTATTACTACTAGTTCTGGTATTGGTTTTTGTAAACTCCAATGCACAAGATAAAAATCGTCCATGGGCCATAGGAGTTGGTATTAACGGAATTGACTTAACTCACTATGGAATTGACAATGTAGGTCAGCAATTCAAAGACTACATAACTGTAAACGACTTAAATGTAATTCCTGTATTAAGTAGAATTTATGTAGCTAAATACATAGGAAAAGGATTTTCTTTAGACTTAGCAGGTTCTATTAACAAAATTGACAAAGGAGCTCATTATGAACCCTTAGAAGAAAAAACATACTATTCTTTAGATTTAGGTGTTAGATATGATGTAAACAATTTAATTGGAGAAACAGGATGGTTTGATCCTTATGTAAAATTTGCTGCTGGTACTGCATGGTTAGATGGTAACGCTTTGGCAGCTCTTTCTCCTGGTTTAGGTTTTAACACTTGGTTTAATGACAAGATTGGATTGAATTTTGAAACTGCTTACAAGTCAAGTGCTATCTTTAAAAATGATGGAGATAGTGATTTGGTATATGCATTTGATATTAAAAACTACCACTTCCAACACTCTATATCTTTAGTTTACAAGTTTGGAGCAAAAGACGCTGATAAAGATGGTGTTCCTGACAAAGAAGATTTATGTCCTGAGATTGCTGGATCTAAAGAATTCTTTGGTTGTCCTGATACAGATGGTGATGGTATTGTTGATAAAGATGATTCTTGTCCTGAATTAGCTGGAACTGCAAAAACAAAAGGTTGTCCTGATAGTGATGGTGATGGTGTTGCTGACAAAGACGATGCTTGTCCACAACTAGCTGGAAAAGCTACTTTAAAAGGTTGTCCTGATACTGACGGAGACGGTGTTGCTGATAAAGATGATGCTTGTCCTGGTACTGCAGGAGCAATTGACGGAGGAGGTTGCCCTGATAGTGATGGTGATGGTGTTGCTGACAAAGATGACAATTGTCCTAATGAAGTTGGACTTACATCTAACAACGGATGCCCTGAAAACTTATCATTAGACTCTGAAGGAGTAACTAAAGTAAAAGGTGATTTGATTAAAACTGTAGAATTCAACTTTGGAACTTATACTTTCAAAGCTGGTGTTGCAAAAAGATTAGATGAAGTAATTGCTCAATTAAATGAGTCTGACATCATTGGTTTGTTTGTAGAAGGTCATTCTGATAGTACTGGTCCTGCTGCTTACAATGTTAAATTATCTCAACAGAGAGCAGATGCTGTAGCAGATTACTTTATCTCTAAAGGTATCGAGAAATCTCGTTTGGTTATCATGGGATACGGTGAAACAAAACCATTAGAAAGCAACAATACCTCTAAAGGTAGAGCTGAAAATAGAAGAGTTGAAATTTCAATCTTAGAATTGAAAAAATAAAACTTATATAATTCAAAATCAAAACCCGCTCAATGAGCGGGTTTTTTTATACTTCATAATGTCCTGATTCTAAAAACATCATACACAGCTATTTAGGAACTAAAAAATAAACTCTACCAAGTAACATTTAGAGTTTCACAATAAATTTTGAATCAAAAAATAATACAATTGAGAAATCATGTTTTTTTCAAACGTAAAGATTTCACATTTTTCACATACACACATTGTATATTTTTAAAAAAACAATGATTTTATCATGAAATAAGAAGCAAAACTATCATTTAATTATTTTACTGATTTAAGAATTAAAATATAAAAAACAGGTAGTTTGTTTTTTATATTTATACAAGTAGAATCTAACTTTTAACTGAAATGAAACAAAAATTAACACTTCTTTTCTTGGTCATTATTTCTTTGCAAAACTATGCCCAAGACAAATTGAAACCATGGTCTGCTGGTATCGGTATCAACACCGTAGATATATCTCCGTATACTATTTCGCTATTTGGAGATCAGTTTGCTAATGATTATTTAAACCCTTTTACAGACACAAATACCTTCCCGTTTTTTAGTAGAGTCTTTATAACTCGTTATTTAAATAAGAACTTTACTTTAGATTTAGCTTTGGCTTACAATAAGTTAAAAAAACAATATGGAGATTCGGAAGTTTTGGATGATTTGAATTATTTATCTGGAGATCTTGGTGTAAGATATGACATCAACAACATTATAGGAAAAACAGGGTGGTTTGACCCCTATGCAAAGTTAGGTGCTGGTTTGTTATTGGTTGATGGGAATGACATGAGCATACCTTTACTAGGAGGTTTGGGATTCAATATTTGGTTTAATGATGTATTAGGATTAAATATTGAAACAAATTACAAGTCAAGCTCTCTATTTGGAACATCTAGTATTGCTACAGTAAAAGGTGTTGGAGATTACCATTTTCAACACGCTATTTCTTTGGTATACAAATTCGGAGCAAAAGACAAAGACAAAGATGGTGTTCCTGACAAAGAAGATGTATGCCCTGAAGAATCAGGTTCTGAAAAAATGAATGGTTGTCCTGATTTAGATGGCGACGAAGTTATTGATAAAGAAGACAAATGTCCCGAAACACCAGGTACTCAAGAATTATTTGGCTGTCCTGAAGAAAAAGATCAGGACAATGATGGTGTTCCTGATAAAATAGATAAATGCCTTGAGTTGGCAGGTTCTAGCAAAACTTTAGGATGCCCTGATTCAGATAACGATGGAATTGCTGATGACATTGATAAGTGTCCAACAATAGCAGGTCCTAAAGAAAATGAAGGATGCCCTGAACCAGAAGCATTAAGTTTGTCAGATTCTGATGCTGCTAATTATTTAAAATTAAAGGGAAAACAACTTCAAACTATTCAATTTAAATTTGGTGCAATTGCAATAGAACATAGTGTCCAAGAAAAACTAAATGATATTGTTAAAATGTTATTAGAAGATGAATCTAAAGTTGCCGGATTGTATGTAGAAGGACACACTGATAGTGTTGGAGCGGCTAGTTTCAATATGAAATTATCAAAACAAAGAGCTGAATCTATTGCTCAATACATCGTTGATCAAGGAATTGACAGGTCTAGATTATATGTTCTGTGTTTTGGAGAAACTATGCCTATAGCAACAAATACAACTACTGAGGGTAGGGCTAAAAACAGAAGGGTTGAAGTTTCTATACTTGTTCTGAAAAGAAATTAAAGAATCAATCTTACAACAATTAAAAACCCCGCAAAACTAGCGGGGTTTTTTATGCCCTAATGTTACTGTTGTAATAAATAGATAAGTTATATCTTTATCATTGCTATTAATAACCGCTAAAAGAGCAAGCGGTTTTCTTAAAAATCTATGGAAACTTTCTTACAAGAAACAGCACAAGCTATTATAAATAGGAATACAGATTTTAAAAATATTATTTGTGTACTCCCCAGTGAACGAGCTGGAATCTATTTAAAAGAAGCTTTAAAAAACAAGTCAATAGGAAAAGCTATTTTTTTACCTAAAATAATCAGTATTGAGAAGTTCATCAAAGAAATTTCAGAAATAGAAAGCATGGATCAAGTCTCCTTGGTTTTTGAATTGTTTCATGTATATAAAAAGCACTGTAAAAAGAATCAGTTAGATACTTTTGAGAGATTTATAGGCTGGGCAACAATTGCTATTCAAGATTTTAACGAAATAGATAGACACTTAGTAAAGGCTGATGAAATTTTTAGTTATTTAACAGACATCCAAAAAATAAAGGATTGGTCTCCAGAAAAAGATGAGACTACTCCCACCATTAAAAACTATATGAGTTTTGTGGAAGATTTGCACGTGTACTACCAAGAACTAAACAAGGTTTTACAACAAAAGAAATCAGGTTATCAAGGATTGATTTATCGTGAAGCTTATCATAAATGTGAAGAATATCTTAATAATCATGATGATGAAATTTTTTATTTTATAGGTTTCAATGCATTGAACAAAGCTGAAGAGAAGATTTTTAATCTTTTTTTAGACAAGGAACACAACCACATTTATTGGGATATTGATAGTTATTACTTTGACGGCAAACACGAAGCAGGTACTTTTGTTCGAATTTTTTTTAATGAATGGGATTGTTTAAAAAACGAAGACAGAAAAAACTGGATACATTCTAACTTCAAACAAAAAAAGAACATTCGGGTACTGGGTAGTTCCTTAAATGTTACAGGAATTAAGGCAGTTAGCTCTTTTTTAGGGAAAGATTTAGACCCTAAAGAAACTGCAATGGTATTGGCAGAAGAATCTTTGTTGCCTGTGGTGTTAAATTCAATTCCAGAAGAAGTAAAAAAAGTAAACATTACTATGGGGTATTCTCTTAGTAACATTCCACTTTCGGGCTTATTTCAATCTTTATTTGAGCTCCATTTAAACAAACAAAAATTAGGAAAAAATGCATTTTATTACAAAGATGTTTTATCTTTTTTAAGGCACCCTTACCTTAACAAGGTGACTGAAAACAAACTAAACTCTATAATCCAGAATATTGTTAAAAATAATTTGGTTTTTCTTTCTGAAGAAATGATGTCTACTTTTTTTAAAGACTCTAAGATTGAAATTTCTCTTTCAAATTTATTTTTGTTAAAAGATGATGTGTCTACTTTTCTCCAAAAAATTATTGAATTTCTAGATTTTTTAAATAAAAAATTAGAGGGAATTGAGTTATTATATGTTGAAGGATACAGAAAAGTTTTTCAAGAGATTATCAACTTAAACAATCAATATAGTTATATAGATACTTTTAAAGTTTTACACAAAGTATTTAAGAAACTGATTCCTTTAGAAACGGTTGATTTTAGAGGTGAAGCTTTAGAAGGGATGCAATTGATGGGAATGTTAGAAACTCGTTGTCTAGATTTTAAGAACGTAATTTTAACCTCTGTGAATGAGGGAGTTTTACCCTCTGGAAAAAGTGAAAGATCCTTCATCTCTTTTGAAGTAAAAAAACATTTTAAAATGCCTACTTATTTGGCCAAAGATGCTATTTTCTCATATCATTTTTACCGATTGATACAAAGAGCCGAAAACATTTATTTGTTATACAATACACAAACGGATGATTTTGGTGGTGGTGAAATGAGTCGTTTCTTAACCCAGTTGATGCTAGATAAAGAAGACGAAATTACATATCAGAATGTAGTTTCTAACACAAATGAAAATGATCATAGAACTAAAGAAATAGAAAAAACACCCAAAGTGATGGAAGCTCTTTTTACCTATTTTAAAAAAGGAGCCTCCCCTAGTAGAATTACAGAGTACATGAACGATCCCTGGGAATTTTATCAAAAAATGGTATTAAAAATTCGTGAAACAGACAAGGTTGAAGAAGAAGTTGCACACAACACTTTGGGAACTATTGTTCATGATTCTTTAGAGTTTTTATATCAACCCTATTTGAATAAAATATTGATTCCTAACGATATTCTAGACATGAAAACCAATGCTACTAAAATGGTTTCAGAAAAGTTTAGAGAACATTTTAAAGAAGGAGATATAACCACGGGAAAAAACAAATTGATTTTTGAAGTTGCCAAACAATTTGTATTGAACTTTTTAAATAATGAGTTGAATGAAATTCAAGCAGGTAAAGAAATCATCGTTAAAGAACTAGAAACAGATTGTAATGTTCAATTTACAACACCTAACGGACATCAAATAGCTTTGAGAGGAAAGATAGATAGAGTAGATGAAGTAAATGGAGTACGCAGAATTGTTGATTACAAAACAGGAAAAGTAGAAGCAAAAGATTTAAAACTAAGTGATATTTCTTTAGCAACCTCAGATTACAAATACCATAAAATAGTTCAAGTAATGACCTATATGTTGTTGTATAGTACTACTCAAAATTTGGAGGTTGATAAGATGGAGTTACAAGCGGGGATTTATTCCTTCAAAAACTTAAAAGCTGGATTTTTAGCTATGAATTTTTCAGAAACATACAAGAAAGAGCATTCAATCACAAAAGCACATATCGAATCGTTTAAAATGAGTTTGTTGACTATGATTGATGAGATTCTAGACAACAAACTTACTTTTGTAGAAAATATTGATCGAAAATTTAAAAAAGAAGCATAAATATGGTTCATAAAAATATTCAAATAGCAGGACTGCATCAAAAACCTATTTTAACGGACATACATTACACTAAAAATAATCAGAAAAAAGGAATTGTAATTTTTTGCCATGGCTACAAAGGTTACAAAGACTGGGGAGCTTGGAATTTGATGGCTACGGAATTTGCCAAACAAAATTTCTTTTTTGTAAAGTTTAGTTTTTCGCATAGTGGAGGTACCGTAAAACAACCAATAGATTTCCCTGATTTGAAAGCTTTTGGTCAAAATTCATACACCAAAGAACTGGATGATTTACAATCTGTAATAGATTTCATTGTCAACCAAGAAGAATTTGCTGATCAATTGGACACAGAAAATATCACATTGATTGGTCACTCTAGAGGAGGTGGGGTTGTTACACTAAAAACAGGAGAAGATTCCAGAATCAAGAATGTTGTTTCTTGGGCAGGTCTTTCAGATTTAGAAGCAAGATTTCCAAAAGGATTCAAACTTTGGTGGTGGAAAATTAGAGGTGTTGGTTATGTGGTAAATGGAAGGACAAAACAAAAAATGCCTCATTATATTTCATTTTACAAAGATTATGTTCAGAATAAAGAAAGATTCAATATTCAAAAAACAGCACAAAATTTAAATGCAAATCATTTGTTGATTCACGGAACCAATGACGAAGTTGTGCTACCTGTAGAGTCAGAAAATGTACACAAATGGAATCCTAAGAGTACATTGGTTTGGATAGAAAAAATGAATCATTCTTTAGGATGCTCTCAGCCTTATACAGAGAAAGAAATGCCAGAAGATTTGAAAAAAGTGGTTCAAAAAACAATTGATTTTATACATGCGCAATCCTAAGCTATCATTCAAGCATATCAATAGCATTGCTGTGCCTGCAATTATTTCGGGAGTTATAGAGCCCATACTTTCTTTAACGGACACTGCCGTGGTGGGTAATGTCTCTCTTAATGCCAAAGAGGCATTAGCTGCTGTGGGAATTGCAGGGTCTTTTATTGCCACTCTAGGCTGGGTTTTTACACAAAGTAAAGTTGCTATTGCCGCTTTGGTTGCTGAATATTTAGGGAAAAAAGAATTGGATAAGATTATGGGTTTGCCAGCGCAAATGATTGGAATTAACATTGTGCTAGGAACTTTGGTATATGCAATTACCTATTTTGCAACCGTATCTATTTTTAAATGGTACCATGCAGAAGATTTGGTGTTGGAATACACCATTTCGTATTACCGAATTAGGGCCTTAGGTTTTCCTTTTCTCTTGTTTATTGTGTCTGTATTTGCCATTTTCAGAGGCTTACAGAATACATTTTGGCCCATGGTGATTAGTGCTATTGGAGCAGTATTAAATATAGGATTGGATTTTATATTGGTTTACGGAATTGAAGGATGGATTCCAGCAATGCATGTTGAAGGAGCAGCTTGGGCTAGTTTGATAGCTCAACTTGTAATGTCTGTTTTAGCATTGATTTTATTGTTTCTAAAAACACCTTTCAGATTAAAAATTCAATGGAAAATTCATCCCGAATTAAAAAGAATGATCAGCATTTCACTAAACATGTTGGTGAGAACAATTGCGTTGAATACTAGCTTAATTCTATCCAACGCTTATGCAACAAAATACGGATCTAAATACATTGCTGCTTTCACCATTGCGTTCCAAATTTGGTTGTTTTTCGCTTTCTTTATTGATGGTTATGCTAGTGTATCTGCAATTATTGCAGGAAAATTTAAAGGAGAAAAAAACTACAAAGACTTGGCTCTTCTGGTAAAAATCATCACCAAATATGCGCTTGTAGTATCGGTGTCTTTAAGTTTTATCTTTTTCATCATGTACCCATATATAGGGCAAATATTTACAAACGATGTAGAGGTGATTGCTACTTTTGAAATGTTTTTTTGGATGGTTCTAATCATGCAACCACTAAACGCTATTGCTTTTGTTTATGACGATGTGTACAAAGGAATGGCAGAAGCTAAAACATTAAGAAACACACAATTGATCGCTACTTTTATAGGATTTGTTCCCACATTGTTGATCTTAGACTATTTTGATTTTAAAATTTATGCAATTTGGATCGCATTTTTAGTTTGGATGTTATTTAGAGCCTTACTTTTGCGTATAAAGTTTGTGAAATTATTAAAATTGAATCTTTATTAAAAAGAATTTTATGGAATCAGCTTATGTAAATACACGAGTACAAGATAAGATTGCTGAGATTGAATTTTTTAATCCTGCAAGCAATTCTTTAAACAGCTTACAATTGAAAGAATTGACTGTTGCAATTTCAGAATTAGGAAAAAATAAAAATATCGTATTGATTCATTTGAAAAGTAAGGGAGAGCGAGCATTCTGTGCTGGTGCTTCTTTTGACGAGTTGTTACAAATTAACAATTTAGAAAATGGGACTGCCTTCTTTTCTGGATTTGCAAATGTTATCAATGCAATAAGAACTTGTGGAAAATTAGTAATCACTTCTATTCAAGGAAAAACCGTTGGAGGTGGAGTTGGTATTGCAGCTGCAAGTGATTATGTATTTGCTACAAAATCAGCAAGTATCAAATTGTCTGAATTGAGTATTGGAATTGGCCCTTTTGTGATAGAGCCTGCGGTATCTAGAAAGATTGGATTGAATAATTTTTCAGAATTGACCTTAAATCCTACGGAATGGAAAACAGCAGAATGGGCTCAAAAGGCAGGCTTGTTTTATCAGACAGTAGATAGTTTAGAAGAATTATCAACAAAAGTATCTCAACACTTGATACAATTATCGAACTACAACCCAATTGCTTTAAATGAATTAAAAAAGGTATTGTGGAATGGAACAGAATCTTGGGAGCAATTATTGATAGAAAGAGCTAGAATTAGTGGAGAATTGGTACTGTCTGAGGAAACAAAAAAGGCATTGTCACAGTTTAAAAATAAATAAGATGAAGAAGATAAGAATTACTAAAAAGTTTGATTTTGAAACAGGGCATGCATTGCATGGTTACGATGGGAAATGTAGAAACGTACACGGTCATAGTTACAAATTGTACGTAACAGTGATTGGTTCTCCTATTCAAGATATAAATCATGTTAAAAATGGAATGGTGATTGATTTTACCGATTTAAAAAGTATTGTAAAATCAGAGGTGGAAGATGTGTTTGATCATGCGACTGTTTTTAATAAAAACACTCCACACGTAGAGTTGGCTAAAGAATTACAAGACAGAGGTCACAACGTAATTCTGGTAGATTACCAACCAACAAGTGAGATGATGATTTTAGATTTTGCAGAAAAAATTAAAAATAGACTTCCTGAAAATATTGAATTACACTCTTTAAAACTGCAAGAAACCGAAAGCTCTTTTGCAGAATGGTATGCAAGTGATCAATAAATCATTACATTTTTTATATAAAACGGAGAACATTTAAATGTCATCTACTTGTTTTCCGTTAAACTCATTCATGGCATTTCCAATTCCAGCCGTTCCAAAAGAAAGGATGAGTTGTGCAGACTTGTCTAACAATTCAGGAAAATAACGTTCTTCCTCTTTATTCCACTCTCCTAAAACATAATTTACTTGTTTCCCTTTCCCAAACACAGCACTAATTCCAAACCTAAAACGTGCGTAGTTTTGATTCCCCAATTTTTCATTAATATCCTTTAGACCATTGTGCCCTCCTGCACTTCCTTTGGGTTTTAGGCGAAAAGTTCCAAAATCAATATTTAAATCATCCGAAATGACCAAAATATTCTCTTGTGGAATTTTTTCTTTATCCATCCAGTATTTCACAGATTTCCCACTCAAATTCATATACGTAGAAGGTTTTAAAAGAATAAAAGTTCTTCCTTTAAATTTAAATACCGCTACATCACCAAGCTTTTCTGTAGAAAATGAAGACTCTTGCTGTTTGGCCAATTCATCTACAATTTTAAAGCCTATATTGTGTCTAGTGTTTTCGTAATCAGAACCAATATTTCCTAGTCCTACAATTAAAAATTTCTTCATCGGATCTACGTTAGAAAGTTGTTTGGGTTGAAACCATTTGGAAAAGAATCCCATTGTGTTTTTTGAAACAAAGATAAGATTATACCATAAAAAAAGAGCGTTACTTTTTGGTAACGCCCTTTTTAATAATTTTAAATGTCTTATTTTGTAGCTTCAGCAGCAGCTTTAGCAGCGTTACGAGACATTCTTACTTGAGCAACAACAGTATTGTCATTGTGTAAGATTTGGTATTGATCGTTTCTTAATTTAGAAACGTATAATTTGTTACCAATTTGCAATTCTGTAATATTAGCCTCAATAAAATCAGGCAAGTTAGCAGGAATAGCTTTGATTTTTAGTTTACGTAAATTTTGACGTAAAGCTCCACCAGCAATAACACCTTTAGAGTTACCAACCAAATTAACTGGAATATTCATAGAAATTTCCTTATCATCTTGTAATTGATAAAAATCTACGTGTATAATTCTGTCATGAATTGGGTGAAATTGAATATCTTGTAAGATAGCATCAATTGTTTTACCGTCTACTTCAATCTTAGCAGTATATACGTTTGGAGTGTACACTAAGTTTTTGAATTGTTTTTCATCTGCTGAAAAGTGTAAAACTTTGTCCCCTCCGTATATAACGCAAGGTACCTGTCCAGCATTACGTAAGGCTTTAGTCGCTGACTTACCTACGCTTTCTCTTTGAGATCCTTTGATTGTAATTGATTTCATAATATATATTAAATGATAAATTTATCCGTAATTGACTTGAAGTTCTGAACTTTATCCATTACCTCCGCAAATAAGGGAGCGCAAGATAACACTTTTATTTTAGAACTTTCTTTTTTTAATGGAATAGTATCAGAAGTAATAAATTCTAACAGTTTAGAGTTTTCTATCTTCTCATAAGCATCGCCAGAAAGTATAGAATGTGTAACAATAGCTCTAACACTTAAAGCTCCTCTTTCCATCATTAAGTCTGCCGCTTTTGTCAATGTTCCAGCAGTATCTGCCATATCATCAACTAAGACTACATGCTGACCTTCTACTTGACCAATTAATTCCATATGAGAAATCTCATTGGCTTTTATTCTGTGTTTGTAACAGATAACTACATCGCTTTTTAAGTACTTAGCATAAGCATAAGCTCTTTTAGAACCTCCCATATCTGGAGAAGCAATAGTTAAGTTTTCCAAATTCAAACTTTCTAAGTAAGGTAAGAAAATAGTAGAACCATATAAATGATCTACTGGTTTCTCAAAAAACCCTTGAATTTGTCCTGCGTGTAAATCCATAGTCATCACACGAGTTGCACCAGCAGCTTCTAACAAATTGGCAACCATTTTTGCACCAATAGCTACACGAGGTTGATCTTTTCTATCTTGACGTGCCCATCCAAAGTAAGGAATTACTGCAGTAATATGTTTTGCAGAAGCTCTTTTACAAGCATCTAAAATCAATAACAACTCCATCAAGTTGTCTGAGTTAGGAAAAGTAGATCCAATAATGAACACCCTTCTTCCTCTTACTGTTTCGTTAATTACAGGTTGAAATTCACCGTCACTAAATCTAGCTACGGTCAAGTCACCTAGTTCAGTTCCGTAATGTTTTGCAATAGATTTAGCCAATTCAGTACTTTGTGAACAAGCAAAAACCTTTGGAGTTAATTGATTTACAGACATTTGTATTTGTGTTGTTGTTGGTAGAATTTATTTCTTGGCAAAAATAGAATTTTTTTTGGTTGAAAGCTGTGATTATGTTGAATTTTTTTTACATTTGCACCACCAATAATTAATTGCCTAGGTGGCGGAATTGGTAGACGCGCTGGATTCAAAATCCAGTTTCCTCGGAAGTGCGGGTTCGATTCCCGCCCTAGGTACAACATTAAACCTCAACACTTTGACTATCAAGTGATTGAGGTTTTTTTATTAAAATAATCCCCACATAGTCCCCACATACTATTTTTGTGTTTTAAACTTTTAGGTACTGTAAAAACGTCATATTTATACGCTCAATGGGTTGCAAATGGCATTATGCATATGCTTTGCACACATTTAAACCCTGTTATATAAATTGTTACTATATAAAAAAAGCGTTTCAATTAAGAAACGCCTTTTCAAACTAATACAAATAAACAACAAATCTTATTTAACCATTAAAACCGTTAAATAATCATTGAAAACTAATAAACTCCCTTTTACATGAAATCCTTTTTTGGCTTCATCGTTAATTTTATCATGTAAGTCTTGAGCTTTTAACTCTTTTATAATTTTATATTCTTTATCTGGCATTACTCAATTGTTAAGATGTTACTGTAGTCAAAATTAATTTCGTTTAAATCTCTTGATAAACCAACTTGGTTAGTGTTGTACATATCACTTTTTAATAAATATGGCTCTATTGGAGCTTTAATATATTTATAGTCTAAGTTTAAAGATTTAGATACTTCTACAAACTTTTTAACATTATCAATAAATTTTAGTTGAGTATTGTTTACATAAACGTTAAACGGATCTTCAGGAACTTGAATTTTAAAATTATCTTTTTTGATTGTTATAAAGTCAAAGAGGCAATACGTTTTTTTAGCTGGTGCTTTAGATAGTAAATTACCGTATTTAGGATCTTGTTTTCTGTATTCGCAAAAAAAGTAAAACGCATTATTATACTTGTAGAAATCTTTTTTGAAATTTAACCAGCCTTTATAAGTGTTTTCTAATTTTTGCAAACTTACATCTGTCAAACCTCTGTAATCTAAATATTTTTCAAATGTTGGTTTTGCGGGATCGTTTTGTAATTCTTGTTTGTGATAGTTTAAGAATATTTCAACAAAGTTACCCTCTTTTAAAGATTCGTAATTTAGGGGTATTGAAACTCTTTGTTTTTTTAATTCTGTTTTTGCATCGTCTAAAATGTTTTTAACGGTGCTTAAAGAATTTATTAAATTGTTATACTCTGTTGAGTAATTATAAACTTTTGTGTTCATTTTTATGGTGTTATAAATTAAAATTAAATGTGTTTGTTTTGAGTACCATTAAAAAATTAAGGTGCTCGAGGTTTGAAATTGGGAAACATTTTTATGTATGTTGAGTAGATTAAGTAGAAGTAAATCGAAAAACTATTTCTATATATAAATATCTCTCACGTGAGTAACTTTTATAAAATACATCTACTACATCTACAAAGTGTATATAAAGCCTTTTAAATACTGAGTTTGTTTAAGTAGATGTAAATTTTTTTACTTCTTGTTTAGTAGATGTAAATTGTCTTTTGCTTAGTTAGGTTTTAAACAGTTTTATAAAAAACATAAAAAACGTTGTTCTAAAAGCTTGTTACATCTACTACATCTACGATTTTAGTAGATGTAATTTAAACTTTGTGATGCCCGAACTTAAACGTTTTTCAAGTGTTAATCCTTTGTATGTAGCCCATACGTTTAACCATTTAACAATTGTTTTACTTTTGGTTCTAGTTTCCATACTTACAACCTCATCAACAAATTTTGCAAGCTCTTTTATGTTGTAATACTCATCTGTTTTGTTAAAATGTGTTTCCATGGCATTAACAAAACTTTTAGATGTGTTGTTCTCAATACTCTTTTTTTCTAATTCAGGACTGTTATACTCAACTAAACCATGGTTTAAATATGTTTGTATACAGTATATCATAAAAGCATCAAAACACTCATATTCTTTGTGATCCCATTCACTAAAAAAAAGATTCTTAAAATGTTGCTCGGGTTTATGTAAGCTGTTAAAATAATTGTTAATAAATACCAAATGTTTACGGTCTGTAAAGCTTCCGCCTGTGTTGTTAATGGTGTAGTTTGTAGTTAGGGCAATTTTGGGACTATCAATAAAATCTAAGATTATTTTGACTTGATGTTTACGTTCAATACTCATTTTGTCTGTAAGAACTGCAAATAAATCCTCAAAATTAAAAGACTGTTGTACGTCCTGAAGTAGAAATAAATTTGTTAATAATGTTATTGACTGGAAAACAAATTTATCTTTTGACAAATCAACGTTTTTGCCGTTGTATTCTGCAATGTTTAAAAATTGGTGCAATGCCTGTATTAATATTCCTTTTCCGCTTCTACCTTGAGCGGTGTTACTTGCTTGACTAAGTATATCACTTAAAATAATGGCTTTTGCAATGCTAGGATTTTTATACTTGTGTAGCAAATAACCCAATGCAGTAACAACGTTTAAAAAATGTTTTTCGCTGTTTGTTATTAGTTTTGTAAACTCATAAAATTGAGCCTGTTTATAGTCTGTGTTTTTGTTGTAGTTCCTTTTTATAATTTGACTTTCATATATAAAATAACCTGGTATAAGTTTGTTGAGTTTTGAATAGTTATGAAAATTGATAGTATCATTTAACACTACTGTAAAGCCATTTTTAAAACAAATTAGTGCAACCTCTCTAGTATCTTTAAAAGGTTTTAATTCAAGTGTTTTTAAACTTCCTAGGGTGGCTTTTTTACTAACTATAATACTTTCAACAATCTTTATATATTCGTTTCTTAGAATATCGTTTTTTTGTCTTTTAACATACTCTAAACCAAAATTATAAATTTGTTGAGGTGTGTAAATAGTAACTATGTTGTTTTCAAATTTTACAGTCTCATTGTAGCCTTTTATGGATAGGGTTCTAAAATTATTTAGTTCTAAAAAATCAGTTAATAAACCAGCGTTTATGATAGGCTTTGAGTTTTTAAATACCCAAAACTGTAAAGGTTTTATTTTTGTATCTTTACTTTGCAAGTTTAAATCAACATCATTATTTACAAGGCTTTGAATATGGTTCTCTTTATTATTCATAGCCTTGTTATTTTAGTTTAACAATAGCTTTCATAATATCGGAACGCTTGTAGTATACACGTCCTTGTAAACCATAAGGAATAAGTTTTCCTTGCTTTTGCCAATTCCATAAGGTAGACTTATCCACTTTTAAAAGTGTGGCGGTTTCTTCCCTCGTAAGTAGTTCTTCAGGTTCGGTAAAATATTTTTTAAGTTCCGAAACTTGCTGTTTAACGCTTTCAGTAATTGCGTTTTGTAGTTGTTCAGGGTTTACCTGAATAAATTGAATTTGTTGAGTTGTGCTCATAACTATTGGTTTTAATTATGAGACAAAATTGGGTTTGTTTAAACGGCGTTCTATGGCTGTTTTATGGCGAAATTCGCCGTTTTATTTAAACTGCTATAATACTATTGTAGGTCTTAATTCTACCCTTTGTGAGTATTTTGCTAGGGCTTAAAAAACAACCGTTTGTTTGTAGAATGTCAAAAGTATTTTGTTCGATATATTTTTTATCTAATGCCCAATTTGAAAGCCCTTTAAAGTCTTTAGTTCTAAGTTTGTTTTCAACTTTTAGTTTTTGAAAAATAAAACTAATGTTTTTTATAGGATCGGGTTCAAATTGTTTATTTATCCATGTTTCAAATATTTCAAAAGCACCATCTTCAAAAATTGAGGGATGTAAATTTGTTACTTTCTCTTTAGATGTGTTTTTTTTATCTTCAGAAATACCGTTTAATTCACTTAGTAAATTATCTAATTTTTCTAAGAATGGTTTTTTATGGTAAAGTATACTTTCTTTTAATTCTCCTGTTTTTTTATTTTGTAAAATATATTCATTTACTCTTTTTTCTATTTTATTGTTATTAATATGTCTTATGTATTTGTCATAAAAAAAATCACTCATACAAAGTTTAATAAATTTAGGGTCTGAAAGTTGATTGTTTAAATTTTTATAAATATTATCTGGAAATGGTATTTTATCTATTGTATTTTTATAGTTTAGATATGTATGCTTGTGGTCGTTGAAGTCTATATCATCCATATTATTTACTCAAAAATTGATAAAATTCGGTTAATGGTTTCTTTTATGGTGCTTGTTATAAGTTGTATAAAAACCTCTTTGTTGTTTTGCGTTTGTGCAATTTCTAAGGCATTGTAATAACTTAAACGGCTTTGGTCGTCTCCTTTTAAAATAGCAATAGGATAACCGTTTTGTAATAAAATAAGGTTCATTAACAAACGTGAGGTTCTACCATTTCCATCTATAAAAGGGTGTATGGTTACTAATCTTTCGTGCATTTCTGCGGATAGTTCAATAGGGTGTAACACTTCTTTGTTTTGGTTATACCATACAAACAAATCTTTCATTTGTTGAGGTATTAAAAGCGGTTGCGGTGGTATGTGCTTTGCCCCACTAATAATTACGGGTACTTTTCTGTAAGTTCCTGCATTGGGTTTGTCTATGCCTTGTAATATTAAACTGTGAATTTGTAAAATATCCCTTTCGCTAATATTGTTTTTTTCTTTGGCTAGTTCTTTAATATAGTCAATCGCCTGGGTGTGATTAATGGCTTCTAAGTGTTCGTTTAAAGTTTTTCCCCCAACGGTTAACCCCTTTTCAATTACTAAAGCAGTTTCTTGTAAGGTTAAAGTGTTTCCCTCTATTTTGTTGCTCTCGTATGTATATTCTATTTCTAAAGCCTTTGTAACCTTTGGGTGTTCTGTTTTACGATATTCGTTTAAACGGTCTTTAAGTTGATCTATTTCTTTATATGGGTTCATTGTAATTGTTTATGAATTGATAAAGTTAAATTTTAGTTCCTGTTTTTAATACAGTCATTTGTACTTTATTACTTTTTTGTAGTTCTTCTTTTACTTTTTGCAATTGGTTGTATTCGTTTCTCATTTTTTTAACCTGTGATAGTTTTCGGCTTCTATCTTGATTAACATAGATGTTTACGGTTTCTTCTTTGCTGTGTCCTGTAATGTGTTTTACTTGAGATCCGAAAACTTGATAATAATGCGTTGTTGCTGTTTTTCTTAACGTGTGTGAGGTTATTAATTGCCATTTAGGAAAAACCCCCTCTATTTTACGTTTACATTTTTTACCGTTAATTTCTACAATTTGAGTAATTGCCCCGTCCGTAGGTTTGTTAATTTCAGCCAGTTTACAAATTTCTTTTAAATACTCATTAAATCGTTGTTCGGATAATGGAGTAGGTAAACCGTTTTTTATTATTTGCTCAATAACCTCATCAATTGGGATCACAATTTCTTTTGTGTTTTGTGATTTTTTTTGAGTGAATACAAAACACTTTGTTAGTTCCCCATCTAAATCGGGGTGGTACTTTATATTGTCTTCTGTAAGTGGTAGTAAGTCACTTACTCTTTGTGCCATTTGCAAACCTAATAAGAACCACTTACGAGTATTTAAAAGCCTTTCGTTTGTGATTTCTAGCTTTATTATGCTTTGTATCTCATCGTTTTCTAAAACAATAGGTTTCGGGTTTCTTCTTTTAATTCTTTTGATGTAATCTAATTCCTGTGAAGCTGGTATTTTATAACGTCTTGCGTGTCTACCAATAGCAATTAAATCATCTGAATATTTTTTTGCTGTGTTATGACTATAACCCTCTTTGCTAATTTGCCAATGAATAAAGTTATCGTAAAAGAATTGGTCTATCTCAACAATTTTATAAACGTGGTTTTTTTGATATTTTTTAAAAACATTCAGCAAAGTATTTAATTGCTTAATTCTGTTTTTAGATAAACCTTTTTCGCCTATGCTGTTTTCAAATAAGTGTGGATTGTCAATTACAAATTTAATCCAATAGTCAATACTTGCGTTTTGCTGTTTTTCTTCTTTGTTTGCAAACTTATTAAAAACAGTTTCTAGCCATTTTTTAGAGGGTTCTAAACCCTGTATAGATATATTGTTTAATTCTGCTTGAATGTGGCTAATTAAAGCATCTAAAACAGTTTTAAGGTTTTTTAAATCGGCGGTTGATTCTTTAGGTCTTTTGGTTTTAGGATTCCATTTATTTACATCAATATTTAACCCTGTAGAAATTGTGTAATCGTGTGTTCGTCCGCTTCTTAATCTTACGTAGATTGTTGAGGTTTTTCCTTTGGTTTTTATAAAAGGTGTTATACTAGCCATATTGGGTTACTTTACTGTATTCTAAAGATACAACAGTCCCCACATAATCCCCACATAGTCCCCACATTTTTTAAATCTTATTAAATTGCATTAAATCCAATTAGCTGTTAAGCCTTGTTATTACTGGGGTTGTATGTTTTTTTAGATTTTTTAAGATTGATTAAAATCGCTATTGGTGATTCCCGCCCTAGGTACAACACTAAACCTCAACACTTTAAAAATAAAGTGATTGAGGTTTTTTTAATAAAAAAACCCTCGAAATTTCATCTTAAAACAAGACTTACACACTATACAATCAAAAAACCTCAGCAATTGCTGAGGTTTTTTGATTCAATTCTATTTCGTCTTATCTTCTAATTCTAATTTTTCTGCAAAATACTCACAAAAATCTCGCATGGTAGCGGCCATTTTTTCATCATTAGTTGCTCTTTCAAAAGTATCTGCCATTTGTACCAATGTCTGATGAAAAAACACTTTCATTTCATCTACAGGCATTTTTTTAGTCCACAAAGGCAAGTACAAAGTTTCTTTTTCTTTTCCATCCCAAACAGCAATCATTGTTGACTTTGCCTCATCTTTGGTAACACCTCCATCCGTTGCTGACCAGTGAATTGTTTCTGGAATTTTATTTTCATCCAACCCTATTTCAAATTCTATTTTTGATTTATGTACTATTGCCATATTGTTCTTATTTAGGTTGCAAAGATAGAAATTACAACTGAGCTAACGAATCCTATTTTTGAGGTTTGAAACCTGAATCTCTCAGAATTTTTTCTGCATCCATTTTCATCAACTGATCTATAGATACTTGATGTTTCTTTTGATACGACCTTACAATTTGCAATCCCAAATACTTACCAACACCCCCTGGAGAATCTTTATCTACAGACGTATAAAATTTAGAAAAAGGAGCTACATCTATAAACCGTTGCTTTAACGTAGGTTTGTTACTAAACAACAATTCATTTTTGATAAAATAACTCCAAACTCCAGCTTCGTTTTCTTTAAGCCAATGCATCTTTTTTTCTGAATACCCCATTTTAATTTCGTCTGAAACTTTGGGTAAAAACAAATCCAACAGATATAATTTTTTACCTTCAAAAACCATCTGTCCTAAAAAAGTTCTATTATCATCAAAAGGATATTGCGTTTCAATAATTTTCTGAGCAATGGCCGTTGACAAGTGTTTTGGAGTGAATGTTTCTGCCAAATACATGGCAAAACCACTATAAACCTCATGTTCTTTACCCAAATACATATCCAAAGAAATTAACAACATATTGTTGGCATACAAGACTCGATCTTGATACGAAACCCCAGTAAGATCTGTAACCACTACAGGTGTTTTAAAATCTTTTTCATAATATTTAATATGCCTGAACAAATCATCAATCTCTGATTTTTGAGTTTTAAAATCACCATAAACTTTTTTAACCTCCTTATACAAAAACAACTGTAGCGTGTCTTGCATCCTACCAATCACCAAACTATCAGGCATTTGAACAGGGAACATATAGGGATAATCTTTTTTCAACGCTTTTAAATTATCTGTAGACGACGTAAACAAAGCATCGTGGAATAAGGCAAACTGGGTATCTACCTGAATCTTTTCTATTTCTTGTTCTGTTTTAGAGTTTGATGTACAAGCAAATAGCATGACCAAAACCAACAATAAGCAACTCCACTGTTTCATTCTGTAAGTTATTTTAAGTAAATTTGTGTTAACCACAACAAAAATAAGAAATAAGGAACATGGAAATTCAAAAGATCGCAGAACATATCATTGCTTGGTTAAAAGAATACGCAACACAAGCAGGAGTGAAAGGATTTGTGGTAGGTGTTTCTGGCGGAATAGACTCTGCCGTAACTTCTACACTATGTGCTCGCACAGGCTTGCCAACAGTTTGCGTAGAAATGCCAATTCACCAACATCCAGATCAAGTAAATAGAGCTCAAGAACACATTCTTCAACTAAAAGCAAGATTTACAAACGTAAGCGGAGAACGTGTAGATTTGACAGAAAGTTTTGAAACTTTTAAAACTGCAGTTCCCACTACTGATAACGAAACCATTTTAAATTTGACCTTGGCCAACACTAGAGCTCGTTTAAGAATGACAACACTATATTACATTGCAGGATTGCACAGTAGCTTAGTGGCAGGCACAGGAAACAAGGTAGAAGATTTTGGAGTTGGATTTTATACCAAATACGGAGATGGTGGTGTAGACATTAGCCCAATTGCAGATTTAATGAAAAGTGAAGTATTTGCTTTGGGAGCTTATTTAGAAGTGCCAAATACAATACAAAAAGCAGCCCCTACCGATGGTTTGTTTGGAGACAGCCGTACTGACGAAGACCAATTAGGTGCTAGTTACGATGAATTAGAATGGGCTATGAAACAACAAGACAAAGGTTCTTTATTGAATGATTTTGAAGGAAGAGAAAAAGAAGTGTATGCCATTTATACCAAACTAAACAACGCAAACAAACACAAAATGCTAGAAATTCCTGTTTGCGAAATTCCAGAAACCTGGAAATAAGAATAACAAACACCTAAAAAGCTAAAGCTCTTTATAATTATAAAAATTTTAAAGGGTTTTTATTTTATCTTTAGATTTTCACATCAATACCGTTTCAGACTCGTCAAATTACAAGGATAAAAACGACAATTACACATAGAGACTTTAAATAAATTTAAGAATTACGGCACTTTGGTTTTAGGTCATTCTTTGGGAACTATAGACAAAACCTTATTAGAACATAATTTAACCACAACAAGCGTAACAATATCATGTTGTACAAAAGACAATTTACCGAGGAAAAAGATGCAAAAATAGAGCTTAACAAACTACTTTATGGTATAAGTAGAACTATAGAAGACGAGGCAAAAATCAGACAATTAGTAGTTGATCTTACCAATAGTCCTCGTTTTAAATTAAAAATACCTTACCAAAAACACGACCTAAGTACAAAATAGGTAGACATAGTCATACTTTTGGTATCTTTGCATACAATTGAATACTCAATTAACAATTTTAAACTAGATAGTACATGGCAGACAGCTTTGAAAAAAAAGAAAGAGAAAAGAAAAGAGACAAAAAACGTAAGGATAAAGCGGCACGCAAAGAACAACAAAAATTATCTGGAGAAAAAACTGCTGAATTTATGTACATGGGTGCAGATGGACAGTTGACTACAGAAAAACCAGAATCTTTAATTAGAGAAGAAGTTTCTTTGGATGAAATTCAAATTAGTACTCCTAAAAAAGAAGATTTAGAGCAAGAAGATCCTGTTAAAATTGGAATTGTAAACAACTTTAACAAAGATAAAGGATATGGATTTATCGATCAAAAAGAAACAGGTGAAAGCTTTTTTGTACACATTAACAATGTTGAAGGTACTATTAAAGAAGGAAATAAAGTTTCTTTTGAAACAGAAAAGGGACCTAAGGGTCTTGTGGCTGTAAAAGTAAAATTGTTTGTTGCTTAATTAACTACAAGTCTAATAAATATTTAAAACCTCCAATCTATTTCATATAGATTGGGGGTTTCTTTTTTATGCTTAAACCACATAAAATGAACCAATATTAATGTTGCCTGAAGCACATTTAAAAACTCCTTTATATAATGGGTAAAATTATTTAAGACAATGCAAAGCTCAGACAATTGATTCTTAATTTTTGATGAAAGCTCCGATTTTGGGTTTTGGAACACAACACCAACAGTATTCTATATTCTAAATTTTCAGAAATTCACAAAGATAAAACACTAAAAAAATCACCTCCAATTATCACTTCAAAAACCATCAAAAAAGGAATCTTTGCAAATGTTCAGGTGAAATCGAGTTCTTTAAAAACCGATAGAAGTCTATCAAAAACATCTTTTTAATTTTAGAAAGACAGCTTATTCTGTTAAAAAACTAACCAAAAGTCACTTATCACCCATATTTCTCTAATTTGACAAACCTTTCCTAAAAACAGATTCAACCACTACTTGAATTTAACAAACAATATCAAATTTTATCTCGTTACAACATCATCTAGTTTTTGTCTAGCTATAATTTCACGTTAATTCTCATGCTCAAAGTAGCTTCGTGACTCACTGTTTTAGCTCAATTATTTAGCACCTAACAACAATCACTTAAAATCACTTCATGAAAAAAATTAAAAATGTATTTATAGCCCTTTTTACACTGATGAGTTTTTTGAAAACCAATGCTCAAACTATTGTTAATTTTGACACCGAACGCAACACATCAGCAACAATTGCTAGCGAAATAACCCGACTAGTAAAAGCAAATCCTGAAGCCATTATCCAATTCAATTCACCAGAATACGATTTAGAAGATAAGGTAGTAAATCTCCCAAGAGCCATTACTTTACAAGGAACAACTAACAGCAATGTAGTAAATCTTTCAGGTCACGGAGCAGACAATAGCAATATTGCGACTAAGTTTATAAATTGTCGTCAAATTAATTTTGCGTCTAACGATATTAAAATTAAAAACCTATCCTTAACAAGAATCAACGGAGCTAAATATAGCGTGTTTTTAAATATGATTCATGGTAGTTACAACAATGTAAACAAACCTGATAAGATAATTTATACAGGAATTGAATTCAACAACGTAGAAGTTTCTGGAGGAGGCTATCAAGTAAGAGTAGGAAACGGTATTGAAGGAAAGTTCACCAACGTTTCGTTTTTAAACTTTAACACTATTGGTTTTTGGTTTGATCGTAAAGGAAACGTAGATTCTCATCCTAAAGTAGAATGGACAAATTGTACTTTTTCTGTAAGAAATACTCCAGGTGGTACTCCCGCTTCTGGAACCAATATTGAATTTAATGACAGAGCCATTTCTTTTGATGCAGGAAACACATCGTATCCAATGATTTGGGACCATAGCGGTTCTACCGTAGAAAAGTGTCATTTTATAAATACCGGATTAGGAGCATCTTCTCGTGGTGCCAACCTAATTTTAAACAATAATTTATTTGATGACAATGTTGGAATCGTAGATCTTATACACATAGAAGAATTCTCTAGCAATTTTACCATTACCAATAATATTTTTAACAGCATAGGAGACGCAACCAGCAAAGTCTTAGTTTTTGATAGAGAACTACAAATTGTAAACGATATTTTAATTGCCAACAACACCATCAATGGAGAAATTCAATTTTTTTTATCCGCTTACGCTCCTAACAATATCACCATTGAAAACAACAATTTTACAAATGCTTCTACACAATTAGGAAGTCCATTTATAAATTTAACCTATTATGAAAACGCTACAGACGAACCCATAACCCCAAGAAGTAATCCTGATAGAACTGGAGAATTTTACTCAAAAAACATAATTGTAAGAAACAACACAGGATTAGACAGAGCTGAAACTGGAACTTTTGAAGTAAATTTAAAACAAGGAGACTCCGAAAGCGTTATTGATTTCCCTAGCGCAAGAAGAACTATTAATTATGTAGAAGAACCAAAACAACTATTAGCAAATGGTATTTATGAAATTGTAAACATTGAAACAGGTGGAAATATAATTCCTTCTGATATTGATGGTGGATTAATTACATCAAACACAATAGAAAACAATTCAAGTTGGGAAATTACTTTTGTGCCTCCTTTTACTTACAACATTCAAAATGTAACAACAGGTAATTATCTAGAACTAGCAATTCCCTTTACAGAAAGCAATCTTTTTGGAAACCTAAACAACCTACCTGATTTATATCCTTTTGCAAAAAATAACTATAGCGGACTAGTTTTATCAGAAATTAAAAAGCTACCCTTTTGGAATCTCCTAAAAGAAAACGACAACTATGTTATATTACCTGGTGGAAACGAGAGACAATCAGCAATTGCCGTTACAGATACCATTGCTATTAAAATGATTCCCGGAAAATTTGTTGATCCAAACACAGGCAGAAGAGCACCCGTAGTCTTAGGCAACAATGCCAAATGGAAATTTAGAGCTTTAGATGAAAATTACATTTCATGGAACACAAACCAATGCAAAGAATTCAACACAGGACAAGCTACTCAACAAACTATTAATTATGGAGTCCGTGCAGACAATGAAACAATTAGTTATACACAATTTGGTTTGGCTATTTTAAACACAAGCACCAACGTAGTTACAGAAGTAGGACCGCAAAGCAATCCTTCAGACTCTAGTTCTCCAGCCATAGCTTCGGAAACATTTGACTTTGATATTCCAACAACTATTGCTCCATCAAACGAATTACCTGAAGGACAACAATACATTATACAGGTAAAATTAGCGACACGTTTATCTGGTAATTCATCGGATACTTTTACAACCATCCAAAGCCCTGTAACCATCTACAAAACCATTACAGAAAATGAAATTAGCTGGGACACCAATAGCAATACCATATTTAGTATTGGAGAAACTACAAATCAAACTCTTACTTACAATGTTCTTCCTAGTCAAACCCCAGAATACACTCAATTTGGATTGTTCATCACCAACATTACCAATCATACTATTGTAGAAGTGATAAAACCACAAGCATTTCCTTCTGATGCAAAAAACATCTTACAGAGAGAAACAAAAGAATTTCAATACACGATCCCTACAGGAATTAAAACCTCCGAAGATTTACCCGAAGGACAGCAATACGTAATCAGAACTATTCTTTCTGCAAAAGAAGGAGAATCCGCTAGCAATTACACTGTAGAAACTACTCCTGTTACCGTTGTTGCTCCCAACAACATTACTTGGGACACGAATAGGGATACACAATTTGAAGAAGAAGAAACTTCTTCTCAAACCATTTCATACAACCTTCAAACTACAGACCAAGTTCAGTTTATTCAATTTGGTTTGTTAATTGTAAACGCAACCAACAACAGCTACATAAGCGCTGTAGCCCCACAAACAGACGTAGTAGGAAATAATTCTTTAACAACCGACACTAGAAATTTTAACTTTACCATACCTTCAGGAATTAAAACCTCTGCCAATTTACCAGCCAATCAAAAATATCAGATAAGAGCAAGAGTTTCTTACAAAGATGCTTCAGGAACAGATCATTTTGCACTAGAATTTACAGATGTTATCATTGTTGAGGCAGGAAGTAATTTTGTTACCTGGGATACAAATTCCGACACAGAATTTGAACTTAATGAAACAACTTCTCAAACTATCTCATATCGCGTACAACCTACAGAAACTATTCAATCTGTTCAGTACGGATTGATTATTACCACAGAAACAACAAACGCATACATTAGTGCAGTTGCACCTGGAGCAAATGTAAACGCAAACTACTCTTTAAAAGAAGCTACTAATACATTTAACTTTACCATTCCCAGTGGAATTGTAACTTCAGAAAACTTGCCCAACAATCAAAAATATAGAATCCGCACAAGAATAGATTCCAAAGATGCAGCTAACACTCCTATTGTCACTTTAGAATTTACAGACGTTACTATTGTTGAATCATCATTAGCTGTGGATAATATTAAACAAAACTCATTAACAATCTACCCTAACCCTGTGGCCAACACTTTGTTTTTATCTAAAAACATTAAAGATGAATATACTGTTTACGATATGTTAGGTCAGAAATTATTAAACATCAATACAAGTACTTCTATAGATGTATCAAGCCTAAAAAAAGGACTTTACATACTAGTAAACTCAAAAGGTAGCTATGTTAAGTTTATAAAAAACTAGAGACTTAATAAAAACCCCTTACTAAAATATAGTAAGGGGTTTTATTTCTAAAGAAAACATCTTTAATACATCAATAAATAATTTCGTGTTTTTCCTTTTTTTAAATAGTCTGGTATAGGTGTGTTAAAATAATCTAAACCTTGCTTAGATAAATAGTTTACCAACCTCATCTTTTCTTGATATTTTTCTGAATCTAGCGAAAAAGTCATCGTTCTTAAGTACCCTAGTATCTGAAAACCTCCTGGATTATATTTAACTAATATCACCTTTGTTTTAGCTTTATTATTTTTTTCTTTTGGAAGAGTAAAAACAAATAAACTAGCTAGTTATCGACCGGTTATCGACCAATCGTTAATTATTTACAGCATTTTGGTCGATAAAGTATTTCGTCCCCCTTTTTTCACCTTCTAAACTAATAAGCTTATTATCAATCATTTCATCAAGCTTTCGTTTTACTTTTCGTCTATTAATTTCTAATCCTATCCTTTGATGGATATCACCAATAGAACAAGGTGCGTATATTTTTAAATCTTCTAAAATGAGGTGCTCTAAACGATGTGGCTCTATTTTCTTTAAATCTGTTTTTCCTTTGAAATCTACATTTTTTAAGAGTTCTGGATTTAAATAATATTCGGTAGCCTTTGTTTTTCCTTTACTTAAGACAATTTCATTTTTAAGTAAATCACCCATCCAATACTTTAAAGAATCATTATTTCTTAAGCACAATTTATTTGATAACGCTATAGATGTTAACATACCACTTTGAGCAATTAAACCTAATGCTATAATCTCTTTTTGGTTTAAATTAAACTCATCATTAACATTAGACATCAACCTAACAACCTCTTTGCTAATTATTTGTTTCTTTAAAGTCACAATAACTCTATCATCCCACTCTTCTACAACAGGTTCTGGCTTTCCATTAAACAATTGTATTTCAAAAACCTTATCATAACCACTACCTTCTTTTTCAATCAATTTTAAATCGTGAAAAATTTTAGATAAATGCTGATTACGTTGTACAGATTTAGAAATAATATTTGATGGTGTAACTCCCAAAGGTAATCTACCGGGTGAATGCACTTCTAGTCTATCGTGATATAAGTTTATAAAAATATCTCCTCGCATTGTATAGACTTTATGCACCAAAGCATTTGCTATAATTTCTCTAATCACTTCAATATCATAATTAGGAATTGTTTTTCTAAAAATCCCATCTGATATTTCTATCGATTCTTTCCAATCTGGTAGAGCTATAATTTCATTTAATAATTCTTTTGGGTTTTTCGTAAAATCATCCCAAAGCTTTTTATTTATTTTATTACCTCTTTCATCATATTTAATAAACTGAATCGTAGGAGCATAATGTAATAACGCTCTATCTTTTCTAGTACCAAACCACAGGACACCTAAGTTTGTTACATGCTCATTTGAGGTTAATAGATAATATTCCAAAAGCTCCTCTCTAGACATTTCTCTTACAAAACTACTTATACGCTCTGAATTAATAATATCTAACAACAATGAATCTCTTTTTTGATAATCTATATTTTCTAAAGTAATTTTACGCACTACTTTTTCTTCCCAAACAAAGGCTTGTTTTTCCGAAGCAACTCTTGTCATGTCTTCAGGTAAAAGAGGCCTACACTCATCTGCAACATGCATATAATACTTTCCACTCGAGGTACAAGCAATAGTTTGACTACTTCTTAGTACTTTTAGATTGATATATTCACCTCCATTTTCTGCTATTTCTATAGAAGGAACAATTCCAACATTTAAAGTCAATTGTGGTATGGTCTTACTTATTTTATCTACTAATTCGGGTTTTATTTTTTGAGAAGCCTCTGGCAATTCTTCTTCATCTTCTATACCAATATGTATTTCTCCACCAACACCATTAGCAAAACAAACACAATCTTTAGCTAACTCCGCCCAATCAGCAGTTTTACCTTGTACAAGTTTTAATGACTTTCTATCAAAATGAGAATTCTCTTCCATAAATTTTTAACCTAAAAATAAACATTATTTTCAAGCGTAAATTAAAACTTAGTCAAAAAATTGACCCCCATAAAAAAGCCCCTTACTAAAATAGTAAGGGGCTTTTATTCTTTTGTGGAGACGCCGAGAATACAAAAACACAAAACAACGTACTTCACAAATCCGCCTTATATCACAAAAATACTAATAAACTCAACAATACAAAGGGTTTAATAATAAAATTAACTTTTAAACAGATTGTAACAGTTTTCATTAATTTGCAAACAGCCGTACAAATACCGTACAATAATTTATATTTGTATTGTACAAGCAATATCAGTCATGGCAACAATCAACTATTTATATCGTTCAACAAGGGAAAAATCAACCCTAATTTTGAGACTATTATTTCGCCATAACAACGTTGACTATGCTATTGGAGAAAAAACAAAATTAGAAGTTGAAAAACACTACTGGAGCAAGCAACATAAAAAGAAATCAAAAGATATTGAAATCACTAATAAACAAACTGAAATCAATAACGAACTCAATAAGCTTGACAATCATATTATAAACGCTTTTAACCTTGTTAGTCCTGATACAATAAATAAAGAATGGTTAAAAACTCAAATTGACTATTACTACACCCCACCTCAACAAGAAAAAAACATACCTGTCAATTTAGTTGATTACATAGATTTTTACAATGAATACAGAAAACATGAGGTAAAAGAAGCTTCTAAAAAAAAGTTTAATGTTATTAAACACAAACTGCAAAGATTTGAAAGCTATCGTAAAAAACAAATATTGATTAAAGATGTAAACGATAAATTTAAAAATGAGTTTGTAAACTATCTTAAAAAAGAATTGTACGCACAAAACACAATACAAAGAGAATTAGCCATTATTAAAACATTTTGTAAACACGCACGATTTTTAGGACTTGAAACACACCCACAATTAGACAGTTTAAGACTTGACAAAGTAAAAGTTGAAAAAATATACTTAACTATTGAAGAACTAAATAAAATAGAATTAATAAAAAAAGAAAAACTTACTGATAGTTTAGACAATGCAAAAGATTGGTTAATTATTAGTTGCTACATGGGGCAAAGAATTTCAGACTTCATGAAATTTACACACGAACAAATAAGAATTGAAAACGATAAACAGTTATTAGAATTTACTCAAAAGAAAACTGGTAAAAATATGACCATACCACTACACCCCAAAGTACTAGAAATACTAAACAAAAGAAACGGTAAATTTCCTTATTCCATTTCAGACCAAAAGTATAACGACTACATAAAAGAGGTGTGTAAAATTGCAGAAATTAATTATTTGGTAAATGGTAGTAAAAAAACAGAAACAAAACCTGATAGTGGTATTTATAGAAAAAAAACAGATACTTATCCAAAACACAAACTAATAACCTCCCATATTGGAAGACGTAGTTTTGCTACTAACTTTTACGGTAAAATACCTACTACTTATTTAATATACATTACAGGACATAGTACGGAATCTATGTTTTTAAATTACATAGGTAAAAGCAACAAAGATTTGGCACTAGAAATAACTAAATACTTTTAACTTCCTTTTAAAATATCATTTACTTCACTTCTTAAAAGCAATAAACAATGTCAACATACTTTGGTAAAGAAAACCCTCAAAACTTAGAAAATAAATTAAAAGAACTAAAAAAAAGTAAAGTTGATACTCCACTTCAATACAACAATAAGTTTTTTTATTTTTCTGTATCTGAACAAAAAATATTTGAAGAAAAAGAAGCCTACAGAAGAAATTACCTAAACAAAAAAAAACCTATGTTTCCTTTCAACTGTATTGATTTAGCACCCGAATATTACCAAATAAAACTTGAAGTTTATTTAAAAGAAAGTAAACAAACTTTAAGTACTCTTTACAATGAAAAAGAAGAAACAAAAGAATTTTTAACAAAAGAAATAAATAAAACAAACGAGATTATAGAATATAATATTGATTATATCAAACAACACCCAAACTCAAAGTCATTATCACAACACAGAACAAATAAAATCTACAAAGGGTATTTAATGTTTTTAGAAAAAGAAAAACTAGAACTACAAACCCCAAAAATAAACGAATCCATAAACAATAATCAAAATCTAAATAATTTCAAAAGCAATTATTACTCTGACAGTTGGTATAAATACGAAAATGAAGTCAAAAAAATCAACTCTATTGATGATAAAATCAACTACTGGGAAACTAAAATATATTATTATAAAAAAGAAGAATTAGAACTAGAAATAGACGGATTACAATCATTGATATTAAGTATAGATTTTGAGTTTAGAAACCCAAAAAACTTATTTGGAATAGGTTTTAAAGTCTTTTGCCTAAATAAAATAGAAAAATTAAAGCTAGAAAAAGAGTATAATCCTACACTAAAACCTCAACAAAATACAATTAACGAGAACCTTACAAAACCTGACATCAAAATCAATAAAAGTGATGAGGTTAAAAAAGATTTACATAGTCATATTTTCGTAGGAAAAGCTTTTTATGTTTGGCAAGGAATGTTTGACAAATTTAAAATTGATAAGAAAAAAAGAACTGATATTGATTTTATGTTTTCAGTAATGAAACATCATAAATTAATTCATGATAATATTCGATACGTAGATATACAAAACTGGATCAATGATACTTATGAAATTGCATTTGAAAAAATAAAATTCAC
This sequence comes from Wenyingzhuangia sp. 2_MG-2023, assembly GCF_030548295.1. Taxonomy (GTDB): domain Bacteria; phylum Bacteroidota; class Bacteroidia; order Flavobacteriales; family Flavobacteriaceae; genus Wenyingzhuangia. The sequence goes on from NZ_JAUOSB010000001.1 coordinate 396,834, forward strand.
AGACTACAAAGCACAATCAAATGAAAAAAGACTAGTTATTTTCAACCAAATAAAATCCATTTAAAAACAAAGGTATGAAGCGTACCCAAAAAGGTACAAAACGCGGTCTTTAAGGGTACAACCCAAAACCAATATTTGCAATGTTAATCACTTAAAAACATTGTAAATGACACAGTCAATTTTATTGCAAAATGTAAGTCCCGAAACATTAACTCAGTTAATTAAAGAGGGAGTTAAAAGTCAATTAGAAGACTTTAAAAAAACTTTAAACACTCATAACCCTAATGAGTTGTTAACACGTGAAGAAACGTGTAAATTCCTACAAATAGACTCAAGTACGCTTTGGCACTGGACTAACAAAGGTAAAGTCAAAGCTTATGGTATTGCAAACCGCCGATACTATAAAAAAGCGGAGTTGTTAGAATGTTTAACACCATTAAAAAAATAAGGCTATGAGTACTACCAATACACAAAGCCTTAAAGATAATAGTTATAAGCAAGGCAAAAATACACAAAGAGCAAATCAAAAGAAAACCATATTTCTGTATTTAAAAGAAAACATTGCAACAGCTTCAATGGTTTCAGATGCAACAGGTATTCCCCAAAAATCTATTTGTAGATACAAAAGAGATTTAGAAAAAAAAAGGTTACTCTATGAGGTTGAAAAAAGAACCTGTAAAAAGACAGGGTTCAAAGCATGGTATTTAACTACAAATCCTGAATTGTTTCCTCCGTCAAACCAATTAGATATTCCATTTAACTATTAAATGTGTAGGTTAAATTATATTCCAATTGATTTTATAAAAGCTGAGGTTATAGGTTTAAGTAAAACAGTTTTTGAAACCAACTCTCTACTAGATTTTATTTGTAAAGTAAGCACAAGCACTGGAGAAATTTTTGAGTACAAAGAAGCTCGTTTTAAGAATTTTAAAATACAAATATTTAATAGTGGGAGAGTTTGGATTTCAGGAAGCATTCATATCTATTCTAATGACGGTAAACACAATTATAACGATATGAATCAAAGTTGTTTTCTAAACACCTTAAAACTGCTAAAAAAAGAGTTATTAATAGAGCCATTTAATTTAAAAATCCTAAATCTTGAATGGGGTTATAACATCATACCATTATTACTAATGAGTAATTATGTTATAGATAGATGCGTACAACATTTATCCGTAGACAAAACCGTAGGAATTGATTGTAAAATAGAGGGTAAATACATTCAATTTAAACACTCTAATTATATTTTAAAAATCTACAATAAAGGTTTACAGTATAAATTAAATAAAGAGGTTTTAAGGATTGAAGTAAAGCAAATGAATTGGTCTAAATACAGAGCAAAAGGAATCTATACACTTGAAGACTTTATAAACTGTGATAAAAAGGTATTTTTTGATGAATTAATTACTCAATGGAACAATATTATTTTTTATGATATTGATAATACAATAACTAAAAAGTATATCGAATACCAAACCAATACATTTTGGAACGAGAGAAACAATTTGTATTCAAGAAAAAACAAAAAATATCATTTAGACAAACTAAAAAAGTTAAACAAAACTATAGGTTACAACACACAAAACAAAATAGTAGAATTATTAATAAAAAAGGGTAACGAATTACAAGTTTAGATTTGGGTAACATATTACATCTTTAATTATAGATACAATTCGTTACCCATAACAAACAAATAATCTTCTCTAATTATTTAGGTTTAAAAAATAATAATATGGCTAAAAATTACACGTTCCCTTTCTTATTTGATGAGGTTAAAAGTTTATCTATTACAGATTTAAAGAAACTTAAATACCTACAACAAAACTACTTAATTAAGGGAACTGTTAACTGGGTTAGACAAGGAGAAAACTCAGGAAGTATAAATATCAAAACTTCATTAAATAAAAATGATAATTATGTTGAATTTAATTACATCTGTAATGATATACAACACAATTACAAAGTTAATTTAGTGTTTACAAAATCAAATCTAAACAAAGGTGATATTTGGTATTTTAAATGCAAATACACTGGAGTAAGATGTAGAAAATTACATTTAATTAATGGCATATTTCAACATAGAAGTATTTTAAAAACTGGAATGTACTCAACACAAACCACAAGTAAAAGCTATAGAGAATTAGAAAAAACACATGGAGCGTATTTTAAATTTGACATTTACTATACAGAGCTACGTAGTAAATATTTTAAAAAATACTATAGAGGGAAACCAACAAAAAGATATTTACGCTTAATGAAATTAACCAGTCAAATACACTAAAAGAACACCGACCGTACATAAATCGTACAATTAAAAAAATAAAAAAACCTAAACACCTACAAGTAAGTTGTTTAGGTTTTTTAATTGTGGAGACGCCGAGAATCGAACTCGGGTCCAAACGAGCAATCGCGTAGCTTTCTACATGCATAGTTTCTATCCAATTGTCGGCAGTGGGCTGGCTAAAAACGACCTACCCAAAACTTAACTTATTGAGTTTCGAAAACGCAGCTAAGTTATACGTTTTCTATCTAGACTTTTACGACACCTCTAAATTGCACGCGGTCTATCAGCGCTGGCATGAGATGCATAGCTTGCTCACCTTGTGAGCCTAGGCCTTATCGTACTATTAATTCAGATAATTAGGCAGCCATGGCGAAAGATTCTTCACCGTTTGTTGTTTTAGAACCTCGATTTACGAGAATGAGTTCCATCTCTCGGCATGCTTACTAGTTAACTGACCTCGCTGTCAAAACCAGTCGTCCCCATATTGTCAAAGAAGTTTGCAAATGTATATATTTATACGCTCAAAACATATACCAATATACAAATAATGAACAATTTGTCAGATAAAGAATATTTAATCAAACTAGCAAACACTAAAATGCCTTTTGGAAAGTACAAAGGCTATGATTTGATTAATTTGCCCGAACATTATATTGTATGGTATAGAACCAAGGGATTTCCAGCAGGAACCTTAGGTAAAATGATGGCTGAGGTGTATGAGCTAAAGCTAAATGGATTAGAAGAGTTGATTAGAAAACTAAAAAACAGACAAACTCCATAACATTCCTAAAGAAGAGTCCAGAAAGATAAAACATCAAATTTCTTTCTTCTGGACTCTAAAATAACAATCTCGAAAAGTTATTTTTTATTGTACAACATCGGGTTCAATTCATCGTCATTGTACATTTTCATTTGCTTGTACACTTTCATGTATTTGTCACCACTCTCAATATCCGTAACCAAATCATCAATAGCCGTAGACAAATCTATTCTTTGCTCTAACAAAATATCTAATTTTTTCTGACACGCTGCTCGGTGACTTTCAGAAGCAGACTCTCTATTTACCTCTTCTGCCATGTGATATATTTTCAATGCCAAAATAGACAATCTGTCAATAGCCCATGCAGGACTTTCAGAATTGATTTTTGCATTGTTCTTAGGCTGTACGTCTGCGTACTTTTGTAAAAAATAACTATCCACATACTCCACCATGTCTGTTCTGTCTTGATTAGAAGCATCTATTCTTCTTTTCAAAGCCAAAGCTTCTATAGGATCTATTTCTGGCAAACGAATAATATCTTCAAAATGCCACTGAACCGTATCTATCCAACATTTTCTGTACAACAAATGCTCCAAAGTACTTGCCTTATAAATATTTTCAAAAGGCTGATCTACATCATCTACTACGTGATATTTCGCAATCACAGCATCAAATATTTTATTAAAATCTTGTGCTTTTAAACTCATCTTAATTAAATTTTCTATCGATTAACAAAAGTAGTCTTTCTTCGTATACTTCTTTTCCGCTCCAATTATACTCCTTTTTTATCATTTTCAAGAAAGATAAAGCTTCTTTTTGCGATTCCATTGTGTTTAATTGCGAAACCACTCTATTAAAATCTTCTTGACTATTGGCAAACAAATGTTTCACAAAAGCAATTCTATCATTCAAGTCTATCTGCAAACTCTTTTGTTGCATCATTGCATCATTGATAGATTTTTTAGGAGCTAATCTTTGTGCATTTTCAAACAAATCTGTCGTTACATCTAAAGAAACTGTAGTTCCAAACTCTCGTTCTAATGTAGATTGCAAAGAAGGTGTTGATTCTTCTATCTTTTCAAATTCTTGTATTTCTTCTTTTTCATGAAACAAATCAACAATAGGTTCAGGCATTTCTTCAAGCTCTTCTACTACTCCATTTTCCACAATTGTTTCTTCAGTTTCAATCTTTATTTCTTCTACAACCACTGTCTCTACTATCTCCGTATTCTCTTCTGCAGTCATTTCTTGCTCCACTACTTCTTCCTCCAACACCTCAACAGTATTTTTTTCCTCAGTGATTTCCACAAAAGTTTCAGTCACCAATTCCTCCATCGTTTTGGTATTTTGAGGAGTTTCTCTTACATATCTCTCCAAAAAAGACAACACAGACAACTGCTCATACAACTTATGAGCTTTATTTTTTAAAGCTTCTACATCTCCTCCATTTTTCATTTTCAGAATACTATGAGCGAGACTCATCAATTCTGCTTCTATTTTTTTTTGCATAAATACTTTGATAAATTTAGGTTAGAGAGGTTGATTTTTATTTGATAAATTTGTGCCACTTATCACTTTGCTAAAAACTTGCAAAATGGATAATACTAACACTGATAAAATTACAAAATGTTTCTGGAAAACACCGTAAACCCAAAAGAACAATTTGGATGGATTGAAGTTATTTGTGGATCTATGTTTTCGGGTAAAACCGAAGAGTTGATCCGTAGATTGAAACGCGCTCAGATTGCCAAACAACGAATTGAAATTTTCAAACCCACTATAGACACCAGATACAACGATGAAGATGTAGTATCTCACGATGCCAATCAAATTCGCTCTACTCCTGTTCCTGCAGCAGCAAACATTCGTTTGTTAGCCAATGATGTTGATGTAGTTGGAATTGATGAAGCTCAATTTTTTGATGACGAAATTGTAAATGTGTGCAACGATTTAGCCAACAAAGGAATTAGAGTTATTGTAGCTGGATTGGATATGGATTTTAAAGGAAAACCCTTTGGTCCCATGCCTTACTTAATGGCAACAGCAGAATATGTAACCAAAGTACACGCTATTTGCACCAAAACAGGAAACCTAGCACACTACAGCCACCGAAAAACTAGCGATGAAAAACAAGTAATGTTGGGTGAGAATGATGCCTACGAACCTTTGAGTCGAGCAGCTTTTTACAAAGAAAATGTAAAAAACAATTAGAATGGAAAACCACCATGTTACGCAGTTAGAAATTGATTTATCTGCTCTAAAACACAATTTTCACTACTTAAAAAACAAAACAAAACGCGGAACCAAAACATTGGCCGTTGTAAAAGCTTTTTCTTATGGTTTGGAACCTGTTGGAATAGCTAACGAACTTGAAAAACAAGGTGTTGATTATTTTGGTGTTGCTTACGCTGATGAGGGGATTAAGCTACGTGAACAAGGAATTACAAAGCCAATCTTGGTTTTGCATGCTCAAACATTCAACTATCCTTTGTTGGTAAAATATTGTTTAGAACCGAACATCTATTCTCTACACACTTTAAAAGAATTTAGCTCTTTTGCCAAACAAGAAAATTTAACGAACTATCCTATTCATTTAAAATTCAATTCAGGCCTAAACAGATTGGGATTCAATTTAGAAGAAGTTGATGAACTTTTGAAACTTGTAACAAAGAACCAAAACATTAAAGTGGTTTCAGCTTTTTCACACATTGCCGCCAGTGAAGATTTGAATGAAAAAGAATTTACCGAAGGTCAGATACATACGTTTGATAAAATCACCACAAAGTTACGTTCAAAATTAACGGATCCTTTTACGGTGCACATGAGCAACACTTCTGGTGTTATCAATTACCCTAACGCTCATTTTGATATGGTTAGATTGGGAATTGGTCTGTACGGTTTTGGAAACGATGCCAAAGAGACATCCAATCTTAAAAACGTAGCTACTTTAAAATCTATTATTTCACAAATCAGAAAAGTACCCAAAGGCAGTAGCGTTAGTTACAACAGAGGACTTATTACTGAAAAAGAAGAGAAAATTGCCATTATTCCTATTGGTCATGCGGATGGGTTTTCTAGACCACTGGGTTGTGGAAACGGATATGTAACCATCAACGGACAAAAAGCATACACTGCAGGAAATATTTGTATGGACATGATTTTAGTAAATGTAACAGAGATTGACTGCAAAGAAGGTGATGAAGTAATTATTTTTAACAATCAACAAACTGTAGAAGAATTTGCTACCATTTGTAACACCATTTCTTACGAAATTTTAACTGCTATTGCTCAGCGAATCAAACGTGTTTTCATCGACTAAATTCACTTTAAAATGGAACCAATAAAAACTAAAACCATCACTTTTTTTAAGGACTTTAAAGCTTTTCTAATGAAAGGCGATATTGTTAGTTTAGCAACCGCTGTTATTATTGGTAGTGCTTTTAAAACCATTGTTAGTTCTTTAGCTGCAGATATCTTAATGCCCATAGTGGGTCTTTTTCTAGGGAACAAAAACGTAAGTAATCTATTTATTGTATTAGGAAAAGGACATTATGAAACCTTGACTGAAGCAAAACAAGCTGATGCTGCTGTGTTGACTTATGGAAATTTTATCCAAGCTATTATAGATTTTATAATCATTGGTTTTGTCATCTTTATATTTATCAAAGCATACGAAAAAACAAAAAAGAAAGAAGTTCCAAAACCTAAAGCCCCTACACAAGAACAATTGCTAACAGAAATCAGAGATTTATTAGCTAAAAAATAATCAAAATCCACTTAGAAATTCTAAGTGGATTTTCGCTTTTTATTAAGAAACTACAAAGGTGATTTTACCTTTCAGACATCGAATTAAAAAAGTAACTTTGCCCCTTTAAATTGAAGCACAACATGTACAGAAGTCATACAAACGGAGAATTAAGAATTGAAAATGCAAACCAAGAAGTTACCTTATCAGGTTGGGTTCAAAAATCCAGAGATAAAGGATTTATGGTTTGGGTAGATTTACGTGATAGATACGGAATTACACAACTTATTTTTGATGAAGACAGAACTCCCAAAGAAATTCTTGACAAAGCTAAAACATTAGGTAGAGAGTTTGTGATTCAAGTACAAGGTACGGTAATAGAACGTGAAGCAAAAAACAAAAATATAGCTACGGGTGAAATTGAAGTTTTAGTAAAAGAACTAACTATTTTAAACGAGGCTAAACTTCCTCCTTTTACCATAGAAGATGAAACAGACGGAGGTGAAGACATCCGTATGAAATACAGATACTTAGACATTCGTAGAAATCCGGTAAAAAACAACCTGATTTTTAGAAGTAAAGTTGCTCAAGAAGTTCGTAACTACTTATCTAATCAAGATTTTATTGAGGTAGAAACTCCTTATTTAATCAAATCTACTCCAGAAGGAGCACGTGATTTTGTTGTACCTTCTAGAATGAATCAAGGGGAGTTTTACGCATTACCACAATCTCCACAAACTTTTAAACAATTGTTGATGGTAGGTGGAATGGATAAATACTTTCAGATTGTAAAGTGTTTCCGTGATGAAGATTTACGTGCTGACAGACAACCAGAATTCACACAAATTGACTGTGAATTAGCTTTTGTAGAGCAAGAAGATATTTTAAACATTTTTGAAGGAATGACTCGTCACTTACTAAAAAAAGTGAACAATGTAGAAATTGGAGACTTCCCTAGAATGACGTTTGAACATGCCATGAAAACTTATGGTAATGACAAACCAGACATCCGTTTTGGAATGGAGTTTGGAGAATTAAACACCGTGGCACAACACAAAGAATTCAAAGTATTTAACGATGCTGAATTGGTGGTGGGTATTGCTGTTCCAGGAGGAGAAAAATATACTCGTAAAGAAATTGACAAATTAATTGAATGGGTAAAACGTCCACAAGTAGGTGCTTTAGGAATGGTCTACGTAAAATGCAATCAAGATGGTTCTTTTAAATCGTCTGTAGATAAATTTTACGATCAAGAAGATTTGGCTGCTTGGGCAAAAGCTACAGGAGCTAAACCAGGAGATTTAATTTGTGTATTGTCTGGACCTGCAAACAAAACTAGAGCACAGCTTTCTGCATTACGTATGGAATTAGCAGAACGTTTGGAATTGAGAAAATCTAACGAATTTGCTCCTTTATGGGTCATAGATTTTCCATTATTAGAATGGGACGAAGATTCTGAAAGATTCCATGCCATGCACCACCCTTTTACTAGCCCTAAAAAAGAGGACATGGCTTTGTTAGATACCGATCCTGGAAAAGTAAGAGCTAATGCTTATGATTTGGTTTTAAACGGAAACGAAATTGGAGGAGGATCTATTAGAATATATGATAGAACTACACAAGAAATGATGTTTAAACATTTAGGATTTACTCCAGAAGAAGCAAAAGAACAGTTTGGATTCTTAATGAATGCTTTTGAATATGGAGCACCACCACATGGAGGTTTGGCTTTTGGATTAGATAGATTGGTTGCTATATTAGGAGGTCAAGAAACTATTCGTGATTTTATTGCCTTTCCTAAAAACAATTCAGGTAGAGATGTAATGATTAACGCACCTGCAACAGTTACCAATGAAGTTTTATCAGAACTAAATATAAATATTACAGTTCCAAAGGTATAAGTTGTAATAAAACTTATAGTTCCTTAATTTTATAAAATTCTTTAAAAGCAATTGGATCTTATATTTTCAAGAAATAAGTAAGATTTTAAATTTGCTTTTAAAGAATTTTTCATCCCATAAAACACGAAGATTATGTTATCAGAAACTATAGAAAAAGCACTAAACAAACAAATACAATTAGAAGCCAATGCCTCAATGAAGTATTTAGCTATGGCCACTTGGGCAGAAGTAATTGGTTACAATGGTGTTGCTGGCTTTTTTTACAAGCAGTCCGAAGAAGAAAGAATCCACATGCTAAAATTGGTGAAATTTGTTAACGAACGTGGAGGTACTGCTAACATCCCTAGTTTAGACGCACCTAAAAGCACTTTTAATGATTTACACGACCTTTTCACTATATTCCTAGAAAGTGAAGAACAAGTTACAGAAAGTATCAATCATTTAGTTTTTCAAACCTTAGAAGAAAAAAACTATACTGTTCATAATTTTTTACAATGGTACGTAGCTGAGCAAGCAGAAGAAGAATCTTTAGCTAGAACTATTTTAGATAAATTAAAAATTATTGGAGACGATAAAAGTGGTACTTATTTATTTGATAAAGACATTGAAAGTATTGTTGCTCAAACAGAAATTAACGCCAAAAACGAATAGTTAATTTAGATTTACTTAAAATAAAACATATATTTGCGCTGATTTTAAGACAGTTAATCAGTGCAAATTATGTTAGATAAAAGAATTGAAAAGGTTATAACCCCAGAATATACGGGATGTTGCTTTGCATATTTAGCAAAAGACAAAAAGAAGAAGTGCTGCAAAAAATATAAAAAAAAGGGCAAAGACCACTGTAAAAAATGCCCTATACAAGCATAAAGTAGTTTGTCTTTGTTCGAGTTATAAATACTATCTTAGCCCACCGAAAAAAACAAAGGCCATGCCTAAAAAAAAGAATATATTAAATCAATTTTTGATTTGGAAGTATAAACACATTTCTCCAGAAAACTTTTTATACATTCTTAGTGTAGTTGTTGGTTTTTTAGCGGGTATAGGTGCAGTTACACTTAAAAACTTAACTCACTTTATTTTTGTGTCTTTAGAGACTGGGTTTATCAAAGAAATCCACATTGGTTTTTATTTCATTTTTCCGATTATTGGACTGTCTCTTACCTTATTAGTCATCAAATTCATCATTCGCAAAAAAATAGGTCACGGTATTCCTTCCACATTGTACGCAATATCCAAAAGGGAATCTATCATGTACCGTTATCAAATGTGGGCATCTATCCTAACCGCTCCACTAACCGTAGGGTTTGGAGGATCTGTAGGTTTAGAGGGACCTACCGTAGCAACGGGTTCTGCTTTAGGATCTAACTTTGCAAGATTGTTCCATTTAGACCAACGCTCTAGAACTTTACTTGTAGGTTGTGCAGCAGCCGGTGCTATGTCTTCCATTTTTAAAGCTCCCATTGCAGCTATTGTATTTGCTGTAGAAATATTTAGTTTGGAACTGACCATGATTTCTATGATTCCTTTGCTATTGGCTTCTATTTCAGCAGTAATTACTTCTTATTTATTTTTAGGTGATGAGGTGTTATTACACTTTGAAATTAAAGATAGTTTTGAATTGAATGACATTGGCTTTTACATTCTTCTAGGAGTTGGATGTTCTTTAATTTCCATCTACTTTACCAAGGTTTACTTTTGGGTTCATGATTTCTTTAAAAAAATAGAAAACCCCTGGTACAAACTACTCTTAGGAGGAAGTTTAATTGGGGTAATTGTCTTTTTTATTCCCCCACTATTTGGTGAGGGTTTTGAAACTATCAACGCAGTTTTAAGAGGAGATGCTTCGCATATTTTAAAAAACAACATTTTTAACACCAACGCAGATACCATTTGGATGGTTGTTGGTTTGCTTATAGGGCTTATTATTTTTAAAGTAATTGCTATGGCTCTAACATTTGGGGCAGGAGGAATTGGAGGTGTTTTTGCTCCAACACTATTTATTGGTAGTGTTACAGGTTATGTGGTTGCAACCATTGTAAATCAATTTAAGATGGTAAGTCACACGGTTTCATCTAGCAACTTTGCCATGGTAGGTATGGCTGGCTTGATGGCAGGTGTGTTGCATGCTCCACTAACAGCTATTTTCTTAATTGCTGAAATTACAGGAGGTTATGAATTGTTTGTTCCTTTAATGATTGTATCTTCTATCTCATTTCTAGTTACCAAAAAATTTATTCCTTTTAACATTTATACAGCAGAATTGGCTAAAAAAGGACAATTGATGACTCATGATAAAGACAAAAATGTCTTGATGATGATGGATATTGACAAAGTTGTAGAAACTGATTTTATTTTAACCAACCCTAAAATGACTTTAGGACAACTCGTTCACAAAGCAATTGTAAAATCGAAACGAAACAACTTTCCTGTAGTCAACAAACACAAAGAGTTGGTTGGAGTTTTACACATGGATGACATTCGCCCAATCATGTTCAATACTGAATTATACGAAACCACTTTTGTTTCAGATTTAATGACTACTCCATTAGATGTAATCAATTACGATCAAGATTCTATGGAAGTTATTATGGATAAATTTAAAATAACCTCAGCGTGGAATTTACCAATCATCAAAGACGGAAAATACCACGGATTTATTTCAAAATCAAGATTGTTAAACGCTTACAGAAGAAAATTAATCATGGCAAGTGATTCTATTTCTTAAAATAATCAACCGCTAAGTCTGGGTGATCTGTAAAAACCCCATCCAGATGCAGTGTAGTTGCCACCTCTAACAATTCCTCAAAAGAAGAAAAATCGACCAAATCATCGGCTCTAAAAGTAAAAGCATGTACTTTTAAATTCTGCTGATGTGCCAATGTCACTATTTTGTGAAAGTCTGGAATCTTTACCTTGTCTTTTCCATCAATGATTTGCTTGTACCAAGGACCTATTCCATCAGCATATACAGCAATTTCTTTGATCATTTGCTGTGGTGTTTTGTCTTTAAAAGCTTCATCCAGATAACCTATTTCAAGCAATTGCACTAAAAACAAATCTGACTTGTATTCCTGCCTGATTTTTTTCAATTCTATCGCATCAAAACATTGCAATATACAGTTGTCTTTTCTAGTTGTATATCCATAAGTCTCCAACACACTCAACACTATTTCAGAAAGATTTTTTCCTTCATTTTCATGAAACTGAGGTTCTTTTATTTCTACGTAAATTCCAACATTTTTTCTCATTGACTTGTTCAATCCTTGAATCATTTCTATTTCATCTTGCAGCCTATGAAGCTTGAATGTTGATGTATGTATCGGAAATCTATCATCAAAAACTGCTTCCTGAGTCTTTGTATTGAATCTCTCTGTCACTTGTAACGTTTCTAATTCTTTCCAGGTAAAATCTATCACATAAAATTTTCCATCTTCTCTTTTTCTATCTGGAAAAGCATGAGCAACATTGGTCGTAGTTTCTAAATGAATATCATGAATTACCACAGGCACATTGTCTTTTGACAACACTACATCTTGTTCTAAAAAATCAGGTTGCATTCCATAAGCCAATGCTTTTGCAGGCAATGTATGTTCTGGCAAATAAGCAGATGCACCTCTGTGCGCAATAACAATCATATTAGATTTATTTTTTGTTTGACGACAAGACATTAACCCTCCTAAAATAGCCAAAATAGAAACACACAAACTAACTTTAAACTTCATTTCTTCTGTATCTTTACATTGCGAGTTAAATTAGCTAATTTCACAAACAATTGTAACACTACTACATGAAGATTCTATTAAAAATACTGCTTATTTTGGTGATTGTACTTTGGACTTCTGGTGCTTTTTTTCATTTAACAGGTAACCCCTTAAGCTCAAAATTTATTGGTTTTGGAGTTATTGTATTGACCTTAATCCTAATGCCTTTGTTTATTTACCATAGATACAACGGAAGAGATTTGACCAAATATTCACTTAAGCACAACGACCCAAACGCCAGCAGAATTGACGATTAATTTTTATTTCTTTTAGATAAAAAAAAGTCCATTAACAACTGTGCACATTCTTCTTCTCTAACTCCAGAAATAATTTTTGTTTTAGGATGCAATTTGGTGTTTAGTTTTGTAAAACCTCTCTCCTTATCAGTCGCTCCAAATACAATTTTTCCAATCTGTGCCCAATAACTTGCTCCAGCACACATCTGGCAAGGCTCCAACGTTACATACAAAACACATTCTTGTAAATATTTCCCTCCTAAAAAACTTGAAGCTGCTGTAAAAGCTTGCATTTCTGCATGTGCTGTAACATCGTTTAGCTGCTCAGTCAAGTTGTGTCCTCTAGCAATGATTTGGTCATTCATCACAATAACAGCTCCCACAGGAACTTCTCCCTTTTCCATAGCAAACGAAGCTTCTTCTAAAGCTTTTTTCATAAAATAATCATCATCAAAAGGGCGTATCATAAAAATCCTAAAAAGATTGTGTGGAACGAAGCTACTTTATTCAAACATAAGTTGCAAGGACAATTCTCAAAATCGTAATTTTGTTGTCGTGAAAGAAATCCTAAACGCCATAAATTCCCCCAAAGACTTAAAAAGTCTTAGCCTCCTTGAGTTAGAACTATTAGCTCAAGAATTAAGAGATTTTATCATCAATATTGTCTCTACTAAAGAAGGGCATCTTGGTGCTAGTTTGGGTGTGGTAGAGTTGACCATTGCATTGCATTATGTATTCAACACTCCCAAAGACAAATTAATTTGGGATGTAGGTCATCAAGCTTACGGACATAAAATTCTTACCGGGAGAAGAGCACAATTTCACACCAACAGGCGTTTGAAAGGAATTGCAGGTTTTCCAAATATTTCTGAAAGTGAATACGATGCCTTTGGAACGGGACATTCCTCCACTTCTATTTCTGCTGCTTTAGGAATGGCTATGGCTGCACAAATTCAAGGCAATACTGAGCAACAACACATTGCTGTTATTGGAGATGCCTCTATTGCTTCTGGAATGGCCTTTGAAGCATTGAACCACGCGGGAGTTACGAATGCCAATCTTTTGGTAATTTTAAACGACAATGCCATCGGTATAGATCCTAGTATTGGTGCTTTAAAAGATTACTTTACACAAACAAAAAACGGAAAATCACCTAAAAAAGACAATATTTTTGAAGCTTTGAACTTTGATTATTCTGGCCCTATTGACGGACATGATTTGTCTAAAATAATTGCTGAATTTGAAAGACTCAAAAACATCAAAGGTCCAAAATTTTTACATCTAGTTACCACCAAAGGAAAAGGATTAAAAAAAGCTGAAGAAGATCAAATTACATATCATGCACCAGGAAAATTTGATGCTCTAACAGGAGATAGAATAGCTTTAGCTCAAGAAAACACCCCTCCAAAATACCAAGATGTTTTTGGTTATACCATTATAGAACTGGCAGAACAAAATGATAAAATAGTAGGAATTACACCTGCCATGCCTACAGGAAGCTCTTTAAAATATATGATTGCCAAAATGCCCAATAGGGCTTTTGATGTAGGAATTGCAGAACAACATGCTGTTACATTAGCAGCAGGAATGGCCAAAGAAGGACTCATCCCTTTTTGCAATATTTACTCTACCTTTTTACAAAGAGCTTACGACCAAGTGATTCACGATGTTGCTTTGCAAAAACTGCCTGTTGTTTTTTGTTTGGACAGAGCGGGTTTGGTAGGACAAGACGGAGCCACACATCATGGGGTTTTTGATATTGCTTACTTGCGCTGTATTCCAAATTTAATTCTCTACGCTCCTATGAATGAGATAGATTTAAGAAACATTATGTATACTGCTCAAAAAGGCTTGAAGCTCCCTATCGCCATCCGTTACCCTAGAGGAAATGGTGAAACTATCAACTGGAAACAACCTTTTGAAGAACTTATTATAGGAAAAGGAAAAATCCTAAAAAAAGGCTCTAAAACTGCCATTCTAAGTATTGGTACAATTGGAAATCATGTTAACTTAGCCATTGATAAATTACCAGAGGAAAAAAAAGCAGAGATAGGACACTACAATATGCAATTTATAAAACCGTTAGATACTAAATTAGTACAAAGTATACTCAACCAATATCAAACAATTATCACTTATGAAGATGGTGTTGTTAGCGGAGGTTTTGGATCTAGTATTATTGAATATGCAGTGCTCAACAACTTTAAAAACAACATTATTATTAAAGGAATTGAAGATGTTTTTGTAGAACATGGTAAAACCCAAGAGTTAAGAGTGCAAACACAGATTGATGAACTATCTATACTAAACACCATATTATTTACTTTATAAAAATGAAAATTATTTTTACAAGGCATTTACCATTCCATTCTATTAGCAAAGTAAATATTTACGCTCTGCTTTTTATTTTATTTGTTAGCAACTCTTCTTTTGCTGCACATACTTATCATCAACCAGACACCGTACCAGTACCTCAGACAATTACAAACATCAAAAAGAATATTAAAAAAGTCTTTTCAAAACAGAAAAAAGATTCACTAGCAATTGTCAAAAAAGATACGATTAAAAATATTTTAAAGGAAAGTGTAAAAACAAATTATTGGACAAAAACAAACAAACCAAGTATTCTTTTTACCCAAACTTCTTTTCTAAACTGGATCAAAGGAGGTAACAATACCATTGCTGGTATTGCGTCTTTTGCTGGTGACTATAATTATAAAAAAGGACAACTTTTTTGGAAAAATGGTGTTTTGATAAAATACGGTTTGAGTAAAGAAAATGATTTGGATCATTCTTTAAAAACAGACGATATAATCGATATTAAATCTGCTGTCGGATATAAAAAGAATATTGAATCTAAGTGGTATTATTCCGGAGATTTTAACCTTACAACGCAAATAGCAAAAGGATACAATGACAAACTAAAAACAACTGTAATCTCTAACTTCTTTGCCCCTGCTCGTATGCGTTTAGGTGTTGGTGCTGTTTATAACGATGATGAAGACAATTTTAAATTAAACATCTCTCCACTAACAAATCAGGTAACTTTTGTATATGATCAAGACTTGGCAGATAAAGGTTCTTATGGGGTTACACCAGCAGAAAAGGACAGTGATGGAAACATTATTAAAAAAGGAGAAAACATCTACTCAGAATTTGGTACTCTAGTCACTGTAGAATACCAAACTACCGTTATGAAGAATATCAAGTTTCAACTAAAGAGTTCTTTTTATTCAGATTATCTTAATCGATTTGGAAATGTAGATAGTGATGTTCAGATAAATTTAAACATGAAAGTGAACCAATACATTCAATCTACCATAAGCTCTCATTTACTTTACGATGATGATGCTAAAATTCTTCAAGATGATGGTACACAAACAGGTCCTAAAATACAGTTGAAACAAATTTTAGGTGTTGGTGTTACCTACATTTTTTAGTTAACTACAATTATTTTCTTTGTATAAGATTTACCCTCGTTAGTTATTCTAACAATGTACAACCCTGATCGGGAAGGAGCTTCTAACTCTTGAAGAGATCCTTTTTCTGAGTCTAATATATCTTTTGAAATTACTTTTCCCGTAGCATCATATACCACAATATCAATCTCACCTGCCACATTCTGAACAACTACATCTAATTTTCCAGTTTCAATCAGCTCTGTTTTCAAATAAATACTCTTTTCCAAATCTGACTTATCTCCTAAATCTGTTTCCAAACCATCGTCTTCAAAACTAGCTGTAAAAAGTCCTCTACCATAAGTAGATGCTAACAACGTATTGTCTGAAGTACGCATATCAAACTTGGTTACTTTTACATTGGACATTCCATTTTGAGACTGTACCCAATTTGGTGATTCCGAAGAAAAATTAGACGTTCTCCAAACCCCTAAATTGGTACCTATCAACACTTCATCTTCATCAAAAGGATTCATTTTAATTGCCTTTACAGGAATATCTGGAAAATCTCCATCTTTTTCCTGCCAAGTAATTCCACCATCCACTGTGTAATAAATATTGTTGATTCCGTAATTGTGCAAGGTAACCAATATTCTATTTTCATTAACTCCAAAATCAATATCGGAAATAGACCCCACATTAATTTCTTCATCAACATCTATATTTTCCCAAACAGGAACACCTGTATCTATGTTAGAGATTTTTAAAAGAACTCCTGACTCTGTACCCACAATAATTGTAGAAGAAGCTGTTGTATAAGGAGAAACTCTGATCGCTGTTGGATCATCTACCAATTCAGAATTGGTAAAATTCCTTCTAGTTGGGGAAGTTGTTAAATTTGTAAATCTTGAAATTCTAGGTGTAGAACTTGTACTACCATCCGTATATAAAATATCTAGATTGTCATCTAAATCTGCAATATTATCAAAGCTACCACTTTCATCATCTTCAGCAATCTCAACAACCTCACTTGAATTCCTTAAAGGCAGCGTATACGCTCCATAAGTATTGTAAACATAGGATACTATTAGATACGCTCCATCTTTGTCTATAAAACTCTGCACTCCATCTCCTCCATAAATATCCTGAAAAGAATTGATTCCCGAACTTGCACTGGAAACAAACAAAGAACCGTTGTCTTGTGCTCCTCCTAAAAACATTTCGTTGTCTTCATCTTGCCCTATAGCTCCTGAATAAAACTGGGTGATGTTGTAATTATTGTTTCTACTAACTATTGCCGTTGTGCTTGTTGGAGCAGAACTTAGATTTGAACAATAATAAATACCTCCGTCATTGGCAAAAACTCCTTTATTAGCATCCAAAGGACTAAAAGCAACCGCATGATGATCTGCATGCACAAGCGAAATGTCAAAATCAGCCAAATCGTTATTATTAGACCATTTCGAGATTTGTGACCAAGAAGTTCCTCCATTGTTAGATCGGAACAAGTCAATACCTCCTGCATAAACTACGGCATTGTTTGTAGGATCTACTTCTATTGTTAAATTGTAAAAAGCTTGATCTCTAGCAAAATCATTGGCAGAAATATCAGCATCTACATCGTTAGGTTTTCCAATGCTTACAAAATTAGTTCCATCCGTAGTTTTTACCAACTCTACACCATTACCAACAATTTCTGCCAAAACATATACAATATTTGCATCCGTTTTAGAAACCGCCAATTCTACCCTACCTCCATTTGAAAAAGAATATTTTTCTGTAAAATTTTCTCCATCTGTAGTTCTAAAAACCTTTCCTCCACCATTTCCATAAGGATTGATTTTAGTTGCACACCATAAGGAATTATCCGCAGCAATTTCTACATCGCTAAAAACATAAGGAGACGTATTATCTCTACTTGGACTTGCATCACTATCAGGAGCATTAAAAGACAATCTCTCAACCCTATTGCCTGTAAGTTTCCACCAGCCTGACAATTGGTAACCAACATTATCGTAATCAAATCCACCATCTACAGAAAAAAACAACTCCGTTGTTCCTCCATTGTTCCAAGCTACAATCTGATTGAAAAAATAAGGTCTACTTGCTTCTGCAGGAACCGTTGAGTCTGGTTCTATTTCTGCATCCAAATCAACCGTCCATAATTTAGACCAAGTACTACCTCCATTGGTTGTGTACCAAACTCCATTTCCTGTACCATCATTTCCTGTATAAGCTTCTCCCGTACCAACGTACCATGTATTAGAATCATTGGGATCTATAGCATAACACGATACTGACAAATTCTCATCTATCCCCACTTGAGACCACATCGAATTTGCATTCGTAATATCATCATTTACCCACAAACCTCCAGAAACTCCACCCGCAAACACTCTTTTACCTGATGTATCATTTGGATCGTAAAAAACTACTCTTGTTCTTCCTCCAATATTATTTGGACCTCTCTCTATCCATTTGTTTTCTGAATCTTGACCAGGCACCGCAGAAAAACGAGCTACAGTCTTCTTTTGATTTTTAATTTCTTCCAAATTTTCAGGATACGTTTTTCCTGTGTATGGATTCATTTCTAACAAATACTGAAGGTCGAAATAGCGATTGGGAGGAATTCCTCTTTTTTTTCGTTCTTTTTTAGATAGTTTTAACCTTTGTTGAACTGGGTGATTTTCAATAAGCTCTCTAAATTCACGTTTACTTACATGTTTTGCATCATACACAACAAATGCCACGGAAACAACAATAAGAAATGATAATGTGTAAAGTAGTCTTTTTTTCATACGAGGAATGTTGCGAACATGTTGTTTTTAAACAATAACTCCGCTAATTTTTTTATGGATTAAAATAGCAAAACTATCAGACATACTTGCTACATAAGAACAAATATTCATAATACGTTCGTAAAGACTATCGGATTGGTTTTTAAACTCCTGAGGCAACATTATTAAAATTAACTTATCGTAGCTAGATTCTTTTCCCAAATAATAACGATGCACTGCGTTGATGAATACATCCAACAAATCTGCAATAACCTTGTAACCAGCAACTTCTTTTTCTATCACACTACGACTGTTGTAAATTTTATCAACACTCAGTTTGATGATGTCATTTATTTGAGCTTCATATTTACACTTATCTAACAACGATTTGTCAAAAGTTCCATTTAGAATAGCCTCTTCATTTTCAATAAAAATAGTAGCAGCTTCTGTAATGAGCGTGCTTATTGCCAAAGCTCTTAAATAACTTACTCTATCTTTTTTCAACTCAAGAGAGTTGTATTTTTTCTTGTCAATTTTATCTTGAACAATCTTAATCATATACTCCAAGGCAAATTCCTCATCTACCAAACCTAAATTGATTCCATCTTCAAAATCGATAATGGTGTAACAGATATCATCCGCTGCCTCTACCAAATAAGCCAAAGGGTGACGGTAATAAGAAATGTCTTTTCCCTCTCGCATTCTTTTCAAACCCAACGTTTCTGCTACATCTACAAACTTCTCTTTTTCTGATTGAAAAAAACCGTATTTTTTATCTACAATATGCTTGGTTTCTTTTTTAGGCAATGATTCTTTGGGATATTTCATAAAAGCACCCAAGGTTGCATAAGACAATCTTAATCCATCTTTTACACCGCCAACATCTTGCGTTAAAATTCTAAATCCATTAGCATTCCCTTCAAAATCGATCAAATCTTGCCACTCTTTTGGAGTCAAAGCTTCTTTGTATTTTTGGCCGTTTCCTGTATTAAAATATTCACCTATAGACTTTTCTCCACTGTGTCCAAATGGAGGATTCCCAATATCGTGAGACAAGGCTGCTGCTGCCACAATAGTTCCAAAGTCGTTGAATGTGTATCCTAATTGTTTTAAATAGGGATGTTTTTCCAACAATTGCTGTCCTACAATTCTTCCCAAAGAACGTCCTACCACAGAAACCTCCATACTGTGAGTCAATCGTGTGTGTACAAAATCCGTATCAGAAAGTGGAATTACTTGTGTTTTATCTTGTAGACTTCGGAATGCAGATGAGAAGACAATTCTATCAAAATCTACTTCAAACCCCAACCTTAATTCATCTTGATCTTTTCTAAAACGACCATCTATATCGCCTGCTCTCTTAAGAGATAATAATTGTTCCCAGTGCATGTTTAAAATTTGTATGAAAGTCCTCCCAAAGCTTGAAAACCTTGAACTTGATAATTTATATAAGATTCATAATTATTACTCAAAAGATTGTAAACATTTACGTGTACATTCAACTTGTCGTTAATTTTATAAGCGGTTTTTAGATTGATATCTACAAATCCATCTACATCTACTTTTTCTAATTCCACAAAATCTTTTCTTCCTCCAACAAAATTAAGTCCCAACTGTCCAAAAAACTTTCCTTTGGTGTAATTTGCGTAGGTCTCTACTGTAAAGTTAGGCAAATTCCATGCTTCATCTTCTTGATCTAAACTGTAGGAATTAAAAACTCCTGTAACTCCTCCGGTAAAAGCTTCATAAAATTTAGACTCTATGGTTCCTTTAAAAGAAAACACATTTACATCGTCATAAATAGCACGAAAGCTATTTCCCATTTGATACGCCAACACAGAACCACTTACATCATTATTATGCACAAATAACACTTTGTCTTTTGTTTGTTGATAACTGATTTCTGTATTGTAAGACACCGTTTTGGTCAGTTTTCCTTCCAATCCTAAAAATACATCAACAGGTGTTTGAGACGTTTTTATTGTTTGCGTAGGTGAAATCCATGGATTTTGTTTGACCAAACTTGCGTATGAATTTTGATTCAATTCACTACGGATTCCCGCATGCATTGTCATGATATTTTCTAACAGTAAGATATCCGTTTGGATGTTTGGCAAAAATATAAAATTAGATTTTGATGCTTCTTGATCTATATTGGCAAACAAACCTAAAGCCGCACGCAATTGAAAACTCTTCGCTTGGTATTCATATTTTGGAGTCAATCCTACATTGATAAAACTATAATTTACGGCAGCATCCCCAGCATAATTCTGATCAAAACTTCCGTTCAAATATTCTAAATCTACTTGTAATTCTATAAAATCTTTGAACAAAGATTTGTCTAAAACCGTACCTATGCCCAATTTAATTTCAGAACTATTGTAGTCATCCGAAAAAAACTGAATGGAAGGTGTTACACTTTTCACTGCTGCTTTGTTAAAGGACAATGCTCCAGAAAAATCAACCGTATTGTACAATTGCATTACCTCTTGATTTTCGTAAATACTTGCTAAAATATTTTCATCCAATCCGTACCAATGAATTTGATTTCTATTGTAATTCAACTTCCCTATCCAATCATAATTTCTATCTTCTTTAGCCAAAAACACACCCGCATTTGCATTCCACTGTCCATTATTTACTCTTTCATCTTCTATTCCTTTCTGTGCATTGTAACTAGATAAGTCTACTCCAAAACGATATCCTTTTCTAGAAGTCTCTGGTCTCAACATCAATTCAAATTCACCATTCCCATACAAGCCCGCAGCTCCGTACACATAATTTGCGTAATTGGGTGCTTTGTCATCATCAACTGAAACATAGACTGCTTTCTTAGCTACTGGAACAAAATCCGAAGGAACTTCTTTGGAATTAATTTTATACGTAACTTTTTTCTTTGGAAATTCTTGCGTAGGATTTGGAGTGCTTTTTAATTTAAACACATTAGACAGTGTGGGGCTGAATGAAAATTCTACCACCACATCTTCTTTTTTTATTTCTGTAGATTCTTCTTCTTGGGCAGACATACTTATGGTTCCCAAAAATAGACTCGCTATTAGCAATTGTTTTTTCATCTTAAAATTCATTTGCTGTATCGATTGTAGGTTGACTCTTTGTTTTTACTTCTTCT
The DNA here is from genome assembly GCF_030548295.1 of Wenyingzhuangia sp. 2_MG-2023. Lineage (GTDB taxonomy): Bacteria > Bacteroidota > Bacteroidia > Flavobacteriales > Flavobacteriaceae > Wenyingzhuangia. The sequence goes on from NZ_JAUOSB010000001.1 coordinate 418,832, forward strand.
TTACTTTTTGAAGATTCTGCATTCTTAGTTGCTTTGTATTTTTCTAATAACACGGCAGCCTCATTAATAACATCTTTGTATTCTTCGGCATTTTTAATTACGTTGTTCAAAATAAAATCAGCTTGAAAATCATCTTTCAACTCATGAAAGTTTTTTGCCATCAACAACAAGCCTTTTACTCCCCAATATTTATAAGATTGGTAATTACTAGCTAGCAATTGTACTTGTTCGTTAGACTTTTCATACTTTTTATCTTGATACAACCAAAGCGCTTTGTAATAATGAGCTTCTGCTTTCACCTCTCCTTTACCAATGGTTTCTAATTCTTTATAAAACACTTTAGCTTTGTCATACTGTTTCAAGAAAACGGCACTTCTTGCTCCATACACATACGCATCTGCCACAGCTTCTTTACTACTTTTTGTGTTCTTTAAAACCTTGTCTGTATAGGCTAACACTTGTTGATGTTGTTCTTTTTTGTAATAATACTTCATCAAATTACTTTGTGCATACACAATACTTTCTGTATTGGTTGCCTCATTTTCTATCTGCAACAACAACCTACTTGCTTGCTCCCATTCTTCGTTTTCTAAATAAATTTGAGACAATCTGTTTAACGAAACTTCCGTATACTCATTGGTTTTCACTTTTAAAACCTCTAAATATTCTGGTGCAGCTCTGTCTTTAGCTCCAATATTGTAATACGATTGAGCCAAATAAAAATGAGCCGTCAATGCATAAATTCCGTTCGGGAAATTCACCAAATACTTTCTACAACTAGTGATAGCTCCACCCAAATCATTCGATACATATTTATTTTCAGCAGCTTCAAACATGGTTTTATCAATATCTGAATCCGTAATATTTACAAACTCTAATTGCTTTACCCATGTTGCATATACATCCACTTGATCCATGTCTTTATACACTTGTTCTGCAATTTTCACCGCTTGCACAGCCTCTGCAGTACCCGGATATTGCGCTACCAATTGTTTCAAAACAGCTAAAGAGGCTTCGTTCTCATTCCCATTAAACAACACAATTCCTTTTTTTAATTTTGCTTTGGCTACTAACGGACTCTTTGGATATTTTTTCACCAAATCATCATATGCCTCTATTCCTAATTTGCTTTTATTTTGATTGACATACAAATTCCCCAATTGATAATACGAATCATCCAAATAAGCAGAAGACGTAAAAGTTTGTTGCAATGTTTTTAGTGTTTCTATCTTCTGATCGTTGCGACCTAAAAACCCATATGATAATGCTTTTTGGTACAATGCATAATCCACCTGTTCCTTTTTTTCAGCAATTACTTGATTGTATTTTTCCAAAGCTGGCCAATAAGTTTTACTCACAAAATAACAATCGGCTATTCGTAACAAAGCGTTTCTTCTTTTGGCTTCATCATTTGTAAACTTTAAATATTCTTCAAAATAAACAATGGCTTTTTCATATTTTTTCTGTTGATACGTTGCATAAGCCAAACCATACAATCCATCTGCATATTCAGACAATTCATGATTTCTGGCAGGCCCCACAAAAGTCTGATACGCATACGAAGCATTTTTAAAATCATTCAACTCCGCCAACGTTTCAGCTTTCCAAAACAAGGCTCTACTTTTTAAAACCTCATCAGAATACAAACTTGAGGCTTCAGAAAAATAAGTCAATGCTTTGTTGTATTTCTGTGTATTGAACAATTCAAATCCTTTTTCTAACACCACCAATTGGTAAAGCTCATCTTTCAACAATCTACGTTTCTTATAATAATCAATAGCTCCTTGATAATCTTTAAATTGCAAATAAGCATTCACAATTAATTTTTCCATGTAACTAGTTTCTGCACTATTTGGATAGGCATCTACATAAGCTTGCAAAACGTCCGACGTACTTTGGTAAGGATTTCCAATTTCGTAACTCAATTTGGCATAATTCAAAAAAGCATCTTGTTGTATCTGAACATCAAAAGTCATTTCCGAAGCATTTTTAAACGCATTTAAAGCCTGTGTTTTTTGATTTTTATTTAAATAACAATCTCCCAAATGATAATGAGCGTTTTGAGAAACTGCTGTTTTTTCATCAGTAATTTTGTTAAAGTTTTCAATGGCTTTGTCATAATTTGCTAACTTGTAATAAGCATATCCCAAAAAATAATAATCAACCTCTGTCAATCCTTTTTTAAGATTCCCTCTGTACTGCAACAAATACGTAACTGCTTTTTGATAATCACCTTCGTAAAAATAACTTTCTCCTAAAATTTTAGCCATCTGAGATTGTTCTGTACCTCTAGATCTTTCAAAATTTGATTCTCCTAAAGCAATCGTTTCTTTGTATTTTTTCTGATGGTATAGAATTACCAAGTTCTGGTACGCAATCTCTTTTTTGTATTTTGATTCGTTTTTAATTTTATCAAAATTACCCAAAGCAGTATCGTAATCCTTATTTTCTAAAGCAATGTTTCCCAAATAGTAATAAGCTTCCTTTTGGTAAGCACCACTTTTGGTCATCGGAATTAAATATTGCTTTGCTTTAGAGTAATTTTTACGTTTGTAATTGGCAAAAGCCAACTTGTAATTGTAATTATTTTCCTGACTTGCTGTAAGTGATTTTACATCTATTTTCTCAAACCATTTTAACGCTTTGTCTTCCTGTTTCTTATCAAAATAATAATTAGACAAGCCTAACAAAAGTGCTGTTTTATTGGTAGTAAACGGATGTTCTTTCAAATACATTTCCATTTTGGATCCTGCATCCAAGTTATTCAGTTCCAAACCAATCAACAATTCATATTCTTTTACGGTTGCCAGTTGGTAGTTTTCTACCAAAACTTTTTCAAAATAAGTAGCCGCTAATGTGTAATTTTCGCTATCAAAAGCAAGTAGGGCTTTAGAATACCATTTTAATGATTCTTTTTCTTTGTAACTCTGTTGTGCAAATAAAATGTTGGAGCTCAAAAGCAAAAACCCTAAGTATTGTAAAAGCTGTTTTTTCATAAGTTCTCTCTATTTTCAGTAATTAAAAATAAATAATATCCCTGTTAATTAACGGAATATGCTGTTATTTATTTGAACAAGATAGAAACGTTTCTTAAAACCCTGATTATTTTAGGATTCCCCTATTTTTAAATATGTTTGTAAAAACAAAAAAATCATGTCACAGCCTGTTTTATACCTAAAAGATGCCCATATTTTTCAAGACAGTATATTGATTTTGAAAAATGTAGATTTTGAAATTCAGCCAGGAGAGTTTTTTTATTTGATTGGAAAAACAGGAAGTGGAAAAAGTAGTTTGCTAAAAATTCTATACGGAGATTTGTCTCTAACTAGTGGAATTGGTGAAGTAGTAGGTTACGATTTGCCATCATTAAAAGAAAAGCAAATTCCTTTTTTAAGACGAAAAATTGGAATTGTATTTCAAGACTTCAAATTGCTAAACGATAGAAATATTCACGACAACTTGTTATTTGTTTTAAAAGCCACCGGATGGAAAGACAAAGATAAAATGAAAGCTAAAATTAGTGAAGTTTTAAGCAAAGTTGGTCTAGAAGAAAAAGGATACAAAATGCCCTATCAAGTTTCAGGTGGTGAACAACAACGTATTGCCATTGCAAGAGCTTTGTTAAATGATCCTGAACTAATTATTGCAGATGAGCCTACTGGGAATCTAGATCCAAAAACATCTATGGAAGTAATGGAGTTGCTGAATGATATTCATAAAAGTGGGAAAACTATTTTAATGGCAACGCATGATTATGCTTTGATTTTAAAATATCCTCAACGTACTTTTAAAGTAGAAAACGGAGAAGTTTTTGAAGTTGCACACCAAACACAATCTAACACAACAAATCCATAATTTTTTGTGCGTTTGTCTTGGTGTCAAATATTTTTAAAGCTTCTTTTCTAGCTATTCTTTCTTCATCAGAAAAAGGCAAAGACATGTAAAAATCTAGTTGTTTTTTAATTTCTAAAGTGGTATTTCCTTCAATACACAATGCTTCTAATCCTGTTTGTTTGATGATTTTTTCATTAGCAATGATAAACCTACTTTTAACCAACGTATTCAACAATTTAAGCTTGATTCCCGTTACTTGAAAAGTGAACAATAAATTTACATTTGCCGAAGCCATTAAGGAATCCAGTTCACATTCTGTATTCAAATCATTAAACGTTACATTGTTTAGTTGTTTACAAGCACGAAACACTTCTTCTTCTTTTGTATTGCTTGCAATGATCAGTTTGTGATTTGTGTTTTTTACAATTTCAATAGCCCACAATGCAGACTTTACATTGTCACTCACACGCAAATCTCCATGCCAAAGCACAAAGTCTTTCTGAGGTTTTAAATCACTAAAATGAGTATCTGAAAAAACAGGAATGTAACGACATTTTGTTCCGAACAATTCTGAAAAATAGTTTTGTTCTAATGGTGAAATAGTCAAAATATGATTGCATCTAGACAATACTTCTTGGTGTTTTTTTAATTTGAAAGCCTCTAATTTGAAAAATATTTTTTTAAATAAATTTCTTTCGCTTTCTGCCAAACCATGGTAATAATCATGCTCTATATTATGCATTCGAACCAATGTTTGCACATCAACTTTAGATTGATTTTTAAAAAAAGAAACAGAGTGCAAACCTTCAAAAAGAATAGGAAATTTTGCTTCATCTAATCTTTTCTCTAACAAATGGTGTTCTCTAGATTTTACAATAAATGGAGTGCTAGATAAAAAAGATTTCCAAAAAGATTTTCTAGGATAGTAAAAGACTTCTTCACAATATTTTTCCAATTCAATCTGTTCTCCCCTACCATACTCAAACGTATGCAAATATATTTTTATTCCTAATTCGCTTAATGCCTTTATTTTGTAAAAAACGTCTATCACACCACCGTAATTTGGAGGATAAGGAACATCAAAAGAAACCACATGTAAGGCTTTTGTTTGATTTGTAGATTTGTTTGTGGTAGAATTCAAATACTGTACTTTTAGAAAACTAAGATGGATGTTTTTTTAGAAGGAAACAAACATTTTTTCAGAAAACAGACATCCAAAAAGGGATTCTTTTTTCATACTTTTAATCAAAATATACAATGACTCCTAAAAACAAAAATATTTGCATCATTACTTCGTCTTTAGGTCATGGCGGAGCTGAAAAAGTTGCTGCTTTGCAATCGCAAATGTTACACAATTTAGGTTGCCATGTTTTTGTGGTTTCTATTATGAATCCTATTGAATACAAATATGCAGGAAAACTCTTAAATCTTGGTGCCCTAAAAGACGAAAAGGATGGATTTTTTCACCGAATGAATCGTTTCATCGTCTTTAAAAAGTTCTTGCAAAAAAATCATATCGATTTGATCATAGACCATCGATCTAGAAATTCTCTTGCTCGTGAATTGTTGTTAAAACATCTTGTGTATCAAAATATCAAAACTGTTTTTATGGTGCATAGTCACAACTTGCTAAAGTCTTTTCCTAAAAACAAAATAATTGCAAACTATCTGTATCCTAAAAACACAGCATTTGTTTCCGTATCAAAAGGCATCAAAGAAAAAATTAAATCTAATTATCAATTAGACAATGTAAGCACTATTTACAACTCTTTCCAACTTAGTTCCAATAACAAAGTTGTTGTAAAAACGAATAAGAATTACATTTTATTTTTTGGAAGATTGGATGAGGAAGCCAAAGATTTAACGTTTCTAATTAAAGCTTATCACAAATCTATTTTACCTGCTCAAAACATTCAATTGTATATTTTAGGTGACGGTCCAGATTTGCATAAATTAATTGCTTTGGTTACAACGTTAGAATTGACCCAATACGTAGTTTTTAAATCTGCAACCACCAATCCTTTTCCCATTGTGAAAAGCGCAAAACTCACTGTACTGACAAGTAATTTCGAAGGATTCCCTATGTCTCTGGTTGAATCTTTAGCCTGTGAAACACCTATTATTTCTGTAGATTGTGAATCGGGACCGAGCGAAATTATCATAAACAAGCACAATGGATTGTTGGTCAAAAAAGACCTAGACACTTTTACAAACGCATTAAATCTCATGATTTCTGACAATGAACTTTTAGCTTTTTGCAAAAGCAATTCCTTACAAAGTATTGAGCATTTGTCTTTTGACAACATTCAACAAGAGTGGGCTAAGTTTCTGGAAAGCATTCTGTAAACTACAATTTTTCTTTTATTTTTTTCAATCCTGTAATCACAAAAGAAGGCAACTTTAAAAATATTTTTTTTCTAAAAGACAAATGCTTTCCGTCAATTTTAGCACACAGTATTTTAAATTTCTCCCTCTTCTTATTCTCTTTACAAATCAAAGCCAAAGAATACCTATTCAAGTCTAATATTCTATAAAATGCTTTGTTGTTTGTCTGAACATGATCATAATCTTCAAAAAAACAATAAGAATTTAAACAGACCTTGTTTTTAGACAAACTATTTTCGGCAGCTCTTAGCAACACCGTTCTTTTGCTAGAAAAAACAATGGGGTATTTTAACCCTAATCGAAACCAAAATTCTACGTCTTCATAATTGGTATATCTAATATCAAAACCGCCCAATTGAGAATACAATTCTGCAACTACAACAAAAGAAGAAGGATGTAAAATAGAATGATGCAAACTCGCATTAAAATAATCAACTCTTTTTGCTTGATCATTAGAAACCGCGTACACGTGTTCTATCAACTTCTCTTCTTTCTCGTAAGAAGTTCCCAATGCATAAATAGACTCCTCAGGAAAAAGACAAATCATTTTATGAATTTCTTCCAGATGATTTTCAAGCCAAAGATCATCTCCGTCTAAAAAAGCAATATGTGTTCCTTTTGTTTGTTTTGCTCCAAAATTTCGAGCATTGGAAACTCCTTTATTTTCAATAGTAAAAACACGAATTCTAGCATCATTTACCTTTGTAATTTCTTGTAAAGAATCATCTGTAGAACCATCATTTACCACAATAATTTCAGCAGGCTTTAACAATTGGGCACAAGTACTCTTTAAAGATTCATAAATGTATTTTTCTTTATTATATACCGTAATTACAACAGAAAAAACAACAGGATTTATTTTCATTTACAATGGTATTCAATCTTATATATCTATTTTATCATCTAAAATCTCTATTCCTTTTTGCATGATCAAACTATTTGGAAACGTAATGGTTTGTCCTGTATCTGTTTTTATAAAAAAATAAAACCCTGTAATATCCATCACTTCTCCTATCAACTCAAAATCTTTGTCTAAAATTCTAATTCTACTCCCTATTCTTACAGGATGATTGAAAAATAAAATTACACTGGCTGTAAGATTGGACAATAAAGACCATTGCGCAAAAAAACCTACTCCTAAAACCGCCAAAACGGAAGAAATAAAAATAGACAACCTGTTAAAATCTACTCCCCAAATAATGGCAATTAATGCTCCGAAAAGCACATAAACAATCATATAACTCAGAATAAAAATAACTTTCCTTCTATTGATGTCAATTGCTTTTACAAAGCTAAATTTCTTAATAGCGCTTTGGATAAAAAAACGAACCAACAACATGATTGCAAAAGCAATCAAACTAAGCAACAATTCTTTTTTAAATTCAATAAAATCCTCCATATATCTTATCCTTAATCTATTCGTTTTATTAATTAAACTACTCTATACAATTTTTCAAACAACAAGGTTTTTAACTGCGTATAACTCATCACTTCTTGCAAAGCCTCTACACGTTTTTCTTCGTCTGTAATTTCATGCATCAACTCCTTAACTTTTAAATCTATCAAAACCCTACGCAAGTTCAAAATTACATCTTGCACCAATTTCTGCAACACATCTGTTTTTTGAGCCACTTCTATTTCTTTAGATTCCCAACGGCTCAATGTATAACGTTCATCATCCATTAAAATATGAGTAACTTCTCTAGATATTTCCTGATCCGGATGGCTTGTCAATTGATCCAAAAGCAACTTTTCTTCTTGGTTAATTTGATAACTAATCTCTTTGTATATTTTTTGAAAAATTGGATGTGTAAATTCAATTTCATCGTCTTGCAATTGCAAAAACAATTCATGACAAACCGTATTGGTATACTCTTCTTTTACCATAACTACTTTTCCATTTTTATCATGTTCCTCAATCCAATCTACAAAAGACACTTCATGATTTCCATACAATAGTAAAATTTTAATGATTTCACTTTCGTACAATTCCAATTCATTGGTTTTAGGCAAAGCTTTGGCAGACGCTTGTCCTTTGGTTCCTTTTACACCCGATTCTTGAGCCAGCATCATTTCCTGAAAAGCAGCATCGTCTGGCATATCTCCGGTTGCATTTGATGAAGAAATTCCGCCTGTAACTTTATTCTTATTAGAAGAAGCAATGCTCATTCTTGGCTGTGCAGTACTTGGTTTTCGTTCTGCATCTCTGGATTTTTTATCCATCATTTGAGCCAATTCATTGAACAAAACCGTTTCGGAAATATCCATCATTCGCACACACTCTTGAATGTATATTTCTTGTTTAATGCTGTCTGGAATTTTAGAAATACTCATCACAATATCTCGAATCAATCCTGCTTTTTTAATCGGATCGTTCTTCGCTTCTTCCATCAACAAAGAAACTTTGAAACTGATAAAATCTTGTTGATTGTTTTCTAAATACTCTTTTAATTCTTCTGTTGTTTTTTTCTTAGAAAAAGAATCAGGATCGTCTCCATCAGGAAAAGTCACTACTTTTACGTTCATTCCCTGTTCCAAAATCAAGTCAATTCCTCTAACAGAAGCTCTCAAACCAGCTGCATCTCCATCAAACAGAACCGTCATGTTAGGCGTTAACCTTTTTACCAAACGAATTTGATCAGGAGTCAGAGCAGTTCCTGAAGAAGCCACCACGTTGGTAATTCCTTTTTGATACATGGAAATTACATCCGTATATCCTTCTACTAAGTAACAATTATCTTCTTTAGAAATTGTTTTTTTAGCGTGATAAATACCATACAAAACTTTGCTCTTGTGGTAAATATCGCTTTCGGGTGAGTTTAAATACTTGGCTGCTTTTTTATCGTTGGTTAAAATTCTACCTCCAAACCCCAAAACACGACCACTCATACTATGAATAGGAAACATAACACGACCTTTAAATCGGTCATACTGCTTTCCGTTTTCTTTTACAATGGTAAGTCCTGTACTCTCTAAATATTCTAAATCGTATCCGTTTTTTAGAGCCGTATCTGTAAAAGCAGACCATTCATCTAAACAATACCCTAACTGAAACGTCTCAATGGTTTCATCTGTAAAACCTCGTTCTTTAAAATAACTCAACCCAATTGCTTTTCCTTTTTGGGTATTTTGCATTAAATTGTTAAAATATTCTTGTGCATATTTAGAAACCAAATACATACTTTCTCGCTCATCAGCCGCTTCTTTTTGCTCATCAGACTGTTCCGTTTCCTCAATAGCAATATTGTACTTATCTGCTAAAAATCTAATGGCTTCTGGGTAAGAATAATGTTCGTGTTCCATTAAAAAAGAAATCACATTTCCGCCTTTACCCGTACTAAAATCCTTCCAAATTCCTTTTACAGGAGACACCATAAAAGAAGGTGTTTTTTCATCTACAAAAGGACTCAATCCTTTGTAACTACTTCCTGATTTCTTCAACGTAACAAACTCCCCTATCACCTCCTCTACACGAGCAGTTTCAAATACGCGATCTATGCTTTCTCTTGAAATCATTCTTATGGTGATTTTATGATTTTATTGGATCAAAATCCGATTTCAAAGATAAGAATAACAAATCATTAAAAATCACCCATAATTATTCACCTTATATTAAAAAAAATAAATTAAATTGTAGCTATAAAAACATAAAATTTAAAAAATGAGCAAATTTGATGAGTTATTAGAAGTTTACAAGAGTGAATTTACGAAAACACTAACAGAGCCACTAGATGAAAAATTTTTAGAAAAAGTAACAAAAGGTCTAGGTCCGAGTATCTATAATGTAGATGCAAGCAAAGTATCTAGTTCTGATAAAAAAGAACTTGAAACAGTAAAGAAAAATTTCTTGATTAAAAAATTAGGTCTTGAAGATTCGCCAGCTTTAGACGAAGCTATTGACGAAGTTGTTGAAAAATTAGGTAGTTCTAATAGAAATAAATACAGAGCTATTGTTTATTATTTATTGGCAAAAAAATTCAACAAAGAAGAGATTTACAACTAAAAAAAGCACTTTCTTATGATTGATGGAATTATTGATGCTATAAAAGGACAAGCTCTTGAAGCATTGACCGATAAATTAGGACTTAACGGTCAACAAGTAGACAATGTATTAGACAGTTCAAAAGAAGCTGTTGAAAGCACCGTAGCTGAAGAAGCTAAAAACAATGGAGTTGACACTATGTTAAACCTATTTTCTGGGAATGACAACAGTAGTTCTGCTAACAATTTATTAAGTAGTTTAGGCGGAAACTTAATTTCTAGCTTGACTAAAAATGGCTTTGATTCTAACATGTCTTCTCAAATAAAAGACATTGTTTTGCCAATACTTATGAATTATCTTTCTAGCAAAATTGGTGGTGATTCCTCTAATTTATCTGGAATGCTTGGAGGTCTGTTAGGATCTAATTCTAAATCTGACAGTCTCTTGGGGAGTTTAGGTTCTGGTTTCGCAAAAAACCTATTCAAGTAAAACTAAATAAAAAAGGGCATAAACAATATTGTCTATACCCTCTTTTTATTTTAATGTGTTATCAAGACTACTTATCCTGCTACACTTAGATGATTCAATAACTTCTTATCTAACTTACTATCTATGTAACTTTTTGTTACCTCAAAAGAAGACTCATCAGAACTAGGAAGATCAAACATTGCATCTGTAAAAATTGCTTCACACAAAGAACGCAAACCTCTTGCTCCTAATTTGTATTCTATTGCCTTTTCTACAATAGCATCCAATGCCTCTTCTTGAATTGAAAACTCAATTCCATCCATATCAAACAACTTGGTATATTGCTTGATTAGTGAATTTTTAGGTTCTGTTAGTATTGCTCTTAGAGCTATTTTATCCAAAGGATTCATATAACTCAAAATAGGCAAACGTCCAATAATTTCTGGAATCAACCCAAAACTTTTTAAATCTGTTGGAATGATGTATTGTAATAGATTTTTTTCGTCAACCCTATCTTCACTTAACGAAGCTCCAAAACCAACTGCTTGTCTATTTAGACGCTTGCTAATGTTGCGTTGAATACCCGCAAAAGCTCCACCTGCAATAAACAGAATATCTTTGGTATTTACTTCCGTAAATTTCTGATCTGGATGTTTTCGCCCTCCTTTAGGAGCCACATTTACAACCGTTCCTTCTAACAACTTTAACAAAGCTTGTTGCACTCCCTCTCCAGAAACATCACGTGTAATGGAAGGATTGTCTCCTTTACGAGCTATTTTATCTATTTCATCAATAAAAACAATTCCTCTTTCTGCACTTTCCACATCGTAATCTGCTGCTTGTAACAAACGGCTCAAAATACTCTCTACATCTTCACCCACATAACCTGCTTGTGTCAATACAGTAGCATCAACTATAGCAAACGGTACATTTAACATTTTTGCAATGGTTTTTGCTATCAATGTTTTCCCTGTCCCAGTATCACCTACTAGAATCATGTTACTTTTTTCTATCTCAACCTCTTCTTCTAAAGTATTGGGCTGTGTCAATCTTTTGTAATGATTGTAAACCGCAACAGCCATTGTTCTTTTTGTCTGATCTTGACCAATAATATATTGATCTAAAAAAGCTTTGATTTCTTTGGGTTTTTTAACTTCAAATTTTTCTTTATCATCATCTCCCAATTCATCCTCTACAGCTAGCACTTCCTCAGACAAGATTCCATGAGCTTGCTCCACACAACTATCGCAGATATGTGCATCTACTCCTGCAATCAACAGATTTGTTTCTTCTTTTTTTCTCCCACAAAAAGAGCACTCCATTCCTTCTTTTGACATTTTATCTGCTTTTTTAAGCAATCTGCTCTTTACTTATTTATTTCTTGTAAGAATTTCATCTACCATTCCGTATGCTTTTGCTTCATCAGCTTTCATCCAATAATCTCTATCTGAATCTTGTGATACTTTTTCAAAAGATTGTCCTGAATGATTGGCAATAATGGTATACAATTCTTGCTTTAATTTATTTATCTCTCTTACTGTTATCTCCATATCAGTAGCTTGTCCTTGTGCTCCGCCTAAAGGCTGGTGAATCATGACTCTTGAATGTGGCAAAGCAGAACGTTTTCCTGCAGCTCCAGCACACATTAATACAGCTCCCATACTTGCAGCCATTCCCGTACAAATAGTAGCAACATCTGGTTTGATGAATTGCATTGTATCGTAAATACCCAATCCTGCATACACACCTCCACCTGGAGAATTGATGTATATAGAAATATCTTTGGTAGCATCTACAGACTCTAAAAACAACAATTGTGCTTGAATCACATTTGCTACTTGATCATTAATTCCTGTACCTAGAAAAATAATTCTATCCATCATCAAACGAGAAAAAACATCCATTTGAGTAATGTTTAGTTGACGTTCTTCCATAATGTATGGCGTTAATGAACTAACAATTTTATCGTAATGTGTACTACTAATACCTTGGTCTTTTATCGCAAACTTTTCAAATTCTTTTCCGAAATCCATGTCTTATTTTCTTAATGGTTACAAAGGTAAATATACTAAAGTTAAGTTTAATTCAATTCTTAAAAAAATAGGGCTTTCAAACCCATCTGATTTTACTATTTTTGTTACAATTAGCGATCAAATCCATTTACTCATGAAGTTTTCTCAATCTTATCTGTTATTGTTTCTTTTTTTATTTCTTACATCTCAAAATTCTAACAGTCAAGACAAAACAATTCTAAATCAATTTGATGAACTTTATAAAAAATCTAGTACTTACGAAGATTACAAGGTTGTAAAAATTCAGAAATACAATCAGTTAAAAACTACAGTTGTTGATTCTTTGCAATCTCAACAAACTATCATTTCAGAAAAAAATCAACTCATCAGCAACAACAATCGTCAGATTACAGAGCTAAAACAAAAACTTTCTAATTTAGAAAATGAACTTAACAGTACTCAAGAATTAAAAGACAGTCGCTCTCTGTTCGGTATTCCTGTCAGCAAATTTGCATTCTCTTTAATCCTGTTTTTCTCTCACACTATTTTAATTATTTTGTTAGCTTTCTTTGCTTACAAATACAAAGAGAACTTTAGCGTAACGAGCAAAGCGGTAACAAATTTAAAATCATTAGAAGAAGAATTTGAAGATCATAAAAAATCATCTTTAAAACGTTTTCAAGAAGTAAACAGAAAGCTTCAAGACGAGCTAAACAAACAATGGCGAAAAGAAAAGTAAGCTATTTTACTTACAAATAAATCCTTAAGTCTTGTTTGCCTATCTTTGCAGCTAGAAACTTAGGAAATTATGTCTTTTGAAAATTTAAATCTCAACACTCAACTTCGCAACGCTATAGCAGATTTAGGCTATACGGAACCTACCAAAATACAAGAACAAGCATTTTCTAGCATCATGTCTGGTAGAGATGTTGTAGGTATTGCCCAAACAGGAACGGGAAAAACTTTTGCTTATCTCTTGCCTATTTTGCGCATGTTGCCCTTTTCAGAACAAAAACATCCTAGAGTATTAATTGTAGTGCCTACTCGTGAATTGGTGGTTCAGGTTTTAGATGCTTTGGACAAGCTAACGCCTTACATCAACATTCGCTATGGAGGAATTTATGGTGGAGCCAATCTAAACAAACAAAAAGAAATGATTCACAATGGATTGGATATTTTAGTATCTACTCCAAGACGTGTTATTGATTTAGGAATGGTTGGTGCCTTAAAACTAAAAAACATTCAAAAACTAGTCATTGATGAAGTGGACGAAATTTTTAATCTAGGTTTTAGATTGCAATTGATAGACATTATAGATTTGTTGCCCAAAAAAAAGCAAGCCATCTTGTTTTCTGCAACCATGACCGAGGAAGTTTCTGAATTGATTCAAGAATTTTTCAAAAACCCTATCAATGTAGAATCTGCTGCATCAGGATCTCGTTTGGAAAATATTGAGCAAATTGCTTTTGAAGTTCCTAATTTTTATACCAAAATAAATCTTCTGAATTATTTATTGCAAGAAGACGAAGACATGTCTCGCGTGTTGGTTTTTATAAAACACAAATATTTGGCCGATTTGGTTTTTAACGAAATCCAAGGAATGGCAGAATATCCAGAAGAATCATTTGCTTTGATTCATTCTAACAAAACACAAAATTACCGTTTGCGTTCTGTTGAGAATTTTAAAGAAGGTAAACACCGTGTTTTAATTACAACGGATGTATTGTCTAGAGGTGTAGACATTCCAAATATAACACACGTTATTAATTTTGATTTGCCCAAAGAAGCAGAAGCTTATATGCACCGAATTGGTAGAACAGGTCGTGCTGAAAATGAAGGTTTTGCTCTTTCTTTTATCACTAAAAAAGACGCTGAAATTCTAGAGGAAATAGAAACGTTGATGGATTATGAAATTCCAAAATACGAAATGCCCGAGGAGATTTTTATAGAAAGTAAATTATTAGAGGAAGAGGTGGAAATTGATGAAATTACTGCTTATCAAAAATTAGGATCTAAAGAATTTGCTCCTGGACCAGCTTTCCATGAAAAGAAAGAGAAAAATCAAAAAGTGAATTTAGGAGGTAGTTACCGTAGAATTATTGCTAAAAAATACAAAAAACCACAACGTAGGTATCCTAAAAAATAGCTAGTTGACAAATGAGATTTCTTTTACATCACAAAAGAAATCTCATTTTCTTTACTATTAAACACAAATATAGCTCCTTTCTGTTTTCCTAAAATCAATTTACCAATAGGTGAGTTGATGGAAACCACCATAATGCTTTTTTCTGCAACTACAATTTGACCAACACTTGTAGCTAAAAAGTAATTCAATCCAGAAGTTGTACCAACCAAACTCCCCACTTGCGCTTTCTTTTTTACAGAAACATCTATTTTTTGCAATACATTTTTTTGAGTTAAAACCGTTTGGTATTGTTGACCTAATTTTTCCATCTCCAATTGTAACATGGCTCTTCCTGTTTCATGTTTATCACCGGCGGAGCTTTTGGTTTCACTATTTAAATCTTCTTGATAATCTTGGATTGCATTCTGAATCTGCTGTAATTTTCCATCAATCAACCGAATACATTCTTGTAATATTTCTTGTTTACTCACCTTCATAAATCTAGTTTTAATTGAATGTATTGTTTTATTGTCTTAATTTCTTCATTGTCTAAATTATTGATAGAAATTCCTAAAAGACGAACCGAGTTTTCCAATTCTTGTTGAAACAAAAGTTCTTTTACAATTTCAAAAATCTTGTTTTCATTCTGTACAAAACCTTCCAACGTTTTGCTACGCGTTATTTGCGAAAAATCGCTGTATTTTATTTTCAAGGTAACAGTTCTTCCTTTTACTTGATTTCTCACCAATCTTTTTTCAATTTCTTGAGATAAGATTTTCAATTTCTCTAAAATAAAAATCTCAGAAGTCAAGTTCTCTAAATACGTATGTTCCGCTCCTACAGATTTTCGGGTTCTAGAAGGGCGAACAGGACTGTTGTGAATTCCTCTTACAATATTATAATAATGTTCCGCCGAACTTTTAAAATGCTCCTCTAAAAACTCTATACTTTTACTTTTTAAGTCAGCACCCGTAAAAATTCCCAAACGATACATTTTTTGAGTCGTTACTTTTCCTACTCCATAAAACTTTCCAATCGCTAATTTTTCTAAAAAAGGAACTACCTCGTCTGGTGTAATGGTTTTTTGTCCGTTAGGTTTGTTTACATCCGAAGCTATTTTTGCTACAAATTTGTTGGGAGCAATTCCCGCCGAAGCATTCAAACCTGTTTTTAAAAATATTTCTTGACGAATCAATCTTGCCATTTTACTTGCAGATGTTAGCCCTTTTTTATTCACTGTAACATCCAGATAAGCCTCATCTAGAGACAAAGGTTCTACCAAATCTGTGTATTCATAAAAAACAGCTCTTACCTGATTTGATATTTCTTTATAACGGGCAAAATCAGAATTCACAAAAATCAATTCAGGACACATTTTTTTAGCCAAAGAACCTGGCATTGCAGATTTAACTCCAAATTTCCTAGCTTCATAACTTGCTGCAGATATCACCCCTCTTCTTCCATCACTACCAACAGCAATAGGCTTTCCTCTCAAATCAGGATTGTCCAATTGAGCAACAGAAGCAAAAAAAGCATCCATATCTACATGAATGATTTTACGTGTTTTAGATAATGGATTCTCCAAATATATTACGTTAAATAAGGCTTAGTTTTACAAAAATAAAAAATCCCTAAGAGCATTGTCTGCCATTAGGGATCATTTGTTTAAAAACACAGTGACTATCCTTCTAATTTCTCAGACAATTCAAACCAACGCATTTCTTTAAATTCTATATCGTCTATAATTTTTTGAAGTTCTAATGATTTTTTATCAACAGCATCTCCTTCTATTTTCCCTTCTGCAAACTCCGCTTCAATCAATGCTTTTTTTCGTTGTAGTTTGGCAATATCACTTTCTAAGTTGATGTATTCCTTATTTTCTGCATAACTCAGCTTTGCACCTGTTTTTGGTTTTTCTTTGACTGCTTCTATTTTTGTAGGCACAATTTCTTGTTCTTCTGAGGTATCCGAGTTTTCATAAGCTCTAAAATCTGAATAGTTTCCAGGAAAACTTTCTATCACACCGTTTCCTCTAAAAACAAACAAACTATCTACAATTTTATCCATAAAATAACGGTCGTGAGACACTACTACCAAATTTCCAGGATAATCCAACATAAAACTTTCCAATACATTTAGCGTTACAATATCCAAATCATTTGTAGGCTCATCCAAAATTAAAAAATTAGGATTCTGAATTAAAACGGTACATAAATACAATCGTTTACGCTCTCCACCACTTAATTTTTCTACAAAATCGTATTGTTTCTTTTTGTCAAACAAAAATCTTTCTAGCAATTGACTTGCTGATATTTTTTGTCCTTTTGCCAGAGGAATAAATTCCCCAAACTCTTTGATGACTTCAATAACTTTTTGACCTTCTTTTACCTGAATTCCAGATTGATGGTAATATCCAAATTTAATGGTTTCTCCAACTACAATTTTACCACTATCTACATCCGTATTTCCTGTTAAAACATTTAAGAAAGATGATTTTCCTGTTCCGTTTTTCCCAATAATTCCAATACGTTCTCCACGACCAAAGTTGTAATCAAATTGATCCAACATCACCATGTCTTCCCAAGCTTTAGAAACTTTGTGAAATTCCACAATTTTGTTCCCCAAACGCTCCATATTTATTTCTAACTGCACTTTGTGTTCTGCACGTCTAGCTCTTGCTTTTTCTTTGATGACATAAAAATCATCTTGTCTAGATTTGGATTTTGTGGTACGTGCTTTTGGCTGACGTCTCATCCAATCTAACTCTTTTTTAAATAAATTTTTAGCTTTGGCTTGTACGGTTTGCTCTAGTTCTATTCGCTCTTCTTTCTTTTCTAAATAATACGAATAATTTCCTTTGTAACTATACAACTGCCCATTGTCCATTTCTATAATTTCGTTACAAACACGTTCCAAAAAGTAACGGTCGTGCGTCACCATAAACAAGGTAATTTTTTCTTTGGCAAAGAAAGATTCTAACCATTCAATCATTTCCAAGTCCAAATGGTTGGTTGGCTCATCCAAAATTAGCAAATCAGGTTTGCTAATCAATACGGTTGCCAAAGCCAAACGCTTTCGCTGTCCACCAGACAATCCACTTACTTTTAAATGTAAATTATCTAATTTTAATTTGGTTAAAATTTGTTTGTATTGTGTTTCAAAATCCCAAGCGTTGTATTGATCCATCATGTCAAAAGCCAATTGATATCGGTCTGCATCGTCTGGATTTTCAATAGCCTTTTCGTACTCTTGAACTATTTTTAAAACCTTACTATCCGAAGCAAAAATTACTTCTTCTACTGTTTGATTTTCGTCAAAAGCATCTTCTTGAGAAAGGTACGAAATGTGTAAATCTTTACGAGTTACCACTTGCCCCGTATCCGGAACGTCATTCCCTGCAATAATTTCTAACAAACGAGTTTTTCCTGTACCATTTTTGGCTACAAAGGCTATTTTTTGGTCTTTGTTAATTCCAAATGATAAGTTTTCAAACAATACACGTTCTCCAAAAGCTTTAGAAACGTTTTCTATAGATAAGTAATTCACACAAAAATATTTTGTACAAAAGTAGTTGATTAAGTTGAGAGTATGCTAAAAAGCTACCAAGCTTGTTCAAAAGTATTTTTATTTGTGTACAAATCTTTTAGCAATTCGTTTGCTCCCACATTCTTGTAAATGCTCATCACTTTCTGTGGCCATGTTTTTCTAAAATTGTAAGAATTTGGTCTACCTCCAATAGTGTAAACAAATTTTCTATTAAGAGAATCGTCAAACAAAATACCAACACCGTGCTCAGCAATCTGTTGATCTAACAAAGCTCTAGCTTCTCTATAAGCTTTAATTCTACTTGTTTCCGAAATAAATCTACTCACAAAATCCGTTACATTTTTCAAATTGGCCTGGGTAAGCTCATCCGGACGTCTTATAAAATAATCCAAGTCTTTTGTGGTTCCTGCAATTCCCTGTGGTCGATAATCTTTTTTTAAAGACGGAGGTCTGTTTTCCCAAACAATACTCGTTTTTGATGTTTTGGCCAACTTGGTTCTATCAATGATTGTTTTTTTGGTAAAAATGTTCTTTGGCATTTTTAACGCAGGCAATTCAGCTTCATTACCAGAAGCATTCAGACTTAAAAAATTTCCAGTAATTTTTCCCACATAACCTTGCCCCCATCCAGACTCTAATGACAGAATGCTCAAAACAGCTCCTGGTGGTACACGGTGTTGCACACACAATTCTGTTATGGGCAATGCCAAACGTTTGTAAAACTCCTTTACGTGGTTGTATTTTCTATACTTAAAATCTTTCCTAACCGTTATCTTTTTTGCCGGCTTTGGATTTAATTCTCTAAGTTTGATTATTTTAGTTTCTGGAGGTGTTGTAAGTCCTAAACAGACAAAATAAAACATACTCAACACACCAAAAATGAAAAAATATTTTTTAGGGCTATTCATAAAATCTTTTTAAAAAGAGCGCAAAGGTACGGAAAATTGATAAAACACATTTTTAATACTTATCCTTTTGGCTATATTTACATTTATGAAGCCATTAATTTCCGTAGAAAACCTAAATATCGCCTTTCAGAACCAAGATACTGAGAACCAAGTTGTTTTTGATGTTAATTTTGAAATTTTCCCAAATCAAATTGTGGGTATTGTTGGAGAATCCGGAAGCGGAAAGTCTGTTACCTCTATGGCAATGATGGGGTTGTTGCCCGAAAAAATTACTCAAGTTTCGGGAACTATTCGATACAACACAATCGATTTGACTTCTTTAGAACCCAAAGAACTTAGAAAAATAGTAGGTAAAGAAATTAGCATGATTTTTCAGGAACCTATGACTTCTTTAAATCCAAGTTTGACATGTGGAGAACAAGTTGCAGAAGTTCTGGAGCTACACACCAATTTGACCAAAAAAGAAATCAAAGCTGATGTTTTGGAATTGTTTCAAAAGGTAAAATTGCCTAGAGCAGAAAAAATGATGGGCCAATATCCGCACGAACTTTCTGGTGGGCAAAAACAGCGAGTTATGATTGCCATGGCCATTGCTTGCAAACCAAAATTGTTGATTGCTGATGAACCCACAACTGCTTTGGATGTAAGAGTACAGCATGAAATTATTTTACTTTTAAAAGAATTGCAGCAAGAAACCGAAATGAGCATTTTGTTTATTTCTCATGATTTGGCTTTGATGGCTGAAATTGCAGATCAAGTTATTGTAATGCAAAAAGGAAAAATAGTAGAACAAGGAAAAGTACAGGATTTGTTTTTACATCCAAAAGAGATTTACACCAAAGCATTGCTAAACGCTAAACCCAAATTAAACATCCGACTAAAAGAATTGCCCTCTGTGGCCAGTTACCTTCAAGAAAACTTTAAAGAAGAAGTGTATTCTGAAACGGAAAGAGCTGTATTTCATAAAAAAATATACAGTCAAAAACCTTTGTTGTCTGTTAAAAACTTAAAAACCTACTACACCTCTAAAAACAACTGGTTTACCAAAGCCTCTGTTGTAAAAGGAGTTGACGGAGTTTCTTTTGATGTGTACCAAGGAGAAACCATTGGATTGGTAGGTGAGTCCGGAAGCGGAAAATCTACCATTGGAAGAACTATTTTAGGACTAGAAAATGCCACCGCTGGAGAAATTTGGTACAACGGAATCAACTTGCTCTCCTTAAAAAATTCCGAAAGAAAAAAATTCCGACAAGAAATTCAATTGATTTTTCAAGATCCTTATTCCTCCCTAAATCCAATTCTAAAAGTAGGAGCTGCCATTTTGGAGCCTATGGAAAAACACAACATTCTAAATTCTAAAAAAGAGAGAAAGGCATACATATACAACTTACTAGAAAAAGTAGGTTTAGAAAAAGAACATTACGATCGTTATCCGCACGAATTTTCAGGAGGACAAAGACAACGAATTGGAATTGCCAGAGCGCTTGCCCTACAACCCAAACTTATTATTTGTGACGAATCTGTTTCTGCTTTGGATGTTTCTGTACAAGCTCAGGTATTGAATCTTTTAAATCAACTAAAGCAAGAGTTTCATTTTACTTATATTTTTATTTCTCATGATTTGTCTATTGTCAAATTTATGTCTGATCAGTTAATTGTCTTAAATCAAGGAAAAATTGAAGAGATTGGAGATGCAGACCAATTATACAACCAACCACAAACAGCCTACACCAAAGCTCTAATACAAGCCATTCCTAAAGGAATTTGATCGTTATTGTATCCTCCTAATAAATTGTATCTTGCACCCAAAAAAATAGGATATGTTATTTAGAGTATTTGCTGTTAGTTTGTTATTTTTCATTGTTTCTTGTCACTCCAACAAAACCGTGACGGGTACTGCCGAAATTTCTGCTATAAGTCCAGCCTCACTATACAAACAAAACCTCTCTCAGTCCTTTCAAAACTCTTCTATCAAAACGGTAAAAGTGGATGCTAAAATGTATTACAAAACTCAAAAATCCTCACAAAAATTAGGATTAAAAATGAGAATTGCCAAAGATGAAAAAATATGGATCAGTGGAGATTTTTTAGGAATTCCCATTGCTAAGTTATTGGTTGAAAAAGATAGTGTGCATTTTTACAACAAATTTGACAAAACCTATTTTAAAGGATCTTTTGAATTTTTACAACAAATCATTGGTTCTAAAGTTACTTACGAAACATTAGAACAATTGCTAATGGGAGATTTGATTTTATCCAATCGAAAATTTAAAAACTACGATTTAGAAATAAAAGACAATGCTTATTTTTTGTCAGAGTCTGAACCTCAAGACTACGCAAAAACAGCAAGTATTTATCCCATCATCTACAAAACCAAATATCAAAGTATAGAAAACAGTCTAAAAAACAATTTGTTTCAGGTTTTTTACAACAGTCACCAAAACATAGATAACTTTTTATTTCCTAAAAAATTAGAATTCCAAGCCAATAATCAAGGAAAATATTCTGTTATTTCTATGGATTACAGCAAAGTTTATGTGAACGAAGATTTGAGTTTTCCTTTTCAAATTCCTGACAGCTGTGACAAGCAAATTATTTTAAAACCCAAAAACTAATTTGTGAGTATGAAGAAACAAATTCTCTTTTTTTGCTACCTATTCTTAGCTTTCTCAACCTTTTCTTTTGGACAAACAGCCGAACAAAAGGAGCTAGAAAAAAAGCGAGAACAACTGCAACAGGAAATTGCCAGGGTGAACAACCTTTTGTTTAGTACCCAAAAAGAAGGAAAAAATCTACTCGAAACTTTAGACGATTTAAACACCAAGATAGACGTTAGATCCAAATTGATTCAAGCCATTGAAAACGAAGTTTCTTACCTAAAAAGTCAAATTTCTAAAAAAGAAAAGGAAGTTAAAAAGCTAAATGATGAACTTACTGCTTTGAAAAATGATTACGCTGCTATGATTTTAAAATCGTACAAAAGCAAATCAGAACAAAGTAAACTGATGTTTTTATTGTCTTCTGAAGATTTTTTTCAAGCCTACAAACGCTATCGATACATGCAACAGTATGCAGATTTTAGAAAAAAACAAGGAGATTCTATCATTCTAAAAACAGAAAAAGTAGCTGCCATTGCCAAAAAACTTGAAGGTCAAAAGTCACAAAAAGAAGAATTGGCTCAAAAAAACAAACAAGAAGCTGACAAAATTAAAAATGAAAGAGAAAATCAAAAAGATTTGATGCAAAAAATCAAGTCTAAAGAGAAAAAATATCTTTCGGAAATTAAGAAAAAACAAAAAGAAGATAGAGCTTTAGAAAAGGAAATAGAACGTGTGATTAGAGAAGCAATTGCTGCCTCTAATAAAAAAACAAAAACAACCACCTCTAAAAAAGTGGATGTCAACGCAAAATCAGAAGGATTTGCACTAACTCCAGAAGGAAAAGCACTGGCTACAAAGTTTGAACAAAATAGAGGAAATTTACCCTGGCCAGTTACAGAAGGAATTGTGACTCGTGCCTATGGAGTTATTCCACACCCTACACTTAGAGGAATTAAAATAGACAGTAAGGGAATTCACATTACCACTCGTAAAAATGCAATTGCCAGAAGCGTGTTTAAAGGGACTGTTTTGGCTATTCAATCCGTTAGTGGTCGTCATGCAGTATATATTCAGCACGGTAACTATATTTCGCTTTACAACAACTTAGACAAAGTGTATGTAAGCAAAGGACAAGAAGTGGTTTTAAAACAATCTATTGGAACGGTTTTTACAGACAAAGTAACCGGCAAAACTATTTTAAAATTTCAGATTTGGAAAGATACACAACGACAGAACCCAAAATATTGGCTTGCTAAAATGTAGCCTGTTTACAGTAGAAATTTTCTAAACAAAAACAACATCTTCATCCTCTACAGTAGGCTCATTGTTAAACTTTAAATAAACTCTAGACAAAGCCAGCACGTCTTGTTCACAATAACGAACAATTCTTGGCAAATCTTTTTCTTGATGATATACCGTTCCTACTTGACTACCGTCTATATCTCCTTTAGGACTAGGAACCTCTAATAAATAAGTTAATAATTTAAGAGATGTATAATGTTTGTAATCACCAAATTTCCATAGTTCCAAGGTGTCTAAATGAGGAATTTCCCATGGTTTTTTACCAAATAGATTTAGTTTACTTGGCAAATTTATACCGTGAATTACCATTCTACGAGCAATGAAAGGAAAATCAAACTCTTTGGCATTGTGACCACACATTAACTGTTGCGCTTGATTGAAATGTGTTTCTAATAATTTTTTTAAAGAAAGCAACACTTCTTTTTCATCTTCTGAAGCAAAGGAAGTAATTCTTAGTTTACCCGAAGCAAAATAACCAACCGAAATACAAACAATTTTTCCGAATTCAGCCCAAATTCCTGCGTTTGTATAAAACTCTTCTGCAGTAACGTCTTCGCCTCTTTTGTAGGCTGTTTTACCCGCAAACAACTCTTTTTCTATTTCCGGTACTTCTTGATATGAAGCATATAAAGGAACCGTCTCTATGTCTAAAAACAAGATGTTTTCTTTTGTTACTTTAAAATTCATAAGCTTTATTGCTAAAGTTAAGAAAGTAATGGGAATAAAAAAACCCACCTCTTCTGAGGTGGGTTTTTAAAAAGTTTTATTCTTAAAATTAGTTAATAGCTACAGTAGGTATAGTATAACCTGACCATGAAAAGATAGAGAAGTCAGCTCCAATACCAGCTTTAACAACCCCAGTAGCTTCATTAAATATAGTAGTATCTTCAGTTACATCACCTGTAATTGTACCTCCTACATTATTATCACCTACAGTACCCATTTTGTATGCGTTAGTTAAAGTTACAGAACCATTCCCAGAAGAATCATCTGTATCAATTAAATTACCAAACTGAGCTCCAGTTGTAGCAATAAAAGCAATGTTATTAATAGTTGCTTCAGTTCCTCTACGAATTTCAGCACCTGCTTTTAACTCAGTAGTTGTGTTAAAGTTTATGATAGTTACTCCTTCAAAAGTTGGAGTTGATCTTGGAGTTGCATTTTCATCAGATTCGTTAGAATCTCCTTCAATACCTCTTGGATCTTTACTTGCAGTATCAAAATCAGCTTCTCTTACACCAAAAGCGTTTGTAATAGTTCCTGTAAATCCTCCTGTAAAGTCAAACATATCATCTGCAATGTTTACACATAAGATACCGTTTAAATCAACAGTACCTCCAAAGAATTCAACACCATCATCAAAACCATACTTTACAACTAAGTGGTCTAATGTAGTACCAGAACCAACAGTGTAAAAAGAGAATCCATTAAATTCTGCATCTCCGTTAATTTTAGCTCCAGTGTACTCAGCAATTACGTAAGATAATCTTCCAGAGTTATCATCAGAAACTGCTTCAGCAGCTGATTCACCATAATTTAAACCAGCAACTTCAGATTGAACTGAATCTCCTTTGTTAGTTTGTGTTTTTCCAGCAATTACAATACCTCCCCAATCTCCAGCAGCAGGTGTTGCAGAATTAGAAGTAAAAAGGATAGGTTCAGCAGCAGTACCAACAGCCATAATTTTTGCACCTTGCTCAATAGCTACATAAGTATCTGTACGACCAGCATCAACTTTTACAGTAGTACCTGCTTCAATAGTTAATGTGTATCCATCTTTTACTAATAAAGCACCTGTTAATAAATAATCTGTACCTTTAGTTAAAGTAATATTACCTTCAACAGTACCATGTAAATCTCCTGCTACAACATCAGCATCTGAAGAAATAATTCCGTCTTTGATAGAACCTCCTCCATTACTGTCATCATCAGAACAACTAGTAAAAGTTAAAGCTGCAATTGCTAAAATTGATAAAATTGATTTTTTCATTTTAATAAAATTTTTATTTTGTTTTTGTTATAAATTTTGTTGACACAAAGTAAAGACAGACAATCACTTGTTTGAGTTAAGAACTTATTAAGTTCTTGTTAACTCTATCCGTATTTTGTAAAATTATCGTTAACCAAAAAAACATACCAAAAGGCATGTTTTTTTGGTTATTATAAACGTATAAATTTTTGTTTTAAAACTTATACCCTAAAGAAACTCCGAAGTCTACACCTCTCTTATATGACACATTTGTTAGTGGAGTATCTAAATTTCTAACTCTTTTAAATGATGGGTTTAAAATATTTTTAAGAGATATTTTTAAACTCATTTTATCATTAAAACTATGTTTTGCGACAAAGTCTAAAGTAGTAATTGCTTTTTGGATTACATCTTCTAAACCAATGGACCCAGAGTTTGTACCAATACTATATAGTTTATCTCCTTGATAATTTACAACCAAAGTAGCCATAGATTCTCTATCGTTTTTGGTAAATACATAAGAAATATCTCCATTAACAATAATTGGTGATGCTCCTTGTAGTTGTGATGTTGAATTTGTGGGTCTAAACAATCCTCTTGTTTTAAGATCTTGAGTTGTATGCATATAAGTAGCATTTGCTCCAAATTTAATTTTGCTAAAATCTTCACTTGTATCATCTCCAAAAGTAGCTAATGTTGTTTTGTATTCTACTTCTAACCCTACAACCTTAGCATCTCCAGTGTTTTCGTAAGAATATGCATTGTCTGATGCAGAATTTATTTCTATACGGTTGATTGAGTTTTGAATCATTTTTCCAAATACAGATGCTGAAATCAAACCTCCGTTTTCTGGAAAAAACTCATATTTAATATCTAAATTGTAGTTATCTGATGGTTGTAAGTTTCCATTACCTTGTTCAGTATAGTTAGCTCCTTCGTACACAAATTCTGCAATTTCTTTAAATTGAGGATATGTATAGGTTTTACTTGCGGAAAACCTAAATTGATTTTCATCGTTTAAACTATACTTTAAATTTAAAGAAGGTAAAATATATGTATTATTTAAAGTGGTTCCTGAGCTTGATAAGTTCGTGTCCCAATTAACATCCATTGTTATATCTTCTAAACGACCTCCAATACTAATAAAGAAGTTATCTGATAAATTATAATCCAAGTTTACATGGGCTGTGTTTACTGTTTTATCACCATCGTATGTAAAAGGATCTAAAGCATTACTAGCAAACCCCCTACCAGTTCTTACATCAAAGTCACCTCTATCTAAAGCTTGTTGATTTAACACAGCAGATAAATCATTCGGATCAAATAATTTAGAACTAGATAAAGCATTATGATCAAAGTACCAAGCTTTAAAGTCTCTAGTTGTATTTCTATAACTAGCTCCTAAACCTATAGATCCTTTTGTTTCTTCGGCACCTCTTTTTCCTAGATAAACTTTAGCAGAAAGATTGGCTACTAAATCATTTTCGTTTAAGTTTTGAAAATATCTACTATTTTCTCTTGCTGTACCTGTAGAAAATCTTGCTTTACCAGAAGGATCATCAAAAATAAGTACATTCTTTTTTCTATCTGGTTGATCATTTTTAACGTTGTTATATGCCAACCCTAAATCTAAGTCTAAATATTCACCAAATTCATTTTTAGAAATTAATTGATTTACTAATAATTTATCTTGACTTTCTGTTTGTAGCATTAAATTCACATCATTATTGTCATTAGTATCTCCGTAATAATCTTGTATTTTTTGACTATTAGAGTGAATAAAAACAGAGTTGAATAAAATTTTGTGATTAGAATTAAAAGCATATTCAAAATTACCCATTGCCAATTTAGAGGCTGAATAACTATATTCCTTAGCATCGTAAAAATTGGAACCTTGAGAAGTTGCATTTCTATGAGATACGTTAATTCCATCTTGAAATCTATAACTGTTTCCAAAAGAACCTACTAAAAAATATGAAAAAGAAGAATCATCTTTAAATCTATATTTTTTACCTCCATTTAACGAAAGACCTATTTTAGGTAAGGCAGTTGAAGCATTTGGAGAAATTTTACTTCCAAAATTATAATTTTTTAAATTAGTTATTGGCTGTTCTGTATTTGTTTGGATTCCTAAATAATTAGCTCCATCAATAGTTTTAAAATCTTTAAAAGTAGTTTGAGAATTGGCTCCTGTAGAAATTCCAATAGCAAAGTTAGGTTTAGTAGATGGTTGTTTTGTTTCTACATTAATGTTTGCCCCTCCTAAATCTCCAGTTACTCCAGACGAAAAAGTTTTACTGATTCCTACATTTTGTAAAACATCTGTAGAAAATAAATCTAAACTAATATTTTTGTTTGAAGGATTGTTAGATGGTAATGGCAAACCGTTTAATGTTGTACTATTATATCTGTCTCCTAATCCACGTACATAAACATCACTAGAACCTTGTTGTTTTGAAACTCCAGTAACTTTCGTAGTTGCCGCCGCCGCATCAGAAACTCCTTGTGATGATAATTGTTCTGCACCAACACTTTCTATAACTACAGTAGCTTCTTTCTGAACTTGCATCAAAGCAGATTCACTCTCTTTCGTAGTAACCGCAGTAATCATAACTGTGTCCAAAGCATCTGCTTGCGACTCCATTACTATAACAATTTTTTGTGTAACACCTGCTTTAACCACTATAGGTTTTTTTACAGTTTTATATCCTACAAAGTCGTAAACCAAAGTATAACTACCTGGATTTAATTGTAATTGATAAATTCCATCAAAATCTGTTGATGTACCCAATTGGGGGTTTCCTTCTACGTAAATACTAACAAGTGGCAATGGTTCTAAATCCATATCCTTATCTTGTACAGTTCCTGAAATAGTTCCTTTAGACTGAGCATACGTGAACACAGTCAATAAAGTAAAAAATGTAACTAATAAATTTCTCATTATCAATGCTATATTTGTTTAAAAGCTTGGCAAAAATCTATAATTAATACCTTACAGAGCCTAACATATCATTACTTTTGTGTTAACATACCGTTAAATAGATATGGATATTATGTTAACGAATCCTAAGCATTAAATGATTGTTAAAAAGTCTTTTGTATATTTAGAAAACATTAATTTTGTGACCTTAATAAAATAAAAATGGAAACAAATCAGATTAAGATACTTTTGGTAGACGATGAGCCAGATATTTTAGAAATTGTTGGATACAACCTTAAAAAAGAAGGTTACGATATTTACACTGCCAACAATGGGTTAGAAGCTGTAAATCAGGCTAAAAAAGTACAACCTCATCTTATTTTATTAGATGTAATGATGCCCGAAATGGATGGTGTAGAAGCATGTGAAAAGATTCGTGAAATCCCAGAACTAAAAGACGTTATTATCTCGTTTTTTACTGCTAGAGGAGAAGATTACAGTCAGGTTGCAGGCTTTGATGCTGGTGCCGACGATTACATCACTAAGCCAATTAAGCCAAAATTACTAACCAGTAAGATTAAATCTTTATTAAGAAGAATCAAAGATGGTGACTCTAGTACAAATAGTACAGACTTAGGTGGCATTATTATAGATCGTGATGAATACCTTATTATTAAAGAAGGTAAAAAAATTGTTTTGCCTAGAAAAGAGTTCGAACTTTTCTCTTTACTAACCTCTAAACCTGGTAAAGTATTCAATCGTGAGTCTATCATGAAAAAAGTTTGGGGTAGTGATGTTGTTGTGGGAGATAGAACCATTGATGTACATATTCGTAAATTGAGAGAAAAAATAGGTGACGATTACTTTAAAACAGTAAAAGGTGTTGGCTACAAGTTTATTTTAAATGAAAATTAAAAACTTTTTCTTTTTTTCTATCGCCATCGCATTCGTATTAATTGTATGTATAGATATAAGTCTTTTGGTTTTTATGCAAGTAACTTCCTTGACCATAAACTACAAAGCTATCTCTGTATTGTCCTTTTTTTTGTTTGTATTATTAGCAATTATTATTAATAGCGGTGTAGAAACCTATATAAATTTTAGGATCAACAAAATTTACAAGCAAGTAAGTACTCTTAAAAAGAAACGAATTGCCAACATCAATGTAAATGCAGATGAATTTGACTTTTTAGCTCGTGATATTTTAAAATACACTTATAAAAAGAAGAGAGAAATCAGCAAGTTGAATTATCGAGAAAATTACAGACGTGATTTTTTAGGAAATGTGGCTCACGAACTTAAAACGCCTTTGTTTACCGTTCAAGGTTATCTTTTAACATTGATAGAAGGTGCTGCGGAAAATAGAGAAATTAGAGATAAGTATTTAAAAAGAGCAAACAATGCTATTGAAAGGTTGAGTGAAATTGTAGGAGATTTAGATTTGATTACCAAACTAGAAACCAACGACTTAAAACTAAACATCGATACATTTAACATCATCAAAGTCATTCAAAAGGTTTTTGACTTGTTAGAAATGCAAGCCAAAAAGAGAAACATAAAACTAACATTAAACAAGTTTTACGACATTCCCGAATTTGTATTTGCTGATGAAGCCAAAATAGAACAGGTATTGATCAACTTGGTCATGAACTCAATCAAATACGGTAAAATTGGAGGAACAACCATTGTTTCTGTAGATTATGTGGATGATGAAAAAATTGTTGTAAAAGTTTCTGACAATGGTGAAGGTATTTCAAACACCGATTTGCCAAGAGTCTTTGAACGTTTTTACAGAGTAGACAAAAGTAGATCTAGAGACCAAGGAGGATCTGGATTGGGACTTTCTATTGTAAAACACATTATAGAAGCTCATGAACAAACTATAGATGTGAAAAGCATTGTAGGAAAAGGTTCAACATTTTATTTCACTCTTGAAAAATCATAAAAAAACGCTTAGATTCATTAAAATCTAAGCGTTTTTCTTTTAGATCAATCTTAGTTTTTACACCAAGTCAAATCCGATATCTTTTCTATAATTCATTTTCTCAAAAGAAATTTGATCTATTGTTTTGTAAGATTTATTTAACGCTGATGGAATATCATCTCCAAAAGAAGTTACTGCTAACACTCTACCTCCAGCAGATACAATCTCTCCATTTTGGTTGAATGTAGTTCCAGCATGATAGACAATAGAATCAACATCATTTTCTGTTCCTCTAATTACTTTTCCATTCTCATAAGCTTCAGGATACCCTCCAGAAACTACCACAACCGTAGTTGCCGTTCTAGGATCTACTTCATAAGATTTAGAAGCAATAGTCTGTGTAGCTACACCTTCAAACAAATCTAACAAATCCGATGTAATACGTGGCAAAACAGCTTCCGTTTCTGGATCTCCCATACGCACATTGTATTCAATCACAAAAGGTTCTCCATCAATATTCATCAATCCAATAAAGATAAAGCCTCTATAATCTATTCCATCTTTTTGCAAACCATTAACCGTAGGCTTTACAACTCTCTCTTCTACTTTGGTTAAAAAATCTTTATCTGCAAAAGGCACCGGAGAAATAGCTCCCATTCCACCTGTATTCAAACCTTTATCTCCTTCTCCAATTCTTTTGTAATCTTTAGCAGAAGGTAAAATTTTGTAATCTTTACCATCTGTCAATACAAATACAGACAACTCTATTCCATCTAAATATTCTTCAATCACAACCTTAGAAGATGCTGCTCCAAATTTCTCATTGGTCAACATGTCTGCTAATTCCATTTTAGCTTCTTCTAAATTATCA
The DNA here is from genome assembly GCF_030548295.1 of Wenyingzhuangia sp. 2_MG-2023. Classification (GTDB taxonomy): domain Bacteria; phylum Bacteroidota; class Bacteroidia; order Flavobacteriales; family Flavobacteriaceae; genus Wenyingzhuangia. The sequence continues at coordinate 449,678 of NZ_JAUOSB010000001.1, forward strand.
AGAATCAATACACCTTTACCTGCAGCCAAACCATCTGCTTTTAGCACAAATGGAGGTTGTAGCGTTTCTAAGAACGTTTGTCCTTCTGCTACAGTTTCTTTAGTAAAAGCTTCATATTTTGCCGTAGGAACTCCATGTTTGAACATGAATTTTTTAGAAAACTCTTTAGAACCTTCCAATTCTGCACCATCTTTTTTAGGCCCAATAACAGGAATATTTTTTAAATCTGCATCGGCTAAAAAGAAATCATGAACACCCGCTACCAAAGGAGCTTCTGGCCCTACAACTACCATTTCTATATTGTTCTCTAAAACCACTTTTTTTACAGCTTCAAAATCTGTTGGATTTATCGCAATATTTGTTGCAATTTTAGCAGTTCCTGCATTTCCAGGAGCCAAAAATAATTTTGATAATTTTTTGCTTTCAGATAATTTTTTTGCAAACGCATGTTCTCTACCTCCAGAACCTAAAATAAGAATATTCATCTTTTGTTATTTACCTTTTCCTTTAATGACCACGATTACGGTCAGTAATATTATTTTAATATCAGTCCACAAAGATAAGTTATCTAGATAAACTAAATCATAACGGGCTCTAATTTTCATTTGGGCAAATGTATCTGCATATCCAAAACGAATTTGCCCCAAAGAAGTAATACCAGGTTTTAATTTTTGAAGCTCTGCGTAATTAGGCATTTCTCTAATAATGTTGTCTAAAAAAATCTGCCTTTCTGGTCGTGGACCAACAATACTCATATCTCCTTTAAGCACGTTTACAAATTGTGGAAATTCATCAATTCTATATTTGCGCAAAATACTTCCCAATTTGGTAATTCTATTTGTTTCTTCGGCAGACAATAAAGGATCGTTTACTGGCGGAACCCCTTTCATGGTTCTAAACTTGTAAATATGAAACAACCGACCCGACTCACCAACTCTTTCTTGAAAAAAGAAAGGTCTTTCTCCTGTAGTTATAAAAATCAACAATGCTACAATAGGAACCAACCAAACCAAAACAGTGATTAGAATTAGGAAAGAAAATAGAATATCAAATATTCGTTTCAATATGTAGTTGTTTATCTATTAAAAATTTGTCCTATGATAGCTTCTGTAATCGCATAGGTTGGTACAACTCCTTTCATTCCCAATCCTCCTGAAGCCAATGTACTTCCTGAGTGAAGGGGATTGTCCGATGCATAATAGGCATATCTTACTTTTACATCTTTGGAAATATGATTTCTTATTTGCGAAGCTATTTGGATGGCTTTCTGATAATGTGCCCCTTCCATTTCTAAGCCCACAGAATTCCACGTTGTATTTTTAAAATAGTTTAGGATAAATTTATTTTGCAATGATGTACCCAAAACTGTGATCATATTTCCTGTAAAGGTGGACAAATTTAATTCTTTGAAATCATTTTCACTCAATTCATTGATAAAAAAATAATTATCTGCTGTTCCTTCTAAAATATGAGCCGTAGGAATCATAATATCTCCTTTTTGACCACATAGAATTCCTGCTTTCCCCATAATAGAAATAGACCTTACATCTAATTTTCTAGAATTCTCTTTTCCATAATTGTAAGGTTTCAGCAATTCATCCATCGTCTCAAAAGCTTGTTCACCAAAAGCGTAATCCATCACAACCAATACAGGAGCTGTTGCTTTCTCTTCTTGTGTAATAAAACTAGTGTCTATAATCTGTACATCTATATTTGCACCAGAAGTATCGTCTACTTCTATCAATCCTTTTTCCAATGCATAAGCCAAAACTTTACTTCTTTCTTGTTGCATATTAGAATCACTCAGCTTTTCGTACAAAGAAAAAACATCTTTATCTTGATAGTTTAACGCATCTTTTGCATACAAAACATTTAAAACGGAGTGCATGTTAGAACTTATGATATGAATAGGTCTGTCTAACATATTTTGATCATTCAAAACCTTCTTGATTGTTTTTGCCCAAATATTTCCATACACATGCTTCCCAACTTGATCTGCTAACATATCACTAAAACGAATCAAACGAAATTCATTGTTCAATTTTTCTTTAGCCGCTAAATTCCCCAACCAATAAATAATATGAAAAAAACGATCTGGGTCTTGGTTTGTTGCCAATTGAACGTAGGCTCTATTCAACTCATCAAAAGATCTTCCTAACAAATTAGACAAATACACAAACAGCAATTCTCTGTTTTCAGAAGAAATTTCTTGTTCAGACAAAACCAATTCTTCTAATTTGTCCCATTCATGAGATATTTCGTTCTTATATCCCACAAACATTCTGTTCAACAACTTGTGCGATTCTAAATATATAAAAGTCAAATGAGTCAACACATCATAAATATCAGATCGCCCTCGGGTAATTTCAATATTCATTTGTTCGTTATCTATTCTATAACAATTACGTCTTCTTTTGGGTGGAACTATTTTCTTAAAACTTGTTTCACTCAAGCCTTCTGTAGCCGTTAAATTGATAAATCTACACGTTTCAATCCCTTCTGGCAATCGATCTAACACATACAACAAACCTTGCAACTCAAACTTTTTTGGATCTGCAATAGATCCATAAATTTCTGGTTGTAGTTCTAGCAATGCATTTCTTAAAGACAAACCTGTAGACCCCATAGGCTTGTAATCTCCTCTATTAAACAAATGCAACATAGTTATGTACATTGTTTCTATGGCTCTTTTTGATTTTTGAGCTAAAATTCTTTCTTGTCTCTCCATAATAGATGGAAGTTAAGAATTCTAACTAAGATGGTAAAGAGGTATGCAGAGATTTAAACTTAAAGAACAGTTTTTTTAATCTAGACTCCACTTCCTCATAATTTGGAATCTTATTCCCCATATAAATAAACATGATATGATAAGATTGAGTATCGTCCTTAAAAAAGTCATGTTGATGCAAACGATAAGCTTCTCTTAAAAGTCTTTTGATTCGGTTTCTATCTACCGCCAATTTAAAATTTCTTTTGGGTACAGAAAAAGCAACTTTGGTCATTGCATTTTCAGAAGCTTCTACAGGAATATAAATCATTTTTATAGGAAAATCTTTGACAGACTTTCCCTCTATAAATAGTTGTGCAATTGCCTTTCTACTTTTTAATTTCTGATTTTTTCCTAATGTGAATTTCATATGACTGCAAAAGTACACAAAGACGGCATATAAATGTATTTTTAAAAAGAATATGCCACCGAAGCAGATACATTTCTACCCGCAGCACTTAACGAGGATCCAAATTCTTTGTAATACACATCAAAAATGTTCTGAAGTTGAAATTGTATTCTTAAATCTGACAATAAATAACAGTTAGAATTTAAATTGAAAACATACCAAGTTGGAGTCCCTTCTTCGTTAGGAGTTTCATCCAAATTGTCTATTCCTTCTATCTGATTGTACTCTTTCAGCTTTTTCTTACCAGAAAACCTACATTCCAAAGCTACATTGTATTTGGGTTTGTAAATTCCCATAGACACATTTCCGTATAAAGGGGGAATGGAAGACAAAGGTTGGTGAAAATCATAAGATTTTCCTTTGGTATAGGTCAGACTAACGTTGGATTTTAAATCTTTTAAAAGCTCGACAAAGGCACTCATTGTAGATCCGTAAATATATGCTTGTCCTAAATTGGTATTTGCTAATATTGCTTCATTTTCAAAAACATCTCCGTCATAAGTTATTGTAGTTCCAAATTCTGAAGATGGAAATCTAGAGATATAATCGTCCAACAACGTATAATATACGTTGATGTTAAAGTGATTTTTTTGTCTCAGCATTTTTTTAGCGTAACCCACCTCAGCACTGTACAAATGTTCTGGTCTTAAACGAGTATTAGGAACTGTTAAATTTCCTGATTTTGATCTAATTTTACCAACATCATCTACGTTTGGAGAACGGAAACCTTTGGATAAAATAAAACTAATCTTGTCACTTTCTACAGGCATGTAAATATAACCTATAGAACCTGTAAGAGCCGTATTACTCAAAGACAATTTATTGTTAGGAATCTTTACAGAAATGTTCTGATCCCATTCAGCAGTCAATAACGTACTTGTCAATCTAATCCCTACATTTAGTGTATTCTTGTTGTCTAATTTTTGTCTGTAAGAAGTATAAACCGCAGCACTACTGTACGTGCTTCCCCCATCAGGATAACGTGTATCAGCATTGTACATTGCTCCCACACCAACAATATTATTTCCAGAAATTTGTAATGTTTCTCCTTTTGCTTTAGAAGCTACTTTGTTATGTACCAATTCCAAACCATAATACATTTTTCTATCTCCTTTTTTGGTTAGTGATTTGTAAAAATCACTATTTAAAGAAAACACATCTACGTTTTCAAACCTTGACGTTCTATCCAAAGACCCAAACTGTCTGTTTATTCTAGACTCCGAAATATTTTGATACGCTAGCGTAATTGCACCATTTTTAAGGATAGACTTGTAGTCTTTAAAATTTGCTTGTGCAGAAACTAAAAATCTTTCTTGGGGTCCGTAACGCCATTCCGAAAATTTTAAATCTCCATCTTTTTCGTCATTCAATTTACCAAAATTAGGAATATCACTAGTTGTGCTGTATTGTCCATTTAGAATAATGTCAATATTTTCATGAAGCGGAAACATCAATTTTTGTAAAATATCCAACTGATGATATCCTGTATTTTTTTGAACATTCGGATCTGAATTTACAGAGCTATTCTCATAAAAACGATCTTTTGTGTTTTCCGAATATCGATATACTTTCCCCCAATCCTCATAACCATGAGTTCTGTTTTTTCCCATTTTAAGATCGTCAAACTTGCTAAAAGAAACATTGGTAAAAGAAGCCCATTTTTTTTGAGAAGCATATGAGCTAATGCTTGCACTTTGTTCATTGTTAACGGTACTATGTCTGTAAAACAAGTCATTTTTAAAAGTCAAATTCTTACTATAGTTTAGTTTTTTGGTATAATAATGCACTACTCCTCCTAGAGCATCGGATCCATAAACTACCGAAGTAGGTCCAAAAACCACCTCTGTCCTGTCCAACACAAAAGGACTCACTGTGATAGAGTTTTGCAAATGTCCTTGTCTGTAAATTGCATTGTTCATCCTCACACCATCCACTACTAACAAAACCCTGTTGGATTCCATTCCCCTTATAACAGGAGAACCTCCTCCTAACTGTGATTTTTGTACACGAACACCAGGAATATTGTTCAATAAATCTGCAGATGTTTGAGCAGAAAGATAGTCGATATTTTTCTTTGTTAAAATTTCTATTTGTTCTGGTATTCTTTGTTTTCTTTCTGCAACTCTAGACACCGAAAGCACCACACTTTCTAAATCTTCATATCTTGGGTTTAACAACACTAATTTATCAATATCTGATGTTGTTATTTGTAGTGTGTCGTAATTTTTATGGTAAACAAGTAACTTCTCAAGGTTATTCTTAACAGACAATGTAACCTCTCCATAGCAATTGCTAATTTTTTTAGTTCCTGTTTTTTTATTTTCAATGGTCACTCCTTCAATAATTTCATCGGTATACGCATCTATCACTCTTATTTTTTGCGAAAATAAGCTGATGGTAAAGAAGGACATAAAAAGAAACATTCTTAACATTATTCTAAAACTTTTGAAAGTATATCTATTGATTTTGGTCTTCTAAAAGAAGGAAGGTGAAGCTGATAATATTTTAACAATAGGTCCAAAACTACACCTCTTTGATTCTTATGAAACAAAGTCTGGTCTAATACATCAAATTTTATGCCCAATGCTTTGTTAAATAAAGCTAGGTTGTCTCCCTGCAAAATGTTTGCTCCTTGCCTTAACACGTATTTCCCTTCAGACAAATCAAAAAAGTAGCCTTTTTCCATACCCGTTTCATCCGGATAAAACCCCAAACATTTTGTCAGCTCTATCAAAAATTTTAAATGAAAATTTGCCACCTGATCATGGTGATCCAGCCAAAGTATGGCACTTTCTAAAAATTCAAACAAGACTTGATTCTCTCCTTCTTCTTCCCTTAAAACCGAGGTCAAAAATTCTGACAAGAAAAAAACAATAGATTGTTTTAAAAAATGTGTGTGCAATGTGTGAAAAAGATGAATCACTTTGGCTTCCAAAATGCTATTCAAGCTTCCTTTATTGTTATGAGAAGCGTTGATTTGCAAAATGGTTAAAGGAAGAAATTGAGATTTATTGATCTTTCCTTTTTTTTGTTTCAACACACCTCGCAATATGTACGATTTTACTCCTTCTTCTTCCGTATAGCATTTTACAATCAATCCATGATCGCCATACTTTACAGAATTTATAACAATAGCTTTGGTAGTTACTTGCATTAATTAACAATTGCTATTTTGGTCGTGGTATTTTCATTTCCATCTGGACTAGAAAGTAAAACAATATAGATCCCAGAAACCACAAAATTACCTCTTAAGTTTTTTTTGTTCCACACCACTTTACCTCCTACAGATAAATTGTCTGCACCAACATTTGTTTCGTAAACCAATTTACCTGATACTTCCATAATCTTCACATTAGTACCTTCTGGAATTCCTTCTCCATTTTTTGCTACAATGGTAATTTGTTCGTGACCAATTTTAGAACGAATTGCAGGATTTGGATAGGCTACTACTTCTGTAATTTCAGTTCCAAAAGGCTCATTTTGACTATCGTAAGACAAAACACCTTCATCAGTTACTATATATATAAAACCTGTATCTGCATCCAATTCCAAATCAATCACATTATTTGATGGTAATGGAGAATTTCCTGTATTAAAAATATCAAAGGTTGTTTGTCCGTCCGAAGAAGTATATACCAAACCAGCTCCTTCTGTAGCAAACCATTTGTTCCCAGCTTTATCTATCAAAATATCATTCACAGGAGTATCTCCTAAAAACTCTCTTGCTACTCCATTTTCTTCAATAATTAATTTAGAAGCTTCTCTTTTGGTGCTATTAAACAGATTGCCATAATCATCAAACACCATCAAACCAATACTTGTTCCTATCCAAACTTTATTACCACTATCGGACACCACCGAAAAAACTTCGGTAGAAATCAATCCTCCACTATTAGCTCCTCCATCTATAATTCCTATTGGTACGTCTTCCGTATCATTGGCATTAAACGCTAAAACACCACCATCTCTCGAACCTGCAAAAATGACATTATTTTGATCAACAAACATTTTATTAATACCAGAATTTTTTCCGCCGTTACCTGTGTAATTAGAAAAAGTTACGCCCGTTGTCCATGCTCCTTCCCCTCCATTTGCTTCACTTTCAAACTTAGAAAACAGCAAATTATCCAAACCTCTTGCATTTGCCACCCACACAAAGTCATTGTTATCTACAATTAAATCTGCTTGCCAATTTACTGAAGAGCTACCCCTATTGTAGGGAATAATACCTTCCGTATTGGTATGATTCCATGTTTTTTTATAAATTTTATTTTCTAACTCTACCACACCTTTGTCATAGGAAGCTACCAAAACCCTATTTGTGTTTTTTGGATCTACAATTGCCTTGGTATAGTCTATCAAATTTCCAACATTCAACTTTTCAATAAAGGTCCATTCATTACCATCAAAAAAATCCACCCCTTTACTTGTTTTTAGATTATCATAAGTTGGTGAAAACCCTCCATATGTCAACCATGTTTGATTTTCATATACACTAATAGACAAAGCATTGTTTTCGGAAGGTCCATCGGGATGAATTTCTAAATATTCTGTTTTATCATCCAAACTAGTTGTCAAAACCCCATAAGAACTTGTATTTACAAACAATGAATTGTCTTTTAAAATTGCTTTGCTCGTTGTAAAAGTATGACTTGTAGCTTCTGACAATTTTATTTGATTCATCAATGTAAATGTGCTAACATCATACAATTCAACCAAAGTAGTCATGGTAACTGTTAAGCTTGTTTCTAAGTCATCAACAGACAAATCTAAAATGGTTCCAGAAGTAGTTTTTAATGCCGTGTTAGGATTGTCTACACTGTAAATATTTTTTGCTATAGAGAAATAGATATTTCCATTTGACTGAATTATGTTTTCAATGCTTCCTCCAACTATTTGTGTCCAATTGTTAAAGTTTACAGGGCTCAAGCCAGAATTCAAATCAATACTATAAAGCCCTTTTGCAGTAGCAGCGTACAAAACGCTATTCAACACCGCCACTTCGTTGACCAAGGTAGCCAAACCATCTGTAGACAATTTGTAAGAATCTCCAAACTCTGTATTTTCTACATTCAACTCAACAATTCCAAAATCTCCATAAGCAAATTTCAAACCCTCTTTAGCATAAAATCCTTTGACTGATTTCGTTACTAAAATCAAATTGTCTTTGATTCCCGTAACAGGATAAACATCATCTGAAGGAGAAACCAATTCTATCATTCCACTTTCGTAACCAATAAGAGTATAGCCAGAATCTCCATCAAAACCAACACTAGAAGTTATTGAACCTGAGAGACCATTTACGGAGGAAAATTTTTGGCTAGAATTGTTATCCAAGTCAGTTCTAAACATGGCATTTTCTGTAATTGCCACCAATTTATTTCCTACTATTGTAAAATCTTTTACATTGTTATAAGAATAAAGATCTTGCCATTGACTAGAAAAATCTTTTTGAGCAAAAACAACACTGCTGATAAATATTAAAATAATATGTAGATATCTCATGCTTAAATCCATTTCTTTAAGTTGAATGGTAACAAATGTAAAACATAAAACATAAACTCAGATTGATTCGCACAAATGAATTACAAAGAAATTGAACGTAAATTTTTAGTAAAAAACCTTGATTTTATAAGCGATAGCTTTGAAAGCAATCGAATAGAGCAAGGATATTTAAACTCTGACAAAAATAGAGCTGTTAGAATCCGAATTACTAACAACACAGGTTATTTAACCATCAAAGGTGTTTCCAATAATGCTGGAACCACCAGATTTGAATGGGAAAAAGAAATATCTCCTGCCGAAGCAACACAGCTATTGGCTATTTGTGAACCTGGTGTTATTCAAAAAACACGTTATTTGGTAAAAAGCAACCAACATACTTATGAAATTGATGTTTTTGATGGAGACAATCAAGGCTTGATTGTTGCTGAGATAGAATTAAATTCAGAAAATGAGTCTTTTGAAAAACCCACATGGCTTGGTGTAGAAGTTACGGGAGACGTAAAATATTACAATTCTCAACTGAGTAAAAATCCTTACAAAAATTGGTAGAGATTAGACTACATGGTAGTAAATGGTAATAAAATGGCACAGGCTACCTAACAACACAAAAACATGAAAAATTGCATGGTTGAATTTAATTTTAGTTGCCGCATAAAAATATGCTCCAACAGAATAAAAGATTCCTCCAAAAAGCAACCAACGTTGACCCCAAACAGGTAAATTGAGCATTAACGGTTTTAAAAAGAAAACAATCAACCAGCCCATTATTAAGTAAGAAAGAATTGAAATTACTTTAAACCTACCAATAAAATACACTTTAAACACAATTCCTAAAACTGCCACCAACCAAGATATCCCAAAAACAATCCATCCTACTCTCCCCACTAAAACTACCAAACAAATAGGTGCGTAAGAACCTGCAATCAATACGTAAACAGCAGAATGATCTAAAATATTTAAATAATATCTCACTTTTTGATTGATGGCACTATGGTACAAGGTAGAAGATGCATACAAAACAATCATACTTACACCATAAATAGCATAACTAATAATGGCTGCGGTATTGTGAGAATGGATTGCCTTAAACATTAAAAATGGAAACATCACAACGCTTAAAACAAAACCGAGCGCATGTGTCCACACATTCCATTTTTCCTCATCTGCTTCGTAATATGTTACACTGAAATCCACTTGACATCTATTTATCAATAAGTTACAAAAAAACCTCAAATAAACCAATGTCAATCTTTAAGAAACGGAAATAAATCAACCATATTTAAGTCTGTTTTTTAACGAAAGTGTACTTTTGTGCAAAACAATATTTTTTAAAGGATATGGCAAGAATTTTAACGGGTGTACAAAGTACAGGAACTCCTCATTTAGGAAACTTATTAGGGGCAATTATACCTGCAATAGAAATGGCAAACAATCCAGATAATGAATCTTTTTTATTCATTGCAAATTTGCATTCTTTAACTCAAATTAAAGACAAAGAAACATTACGACAAAATACGTATAGCACCGCAGCTGCCTGGTTGGCTTTTGGTTTAGATATTAACAAGACTGTTTTTTATCGTCAAAGTGATGTACCACAAACCACAGAACTTACTTGGTATTTAAACTGTTATTTTCCATTTCAGCGATTAACCTTGGCTCATTCTTTTAAAGACAAAGCTGATAGATTAGACGATGTAAACGCTGGTTTGTTTGACTATCCAATGTTGATGGCTGCTGATATTTTATTATACGATGCAGAAGTTGTTCCCGTAGGAAAAGATCAATTGCAACATTTAGAAATAACTCGTGATGTTGCTAGTAGATTCAACCATCAAATGGGAGAAACTTTTGTGTTGCCCGATGCTAAAATACAAGAAGGAACCAAATACATTCCAGGTACCAACGGTGGTAAAATGAGTAAATCTCAAGGAAATATTATTGATATTTTTCAGGATGACAAAAAATTGCGCAAGCAAGTCATGAAAATTGAAACCGATAGCACTCCATTGGAAGATCCAAAAAACCCAGATACTTGTAATTTATTTGCTTTGTACAAAATATTAGCTAGCGATGAACAAATTGCCCAAATGAGAGCTAATTACGAAGGCGGAAACTATGGTTACGGACATGCCAAACAAGCTTTTTATGAATTACTGTTAGAAAAGTTTGCAACTCAAAGAGCCAAATACAACTACTATATTGAAAACTTAGAAGAAGTTGACAAAATATTAGTCATTGGTGCACAAAAAGCTAGTGCTGTTGCCAATAACGTTTTACAAAGAGTAAGAACTACTATAGGTTATTAAATACAAAAAGGGCTGATAATACATATTACCAGCCCTTTTGTTTTATAATTGTTGATTAAAAAAACGCAATGTATCTTTTATGTGTGTTTCCCAATAAACCCACTCATGTTTACCACTAAATTCCTCATAAACATGTGGAATATTAGCCGTCTCTAATTGTTGATGTAATGTTCTATTGTGCGCTATCAACAGATCATCCACACCACAATCAAAACGAACAGGAGGCAATAAAGTCTGATTTTTTTCCATCAAACTAAACACAGACTCATTTTCTATATTTTCTTGTTGATAATTCCCCAAACCTTCTTCTACAAACAATGCCATTTGTGGCAAATTTGTAATAGAACTATGTCCTGAAATCCCTTTAAATGTTTCTGGATATTTTGCTCCAATTCTTAACGCTCCATACCCTCCCATAGAAAGCCCTGAAATAAAAACAGGTGAATTGACTGTAACTACATCTATATTTTCTCTAACAGCTGTAATCACGTCTTCTGCAATCCATTTTTCAAAGTCTAAACTATTGTGAGGTAGGTAAGCCGAACCATCACCCCAAAGACCATCAGAGGGCATGGCAATAATCATCGGTTCAATTTCCTTATCCTCTATCATTTTTTGAGCAGTTCTATGAACTCCTGCTTTTTGAGACCAAATCCAAGCACTTCCATACACTCCGTGCATTAAAACAACCAACGGAGTATCTTTTGACAATGTTACATTAGGCACAAACAAACAAATGTCTCCTCTCCCTTTTAAATTGGATGTTTTTACTGTGATAAATCTTAAATTATCCGATTCGAATCTAGGATCTGATATTTCCGTTGTTTTAAATTTAGAATCCATTTTTTTAGTGTATTTCTAGTGCTGTACTTATTGCTTTTAACTTTTTTGTGGTTGTTTTTAATGTCACTACTCCTTTTTGATTGGATTGCACAAAAATTACTGCCTGACCATTAAAAAACTTACGTTTGGGTTTTGACAAGTTTTGCATGTTTACAGGATCTCCATTTCCTGAAGCTAAAAATGTAGCAGCTCCACTTACTTCTATGTCCATATTTTCATTAAAGTGAGGACACAAATTTCCTTCTTTATCAACTACAGAAACTACATACACGCCTACCTCACCATTTTTAATCGTCTTAATTTCTGGCTGAATGGTAATATGATGTGGAGCACCAGCAGTAACTCTTATCGTTTCGGCTACTTTTTTACCTTTTTTGTTATAAGCTACTATTTTTGCTTCTCCTGGTTCGTAAACTACATTGTCCCATACAATTGCATAAGCCTTGGTTAAATCCCAGTTACCACCTCCAGAAGCTTCTACAGCAATATCTGTATTCTCAAAATTTAATTTCGCCAATGGTTTTTTAGTTTGTACTCCATAACTTTTACCATTTACAAACAGCTCTGCTTTATCATAAGATGTGTAACAAACTACTGGAAAAGAGGTTACATTTAGCTCTGGCCAAGTCCAATGTGGAAAAAAGTGTAATACTTCTTTGTCTTTTCTCCATTGTGTTTGATACAAATAAAATTTATCTTTTTCCAAACCAACAAAATCAACGGGGGCAAAATAAGAACTTCTAGATTTTGCTTCATGATAAGGAGAGGGTTCACCTAAATAATCATAACCCGTCCAAACAAACTCTCCGTAAACGGTTGTGTTTTTTTCTTGAGATGCAAATTCCTTAAACGGAGGATATCCCCAAGGAACTTGAGTTGTTTCATAATTCCCAGGATGTCCATCTGCATATACTTTGGTGTTTAAAGAAGCCCCTCTTTTATTATGTAGTGTATCAAAAAAAACTGGAAATTTATAAGCATTACGAACACTTACCGTTCCTCCTGTTTCACTAGCAAAAAACTTTAAATTAGGATATTCCTTTCTAATTTGTGCATAAATTCCAGGTTTGTAATTAAACGCGGCTACATCTACTGTTAAAGCCATTCCACTTTTTAACGCGTTACCTGCCGAATTGAATCCAGCTGTTGTAGCACGTGTGGTGTCTAATGTCTTTACAATGTCATTTAAATACTTGGTAATATGGTTAGGATCGTGTTTGTACTGCTCCATAATTTCGTTTCCAATACTCCACATCATCACACCTGGATGATTTCTATCTCTTAAAATCATATCTGTCAAATCGGTTTTTGCCCACTTGTCAAAATGTTTAGAGTATCCGTTTATTACTTTACCAAGTTGCCATTCATCAAAAGCTTCATCAATAGCTAACAAACCTAAAGAATCACACACATCTAAAGCCTCTGGTGCTGGTGGGTTGTGAGAAAAACGAATGGCGTTTACACCCATTTCTTTCATTTTAAGCATTTGTCTTACAAACAATTCTTTGTGAAACGCTGCTCCTGTAGGTCCTAAATCATGATGCATGTTTACTCCTTGAAATCTTATTTTTTTATCATTCAAATAAAACCCATCTACTTCATAACGAACAGTACGGATTCCGAACACTGTTTTGTAGGTATCAATTTCTGAATCTCCTTTAAAAATAGTTGTTTTTAAAGCATACAAATTCGGATTTTCTAGACTCCACAAATCTGGTCTTGAAATTTTAAATTCTTCTTTTAACGTTTTTTTATTTTTGATAGTGATTTCTTGACTTTTAGCAGCAACCACCTTTCCTTTAGTATTGACTATTTCATTTTTAACGGTATAAGTTCCATTTCCTAACACCTCTACTCTTAAATTAGCAATGGCTTTTCTTTTACTAACTACAGGAGTGGTTACAAAAGTTCCCCACGTTTTTACATGTGTATTGTTGGTTTTAATAACTGATACTTTTCGGTACAAACCAGCTCCTGGATACCAACGAGATTGAGAGTTGTAATTTTCTAATCTTACAGCAATAGAATTATCACCAGGCTTTAAAAACTGAGTAATATCAAAATGAAAAGAAATATAACCAAAAGGTCTTTCTCCTACATAATGTCCATTAACGTAAACCTTGGCATTGCTCATTGCTCCATCAAATAACAACTGAACTTTTTCTTTTAAATCTGCTGATGAAACTTGGTGTTTGGTTCTGTACCAACCTACCCCAACATATGGCAAAGCACCACTCCTACCGTGGCGATATCTTGGTTTTGATTCCCCATCCTGAATTACCATAGTTAATTGTATATCGTTGGCAAAATCAAAATCTCCATGAGCAGCCCAGTCGTGAGGTACGGTTACATTTTCCCAATCCGCATCGTTAAATTTTTCTTGAAAAGCTGCACCATAATCATAATTGGTAAATTTCCAGTTTTTTAACAACTCAACAGTTCTACTTTGAGCCATCATTAACTGGAAAGAAGAAATTAAAAGAATTATTGATATGTATTTTTTCATACTTTGATTTTTTTGAAATGATTATTTGTTACTATCCTCTAATTTGTACGTACGGATGTAATCTATATATGCTGTTCTATCTTTTTTATTTGCACTTGCTACCTTTCCTCCGTCTTTAGGAATAGGATTCCAATCATAACTTTCTATAGAAAAATGCAAAAATAATTGTTGATCAAAATCTACAGGTGGTTTTAAAGTATACTGATATTCACCATCCAGATAAAAAAGTAATTCGGTGGGACTTTTCCACCAACACCCATAAGTATAAAACTTCTCTGAATTTTTTATTTCGGGAATTTTCATCCCCTGACTTCTGGTTGATTCATTACATGTAGTCTTTCTATGAATGGTATTAGAATGCATTATTTTATTCCAATTCTTTCCCCATTCTTCTGCCAAAGGAGATACAGAACCTATAGATTCTGTAATATCTATTTCGTGTTTTTTTCCACAAACACCTCTAGACATCAACCAAAAACCACCTCCCATTTCCGTTTTGCTCATCTTAAATTTACTTTCAAAATAATGTCCATACGAAACAGCTTCTTTGGCACGAATAATTCCCCCGTAATAATTATACGTAGCAGGTGTTTTGTATTTGTGACTTACAAAAGTTTGATCTAATTGACCTACCTCTATGGTCATGTAGCCTTTTTTTATTGCAATTGAACTTTCTTTGAACAATGCTGGAGGTCTACCAATCCAACCAAAATCTGGATGTTTTTCTGGATCTGCTATCCATTTCTTTTTATCTAATTTTTCTCCTTTAAATTCATCCGAAAGATTTTCCATCAACTTCCATGATTTTCCTTTGGGAGCTTTTATTTGAGCTATAGACACACTTGATAACAAAACAAAAACCAAACCTAAAACAGCTATATTTTTCATGAATTTAGTTTTTAAAAGTAATCACTCCTTTGGCATTTTTACCACTTAACATATCTGCAAAAGCTTGTTCTAAATTATCTAACGTATAGGTATTGGTAATCATTTCATCCAACATCAAATCTCCTTTGTCATACAAAGCCTCTAATTTTGGAAAATCTATTTCTGGTCTTGCTGCACCATACAATGGGTTGATGTATTTTTTATCCCACTCAAACAAACGCATATCTACGGTAATTTCTTCTTCAATTCCGCTCACTTGAACCGCAGTACCTGCATTACGAATCATTGCCAAAGGAGCAACTCCCAAAGCAGGAACGGCAGTACATTCAAAAGCAAAATCTGCTCCTCTTCCTTCTGTCATCGTTTTCACTATTTCAGCTGCTTGCATCAAACCTTTGTCCTTTTTATCAGCTAAAATCACATCTGTAGCTCCAAATTCCTGAGCCATTTTTAGACGATTTTCGTTAATATCTATCGCAATAATTTTTGCAGCTCCCGAAATTCTAGCCGCCTGAATTACATTTAATCCAACACCACCTGTACCTAAAACAACTACCGAACTACCGAACGTTACTTTTGCCGTGTTAAATACCGATCCACAACCCGTCATTACTCCACAACAAACAATAGAGGCCGACTCAAAAGACAATTTTTTACTCTGCTTTTTTACCACTGCTGATGAGCGTACCAGAGTATATTCTGATAACGTTCCAATATTAAAAGAACGCTCAATAGGTTCTCCATTCCAAGTAGTTCCTTCTATTGCTACATGTCCGCCTGGCAATTTACCAGCATGATTTGCAATTACAGGAGAATTATTTTCACAAATATGTTGGTTTCCTTCTTGACACTGAAAACAGCTATAACAAGGAGTTGCCCAATTTAAAATTACCTCATCCCCCACTTTAACATTTTCTACAGCCTCACCAACAGCAGTCACAATACCTGCACCTTCATGCCCTAAAACAATAGGCATTCCCCAGGTTAACGAATCATGGTCAGTATGACACAAGCCAGAGGCCATCATTTTAACCAAAACCTCGTCTCCTTTAGGTTGATTTACTTTTATATTTTCTATTGTAAATTTCCCATCTCCTATAGAAATGGCTGCTTTGCATTCAATAACACTCATTTTCTGATTTTTTTTAGTTTACAACTATCGTTTTTAAATCTGACTCTGCATTGGCTAATTTTTCTTTATCTAAAATTGCATTTGCTTTGATGTACTTAGTTCCAAAAACATAACTTTTTGCATTGTTGATGGAATCTACAGCCAACAACCTGTCTCCTTTAAAATACCAAATAGAAAATTTATTTTCATCTTCAAACCTTACGACAGAATTATCAAAACCTTGAGACAATCCCACAATTTGTAATTTGATATCGTATTGATCTGACCAAAACCAAGGCAAAGCATTATAAACTGTTGGTTTTCCACAAATATTGGCTGCGGCAACTTTAGCCTGATCCACAGCATTTTGCACCGATTCTAATCTTACAAAAGCATTGTACAATTTGTTATAATGATAGGTACAATCACCAATGGCATACACCCCCTCTTCAGATGTTTTGGCTGTTGGATCTACTTCAATTCCATTATTTATAACAATCCCTACTTCCGAAGCCAACTCTGTATTTACTTTAATTCCAACTCCAATAATAATTACATCCGCCTCATAAGAAGAACCATCTGCACAAATTACCGTGTTTTTATTTCCGTTTGTTTTTATTTCTGTAACCCCTTTATTTACACAAATATGCACACCATAATCCGTATGTATTTTTGTGAAAAAGGTTGACAAATAAGGAGTCGTAACACGTGCTAATATTCTTTCTTCACGCTCTAAAACCGTAACATTTGCACCCAGTTTTTTTAATGATGCTGCTGTTTCTAAACCAATATACCCTCCTCCAATAACTACAATTTTCTTTTGCTCACTTGCATGAAAAGCTTTTCGGATGTTTGCAACATCCGTAGCGTTACGTAAAGTAAACACGTTTTTTGCTTGTTGAATTCCTTGAATTGGTGGCACAAAAGCTCTTGCTCCAGTAGCTAAAACCAACACATCATAAGATTGAATGGTTCCATCATTTAGCTCAATCGTTTTAGCCTCTTTATCTATTTTAGAGACTACTTTTCCTAAAGACAACGTAATATTATCTTTCTCGTAGCTCTCTATAGGTTTTAGCAAATTGTTTTGAATGCTATCTTCTAGCTCCAAATATTTTTTGGATAACGGAGGTCTGTGGTAAGGAATGGTTTCATCTTTATCAAACAAAACAATGTTTCCTTGCCAACCTTCTTTACGCAATGCAAAAGCAAAATTTACTCCAGCATGACTTGCTCCAATAACAACACATGTTTTGGTGTTAGACATTTTTATGAAGTTTTAATTATTTAGCAACAGTTAACTCTATTCCATCAATAGCTTCTGAAATTTCAATTTGACAACACAAACGACTGAATTCATTTGCTTCATCGGCCAATTCTAACATGTCTGTCTCTATCTCGCTTGCATCCCCAACTTTTTCTAAATCTTTTTCTGCCACAAATACATGACAAGTAGCGCAAGAGCACACACCTCCACAATCTCCATCAATTCCACTTACTCCATTGTTTACTGCCAATTGCATTACACTTCCAGAAGCTCCTTCTAAAGTTACTTTTTCATTATCGCTAGTGATAAAAGTTATTTTTGCCATAATCTTTATTTTTTATTGTGTTGTATTCTTAGTATTTATTAAACTTAACGGTGATAGCATTGTACCCTACTTTTCTATCAAACTCTCCCAATTCTTCTATATTTTCATCTGTATTGATGATATCCATAGAGGCTACCTTTTCTGCTAAAATTCCTAAAAGTGTTCTCATAATCTGACGAGCATGTGTAGCCCCCAAACAATTATGTGTACCAAAACCAAAACTTACATGTGGATTCATTTTTCTATCAAAATCTACTTCGTTTGGATTTTCAAATACCGCAGCATCTCTGTTTGCTGAAGCCCAACATAAAGAAACTCTTGTGTCTGCTTTAATTGCATGTTCACAAACCTGTGTATCTTCCGTAACTACTCTACCCATGTGTGTTAAAGGAGCAAAATAACGAATCAACTCCTCTACAGCATTGTTGATCATTTCTGGATTTTCTTTAATTGCATGTAACGATTTAGGGTGTTCTGAAAAATAAGCGATGGAATTTGTCAATGCATTGATAACCGTATCTCTACCTCCTGCAAAAGTTAAAATCATGATTCCTTTTACTTCTTCATGCGTTAATTTTTTTCCGTTTACCTCGGAACCTAACAACACTGAATACAAATCTTCTCCAGGATTTTTTGCTGCTTCTATAATTCGTTCATCAATGTAATTGTATAGAATATTTGCTTTGTCAGCATCCAAACTTTCACCTTCACTTCTAAACACATGCGTTCCCCAAGAAATCCAAGTTTCAGATTCTGAAAAAGGAGTATTTAACAAAAGGGTCAAGGCTCTAGATTGTAATTTCAAAGAAAAATCTCTTACGACCTCTACCTCATCCTTATTTAGAACTTCATCAACCAAAGCTGAAATTTGTTTGTGCAGTTTTTCTTGATATGCTGGTTCATTTGGTCTTTTAAACCATCCATCTAGCAAGCTTCTAAACTCTTTATGCAAAGGAGGATCTACTTCAAAAGGAATTTGTCTAGTATCTCTAATTTTTACTTCTGATGGAATTACAATACGTCCTACTTCTTCTCCACCCGACTGAAAGGTTTTCCAATTGTGTGCTGTTTTTCTAACATCTTTGTGACGTAGTAAAATAGTAACTGGATCGTTCTGATCGTCCATATGCCCATAACCCTTTTCTACTCTTGCTTTTTCAAAAGGATCTGAAAGTTTGCTTTTATCCATCATATCATCAAAATATTTTTCACAAAATTGATATTATTATTCCTTGCATATTTTTCTAATATTGTCTATTATTTGAACTATATTAACTTTGTGGTAGGTTTTAATAACAATCCTGTGAATTAAATTGATTTGAAAGCAATAAAACAACAAATATCTCAACAAGCCAATCAATCATTTACCGTAAGTGAATTTGAAAAACCTTATTTTGATTCTCCTTGGCATTTTCATACAGAATACGAACTTACCTACGTACATAAAGGTTACGGAACTCGATTTGTAGGTGCTAGTGCAGAATTGTTTCAAGAAGGGGATATGGTTCTAATTGGTACCTGTGTTCCTCATTACTGGAGGTGTGACGAAGATCATTATCAAGACAACGGATTGTCCGCTCACAGTATTGTAATTCAGTTCAAACCCGAATTGTTTTTTCACACAGAATTACCCGAAATGGATGCTATTAGATTGTTGCTAAAAAAATCTGCAAGTGGTGTAGCCTTCCAATTTTCTAAAACTTATCAAGATACTTTTTTTGCTATTTTAAAAAAGACTGGATTTGAACAATTGATGGAATTTTACAATTTGTTACATCAAATGAGTAAAGATAAAAGTCAAAGACTGCTGTCCATTTCTTTTGATTCACAATTGTATCAAGCCAAAGACAGTAAAATATTTCAAGAAGTCATCAACTATATTTTTACGCACTTTAAAGACGAAATATCATTGATAAAAGTTTCTGAAAAAGTACACATGTCTACTCCCGCTTTTTGTAGGTATTTTAAAAAGAGAACTCAAAAAACTTTTACAGAATATGTGAACAATCTTAGAATAGCACAGGCATCAAAATTATTGATAGAAACAGACATGAGTATTTCTCAAATTTGTTTTGAATGTGGCTATAATAGTTTGAGTTATTTTAACAGACAGTTTAAAAAACACAAGAAAATTGGTCCTAAAGAATACAAAAAACTTCATATTATTTCATAAAAAAAACAGCTATAAAATCATAGCTGTTTTTTTTTATGTTTAAACGTTAAATTAAGGTGCCGGATTGGGTTGCAACTTATGAATTCCGTCTATTTCTTTTAAAATTTCTTCTGATAACGTTACCTTGACAGAAGCTATATTTTCTTTTAACTGATCCATTTTTGTAGCTCCAATAATAGTAGACGTTACAAAAGGTTGTTGCTCTATAAAAGCCAAAGAAAGATCTACCAAACTTACATTGTATTTTTTAGCCAAATCATTGTATTGTTCTGCCAAAAACATTGCTTGTTTGTTGCTATATCTGTTATAGTTTGGAAATAATTTTATACGAGAACCTTCTGGCAAATTGTCGTCAAAATACTTTCCTGATAACACTCCAAAACCTAAAGGAGAATACGCTAACAAACCAACATTTTCTCTCATGCTAACTTCTGCCATTCCTACTTCATAGCTTCTATTCAACAAAGAATATGGATTTTGCATGGTTTTACAACGAGTTAGACCGTTTTTGTCTGCTTCATTCAAATGTCTCATCGTTCCCCATGGAGTTTCGTTAGACAAACCGTAATGACGAATTTTACCTGATTTTACCAAACTATCCATCGCCTCTACCAACTCAGCTATTTTATCATCCCATTTTTCTTCTGGGTTGTGCTTGTAATTTAAATTTCCGAAAAAGTTTACATTTCTATCTGGCCAGTGCAATTGATACACATCTATATAGTCTGTTTGTAAACGTTTCAAGTTATCTTCAATCGTTTCTAAAATCAATTTTTTGGTAAACTGCTGAGGTTCTCTTATATAAGACAAACCAGGATTAGGACCTGCAATTTTACTTGCAATAACCAACTCTTCCCTTTTTTGATTTTTCAACCAAGTACCTATCACTCTTTCAGAATTTCCCTGAGTTTCTTTTCTACCTGGTACAGAATACAACTCTGCTGTATCAATAAAATTTACTCCCTGTTCAAAAGCATAATCTAATTGTTCATGTCCTTCTGCTTCGGTGTTTTGTTCTCCCCAAGTCATACTTCCTAAACAGATTTTAGACACTTTAATATCTGTATTTGGTATATTGGTATATTTCATGACGTGTTGTTTTTTTGGCTGATAAAATTACATAAAAAAAGTGTCTTATAATTATAAGACACTTTTGATTTTTGAATGGTAACATCGTTATAAAACAATGATTATTTTTAAGATGAAAAGTTTTTAACTTACATCTATAACACTTTCTATTTGTGGTGCATGCTTCTTAATCATAGCTTCTACACCATTCTTTAACGTCATTTGATTTACGTTACATCCTACACAAGCACCTTCTAATTTTACCTTAACGATATTATCCTCAATTGTAATCAAAGAAATATTTCCTCCATCTGCTAATAAAAAAGGGCGAATCTCTTCCAAAGCTATTTCTACATTCTTTTGTAAATCTTCTGCACTCATAATTCTCTATTTGTTATCTGTCTAAATATACTATTTATTATTTGGTAGAGCAACCGCTCATTGTTGTAATTTTAACAACTTCTGTTGGTGGCAAGTCTTCATTTCTTTTCAACAATTGAGTTGCCATATTTTTAGCTATCTCTTTAAAAGCCAATTCTTGTGGTGTTCCGTTTTGCAAAGCAACAGGATGTCCTACATCTCCAGCTTCTCGAATACTTTGTACCAATGGAATTTCTCCCAAAAAGGCTGTTTCTATATCTTCTGCCAAATGTTTTGCTCCGTCTTGTCCAAAAATATAATATTTGTTTTCTGGCAATTCAGCAGGAGTAAAATAACTCATATTCTCTACAATTCCCAATACTGGAACTTTGATGTTTTTTTGCTCAAACATAGCCACTCCTTTTTTAGCATCTGCCAAGGCAATATGTTGCGGAGTGCTTACAACTACAGCACCTGTAATAGGCAACGCTTGAACTATTGACAAGTGAATATCTCCTGTTCCTGGAGGCAAATCAATCAACAAAAAGTCTAATTCTCCCCAAGCTGCATCAAAAATCATTTGGTTCAATGCTTTAGAAGCCATAGGTCCTCTCCATATTACAGCTTCATTAGGATTTGTAAAAAAACCTAAAGACAATAATTTTACACCATAACTTTCTATAGGCTTCATTTTAGAACGTCCGTCAACATCTACAGAAATTGGTTTTGCTTTTGCTACATCAAACATCAAGTGCATAGAAGGTCCGTAAACATCTGCATCCAACACCCCAACTTTAAAACCCATTTTTTGCAACGTTACTGCTAAATTTGCAGTTACTGTAGATTTTCCTACTCCACCTTTACCAGAAGCAACAGCAATGATGTTTTGAATGCCAGGTATTTTTTCTCCTTTGATTAAATTTGGATTAGCTTTAGGCTCTTCCTTTTTAGTAGCAACAGTCAAATTTACTTTTACCTTTGCTTCAGAAAATTGAGCTACGATAGCTTTTTCAATTTCCGTTTCTGTTTTCTTTTTTGCTTGCAACGTAGGGTTGCTTATTTGCACATCTACAACAACCTCATCACCAAAAATAACAATGTTACTTACATTGTTACTCTCTACCAAACTCTTTCCTTCACCAGGTGCCGTAATGGTTTCTAATACTGCTTTTATCTCTGATTTTGTAATACCCATTTGATTGTATTTATTTGGAGCGTAAAGATACGCTATTTAGTCTAATCCTAAGAAACTGAAATCCATAGTCTTGATATATAGTAAAATCTTACACACATTTAAAATTCTTGTGATTAGAGTCTTTACTTTCTTTTACAATTTGTATCCTATTCTTACGGTAAAACTACCTACGAAAGGAGAATCTTGAGTTAGAAAACCATCTGTTTCTTTGTACAAAACATCTGCTCCCAAACCAACTCCCAACTCGTAATGCCAATTTGCATTCAAATTTCTTTTCAATCCCCAATTTACAGTTACATTCAAGTTATTTCTTTCTAACTCTGCATTGTTGGTTGCTATGATAAAAGCATCAGAAACATAAAACGCTTTTACAGACCAGTAATTAGCACAGTTGAACGCAACATCTTTCCCTTCTTGGTATCTTTTTTTAAGATTAAAATACCAACGTGGTTCAACAGAAACTCCAGGCACAAAAGCCAATACAGATTCTCCAGATCTTTTTTGATAAGCTCCACTCAAACCTAACTCACTTCGTAAAGCTACTTCTTGTGTCAACTTGGTTTCATTATTTACCCACAACCCAAATCCTGTTTGGATATTGTACAAATTCTTGACTACAGACACCTTTTCTACTTGAGCATTTACAGTTAAAGAAACTAAAGCTACTACGGTTAAAAAACACTTTTTCATTCAGATTTTATTTAAATTGTTGTACTTATTTATCTTCACAAAGGGAACAATCTAGTTGCGAAAAAAACACTTTCTGTACTTTTACACCACAAACTTAGTTCCTTTTCTACAATTTATTGCCTCAAGATTCTAGAAACTACGCAATCAAAATAAAGGCAGATTGTAGCTACAAAAACATCCTTAACAATTGCCCCGTATAAGTCATTAATTATTGTTATTTTTCATATCCTAATTATGATACTAAACTATGGATGCAGTAGATGTTTTGGTAAAAAAATTTCAAGAAGAAAAAGATCTTAAAGCGTATGAACAACTATACAATATGTATCATAAAAGCATGTTGGGGGTGATTTATAACATTTTACAAGATGAGGATTTGTCTAAAGATATTTTACAAGAAGTATTTTTAAAAGTTTGGAATAACATTGAAAGCTATTCTTCTAAACGAGGACGTTTTTTTACTTGGTTGCTCAACATTTCAAGAAACGCAGCTATTGACAAAACACGATCTAAAGAATATAAAGAGCTTAAAAAGAACCAAAGCATAGATATTTTCGTAAATATATCACAGCCAGAAGAAAAGGAGATTAGTGATGAGGAAAAAACACTCTATACTAAAATTCAAAAACTATCTGAAAACTGTAGAAAACTAATCGACTTGATTTTTTACAAAGGATATACACAAAAAGAAACATCGGAAGAATTAGACATTCCTCTAGGTACGGTAAAGACTAGAAGCCGTAGTTGTTTAAATAGTTTAAAATTAAGTATCAATCAATAGGATTATGATAGACGTAAAAGAATACATAGATTCTGGAATACTTGAACTATATGTGGCAGGTACCCTTAATAGAGAAGATAGCTATGAGGTATACACATACATACAACAATATCCAGAAATAAAAGAGTATGTTAAAAACATTGAACATACCGTTATAAAAATAGCAGAGATTAGCAATCACCAAGAAATGAAAGCTCATCCGTTTGCTAAATTGATGAATTCCATCAACAAAAAAGAAACCAAAGTAATTCCAATTCAATGGTACAGTTATATGGGATGGGCTGCTAGTGTGGTACTTACTATAGGTATTTTTAGTTTGTACACCAGCAACAATTCTCTTAAAACCAACTTGACAAAACAGATTGCAACGAATCAAACATTAGACAATCAAAAAAGCACTATTCAACAAGATTTGATAGCTACCAAAATAGCACTAGACACCAAAGATGAAGTAATTGCTTTTATGGCTTCTAAAAAAACTTTAAAAATAGATTTGGCAGGACAGACAATAGCTCCAGAAAGTTATGCAGCAATTTATTGGGACAAAGACACCGATGAAATGTATGTGGATTTGAATGGTTTACCGCCAGCTCCTGAAGGAAAAGTATATCAATTATGGTCGTTAACATTAAATCCTTTAACACCTACAAGTTTAGGAACCTTAGATGCTTATAACAATGGAGATAGGTTTATTAAAGTATCGAACAGCAATACATCACAAGCATTTGGAATTACACTAGAACCTGTTGGTGGTAGTGCATCTCCAACATTGGATCAATTGTATACGTTAGGAATGACAAAGATCTCTTAATTTCACAAAACACAATTGTATAATTAGAAAGAGCCACCTCTATAGAGATGGCTCTTTCTAATTTAAGATTTCTTTGAAATTAAAACTTGTAACGAATACTCGTTTTTAGGAAAAAAGGAGTTCCTGGTGTAAAATGTATTTCTTCTACAGAATTTACCTCTCCTGCCAATCTTGATTCTGTTGCAAATTGTGTTTCGTTCCAAGCAACATCAAATAAGTTTTGAATTTGAACCCCTAAAATTATTTTATCCCATTCATAACCTACATTCAAATTGGTTAATGTATATCCTTTTGCTACAATAGAATTATCTTCATTTGCTGGTCTATTTTTCAAATGTAAAAAATCAATCCCTCCATAAAACCCAGATTCTTTTTTATAATTTACTCCTCCTTTTAGAGTAAAATCTGGAGCTAAAGGCACGTAATCTTGTCCATTAGGTTCATCTCTAAATCTTGCATGTGTATAATTTGCATCTAAGTTTACAAATAACGAGTTTACAGGTTGATACCTAGTGCTTAATGAAACACCTTTTCTAATAGAAGCTCCATTAGGTTCAACAACTCCTGCATCACCTACATAAACAAATTCTTGCTCCGATAGCATACCCCACGCAGTAAACCCAACTAACAAATCAGGTACTGCTTTCCATAAAAACCCTACATCTGTAGTATAAGCCTTAGGAATATCATTACCCAAAGAACTCAAAACCAACCTACTGTCATTGGTATGAAATCCTTGACCAACTTTTGCATAAGTTTGAAATAGGTTATTTGGTGTATAGGTAACACTCAATTTAGGACTTACCACCAATGCATTTTGCTCTTTTAATTTATTGTCTGTTCCTAAAAAATCTTGATAACCAAAGTTAAAACGATCCAATCTTACAGAAGGCGTAAGGTTCCATTTTCCAATCTCAAAGTTGGCACTGATGTAACTAAAAAAGTTAGTTTCATTTACATCTCCGTATTGAATTCTCTCTAAAATTTCCGATTTATTCTTGGTACTAGACAATTCAACCTTGTCAGCTCTATCAGCTCTAACACCTATCCCCGCATTTAAAACCACTTCCGAAGTTCCCAAATCAAATTTCTCTTGATAATCTGACTGGTAACCAAATAAGTTTCTACTTTCTTTTTGATGAATTTGATCTCCATCAACAGGATTGTTTAAGAAAAAAGTAAAGTTGGAATACAAGTCAAAATTATAATTAGTATAGTACAACAAGTGCTTAAAGCGAGACTCATCGTTTTTATTTTTGATGATATTTAAAGATACATTGGTTCTAGAAGTTTCTCCTCCTTCAGTATCATCAATAGATCCAAATCTTGAAATTGTTCCGTCTGCCACCGCTCTTTCTGGAATTTGACCTGAAGCATTCCAATTACTCACAAAATGAGAAAATGAAAACACAATTTTAGAATCTTCTGTAGTTTTAGAATATTTGCTATTGATGTTTATTCTTTTAAAATTCTGTGGACTCTCAAAAGGCCCATCAGAATTGATATACTCTGTAGCAATGTACGCATGCTCATTGGCTTTTTTAAGAAATGAATTTAAAAACACCAAACGTTGCGTATTGAACTGACCTACCTCTAGCTGTATAGAGTTGTTTTTTAATGTTTCTTTGCTAATAACATTTACCGTACCTGTGGTCGCAAAATTTCCTTGACTATAGTCATAAGTTCCTGCTTTAAAATCTAGCTTGTCAATAGTTTCTGGAATTACAAAATGCAAATCCGCATATCCCTGCCCATGTGCATGAGAAACCATGTTAACCGGCACTCCATCTACATTTACTTGCAAATCTGTTCCGTGATCAATATCAAAACCACGATAAAAAATTTGTTCTGCTTTTCCTCCTCCTGCATGTTGTCCAATAATCAACCCTGGCACTTTTGTCAACAATTCTTGTGAAGACTTTACAGGATTTTTCTGAACATCTACTTCTGTTAAAAGACTAGAAGTATTCACTCCGTTAAACAACACCACCTGCTCCAAAGCAACCGTAGTATTCGCTACCAAAATAGTAATATTGTTTTTTTTGTACACTATTTTCTTTTTATCATAACCTAACTTTGTAAAAACAATTGTGTCTCCAACTCTTGTATTTTCTAATTCAAAACTACCTCCAAAATTGGTGTGTGCATGTGCTTTGGTTCCTGTGTTATATACCAACATATAGTCTACAGGAACATTGTTTGTATCTAAAACTTTTCCCTTCAATACTTGCGCAAAACTAAAACTGCATGAAAGCAGTAAAATCAGTGATGTGATTTTTCTCATATTCTTATAATTTTAAAACTTGATTCGTTTTTACTGGACCTAACTCAAAACTAGCTTCTAACAATTCTTGTTTGATAATTTCCAAAGCATCTCGTCTTTCGTTCATTTCATACACTTTTGCTACTCTTAACAAAACTTCTGGCTCATAAGATTCTACAACTTGGTTTGTTTTTAAAATATGCATCCCTTCATAAGGATCTTTAAAACAAGCAGTTGCTAATGCCAACATAGAATACGATGCTGCTGTTGGTCTATTATTCACCTCTCTTAGCGCGGTTTGGTAGGCTTCTTTGTAATTTTTAGTATCTATCAAGATGTCAAAGTTATACTTATTATACATTTCTCCATACTTAGCATCTTTAACTTTTGACCAATATTGAGTTAATTTTTCTGACACTTCTTTATACTCATAGGTTGCAATTTCGTACGCAAATAAATCCACATCTACTCCTTTGTATCTTTCATCTAACACCTTCAATATTTTTTTAGCTTCTAAAATATCTTTATCATTGGAAAAAGAAATCCATGCAATTTTTTTTAATGCGTAATGATTGTTTGGATCTTTTTCTAAGGTTTTTAAATAATATTTATACGATTTTTCAATGTCTCCATGATGTCCGTAATAATCTGCTAAATTGGTAATACACCACAATTCTAACTCTTCGTATTCTTTTTTTTGCGCACCTGCCAACGCTTCTTCCATATAAGAAATGGTTGCTTCCAAATCTCCTTTGTGATCTTTCCATTTGGCAATTCTAATCAAGTAATCAAAAGATCTTTTATTTTCTATTTTTCTTAAATATTCATAAGCAATTTTCTCTTTCCCTAATTCTAAATTTACGTCAA
Source organism: Wenyingzhuangia sp. 2_MG-2023 (assembly GCF_030548295.1). Classification (GTDB taxonomy): domain Bacteria; phylum Bacteroidota; class Bacteroidia; order Flavobacteriales; family Flavobacteriaceae; genus Wenyingzhuangia. The sequence continues at coordinate 477,813 of NZ_JAUOSB010000001.1, forward strand.
ACATCATTTTTATGGTTTCTTGTTTCTGATCACCATTCATTTCTGCCTTTTGCAACAATTCCAACGCTTTTTTAAATTGATGTTGAGAAATATAATTTCTAGCCAACGATCTTAAATAACCCGATTGTTTCCCTCCTGATTTTTCTACAGCAAGTACTAATAAATTTTCAGCTTTTTTTAAATGTTGAATGTCTCCTGTTTTAGAAAACAATTGAGTTTCTAAACCTGCTATTTTTGCTCCATAAGGAAATTGATTGGGATTTTTCACTAACTTTTCTTCCCAAAAAGAAAGATTGGTGTGTATTCTTTCAGAAGCATCATTTTCTTGCGTTTGTAAATAAGTTGTCAAGTCTTTTAAATCAACCACATCTTGAACCTTCTTTTCACAAGAAATAAAGACAAGAGCTAGGGTAGCTATAAATATGTAAGTGTTTTTCATAATTTGGGAAAGTTTTAGGTCATAATTAAAAAACAAATGCTGATATAAATTCAGCATTTGTTTTTATAAAATCTTGTATTACCAAGGGGATGCTAAGTAAGGAAAAGATGTTGAAAAATCTTTGTCATTAGCACTCACGTTGTCGTCAGACAATGTTGGATTTTCAGAAAAATCTTCACCTCCAAAAATCAACAACAATTCTACTGTAATCACATCATCTGCCAAAGCTCTACCTGATAATGTATTCTCAGCAACACCATCATAAAAAGTAGTTTTACCGTCTAAACTAACATTCAATACATCTGTTGCTAATAAGTTTGTGAAAGCAGTAGCATCTTGCCCTAAAGCGTTCATATCAGTAGACTGGGTAAAAGCAGGACTTAATGCTTCTAAATTGGTTTTAAACTTACTTGCAAAAGCAGCTGCTTGCTCAGAAGGAATTGTCATATTAAAAGTATCCTTATCTTCCGAAGCAACAAAAACTGTATTTACTGCGGGTCTTCCCATTTGATCTTCTAAAACAAAAACAGCTTCTGTTTCCATTTTCATATCGTTATCATCATCAGAACAGTTAAAAGAAACTGCTGCAATTAATAACATGCATCCTATAGTTGTTATTTTACGTATCATAATTTTCAGTTTTTAAAGTTTATTGTTTTCTTTTTGTAGTTACCCAAGTGTTGATTGTTCCTGATCCGCCAATCATAGATTTTGGAACTTCTACCACAATGGATTTTACATTTGTTCCTGCAAAAGTATCTGCTCCAGGATTGTTAAACTCCGTTGCTGTTCCGCCAACAATTGCAGAATATTGAGCAAAGTCCATAAAGAAAGGGTCATCTCTCAACCCTGCAAATGCTTTAACTCCAGAAACAGAAGAAGCGTTTGTGGTAGCTGTAATTGCAGTAGTACCATAAGGAGTAATAGCAACACTACTTTTGTACATGTCTGATAAAAGTGTACTATTAGCACCCGTTTCATTTGGAGTAGCAGGTCCGTAGATGTACATTTTATCGTTACTTGGGATAGCTTGGATAACATAGTCTTCAACAAAATCACCATCAGTATCAATGTTAAACTCTACCAGTACATTTTCATCAAAACTTGCCGTTTGTGAATCTGTTGGTGAAATTAAACCTTGCACATTTGCAACAAATACTAAATTGTCTGTGTCCTCTCCTTGAAATGCATAAAAATCTGTGATGTCACTTGTACCACCTTTTACTGCTGGTGCATCAATGTGATCTGCTGCGATAATTGCACCAGATACAAGGGCTATGGATGCCAACCCTAATAAAATTTTACTTGTCTTCATAATTGTGTGTTTTTAGTTATTAAAACGATTACACAATTACTTACGATAGAAAGTTCAACTTGGTTTTAAAAAAAGTTTGTTTTTGTGAAAAAATCTACACAAAACAACACAACACACTAAACAACAGTCTATTAAAAAAAATGTTTTTTTGTGATTTTTACAATTCCTCACAAGGATTCCAATAAATTTGTTCTAAGTTTTGAACTTTATTGTCTTTTACTATTACACCTTCACTTTCTAAAAGCTGTTGCATTAGGTTTGTACCTTCAAAATGATGTTTTCCACTCAAAAGCCCAACTCTATTTACAACACGGTGTGCAGGAACACTCATATCTCCATGAGAAGCATTCATAGCCCAACCTACCACTCTTGCCGATGATTTTACACCTAAGTATTGTGCAATAGCTCCGTAAGAAGTTACACGCCCTTCTGGAATTTGTTTGGCAACTTGGTATACTCTTTTAAAAAAATCTTGCTTTTCTTCTTTCAAAATAGAGTTTCAATTTTATTCTATAAAAAAACCTCATTATTGCTAATGAGGTTCCTTATTAATATTTTAATTTAAATTTTAGATAGGTAATTGCTTTTCCCTTTTCTAAATATTGTGACTCATAATAAGTCTGAACTTGTGTTACTTCTTCTGGTGCACCTTCTTGCCTATACACATCATGATTTGCATACAAAACCTCTTGTCCTTGCCCATGCAAAATACCAATGGTATAACCATGCATAAACTCACTATCGGTTTTTAAGTGCATAATACCTTGCTCGTTTAAGATTTTATGATAACGTCTTAAAAAAGCATCACCCGTCATACGGTGTTTGGTTCTTTTGTATTTGATTTGTGGATCTGGAAACGTAATCCAAATTTCACTAATCTCATTTTCTGCAAAAATAAAATCAACCAACTCTATCTGTGTACGAATAAAAGCTACATTTGGCAGGTTGTCTTCTATTGCTGTTTTGGCACCTCTCCAAAAACGAGCTCCTTTGATATCAATTCCTATGTAGTTTACCTTTGGATTTCTTCTGGCTAAGGCAACCGTATATTCACCTTTTCCACATCCTAGTTCTAAAACTATAGGATGATTGTTCCCAAAATATTCACTCCACTTTCCTTGATGCACAAAGCCAGAAACCACTTCTTCTCTTGTCGGCTGTATGACATTGTCAAACGTTTCATTTTCATTGAAACGCTTCAATTTATTTTTACTTCCCAATCAGTATTTTTTATTTTGGTAAATCTTCTGTTCCTTCGTCTTTAAACTTTTTAGATTCTTTCATCCAGTAACCTAAATAAACCAACAATACAATTACAAACCCAAAGTTGATTGCGTTAGATAACCACCAGTTACCACTAAAACGTAGTGCTTTAAAAGGCAATAAAATTCCATTTGTAAATAAATCATCAATTGCGTGAAAGATGTTCAATGCTGTCATAATATTTTATATTGTATTAGCTATGCAAAAGTAATAAAAGTAATCAGATTAAAAATCTGAAACCTGTTTTTTATATCAATTTCTCCCTTTTTCATTTGGATACAAACTTGGCAAAGGATCGCTCTGCCAAAATTCTTTGGAATCAATGTCCATAATAGTCAACGGATTGGTAAAAGCTGCTCCCGTATCTACATTCCAAACACCAGACGCAAAGAAAGGCTCATCCCTATTTATTTTAGATAGTGGTGTATGTCCAATATAAACTTCTTTGTATAACTTTAACCTTTCTGGATAAAATTCGTCGTCTTTTGACAACTCTCTAGCAGCTAAAGCTGTTTCCCACAAAGACCTATCCCAATAAAATAATTTTGAAAAATGTTCTTGTTCTATCCCTTTTACGTTGGTAAAGCCAGCATGCAAGAACAGTCTGTTTTCAGTATCTAAATAGTAATTATCTAAATTTTCCAGAAAGAAAGAGTGTATTTTTATAAAATTATAAGATCTGTCTTTGTATGAATCTATTGTAGCTTGTCCTCCGTGCAGTAACCAATTAGGATTGTCTTTCCCTTTGTGCAACCACTCATAAAACAATTCATCATGATTTCCTTTTAAGAAAATACAGTTGTGAGAATATTTCAAAGAAATCAACAAATTGATCACTTCAAAAGATTCGCTCCATCCATCTACATAATCGCCTAAAAAAATCAACTTATCATCTGTGGTGACCTCTGCTCTTTCTAATATTTGTTCCAAAGCTTTAAAACCACCATGTATATCTCCAATTACTAAAGTTCTACCCATCTTAATTGTTTTTAACAAAAAAAAATTGTGTCACAAAATAAAAAAAGGAACTGAAAAAACAGTCCCTTTTTTTATTTTATATTAATTTTTCTTAAATTATTTTTTCAAATTTACTTTTGAAATACGAAGTGTGTTTACATCTCCTTGTTCCATAATAGGTGTAGAAGTTAGGTTGATCACCACATCATCATCTTGTAAATAACCACTTTCTAATGCAATGTTATTGACTTCTCTAATAATATCTGTAGAAAAAGGTGTGTTTGGCTCATAGAACCTACCTTTTACACCCCACATAATATTCATCATACCCAAAGTTCTTTTGTCATTAGAAAAGGCTAAGATTTGAGATTTTGGTCGTAAAGCAGAAATTTGTTGAGCTGTATAACCTGAGTTGGTAATGGTAGAAATTACTTTTGCATTGATATCTTCTGCAACCAATGCTGCTTGATGACATAGAGCATTTGTAATAGCTCTATCAGAATCAGTATCTGGTTTTGGTGATTTTCTAGGAACTTCAATCAAGCTAGAGTTTTCAACATCTAAAATAATCTGTCTCATTACCTTGATTACTTCATTAGGAAATGCTCCAACAGAAGTTTCTCCAGACAACATTACTGCATCTGCTCCATCCATAATAGAATTGGCAACATCGTTTACTTCTGCACGAGTTGGTACAGAATTTTCGATCATTGTCTCCATCATTTGTGTAGCAATTACTACAGGAATTTTAGCTTCTTTACATTTTCTTACCAACATTTTTTGAGCCAATGGTACTTCAGACATAGGAATTTCAACACCTAAATCTCCACGAGCCACCATAATTGCATCTGTATTGGCTATAATTGCATCAATATTGTCTAACGCTTCTGGCTTTTCAATTTTAGAAATTACTCTTGTTCTGTAAACTGAGATGTCAGAATTTTCTGCAATTAATTTATGAATATCATCTAAATCCGCTGGATTTCGTACAAAAGACAATGCCATCCAATCTACTTTTAATTCTAAAGCAAATTTTGCATCTTTAATATCTTTTTCTGTCAATGCAGGTAAAGAAACATTTGTATTTGGTAAGTTTACTCCTTTTTTAGATTTTAATGGACCTCCTCTTAAAACCTTAGTTGTAACTAAATTTTCGTTATTAGTTGCTGTAACTTCAAATAATAATTTTCCATCATCTACTAAAATCTTTTCACCAACTTTTACATCTTTTGGAAACTGCTTGTAAGTCATAAAGGCTTTCTCTTGAGTTCCTTCACACTTGTCAGTTGTAAAACTGAAAACATCACCTGGAGCCAACTCTACACCTTCTGCCATTACACCAACACGCAATTTAGGCCCTTGTAAATCCGCTAATATCGCTACATTAAAATCTAACTCTTCATTTAACTCTCTAATAATTTTAACATTATTAGTTACATCATCATAATCAGCATGTGAAAAATTAATTCTGAAAACATTTACTCCAGAGATCATTAATTCTTTTAGTATTGCTTTATTCCCTGATAAAGCAGGACCTAAAGTAGCAACAATCTTGGTTTTTTTAGTCTGTGACATATTTTAAAAAATTAAGTATTCTTTATGGTTTAGTTTTTTTATATCTACTGTATAGGATGTAATTACACCTTCTACTTGATTTATTTTTTTTAAAAGTTGCTTTATTTCTAGTTCCTCAAAATCTCCTTGAGCTTTTAGAATATAATCCGCATCTTTCAACTCTGATTGCAAATATACATAAGTACTACTAAATGAGGACTCTGTATCAAACAATCCTAACGATTTCACCTCTAAAGATTGGATTTCAAATTTATTTCTAACCAAATACCAATCTATTAAATTCTTTTTATCCTGATATTCAAAAGCAGAAAAACAAGCTTTCTTGCCTTCTATTACATAATCTAAATCTGGTGAAATTCTACCAAATTTAAAATGCAAATGACTATTTAATAAATACGCTAATTTAAAATCTTGTAATACCGAATGAACAGCAATTATATAATAATTTTGTTCCTCAAAATCACATAGAGTTAAATGATTAGCCGCCATATATACAATATTAAATAGGTAATCGTTCCATGACGAATTTAATTAATAGTAATCAATGCTAAAAAATATTATAACAATAAAACGCAAACGTTATAGTTTAGCAATATCTGATTGAAAAACATAATATGCTCGCTTTGCTGCCATTTCTTCAGCTCTTTTTTTAGAAGTGGCTCTTCCTTTAGAAATTACTTTTCCGTCTACTAATAACTTTACACTAAAGTGTTTTACTTTTTGATTCCCTGTATCTTCATAAACATCAAAAACTAAGTTTCTTTTGTTTTTTTGTGACCATTCAATCAACACCCCTTTGTAACTTGTTATTTTCCCTTCTAGCTTTTCAATATCTACATAAGGACCAATTACTTTTTTGTAAATAAACTTTACACAATAACCGTACCCTCTATCTAAATAAACAGCACCAATTAGTGCTTCAAACAAGTTTCCGTGTATATTATTTCCTATTTTGGATTTAGAAGTACTAGTACTTAAGAAAGACAACAAGTCTAAATCTTTCCCCAACTCATTTAAATGCTCTCTACTTACTATTTTAGACCGCATTTGAGTTAAATAACCCTCATTAGCATCAGGCACTTGATTGTACAAATAAGCAGCAATGATAGATCCCAACATTGCATCTCCTAAATATTCCAATCTTTCATAGTTTACAGACCGACCTTCTTTGTCCTTTATTTGCAAAGAAGCATGTGTAAACGCATTTTTATAAAAAGACAATTCCTTGGGCACAAACCCAATTACATTTTTTATTTGTTTATAAAAAATCTCGTCCGATTTCGAACGAGATTTTTTTATATTTTTAAAGAACTTCAAAAGTCTTAAGCTTCTAATTTTTTAAACAATACACACGCATTGTGTCCACCAAATCCAAAAGTGTTACTCATTGCAATTTTTACATCTCTCTTTTGAGCTTTGTTAATTGTCAAATTTAATTTTGGATCAATATTTTCATCTAATTCTTCATGATTTATAGTAGGTGGTACCATTCCATATTCAATTGCCAAGATAGATGCAATTGCTTCAACTGCTCCTGCAGCTCCTAACAAATGCCCTGTCATTGACTTGGTTGAATTGATGTTTAAATTATACGCGTGCTCTCCAAACACATTTTGTATTGCTTTTAATTCAGCAACATCTCCTAAAGGAGTTGATGTTCCATGTACATTTACTGTATCAACATCGTTAATTGTCAATCCTGCATTTTGCAAACAGTTCAACATTACTTTTGTAGCACCTAATCCTTGTGGATGTGGAGCCGTTAAGTGATGTGCATCGGCAGACAAACCACCTCCAACAACTTCACAATATATTTTAGCACCTCTAGCAACAGCGTGCTCATATTCTTCAAGAATAAGTGCTCCTCCTCCTTCTCCCATCACAAAACCATCACGGCTTTTGTCAAAAGGACGAGAGGCAGTAGCCGGATCTTCATTTCTTTGAGACAGTGCATGTAAAGCATTAAAACCTCCCATAGCCGCTCCTGTAACAGATGCTTCTGAACCACCCGTAACAATTACATCTGCATGTCCTAAACGAATATAGTTTAAGGCATCAATAATTGCGTTTGAGGAAGATGCACAAGCAGAAACTGTTGTAAAGTTAGGCCCTCTAAAACCGTATTTGATAGAAATATGCCCAGGAGCAATATCTGCAATCATTTTTGGGATAAAGAAAGGATTGTACTTTGGTGTACCATCACCATTAGCATAATTTACTACTTCTTGTTCAAAAGTATCAATTCCTCCAATTCCACATCCCCAAATTACACCAACTCTATCTGGATCTGTAGTTTCTAAATCTAGTTTAGAATTTACAATTGCCTCATCGGCAACCACCATTGCAAATTGTGTAAATTTGTCCATTTTACGGGCTTCCTTTCTGTGAATAAAATCATTCACATCAAAACCTTTTACCTCACAAGCAAAACGAGTTTTGAACTTGGCAGCATCAAAGTGTGTTATAGGTGCAGCACCGCTTTTACCATTCACTAAACCATCCCAATACTCTTCTATATTGTTACCGATTGGTGTCAATGCACCAAGTCCAGTTACTACAACTCGTTTCAATTTCATAAATAGATAATTTTCTAATTACTTTTTTGCTGCTTCGATAAAGCTTACAGCCTGACCTACTGTTCCAATGTTCTCAGCTTGATCATCTGGGATTTGAATATCAAATTCTTTTTCAAACTCCATGATTAATTCTACAGTATCTAAAGAATCTGCTCCTAAATCGTTTGTGAAGCTTGCCTCAGCATTTACTTCGTTTTCGTCAACTCCTAGTTTATCAACGATAATTGCTTTTACTCTTGCTGCAATGTCTGACATAGTATTATAATTTAATTAAGTTTAAAACCGGGACAAAAATAAAAAACTTTTGTTTGCACAAACAATGTTTCAGGCAAATATATTCACTAAGATAAAAAAAAATATCACATCTTTGTAACTTGTTTCACTAGAACTAACTCAAGTTAGGTCTCTAAAAATTCACTAGAAAGTCAATAAAACATGATTAAAATAGCCATTCTTGCTTCAGGATCGGGATCCAATGCAGAGAACATTTCACGTTACTTTTACGACCATAAAAATATAAAAATCTCCTACATTTTAAGCAACAAAAGGGATGCTTTTGTGCTTGAAAGAGCTAAAAAACTAGGAATTCCGAGCAAAGTTTTCTCTAATAAAGAGATGAAAGAGCAAGTTGACCTCTTAAACTTATTAAAAGTTGAGGCCGATTTTATTGTACTTGCTGGTTTTTTATTAAAAGTTCCTGAAAACATTATTGAAGCTTTTCCTAACAAAATCATCAACATCCATCCGGCTTTGCTACCCAATTATGGAGGAAAGGGAATGTATGGTATGCATGTACACCGAGCGGTTAAAGAAAATAAGGAAAGTGAAACAGGAATTACCATTCATTTTGTGAATGAAAACTATGATGAAGGAGCTATTATTTTTCAAGCAAAAACCAGTTTAACAGCAGAAGACAGCCCAGAAACTATTGCTGAAAAAATCCACACACTAGAACAAGAGCACTTTCCTAGAGTTTTAGAAGAAGTTATTAGCAAAGCGATGTAAAATGGCAAAAAACAAAAAGTATTATGTTGTTTGGAATGGTAAAACCAAAGGTGTTTTTAACAATTGGGGTGATTGTAAAAAAAATATTGATGGTTTTCAAGGAGCACAATACAAATCTTTCACTTCTAAAGAAGAGGCGGAAATTGCTTTTACCAAATCATACAACGATTATAAAGGTGTAAACACCCAAAAGCCAGTAATAGACAAAGCATTATTAGCTAAAATAGGACAGCCCAATATAAACTCTATTAGTGTAGATGCTGCCTGTAGTGGAAATCCTGGATTGATGGAATATAGAGGAGTAAACACCCAAACCAAACAACAGCTATTTATTCAAGGTCCTTTTAAGGATGGAACTAATAATATAGGAGAGTTTTTAGCTTTGGTTCACGGATTGGCCTATTTGCAAAAAGCAGGAAAATTTGAATTGCCTATTTATTCAGATTCCAGAACAGCAATCGCTTGGGTAAAAGCAAAACAATGCCGAACCAAAATAATGCCGAACGAGCACAACAAAATATTGTACGATTTGATCAAACGTGGCGAAAAATGGTTGCAAGAGAATACTTTTAAAAACCCTATTTTAAAATGGGAAACCAAAGTTTGGGGTGAAATTCCTGCTGATTTTGGGAGAAAATAATATATCAAAGATATCGTTCTCGACTTCGCTCGAACACCTATAACCTCGAAAGAACGTCAAGCAGAATCAAAATGTAATAACATGATTATTTAGTCAAATAATTACATTGAAACAAACTCAAAAAGTCATCAAGCGAAGTCGAGATGCAACATCAACAATAATTATCTCTCTATTCCAATCCCAACTCTTTTCTTAAATATGCATCCGAATTGCTATTCTTTTCCCAGTAAGCAATATTCAAACTCTTTTTTAAAGTAGCTTTTGTGGTCAACACTTTTTCTTTAGCTCCCCAACCACTTTTATACGTATCCGTCCATTCTAAAATTTTGTATGGAAAAGTATTTTCAAAAGTAATTTTTAAAGTTCTGTTTAAAGCGGGGTATTTTAATTGATAAACCGTAGTCATTTCTCCTTTGATTATTTTTCCCTCTGCCTGGTATGCTTTCACCTCATGATGAGAAAATCTTAAATACACAAAGTCGGGTACTATTTTAAAACTTCCTTGCGGAAGTGCTTTAGGAGTTAACCTTATTTTAGACCAAATATCATTTTCTAAAACAATATTTTTATCTAATTTTTTATCTTTAAATGTAGCTCCTTGAAAATAAGATGAATTGTTAATTTTAAAAACACCTTCATCATTTTTCAACTCTATATACTCTTGCCCACACCATTCTTGGGTAGAAGTACTTATTTTTAAAGAAGCATTAGGACTAGAAACAGGCATAAAACTACTCGTCATTACAGAATAAGGATAAATACCTGTATTAAACTTTCTTGTGGCGTTTAACTTTAACACACTTATATTTTCTGAATTTTGTTCGTCGGCCTTGGTATTGTACTTTTTAGAAAAAGGTTCGGTTACAAAAATATTTACTGCATTCCCTTTTCTTATTTCTCCATATCGTTCTTGTTCCAAATCATAACTTGTAATCTCTGCTTTACCAGCATACCAATACTCTTTAAATTGTTGATTAACTTCTGTTTTTACAGAATTTTGCGCACAAGCCGATGTTATAATTAACAGGCTTAAATATATAATATGTTTCATGAAATAGATTTTTTAATAGGTCGATACGATTTGAAATAGGTTACACCACGAATTTAATTATTTTTGCAACAGATTTATTGCCATGCACACATTCGATTTTTTAAGCACTACTCCAAAAAACTTTGAAAAACAAGCGTTAACTGTCTTTCAATATCAAGCTGTGCATTGTAAGGTTTACAAAGATTTTATCCATCTTTTAAATATAGATGTTAAAAGTATCCAACATGTAAATAAAATTCCCTTTTTACCTATTCAGTTTTTTAAAAGTCATTCTATTGTTAGCAATACCAATCCTATAGAAGAAATTTTTTTAAGTAGCGGAACAACAGGAATGAGTCAGAGTCAGCATTTAGTTGCAGATGTTTCTTTGTATGAAAAAAGCTATTTAAAAGCTTTTGAGCAATTTTACGGAGATATTACAGAATATACAGTTTTAGCTTTGCTTCCTTCTTATTTGGAACGTAACGGGTCTTCACTCATTTATATGGTAGAAGACCTCATCAACAAATCTAACAACCCAAATAGCGGATTTTATTTACACAATCATCAAGAACTTTATGATAAGTTACAAGAACAAGAAAGCAAACAAGCCAAAACTATTTTAATTGGGGTTTCTTTTGCTTTGTTAGATTTTATTGAAAAGTTCAATTGCAATCTAAAACACACCATTGTAATGGAAACTGGTGGAATGAAAGGAAAACGTAAAGAAATGATTCGTGAAGAATTGCATGCAGAACTTAAAAAAGGGTTTGGAGTACAAAATATTCATTCGGAATACGGAATGACTGAATTGTTAAGTCAAGCTTATTTTAATGATTCACAAAAATTTAATTGTCCACCTTGGATGAAAATTCTAATTCGCGATACCGAAGATGCTTTGTCTTTATTACCTATTGGAAAAAGTGGTGGAATTAATGTGATTGATTTAGCCAACGTAAACTCTTGTTCTTTTATTGCTACACAGGATTTAGGAAAAGTGTATAACGATGGAACTTTTGATGTGTTAGGTAGATTTGACAATTCTGACATTAGAGGTTGTAATTTATTGATACAATAAGCTATTATAAATCTAATTGCATATCTACATGGTTTATTCCATAATCTAAATAAGGACTTCCTGTTTCTTTGAACCCAAATAATTGATAGAACCCTGTTAAATGTTCTTGTGCAGATATTTTAACAATTCTATTTGACTTAGAATTATTAATAAAATTGATTGCTTTTGATATTATTTCTTTTGCATAACCTAAACCTCTATGTTTTTCTTCAATCAAAATCCTTCCTATTTTAACAACATTTTTACTATCAGTATATATTCTTAAATAGCCAACAAGTTCTCCATCTTCAAAAGCCAATAAATGATTTGATAATTTGTCGATAAAATCAATATCTGGATAGATACAATTTTGCTCTACAACAAATACATCTGATCGTAATTTTAAACAATCAAACAGTTCTAAAGTTGTCATTTTTGAAAAAGATACAATCTTAATATTCATTTTTCTCATCTACTTAAATTCAACACTAAATTACTCAGCTTTAAATATAGAAAACAATAACCCACAAACATTGTAAGCAAACTAAAATTGCTATTCTTTGTAATTCTTCAATCTCCTTTTCGACTACATTTCTATAAAAGCCTATTATGAAACAACTTATCATTTTATTCACCTTATTAATAAGTACCGTTTTTTACGGGCAAGAAAAAGATTACAATCTAAAAAAAGGATATATAGCCGAAGGTTACGACGTAGTTTCTTATTTTAACAACAAAGCCGAAGAAGGAAAAAAGGAATTCACCACTACGTATGATGGTGCTAAATTTAAGTTTGTGAGCAAACACCATTTAGAAACCTTTAAAAAGAATCCTAAGAAATATATTCCGCAATATGGAGGATGGTGTGCTTATGCTATTGGTGCTAACAACACAAAATATGACATCAATCCAAAAACTTTTGAAATTAGAGACGGAAAATTATACTTGTTCTACAATGCTTGGGGAACCAACACCTTGTCTAAATGGACAGATGAAGGACCAGACAAATTAAAAGAAAAAGCAGACCAAAATTGGTCATCCTATAAATAGTTTATTTTAGTTAAATATCAAAAACCTCTCAGGCATTTACAAAGACAAGAGAGGGTTTTTTGTAATTAATCCTGATTGATAAAGTACATTTTTTCAGTAGAAGTTGCTTTGGAAAAAATGGTTTGATAAATATATTCACAAATCAATGGTATCTTCTGGAGTGTGATATTGTTCATGTCCACCCGTATGCAATCCCATTACGGAAATATCTTTTTTGTAAAAAGACACATGGTCAGATCCTCCAACAGAACCTTTAAAAACAATAGGATTCAATCCTAAAGATTTCCCTAAATCTTTCATAAAGTCCTTTCCTCCTGGAAAAGTCCCTGCTCCATTTACATACACATGTTTTTTGGCATTTAGCCTCCCCACCATATCCATATTCATCATTAATTTTATTTGATTTAATGGCACTAATGAGTGTTCTACAAAATATTTACTTCCTAACAAACCTTGTTCTTCTGCACCAAACGCTATAAAAAGTACACTGCGTTTTAATTCTTTTTTATGATAAGATAATTTCTCTGCAATTTCTAACAAAGCAGAAACTCCACTAGCATTGTCATCAGCACCATGGTATACGACACCTCTCTTATCAGACTTTGCCGAAGGTCCTCCTAATCCTAAATGGTCGTAATGTGCTCCTAAAATAATGTATTCGTTTTTTAGTTCCGGATCATTTCCTTCTATAAACCCAACTAAATTCCACGTTTTAACACTAGGCTTCTCTCCTTGATCTACCTTAAGATCAGCATTAAATTCTTGTTTGTATTTCTTCGTAAAAGACTGTAAGCCTACTTTCTTAAACTCTTTTATCAAGTACTTCACCACTCTTTTATTTTCTTTTCCTCCTGGAATTCTACCAGCATTTTTATCAGAAACCAAAAACTGAATGTGGCTTTTAATTTCTTGGGTGGTAATTTCCTCTTGTGCAAAAATTTGAATGCTAAAAACTGCAAATAGTACTAATAAAACATTTTTCATATCGGGGTGTCTTTTTAAATAATTAGATTAAAGTACACCGTCAAAAATAACAAAGGTGTCATTCAACATTCATTTTATTCGACCAACGAAAGGTTTACTTCCCTAAAAGTCAAACATTCAAAAAACAAAAAGCCTTTTGCTGTTGCAAAAGGCTTTTTATATATGGTTCAAAAAACTACTTAAGAAACTACTTTTAATAAGTAATAATTTTTCTTTCCTCTTTGTAACAATACATAAGCTCCTGCAATTAAATCAGCCTCTGTAACCTTATAATCTTCTTTTACTTTTTCTTTATTCACAGAAATAGCGTTTTCTTTTAACGCACGTCTTGCATCCGAATTAGAATTTAAGAAATTGGTTTTTGCTGCCAAAGCACCAATCATATCCAATCCTTCTGTTAAATCTTCTTTACTAACTTCCGCTTGAGGTACTCCTTCAAACACGTCTAAAAAAGTTTGTTCGTCTAAAGATTTTAAATCCTCAGCAGTAGATTTTCCAAATAAAATATTAGATGCTTTTACCGCATTGTCTAAATCTTCTTGAGAATGCACCATTACAGTTACCTCTTCTGCCAATCTTTTTTGTAACAGACGTAAATGTGGAGCTTCGTTATGCTCAGCAATTAACGTTTCTATTTCTTCTTTGGTTAAAAAAGTAAACTTTTTAATAAAATTCTCTGCATCTTCATCAGAAGTGTTTAACCAATATTGATAAAACTTATATGCCGATGTTCTATTTTTATCTAACCAAATATTTCCTCCTTCAGATTTTCCAAACTTAGTTCCATCTGCTTTGGTAATTAACGGACAAGTCATGGCATAGGCTTTTCCTTGTGCTTTACGTCTTACCAATTCTGTACCTGTAGTAATGTTTCCCCATTGGTCAGAACCTCCCATTTGTAATTTACAATTCTTGTTTTCGTACAAATGCAAGAAATCGTATCCTTGAAACAATTGGTAGGTAAACTCTGTAAAACTCATTCCATCTGCACCATCATCACCAGTAATACGCTTTTTTACAGATTCTTTGGCCATCATGTAGTTGACCGTTAGGTGTTTTCCAATATCTCGAACAAAATCAATCAAAGAAAATTCTTTCATCCAATCGTAATTGTTCACCAATTCTGCAGCATTTTCTGCATCTGAATTAAAATCTAAAAAACGCTCTAGTTGACCTTTTACTCCAGCAACATTTTTAGCCAACGCTTCTTCATCTAACAAATTACGTTCTGCCGATTTTCCCGATGGATCTCCAATCATTCCTGTAGCACCACCAATTAAAGCAATGGGTTTGTGTCCTGCTTTCTGAAAATGCATCAATACAATAATCGGAATCAAACTTCCAATATGTAAAGAATCTGCCGTTGGATCAAAACCAATATATCCAGAAGTTACTTCTTCTGCTAATTGTTCTTCAGTTCCGGGCATGATGTCATGCATCATTCCTCTCCATTTCAATTCTTCTACAAAGTTGTAAGCCATTTTTAAAAATTTTGAGCAAAGATACTTTTTCAAATGACAATTTGCAATGTACAAACGGCAATTACCCATCAACAACCCGTAATTATACAAACTTGAGCATTCCCCTATCGGGTCATTTGATTTTATCAAACACAAAAAGATATCACTGCAATTCCTAATGCAAAACTTACCAATGAATGACAAAGGCCGACGGATACTCTTCTTTATCTATTGTTATACTTTTCTTTAAAATCATTAGTGTATCTAATGTTTTACCATTCGTTTCTACCGCATACGAAGGGGATTGTATACTCTTTTTAGTTAACATAAACGTAGATAAAATAGCAATTACCAAAACAGCTGCTACTTGATAAGTAGGTATTTTATAATTCCACCATTTTCTTTTTCCCAAAGTCTTTTCCTTAAATGTATTTTTGGATGTTATCAACTCAATCTCATCATCTTTTTCTTTAAAACCTTCAACAACATCTCTAAAGTCATTATATTCTTGTTTGCTTAATTCTTTAGCTACCATTTCTCTTTCTAAATCATTCAGTTCTTCGTAAGATTTTATGGCTAGTAAATCAAAAATCTTCTCATTATTTATTTCTTTCATAATAGTCTACTGATTTTTTACATTCATGATTTCTTTTATCTTTTTCATCGCGTAAAACAATCTAGATTTTACAGTTCCTTCGCTACATTTGTATATTTCACTAATTTCTTTAATGCTTAAATTAGAAGAATACTTTAGTACAAACACATCTTTATGACTCTCTGACAAATGTTTTAAGGCCTCAATTACCTTCAGCATTTTAGAATCATCTGTTGTAACAGAAGAAGTTGTTTGATCTAAAAATTGTGATTCACTTAAAATACGATCTCTATTTTTAACATTTCTCCACTCATTTTTTAATTTGTTTTTAGCCGTAACATACACCCATGTTTTAAAATTTTCATCTGCATTATACAATTTAGGATTGCTATATAATTTACTAAAAACCCCCTGTACAATATCCTTGCTCAAATCTATATCTTTAGCCATCCAACCTATGTATTTCGTTAACGGATTGAAATATCTTTTATACACTTCTTCAAATGCTAATTCGTTATTTTCCAATGCAAAAAGTTTCATGAGCTCTTCATCTGAAAAACTCACAAACTCTTTTGCTTTCTGTTTAGAAATCTTTTTACTCATACCAAGATAGAATCTCTTGTTTACGTCCGCTATCATCCAAAATCTTAGTTATTAAAGCATCGCACTTCTTCATCATTTTTTGATTGTTGGTAGCTGTATAATGCTTTTTTAATTTCATCAAACCAGGAATATAGCTAATATTTAGTGTTTTTTTAACCATGTCTGATTGTGGATGATTTTGAAAATCTGAAAACAAATAATCTAAATACAGCACTTCTTCAAAATTATGTTTTGTAAGTATTAAATTATCAATCACCTCATCGCTATAAGTAAAAGAAACTCCTGTTAAATACATTTTTTCTTTAATCTGTAATTCCTCAAATAATTTAATATCTGTACCACAATCAAAATGAATCGCCCTAGTTTTACCTACTTGCTCAATAATATAGCTCAGTAATTTATTTTTATAAACTTCTTTGTCTTTGAAACCTGAAACAGATCTATAAAACGGATTTATATTCAGCTTAAAAAAAACTCCTTTTCTATATTCGTCACTATCCACCATCAACCATTCATTAATAATCAATACATCGTTTCTTATCGATGAACCTGTTTGCAAAACCCATTTTGGTAAGGTATCTAAATCCCCATGAGTAATTATAATAGACTCCGGATTAGCAACATTTAAAGAATTTAAATTCCATTGATACAAAGCATTTGCATAAAGGTTAGATGATAGAATTTTATTAGCAATTACAGCTGCTTTTTCTGTTTGCCATTTGGTTATATAATAGATAAGCAACTCTTCATATGTCTCTTTTCTTTCGGGAGAAATACTGTAGGCTTTTGAGGCTAACTTAAAAGCTTCTTTTTTATTTATTGTGTTTGTTGATTTTAACCAATAGTACTCAAAACTATTGGGGAGGTTTTTATGTAAATTTTCTAAAATTGGATCTAATTTTCTAAATACTTCTGCTCTATTCTCTACCCAAAACTTATAATCTTCTTTTTGATAAACAGCCCTTTTAGCTTTGTAATAATTAACCCAAGCTTTTTTATCTTTTGGATTGTTAGCCAATTTTTCTTTCCACAGCTCACTCTGAGTTTTATAATATTGTAGCCCTTTTTGTTCGTTAGCAATTCCTAATATTTCTTTGGCTTGTTGTGCATTGCTTTCAAAACTTAAAAAAGAAATAGTTAAGAAGATGAATAATTTTAATGTTTTCATATTTTTATTTAATGGTTCAATATTACTACACTTAAAAAATCTAAAGGTTCAATATTTTCATTTATTTATTTTTTGCTGTTGTAATTTCTAACTAAATATTTTACCAAGCATCCATCCCAATCTTAGTAAACTCAATCAACATTATTGTTTAAATTTACCATGTGAATAGCAATATAAAACTTAAAATAGCCGTTTTACCTTCTACCCCTGGAGTATATCAATACTTTGATAAGGAAGGAACCATTATTTATGTAGGTAAAGCCATCAATCTAAAAAAAAGAGTCAGTAGTTATTTTACCAAAAAGCACGAAGATGGTAAAACACGAATTCTAGTATCTAAAATTGTAGACATCAAACACATTGTAGTAGCTACAGAAACAGATGCGCTTTTACTAGAAAACAATCTAATTAAAAAATACAAACCCAAATACAACGTATTATTAAAAGACGACAAATCTTACCCTTGGATTTGTATTAAAAAAGAACGTTTTCCTAGAATTTTTGTTACCCGAAGAATGATCCGTGACGGATCTGAATATTTTGGTCCTTACACCAATGTAAAAACTGCTTATGCTTTGTTAGATTTAATCAAGGAGCTTTATCAAATTCGTAGTTGTATGTTTGATTTGAGTCCTGAAAACATCAACTCTGGAAAGTTTAAGGTTTGTTTAGATTATCATATTAAAAAATGCAAAGGTCCTTGCGAAGGTTTGCAGTCCGAAAACGCTTACAACGCACAAATTTCTGCCATTAAAAACATTATTAAAGGGAATTTTAAAGAATCTATAAAAGCTTTTAATAACATGATGCATGAATTTGCTGCCAACATGGAATTTGAAGAAGCTCAAAAAATTAAAGAAAAAATGGATTTGCTTGCTAATTATCAGGCAAAATCTACCATTGTAAATCCTACCATCAACAATGTTGATGTATTTTCTATTTTATCTGACGATGCTGCCGCATATATCAACTTTTTTAAAATTTCTAACGGATCTATCATTCAATCTCACACCATAGAAATCAAGAAAAAACTAGAAGAAACAGATAAAGAACTATTAGAACTAGCCATTGTGGAATTAAGAGAGAGATTCAATTCTATTAGTCCAGAAATTTTAGTTCCGTTTAAAGTAAATGTGGGTGAACATATAAAAGTGACTGTTCCCAAACAAGGAGATAAATTACGTGTGGTAGAACTTTCTTTACGCAACGCAAAATACTACAGACAAGAACAATTTAAACAAGTACAAATTGTAGATCCAGAGCGACATACCAAACGAATTATGGCTCAAATGAAAAAGGATTTACGCTTGAGTGCCGAGCCTAGACATATAGAGTGTTTTGATAATTCAAACATTCAAGGAACACATCCTGTAGCTGCTTGTGTGGTTTTTAAAGATGGAAAACCTAGCAAAAAAGATTATAGACATTTTAATATTCAAACCGTTGTAGGGCCTGATGATTTTGCTTCTATGGAAGAAGCAGTTCACAGACGTTACAAACGTTTACTAGAAGAGGATCAGCCACTACCACAATTGATATTAATTGATGGAGGAAAGGGTCAATTGTCATCAGCCTTAAAAAGCTTAGATCTTTTAGGATTACGAAACAAAATTGCCATTATTGGTATTGCCAAAAGACTAGAAGAGTTATTTTTTCCAGACGATCCTATTCCTTTGTATTTAGATAAAAAATCGGAAACGCTTAAAATATTACAACAACTAAGAAACGAAGCGCATAGATTTGGAATTACACATCACAGAAATAGACGTAGCAACACGGCTTTAAATTCAGAACTAGAAACCATTCCTGGCATAGGGAAACAAAGTGTCGAAAGTTTACTTCAATATTTTAAATCTGTCAAAAGAATAAAAGAAGCCAATTTAGAACAATTAAGCAGTGTTTTAGGCGTTTCTAGAGCTAAAAAAGTCCAAGCTTATTTCTTGAAAAAAGAGTAACTTTCGTACTATTATGTTGAAACACTTTCTAATTCTATTAAGTTTATTTTCCTCATTCGTTTTCAGTCAAAAAAGCGAACAAAAAAACGACTCTATAAAACCCAAAATAGGATTGGTATTAAGTGGTGGAGCAGCCAAAGGCTTTGCACATATTGGTGTTTTAAAAGCTATTGAAGAAGCTGGTTTAGAACTGGATTATATTGCTGGTACTAGTATGGGAGCTGCTGTGGCAGCTTTATACGCAACAGGATATTCCGCTAAACAAATAGACTCTATTATTATGTCTATTGATTTTACCAAAATGCTTACTGATGACATTGACAGAAAATACAATTCCTTTTTTGATAAAAAAAATAATGAAAAATACATTCTAAAACTACCTATCAAAAATTTTAAAATTGGTTTGCCTATTGCACTTTCTAAAGGACAAAGCACTTACAATAAATTAAGTGAACTGTACCATCCTGTAGATCATATCACCGATTTTTCAAAACTGCCTATTCCTTTCTTTTGTATTGCCACCAATATAGAAACAGGAAAACAAGTAGAAATAAACTCTGGTTCTCTTGCTTTAGCTGTTAGATCTAGTGCCTCTTTACCCACACTTTTGGCTCCAAGTGTTATAGACTCTGTAACTGTTATAGATGGTGGAATTTCTAACAACTTTCCCATCAAAGAAATGCGAGACAAAGGCATAGATTATGTTATTGGAATAGATGTACAAGGAAGTTTGAAAAAACAAAGAAATCTTGATTCCGCCGTAAAAGTTATCGATCAAATTGTAAACTTTCAACTGTATGGTAAAGATTCTACAAGTTTAAAACAAGATGTTGATTTGTATCTCCATCCAGATGTTAGAGAATTTAGCATCATTGATTTTGATAAAAAAAGACAAATTATAGATGCTGGTTACGAAAAAGCAAAATCGTACATTCCTCAATTGAAAAAATTAGCACAAGAACAACCTCTACAAAAAGAAAAGAAAAAATTAATTTTAGACACCAAAAAACATATTGTAAACAGCTACGAAATTACAGGAGCTAAAAACTATACCAGACGTTATATTAGAGGTAAATTAAACTTTAAAAAAGGGCAAAAAATATCTCTCCAAGAGTTCAATAAGAACATCAATTACGCAACAACAACAAACAATTTTAGTAGTATTTTTTATTCTTTTCTAGAAAAAGATTCTGTTGTAGATTTAAAAATTCAGCTTACCGAAAATCCTGAATATAAATTTTTGAAATTAGGAGCTCATTACGATCCGCTCTACAAATTAGCTGGTCTCGTAAATTACACTCACAAACACCTTTTGATTCAAAACGACATGATTTCCATTGATCTAGCTTATGGTGACAATGTAAGATATGACATCAACTATTTTATAGACAATGGAAACTTTTTAAGTTATGGACTCCATTCTAGATTCAATCAATTTGAAACTGTTGTAAACAGCAACAATATTACTAATAGATATGGATTTGACTTTAGTGATGTGAATCAAATCAATTTTGAATACGAAGATTTTACCAATTACATCTATACGCAAGCCAATTACCTAAACAAATATGCCATTTCAATAGGAATGGAACACAAACACATACGCTCTTTCACCAATAATTTTTCTTCTACCGAAGATGATGTTAGAGCTTTTTTTGACGATAGTCATTACCTAACTATTCTTGGAAAACTTGAAGCAGATACTTATGATAAAAAAAGTTTTCCCAACAAAGGAGTCTTGGTAAATGCCACTTGGAGATCTTTTTTAACGTCTACAGACTTTGGTAAAAATTTTACACCTTTCTCACAAGTAAGACTTACTATGGAAGGTATTTGGACTTTATCAAATAGGTTATCCTTTTTTGGACAAGGGGATGGTGCTCTTAGTTTTACAGAAGGTACTTTGCCTAATTTTAACTATGCTTTAGGAGGTTATGGTAAGAGTTTTATCAACAACTTTATTCCTTTTTATGGCTACAAATTTTCTGAGCTAGAAGGAAATTCCTTTCTAAAAACTTTGGGAACTTTACGATATCGCTATTACAAAAAAAACTACATCAACTTTACAACCAACTATGCCATTGTTTCCAACAACATTCTTGATTTGATGAGAACTGAATCCTTTTTTAAGAATGCAAAAACAGGATACGCTATTGGATTGGGGAGCGACACTATTTTAGGACCGTTTGAAATAAATTATGCTTGGTCTCCAGAAAACCGATACAAAACCGTATATATTAGTGCTGGTTTTTGGTTTTAAACATACAAAGGAATTATGAATCTTATCGAATTTAACAAAAGAACACATTTTTCACTATTCTTAATTCTTCTCTGGACTCCTTTTCTCTTTTTTGATTCCGTATATTTTGACCAACAATTTTTTGATGGAAAAACAATCACCACGATTATTGTTCTTTGTATAGCTGCCTTTTTACTTTGGACAGCTCCTTTGAGACTGAAAATTCTTATGTTTATAATGATTCCTCTTTCTTGGTTTGGAGAATATCTTTTTAGCGATTTGTTTGACATGTACGACTATAGAGACGGAACAATTCCTTTCTATGTTCCTTTTGGACACGCTGGTGTATATACCTTAGGATGGCTTTTAACTCAAAAATATGTAACTCCAAAAAACACTGAAAACGTAAAAAAAATAGTGGGTTGGTTTTATATAATAGCATTCCCTTTTGTGATTTTCATTCTAAAAGACACTTTAAGTTTACTTCTCGGAGTCTTATTTTTCTTTGCCTTAAAACGAAAAAATTTCTTGCCCTTTTATCTTGTTATGGGTCTACTAGTCCTTTATTTAGAACTGATAGGAACCTATTTAGAAGTATGGAAATGGCATTCAGACCAAGGTATATTTCACACCGTTAATCCACCACTTGGAGCCATTTTCTTATATGTTGGTGGTGACTTAACCTTGAACAAATTAACAAGGTTTTTATTGAAAAAAAGAAGGAAGATTGCTCAGAATTACAAACATAAAAAAAGCTTTACCAGTGTGAACTGATAAAGCTTAATTGATATGATTTTACTTTTTAAAAGAAAACTTATATTGTAGATACATATAAGCATCTCTAGGTATTATTTTTATCCATTTTTTGTGTTCCGCAAACCATTTTCTCTGTTGAGAATATAGTTTTCTGTTTAAGTAAGCAGCCACAAAAGGATGTACATGTAAAAAGATTTTTTCTTGACGCTTATTGTCATTAGATAAGATTTTTCTTAGTTCAAAATCAATCTTACTAATCAGCACGATAGGTGCTTCTACCTCTCCACTTTGATTTGGATTGGGTTCTCTCGTTTTTATATTCGTTTCCGGACGGACACGTTGACGAGTAATTTGCACTAAACCAAACTTACTTGGAGGTAAAATTTTGTGTTTGGTTCTGTCTGTTGCCATTTCATTTTTAAGGTGTTCGTAAAGTTGTTGTCTGTTTTCATTGCTATTCATGTCAATAAAATCAATCACAATAATACCACCCATATCTCTTAATCGCAACTGACGTGCAATCTCAGTTGCTGCTATTAGATTCACTTCAAGCGCTGTGTCTTGTTGTGTATTGGCTTTGTTAGATCTATTTCCACTATTTACATCAATTACGTGTAACGCTTCTGTGTGTTCTATCACCAAATATGCCCCTTTACTCATGGAGACTGTTTCTCCAAAAGAAGCTTTTATTTGTCTTTCGATACCGTATTTTTCAAATATAGGAATATTCCCATCGTAGTCTTTTACAATTCCAACTTTCTCAGGATCAATTTCTTCAATATAATCTCTGATTTCATTAGCCAATTGATCATCATCAACAACTATATTCGTAAAAGAATCATTTAAAACATCTCTTAGTATAGAAGATGCTCTATTCAACTCACTCAAAACTTTTGTAGGTGTATTTGTATTTGGAATACGTTCACACATTTCTACCCAGCGTTGTAGTGAATTTTGTAAATCTTTGTCTAATTCTGCAACTTTTTTGTCTTTTGCTACTGTGCGCAGAATTAGCCCAAACCCTTTCGGTTTGATACTTTTTGCCAATTTCTTAAGTCTTTCTTTTTCCTTAGGATCTTCAATCTTTTGGGAAACAGAAACTCTGTTTGAAAAGGGCACTAATACTAGATATCTCCCAGCTATGGACAACTCAGAACTAATTCGTGGTCCTTTGGTTGATATCGGTTCTTTTACAATTTGAACGAGAATATTTTGCTTTGGTTTTAACACCTTGTCAATTGTACCTCCTTTGTCAATATCTTTTTCAAATTGAAACTTGTTAAGCGTAAAATCTTTATAATTACCTGTACTTACTTTCTTTAAAAAACTGTTTAGAGATTGAACTTGAGCTCCCAAATCATGGTAATGTAAAAAACCATCTTTGGCATAACCAACATCAACAAAAGAGGCGTTTAAACCTTTTAATACTTTTCCTGCTTTGGCTAAAAATATATCACCTACTGATATTTTATTATCATTAGATTCATTATTTAACTCAATTAATCTACCATCTCTAAGCAATGCAAAATCAATATCAGAAGAATTTGAACGAATAATTAATTCTAATTTCATCCTGATTTGTTTTAAATGCTACTTGTGTAACACGATTAAAAATAAGTGTATTGATAATTAAGACGCGAGTCTTAATGTCAATGAACGTGTTATGGTTTTACAAAACCATAAAAAACAAGAAAAAGTAAGTTTAAAACTTACTTTTTCTTATGTCTGTTAGCTCTTGATCTTTTTTTACGTTTGTGAGTAGAGATCTTAGCTCTTTTTCTTTTTTTACCGCTTGGCATAATTTATAATTTTAAAGTCTCTACTTTTAATAGATAGAGATAGTTAATAATCTATTTATTTTCTTGTCTTTTTTACTTTACTTCTACCTTAGCTTTAACACCTTCAGTAAATGTTTTAGCAGGTTTAAATGCTGGTATATTATGAGCAGGAATTTTGATAGTGGTGTTTTTAGAAATGTTTCTTCCTGTTTTTTCAGCTCTAGTTTTAATTACAAAACTTCCAAAACCTCTTAAGTAAACATTGTCACCTTTTTCCAAAGCACTTTTCACTTCATCCATAAACGCCTCAACAGTTGCCAAAACATCAGCTTTTTCAATTCCTGATTTATCTGCAATGGTTGTAACTAAATCTGCTTTCGTCATTTCTTATTAAATTTTATGTTATTTCTAGAAAAAAATTGAGGATGCAAATATATGATAATTAATTAATACTAAAAACATTACCCATCAAATTTTAACAGAACTTTCTGTAAGTTTGCATTCCTAGATACAAATATATGGAATTTAATAACATACTGGAAACGTGGTATTTAAACAACAAAAGAGATTTACCTTGGCGAAAATCGTCAAACCCATACTTTATTTGGATTTCAGAAATCATCTTACAGCAAACTAGAATTCAGCAGGGATTAACCTATTATAACACATTTATTAGCCACTATCCAACCGTGCAAGATCTTGCCAATGCGCACGAAGATCAAGTGTTAAAAGACTGGCAAGGACTCGGCTATTACTCAAGAGCCAGAAACCTCCATTTTTCTGCAAAATACATTTGTGAAGAATTAAACGGTCAATTCCCTAAAACCTACAAGGAGTTATTAAAACTAAAAGGAGTAGGTGATTATACTGCTTCTGCAATCGCTTCTATTTGTTATAACGAAAAAGCTGCTGTGGTAGACGGAAATGTATACCGAGTTTTGTCTCGTTACTTTAATATTGACATTCCAATAAACTCTTCTAAAGGAATCAAATATTTTAAGGAATTGGCTCAAGAACTCATCCAAAATGCAAATCCTAGGGAATACAATCAAGCGCTTATGGATTTTGGATCTATGGTTTGCAAACCTCAAAATCCGTTGTGCGAAGTTTGTCCTTTACAAAATAGATGTTTGGCAAAATCAAAAAACACAATTGATGTATTACCCGTTAAAGAGAAAAAAATCACTGTCAAAAAAAGATATTTTAATTTTATTGTTTTAGATGATGGTCAACACACTATTTTAGAAAAAAGAACCACTAACGGAATTTGGAAAAACTTGTATCAATTTCCGTTGATAGAATCTTCAGAAATTATTGATGAAAAAACTTTAACTAAAGATGATTTCTTTAACAATTATCAAAAACCTGAAGATCATTTAACACTTTTTAATCCAGAATCTTGGGTACACAAGTTGAGTCATCAACATTTATATACTAAATTTTGGATTTTAAAAACTGATAAAATAACATCCAAGTCTTTAATACAGTGGAAAAACATAGAAAAATATGCCATTTCAAAACTGATACACAAATTCTTAGAGATGTACCAAACCAAATAATTTTTCGTTATTTTTGAACTTTCATAAACTATGTATTCATGACTAGTACTTTAAACAAAGTAATGCTTATAGGTCATTTAGGAGACAACGTTAAAATTCATTATTTTGACGATGGTTCTGCTGTAGCCAGATTTCCGCTTGCTACTAACGAAACTTACACGAATAAAAGTACTGGAGAAAAAACCACAACC
The DNA here is from genome assembly GCF_030548295.1 of Wenyingzhuangia sp. 2_MG-2023. Lineage (GTDB taxonomy): Bacteria > Bacteroidota > Bacteroidia > Flavobacteriales > Flavobacteriaceae > Wenyingzhuangia. The sequence goes on from NZ_JAUOSB010000001.1 coordinate 504,008, forward strand.
ACAGAATGGCACAACATTGTTGTAAGAAACAAACTTGCAGAAATCTGTGAGCAATATTTAAACAAAGGAGATAAAGTATATTGCGAAGGCAAAATAAAAACTCGTGAATGGGAACAAGAAGGTGTAAAAAAATACACTACCGAAATTCACATTCAAGAAATGAATTTTTTATCTCCAAAGAGCGAAAACAAAGATTCTAAGCTAGAAAAACCTAGTTCAGAAGGAATTATTGATGATTTACCCTTTTAATCCACAAAACATTGCCTGAGCCCATATACGATACTGCGTTTCCAATAGACACTATTATCAATTGTCTCATCACACTAGGACTATTAATATCCTCTGCTCTCATTTCTGGTTCTGAAGTTGCTTTTTTCTCGCTCACCCCAAAAGAATTGGACGAAATTAAATCACTCGATTCTCCAAATTCTAAAAAAGCAGTAAGCCTTTTAGACAAACCAAAAAACTTATTAGCCAATATATTAGTTGCCAACAATGCTATCAACATTTTAATAGTATTATTGTTTGCCAATTTAGGAGATGTGTTTTTTGTAAACTTAACCTACAACATAGATTTAGTTTTTTTCACACTCAATGTTCGTTTTTTTATAGAAGTAATACTCATCACCTTTATCATTTTAATTTTTGGTGAAGTATTACCAAAAGTTTATGCCAATAGAAATGCCAAATCTTTTGCATTATTGATGAGCCCTGTACTGGTTTTTTTAAGTAAAATATTTGTATTTGTAAGCGGCCCTTTAACGGCTTTGTCCAATTTTATAGAGAGACATTTGCGAAATAGTAAAAGTAATTTTTCCGTAGACGATTTATCTCAAGCCTTAGAACTTACTTCCGAAGAAGGCACTACCGAAGAACAAAAAAACATTTTAGAAGGAATTGTAAATTTTGGAAACACTGAAACGGTTCAAATCATGAACCCTAGAATGGATATTTGTGCTATTTCTAAAGACACTTCTTTTAGCGAAGTATTAACGAATATTGCCCAAAACGGATATTCTAGAAACCCTGTTTACAACAACAATATTGATGAAATTATAGGCGTTTTATACACCAAAGATTTGCTTCCTCACCTAAACAAAGAAAATTTTAATTGGCTCACACTTATCCGAGAACCTTACTTTATTCCCGAAAACAAAAAACTAGACGATTTGTTAATTGATTTTCAAGAACGAAAAAATCATTTGGCCATAGTTGTAGATGAATACGGTGGAACTAGCGGACTGGTAACTTTAGAAGATGTGATTGAAGAAATTGTTGGAGACATTAGTAATGAGTTTGACGAAGAAGATCTATCTTATTCCAAAATAGACGAAAACAATTATGTTTTTGATGGTAAAATAAATTTGAAAGACTTTTGTAAAGTTTTAGATTTGGACGAGGTAAATTTTGAAAAAGACAAAGGAGAGTCTGAAACTTTAGCAGGATTGATTTTAGAATTATCAGGAAAATTTCCTCGTAAATTTGAAAAAATAAATTATCAAAATTTAACTTTCACCATCGAAGTTCTTGAGAAAAAAAGAATCAAACAGATAAAAGTAGCCATCAAGTAAAACCACATTTTCATGAGATTTTTTTATATTATTCCAATCCTATTGGGCTTTATTAGTTGTGAAAATGATGTTGTTCCAAAACCAAATGCTTACCTAAGTTTATCTTATCAAAAACCTAATTACAAAGTCTTAAACACAACAACTCCCTATAACTTTGAAATTTCAAATCAAGCTGTTTTTACTGTTGAAAAATCAAATTGGGCAAACATACATTATCCTAAATTAAAGGCAGACATCAATCTAACGTATCAAAATGTAGATAAAAACATCTATCAACTGATAGCTGATGCAGAAAAATTAACATACAAACATACTTTAAAAGCTGAACACATTGAAGTGCTTCCTTTTGAAAACTACGATAAGAAAATATATGCTCGTATTTTTGAAATTTCTGGAGATGCAGCTTCTCCTATTCAATTTCAAGTAACTGATTCTGTCAAAAACTTCATCAGCGGTTCTTTGTATTTTGATGTGAGTCCAAACTACGACTCTATTCTTCCTGCCATTTCTTTTGTAAAAAAAGACATCAAACACTTGATAGAAACGTTAGAATGGGAAAACTAAGATTTGAATCTACTCAATCTATTAGACACAAATACCATATATAATAACAACCCAAACAACAATGCTCCTGACAACAAGTGAACTGCTTGTGTTCCAAAAGGGAAGCTTACATAATACATCAAAACTCCAGTAAAAGCTTCAAAAAACAACAAACCTACAATCCATTTTACTTGCTTAAATCCAAGATTGTATTTTTGATTCAGCCAAAACAAAAAAGCACCTATCAATACAATTACTATAGTAAAAGATCTATGGAAGTAAAAATTAAAATTAGGGTCTAATAAACTGAATTTCTTTTGCTCAAAACCATACAACTTTACTTGTTCATCTACAAATTGCCTAACTTGAGTACCTAATATTATTTGGATTGTAATCATCGTCAATGCTGCAAACAACAGAGCACGAAACGTTTTATGATTTTTGTAGGAATAAAGCAATCCTTTGGTGCTTGCCAAAAATTTAGCTCTTAACAACAACCCAATTATTAGCAAACCACCAATCATATGAATTGTTATGATATAAGGCGTTAAAAAGCTATCTACTACAATTTTACCCAACCAAGCCTCAAACAACATTCCTAAAAAGGCAAAATACACCAACGGAGCAACTCCTCTAATTTTATTTTTATCAAACGTTACTTTCCACAATAGAACCAAAAACACAAAACCCGCAAGCACCGAACTCAATCTATTTACATACTCTGTCCACGTATGATATACATTAAATTCTGCATATTCATGCTTGGTGTACGCAGACCAATTAGATTGATTAAACTCTTGAGTTGTTTCAATAGTTTCATCTGCAACAAACAAAGCTTCATCATGAATAATAATAACTCCTTTTTCATAAACCGTATTAGGTTTCCAGGTCAATTGATCTTCCGAAGTTGGAGGCACCACATACCCAAAACATTTTGGCCAATCGGGACATCCCATTCCAGACCCTGTCATTCTAACAACAGATCCAGCCAAAAAAATTAGATAAACCGAGACAATTGCTATATTGATTCTTTTAATAAGTGCAGTATTCATTGTGAGAGTAGTTGTTTTTTGTTTCTAACAAAATTATTAAAAAAGCCACTCTAACACAGAGCAGCTTTTACAAATAAAGGTTATATAAATTATTTCTTAGTAGTGCAACATGCTTTCTCACAACCTGTTTCGCAATCTTTTTTCTCGTCTTTACAGCATGACTTCTCACTATGCTCAGCTTTGCATTCTTTTTCAGAAGTGTCATTTTTATCAACACAAGATTTCTTACATGATTCACCTTCTTTATGACCACACTTATCCGCACACTCTTTAGAACATTCTACTTTTTCTTTGGTTGCACAACATGGTTTTTCACATCCAGGTTTGCAAGAGTTTTCTAAAATATTGGCTTTGTATGTTTTCCCATCCAAAAGATTGTTAATCGTATTGATAATCTTTTCTTCTGATGTCTTGTTACTATCGTATGTAAAAGTTCCTTTTTTAGCTTCAAAATTCACTTTAGATTCCGTTATACCTTCTAACTTAGAAATTTTGGATTCAATAGTTTTTGCACAACCTATTTCACAAGTCATTCCTTCTATGTTAACACTTGCTGTAGCTAATTTTTCAGGTGCATTTAGTTCAGTGGCAACTTCTTTTTTTTCAGAAGGTTTACAGCTCATTACTTGAATAGCCAAACAAGCTATAAATACTAGTTTTATGATGTTCATGATTCTTAATTATAAAATTGAACCAAATATACAAAAACTATAAAGTTCTACTCAAAATCTGAAAGAATTACATCTCTGTTTAAAGAAATAGATTCTACTGTGTACAGAATCTCCATATCTTTAACTTTAATCAAGTACGTTAACGGAAATAAAATGCCTTTTACCTTTTTATAATCCGAATAATATGTTTCTTGAATTATCTCTTTTGTATCTTTTTTAAAAACAGTCACCGCTTTTAACTTCAATCCAGAAAGACTGTCGTAATACATTTTTTTATTTTCAAAACTTAAAACATGACATAGTTTACCAGAAACATGCGCTTCCCCAACATATGCGGCTGTATTTAAAAAACCAAACTCAGGAAAAACGGCTGATAGTTTCTTTTCATTAACAATCTCTTCTTCTGTATATTTTTTTTTAACACCTTTTGTAAGCTTGTACCCTTTTTTACCATTGAATACTTTTTTTGAAATCAACACATCGTTCTTATAAATCTCCATCAATTTAAGATTTGGAAATTTCTGTTTTGTTCTTAACTCAATATGTTCTCCATTTAAGTTTGTAACAGAAACCGATGAAAAAGTAGTCACTTGTTTTAGCAAATCTACTCCACCAATCGCCTTAAAATAATCATCAATCACATTATCAACGTTTATTTGCGCAAACAATGTAAAAGACCAAAAACAAAATACAGCAACTATTTTAGAATGAGTTTTCAACAAATACAAGGGTTTAAGAATAGATGTAAATATATAAAAATCAACACAATAAATATTTCAAAAAAATATTTATTGTTGCCTTTTGTTGAAAAATAAAATGTATATTTGCGTCCATTTTATTAACAAGCATTTTAAATATTTAAGTATGTACGCAATTGTAGAGATAGCAGGGCAGCAGTTTAAAGTAGCGCAAGACCAAAAAGTATACGTTCACCGTTTGCAAAACGAAGAAGGAGATTCAGTTTCTTTTGACAACGTTTTATTAGTAGACAACAATGGTGATGTTACTATTGGCGCCCCAGCTATAGAAGGAGCTTCAGTGAAAGCTAAAGTTTTAGGTCACTTAAAAGGTGATAAAGTAATCGTTTTTAAGAAAAAAAGAAGAAAAGGTTACAAAAAGAAAAACGGACACCGTCAGTATTTTACTGAAATCCAAATTGAAGCAATCAACGCTTAATTTTAGGTGTCTAAAACAAATTAAAGAAAAATAATAACCTTATAAAAACACAATATTATGGCTCATAAGAAAGGTGTCGGAAGTTCGAAGAACGGTAGAGAATCAGAATCGAAACGATTAGGTGTAAAGATTTTTGGTGGACAAGCTGCATTGGCTGGTAACATCTTAGTACGTCAAAGAGGTACTACTCACAACCCAGGTGAAAATGTTTACATGGGAAAAGATCATACTTTACATGCAAAAGTTAATGGAATTGTAGAATTCCAAAAGAAAAGAAACAACAAATCTTACGTTTCTATTATCCCTGTAGAGGCTTAATAAACTAAGATTTTATCTTAAAATAAAACTCCAAGTACTGTTGTACTTGGAGTTTTTATGTTTAACCCCACCTACCAACTAAAGTTTAAACAGAATCTACATAGCTAAACTTTTGTTAAAATTTAATGTTTTATTTATCTAAGTTTTACATTAAATTAACATTGCAATGTTTTAGATAACGTTAATTTTAATCTTTGTTGTTTTTAATATAAGACAACATTTTCATTTACAATATTGTAAGTATTTAGTTTTGTCGGACAAACTAAATCTATTATATCAAAAATGAAAAAACTTATTCTATTTACTTTAGTGTTCACCTCTTTAATACTAAAGAGTTTTGGACAAGAGTCAAAAACAATCACTGGGTTGGTTATTGATGGCTTTGGACAACCAATTCCATTAGCATCCGTTAAAATTTTAAACACCAGCAAAGGAGTGTTTACAAACTTTAATGGAGAATTTGAAATAAACACAACAACTAATTCAGATAAGTTAGAAATTTCTTCTTTAGGATTTACAACCAAAGTTGTTACAACAGACTCAACAAAACAGATGAAAATTGTTATGGAAAGTTCTTCTGTAGGATTGGATGAAATCATGATTGTTGCTTCTGCTACTATTGATAGAAAAACCCCTGTTGCTACTTCTAAAATCACAAAAGCCGATATTGAATTAAAATTAGGAAATCAAGAATTTGTTGAAATCTTAAAAACTACTCCTGGTGTTTATACATCAAAAGCGGGTGGTGGTTTTGGTGATGGTGAAATTACCATGCGTGGTTTTAACTCAGAAAACGTTGGGGTATTAATCAACGGTGTACCTGTTAACGATATGGAAAATGGTCGTGTATATTGGTCTAACTGGGCTGGTATTGGGGCTGTTACTTCTTCTACACAAACACAAAGAGGTTTAGGAGCGTCTAAAGTTGCCATTCCTTCTATTGGAGGTACTGTAAACATTATAACAGAAACTACTGATGCTGAAGAAGGAGGTTTTTTTAGCTATGGATTAGGTAATGATGGATATAACAAATATGGTTTAAAATACTCTACAGGTTTAATGGATAACGGATTGGCCGTTACTGTTTATGCAGATAGAACGAATGGAAATGGTTATGTTGATGGAACTGAATTTAATGGAGTTTCATATTTCACTAACATTTCTTATAAAATCAACAACGCTCATAAATTATCTTTTACCGTAATTGGGGCTCAACAACGTCATGGACAAAGACAAACTAAAAGCACCATTGCTGATAACGTAAACAATGAAAGAGGTATTAAATACAATCCTGATTGGGGATATAAAAATGGACAAGTAACTCATATAGAAGATAATTTCTACAACAAACCACAAATATCATTAAACCATTATTGGACTATTAATGAAACCAACAAATTAACTACTACAGCTTACGTATCAGCTGGTTCTGGTGGTGGTGGTGGAACTGCTGGAGATGAGTCTGGTAAATTTACAAGTCCTGATTACAAATTAGGAAACTATGGTCCTGTTGACTTAGACAGAATAGTACAAGAAAATATTTCAAGTGGTGTTAATGGAGGAACTGCTATTTTAAGAGCAAGTAGAAACGATCATTTTTGGGCAGGTGCTTTATCTACCTTAACTACTGAATTAAATGAAAATGTTACTTGGGTAAACGGAGTAGACTTAAGAACTTATACGGGTAAACACTATCAAGAAGTTACTGATTTATTAGGAGCTCAATATTACTTAAATGATGATGATGACAACAATCCTAATAACGCTGCCCAAGTAGGTGATAAAATTGCATATTACAATGACGGAGTTGTAAACTGGGGAGGTTTGTTATCTCAAATAGAATACAATAAAGACAAAATCTCTGCTTTTGTTACAGGTAACTTATCTATGACTAGTTACAAAAGAATAGAATACTTTCAAGAAACTCCAGGAAATCAAGAAACTGATTTTGTTAATTTCTTAGGTTATGGACTTAAAGGTGGTGCTAACTATCGTTTAGATGATTATCACAATGTTTTTGTAAACGCTGGGTACTTTGAAAGAGCTCCTGACTTTGATGCTGTTTGGCCAGGTTATGACAACAACACAAACGAAGATGCAAAAAATGAAAAAATTTATAGTTATGAGTTAGGTTACGGATTAAGAACTGAAAAGCTTGCTGCAAACGTTAACCTTTACCATACAAGATGGAATGACAGAACAGAAGTTGAAAGTTTTCAACAAGCAGATAAAACAACCGCATATGCTAACATTACTGGTGTAAATGCTGTTCACCAAGGAATTGAAGTAGACTTTGAATACAGACCTTTTGAAAATTTAAAAGTAACTGGTATGGTAAGTTTAGGTGATTGGTTCTGGGATAGCAACGTAGAAAATGTTGATATCATAAATGAAGATCAAGAAGTAGTAGAAACTGTAAGTTTATTTGTTAAAGGAACACCTGTTGGTAGATCTGCCCAAACTACTGGAGCATTAGGATTTAACTATAGCATGGCTGAAAACACAACGTTAGCAGTTGATTATATTTATTACGACAGGTATTTTGCTGACTTTGATCCAAGTAACAGAGGAAGTGCTGGTTTACCTCAACCATGGGAAATACCAAGTGTAGGATTGTTTGATGCTGTATTAAGTCATAAGTTTAAAATTAAAGACTTAGACACTAAAATTACTGCACGTATGAACAATGTATTTAACACCGAATACGTATCTGTAGCTGATGATAATGATGGAACTGCTGCTGGTGCAGAAGTTTGGTATGGTGCAGGAAGAACATTTAGTATTTCGACAAAAATTAACTTTTAAAAAAACTAGAAAATGAAAAAAATATTAATATTAATAGGATTTTTTGCCTTCATCACAACGTCTTGTGATCCTATGGAGGATACATATAGTGAACTTAAAGCCTCTGGAGAAATAGATCAATCATCCGTAATCTCCGGTGACTTAACCTACGAACTAACATCAGATGATTTTGCAGACTTTGACACTAGTTCTGAAGAAGATATTTATGAAACATTTAATGCCTTTACTAGTATTGAAGATGCTGAAATAAAAATAGCCCCTTTATTGGCAGACGTACTAAGTTTAAAAGCTAAAGGCGTTAATGCACTTGTAAACGTAAAATATGTAGAAACAGGAAATATTGATGATGAAGATTTAGCCAAAGTAATCAACTCTACTACGCATGAATTACAGGATGAAGATTACCCAAGTTTTGAAACTTTAAGCAATGCTTTAACTCCTTCAGAAAATATTATTGATGTATTAGAATCAATAGACGAGTTAAAAACAACTCAAGAAGGGGATGTTGTTAAAATTGTATACAATCAATTTGTAGAAGAGCCAAATGGTATTACTACAGCGTACACTTTTGCTGACGAAGATTATGATTTAGTAATAACTGAATTAGCTGGTGATGCAGATTTAGCAGATGAAATTGGGAACCTATCTTACGGAAATTTTAATAGATATACTGGTGTTACTGGATGGGACAATGATGAGCTTTTAAAAGCTTTTAATGTAGTATTAAAAAACAACTTCCCTAGTGCTAAACTTGAACAAGTTTTTATTGTAACTGTAGAAACCTATGGTCCTACCTCCACAGAAACTTTTTATTTAAAACATAACAATAGTGGAGATTACGAATATGCTTCACAAGTAAAAGTAACCGATTATACTTTTGTTGATGAAGATTATGACACAGTAATAGCTGAATTGTCTAGTGATACAGACTTAGCTGACGAAATAGGAAATCTATCCTATGGTAACTTTAATAGATATACTGGAGACAGTGGATGGGACAATGATGAGCTTTTAAAAGCTTTTAACGCGTTCTTAAAAGTTAAATACCCTAGCACAGCAGTTACAGACAGATACTCAATTACAGTCGAAACTTACGGTCCTACTACTACAGAAACCTTTTTAGTAGAACTTACTGCAACCGGAGATTATGCATATGCCGCTCCAGTATCTTTTGAAGAAACTACTTTACCAGACACTGAAGTAATTACTGAACTTTATTTATATAACGGGGCTGATTGGGAATTAAAATCATTAGACAATATATATATCTTAACAAGTGCTGATTATGATTTAATGGGGAATCCTGGTCCTGGTCAATACGATAACTTTAGCGACTCTGTATCACCTGAAAATTACTTGCCAGCATTCTTAAGCTCTAAATATCCTTATGCGCAAATAGAAGATTCAATGTTTGTTATTTATAAATATTATTTTGGAGGATCAGCTGGAACGCCAAACAGAGGTACACAATTCGTTTTTGACGGTAACTCTTGGTCTGCACCAAAATCTACTCTTAAATTCACTTATAATGGAGACAAATGGCAACCAAATAACGCTACAGATTACGAATTTATTTCGGAGGATTATGATTTAGTAGCAACTGGATTGGCTGATAATGATGACTTAACTGACGAAGTTGGAAACTTATCATATGGAAACTTTAACAGATATTCTGGTGCTACAGGATGGGATGATAGTGAAATATTATTAGCCTTAGATGCAGTATTAAAAGTTAGATTCCCTGATACAGCAGCGGGAGGTAGATATTCTGTAACAGTAGAAACTTATGGTCCTTCTAGTACAGAAACCTTTTTGGTAGAATTAGGAGAAGATGGAAATTATAACTATGTAACTGAATAAACTTTATTTTTAAAAAATAGCATCAAAACCAGCATTAATTTATGCTGGTTTTTTTTAAAAACACATCTCATGAAAAAATATCATTTAATTGCTTTTTTTACATTATTATTCATCCAATGCTCAGATAGTGATTCTATTTCTAAGCAATTAGAAAAACCAGTAGCATATGATGACTTGTATCAAATAACTGAGAACACTAGATTACTAATTGACGATTTTTTAGTTAATGATAAGAATACTGAAGACATTAACCTAGAAATCAATGCAACCAACATAGCTGGTACTGTAACTTTAAATAGTGATGGAAGCATTACCTATGCACCTCAACAAAATTATACAGGAAAAGAGTCATTTGAATATACTATCTGTAACAAATCAAACACTCCACAATGTTCAACTGCAAAAATTACTATTGAAGTTTTAGACGGATTATCTTCTATTACTGTAGATGACAGCTATAATATTGTAAAAAATAAAACAATAATTATTGATGACTTTTTAAATAACGATATTATACTAGAAGGATATTCTCTTAAATCAATTGACACTCAAACTACAAAAGGAAATGCTACATTAAATGAAAATAATAGCATAGAATATACTCCTGTACTAGATTATATTGGTGAAGATAGTCTTACTTATACAATTTGTGATGAAAACAATGATTGTTCAACAGCTACAATAACAATAACGCTAGTAGAAGGAATTAAAGCTGTAGATGATTCCTACGAAATCTTTGAAAACACATCAATAACCTTAGATAATCTTATAGATAATGATGAGATAACAAGTAACACAACTATTCTTTCAATTGATACGTCTTTAAGCACAGGGAATGCTAAATTAAAAAGTAATGGTGAAGTAACTTATACTTCTGAAGTTAGTTTTATTGGTACTGATACTTTTTCTTATACAATTTGTGATGATTCTGATTGTTCATCTGCAACTGTTACAATTCTTGTAAAAGAAAGTGATATTACATTTATCATTCCTGATCAACTAAAAGATTATTACAATTCAGTAAACTTTTCTACAAACCCAGAGAGTTTATCATCAGAATTAAGCAACCTTACTGCTACAAAACATACTACTATTTTATCATATACTGATAGGCATGATTATTTATATGATGCTGACCAAGATCCTGATAATTCTGCAAATGTATTGCTAATGTATACTGGGGAAAGTAGAGATAAAAGAGAATGGACATCTAGCTTAAATCCACATAGTACCCAAACTTTTAACACAGAACATATTTACCCTCAATCATTTTTAGATGATGATTATAGAGAGGCTGATCTACACAACCTAAGAGTTTGTGATGCTTCTTTAAATAGCTCAAGAAGTAATCGTGAATTTGTTGAAGGAAGTGGTAGTGCTGGAATTGTAAATGGAGAATGGTATCCTGGAGATGATTGGAAAGGAGACGTTGCTAGAGTCGTTTTCTATATGAATATTAAATATGATGAAAGTATTTCTACTATTGGAGATTTAGACACCTTATTAGAATGGAATAAAGAAGATCCTATTTCGGATTTTGAAATTCAAAGAAATAACGTATTTCAAGGAGCCCAAGGTAACAGAAACCCCTTTATTGACAATCCGTATTTAGCCACTATTATTTGGGGTGGAGAAAGCGCAGAAAACAAATGGGAATAATTTATATAGATAAACAGATCTAAACTTAAAAAAGCCAATTCTAAAGATATAGAATTGGCTTTTTTATTTGTCTTTTTTGAAACTTTAAAACTAAAACAGGGTATATTTCAGATAACAATACTAATATCTTAAAACAAAAAGCCTTAGCTAATCACACAACTTGTAATTTATCAAAACTAGATGTCCTCCTTATATATTTGATAAAAATGCTTCCAACCAAGAGGATTTAGATTTAAAAACCTCATCTAAAACTTTAGCCAAACGAACACCTCCTTTTTGCAATTGAGTTCTAACCAAAGGAAACTGTTCATACATGTATTTATAACTCAAATTTTCATCATTTTTAGCAGACTCGTATACTTTTAAGGCCAATAATCTAGATTCATGAGCCCAATCTACCAAAGTTCCTTTTCCTAATTTTTTGTTTTCTTCTTTAGAAGTAATATCCAAATTAAAAGCCAACTCTGTATAACTCATTTTGTAATTTTCTATCATACCAGAATCCCAAAGACTGTGTAAGTTTGTAGGTTCTCCAAACCACTTTATTTTTACTTTATTCCCTCCATAATCGTGTTTGTTACCTGTATGTAAAGGCATGTGCAAATCACCTACAAAATGCACCAACATTCTTAAATAAAAGGCTCTATCTTCTTTAGAATTTTCTTTGTTTCTAACTTCTAAAACACAAGTCTTAATTCCCTGAATAACATCTCCTTTAGGATTGATTTCATCCTCCATGTATTTTTTATCTCCTTCAAAATTTACATAATGCCAAGGAGCAAAAGAATTGTATTTAGGATTGCTTCTAATTTCATCACCATAAATAGATACAAAGGCTAGAGATTCCCCATCTAACAACTGACTAATTTTCTTAGCTGTTTTCCTTGAAATGTGCTCATTTGCTATTTTACCAACGGTTCTATGACCAGTTTTTCCCCAATTGTTTGTTGCATTCATGCTCAATGAAAACAAAACAAAAGCCATTACTATTTTTTTCATTATTATTCTATTTGAAATGTACATCAATGATAAAAAAATCAACTGAAAAAAAGATCATAAATAGATTAAGTTAAAACTATTATTTTACCATGTTCTAAAAACAAAAAAGCTTTCAAAAATGAATTTGAAAGCTTTTGTATATTCTAAAGATAACTAAGTTATATCTCATCAAACTTAATGTTTACACCTAATTTATCAGCCATCATTTGATTAATTTTTTGTTTCAACGCAGGAATTTTAACTTCTTTAATTGCATCAGAACAAAAAGCAAACATTAACAAAGCTTCTGCTTCCTTAACAGGAATACCTCTTTGCTGCATGTAAAACAATGCTGATTTATCTAACTGACCAATAGTACATCCATGAGAACATTTTACATCATCTGCAAAAATCTCTAACTGAGGTTTAGAATTGATGGTTGCATTGTCTGAAACCAACACAGAATCATTTTGTTGATATGCATTAATTCTTTGCGCTGCTTGTTCAACAATTACTTTCCCATTAAAGACTCCTGTAGATTTACCTCCGTAAATTCCTTTATAAGTCTCGTTAGATTGACAATCTGGTGATTTGTGAGCTACCAAAGTATGGTTGTCTACCAATTGATCTCCTTCCAAAATTGTAATTCCATTCAAAATAGAATCACACCCTGGTCCATTTTGATAAAACGACAAATTGTTTCTTGTGATATTTCCTCCAAAAGAAAATGTATACACAGAAGCAACGGTATCTCTTTCTTGTGCCACAAAAGTAGCATCTACTAGAGAAGCATCATTCTTATCATTTTGAATTTTATACAAATCAAAAATTCCGTTTTTAGCTACAAAAACTTCGGTAACCACATTGTTAAATGTAGCAACTTCAGCAACAGATTGATGACGTTCTATAAATTTAACTTCTGCATTTTCTCCTACCAAAATTAAGTTTCTTGGCTGTAACAACATTGCTGATGTTTCTCCAGAAGCTAAATAAATCAACTCAATAGGTTTAGAAACCGCTTTGCTTTTTGCAACATCAATCACTACACCTTCGTTGGTAAAAGCCGTATTTAAATCTGTTAAACTTGTAAATCCTTTTGCTAGTGTATTGTATTTGTTTTTAAAAACAGCTGAGTAAGTAGCATCTCCAATAGCTTCTGACAATAACTTTACAGAAACTTCTTCAATTACATCAGACAAAGAAGCTTGAAAAACTCCATCTACAAACACCAATTTATAAGAATCCAATCCTGCAACTAAAAAAGGGTCGATGGTGGCTGCCGTTACATTTGATGCTTTTGCAGATTCTATACCATACTCATTTTTTAACACACTTCTCAAGCTGGTGTATTTCCATTCTTCATCTTTAGTAGTAGGAAATCCTTTTTGAGAAAAAGATTCAAAAGCCTCTTTCTTATAATTTTCTACAGTAACATTTTTAGAATCTCCTTTAAATGCTGCTGCTAATTTATCTTGTAAACTCATTTGTATAAGTTTTAAAAGTTATCAAGTAATGAAGTTTGTCAAGTTAATTTAGATTTCTCTTTTTAACTTTTAAGCTTCAACTTTACAACTCGAATTTATTTTACTAACCAGTCGTACCCTTTTTCTTCTAACTCTAGAGCTAATTCTTTTCCTCCTGATTTGATGATTTTCCCATCCGCCAATACATGTACAAAATCTGGAACAATATAATCTAACAAACGTTGGTAGTGTGTAATTACAATTACTGCATTGTCTTTAGATTTTAACTTATTCACTCCATTAGCTACAATACGTAAAGCATCAATATCTAAACCAGAATCTGTTTCATCTAAAATAGCCAACTTTGGTTCTAACATGGCCATTTGAAAAATTTCGTTACGTTTTTTTTCTCCTCCAGAAAACCCTTCGTTTAAAGAACGAGACAAGAAATCTTTTTTAATTTCTAACAAAGCAGATTTTTCTCTAATTTTTTTCAACATCTCTGCAGCAGGCATATCTTCTAATCCTAATGCTTTTCTTTTAGCATTGATTGCTGTTTTGATAAAGTTGGTAACCGTTACACCTGGAATTTCTACAGGGTATTGAAACGATAAGAAAATACCTTTGTGTGCTCTTTCATCTGGAGATAAATCTTCTATATTTTCTCCTTCTAAAAAAATATCACCCTCTGTAACTTCGTAATTTTCATTACCTGCAACTACAGAAGCCAATGTACTTTTACCAGCACCGTTAGGCCCCATAATAGCATGAACCTCCCCTGCTTTTACTTCTATATTCAATCCTTTTAAGATATCGTTATCTTCTACCTTAGCGTGTAAATTTTCTATTTTTAACATCTTATTATATGCTTTTAGCTGTTAGCTATTGGCTTTTGGCCATTTAATTCTTAATCTTAGGTGTTCATTAAACTACTTAACCAACCGATCCTTCTAAACTGATTTCTAATAATTTTTGTGCTTCTACCGCAAACTCCATTGGCAACTTGTTTAATACATCTTTACTAAACCCGTTTACAATTAAAGCAATTGCTTTTTCAGTATCTATTCCACGTTGGTTACAGTAAAACAATTGGTCTTCTCCAATTTTACTTGTCGTTGCTTCGTGTTCTATTTGTGCTGATTTGTTTTTTACTTCAATGTATGGAAAAGTGTGTGCTCCACATAAATCTCCCATCAATAAAGAATCACATTGTGAAAAGTTACGTGCATTTTCTGCTTTTGCATTTACTTTTACCAAACCACGATAACTATTGTGAGAGTGACCCGCAGAAATACCTTTAGAAATAATGGTACTCTTGGTGTTTTTACCCAAGTGAATCATTTTAGTTCCTGTATCTGCCTGTTGGTAATTGTTAGTGACTGCAATGGAATAAAATTCACCAGTAGAATTGTCTCCTTTTAAAATACAAGAAGGATATTTCCATGTTACTGCAGAACCTGTTTCTACTTGTGTCCAAGATACTTTTGCATTTTTCTCACAAACTGCTCTTTTGGTTACAAAGTTGTAAACTCCACCTTTACCCTCTGCATTTCCAGGAAACCAGTTTTGCACTGTAGAGTATTTAATTTCTGCATCATCTAAAGCTACTAATTCAACCACCGCTGCGTGTAACTGATTTTCATCTCTACTTGGTGCTGTACATCCTTCTAAATAACTTACAAAAGAACCTTCATCTGCAACAACTAATGTTCGTTCAAATTGTCCTGTTCCTCCTTCGTTGATACGGAAGTAAGTAGACAATTCCATTGGACATGTAACTCCTTTAGGAATGTAACAGAAAGATCCATCTGTAAACACGGCCGAATTTAAAGCTGCATAAAAGTTATCTGTTTTTGGAACTACAGATCCCATGTATTTCTTCACCAATTCTGGATGCTCTTTAATAGCCTCAGAAATTGGACAGAAAATAATTCCTTTTTCGTTTAAAGTCTTTTTAAAAGTAGTAGCTACAGAAACTGAATCTACAACAATATCAACCGCAACGTTTTGTAATTTCTTTTGCTCGTCTACAGAAATTCCTAATTTTTTGTACATCTCTAACAACTCTGGATCTACATCATCTAAAGTTTTGTTAGGATCTGATTTTTTAGGTGCTGAATAGTAACTAATTGCCTGAAAATCTGGCTTTTCATAACGCACATTTGCCCATTCAGGCTCGTCCATGTCTAACCATTTACGAAAAGCGTCTAAACGCCATTCCGTCATCCATTCAGGCTCTTCCTTTTTTAAAGAAATTGCTCTAATTACATCTTCATTCAGTCCTTTAGGAAAAGTTTCAGCATCTAAATAAGTATAAAATCCATATTCATACTCTTTCGTTTTTAGCTCTTCTCTTAAATTGTCTTCTGTATACTTACTCATTTTAATCTTATTAAAAGATTTAAGAATTGAAAGATTAAAAAATTATTTAATCTTCCTATTTTTCAAATACTTGATGAAATTTGCTAATTGCGTTTGCTATTTCCATCATTTTCTTTATTATTTCATCCCCATTATATTTAATGCGAATTTGTTTCAAACGAACTGCAATAATAATCAAAATTCTACATTCCTCACAGGTCTTTTGTCATATCTAAAAACTTAACAAAATTCTGCTTAATTGCAATTCAAAACCTCCAGTTATATCAATTAAATACTGATAAAAATTGTATTTGATGTTATTAGCTTTTTTGTCTATTTACATCAAACAATTACAAAGAGAAACTCTCTCCACATCCACAAGTTCTGTTAGCATTAGGATTGTTAAACACAAATCCTGTTCCATTCAAACCTCCAGAATATTCCAAAGTAGTTCCTACTAAGTACAAAAAGCTTTTTTTATCAACAATAATTTTCACACCATTGTCTTCAAATACTTTATCGCCATCTTGTTGCTCTTTGTCAAACTTTAGATCGTATGACAATCCAGAACATCCTCCACTCTTTACTCCTACCCTAACAAAATCTTGGACAGCATCATAACCGTCATCGGTCATCAATTCTACCACTTTTTTCTTAGCTATATCTGATACTTTTATCATAACTTTATAGATTAAATCTAAACTTGATGCAAATTTACCATTTTTAAACTGATTTTTATCATAAGCTAGATGAATAATATTTATATCACCATAGACATCATCAATCTAAAATGTATCTTTGCAACCCTTAATTTAGACACATTAATAATTGTCTATTTAGTAGGATAAATCATCAAACCTTTCAACCTTAAAAAATTATGTTAGAAGATAAAACACCTCAAAGAACAGACATTGCTAGTCTTGGAGAATTTGGATTGATTCAACATTTAACAGAACACTTTAACATACATCATTCTTCTACTGTCAAAGCCGTTGGTGATGATTGTGCTGTTTTGGATGCAAAAGGATTAAAAACGTTGATTACAACCGATTTATTGGTAGAAGGAGTTCATTTTAATTTGTCTTACATGCCTTTGAAGCATTTGGGTTACAAAGCTGTAATGGTCAACTTATCGGATGTATATGCCATGAATGCTGAAGCTTCTCAAATCACCGTTTCCATTGCTTTGTCTAACAGATTTCCTTTAGAAGCCGTGGAAGAATTGTACAGCGGAATTTTATTGGCTTGTGACAAATACAATATTGATTTGGTAGGTGGAGATACAACATCGTCCACCAAAGGTTTGTTGATTAGTGTAACTGCTATTGGCCATGCTGATGAGAAAAAAATAACCTACCGAAACACCGCTAAAGAAAACGATTTATTGGTGGTTACAGGAGATTTAGGTGCTGCTTATTTAGGATTTCAGGTTTTAGAACGCGAAAAGCAAGTGTTTGAAGTAGACCCAAACAACCAACCCGATTTGGATGCTTATACGTATTTGATAGAACGACAATTAAAACCCGAAGCTAGAAAAGACATTGTTAAAATTTTAAACGATTTGGAGGTAGTTCCAACGTCTATGATTGATATTTCCGATGGATTGTCTTCTGAAATTATACATATTTGTACGCAATCTAAAGTGGGTTGTAACCTGTACGAAGATAAAATTCCTTTAGACCCACAGGTAATTTCTGTGTGTGAAGAATTTGATTTAAACAGCACTACCGTTGCCTTAAGTGGTGGAGAAGACTACGAATTGTTATTTACCATTGCCCAAAGTGATTTTGATAAAATTAAGGGAAACCCACACTTAACCGTAATTGGTCATATGACCGATGCTAATAACGGTATGAATTTGATTACAAGAGGAACAAATCAGGCAGTACCACTAACAGCACAAGGTTGGAACGCTTTGTTAGACAAAAACGAAGAAAACTAAAACTAAAAATCCTCAGCAGATGCTGAGGATTTTTTATACCACTACTTTTCCTACAGATCCTTTTTCTGTTGGAATCAGTTCATACACTTTATCCGGATGTAAACCTACTAACATTCTATGAGATACGTATAAAATAGCCGTATCTGTTTCTTGATGAATTTTATTGATAAAAGCTGTTAACATAGAAGTTGCATAATCATCTAATTCATTAGTAGGTTCGTCTAAAATTAACAAAGGAGGCTGTTTTACCATGGCACGAATAATCAATATTATTCTTTGCATTTCTGGAGATAATCGCACAAAATAGGATTGTTTTTTTTCTTTTAACCCCACCAAATCTAACCATTTATCGGCTTCATAAATTTCATGGCCTGTAGGTTTTTCATACAGTCCTATAGAATCGTAAAAACCAGATAACACCATATGTTGAACTGTGAATAATTTGTTGAAATTAGCTATTAAATTGGGTGAAAAATAGCCTATTTTTTTCTTAAGCTCCCAGACAGTTTCACCTGTTCCTTTTTTTTGTCCAAACAAGATAATGTCTTCTCCAAAAGCTTTGGGATTGTCACCTGTTATCATGGTTAACAAGCTTGTTTTTCCAGATCCGTTAGGACCTTTTAAATGCCAAAACTCACCTTTATTTATAGTCCAATTAATGTTATTTACAATTTGTCTAGTTTGCTCGTAAAAAATATTCACATCCGTAAATTTTACCAACGGATTTTCTACTTCAATTTTGTTTAGTACTAATGGCAAATTCTTCTCAAAAACGTAAGGCTTTAATTGTGTGTAAAAATGAATATCATATTCTTTAGCAGAACCCGAAAACAAAATTTCTTTTTCATCTACCAAATAAAACTCATCGATAAAAGGCAAAACCTCATCTCTAATTTTAAACAACTGAATAAAGATTACTTCTTCAGATAGTTTTATCAATTCCTTTTCCAAATCTTCTTGAGAGGCAATGTCTAAACAGTCATAAGGTTTGTCTAAAACTAAAAAATCATAATTCTGTTTTCTTAAATAAGCTAACAATAATTGTTTTTGTTGACCGCTAGAAAACGATGTCAAACTTCTTACATTCCCATTACCATCTATTTTATGATTTGTTAGTGTAAAATCATCGTGTTTTTGCTCTTCTTCTATAAATTTCTCAATCACAGAAAGACTGAATACTCCTCCTTTTCTCTCCTTGAATTCAGGAAACAATTTTCCTTTTAATAGATTATTTACCACCGTATTTTGCGTGGTTGATTTGTTAAAAACAGCTATGTGATTCATAATTAATTTTTTTTCACAAACTCTAAAATAGCTTGTTCTGCAGCTTCTTTGTCTTCTATCAAACTCATATGACCATTTTCTAACTCTACAACTTCAGTATTTGCCCCATGAGTCTGAGCAATCAAATCATCATAATTTAAAACAGGATCTTTCTTTCCTAGAATAATCATACTTGGATACGGTCCAAAATGCAATAAAACCTCTCTATCTGATCTCAATTTCATCCCCTCTAAAGCGGCAATAATTCCTTGCCTAGAAGTTGCCAATGCTTCTTTTTTTACCTCAGCAATTTGTTCTGCATATATTTTTCTACACTTAGACCTAAACAACATAGGAATTGAAGTTCTTATAAACGATTTGTGATTTTCTTTGACCACAGCAATAGCTCTATCTCTACCTATTTTCTTTTGTTCAGAATCTGGTCTAGCCGTTGAGTTTAATAAAATCAACCCTTTTACATTGTCTGGATACAAATCTGCAAAGGCCAATGCTACGTATCCTCCCATAGAATGTCCTACAAAAAAAGAACGACGAACATTCAACTCGTCCAAAACAGCTTTCACACTCTCTGCCATTTCACTCATGGTGTGTACATAACCTAAGTTTTCAGATTTTCCATGGCCTAATAAATCCACACAAATCACACGGTATTTTGTTGCTAACAATGTTTCTAGACTTTTCCACATAGAAATATTTTCTAAAAAACCATGCAACAAAACAATTGCAGTTCCTTTTCCGGTTTCAGTATAATGTATTGGGGTATTCTTGTAATTTACAAATGCGCTCATGCTGCAAAAATATCAATAGTAAACGGATAAAAAAAAGTCTAACCTATGAATAGATTAGACCATAATGCCTGAGTAAATAATAGGGGTAATTATTGTTTATCTTTTAGGCATCAATTGATATTTCAATCATCAGATATTATGTAACTCAAAGCAGCATTTTCATCTGTAAAAAACTTTACTTTGCTTCTAGTATAAGATATGTAAATACGAAATAATAAGGACAACATTCCCACAGCACCTACTACAGCGGACTTTTTAATTTTGGGCTGTACCTCCATCCCTATTTTTAATACTTTTCGTAATGCGGTTGGGGTTAATTTACCCCCTTTAGCCAATCCAATAATGATGACACTTTTGTCAGGGCAAAGCAAACACATTTCATAAGCCTTATGTAGAATACGTATTCCCAAATCGTCATTAGTAACATTTGTAAAATCTATTATTAAGTATTTTACATTTTTATTAACTGACCAATAAGAATAGTCTTTATCATCCATATGATACTTTAGTATAACGACGTATAAAACAAAACTAAATTCTTTTCTAAAAAATTTAAATAAAACACCGTGTGAATAAATAAATGTCTCCCAAATGTCTCCTAAATATTAAATAAAAATGCTCTTAATGAATCTTTGGGACTTAAATCTAACTTAAGTTTCAATCTTTGGATTGATTTTTTTACAGCAGCTAAAGAAATGTTTAATAAAAAAGAAATTTCATTATTATTAAAACCCATCTTTAAAAAAGCTAATAATTTTAAATTATTGTCTGTTAATTTATAGTTTATCATAAATAACTTTTTATAAAAAGAGGATGAACTTCTTCAAAATGAACTTTAAACAATTGATAGTGATACTCTTTATTTAATTTTTGGTCTATTTCAGATATTAAGTATTTTAAATGTTTAGCAGAAACCTCTTCTTGTAAATTTATCAACTTTTCAAGCTTACTTTTAGTTTCTTCAAGTTGCTTATTTTTAGCATCAATAATTAAATAATTTGTACTTAGTATTCTATTTAATTCGTTTGCTTTAAGTTGTTCTTTTTTAACTTTTTTACCCTGGATTATTGCAGAAGTACAAAGTATAGACAATTGATCTAGTTGATGATTATTTACAACACCAAAAAGGCCTTTGTTTAGTAACTTTAAAAGTGATTTTTTGTTTAAAAAACAAGATGTTATTAAAATAAAAGGAAGGTCTTTAAAAACATCTATCTTTTTAATTTTTTTCCATTCTTTCTCCCAATCATCTAAACAATTGCTATTCAACACTATTAAATCTGGACTAGCTAACCAATCATCAACAGAATCAGGAGCTTTGTTTAAGTTTAAAACTTCTTTACTACATCTTGTCAACTCTTCTTTAATTTCTAAATTTTCAACACTTCCTATATAAGCAATTAGTGTTTTTTCTTTTCCTCTAATATTCATATTTGATTAGAAATAATAAATTTTGTTGCTATCTATAAAGCATTATATGTAACAAATTACGGGATTTAATGGTAATATAAATTAACGATCAATATCTAGTTACATTATTTTAGGTTAGAATTTATAACTTTCAACAGAAAAAAATATCAAAATAAATTACATCTCAATAAAATATTAAAGGAATATTAACAAACATTATCCAAAAAGGTCTCTTGTATGTCTTCTATAGAAAGTAATATAAAGAGACTTGTTTTAAAACAAATTCAGAATCCTACATTTGTATCAAAATTTATATAGTCTTGAAAATTCAATCTCTTCTAGAAAAAATTCAGAATGCTAGCAGTACACAAGCATTTGTTTCTCAAATCTCTCAAGAAAAATCGCACAGTATTTTAAGCAAATATCACGGTGCTTTTTTGTCTTTTTTAATTGCCGAAGCTTTTGCCAAAACAGACAAAACTTTGTTGCTTATTTTTGATGATAAGGAACAAGCTGCTTATCATTTAAATGATTTGGAAAAGTTGATCAACGACAAAGATGTCTTGTTTTATCCGGGTTCTTACCGTAGGCCATATGAAATAGAAGAGGTAGACAATGCCAACGTGTTGATGCGTGCTGAAGTATTGAACCGATTGAATTCTAGAAAAAAACCAGCCATTATTGTTACCTATCCAAACGCATTGTTTGAAAAAGTAGTTACCAAAAAAGATTTGAATAGCAATACGCTTAAAATTACCCAAGGTGATGAATATAGTATTGATTTTATCAACGAAGTTTTGTTTGAATACAAATTCAACCGAGTAGATTTTGTAACTGAACCTGGTGAATTTGCCGTGCGTGGAGGAATTGTTGATGTATTTTCTTTTGCCAATGATGAACCTTATCGTTTGGAATTTTTTGGAGACGAAGTAGATAGCATCAGAACCTTTGATGTGGAAAGTCAGCTGTCTACAGGCAGACCTAATAAAATCAACATCATGCCCAATGTGGAAAACAAACAATTTTCCGAAAAAAGGGAATCATTTTTAAAATTTATTCCCAACAACAGTGTGATTTTCACACTTAATATGGACATTTTACAAAACGATTTGAACACCCTTTTTGAAAAAGCAATTCAGCGTTTTCAAAACCTATCCGAAAACCTAAAACATGCTTTGCCAAGCGATTTGTTTGTGGATGGAATTCAAATCAAAGAACAACTCAATCACTATAGCAGAGTAAGCATCAGCAATAGCAACAATAATAACGCTATTGACGGAAATACCACGCCTCAACCCTCTTTTAACAAACAGTTTGATTTGTTGATAGACAATTTAAGAGAAAATACAGCTAAAGGATATACCAACTATTTATTTTGTGCCAATGAGAAACAGGCACAACGTTTTCACGATATTTTTAGCGATGCAGAACACGAAGTGGAATACGAAACCGTAGTTTTTCAGATTCACGAAGGCTTTGTAGACCATACTCATAAAATGGTGTGTTATACCGATCATCAAATTTTTGAACGTTATAATAAATTTCAATTAAAAAATGGTTTTGCCAAAAAACAAGCAGTTACTTTAAAAGAAATAAACAGTTTAGAGATTGGTGATTTTGTAACTCACATAGATCATGGAATTGGAAAATTTGGAGGTTTGCAAAAAATTGATGTTAGTGGAAAAAAACAAGAAGCCATCAAACTGATTTATGGTGATGCAGATGTTTTGTACATCAGTATCCACTCACTTCATAAAATTTCTAAATTCACTGGAAAAGATGGTAAAATACCTAAAGTTCACAAACTAGGTTCCCCAGCGTGGAAAAAAGCCAAACAAACTGCCAAAGCCAAAGTAAAACAAATTGCTTTTGACTTGATTCAACTCTACGCAAAACGAAAAAATCAAAAAGGATTTAGATACGATCCGGATAGTTATTTGCAACACGAACTAGAAGCTAGTTTTATGTATGAAGACACTCCAGATCAATTTACCGCTACCCAAGATGTAAAAACAGACATGGAAAATGACAAACCTATGGACAGATTGGTTTGTGGTGATGTCGGTTTTGGAAAAACAGAAGTTGCCATTCGTGCTGCTTTTAAAGCGGTAGACAATGGTAAACAGGTAGCCGTTTTGGTGCCTACAACCATCTTGGCTTTTCAACATTTTAAGTCTTTTCAAAAAAGATTGGAAGATTTTCCTGTAAACATCAATTACCTAAACCGTTTTAAAACTGCCAAACAGAAAAAATTGGTATTAGACGATTTGGCAAGTGGAAAACTAGACATTGTTATAGGAACACATCAATTGGTTTCTGATAAAATTAAATACAAAGATTTAGGTTTGTTAATTATTGATGAGGAACAAAAATTTGGTGTGGCTGCCAAAGACAAGTTAAAAACCATCAAAGAAAATGTAGATACGTTAACCCTAACCGCAACCCCAATTCCAAGAACGTTGCAGTTTAGTTTGATGGCTGCAAGAGACTTGTCCGTAATTGCTACTCCACCTCCCAACCGCCATCCTATAGAAAGTAATGTAATTACATTTAGCGAAGAAACCATTCGTGATGCCGTCATGTATGAAATTTCTCGTGGAGGTCAGGTTTTCTTTATTCACAACCGAGTTGACAACATTAAAGAAGTAGCTGGAATGCTACAACGTTTGGTTCCTGATGCCAGAATTGGAATTGGTCATGGTCAGTTAGAAGGAAGAAAACTAGAAGAAATTATGGTAAATTTTATGGATGGAAGCTACGACATTTTAGTAGCTACTACCATTATAGAGTCCGGATTGGATGTACCGAATGCCAATACCATTTTTATCAACCATGCCAACAATTTTGGATTGTCTGATTTGCATCAAATGCGTGGTCGTGTAGGTCGTTCTAACAAAAAAGCTTTCTGCTACTTTATTTGTCCTCCTTATCACATGATGACCGAGGATGCTCGTAAACGTATTCAAGCATTGGAAATGTTTAGTGAATTGGGTAGCGGAATCAATATTGCCATGAAAGATTTAGAAATTCGTGGAGCAGGAGATTTATTAGGAGGTGAACAAAGCGGGTTTATTACCGATATTGGTTTTGATACGTATCAAAAAATACTAGAAGAAGCCGTAAAAGAATTGAAAGAAAAAGAATTTAAGGAATTGTACGATGAAGATACTACCGATAAAGAGTTTGTTTCGGACATTCAAATAGATACTGATTTTGAGATTTTATTTCCTGACGATTATGTAAATGCCATTGCAGAGCGATTGAATTTGTATAAAAAATTAGGAGAGATATCCGATGAAAAAGAACTGCAAGAATTTGAAAAACAATTGACCGATAGGTTTGGGGAACTTCCAACGCAAGTGGTTGATTTGTTAGACTCAGTAAGAATAAAATGGTTAGCTAAAAAACTAGGATTAGAAAAAATTGTGCTGAAACAAAAACGTATGATTGGTTATTTTGTGTCTGATCAGCAGAGTGAATATTACAGTACTCAAGCTTTTACCAATGTATTAAAATACGTTCAAAACAATTCTAAAATGTGTGTAATGAAAGAAAAAGAAACCAAAGCAGGCTTGCGTTTGTTAATTACTTTTATTAGGATTGATAGTGTGAAGAAAGCTTTGAGTATTTTGGAGAATATCTAATAAAAAAAGGGAGTAGTCTTCACTACTCCCTTTTTGATTATTTGCTATGATTTATTCTACAATAACTTTAGCTGTATTAACAGTAGTAACTTGATGACCACTTAACCATTGATTAAATGCTTCTTGTCCCATTTTCGCAACCATTGTTTCTGAATTTACAGCAGTTCCTTCAACCTTTATAGTAGCTACAAAAGGAAAACTAGAATATCTAACAACTCCATCAATCAACATATCATATTGAGGACCTGCCTGTTCTAAAGCTTTATCTATTCCATCTTTAATATTCCATCCAATTCCTAAAAAATAACTTTTTGATGCTTCTACTCTTACACCTTCAGACTTTTTAATCCCTGCTAAGTTTACATTTTTACTACTAATTACAGTAAAATCAACTAATCTCATTGAACAACTTGTCATTACTAGCCCTACCAGTACAAATGACATTAATAATACTTTTTTCATATATTTTTTTTAGCACCTACTCTTTAATTAAGGATTTTCGGCATGCTCCTTTTAATTGATAACAATTATAGTAATAAATAAAAAAATAAAAAATAAGTTTGTTATATTTTTACATTATGAAATACACTCCTATCAATCCGAAACTTTTTGTAGAAAACAGAAAGCATTTTACGGCTAAAATGGAAGCCCATTCCATTGCCATTTTTAACTCCAATGATATTTTTGTAACTGGAGCAGACAGTACCGTTCCTTTTCATCAGCACAGAGATATTTTTTACCTGAGTGGAGTAGATCAAGAAGAATCTATTTTGGTCTTGTTTCCAGATGCTCAAAATCCCAACCACAAAGAAATTTTATTTCTCAAAGAAACTAGTGAACTTATCGCTATTTGGGAAGGTGAAAAATTGAACAAAGACCAAGCTACACAAACTTCTGGAATAAGTACCGTTTATTGGCTTTCTGAGATGGAAGATGTTATAAGTGCTCTTATCAAAGAAGCAACAAACATTTACATCAATGAAAATCATCACAAACGAGCTCCTCGCTACATGCAATCTCGTGAAGATAGATATGTGGCTCAGTTAAAACAAACCTATCCTGCGCACAACTACTTGTCTTCTTTTGATATTTTATTTGAGATAAGAGGAGTCAAATCTCCTATAGAAATCGCATTGATTGAACAAGCTTGTAACATTACTAAAAAAGGGTTTGACCGTGTGTTGAACTTTGTAAAACCCGATGTTTGGGAATACGAAATTGAAGCAGAATTGATTCACGAATTTGTACGCAATCGCTCCAAAGGTTTTGCCTACACTCCCATTATAGCTTCTGGTTATTCTGCTTGTGTGTTGCATTATATTGAAAACAATCAACAATGTAAAAGTGGAGATTTAATTTTAATGGATACCGCTGCAGAATATGCCAACTATTCTAGTGATTTGACACGTACCATTCCTGTAAATGGTAGATACACAGATCGACAAAAAGCTGTTTATCAATCTGTTTTAAATGTAAAAACCGAAGCTTCTAAACTACTGCGTGAAAGTTTACTTTGGAAAGATTACAATGATGAAGTTGCTAGATTGATGACTGCCGAATTGCTTTCTTTAAAATTATTAGACAAAGCAGATATCCAAAATCAAACAAAAGAAAACCCAGCTTATAAAAAATACTTTATGCATGGAACTTCTCATCATTTAGGTTTGGACACGCATGATTATGGAGATTTTGAAAACGAAATGAAAGCAAATATGGTTTTAACTGTAGAGCCTGGAATTTACATTCCCGAAGAAAATTTAGGAATTAGATTAGAAGACAACTTGGTGCTTCAAAAAAATGCAGAACCTATCAATTTGATGAAAAACATTCCTATTGAAATTGAGGAAATTGAAAGTATTATGAATGCTTAAAACCTAGAGTTGATCCATCTTAAGTTCTCAAATCCATTCAAACACCACGATGAACTGGTGAAGTCGAAATGAAGAAACTATTACTGTTATTCTCAATTAAAAAATCCCAGATTCCATTTTGGAATCTGGGATTTTTTAAACCTAACAACTAACTACTACTTTTTCTCTTATTTGTTGTGCTGCTTTTACCATTATTTCCAAAGCTTTTTTGGTTTCTGGCCACTTTCTGGTTTTTAAACCACAGTCTGGATTGATCCATATATTTTCTTTAGGAACATACTTTTCTGCTTTCTCTATCAAATCTACTACCTCATCTACCAAAGGAACTCTTGGGGAATGAATGTCATACACTCCTGGTCCAATTTCATTAGGATAATTAAATTCTGCAAAAACATCTAGCAATTCCATCTGGGAACGAGAACATTCAATAGTAATAACATCGGCATCCATATCTGCAATAGATTCAATAATGTCATTAAACTCAGAATAACACATATGTGTATGTATTTGCGTTTCATCTTTTACGCCGCTCGCAGAAAGCCTAAAAGCTTTTACCGACCAATCTAAATATGTATTCCAATTGGCTTTTTTTAATGGCAAACCTTCTCTAATTGCAGGTTCATCTATCTGAATAATTTTAATTCCTGCTTTTTCCAAATCAACCACTTCATCTCTAATGGCCAATGCAATTTGGTTACAAGTAGTTTTTCTTGGCTGATCGTCTCTTACAAACGACCATTGTAAAATAGTAACAGGCCCTGTAAGCATTCCTTTTACATACTTTTTAGTCAATGATTGTGCGTATACTGTCCAACCTAAAGTCATGGACTTTAATCTTTCTACATCTCCAAAAATAATAGGTGGTTTTACACAACGTGTTCCATAACTCTGTACCCAACCAAATTGTGTAAATGCAAAACCTTCTAATTGTTCTCCAAAATACTCCACCATATCGTTTCTTTCAAACTCACCATGTACCAAAACATCTAGACCTATTTCTTCTTGAAATTTGATAGATGCTGCTGTTTCTTCTTCTAACAACGATTGATATTCTTCTTGAAACAACAAGCCTTTTTTGTACTGAGCTCTCCAACTTCTTACCTCTGGGGTTTGAGGAAAAGAACCAATAGTTGTTGTTGGGTACAAAGGCAAATCTAAGGCTTGTTTCTGAAGTTGTTTTCTGTGCACAAAAGCACTTGTTCTTTGCGCATCTTTTTCTTCAATAAAACTTTCACGATTTTTTACATGAAACTTGTGAATTCTCACAGATTCTCTTCGTGTTTCAATGGCTTTTTTATTCGCTTCTAAAGCCAACAAATCTGCGTTAGAAGGATGTGTTCCTAAGTTAGAAAGCACAACAACTTCTTCTAATTTTTGAGTTGCAAAACTCAACCAAGAGAGTAATTCTTCATCTAACTTTTGCTCACTTTTTAAATCTACCGGTACGTGTAACAAAGAACTAGATGGAGCTATCCAAACACGATCATTTCCTAAAATTTCTTTGGCTTTGTTTATTTTTTTGATGGATTTGCTAAAATCATTTTTCCAAATATTACGTCCATCTACCAACCCTAATGATAAAATAGTGTTTTTATTTTTAAAGTCTGATTTTAGAATCTTTTCCAATTGCAATTCGTCTCCTCTTGTAAGATCTACGTGCAATACTTTTACTGGCAACGTTATGGCTAATTCTAAATTGTCTACAACATCGTCAAAATAAGTGGTGATGATGATTTCAACCTTAGGAAAACTCTTTGCTAAAAATTGATGTGTTTTTTGAATTACAAATTTTTCTTTGTCAGACAATGTCAACGCTAGAAAAGGTTCATCTATCTGAATTTGTGTAGCTCCTAAGTCTTGTAATTCTTCTATAATTTGTTTGTATACGAACAACAAATCGTCTATCAAATCCAATTTATCAAAACCATCTTCTTTTTCTTTACCCAATAACAAATAAGAAGCTGGACTAATCAATACTGGTTTTGCATTGATGCCTAAAGCAACGGCTTCTTTATATTCTCTACTTATTTTTTTTGATAAAAACTGAAAGGATTGATTTTTTACAAATTCAGGAACTATATAATGGTAATTGGTATCAAACCATTTGGTCATTTCCATGGCTGTAATATCGTGTTTTGCTGTTTGCAATCCTCTAGCCATTGCAAAATACAAATCCAACTCTGACACGTTTTCATCGTTTGCCAATTCCTGATATCTTTCTGGAATGGCTCCTAGAGTCAATGTCAAATCTAACACCTGATCGTAAAAAGAGAAATCATTTACAGGAATCAAATCTATTCCTGCATCTTGTTGTTTTTTCCAATTGTTTGCTCTAATATCGGCAGCTACTTTTTGCAACTCATTTTGATCACAATTTTTAGCCCAATAGCTTTCAATGGCTTTTTTCAACTCTCTTTTGGCTCCAATTCTAGGAAATCCTAGCGTATGATTTTTCATAGTATTTATAGATAAAAATTCTACTACAAAACTATATAACAACTATTAAAATCTAAAAAAACAGTCCAAATACAGATAATAAACCTAAATTTGAACATCGTATAGAATTTTAATCTATATTGAAATACTGAACATACTTTTAAAAGAAATATTTTCTATGTACATACCAGACAGCATTGATTTATTACTGCTAAAACAATTGCAAAAAAACGCAAGAATCACCATTAAGGAACTTGCCAACATCATAAACTTATCTAACACACCTGTACATGAGCGTGTTAAAAAACTAGAAAAAAATGGTTACATCACGAAACATGTAGCTTTATTGGATAGAAATTTATTGGGGAAAAAGCTTATTGTGTTCTGTAACATCAAACTAAAAGAGCACACTATGGAAATAGGAAAACAGTTTGTAAAAGACATTACCTCTCTAAAACAAGTTACTGAGTGTTATAATATTTCTGGAGATTTTGACTTTTTACTAAAAGTGATGGTAAATGACATGGAAGCTTATCAAGATTTTGTATTAAACCATTTGGGAAGTGTTAAAAATGTAGGAAGCGCTCACAGTACTTTTGTAATGGGAGAAATTAAAAATACTACTGAAATTCCAATTTAAGAAAACATCTTAAAAAGGATAACCAATAGCAAAATTTAACACCGATTCTTTTAACTGAATTTTTTCTATGGTAGGAGATGTTGGTAATTTTATAGGAGTGGCATAATCTAACCTAATCACAAAACTCTGAATGTCTACTCTCAAACCAACTCCTGCACTGACTGCCATTTCATTTAAAAATTTTGACGAAAATTGTCCTTCTCCATCAACTCCATTTTGACCGTACAACCAAACATTTCCTGCATCTGTAAACAACGCTCCTTTTAAAACTGAATAGACAGGAAAACGATATTCTAAATTTGCTTCTAAACGAATATCTCCCGATCTATCAAAAAAGGAATTGTCGCTACTAGTTCCCGCATAAGCTCCTGGCCCTATAGATCTTGAACTAAATCCTCTGACACTATACGGACCTCCTGAAAAAAATTGCTTTGTATAAGGCAATACTTCTGAGTTTCCGTACGGAATTCCAATTCCCCCATACAATCTACTAATCAGTTGTTGCTCTTTGCCCAAGTCTATGTAATGTCTAAAATCTGCATCTATTTTGGCATATTGGGCATATTCCAAGCCTAAAAACTCTTTCTCTCCACTTGCTGATTTTGAACTCATCAAACTTAATACGTTACCCGCAACATCCAAATTAGAAGAAAAATAAACTTGGTTTTTCTTAGAAGATCTTCCAAGCTCATTGTACGTAAAATTAAATGTAAGTCCTGCTATAAATTGTTGATCAAAACTACTTTGTAAAAAAGTGTTGTTCTCCAAAATTTCTTCAAATTCTGCAGTTGTGTTAGACAGCTTAACATAATTTATATTGATAGGATTCAACTGATAACTTAAGTATTTATTGGCATCCCAAGTGTACCCAAAAGAACTTGTAAACGATGTTAGGTTGTACAAATTAGACCTGTCTAAATATTCAATATCCAAGGCTACTTTTGTTTTTGGAATTCCATATTTAAAACGTCCATTGTAGTTTCCAGGAAAAATCAATCTAGGAAAAACCAAACTTGTATTCAATCCCAATTGTGTTCCATTCAAATCTTCCGAATTGTTTCCTACTTGCGTTTCATAAGCTGCCGTTGCCATAATGGTTAACAACTCTCCCCCTTTAAATAAGTTTCTATTTCGATAATTGACAGACAAACCTGGACCCGAAAAATTGTTAGACTTGGTGACCGCTTGTAATTCTATTCCCAAAGCCCTTTTGTTTAATGGAGATAAATAAATATCTGCATTTAAATGACCAACGCTATCTACGTTTTTGTATTCTTCAAACTGTATGTTTACATATTTATAAGTTCCAATAGACGACAGTCTTTTGCTTGTTATTTTAGAATTGTACGGATTGTAAAAATCATTTTCTTTAAGCAATAAATAGTTTCTTAATCTTTCTTTTTTAAAGAAAACGGTGTCTTGCAAAAAATAAACATCTTTGTATTTAAGAGTGTCTTGTGTGCTTTTCTGTGAAGCTAAATTATAATTAGGATGCACCGTTACTCTATCTATTTTATAAGGAATTGTAGCTTTTTTAGGTGTTTCTTTTTTCAACCTCAAATACAAATCAAATTTTTTCTTTTGATATTGATTGGTATCTGCTTCAAAAATTAAAAAATCTTGATTAAAGTTGTAATATCCTTTTGCTTTTATCTTATCGTCTATTTCAATTCTTTCTTGTTTAAAAGCCTCTAAGCTGTATCTCGTCCCTTTTTTGAGCAATGTTTTTTCTAAATTCTTTTGAATTTCTTTGTAAATAGGCAAACTATCATTTTCTAGCTGATAGGTTTCTAACGTATAAGGTTCCGCCAATTCTACTATATATATTACACTTTTGGATAGCTTTTTCTCTTGAACACTGCTTGTTACTTTGCTATTGAAAAAACCTCTATTGTCTAATCTATTTTTAATCAAATCTAAAACCCTACTTTGAGAAATATCTGAAAAATATACAGGCTCTTCTCCTATTTTTTTATCTAAATATTTGGTGATAAAACCTTTTTCCTCTTTTTGAGCTTTGTAATGGTAAAACAATCCCACTCTAGAACCTAAAAATTTACTGTTAGGTTCTGGTCTTAGCAACTCATTTAATTCTGCTTCTATTCCCGAAATCTTTTTTACGTGATTGCTATTGATGATTTTTATTGTAGCTCCTCCGTACAATTTTTCGTTTTCGGGTATA
This sequence comes from Wenyingzhuangia sp. 2_MG-2023, assembly GCF_030548295.1. Lineage (GTDB taxonomy): Bacteria > Bacteroidota > Bacteroidia > Flavobacteriales > Flavobacteriaceae > Wenyingzhuangia. The sequence continues at coordinate 536,662 of NZ_JAUOSB010000001.1, forward strand.
AAACGTTTTACACGACAAGCATTAATTGTAAAAACCAACAACATCAGACTTGTACCGTATAGAAATTTCTCCTTTATTCTCATTTGCTTTCTGATGTTTCTTTAGAAAAAAGTTCTCTAAATTTGTTAAACTCTCTATTAAACAACAAAGCGATTCCGGTAGCAACAACTTGTCCATCTATCACGCTTTCAAACTCATTTTTACGGAATCCTTTCAATCTATATCTTCTATTTTCTGTTAAGGCATATTCTATTTTTACATTTCCGATAATTGGGGTTTTTTCATCAGAACTGGCTGCATTGTTTTCTATTTCAAAACCACTTCCAACCTGTACTGTTAGCCTATCATTAAACAAACGTTTTTGCGCACTTACGTTTAGTTGTGTGTTGTTTTCTTCTCCACTATCTGTGTAATCGGTATAGCTATCTAGTTCAAAATCCAATTCAATTCCTGTGTTTCCTACCAGTTTATTGGAATAATTATTCAACTGATTGGACAGTACTTTATTTACATTGTTACGTGCAATTGACAGTGAACCACCGCTACTTCCATCGCTCATATTAGAGGAGAAAAATTGATTTAAAACCAATAATGAAAACACTTGTTTGTTCAATTCTTCTTCTCTATTGTTCAATTGCTGAACTTGTGTGTATACCTGTCCTCCTAATTCTCCTCTTGATTCTTCGGGGATGTCTAGGTCAAACGAAATTTCAGGTTTTAAAAGTTCTCCTCCTAAATTTAAATAGACCCAGAAAGGCATTTTTTTTCTGTACTGATTTAATTCTGATGCTTCTAATCCTGATGTTACGGCAGCCATCAATCCACTTGCCGAAGCTTGAACTTTATAAATTGCTTTGATGTCCATATTTGCATCAATCGGATCTCCTTGCCAAGTAATGGTACTTCCTTTTGCAATGTCAAACTTACGTTTTACCAAATTGTACAAACTAGCTTCGTAATGACCATCTTTTACTTCATATTTACCCGATAATGTGGTAATTCCGTTCGGATTCATTCCAAAATTTAAATTTGCTATTCCTTGTAATTTAAGATTGTCTCCCGTTTTTTTATCTACAACTACATTCAAAACCGCATTCTTGTCTATCTCTAAAACAGTTTCAATATCCAATCCTGTTAAAACTTTTGAAGAAGATTCTTCCTCTGTATTAGATGTTAATACACTATTTTTAATTTCCTTGTTTACAAAAATCACCACTCCGTCTCTTTCCACAGCATCAACAGTAGTTTCTGGAATGACATACGTAAAGTCTGTGTCTTTGTTTATTTTTAAGGTTCCAGATATTTTTGGAATGTTTAAATCTCCTCCTATTTTTAAATCAGTATCCAGAAACAATTTTCCATAATACAAATCGTTGTCTTTTTCTGTGGAGTTTAAAACTTGCAAACCATTTGTTTTCAGAGTCAAATCAAACTTAGGATTTGTAATTTCATCTGTCGTTACTTTTCCGTCCAACACAAAAGCATTTTTATTACTATCTAAAATGCTAAATTTTTGCAACACAATGCTAGAATTATCTACTTTAATGGATTCTTCTGGAAGTGTAAAATCTGTATTAAACATTTTCACCTTTAACTTTGCATTGTTAAAATTTACCTTCCCATCATAAATAGGTTTTGCAAAAGATCCTTTCATTTTAAAATTGGCTGACAAATTTCCTGAAGGATTGGAAATATAATCCTTAGCAAAAGAAGCTACAGTGCTCAATCCTAAACTATTTAATTTTACATCTAAATTTAAAGGAGTCTCCGCTATAGCAGAGTTGTAACTACCCGCCACTTCTAAATCAATGTTTTTAGAATCTTTTAAACTCAGTTCTACATCCACGTTTTTATTGTCTACGGTTTTTGCATTTAGTTTTAACAATCCTAAAGGTGTTTGCAAAACGTTTAGTTGATTTATTTCTAAATCCGAAGTCAGTATGTGAGCTTGGTCTAACTGACGAGTTTCCACTTTTCCAGAAACCAATCCGCTAGCCAATTCATTTTCTGTATTTAAAAAACTTAATAAATTGATCAAATCAAAATCATCAAAATCAATTCCAAAAATTTGATTCGAATTTTCACCTGCTTCTGCCCGCAATTTTAACGATTGTTGATTTCTAGACAATGTAAAATCAGTCGCTATCACTTTTTCATTTTCTAAAACAATCTTATTGCTTTCTGCTATTTTCCACGGTTTTTTATTAAAAATTAAATTTAGCGGATGTACATGAACTTCTATTGCTTTGTCTGTTTTAGAAATTTCTGTGTTGATGTTGATAATTTTATCCGAAGCATCTGAAGTGAAAAAATCTAAGTGAAGAACTTCTTCTTTTACGTTTCCTTGCAAAGACAAATTTTGAATGTCAATAGGATTGTATTTAATGTTGTCTACATTAAAACTCAAATTAAAATCTTCTTTAGAACTATTTAAAGAAAAAATTGCATTGTTAATGTTACTTCCTTGATATTCTATATGAGGAATGTCAAACGTAGAAATCATACTTTGATTGGCTTCCGAAAATTTAAAATCAAAATGCAACGGTTCAAAACTCTCCAATCCTTCTAAAAAAACTTGGTCTAAAAGCGGATTTTGTGTCAACGTAAAAGAAGCTTTCAACATCGTATTTTGAACTACAGACTCTTCATTATTTTTTTGGTTGATTTTAAAATACGACTGAAGGTGATTGTTGACCGCCTCCATAAAAATTTCTGGACTTTTATTGGATGTCATTTTAAAGTTGATCAAATCACTCTCAATAGTGACCAAAGTAGAATCGTTCGCTATTTTTGTATCAATGTCAAAATTGCTAATAGGTATAGATTCTTCGTTGTAAATTATAAGTCCGTTTTCTGTCTGTGCTTTTAACTTAAAACCTTCAGAAGTATTTTTTAAATTTGCGGCAACATCTGTTCTAGCTTTTATATTTTTTTGAGTCAACCCTAAGCCTTGACAATTGATTCCTTTGATCGAAATGTTCGTTTTTACATTTGATGTTAAAGAGTCCAATTGAAGATTGGTTTTCATCTCAAAATCCAAATTATCATCTTTAAACGTTGTGTTTACAACTCCTTTTCCATCTTTAATTTCCACATTTAATTGCAAAGGCTTGTAATTGTATTCATTGTAAACCAAACTGTTAAAGGTAGTATTGATGTTTGCGCTTAACGTTTGTATATCTTTTCCTAAAAGTTTCAATTCCGATGTAAAATCTAACAAACCTATTTGTTCGTTTTTTAGAATTTTCCCCAATTGCAATTGACTCACATTTAATTTTCCTTTAAAAGCTTTCAACTCTTTGTTCTGAATCAATCCTTGCAGTTTTATAGTCCCATCACTAGTCTTCAATTCGGTTTGGGTTTTCATTCCTTTAAAAGTTCCATTAACTTTAGAAGTCAATGCTATTTCGTTCGGAATTCTAATTCCTAAACTATCTTCTTGTATTAACTTTAGTAAATCTTTTCGTTTTGTTTTCAATTGAAAATCAGGAATGTCTACAAACAAACTATCTGGTAACATGCCGTTTTTAATGGTTCCATTCAGCCCAACAGAAGTAGATGCTCCCCAAGAAAAATTAAAAGCGTTCACCTTTATATTTTCCAAATTTCCTTCTAGATTTAAGTTTCCCGTTAAATTTTGTTTTGAAAACTTGTTAAGAATTTTATTTTGCTGTAAACTGTCTTTAAAATAAAATGCATCTTTCGGATTCAAAACTGCTTTGTTAATATTTACAGCAAATTTGCTTTTTTCAGGATTGTTGATCAAATCATTTACAGAGGCATATTTTAATTCTAACGTAGACAACAATTCATTGTAATTTGTTGCTACTTCAAAAGATGAAATATCTGTCTTTCTATCATTGATTCTAGCGTTTAAATTCAACTTATTCAACACAAAGCCACTTTGTTCTACAAAAGAAACTTCTTTAAAATGAAACCTCAATCTTTTTGATTCCAAGGCTACGTCTTGCAATAAAATGTTACTATTGGTGACTTTGATGTTCTCAGGATTAAAAATTCCTTTTTTAGTGATAGATTCCCCTGTTTTTACAGCAATGTCATTGTTTTTAAAATTCAATTTTTGCAATTTCACTCTCCAGTCTGGCCAAACAAAATCTGTTTTTTCAGCCTCCAAATCATTCGTTTCCTGGTTAGGTTTGCTCGAATTTAACAACACTATGTTTGCAGAAGTGTTATTTAAACCAATAAACCCAATACCCAAATGTTTCTTAGTCAAATCCAACAAAGTGTTCTCTATTTTAAAAACACCTAAATTTACATTTGCACTGGTTTTATCTACCTTATTCTGGTAGGCTACTACAATATTTTCTAACTCTAAATCATCTATTTCCACATAAGGCAAAGTAGATTCTGTCTCAGAATCTTGCGAAGCAGCAAACGGTTTGGTTTGTAGATACTCCACATTTGTAGTAGAGAGTCTAAATTTTTCTACAGGAAAATGGGAAGTCTTTAAATTGAATTTCTTTCCAAAACTCAACTTCAAATTCTTTAATTTTAAATGAGTATCCACCCCCATTACTAAATCTTTAAAACGGAGATCAAAGTCAGAAAAATCCAGTTTTCCTATTTTAATTTCAGGAGATACAGTAGTTGTATCTTTTTCTACTTCTGTTGCTTCAGAATCTGAAAAAGCTTTTAGAATGTAATCAAAATTGTACCCATGCAAACTGTCTTTTTTACGAACATTTGCTTTTAAACCTTGCCATTCTACAGATTTTATATTGATTTTATTTTTAGTTATAATAGGCAAAATAGATGTAGAAACTTCTAACCTTTTACTATACAGTAACGTATCCTGTTGCTGATCTTCTAAATACAATTCTTCAAGAATCAAATTCCCAGTAAAAGTCAGATAAAGTCTTTTGATCTGAAAATCCGTATTTATTTTATCTGCAACAAAAGAGGTTATTTTTTCTTTGATGATATTTTGACCAAAAGGACTACGGATGAATAAGACCAGAATCGTAAATAAAAGTAAGACACCTAAAAATATCCATTTGATAAAATGAAATGTTTTGATTAAAATTTTGTTCAAATTGTAGTTGATTTTTACCCCATTAACATATAAAGATAAGTTCTTACCCAAAGATAGTTATTGCTTTTAACAATTATAAACATTCACAAAGAATGATTACGAATGTAAATTACTCAAACAAAACCTACTTTAAATGAATAAAATCCACAAAAAAACAAACTTATCAGAAAATAAATCAAAAAAAGTATTGATTTAATGTAAATTTAATAGTATCTTAGGATTGAAGATAAAAAGAATACAATGGCGATAAAAAATTACAAAGCACCCAACTCTAATGCAATAGTTCTTACAGATAAAATAAGAGTTTCCGATTATATGGTTCCTAGAAATAGGTTGATTACATTTTCGGAAGATTTAAGAGTTGTTGAAGCTATGGAAATTTTAGTTTCTAATAATATTTCTGGAGCCCCTGTTGTAGATGAAAATGATCATTTATTAGGAATGATTTCTGAAGGAGATTGTATGAAAAAAATTGCCAATAGTAGGTATTACAACATTCCATTACACGATCAAGTTGTGAAGGAATATATGGAGTCTATTGTAGAAACCATAGAAGGAGAAACCAATATTTTTGACGTAGCACATATGTTTTGCACGTCTAGAAGAAATAGATTTCCCGTAATGAGCGGTAACAAAGTTGTAGGACAAATTAGTAGAAAAGACATCCTAAAAGCAGCTTTAGAAATCAAATGATTTATAAACATTACTACCCTGAACTAAACTATAAATAAAAAAAAGAGCTGTATAAATTTATACAGCTCTTTTTGATTTTAATTTGTTGTATTTAATCCTTATGATTAAAAGTTTACAATGTACAGTGTGTTTCCATCAATGTTCTCCGTAGTTTCAGTTCCTGAAATATATTTTTGAGTGGTTGCACTATTCTCTCCTGTCCAAACAGCAAAATCATCATCGTTAATAACACCAATAGTGCTATCATTAATCAACCAAATTCCTTCTAACTTGTCGTGAGGATAATCTCCCAAAACAGCAATTAAATCAACCGCTAACGTTTTGGTTGCTGGTAAAATTCCTGCAGTTTCCAACTCACTCCAAGTACATTGTTCAATTGTTTTTCCGTCAATCAACTTTCCATTTGCAGAATCTTCTGAATCTGAAACATCTGTTGCATTAGAGATATCAATTTTATAAATATGTTTTTGAACTGTGCCTTTGTCTGTATCTTTTGTAAAAGCTCCATCCCTTTCTACAATTAAAAATTCTGTATTGCTCAAAGCAACAATTTCAGAATTAGAATTTTTAGCTTTTTCTTGTTTGTGCAAATATTGCTTTGTAGCTCCTGTTGCAATGTCAAAAGTTACAATTCTAGTAATGGTGAAATCTGCTACATCTGCCTTTGATGGATTGTACAAAGTAGATTGCATAATTCCTACCAATGTTTTTTCATCAGGAGTAATTGCCAAACCTTCCATACCTCTATTTGCCCATCTTGTAGCAAAAACGGCTGGTAATTTTCTATCACCTGCATCTCCATTAATTCCTTTTGGACTCAATCTCTCTAGTTGATTCCCCTCTGCATCAAAATGTGCAACATGAGGTCCGTATTCATCAGAAACCCAGAAAGAACCATCTTTCATAGCAACCAAACCTTCACTATCCAAACCATAATTATCTGTAGCTAAAACTGTAGTTTGATCTTCATCGTAAGCAATTTCTCCCGTTGCTCCGTATCCTGCTGCATTAGGTCTACCGCTAATTAAGTTTCCTGATGGATCTTTGAACAAAATTTCTTTTACCTTTTCAATAGTTCCCTCAGAAGTTAATTTAAAGTGACCAATTCTAGGAGTGTAATCTGGTGTAGGAAAAATTTTATTGCTTCCAAAAGAAATATTTGCTCCTCTATCTGTAAGTGCGTAAAATTCTCCCTCGTTGGTTGGATGTGCAGTAGCAGCAGAACCAAATCCACCGTTTCTTATTTCCACATTGTCTTCTGTTGTTCTCAAAACCGTATATGGCAATTTGATTCCAGAATTTGAAACCTCAGGTAATTCCCATGGTTTAGAATCATCATTGTTACAAGAAGTAACCAAAGTAGAAACCCCAATTGTCAATAGGACTGTTTTCAATAAATTTTTTTTCATTTTTCTAAATAGTTTGTATGAGGGGCTAAACTAAGTGACATATGTTAAAAAACAGAAGTGTTAAGGTTAAGGGATAATTATTCTTATGTGACCTAAAAAAAATTATTGTTTATTATTTAATTTGTAAATTCATTTTTATTTAATCAACTAGTACCCCTTTTTTATTATTACAATACTCCAGAACCTAAATCATTACGATTTCATGAAAATTAAAGCTGTATGATTCAAAAATTACTTTTAGTATGCTTGAGTCTTTTTTCTTGTATTGTTTACGCTCAATTAGATAGCACACACTATTTTCCTCCACTAAAACAGGAAGGAAATAATTCCATTGTAGAACAAGCGTTTTATATTTCTACTCCAGAAATCACACCTTTTGACATAGAGATTTATACAGGAAATTCTACCATTCCAATAATTTTATCAGGACTGTCTAACATGAACCCTATAAAATATACGGTTGCCAATGGAACTAATGATATTACTGTAGTTTCAGATGCAAACACGGGTATTGTCATTCATAATAGTGGTTTACGATTTGTAGCACCTGGCGGACAAAAGTTTTATACAAACTATCGATGTAAATCTGGAGCTCAAGCAGGTTCTCTTACCTGTAAAGGACAAAGAGCACTAGGAACTGATTTTAGATGGGGAGGTATTCCTAGCGTAACAAGTTCTACTGCCATAGACATACAAAACTCTTTAGGAATAATGGCGTCAGAAGACAATACCGTTATTACCATTAGTGGATACAATTCTAATTGTACATTTAGACAAGGAGCCAACCCTAGTGGTTTGAGTGAAGACACAATTACCATAACCTTAAATGCATATGATTCTTTTGTATTAGAAGCCATTCCTCACGTAACTTCTCAAAACTTTGAAGGTTGGCTAGGTGCAACCATCAGTACTACTAAGCCTATTGCAATTAGCTCTGTAGGATTAACAGGATTAAGCGGAGGTACCAAAGATTTGACCATGGATCAAATTGTTCCAACAGATGTAATTGGTCAATTGTATGGATTTATAAGAGGAAACGGAAGTAATGCATCTGAATTTCCACTTATTGTAGCAACAAAAGACAACACCGAAATTCGAGTAAATGGTACTCTGTATCAAACCATAAACAATGGAGATTTTCTAATTGTTCCAGGAAGTTTTTATTCTGATTCAACCTCTGGTGCCAATCTTTTGGTGGAAACAAACAAAAAAGTATATGCATATCAATGTTTGACTGGAGAAACAAACGACATCAAAACCATTGGAATGAATTTTATTCCCCCTTTAAGTTGTTTACTTCCTACTAATTTTAATCATATTTCTGACATTTCCGACATTGCAGGAACACCTTCAGCATCTTCGGCAATTACCGTAATTGCATCTAATGATACTAGAAACGAAGACATTAAAGTATATCAAAACAATATAGAAATTACAAAACCCTCCCCTATAAATTTTCAGGGAACAGCAGATTGGAAATCTTTTTTTATAGACAATTTATCTGGAAACATCAAAGTGATTTCTACAGGTAATATAGCTGTTGGTTTTTTTGTAAATGATGGAAATTCTGCAGGTTATGCTGGTTATTTTTCTGGGTTTGATTCCGTTCCTGACACCGAAATTGTACTTGTGACCGAAGGAGGTTGTCTTCCTAATGGGAAAATTAGCATCAAAGATACAACCCTTACCTATCAATGGTATAAAGATGGAATCATAATTCCTGGAGCTACTTCCTATGAATTAGCACTCACCGATATTGGCGATTATTATGCAGATATTATCACTTCTTCTGGTTGTGTGTATAAATCTGAAAGTTTCAATGCAAAATATTGCTACGATCTTGAAGTTCAGAAAACAGCAGATAAAAATATCCTACTAGAAGGGGATCAAGTTACCTATACCATTCATATAGAAAACAAAGGGGCTTTACCCCTAACCAATTTGAACATTTCTGAAAACGTTCCTAAGGAGTTGTTGATTGATTCACAAAGCAGTACACTTGGTGTGTGGAATTCTCCTAATTGGGAATTTACAAGTTTAGAAGGGGGAGAAACTGCAGATTTGATCTTAATTTGCTCTAAAACTCCTGAGAGTAAGACAGCTACTGTTACTAATAATTTAATAATTACGTATGATGAAAAAGATTTAGATAGCAATACTAGTCCTGATGATTTAGAAGAAACTATACAAATTGTAAATGGAGAAATTGAAATAAACACTATAAGTGCTGAGTTAGAAAATCCCTACAGAATTGTTCAAGGGGATGTTTTAAATTATACGTTTACAGTTAGAAATACAGGAGATATATTACTTTCTTTAATTCATTTATTCAATAATATTTTTGATTTTGAATTGAATGAAGTTTATGTCAGTGGAGATACCAACTCGGATGGAATTCTTGATTTTGATGAAACATGGCTTTATAAAACACCTTATAATATTACTCAAAATCAAATAAACAAGCTAGAAGTAAATAGTAACACAGAAGCTTACGGTGAACAGAATAATTTCTACAACCAAACTCATCTATTAAACCACGTATTTCCTATTGACCCAAACTATGTAGTTCCTTACAATGACTTGTCTTTGCAGTTAAAAAGCGATAAAACAGAAGTCTTTTCTGGAAACGAAGTTCATTTTGAATTGTTCATAAATTCAGATGACACATCTGATGTTACTGATTTGGAAATTTTAACAGAGCTACCTTCAGGATTCGAATTTGTAGATTACACTAGCTCCGTTGGTTCTTATAATTCTACAACTGGTATTTGGAAAATTGATCATTTAGAAAAAAACGCAGAAGAAGTTTTAAATTTAAATGCAAAAATATTCTATGAAGGAAACCATACGTTAGAAGCCGAAATTATGACTTTTAATGAATTGGACAGTATTACAGAAAACAATAAAACTAGTCTGACAATTACTCCTATTTGCGAAAAAATATTTAATGAATTTTCTCCAAATGATGATGGTATTAATGATTATTTAGTAGTACAATGTGATGAATTTATTTCTAGAATAGCTATCAAAATTTTTAATAGATCTGGTACTATGGTTTATGCAAATAATAATTACAAAAATGACTTTAATGGTTACGGAAACAGCGGAATTTACATCAACCAAAACAAAGCCTTACCTAATGGAACTTATTTTTACGTTTTAGAGACCAGTAGCGAAAACGGAACTAAAAAAGGTTGGATATACATCAATCGATAATTATGAAAAAACACAAATTTTGTTTTCTGTTATTGGTTTCTCTTATCAGTAAAATTTGTTTTGCACAACAAGAAACACAATACACACAATATACTTATAATTTGTCTAGCATCAATCCTGGTGCTTTGGGGCTACACAATGAAGTTAAAATTTTTGGAAGTGTTCGTTCTCAATGGACAGGTGTTGAAGGTGCTCCGCAAACACAGTATTTAAGTATTGAAACTCCTCTTAATTATAAAAATCTAAGTCTTGGGCTTAGTCTTATCAATGATAAAATAGGACCTTTGACAGCTACTGAGTTTGTAGCGAATGTTGCTTATCAAGTACCTATTGATCGGTTTAAAAAAATATCATTTGGAGTTAGAATTGGTGCTAGAGCTTTTAATGTTGATTGGAGCAAAGGGACTCATCAAAATGACGATCCTTTATTTTCACAAAACATTCAAGAATACTTAATGTCTTTTGGTGCTGGAATCTATTATGAAGGCGAAAAATTATTTGGGGGAATTTCAAGCAACAATTTACTTCCTAACCAACTGACATCTGCAAACGATGCTTATGAAATTCCACATTACAACATTTTACTAGGTTATAAATTAGCTCTAAAAGAAGACCTAATCGTAAAACCTACACTATTTACCAAAATTGTAGATGGTGGAGCAATTAACATTGAGACCTCAGCGATGGTGGAATACCAAGAAAAACTGTTTGGAGGTCTGTCGTACAGGTACAAAAGTGCTGTTGCACTAACTGCTGGAATGCAAATAACCCACTCTATAAAAGTGGGTTATTCTTATGATATTTCTATTTCTGAAACAAGTTCATTAAACTCTAGTGCTCATGAAATTTTATTAATTTACATACTTAAAAAAGAAAAATATAGCAAAAAATATCAGCGAGAAAACAGGTATTAACTTACAAATTCTCCATTGGCAACATTCTCTTCAGAAGGAGCTATAAATGACAACTTTCCATCTTTGGTATCTGTCATTAAAATCATTCCTTCACTTTCTACACCTCTTAATTTACGTGGAGCTAAGTTTACCAAAACAGAAACTTTTTGACCTATGATGTCTTCTGGCTTGTAACTTTCTGCTATTCCAGAAACAATCGTTCTTACATCAATACCTGTATCAACTTTTAACACCAATAACTTTTTAGCTTTTGGCATTTTTTCAGCTTCTATAATGGTTCCTGTTCTGATGTCTAATTTGGTAAAATCTTCAAAACCGATGGTTTCTTTCTGAGGTTCTACTACTTTAGCTTCGGCAGCATTGGCCAATTTGGTTGCTTCTAACTTGTCTATTTGTGCTTGAATTTCTGCATCTTCTATTTTTGCAAACAACAATTCTGCTTTTCCAATTACATGACCAGGAGCAATTAATTCCTCTTTATTCTCTACATCTTCCCAAATTAAGCCTGACATATCGACTCCATCTTGACTACGCTCGATAACCACACTCGATGATTCTAACTTTAAAATTCCCTTTAATTTTGTAGCGCTAAATGGTAAAAAAGGCTCTGATAATACAGACAATGCTGCGGATATTTGTAAAGCAACATACATAATAGTTTTGGTGCGTTCTTCATCTGTTTTCACCAATTTCCAAGGTTCTTCATCTGCCAAGTATTTGTTACCCAAACGAGCCAAGTTCATCATTTCTCCTAAAGCTTCTCTAAAACGGTAACGCTCCATAGATCTTGAAATAATATTTGGAAACTCTCTTACTTGTGATAACACATCTTCATCCAATTCTGATAAACTTCCTGGTGTTGGCACTTCTCCATTATAATATTTGTTGGTTAACACCACTACTCTATTGATAAAGTTTCCGAAAATAGCTACCAACTCATTGTTATTTCTTGCCTGGAAATCTTTCCACGTAAAATCGTTATCCTTAGTTTCTGGTGCATTGGCTGTTAAAGCATAACGTAAAACATCTTGCTTATCTGGAAAATCTTCTAAATATTCATGCAACCAAACCGCCCAGTTTTTAGAAGTAGACAATTTGTTTCCTTCTAAGTTTAAAAATTCATTTGCTGGTACATTGTCCGGCATAATATAATCTCCATGTGCTTTTAACATGGCAGGAAAAATAATACAGTGAAACACAATATTATCTTTTCCTATAAAGTGTACTAGTTTGGTGTCTTTATCTTTCCAGTAAGGTTCCCAATCTTTTCCGTTGGCTTCTGCCCATTCTTTAGTGGATGAAATGTATCCAATAGGAGCATCAAACCAAACGTATAATACTTTTCCTTCAGCATCTTTTAAGGGAACTGGAATACCCCAATCCAAATCACGAGTTACCGCTCTTGGACGTAATCCATCATCTATCCAAGATTTTACTTGTCCGTAAACGTTAGGTTTCCAATCATCTTTATGCCCTTCTAAAATCCATTCTTTTAAAAATGCTTCATGCTTATCTAAAGGTAAAAACCAGTGTTTCGTTTCTTTTACTGTAGGTACATTTCCAGTAATAGCCGACTTAGGATTGATCAAATCTGTAGCATTGTGAGACGTACCACATTTTTCACATTGATCTCCATAAGAATTCTCATCCCCACATTTTGGGCAAGTTCCTAGTACAAATCTATCTGCTAAAAATTGATTGGCTTCTTCATCGTACAATTGAGATTCTACTTTTTCTATAAACTCTCCTTTTTCATACAATTTTGTAAAAAACTCAGAAGCTGTTTGGTGATGAATAGGTGCAGAAGTTCTAGAATAATTATCATAAGAAATTCCAAAATCTTCAAAAGATTTTTTAATAATTCCATGGTACTTATCTACAACATCCTGCGGCGTAACTCCCTCTTTTTTTGCTTTTATCGTAATAGGTACTCCGTGCTCATCCGATCCTCCAACAAATGCAACGTCTTTCCCTTTGTTACGCAAATAGCGCACATAAATATCAGCAGGTACGTAAACACCCGCTAAATGACCAATGTGAATGGGTCCGTTGGTATAAGGCAAAGCCGTAGTAATGGTATATCTTTTAGGATTGTTCATCGGATATCTAAATTTTAGACCGCAAAAATACAATTATGAACGGAAACTTTACAAAATAGGTAGTTGAAAGATTGTAAATTGCTTATTTTCGAATCTCAAATCAATGGTATGAAATCCTTTCTTAGGCTCATTTTATTTTTTTCAGTCAGTTTTATGAACAGTCAAAACATCACTTTTACGCAACCTGATTTTTTACAACAAGGAGATTTGATTCTTATTGTGGCCCCTGCGGGTATTGTAAAACAAGCCGAAGCCATTTTAAAAGCCAAAGAAACTTTTGAAAACATGGGCTATCAAGTAGCATTGGGTAAACATGTTTTTAAAAGTGCTCATCATTTTGCAGGAACCGATAAAGAACGACTAGAAGACATGCAATGGGCTATAAATCATCCTACCGCAAAAGCCATTTGGTGTGCCAGAGGAGGTTATGGTTCCGTAAGAATTATAGATGATTTAGATTTTAGCCAATTTGCCAAACAACCCAAATGGATGGTAGGCTATTCAGATTTCACCGTGTTTCACAACAAACTACACAATCTAGGTTTTCAGAGTTTGCACGCTCCTATGCCTATCAATTTTAAAGAACCTTGGCTAGAAATAGAAGAAAGCATTCAACAATTACATTCTATTTTAGAAGGAAATTTAACTTCTTATAAAATTACAAACAACCCCAACAACATAAAAGGAACCTGTAAAGGAATACTGATTGGTGGAAATTTGACCATTTTAGAAAATATGATTGGTACCGAAAGTTGCATTTCAACCAAAAATAAAATTCTATTTATTGAAGAAATTGGAGAGTACAAATATCAAATTGATCGATTGTTTAGAGCTTTAGACAGAAAAGGATATTTTAAAAATTGTAGTGGTTTGATTTTGGGAGATTTTACCAACATCAAACAAAACAGTCCTTCTTTTGGTCAAACTATTGAAGAAATTGTTTTACAAATTGTAAAAAAATATAAAATTCCTGTTCTTTTTGATTTTCCAGCTGGACACGAATATAAAAATATGGGGCTTATTTTTGGACAAGAAATAATCTTAAACGTGAACAAAGAAAATTCATCTATTAAATTTACAAAATAAAAATCACGACAACTCAATATTAGCAGTCGTGATTTTTAGTGCCTAAATAAACAAGATAGGTTCATCATCTCCACCATTTTCTTCTTCCAAAAAATAAGGTCTAGGGTAAAGTCTTTTTGCAATGATTTCTGCATTGCTTATAAATCTGTTTTCTATAATTCCGTTGATTTTATTTATTATTGTATTCATTTTATTTAAATTTTGCTCAATAAAAAAGACACTTTAAAAAGTGCCTTTATAAATATTGAATATGTTGATAATTAAGTTATCTATAATCTGTTTTATAAAGGACTATGTTTTTGGATTTGACCTGTTGTAAAGCCATCATAAACTTTACTGCCAAAGCCTGTTTTGATTTTAAAATAGAGATGTGTGAATGTGTGTTCATGATATAAAAATTTAGGATTGGTGTTAAACGAAAAAAAGCATCCGAATGGATGCTTTTATATATTGTTGATTTTAATTTTCTTAAAATTTAGAAATACACAATAACATCCCAGCAGTATGGTTCTTGACCATCATGGCTTGAAATAATGACTTTGTAGAAGTAATTAATTGGGTGTTATGTAAAATATGCTTTCTCATTGTTAGTACAAAATTGAAAAATTTTTATTTGATAACCAAATATTTACTTAAAAAAACTACTTTAGAAAATAAAATGGCATCTCATAACGATTTAGGAAACTTAGGTGAAGTTTTGGCTACTGAATATTTAATAAAACAAGGTTATTCAATTCTTGATAAAAATTGGAGATATCTAAAAGCTGAAATAGATATTATTGCTCAAAAAGAGAATACGCTTGCTATTGTAGAAGTAAAAACTAGAACTACTGATTTTTTTGGAAATCCCGAAGAGTTTATTACCAAAGGAAAAATAAAGTTATTAATTGCTGCTACTGATGCATATGTACAACAAAAAAACATAGATGTAGAAGTTCGTTTTGATGTAATTGCTATTGTAAAAAACAACAAAGAAACAAAGCTTAACCATATAAAAGAAGCTTTTTTGGCTTTTGAATAACAATTGTTTTGGCTCTTTAAAAACAATATATTTAGTAAAAAAATTGCAAAAATGAAAAACAGCCTTATTCTCTTTACTTTACTCTTTATTTTAAGTAGTACCTCTGTCTTTTCTCAGTGGAAATATGAGAACCTTAAAAACTTAAAACAAGATGTAGTTATTAATTATACCATTACCTACGATAAAAAACCAACAGACAAACAAAAGACATCCTCTAGCTATGCAAGAGAAATTGTAGTAATTTTAGACCAAGATCATTTATTAGAAAGGAAAATTGGAAATGGTAAATCTTTAGGAAACTTTAGTCTTTACAATTATAAAGAAGAAAAATACTATCAATGTTACGAATCTAGTAGCTCTAAAAATGCCATTTCTTTTGATTTTAAGGAACCTATAATTGAAGGTGTTTTACAAGAAGGAGAACAAAAACAAATAGCAGGTTTAAAATGTGATAAATACATAAGTCTGTTAAAAGGAAAACCTGTAGAAGTGTACACCACTAAAAAAATGGGGCTTAGATATATTAAAAATTACAATATTCCAGGTTTGCTTATGCAATATAGAGGTTATAGTAAATATTTAGGATTCTATACTGTAAAAGCCACCAAAATACAATTTCTTAAACTCCCTAAAGAAACATATTCTATTGCTGATTATAATGTAATAAGTAACAAAGAATATCAGGATAGAATTAAAGAATCTAAGCAAAAAAGAGAGAAGCTTTTAGCAGAAAGTATTGGTAAAAAAAGTCCTAGTTTTTATGCCAGAACTATAGAAAACAAAAAAATATCGACAAAAAAAATGTTAGAAAACGATATTGTTGTATTGAATTTTTGGTTTACTGCTTGTGGCCCTTGCAAATCCGAAATTCCAAAATTGAATGCTTTAAAAGAACAATATCAAGATTCTGAAAATGTAAAATTTATTGCTATAGGTTTGGATAACAAAGACGCTATAGAAAAGTTTCTGATAAAGTATCCTTTAACTTATGATATTGTAGATGAAGGAAGGTGGATAGCCTCAAAATTTGATATTACATCTTACCCAACAAATATTATTATAGACAAACAAGGGAACATTCAGTTTTTTGAAATTGGATACAAATCCAGCATTAAAAGCATGATGACTAACAAAATTGATGAATTATTAGATGAATAAATTATTTCATTAGTTGTTTCAACGCACCCAAACTTTGAGGCTTAGAAATGATGCGTTTGTCTTTGTTTAGTAAAAAATAAGAAGGTGTAGCGCTTACGTTATAATCATCAGCTGCTTTACTTTCCCATTTTCCAATAGCGATAGTGTGTTTCCAATTTGGGAATTTACGTGACATTTCTTGCCACTTTTTTTGATCTTCTTTGTCTTCAATTCCCACAGCAACCACTGTAATGTTGCTTTTAGTCGTCAATATTTTTTTCACCTGAGGTAATTCTTGCAAACAATGAGAACACGTACTACTCCAAAAAATTACTAAATATTGATCTGTAGCATTCAAATCATACAATGTTTCTTGTTCTGAAATAGTAATATTGGGAGCTATTACTCCCAACATAACTTTGGCAAACCTATTAGTTTCATTAATAAACATCTGTTTTTGAACTTCTTTTGGCAAACCTTTATATATTTCCATCGTTTTCACCAACACTTCATAATTTTCTTTTTCAACCACCGTTTGCATCAAAAAACGTAGAATTTCTTCTTTTAAAGAAGCATCTTCAGTAAGAGACAGAACGGTATTCATTGCATTTAAAAGTAGTTTATTTTGTTGTCCAACATCTTGTGATTGATGCAAATAAAATACATATTCAGAAATTTTATTTTTTAAAAAAGAGGCATTTCTTAATCGTTCATCTTTAAAATCTACAAAATCAAAATAATGATGTACCAAACTCTCTAAATATTCTCCTGGAAGAGTAAAAGGCAAAGGAGCATTGTATCTTTTAGACGCTTTTATTTCTCCCAAGCAATAATCATTTTGTGCTAAATCTTCGTAATATTTTTGAGCTCCATCAACTTTAGATTTTACTTCTTTGTACAAAACCACATCTCCGTTTGGATGGTTGAAAAAAGAAAACTGAATAGAGTCTAACTTTCTCTGTAAAGTATTCATATTGTATTGATAAGCACCTAGAAGTTGATTTTCTCTTGACGCTAAAAACCCTACCGAAGACTGACCAACTCTACTATCTACTTCAAAAAGAACATTCTCTTTGTTGTAAATAAAATCAACATATCCTGTTTTTACATTTTTGTACAAAGCTCTATAGTATCCTTTGGTCAAGTTTGCCATAGAAATGCGAAAAGTATCTTTTTTTACCTTGGTGAATTTTAAATACCTTGGTTCTCCATTTTCTATTTTGTACAAAGCAATGTTCTCAACTTTGTGTAAAGAATCCGTAAAAACTCCCGTTACCGTGTACTCTTGACTTTGTGCTGTTATAAAAGCAAAAAAGAATAAAAATATAAATTGTTTCATACTAAATTTTAAACAAATAACATTCCAAAAAATTACTCATCAAAATAACGAACAATGGCTTCTTTCATCAACAAAGTTTGTTCTCCTGGTTTTAAACTTGGCAACGCTTCTAAAGCTTTATAATGTGGCCATCCTTCTTCATCAAAATACTCAAACTCATAATATCCATAAGGTTCTAACAACCTACAAATAGCTATGTGCATTAAATTTAACTTTTCGTCTTTTTTAAAAACTTTATATCCTTGCCCCAATTCTTGTACTCCTATTAAATATAAAATAGCGTCTACATCTAGTGTATCTCCATCTGCAAACTTGTTAGACAAGTCTTTTACCACCTCGTGCCAACGCAATTTTAATTGCTCGTCATTAACCATCTTTACTTTTTTGAACAAATATAAGAAGACCTAAAGCCTAAAATCGATAAAACTGTATCTTTGAATCAAATTAATTTAGATGGAAGTTATAGACATCATTCTTGGAATTGTATTATTATATGGTCTTGTCAAAGGAGTTGCCAGAGGTTTCTTAGGAGAAGTTGCTGCGTTGGCTGCTCTCTTACTAGGAATTTACTGTGCCATTCACTTTTCTTTTTATGCAAAAGATCTCTTAGTAGAATACATTGATTGGGATCCAAAGTACATTTCATTGATCGCTTTTGCAATTACCTTCATCTTAGTCGTAGTTGCCATTTCGCTTATGGGAAAATTATTGACCAAATTGGCTAAATTAATTTCCTTAGGTTGGCTAAATCAAGTATTGGGAGGTCTATTTGGTCTGATAAAAGTAGGATTGATTTTAAGTATATTATTAGGTTGGGTAGAGCGAATTAATGGTATTATTCCTTTTGTTGAAAAAGAACAAATGAGCAATTCTATACTATATACCCCTGTTAAAAATTTGGCTCCTACTATTTTTCCAACTTTATTAGACGAACTAGGCAAACACACAAACAGTGTCAAAAATGAAAAGCAAAGTATTTAGTGTTTTAGGTTGTGGTTGGCTGGGATTGCCTTTGGCAGAAGCCTTAATTGAAGATGATTTTACCGTAAAAGGAAGCACCACTTCTGTAGAAAAATGTGAACTTTTATTAAGCAAAGACATTCAGCCTTATGTATTGATTATTGATGAAGATATTGAAGGAAATCTAGAGCATTTTTTGCAAGCAGATATCTTATTCATCAATGTTCCTTTTAGGAAACAAAAACCATTTTTAAAAAACTATAAAAAACTAGTCAACGCAATAGAAATTTCTTCAGTAGAACATGTTGTTTTTATCAGCTCTACCTCCGTTTATCCCGATGTAAATGGAGAAGTAACCGAAGACATGCATTTTGATGTAAATCCTGCTAAAAAGGAATTGATTGCTTTTGAAAACTTGTTTTTAGACAACCCCAACTTTAACACTACCATTATCCGTTTTGCTGGTTTGATTGGTGGTACAAGAAACCCCGGAAACTTTTTTAAAGATGACCGAATTGTAGAAAATGCTTTGGCTCCTGTAAACTTAATTCATTTAGAAGATTGCATTGGTATTGTAAAAGCCACTGTAAAACAACAAAAATGGAATGTTACCTACAATGCAGCTGCAAGCACACATCCGTCTAAAGCTAGTTATTACAAAAAAGCAACAGAGCAATTAGGAAAAAAACCTGCAACCTTTGTTGAAGAATTAAAGACTTTTAAAGTTGTTTCCAATCAGAAATTAATCAAAGAATTGAATTATAAATTTGTTTATCCTGATTTGATAGAAGGTCTAAAAGAATTTAAAAACTAAAGAGAAGCTTCTATTATTTGAGTCAAATTGGAGTATTGAAATTCAAAACCTGTATTTTTTATTTTTTCATTACTAATGGCACTTCCTTCTAATAAAATAGAAGCCATTTTACCAAAAATAAGATGTAAAACAAATGCAGGAACCTTAGGTATCCATAACGGTTTCTTTGCTTTTTTTGCAATTTCTTGGGTAACATTGTTATTGGTAGGGTTTACAGAAACAGCATTGTAAACTCCTTGTAAATCTGTATCTAAGATTGCTTTGATGTACATTTGACACAAGTCTTGAATGTGAATAATTGGCATGATTTGCTTACCAGAACCAATTGCAGATCCTACTCCCAACTGAATAGGTGTTGCCATTTTTTGCAAAGCAGATTTTTCTTTAGCAAAAACAACTCCCGTTCTCAAACTCACTGTTCTTATCCCTAATTTGTCAAATTGCAAAACAGATTGTTCCCAAACTTGACAAACTTTTGCTAAAAAATCATCACCCAAAGCATCTTTTTCATTAAATACCTGATTTGTAGTTTTTGTTCCATAATAGTTAACTCCCGATGCAGAAACAATACTTTTTACTTGATGTTCATTTTCAGAAAGTGTTTCATACAATAGGTTTGCACTTTTTACACGACTATCAATTATTATTTGCTTTTGTGCATCTGTCCATCGTTTATCAGCTATACCAGCACCAGCCAAATGAACAATACAATCCGCACTACAAATAGTTTCTTCATCCAAAACTTTGTTGTCTATATCCCACTTTGCAAATAAAAGTCCTTTTGTGTTTGATACTTTTGCAGATCTAGACAAAACAATAACCTCCATATTTTTGGCTAGCAGTAATTCTTGTAAATAAGATCCTATCAAACCTGTTCCTCCTGTAATCAGTACTCTCATTTCTAATAATTTAATGAACATTAAAGCTATAAAAACAAGTTGAATTACTAAAATTATGTTAAATGTTGGTCCTATTTAAATTCATTATATTTGAAACCTAACTTAAATTAAAAAAAATGGATATTACAAACATGTGGCAAACAGTAACAACTACTGGTTCTGAATATATTACAGAATGGGGAATGAAACTAATAGCAGCTATTGCTGTATGGGTTATAGGAGGATTTATTGTAGGAGCGCTTGTAAAAGCTTTTAGTAAAATGCTTGATAAAAGTAAAACAGATGCCTCTTTAAAACCTTTCTTAAAAAGTATTATTGGGGTTTTATTAAAAGTTCTTTTGGTCATTACCGTAATGTCTACTTTAGGAATTGAAATGACATCATTTATTGCAATTTTAGGAGCTGCTGGTTTGGCTGTAGGTATGGCTTTGTCTGGAACTTTACAAAACTTTGCTGGTGGTGTAATGATTTTAATTTTTAAACCATTTAAGGTTGGAGATTTTATTGATGCGCAAGGACATGCTGGTTCTGTTAAAGAAATTCAGATTTTTAACACTATTTTAAAAACTCCAGACAACAAAACAATCATTATTCCTAACGGAGGCTTATCTAACTCTTCTATGGTAAATTATTCTACTGAACCTACACGTAGAGTTGATTTTACTTTTGGAATTGGTTATGGAGATAGTATTGAACAAGGAAAAGAAGTTTTATTAAACATCTTAAAATCTGACCCTAGAGTATTAAGTACTCCTGCTGAACCTTTTGTAGAAG
Organism: Wenyingzhuangia sp. 2_MG-2023; assembly: GCF_030548295.1. Classification (GTDB taxonomy): domain Bacteria; phylum Bacteroidota; class Bacteroidia; order Flavobacteriales; family Flavobacteriaceae; genus Wenyingzhuangia. The sequence goes on from NZ_JAUOSB010000001.1 coordinate 558,079, forward strand.
TAACTGCTTTGGCAGATAGCTCTGTTAATTTTGCAGTTAGAGTATGGGTAAATGCAAGTGACTACTGGGGTGTTTATTTTGATACAAACGCTAAAGTTTACAACGAGTTTAATAAAGTTGGTTTAAACATTCCTTATCCTCAAATGGATGTGCATGTTCACAAAGCCAATTAATACATAACCATCTTTATAAAAAAAGGCTATTTGAAAAATTTCAAATAGCCTTTTTTTAATCATCTATGGTAACAGAACCCCAATTTTCACCTGTTTTAATTCGGTGAATTTGCATGTCTGAAACACCAAATTGTTTGGCAATCATTTTCAAACGAGTTTTGTTATTTGGATCTGCTAATTTCCTTTTGATAATTTTTACCCTACCTTCTGTTAACTTTGCGTAAGTACGTTTGGGTTTAGACTTTAAATACTCTTCATTTGCATATTGATGCAATTCTTTTTCTCTTTTAGTTGCCCATTTTAAATTATCTACATGATTATTTTTCTTGTCATAATCTAAGTGAATAACATACTCATCTCCTTCTTTTTTTTCTAGAAAATGCTGAGCAACCAACTTGTGAACATACCTACTTGTTCTCTTTCCGTTTGCTTCTTGGGTTAATGGAATGGATGTATACCCATTGATATGATGGTATCTTAAAATCTCATTTTTTCCGTCCTTACAATTTAATATTCGTCCGTAATTAGAAATTTTATACTTCTCAAATTTGGCTATCACACTGTCAAATTCCACGTCCTTCCACTCTTCATTTCTATAACCATTAATCATAATTTAAGACTTTAAAACATTAATAATATGCTCAAGAAAAAATCTCAAACAACATTTAAAAATCTTAATCATAGCAGTGATTTGGGCATAAGACCCAAAAGATTATATATTTTTTGAATAAAAAAAAGTAATACTATTGTACCAAATTTACAATTTTTTTATAAACTTTTTTAAAATCCATCCAACTTGTCCATCGGCTATCTTAATTTTTTGCCAATCTCCAACAACATCTAACACGCGTAATTTGGTTCCTTCATGCAATATAAATAATTCAGAAGCACTGTCTCTAGGTGCGTTTTTTATAGATACTTCTTCTGAAAAAACTATAGCAAAAAGTGTGTTTTTTGTTCTGTTGTATTGCTGAACGGTAATGACAAAACTTGTCAAACAACTTAGAGTAACAATGATAGACATTGTAAAATATACTTTTTTAATTCCTGGCTGTGTACTAAAGAAGAAAATCATCCAAAATAAACCAGCCAGCAATGAAGTTACAACGGTAATTTTAGACCAATTATTGTATGAAAATATACCTAAAATATTTTTATTTAGCTTCTCATATAAAGATTTTGGAACTTCTTTAATACTATCAATAATACCACGATTGGCATACTCTAAATTTACATTCGCATCCTTATTAGATGGGTCTAGCTTCAAAGCTTTTTCATAATGGTAAATAGCCTCTGCCAATTGATTGGTTTTGTAATAAGAATTACCCAAATTAAAATATACTTCAGATGACTCTAAACCTTGATCTAAGATGTTTTGGTAAGATTCAATTGCCAAATCATAAGCTTCTGTCTGATATTGACTATTGGCTTCTTCAAATAACTTTTGTGAATCCTGAGCACTCACAAAACTAAAGGTGAACCATAAAATTCCAAATATAAAATTTTTCATTTTTTCCTGTTTTATAAGTTTTTATCAATCAATGTGATGGCTTGTTTTGCTTTTTCAAAATCCTCTTTCATCTTTTCTTCAGAAGAAGGAGCATACCTAGCAAACTCACAAGCACTAAACACCTCAATAAATTGTGTTGTAATCTCTTTAGAAACCCCTCTAGACTCTAGCATATCTACAATCTTATCTTTGCTAATATCTGTAGTTTCTACGCTTAATTTAGCCTTTAAGTAGTTGTGTAATGCTTTTTCTAAAGAACTATAAAACGTTTCTTTATTTCCTAATTCTTTTCTAGCACTTGTTAAATATTTTTTGGTCAATTTGTCTGCGTTTTTCAATTTATTACGCGTTTTATCTTTGCTCAATTCTCTTTGTTTTTGAGAAGCGAAAATTCCTAAAGGCAATACAAAGAAGGGCAACAACAACAAAATATAAAACAGTTTAGAGGCATAAAAATCTTCTTTTTCTATTGGTTCTAAATTTGTAGTCGTTTGAATGTATCTAAAATCATTTCCTGTAGCTTTTACCGTTTGTTTGATGGTTCCACTAGTAAAATCTTCAGAAGCTGTAGCAACCAATTCTTTTCCTTCTGTTACATCCAATACAATTTCATCAGAAGTAATGGTGTGGTATTTTTCATCCTTAGGATTGAAATAAGAAAATGTAGTTGAAGGTATGATAAACTTCCCTTTGTACTGAGGAACCACCGTATATGCATTTTCTAAACTACCTGACATTCCTGAAGAAGTAACTGCAACTTTTTCTTTTCTTTCCGGATCGTAAACTTCCAATTCTTTTGGCGTTTTGATGGCCGGAATTTCAAACAATTTGATGTTTCCTTTTCCTTCAACCTTTACTTTTATTTGAGCCGATTCGTTGGCTTTAAATACCGCTCTACTTGTGTTAACATCATAGCTATAAGTACCAACTGCTCCGGTAAAATCTAACGGTTTTCCTTCTAATGGCAATGGTTTTACCTGAATGGTTCTTTGTTCAGAGGCTAATTTTTGATTTACATTTCTGCTAATCATATTTCCAAAAAAATCTCCTCTTCCCGTAGGAACAGCTACTACAATATCTGCAGACATGGAATTTACGTTCAGCTTTCCTTCTCTTTGTGGAATTAACAATACTTTGTGTAAAACAGCATATTGCCATTGTTCTCCCTTAAAATCACCATCTCTAAACTGTGGTCTTTTGTTTTCTATATTCTGGCTCCAAAATCCTTCGTAATTAGGTGGTGTGTCCACATCAAAACCATTGATTCCCATTTGATTAACATACAAACGGTATTCCGCATAAATAGGCTCTCCTACATAAGGGGTTTCGTTAGAAATTGTTACAACCATTTTTACATTTTGACTGGCAATGTAATTTGGGTCGTTAGGATTTACAGGAATGTCTACCGGATCTACCACATTTATAGTTATGGCGTTAGATTCTATTCGATCTCCTTTGTACTCAATACTTGCTGGGGGTAACGTAAACGTTCCTTTCCTCTTAGGTTCTAAAATATACGTATAGGTTTTGCTAAAATTACTTTTAAGTTTACCATTCGTAATTGAATATGAATTACTAACCGATTGACTCGGTCCTTGGACTACTTTAAAATTTTTGAAATTTGGCAATTTAAAATCATCCGCCTCTTGATTGTTGATTTGATATTCTAATCTTAAACGTTGATTTTCTCCTAATGTTTTTTTACTTACGGATGCTTTTAATTCTACTTGAGCCACAATATTGGCACTCACTAAAAACAATAGTAAAAAAATAGATTTGAATAAAAATGTGTTACCAGTCTTTTTCATTTTTGTTCACTTTTGCTTTTACTTTTTGAGCATTCACTTTTTTCTGAGTTTTTTGCTCTTCATTACTCATAGACTCTAACAATTGCTCCATTTGCTCTGGAGAAAGTTTGGATTTTTGAGGTTGAGGTTGTTCCTTTTTCTCATCATCTCCCTTGTTGTCTTTTTTATCTTCAGGATTCTCTTTTTGATCATTTTTATCTTGATCTTTTTTGTCATCTCCCTCTCCTTTATCGTCCTTGTTATCCTTATTATCTTTGTTGTCCTTATCTTTATTTTTATCGTCTTTGTTATCTCCTTTATTATCCTTATTGTCCTTGTTTTTATCGTCTTTATTATCTTTCTGATCGTCCTTTTTTTGTTGATCGTCTTGCTTCTGTTTTTCTTGTTTGGCAGCTATAAATTTTTCACGTAAAATATCATCCGTAGGATTTTTTAACAAGGCTTGTTTGTAAGCTTCTAACGCTTTTTCTAGCTCTTTTTGCTTTTTAAAAGCATCTCCTATTAGTTCACTTGTTTTGGCCTTATTCTCTTTCTCTTTAGCTAACTTGTTTGCTAATTGGTACTGTTCTATTGCCTCTTTGTATTTTTTTTGCTGAAAATACGCATTTCCTAAATTGTAGGCTCCTTTGTAATACGTTCCGTCTTCGGCCAAACTTTTTTGATAGGCTATAGAAGCTTCTGAAAAATTCCCTTTTTCATAATCATCATTTCCTGCTCTCAATTGTTTTTTTGCTTCGTACAATTTTTCTTTTGGCAATTCCTGTCCAAAACTCAAACACGTGGTGATGATAAAAATGAAGGCTATTGTTTGTCTCATCTTACTTTTCATTTTCGTTAAACAAATTGACACTCTTTACCCATTTTGTTTTCTTTTCAAATACAAACAAGTCTAAAATCAACCACAAAATACCCAAACCAATAAACCATTGAAATTGACTTTTATAATCTGAAAATTGTTTGGTTTCAAATTCTGTCTTTTTAGCTTTGGATAAAACCTCAATAATTTTATTTACCGATGTAGCCGTTTTGTTACCATCCACATAAAACCCTTTTGTGTTTTCTGCTACTTCTTTTAGAACTTGTGCATGTCTTTGGGTAATAACAACTTCTCCGTTTTTATCCTTTTTCAATCCTTTGTTGTAACCATTAATCATGTCTGGAATTACACCTCCTTTTTCTGTACCAATTCCAATTGTAATTACTTTAATTCCTTCTTCTGCCAATTCTTTAGCTTTGTCAATAGTATTTTCTTCATGATCTTCACCATCGGATAAAATCACCAAATATTTATTGGTTTGCTCTTCGTTATTGTAATAATTTTTGGCAGAATTTAATGCTTCGTTAATTGCTGTTCCTTGACTAGAAACCATGTCTGGAGATGCATTTTTTAAAAACAATTTTGCTGCAGCATGATCTGTGGTAATAGGCAATAGGGGATAGGAGTTCCCTGCATAAATAATAATTCCTATTCTATCACTACCTAATTGATCTATTGTTTTTAAAATAATTTGTTTTGCTTTTTCCAATCGGTTAGGAGCAATGTCTTCGGACAACATACTTTTAGAAACATCCAAAGCAAACACAATATCTACTCCTTCTCTTTTTACGGTTTCTAACTTGGTTCCTATTTTAGGATTGACCAATGCAATAACCAAAAAAGCAATTGCCAACGCTAAAAACACATATTTAATGGTTGCTTTGTACACCGAATAATCTGGAGCTAATTTTTGAAGCAATTCGTGTTTTGCAAATACTTTTTGTGTTCTTTTTTGCCACCAAAATTTATACAACAAAACCACCAATAAAAAAGGTAGCAATGCCAAAGCATAAAAATATATAGGTTCTTCTAATCTTTGCATATTTATATAAAACTTTTAAATAGGGTGTTTTTTAACAAATATTCAAGTACCAATAAAGCCAAAGCCATCAATACCAAACCTCTGTACATTTCTTGATAATTGTAATATTTAAACTCTTCTATTTCTGTTTTCTCCAATTTATCAATTTCGTCATAAATGGTTTCTAACTTCGTGTTTGACGTAGCTCTAAAATATTTTCCTCCTGTTTCAGTAGCTATATAATTCAACAATTTTTCGTCAATTTCTACTTGCATTGGTTGGTACAACAATCTACCATTGTAATCTTTTGCATAAGGCATTTCTGCCATACCGTTAGTTCCAATTCCAATGGTATATACTTTAATTCCAATTCCTTTAGCCAATTCCGTTGCCAATTTAGGATCTACAGAACCCGCAGTGTTTACTCCATCCGTTAGCAAAATAATTACTTTGCTTTTTGCTTTGCTATCTTTCAATCTGTTAACGGCCGCACCCAATCCCATTCCAATAGCAGTTCCATCTTCTATACCACCATATTCAATAGTTTCAATGGTTCTTTTTACGATAGATTTATCACTAGTTATAGGAGTTTTTGTATAACTTTCACCTGCATACAAAACAATTCCAATTCTATCATTTGGACGTTTGTCAACAAATTTTTGTGCTACTTCTTTTAGTGCTTCTAATCTATTTGGCTTTAAATCTCTGGCCAACATAGATCCTGAAACATCCGTAGCCATTACAATATCAATTCCTTTGTTTTTTTTGTTCTTAGTAGTAACGGCAACATTTCTAGGTCTTGCCAATGCTACAATTAACAATGCGATTGCTGCCAATTTTAACAACCATAAAAATCTATAAATTACTGCATACACAGAAGGTTTTTGAATAGATTTTGTAGAAGCAATAGACAACTTAGCTTGATTTCTATTTCTGCTCATGTACAGCCAAACTGCTAACAAAGGAATGACTAACAATGTCCATAAAAAAACAGGATGTGTAAATTCAAAATTACTGTACTTCATCTTTCTCTTCTGTCTTTTTTGATTCTACTATTTCATGAATGGTGTTGATAACAAGTTCCGCATCAGACTGATGTCCTTTGATGTCACTATCCAAAGGTTTTTGTTTGGCAAATTTCACAAAATCCGCTTGCGATAAGAACGATTTTAATCTAAGTAAAACTTCTTTGTCCAAACCTAAACTACGTTGTTTATTTTCCGATGTTAACAACAACATCAATTCATCCGTTGTAATTTCCATCGCTTGTACCATCAACTCATCACCAATATATTTTCTTACAATATCTGTTAGTTCAGAATAGTATTCTTTTATTTTATTGTTTTGCCAAAGTTCTTTGTTTTCTAATTCTTCCAATTCTTTTTTAGCTGCTATGTAAGGTGGAATTTTAGGAACAACCACACGTTTTTCTTCCTTCTTTTTACGGAACAAAAAGTACAAGGCTAATAAAAATGCCACAATTCCCAAGGCTATATACACATATGTTTGACTTCTGTACCACAGTTCTGCCAATGTATACGATTCTTTTTCAAAATCTTTTACCGTGTAATAAGGAGCTAATTTGGTGGTATCTACTTGAACTGTAGCAACATTTACTAACAAAGAATCTGTAAAATACGCTTTTGCATCTATAAAAACTTGTTGTTTTTTAATGTAAAAAGCTCCACTATCAAAACCTGTAATTAAATACTTTTTCACCAAGTTGTTGGTCAATGTATCTACTGGTAAATCTTCTGCAACTTCTAATCCTTGTAAATTTAACTTTGGAAAAATTACCTTTTCTTGATTAGGAGTTGAAATTGAAAACGTTAATTGTTCTCCTATTTTAATATTTGTGGTGTCTGTTTTAACGGTGATTGAAGGCTCTTTTTGTGCCATCATTTGCAATCCTAACGCTAAAAACAAACAAGTAATGATCTGTTTCATTTTACCCTCTTTGTTTAAAATATGTCAACAATTTTTTAGCATAATTCTCTTCCGTTCTACAACTTAATATTCCAGCTCCACTTTTTTTGAAAGCTGTTTCAAAGTTGTTTTTCCAGTGTGCAAATTGCTGTTCGTATTGATTTCTAACTTTTTTAGACGATGTATTTACCATAACTGTTTGACCAGATTCAGCATCTACCATAGGCACCAACCCAATTTTAGGAAGGGTAGCATCGTATTGATCGTAGATTCTAACACCCGTTACATCGTGTTTGTTTCCCACAATTTTTAATGTATGCTCATAACCTTCATCCATAAAATCAGACAATATAAAAACGATGGCTTTCTTTCTCATTACATTAGAAAGATATTTTAACGCTTCATTAATATTGGTTTTTTGACTCTTAGGTTCAAATTCTATCAATTCTCTAATAATACGCAATACGTGACTTTTTCCTTTTTTAGGAGGAATGTACAATTCTACCTCATCAGAAAACAACAACAAACCTACTTTGTCATTATTTTGAATGGCAGAAAAAGATAAGGTTGCAGCAATTTCTGCAATGGTTGCTCGTTTGAACTGCTCCTTAGTTCCAAAATTTCCAGAACCACTAATATCAACCATCAACATCATGGTCAATTCTCGTTCTTCTTCAAAAACTTTTACATAAGGTTCATTGTAACGTGCAGTTACATTCCAATCTATACTACGAACATCATCGCCAAAACCATATTGCTTTACCTCACTAAAAGTCATACCACGTCCTTTAAAAGAACTGTGATATTCTCCTGAAAAAATATGATCGGACAAACGACGTGTCTTGATCTCTATTTTTCTAACTTTTTTTAAGATTTCTTTGGTTTCCATTTTCTTTTGGCTTTTGGCCATTAGCTTTTGGCCATTAGCTAAAGACTAACAGCTAAAGACTAAAAGCCATACTATGGTACTTCTACTACATTCACTATTTGGTTTACAATATCTTCTGCTGTTACATTTTCTGCTTCAGCTTCGTATGTAATTCCTACTCTGTGACGTAAAATATCTAAAACTACAGCTCTTACATCTTCTGGAATTACATAACCTCTACGTTTGATAAATGCATGACATTTAGCGGCTTTTGCTAATGAAATACTACCACGTGGAGAAGCTCCAAAAGAAATTAATGGTTTTAAGTTTGCCAATCCATATTTTTCAGGATAACGAGTTGCAAAAATCAAATCTAAAATATATTTCTCAATTTTCTCGTCCATGTAAACCTCTTGAACCACTTTACGAGCATTGACAATTTGTTCTAAAGATACTACCGGATTTACTTTTTCATACGTTCCTGATAAGTTGGCTCTCATAATCAATTGTTCCTCTTCTAACTTAGGATAATCAATAACAACTTTTAGCATAAAACGATCCACTTGCGCTTCTGGTAATGTATAAGTTCCTTCTTGATCTACAGGGTTTTGAGTTGCCATTACTAAAAATGGTTCGTCCAATTTAAACGTTTCATCACCAATGGTAATTTGACGTTCTTGCATGGCTTCTAACAAAGCAGATTGTACTTTTGCAGGAGCACGGTTGATTTCATCTGCCAACACAAAATTTGCGAAAATAGGACCTTTCTTTATAGAAAAATTATTTTCTTTCATGTTGTATATCATGGTTCCTACCACGTCAGCAGGCAACAAATCTGGTGTAAATTGAATACGGCTAAAAGCACCGTCTACAGCTTTTGCTAAAGTATTAATAGCTAAAGTTTTTGCCAATCCTGGAACCCCTTCTAATAAAATATGTCCATTCCCTAGCAAACCAATCAACAAACGGTCAATCATGTGTTTTTGACCTACAATTACTTTGTTCATTTCCATGGATAACAAATCCACAAATGCACTTTCTCTTTCAATTTTTTCGCTGATAGCTCTAACGTCTACTTCCATTGTTTTATAAGGTTTTATTCTTAATATAGTACTGTCCAATCAATTTGCGTACCAAAATACAATATTGATTGCAATTAAGTAAATATGACAGATTAATAATTACTATTCAAAATATTCTTAACTCACATTATTCAAATAGATTTAATTTTGTTTATTTTGATTTAAAATTCCATTTAAAAAAGAAAATTCCACAATGTATAAAACTTTAAAATCTATTCTTAAAAAAAGTGCTCTACTTACTATTTTACTAATAATATCTTGTAAATCTAGTAATAAAAAAGACTCTTTATTAAAACAACCAAACATTATTGTTATTCTTATTGATGATGCGGGTTATGTAGATTTTGGTTTTATGGGATCTAACGATTTAGAAACTCCTAACATAGATAAATTAGCAAAACAAGGAGTTGTTTTTACAGATGCACATGTATCAGCTACCGTTTGTGCACCTTCAAGAGCAGGATTAATTACTGGAAAATATCAACAGCGTTTTGGTTTTGAAGCAAACAATACAGGCGATGAAAAAACTGGAGATATTGGCCTTTCTGACGATGTAGTTACCATGGCTGATGTTTTTAAAGAAAATGGATACAAAACAATTGCCATTGGTAAATGGCATTTAGGTTATCATGAATCTGACCATCCAAACAATAGAGGTTTTGATGAGTTTTATGGTTTTGAAACTGGAAGCAGATCTTATTTTCCTATTAAAAACCCATCAAAAAAAGTCATGTTACAACACAACGGAAAAAAAGTAACTTTTGATGGATATATGACAGATGTTTTAGGTGATAAGTCTGTAAAGTTTATTGAAGAAAATAAGGATAAACCCTTTTTTATGTATTTAGCCTACAATGCCGTACATACTCCAATGCATGCCAAAGAAGAACATTTAGAGAAATACAAAAATCATCCTAGACAAAAATTAGCCGCTATGACTTGGTCTTTAGATGAAAATATTGGAAAATTACAACAAAAGTTGAAAGAACTTAACATTGAAGAAAATACTTTGATTTATTTTTTAAGTGATAATGGGGGAGCAGCTAATAATACCTCAAGCGGTGGTCCTTTAAAAGGATGGAAAGGTAATAAATTTGAAGGAGGGCATAGAGTTCCTTTTATTGTAAGCTGGCCATCACAAATTAAAGGAAATCAAACATTTTCTGGACTGTCTTCATCTTTAGATATTTTTACCACATCTTTAGCTGCAGCTACTATTAAAAAAGACAAAAATCTTCTATTAGATGGTGTTGATTTATTGCCTTATTTGAAAGGTAAAAAACAAGGAAATCCGCACAACAAACTCTTCTGGAGAAAATTAGAAGAAGCTGGTGCCAGAGTAGGAGATTATAAAATGATCCGTTTACAAAATTATGGAGCAACCTTATATAACTTAAAAAATGATATTGGAGAAACTGTAAATCTTAAAACAATAGATACGCTACAATATCAGCTATTACAAAAGGAACTGACAAACTGGGAATCTAAAATAATGCCTCCTTTATGGGCAGAAGAACGCAATTGGATGGATGTTACTTATCATATTCACCAAAGATTAATGGAAAATAAAAAAGTGCTTTACAAAAGTCCTTCTGAAATGAAAAATAATTAAAGATCGCTAAAAAACTATATTTTAAACTCCTTTAAACTAAACACGCCATTTACTAAAACTCCATACGTAAAATAGGTAATCCAATCTCCAGTATTTACATATTTTGAGTTTTGTGGCAAATCAAAAATCATGGGTAAATGCCTGTGTCCAAACACAAAATAGTCGTAGTGTTTTTCTTCTAAAACTTTTTTACAATGTTGAATTAAAAACTCTTTTTCTTCTCCTAAAAATTTAACATCTTCATCTCCAGAAATCAATTTGTTTTCTACAGACATATATTTTGCCAAACCTACACCCAAATCTGGATGAAACCATTTAAAAAGCCAATTACACAAAGGACTAGTAAATACTTTTTTCATCATTTTATAGCCCTTGTCACCAGGTCCCAAACCATCTCCGTGACCTATTAAAAATGTTTTATTTTGCAATGTAAACTCTTTAGGTTGATGGTATACTGGAATATTTAATTCTTGTTCAAAATAACCATTCATCCACAAATCATGGTTTCCTACAAAAAAATAAATTTGTATTCCCGCATCTTTCAATTCTGCCAATTTTCCTAAAACACGTACAAATCCCTTAGGAACAACATGTTTGTATTCAAACCAAAAGTCAAACAAATCACCCAATAAAAATATAATTTCTGCATCTTGTTTAACGGTATCCAACCACTTTATAAAAAGCTGTTCTCTAGGAAAACTTTTTTCAGAATTTGGAGCTCCAAAATGTTGATCGGAAGCAAAATATATTTTTTTAGTCATCGTCATTACTCTTCATGTTTGTGTAATGAAAGTACCTTTTTAATATAAGGATCTCTTTTCTGAATCAATTTGTAATATACCTCATCGTTGATCAAAGTAGAAGCAAAATTTTCTTTCAACAACATTTCAATTTCGTCTTGATTTTTTAATTTATAAGGTCTAATATATTTATCAAACTGATTTTTAATTTCTGGAGTAATTTTAAAAGAATCTATAAAATTATTTTCGTTGTAATTTGCCAATTCCTTTCTGTGTGTATCTACATATTGATACACAAAATTATTGATCATATTCAACTCATAATAATTAGCACCACCCATAGTGTCTAAAGGAATAAATACGTCGGGAGTAATTCCTCCACCACCGTAAACAACTTTTCCTTTAGGCGTAGTATATTTTAAAGAATCTATAACTTTAATACTGTCTTTGTAAAACAATTCTCCACTTTTAAACCTACTAGAAACTTCATTATCATAATTGTTATCACCGTATGGCTTTTGAATAGAACGACCAGTAGGAGTGTAGTACCTAGCAATGGTCAGCCTCATGGCAGAACCATCGTTAAAATCCATTTCTTGTTGCACCAATCCTTTTCCAAAAGTTCTTCTACCTACAATGGTAGCTCTATCATGATCTTGCAAAGCTCCAGAAACAATTTCACTTGCCGAAGCTGAATTTTGATCTACCAAAACATACACATATCCTTTTTCAAAAGAACCTTCTGAAGTGGCAACTGAATTTTTTTGACGTCCTTTTTTGTTTTTTGTGTACACAATCAATTGACCATCTTCTAAAAACTCATCCGAAATTTGATCAGCAATGTGCATGTATCCTCCAGGGTTTCCTCTTAAATCTAACACCAAATCTTTGATTCCTTTTTTTTGTAAAGTATCCAATGCCGTTTTAAACTCATCATAAGAAGTCATGGCAAAACGATCTAGTTTTATATACCCCAAACTGTCTGTTAACACATAAGAAACTGGCACACTTTTAATGGCTACTTTTCCTCTAGTGATGTTTATATCAATTAAGTTTTTTTCTCCCGGACGATAAACTTTTACAAGTACTTGAGTATCTTCAACACCTTTTAATTTGCTAACAATATCATTGCTATCTAAATTTTTACCAAACAAAGTATCTTTGTCTGCCATTAACAATCTATCACCATCTCTTAACCCTGCATTTTTACTTGGTCCGTCTGGTATTACTTTTACCACCACAACGGTGTCTTTTTTAACTACAAACTGTACACCAATTCCAACAAAATTACCATCCATGGTTTCTTTTGCATACTGCTGCATTTCTTTAGGTAAATAACTAGAATGGGGATCTAGTTTGCCCAACAAATCTGTAATAATTTCTTCGGTCATTTTTTCTGCATCTACATCGTCTACATATTCGCTTTCAATGTATTTTATAACCGCGTTTAGTTTGTTTTCAGATTTTTTTTGAGAAGGCTCGTAAACCGTTCCTGTATTTTTTATGTTAAAAAAACTTCCTATCATAATCCCTAATGCAATAGAGATTCCCATAAAAAGAGGGATATTATTGTTCTGTTTCATCAATTTCTAATTTCAATAGTTGTACACCTGCTTTTCTTAAAAAATCTATACCTGTGGTGTCTTTATATTCTTTGGCATATACTACTCTTTTAATTCCGGATTGGTGAATTAATTTGCTACAATCTTTACAAGGAGATAGTGTAATATACAACGTTGCATTTTTAGTAGATTGTGTAGATGCCGCTACTTTTAAAATAGCATTGGCTTCTGCATGCAAAACCATCCATCTAGTTTCGTTATTTTCATCTTCACAACAATTGTCAAAACCTGAAGGAGTTCCGTTGTAACCATCAGAGATAATCATTCTTTCTTTAACAATTAAAGCACCCACTTTTTTTCTTTGGCAATGAGACAACTTTGCCCATTCAAAAGCCATTCTCAAATAAGCTTTGTCGTATTTTAATTGTTTTTCATCCAACACTTTATTCATTCTCAATCATTTTAAATAAAAATAATGACACAAAAATAGTATCTTATTCATACTTCCTATCAAAAATATAGATATAAATGGATAATATTGCATTTACATTAAACATATATATCAAAATGAAATATTTACTAAGTCTATTCATTGTTGCTTCTTTATTTTCTTGTAAAAATGACAAACAAACTAAAGATGCACAAACAGATAAACATATTGTATCACCTACAGAAACCGTTATACCTGATCAAGCCGTAAAACCCGTTAGCGATACTTCTGAAATGGTTTATTTTGAAGGAGGAACTATTACGATTGGTGCAAATGATAGAACCCCTATAGAAACTCCAAGTTTTACCACAACTGTAGCTCCTTTTTATTTGGATGTAAATTTGGTAACAGTTGCTGATTTTAGAAAATTTATTGAAGCTACAAATTACACAACGGAAGCAGAAAATTTTGGAGATTCAGGAGTTTTCAACTTTCAAACACTTAAATGGAATTTAGAAAAAGAAGTAACTTGGGAATATCCTTTTGGTCCTAATGGAGATAAAGCTCCTGACAATCATCCGGTAACGCACGTAAGTTGGAACGATGCAAATGCTTATGCAAATTGGATAGGAAAAAGATTGCCTACAGAAATAGAGTGGGAGTACGCTGCAAAAAATGGAGAAAATTTAAAATATCCTTGGGGAAATACCGTTATGGTAAATAAAAAATTCATGGCCAATGTTTGGGATGGTAAAACTATAGAGGATCAAAATGTACTAGATGGTTATCTATATACTTCTCCTGTAGGTACTTTTCCTAAAAGTAAAAGTGGAATTTACGATATGGTAGGAAATGTTTGGCAGTGGACTTCTTCTGTTTTTGAACCTTATGACAAAGCTGCACCTTTTCAAAAAAATCCTCAAATTGTAACAACAAGAGGAGGTTCTTTTATGTACGATCAGGCATTAGAATTGAGCTTTACCACAACTTTTAGAGGTCAAAATACCATAGAATCTTCTTTATTCAATACTGGATTTAGATGTGTAAAATCAGCAAATAAATAAAACACTATTTAGTATTTTATTTGTATTTTTAGCTACCTAATAAATCTTACGTCTTTTGAAAAAAATAGTTTTCCTTTTCGCATCTCTCTTGTTTATTGTTTCCTGTCAGAACAAAAAAGAAGAAACTTATAAAAAAATGGATCCAATGTCTGTTTTTACCAATACAGATAGTATTCCCAACAAACATTATGTAGGAAGTAAAAAATGTGCTGAATGTCATCCTGATCAATTTAAAGACTGGGAAGGATCTCACCACGATAAATCCATGCAAAAAGCCAGTAGAGAAAGTATATTGGCTCCTTTTGATGGAGAAGTTTTTAAAAGTCAAGGTGTTACTTCTACTTTTTTTCAAAAGGACGGAAAATTTTATGCAAACACAGAGGGTAGAGATGGTAAAAATCATGATTTTGAAATTATCTATACTTTTGGATTTACACCTCTACAACAATACATTGTTTTGTTTCCTGATGGACATTACCAATGTTTAAGAACAGCATACGATACGGTAAAAAACAAATGGTTTGATTTGTATCCAGATTTTAAAGTGGTACATGGCGAATGGTTGCATTGGAGTAGAGGTGGACTGAACTGGAATACCATGTGTTCAGATTGTCACAGTACCAATGTAAAAAAGAACTACAACGAAAAAGACCATACTTATGAAACCAATTATGCAATTATAAATGTAAGTTGTGAAGCTTGTCACGGACCTGGAAAGGAACATGTTTCCAAAGCTGTTATACAAGGTGATAGGTATGAAAATGATGGAACCATGCAAATGACCAACTTGGGTTCTAAAGAATTGGTAGATGCTTGTGCTAGATGCCATGCAAGAAGAGAAAATATAAGCTTATTTCACACACCACAAGGAACATTTTTAGATCATTATTTTCCACAGTTGCTAAGAGAAAATTTATACCATGCTGATGGACAAATTTTAGATGAAGACTATGTGTATGGTTCTTTTACACAAAGTAAAATGTATCATGAAGGTGTAAGCTGTAAAGATTGCCATAACGTACATTCTACCAAACGAAAGTTTGACGACAATAGATTGTGTTTGCAATGTCACGAAGGTCCAAAATTTGACACACCAAGTCATCACAAACACACCATGGGAACTGAAAGTGCTTTGTGTATCAACTGCCACATGCCAGGAAAATATTACATGGGAAATGATTTTAGACGTGATCATAGTTTTAGAATTCCTAGACCAGATTTAAGTTTAAAATACAATAGTCCGAATGTTTGTTCTGGTTGTCACAAAGACAAAAACGATGAATGGGCTTATGAAAATTTTGTCAAATTATACGGAGAACCTAAAAAGAATCATTTTTCTGATAAGTTAGCTCCAGGAATAACAGGAGCAGAAGGAGGAAATGATAGTTTGATTTTATTAGCAAAAGACACTACTTATCCTAACATTGCAAGAGCATCGGCAGTGTCTAATTTGGTCAATTACACCAATGTTATAAACATCAATCAAGTTCTTCAATTTTTGAATGATAAATCTCCGCTGGTAAAAGGAGCTACAGCAGATTTGTTATTTGATATGAAAGCCGGAACTGAGTATTACAAAGCATTGTTGCCTTTGTTAAAAGATGAAAAAAGAGCAGTTAGAGTGAAAGCTTTTTATGCATTAAGTGCTGTACCTAGCGCTAATATTCCAAAAGAATACAAGGCTTTTTATGACAAAGTACGAATTGAATTTGCCAACAACTTGAAAGTTACTGGAGAATTTTCTGGAGGAAAAATGAAACGTGCTCAATATTACATAAGTGTTGGTAAAACCGTAAGTGCTATAAAAACACTAGAAGAAGCTTTAATATTAGATCCTATCAATAATATTGTGAGAACATCACTTGCTAACTTATATTATCAAAACAAGCAGTACAAAAAGGCTGAGGAGGCTTATAAAACAATTTTGGAACAAGAACCTGGTTTTGGATTGACTAATTTTGATTACGGTTTGTTATTAAACGAAATGGGCAGACCTATGGATGCTATTGTACAACTAAAAGAAGGACTTAGATTGTTACCAAATAATGATAGAATAGCTTATAATTTAAGTTTACTGTACTTTCAAAACAAACAAACAAACAACGCATTTAGTGTTTTGAAAAAACAATTGAAAAAGAATCCTGAAAATACAGACTTAATTTATTTGTTGGCTTATATCTATCAACAAAATAAACAAACAAACTTAGCAAAAGAACAAGTTGAAAAACTATTGCAATTGCAACCAAACAATCAGCAATACCAACAGTTTTATCAGATCTTAAGATCTGATAACTAAAAATAAAAAGCTCACCAAATGGTGAGCTTTTTTAACATTTGATAAATTCTTAAAAGATTACTGTCTACCTATTTTCTTTACAAAAACACCTTTGTCTGTACTTACTTTTAAAATGTACATTCCTACAGAGACATTTGATAAATCAATTACATTAGTCTCGCTTAATTTCACAACCTTTCCGTTAATACTTAACAACTGAATCTCTTCTATATTGATTCCTGTTTTAGATTGGATATCTATGTTATTTTGAACATATTGAATGGTAAAATTCTCCTGGAACTTAATTTCTTTTGTACTCAACGAAGGATCTTCTATAATGGTTCCAAAATCTTGCCAAACATTCGAAGTTTCATATGTTGTTTTGGTAGATGGAGGTACATTTAAAATTACTGATGATAGAGTAACATTGTTAAATATAGCTGAAGAAATAGCCAATGGACTTGTATGGTAAACACTTACATTTTCTAAAGGACAAGAATTAAATGCATCTTCTCCTATACTGCTAACAGTATTAGGCAAAGTAATGTTTTTTAAAACCGCACAATAATAAAAAGCAGCATTTCCTATAGTTTCAAGTCCCTCAGGTAACTCAACGGTTGACAACGCATAACAAGAATTAAAACTTCCATCTCCTATACTAGTAACAGAACTAGGAACTACCACATTATTCAAAGCCCAACAACCAGAAAAAACAGTATTTTCTATACTTGTCATAGAACTAAAAAGACCGATACTGCTTAATTTTTTACAATCCTTAAAAGCAGACTCTCCAATACTAATAACTGAATTTGATAGATCTACACTCGTTAAGTTTTCACAACCCTCAAAAGCTTTATTTCCGATGCTTTGAATTGAAGTAGGAAATGTAACACTAGACAAACCAATACAACCATAAAATGTATCTGCTGCTATACTGGAAACAGAATTAGGAATTGCTATACTTGTAAAGCTACTACAATACAAAAAAGCCTCGTTTCCAATAGTTGTCAACGTATTTGGAAGCGTAACATTATTTAAGGCATAACATGCTTTAAAAGCTCCAGATCCAATAGTTTCAATCGTGTTTGGCATGTTTGCATTTTGTAAACTTGTACAACCATAAAAAGCTTCAACACCAATACTTTTAATAGTATTCGGTAAATTTAAAGTTTCTATCTTATCACAAAAGTAAAAGGCCTCATCTCCAATACTTGTCAACGTAGTTGGAAGACTTACATTTTTTAAGGCGTAACATTCTCTAAAAACTCCAGTTCCAATACTTGTAACTGAGTTAGGAATACTAATATCTGTCAGAACCCAACAATCTAAAAATGCAGTATTTCCAATACTAGAAATAGAATTTGGAAGATTGATAGCTCTTAATTTTTTACATTTTTCAAAAGCAGATTCTCCTATACTAAGAATCGTATTAGGAAGTACCACATTTGTCAAACTGGTACATTCATAAAAAGCATAATAACCTATACTTTCTAACGTATTTGAAAGCGTAATACTTGATAATTTTTCACACTTGAAAAAAGCAGATGGTCCAATTGTTTTGATAGAATTTGGAAGTACTAATGAAGTCAAATTTCCACAAGCTACAAAAGCTGAATTTCCAATACTTGTTACAGAATTTGGAATATTTACAGTTGTCAAAGCTGGACAACCATAAAATACATAATCTCCAATACTAGACATAGAAGTAGGAATAGAAACACTCACCAAACTAGCACAGTAAAAAAATGCTGCTTCTTCAATGCTGGTAAGAGACGTAGGAAGATTGATACTTTCTAAAAAATAACATTCTCTAAAAGCAGCTTTACCAATTGTTTCAATAGTAGTTGGAAGTACTAAGTTTTTTATACCCCAACAACCTAAAAAAGCTTCTTCACCTATAGTCTCTAGAGTATTTGAAAGTGTAATATTTGCTAAAATAGTACATCCTGAAAAAGTAGATTCTTCTATACTTTTTACAGTATTTGGAATCACAATACTCGTTAAACTAGTGCAATAATAAAAAGCATATTTACCTATACTACTCAAAGAAGTAGGTAGAATAACATTATTCAACTTATAGCATTCACTAAAAGTATACTCTTTAATTGCATCTACAGAGCTTGGAATATTAATACTACTCAAATTACTACAACCCTCAAAAGCATTGGTACCTATACTAGAAACAGTATTTGGAAGTACAATACCTGTCAATCCTGTACAATATTTAAAAGATGAATTTCCTATAGCGGTCACTGAAGTAGGCAAAGTAATAGTAGTTAATAAACTACAACTATCAAACATGTTATTTCCTACAGTATCCATAGAATTTGGAAGACTTACACTGGTCAAACCACTACAATATCTAAAAATTGCATTTCCAAAAGTAGTTACTGTTTCTGGAATACTCACACTCGTTAATGAAGTACAACCTTCAAAAGCGTTGTTCCCTATTTCAGTTACATTACTTGGAATAGAAATACTTGTCAAACCAGAAGCATATTTAAAAGCAGTATCCCATATTTTAGTAACATTGTAAGTAGTTACATGATTTACTGTATTGGGTATGACCATATCACCACTATAAGTTCCAGAAGCAAGAGGGATGACCTCAACTGTAGTACTACTAGTGGTATTGTAATGGATACCATCCACCATAAATGTCTCTGCTTTTGCCATATAGGCACAAAGAAATAGAGACAAAATCAATAATAATTTTGTTTTCATAGCTATGTTTTTTTTTAGCTAATGTATACCCTAGTTGTAGAAAATAAAAATAAAGTTATATTAATTATTTGTTAAAAATTAACAATTATCATTTAGATAAAAAATTACAATATATTTAACATATATCATTATTTTTTAAAATTTTGAGAGTAGAATGATAATCTTTATCACGCATAAAAAAACCCGCTAAATTTCAAATATTTAGCGGGTTTTAACTTTTTGTAATAAAAATCTAACTACATGCTATTTTACTAACTCTATTTTGATGTCTTCCTCCTTCAAAATCCGTATTTAAAAAAGTTTCAACCATTTCTAAAGCTTGTTGCACTGCCGTAAAACGAGCAGGTATACACAATACATTTGCATTGTTATGTTGTCTTACCAAAGAAACAATTTCTTTAGTCCAACATAAACCAGCTCTTACATTTTGGTATTTATTAGCAGTCATAGCCACACCATTGGCACTACCACAAATTAAAATTCCAAAATCAACAACATTGGTATCTACATCTTTGGCTACTTTGTGTGCATGATCTGGATAATCTACGCTATCAAAAGCATCTGTTCCATGGTTTACAACTTCAATGCCTTTATCTTTTAACAATTTAACAATAGCTAACTTGTAATCTGGTCCTGCATGATCATTCCCTATGGCTATTTTCATTTTTTATATTTTATAATTTGCTACAAATTTACGTAAAAAAGGCTACAATTCTGCGTTGGTTCTTACTCTACGTTTGGTGACACTAAACCTTCTAATAATTAAACGAGCTCCTTTGTTGTAATTGGTATAATTGTAAATCCAACTAATTAAAATAACCATTCTATTTTTAAAACCTACCAAAGAAATTAAGTGTACAAACATCCAAATTAACCAAGCTATAAATCCACCAAATTTTAATTTATTGATATCTGCAACAGCTTTGTTTCTTCCTATAGTAGCCATAGAACCTTTGTCTTTGTATGTAAAAGATTTTAGATTATGAGTTCCTTTTAATATTTTAGGAAAGTTTTTAGCCAAATTATTTGCTTGTTGAATGGCTGGTTGTGCAACCTGAGGATGTCCTCTAGGATAATCTTCAGAAACCATTAAAGCTACATCACCCAAAGCAAAAACATTTTTGTATCCTTTAATTTGATTAAATTCATTTACAAAATACCTTTTACTACGCGGTTCTGTACATTCTTCTGGTAAACCTTTTATATTGTTTGCAATTACTCCTGCAGACCAAATTAAAGTACGGGTAGCAAATTCTTTTCCATCTTTAGTTTTAGCCAACTTCCCATCGTATTCTGTAACTATAGTACTAGTGTGTATTTCTACACCTAACTCTTTTAAAAATTTTGTAGATTTTTTAGAAGCATGTTCACTCATAGGAGGCAAGACTCTATCTCCACCTTCTAACAAATTTATTTTCATTAAACTTGGATCCAAATCAGGATAATCTAAAGGCAGCACACTTTTTTTAAATTCTGCAATAGCTCCAGCCAACTCAACTCCAGTAGGACCTGCACCTACAATTACAAAGTTTAATAAAAACTTTTTAGTTTCTTCATCAACTTCTACAGTAGAACGTTCAAAGTTCTGTAAAATTAAACTTCTCAAATTCAATGCCTGAGGAATTGTTTTCATCGGCATTGCATGTTTTTTAATTTCTTTATTTCCAAAATAATTTGTTTTGGTACCTGTATTGATGATTAAATAATCATAAGACAAATTACCTATATCAGATTTTATTATTTTAGTTTCAGGATCTACCTCTTTAACATCCGCCATTCTAAAATAAAAATTCTGCTGTTTTTTGATAAACATCCTTAATGGATACGCAATGGAATCTGATTCTATACCACTTGTAGAAATTTGATACAACAAAGGTTGAAAAGCATGATAATTGTGTTTATTGATCATTACCAATTGTATAGGTAATTTTCTCAATCTTTTTACCAAAGTAAGACCTGCAAATCCTCCTCCAATAACTACAACTCTAGGTAAATCTGATTTAGGTACATTCATATAAATTATTTTTAAGCCGCTAAATTACAAAATGGTATACTTGTGTATGCATTTGAACACAATTTATTTAATTGACTTGCTTTCAAGGATTCATATTATTGTATATTTAATTTTAGTACTATTTTTTTACGTTTTTAACATCTTAACTAGTTATTAACATTAAAAATGATAACTTTAATAGAATTGGTTTAAAATCAATGGTTTATAAAAACGGTAGTTTTGTTAATAACATGTTATAAAAAAGAGCAAACTAAATTTTGATTTTCATCTTTAAAAAACAATACAGCGAACGACCAATACAAGCCAAATTTATTTACTATAAAGTTACCACAGGTTGTTAACAATTTATTCACACTTTATCAAGATTATCAAACTGTAATTTTATAAGCTAATTGTAAAAAAAACAGTTATTAACAACTGTGGATAACTATACATAATCCCTTTAATTACAAATATTTATTACTTTAAAAACTTGTTGATAAAGTAAACTTAGTGTTAAGTAAAAATATTTTAATGTTAATTTACTGTGTAAGTAAACAGCTAATAATACTCCATAATTTGTTTTATAAATTTTAAAAAAGAAAAAATTAAATATTATATAGTTGTTGAAAAGGTTTACATAAAATTTATTTAGATCAACTTTCCTTATACGTATTTGCTGTACCTTTATCGGAGATAATAAATAAAAAATATGCCAAGAGCAAAAAGAAAAGGGCTTTTTAAGAAAAAAGGTGGAGTTGTAAAAGATTTGACTCGTAAAGTATTTAAAGTACTTAATGAAAATAGTAATAAAGCTTTAAATTATAAACAAATTGCCGCTGCTTTAGATTTAGAAGATCATGGTAGCAAACAACAATTGTTGTTAAAATTAGAAGAGCTCAAAGCTCAAAAAAAAATTATAGAACAAGATAGAGGTAAGTATCTTTTAGATGCCACTAAAAACTATCATATAGGTACTTTAGATTTAACAAGTACAGGAAATGCTTATTTTATTTGTGACGATTTTGAATCAGATGTTTTTATAAATAAAGCTGATGTAAATGGAGGTTTGAATGGTGATACCGCAAAAGTTTATGTTTACAAACGCAAACAAAGAAATAAATTTGAAGGTGAAGTTGTAGATATATTAGAACGTAAAAAATCTGAATTTGTTGGTACGTTACAATTGAGTGCTCGTTTTGGTTTTGTGGTTACTGATGACCGTTCTATGCCTAACGATATTTTTATACCAAAAGATAAAATTTCTACTGCTGTAGATGGTGATAAAGTGGTTGCCAAAATTACAGATTGGTCTGGTGATTCTAAAAATCCTTATGGAGAAATTACAAGAGTTTTAGGACAGGCGGGTGAACACAATACAGAGATTCATGCCATTTTAGCGGAGTACGATTTGCCTTACGAATTTCCTCCTGGTGTAGAAGCAGCTGCTGAGCAATTGGATGTTGCTATTACAGAAGAAGAAATTGCCAAACGTAGAGACATGCGTGATGTATTAACATTTACCATCGATCCACGTGATGCCAAAGATTTTGACGATGCTTTGTCTTTTCAAATTTTAGAAAACGGAAATTACGAAATAGGAATTCACATTGCTGATGTTTCTCACTATGTAGCAGAAAATTCTATTTTGGATGAAGAAGCTTACAATCGTGCAACTTCTGTTTATTTGGTTGATAGGGTAGTACCTATGTTGCCAGAAATGCTGTCTAACGGTGTTTGTTCTTTACGTCCAAATGAAGAAAAATTAACGTTTTCTGCCGTTTTTCAAATGAATGACAAAGCTGAAATTAAAAATGAATGGTACGGTAGAACCGTTACTTATTCTGACAAACGTTTTGCTTATGAAGAAGCCCAAGTTATTTTAGAACAACCTGATGAGAAGAATCATAGTATTCCTGCTGAAATTTCTTTGACGGATGAAGCTTATGATGTAGATGTTAAAATTTCTGAAGCAATTCTTAAAATGGATATTTTGGCAAAAATTATGCGTGGTAAAAGATTAAAATCTGGAGCTTTGGCTTTTGATAAAGTTGAAACCAAATTTAATTTAGACGAAAATGCCAATCCTATAGGTGTCTTTTTTAAGGAATCTAAAGATGCTAACAAATTGATTGAAGAATTTATGTTGTTGGCCAATAGAAAAGTTGCTGAATTTGTAGGTAAAACAAAATCAGGAGAAGCTAAAAAAACATTTATTTATAGGGTTCATGATGAACCTAATATTGATAAATTAGAAGCTTTAGGAACTTTGGTTTCTAAATTTGGATATGGCATCAACACAAAATCTAGAATGACTACTTCTAGTTCTTTAAACAAATTGTTAAGTGATGTACATGGGAAAGCAGAATCTAACATGATTGAAACGCTTACCATACGTTCTATGAGTAAGGCTGAATATACAACTGAAAATATTGGACATTACGGTTTGGCTTTTGATTATTATAGCCATTTTACATCGCCAATTAGACGTTACCCAGATGTAATGGCTCATAGATTGTTACAACATTATTTAGACAAAGGTAAATCTGTATCTACTGAAGAGTATGAAGAAAAATGCAAACATTCTTCAGAAATGGAAATGTTAGCTTCTAAAGCTGAGCGTGATTCTATCAAATACATGCAGATAAAATACATGCAAAACTTTACTGGTATTGCTTTTAAAGGTGTTATTTCTGGAGTAACAGAGTGGGGAATTTATATTGAAATTATTGAAAACAAATGTGAAGGAATGGTAAGAACTAGAGATATTACTAGTGATCATTTTGCCTTTGATCAAGACGAATATGCTTTGGTAGGTCGTAAGTATGGACAAATTTACCGTTTGGGTGATGAAGTTTGGATAAAAGTTAAAAATGCTGACTTAGAACGTAAGCATTTAGATTTTTATTTAATTGAGGAATAGTTTTTGTTCCTTATTCATTTATTGAAATTATAAATATTATGAAAAAATTATTATTGCTGTTATTGATTACTAATTTTGTTTCTGCTCAAGATTTAAAACAAAATTTAAAAGAATTCAAATCAATAACAATTAGTAGTGACATGGATGTTGAGTTGATTGTTTCGGATTCTTACAAAATAGAAGTTTATGGAAATGATGTAGATAAATTAACTATTGATAACAAAGGACATGAATTAAAGTTGACAACATCTTTAAGTGCAAAATTCAAAAGTGATTTAAAAACCAAAATTTATTACAAACCTGGAATTCGCTACATCAAATTGTCTAACAACGTAAAAATTACTTCTGCGGATGTAATTCAAGAAAATTTTCTTGAATTAGAGTTGATTAACAACGTTAGAGCAGATTTAAAGCTAAATACAGTTGATTTTATAGCCAAGCTTGAGTTAGGTAGTGATATTGTCTTAAATGGCGTTACTGAAAGTCAAAAAATTGAGGTTTTAACTAAAAGTAATTACAATGCTTATCAGTTAAAAAGTAAAAAAGCGTATGTAAAAGTAAATGCTTCTAATGCGTTTATTTTTGTTTCTGAATTTTTAGAAGCCAATGCACGTATAAAAGGTGAAATTAGTTACAAGGGAAATCCTTTCTCTGTAAGTGAAAAAACTTTTTTAGGAAAAGTTATAAGAATAGAGTAGTCTAAAGATTCTTTAGTTTTCTTTATGGGTAAAAAATGTATATTTGTAGAATAAAAAATAGATAAAAATGAATATTTTAAATATATCTCTAGGTTTTGTTGGACCTCAGTCGATGATTTTAATAGCTGTTGTTGTATTATTATTATTTGGAGGTCGTAAAATTCCTGAATTAATGAAAGGTCTTGGTGGCGGAATTAAAGAATTTAAAAAAGCAACCAAAGAAGACGATGAGCCTACCAAAAAAGTAGAAAAAGAAAAATAAGCGTATTTATATTATAATATTAACACCAATAGTTTAAGAAGCTATTGGTGTTTTTTTATGCATTTGTTTAAGATATTTTACTCTTTATTTCTTTAGTTTTGTATAAAACTATCCCCAATAGTTTTATACCCCTTGAATGAAGTATATTTTATACTTATTTTTTTTATTTCCTAATTTCACATATTCTCAAAACACAATAATTTCTACAGATAATTATTCTGGTGTTTTAGGTGTACTTGTCAATCCTGCTCGTAGTGCCAATACTCCTTATAAATTAGATATCAATTTATTTTCTAATTCATCTGTCTTTACTAACAACGTAACTAATATTGATTATGCTGCTATTGTAAAAGATGTAAATGTAGGTTTTAAGGATTTTGAATTACTTTCTAAATCTAACAATTCTAATATCAATTCTTTTTTAAAAGATTTAGGCTTTGGTGATTTTGAGAGCTATTTATATAATTTTAATGCAACTAAAAATTCTTTTGGTTATTTAAATTCTACAACTTTAGGACCTTCTTTTTTGTTAGCTATCAATCCAAGAAGTTCTTTTTCATTTACAAGTGCTTTAAGAGTTCAAGGTTTGGCTTACAATTTAAATGGTTATTTTTTATCAAAGGACAATACGATAGGTTCAATTGATGATTTTTTAGATTTTCAAAAAAACAATTTGAGAGGCTATGGTCAAACTTTTTCTTGGGGAGAACTAGGGTTGAGTTATGCTACTATTATTCGACATGATTATGACAAATTATGGAAATTTGGTTTGACTCTAAAGTTTTTAAAAGGAATAAAAACGTTTTCTTTTGCCATGAATGATTTTCAATCTACGTTAAATTATTACATTCCTAATCCTTTGCAAAGCACTTTAGATGTTTCTGGTGTTATCACTGTTCAAAATTCTTCTAATGGAGCTAATTATGGTCAAGCTTTAGATTTTGGTTTTACTTTTGAAAAAAATAGGAAACATTATCATTCTTTATATAAAGATAAAAGCAACAATATTCATTTGAACACTGTTGCTTATCAATATAAATTATCGTTTTCAGTTACAGATTTAGGTTTTATAAATTTTAACAATGTTCGTAAAAAAAATAACCTCGTAGATTTTACACTTCCTAACAATACGATCAATTATTATAGTTATTTAACAATTGACAAGGAACAAAAACATGAAAAAGTTAGCTATATTTTACCTACCACAATTCACTTAAATTTTGACTACAATTTAGGAAAACATTTTTTTATGAATACTAATTTGGATTATTTTCCATTGAATGGTAAAAAACTTGAATACATAAAATCCATCTCAAATTTTTCTTTCAGTACTCGTTTTGAAACATTAAAATTTACTTGTTCCTCTTATTTTAACTATGATAGTTTTGGAAGTCTTACTACGGGACTTTATTTAAGAACCGGATATTTTTTTATGAACAGTTCTTTTATTCTAGATAGTAAAAGATTCAATATGAATCAAGATCAAATTTCTTTAGGATTTAAAATTCCTTTTTATCAATAATTTATTTTGAATTTTCTTGAACTTTATTTGCAGCTACCAAACTTGTAACCATATCGTTTAACATGCTACTTGCAGCATTTGGATTGTTTGGCAACAAAATTAAATTGCTGTTTGTTTCAGAACCTATAGATTGTAAAGTATCATAATGCTGCGTAATTACAATCAATGCAGATGCTTCTTGACTATTAATACCAGCTTTGTTTAAAACATCAACAGATTCTTCCAAACCACGTGCAATTTCTCTACGTTGATCCGCAATACCTTTACCTTGTAAACGTTTACTTTCAGCTTCTCCACGTGCTCTTTCTACTATAGAAATTCGCTGAGCATCTCCTTCAAATTGAGCAGCAATTTTTTCACGTTCTGCAGCATTAATTCTATTCATTGCAGCTTTTACTTGTGCATCAGGATCTATGTCTGTTACCAATGCTTTTACAATGTCATATCCGTAGTTTAGCATTGCTTCTTTCAACTCTCTTTGTATAGCTAAGGCAATATCATCTTTCTTTTCAAAAACATCGTCTAACTTCATCTTTGGAACTTCTGCTCTTACTACATCAAAAATATAAGCAGTAATTTGATCGTGTGGATTTTGTAATTTGTAAAATGCATCTTCAACTTTTTCTCTTAAAATTTGAAATTGAACAGATATTTTCATTTGTACAAAAACATCATCTTTTGTTTTTGTTTCTACTAAGACATCTAGTTGTTGAATTTTTAAACTTACTCTTCCTGCTATTTTATCTATAAATGGAATTTTAAAATTCAATCCTGCTTGTCTTGTTCCCACAAATTTGCCAAATCTTTCTATTATGGCAGTTGTTTGTTGTTGTACGGTAAATATTCCTAAAACTAATAATAGTACTATGGGAATTAAAATGGGTAAGATGTTTAACATGTTTTTTCTTTTAAAGATATGTTTTTTAAGTCACAAAAAAACCGTCTAAAATATTTTTTTAGACGGCTTATATGAAATATTTTGAATTGATTAACTCAACGTTTGAATCGCATTTTCTATTCTTAAAATAGTATTTTCTTTTCCAATCATTTCTATGATATCAAATAGGTGAGGACCTTTCATTGCACCAACAATACTCAATCTTAATGGTGGCATTACACTTCCAAATCCTAATTCTTTTTCAGTCAAATATTCTTTTACTTTTGTTTCTATTTTCATGCTATTAAATTCAGAAGTATTCTCTATTATATTTTTAACATCTTTTAGAATAGCAGGAGTATTTTCTTTCCATTGTTTTTTAGATGCTTTTTCATCGTAAGTTTCCGGGTTTTTAAAAAAGTAATCTGATAATTCCCACAAATCTTTTGTAAATACAGCTCTTTCTTTTACCAATCCAATAACTTTAACAATGTATTCTTTGCTAAATGTATTTAATTTTTCGGCATACAACTCTGTAAATAATAAAGCAATTTCTTCGTTGCTTTTCGTTTGCATATATTGTTGATTGAACCAGTTTGTTTTTTCTGGGCTAAATTTTGCTCCAGACTTAGAAACACGTTCAATGGTAAATTCTTTAGCTAACTCTTCTAAAGAAAATATTTCTTGTTCTGTACCAGGATTCCATCCTAATAAAGAAAGCATATTTATAAAAGCATCATTAAAATACCCATCCTCTCTATAACCTCTAGAGATTTCACCAGTCTGTTCATTTGTATAACTCAATGGGAATACTGGAAATCCTAATTTATCCCCGTCACGTTTACTCAATTTCCCTTTACCAACTGGTTTTAGAATAAGAGGTAAATGTGCAAATTTGGGTGAAATCCATCCAAATGCCTCGTACAATAAACTATGCAGTGGGAGTGAAGGTAACCATTCTTCTCCACGAATCACATGACTAATTTCCATCAAATGATCGTCTACTATGTTTGCCAAATGGTAGGTTGGCATTCCATCAGATTTGAATAAAATTTTATCATCCAAAGTATTTGTATCAATCACAATTTCACCACGAATCATATCGTCTAAAATTAATTTTTGATCTTTAGGTGTTTTAAATCTTATTACATATTTTTCATTAGCTGCTATTTTTTTAGCAATTTCTTCTTTAGATAAATTGATAGAATTGTTCAATGTTTCACGTGAAACATTATTATATACAAATACAGTTTTGTTTGCTTCTGCTTGTTTTCTTAATTCATCTAATTCTTCTGAACTATCAAATGCATAATAGGCTTGGTTACTTGCCACCAAAGCATCTGCATATTTTTTATAAATTTCTTTTCTTTCAGACTGACGATAAGGACCAAACTTTTCATTTTTTCCAGGACCTTCTTCAAAAGGAATTCCACACCATTCTAAGGCTTCAGTAATGTATTTTTCTGCATTGGCAACATATCTAGTTTGATCTGTATCTTCTATTCTTAATACAAAAGTTCCATTGTGTTTTTTTGCAAATAAGTAATTGAACAATGCGGTTCTTACTCCTCCAATATGCAAAGGTCCTGTTGGACTAGGTGCAAATCTTACACGTACATTTTCCATGATTGTGTTTTTAAAATTAGTGTTGTTTTATTCGATTGCAAATATACTTTATCCGTTAATTTTTAAGCATATATACTTTATTTTATTGTGTTTCTAGGTACAATCCTTTTTAGTACCTTTGCAAAACTAAATTTGTTATATGATTGTTTTTAATTACGAAGCTGATTTTGAATTGGTTAACGAAGATATGTATAGTGATTGGATTTCACAATCTATCATAAAAGAAGGCTTTCAAGAAGGTGATATCAATTATATTTTTTGTGATGATGAGTATCTACATAAATTGAATGTAGAATTTTTAGATCATGATACTTTAACCGATGTGATTAGTTTTGATTATACCATGGGAAAATTGATTTCTGGTGATATTTTTATTTCTATTGAAAGAGTTAGAGACAATGCTATTGATTTGAATATTTCTTTTGAAGATGAATTGCCGAGAGTCATTATTCATGGAGTTCTACACTATTGTGGTTTTAAAGATAAATCTGATGACGATGCAAAAATGATGAGGTCTAAAGAGGAGGAGTATTTATCTATCTTAACAAATTAATTTTATACAGTTCCACGTGGAACATTAACTAATATTGCTCTGTCAATATTTTAATTTAAATGATTTATGAGTTTATTTACGGATACTTATGATGTGATAGTTGTTGGTGCAGGTCATGCTGGTTCTGAAGCTGCTGCTGCTGCTGCTAACATGGGTTCAAAAACTTTATTGGTAACAATGAGTTTGCAAAATATTGCTCAAATGAGTTGTAATCCTGCTATGGGTGGAATTGCAAAAGGTCAAATTGTAAGAGAGATAGATGCCTTAGGTGGTTATAGTGGTATTGTTACCGATAATACAGCTATACAGTTTAAGATGTTAAACAAATCTAAAGGACCTGCTATGTGGAGTCCAAGAGCTCAATCTGATAGAATGCGTTTTGCTGAGGAGTGGAGAAACATGTTAGAGCAAACTGATAATTTGGATTTTTATCAAGATATGATCAAGGGTTTGATAATTGAAGATGGAGAAATTAAAGGAGTTAAAACGGGATTGGGTTTTGAGATAAAAGCAAAATCTGTAATTATTACTGCTGGTACTTTTTTAAATGGTCTGATTCATATTGGAGAAAAATCATTTGGAGGGGGGAGATCTGGTGAAAGTGCTTCTACAGGAATTACAGAAGATTTAGTGAAAGTTGGTTTTGAAGCAGGGAGAATGAAAACAGGAACACCACCAAGAGTGGATGCTCGTTCTTTAGATTTTTCTAAAATGATTGAACAGCCAGGTGATGAAAATCCTGAAAAGTTTTCTTATCTACCAACTACTAAAAAGTTAACGGAACAACGTTCTTGTTATATGAGTTATACTTCTCAAGAAGTTCATGATTTGTTAAGAACAGGTTTTGATCGTTCTCCTATGTTTAATGGTAGAATTCAATCTACAGGACCAAGATATTGTCCTTCTATAGAAGATAAAATTGATCGTTTTGCTACGAAAGATAGACATCAAATTTTTGTAGAACCAGAAGGGTGGAAGACTGTAGAGATTTATGTAAATGGTTTTTCTACTTCTTTACCAGAAGATGTTCAAGACAAAGCTTTGCGTAAAGTAGCTGGTTTTGAAAACGTAAAATTCTTACGCTATGGATATGCTATTGAATATGATTTTTTCCCACCAACACAATTAACTCATTCTTTAGAAACTAAATTGGTTAAGAATTTGTTTTTTGCTGGACAGATTAATGGAACCACAGGTTATGAAGAAGCGGGTGCTCAAGGTTTGATGGCTGGAATAAATGCTGCTTTAAAAGTTCAACAAAGACCTCCTTTTATTTTAAAAAGAGATGAAGCTTATATTGGAGTTTTAATTGATGATTTAATTACAAAAGGAACAGAAGAGCCTTACAGAATGTTTACTTCTAGAGCTGAATATAGAACTTTACTTCGTCAAGATAATGCAGATATTAGATTAACACCATTATCTAATGCTATTGGTTTAGCTTCTGATGAGCGTTTAGAAACAGTAAAAGAAAAGATTAAAAATTCTGATTTATTAGTTCAGTTTTTACATGAAACTAGTATAAAACCGAAAGACATCAATCCAATTTTAGAAGCTAAAGGATCTGCTGTTATCAATCAATCTGTAAAGATGTTTAAGGTTGCTTCACGTCCTCAAATTGATTTTAAAGATGTGATTACTTTTCCTGGAGTTGCAGATTTTGTAGCTGAAAATAATATAGATGCTGATGCTATTGAGCAGGCAGAAGTAAAGGTTAAATATGCTGGTTATATTGAAAAAGAAAAGAACAATGCAGATAAGTTACAACGTTTAGAAAATATATCCATTCCTAAAACGTTTGATTATTACAAAGTAAAATCTTTGTCTATAGAAGCACAACAAAAATTGACTAAGATACAACCTGTAACCATTTCCCAAGCGAGTAGAATTAGTGGAGTATCTCCATCAGATGTATCTGTTTTGTTGGTTTATATGGGACGTTAATTGATAGTTCCACGTGGAACAGTTTTAAAATAGTTAACCGATACTTTGTGAAAAGTATCGGTTTTTATTTGGAATTAAGTCAAATTTTAAATCTGTTTTTGAGATGAAAAGAAGGAAAAAATGATCTATTTTTCTTTTCTATTGGTTGTAATTCTTCCTTATTATTTTGTGAAATCAAGCTATATCAAAAGTTTTTAATTATGTGAGTTTAATAAAGTAGACAAGATTGCAAAAAAATATGTGTTGTTAATTGGTAATTATAATACTCAAGAATATAATTATCCAATAAATTTTAAAAGTGAGTTGATAAAGAGGAATTCTAGCAGCTATAAAATATTTATATTTTTGCTGGTTTTAGAAATTCCAAAAGATAATTCCTTAACTATTATTTCACAAGAGCTCTATGATAAAAGTGCTGTGTACCTTGCTTAGTTAAATTGGATAAAAACAAAAGTATTTAATGCAAAAGACATAAGTAGAAAATATGGTTTTAAAGTATATTTGTGTAAGCATTTAGTAAGAACAAAAATGTGTTTGTATTTTCTATCTAATGCAAAATTTAAATTTCAGGTAAAATAAAATAAAATAATGGCCTTAGAATCGTATTTAAAAACCAAAGATTATTCTGTTTCAAAAGAAAATTTTGAATTGTTATTAGATGATAGAATTGATTTGTTAATTACAAATCCTAGACCTGAAAAAGAAGATTTGGGATCGTATTATGAAAGTGAAAATTATATTTCTCACACAGATAGTAAAAAAACAATTACCGAAATTGCTTACAATTTTGTCAAAAAATATGCATTGAATAAAAAATTAGAATTGTTAAATTCTTTTTCTACAGAACACAAAACAGTTTTAGATATAGGTTGCGGAACAGGTGATTTTTTAAATACATGCCAACAAGCAGGGTGGAAGGTAACCGGAATAGAACCTAGTAAAAAAGCACGAGAAAAAGGATTAGAAAAATTAAAGAAAGGAACATATATTTATTCTGATATTCATGCTTTTTTTGAAGATGACTTTGCTGGAGAAGAAAAAGAGATAGATTACAAACAAAGTTACAAGCATACAAAACTATACCATCATTCCGAACATGAAACTAAGAATGTAGAAAAAGAAGTTTTAAAATTTGAAGGAAAAGAAATTCAAAATGAATCCAATCCTTATCAATTTGATGTAATTACACTTTGGCATGTTTTAGAACATGTGTATGATTTGGATATGTATATTTATAGGTTAAAGCAATTGTTAAAACCAGATGGAGTATTGGTTATTGCTGTACCAAATTATAAAAGTTACGATGCAGAACATTACAAACAGTTTTGGGCTGCCTATGACGTACCTAGACATTTGTGGCATTTTTCTCAAACTTCTATTCATAGATTGTTTTCTACAGAATTAATGAAAGTAGTAAAAACCATACCTATGAAATTTGATGCATTTTATGTTTCGTTATTAAGTGAACAATACAAAACTGGAAAAAAGAATTTTATCAAAGCAATTATCAATGGAATAAAATCTAACAAGGCTGCAAAACGTACAGGAGAGTACTCTTCGTTAATTTATGTGCTTAAAAATATGAAAAACGAATAATAAGCTGTTTTAAGACATTTTTATAAGTTTATGTTATAATTGTATTTCTTTTTTTAAAAAATGGATTAAAATTTATTTATGAATGTCATTTTTAAAAGAGATTATTTATAGAGTATTGCTTTTTATATAAATAATCTTTATAGTTATAATTGAATAGCAATAGAAGACAAATACCAACCAAAAATTACAAGCAGCATGTAAATTCCCAAATTTGCTGCTCCTTGAAAATCTCCCGCCATTCTTTGTCCAAAAAGTAATATTAAAATTGTGACAGCAGAAAATTTAAAGATTAATGTAAAAGCACAAAAGTTAAAATTGAAAAGTAGTTGAAAAATTCCGATACATAAAAAAAGAGTTGTTACTGAATTTATAATAACTAAAAACCACCAAAATAAATTTGCTCGTTTTTTATTTTTTAAATGATGTGCTAAGAATTGAGTGTATCCTTTTTTATCTTTTAATTTTTCAAAAAGTGAGTACCCAAAAGAAATACCTAAAAAAGCTAGAATGGATAATATCATATTCTGGTCAAATTTAAAAACGAATGTTAGTGCTAATATTTGGTGTAAATTTTAAGGATCTATTGTCAATTTGAATCACACCATTATTGTCGTCTAAAGTATAATATCTTTGAATGATATTTTGTTTATTGGTCAAATTTAAAATTCCAATATTAAAACTTCCAGTAATACGATTGTTCATTTTAAATTTGTATTTCAAAGAAGTGTCAATTCTAAAAAAATCTTCTAAATTTTCTTTGTTAGGAAGATCGTAATTGATAGCTTCAATTCCATTGATTTTGATTACAGGATTGTCTTTTATAGGTTTTGTGTATACATTTCCTTTTTTCCAATTTAGACCTACGGACAATTCAATATTTTTAAGCAATGTATAGTTAAAACCTAGTGATGAAGATTGATTTACATTTAAATTGTTTGGAAAAACTTTCGGATCAAATTTGCTAAAAAAGTAATTGTTATTGCTAATAGTGTAACTAATCCAAGTACTGTATTTTTTACCCGTTTTATTGATTAGAAATTCGGTACCATAAGTGTTGTAATTCCCGTGTGCTTGCTCAAATTTAAAACTATTGTAAAATCCTTGACTAGCTGCGGTTACTCCTGTTACACGCTTATAAAAACTAGTGATTTCCACATACATATTTTTGAAGCTATAATCTATACCGTAAGAAATTTGTTTGCTTTTTACGATAGGTGTAAATTTATTATCTGATAAAATCCATCGTCTATTTTCAACACCTAAAAAATGATCTTTAAAATCTACTTTTTGATTGACAGTTTGATGTTTGAATTCTCCTAACAATTTAAACTTTAGATTATCGGTTATTTTTTGTTTTAAAACAAATCTTGGTTCAAAAATTAATTTGTCAAATTTTTGTAAATAATTGATTCTAAGTCCTGATTTTAAAAAAGTGT
Organism: Wenyingzhuangia sp. 2_MG-2023; assembly: GCF_030548295.1. GTDB lineage: Bacteria > Bacteroidota > Bacteroidia > Flavobacteriales > Flavobacteriaceae > Wenyingzhuangia. The sequence goes on from NZ_JAUOSB010000001.1 coordinate 593,121, forward strand.
TTTTATTTTTATAGACCATCTCAGAGAATACAGCTTGTGTTTTTAATACTTCTTTTATATTTCGTTCTATAGTAGGTTTGTTGATTAGAGTCCTATTTAAGACACCTGTTTCTATAAATTCTGCACCCAATAAAAGATTGTAATTTGTTTTGAATTTGAGGTGATGCTGTATTTTTATATTGTTTTCTGTGACTAAATTTTTCTGAAAATTAGTTTGATTCAAATTGTATTTTTTATCAAAAGATTCAATATTATATTGAGTATGATAAGCTAAAATTTCTGTTAAATTGTTAGAATTCCACTGTGTTTTCCAATCTAGCCCAATAGCTTTTTTTTCCTGATTTAAATTGCTCTTTTTCTCATCTGTAGATAGTTCATGATAGTTTAAACTATTGACTATGTTTATATAATTTACACGTAGCTTGTTTTTAGAATTGACATCGTAAAGTAGTTTTGCACTATAATCATAAAAGGAAAATTTAGATTTTGTATCTATTATTTCATCTTTCTTAATTTTAATTTCACTATCCTGAAAACTTTTGTAGAAATAATTATCATAAGTAATGGTTTCAAAAAAATTTGTCAGAGATTTTCTACCAGAAACTTGTAATTCTAATTTTTGATTGATTGGGATCTTTAAAAACATACCAGCATTGATCAAATCTACATTGATATTTCCCGAAAAATTATGAGTCAATTCATCTTTGTTAGACATAAAAATGGTGCTAGAAATACCATTTCCATAAGCACTGCTAGTTCCGTTTTTAGTAACGGTAACTTTATCTATAAAATTTGAATTGTAAGCAGAAATGAGTCCAAAAAAATGACTGGAATGATACATTTTCATACCCTCCCAAAGAATCAGATTTTGATCGTTAGTTCCACCTCTAACATTTAGGTAGTTAATACTTTCATTTTCACTTTCTATACCTGGTAATATTTGTATGGATTGCATGATGTCTGGACTAGACAAACCCGGTAAAATACCAAATTTTTTAGTATTCAAAACAATGCTTCCATCAGTCTTTTTTTGCAATCCTTTTGTTAAGTATTTGGTTAAAGTAACAGTGTTTAAAACCTCTATAAATTTGTTTTTTTTGGTAATGGTAATGTAGCGCTTGTTTATTCTTTTAAAACGCAATAGACTGTTATTGTTTATGAATAAAATAATTTCATCTAAATTAGTTGTTTGTGTTGGTTGAGAGATGGTTACTTTTTCTAAATCTGATGGAGAAAAAGCAAATTTAACATCAAATTTTTTCTCAAGCACAGGAATATAATCAATCAAAAAAAGTGATGATTTTTTTGATTGAGAATACACCCAAATATTGGTTGATAACCAAAGAAAAATCCAAAATAGATGTTTCATTATTTCGAAATAATTACTTCATTTTGATTAATAGTGTAGGTTAATTTTAACGGAATTGTAAGAGTTTTTAATGCTATTTCTAAATTTGTGTGCGTAAATGTACCCGTAAAAAGAGTTTTGTTGTCTACGTTTTTTAGAACAATATTGATATCATACTGTTTTTCCAATTCCTCTATTACTTTAAATAAAGGAGTCTGATTAAAAGAAGATTCCTTAAGAATCCAACTAGGTTTTTTATTAGGGGTAGTTAAATGTTGAATTTTATTTTCGGTAAGAATTTGAATTATTTTACCTGGAAGTAGAATTTTTTCATGATTTTGATAAGTTACTTTTACAGAACCTTCATAACAATCAACTTGAAAAAAACCGGTACGATCTTGTACATTAAACTGTGTTCCTAAAACTTGAACTGTTCCACTTTGAGTATGCACAGTAAATTTTTTTCCTTTGGCTACTTTAAAATAAGCTTCTCCAGTTAAATTTATATTTCTATGTTCGTTCCAATTATTTTCAGCATACGAAATAGTAGAGTTACCATTTAAAACAACTTCAGAATTGTCTGGCAAAACAAGGATTTTAGTTTCTGCTATGCTAGTTGTAATGGTGGTAGAATTGTTTTGCGTTACAAAATAGTAAGTAGGGTAGATAAGTAACAATATAGCTGCAGCTACTTTAAATACTACAGAAAAGTTTACAACCTTTCCTTTTTTGTGCTTTTTTAGTTGTTGAAAATTCTGAAAAGCTTCTTCAGAATTTTCTTTAGGAACATTGATATGTGTGGTATAATGAGATAATTTTTTCAATGCTTCCAATTCCTTAAAACCTATTTTTGATTCTAATTCCTCAGAAGTCAACTCATCATTCATCCATTGGTGTATGTATTTTTCATTTTCCATTTTAAGATGTTTTATTTGCTGAATTTTGTTTTAAGCTGTAAATTTTTAAGAGCTTCAGACATATGTTTTTCTACTGTTTTTTGGGAGATATTTAGCAATTCAGCTATTTCTCTATACTTTTTATTTTCTATTCTGTTCAATAAAAAAATCTGTCTTTGTTGCGCAGGTAAAGCAGCAATTTTAGTCAGCAATTGTTGTTTGTATTCTTCTTCTAAATAAAGATATTCTGGGGAGTGATTGTCTTTATCGTAATTAGGAGTTTCTTTTTGATAAGCAAATACAACATTTTGATGCTTTACTTTGTTTAAAAAAAGATGATTGATAGTTGTAAACAAATAACTTTTGGCTTTTAGATAGTTGATAGAAGCGCAATTTTCCCAAATTTTAGCAAAGGAATCTTGTAAAAGATCTAAAGAATCACTAGAACTTCCACATTTGTAAAAAGCAAAATTATTTGCAGCTTTAAAGTTTTGTTTGTAAAATTTTTCAAACAAAATTTCATCACATAGATTAGGACTTTTACTCATATATATTTTTTTAAAACCGATGAGTAATTCCATGAAAAGGAACTACTCATTAGTATTATTTTATAAACAATCATCTACTTTTAAAATAAATTCACCATCGTTGTTAATGGTTGTATTAGTCCCATTTGCATCTTTTACTTGAATAGGATAAGCAATGTCAATCAAAGAGTCTGAATCACTATAAAACTGGATATCATTTTCAATTGAATAAATTCCTTGTGTTGTATTTATTTCTACAGGATATACAATCTCAATACATGAAAATGGGTTACTACTCGTATAAGTAAAATCGTTGTTATAATTGGTTTGTAAACTGTTCAATTCATCAATAGTATTGATGGTATATACACCATCAGAACCTGTAACATTTATAGGATATTCAATATAAATAGGGGCATTGTCGTTGTTTATTTTTAATGATAAAAGATTGTCAAAATTACTTTCATTGGTCAAATCTATAACTTCATTTACAATGGTTACACTAAAAGGGAATTGAATAGAAATATTAGGAGAATTGTCTATAAAATCATCTGTTGTACCGTTGTGTTGAGTTATGAATTTTATGGCATTTTTAATGTCAATTTGCTTAGATTCAAAAAAGACTTCTAATTCTAAATTGGAACGAACAGTTGTGTTTTCAATTTCAATAGGATATTCAAAAGCTACCAATAAATTTTCGTTAGAATTAGTAGGTAGAAAATTGATCAAATCTTGCTTGTCGGTTGCTTGGTAAGTACTGATTGCCAAACCGTTCTGTAATACATTTTGCAAACCCGTTGTAAATTGAATAGGATATTCAAAACCATTGTAAGAGCTTAAATAATCTCGTATCTTATCTAATAAATCGTCTGTTAAATAGCTTTCTGTAAGTGGCAGATATACTTTGATGGGTTTTATAGTGTTTTCAATAATATCGTCCAATTCTGTATTGTTTTTTAGTGTATAAGAATCTTTGTTTCTGTCTAATACTTGAATAGGATATTTGATAGAAGCCAGAATATTACCTGTTTCAGAACTCTTTAAAAAAGAAAACAAATCATCTTCATTTTTAAATTCATTACTTCCAGATTGTTCAGAATTTAGATAATAAGTAACCACAGTTACAGGAAAACTTATTTCTGCAGAAGCATCTAGAATTAAGTTTTTTAGATTGGCTATAGATTTATTACTCAAACTACTGTTGCTAGTTTCAGTACTACCAAGCATATTATCAGAAGTTTCTTTTTGACAAGAATTTAGAAATAGAAAGGCTATAAAGATTATTTTGTATAGAAAAGGAATTGTTTTCATAAGATAATTGGTTGTGTTTGATTCAAATACGACTAAGAATCAGAACGATATAAATATATTGAGAAATAATGGGATGAGACTTTACAATTTATTTGCTTTGTCAACTTCTTCTTGAGTTCTCTTAAATGTTTTGCAAGTAGTTATTCCTTCTGAATTTTCGTCAGTAACCAATTTTATACAAAATTCGGTAGTACCTATATTAGATCCCAAATGTAATTCTGCACCACTATGCTCATCTATTTGGGTATAACTTCCTTCAATTTTTGTGGCAATAACTTTGATATCTAAATTATTTTCAGCCTCAAAAGTTCTAAACTCTATTTTAATTTCTACTTCTTCATTGTTTTCAGATTCAGAACAAGAGATAAAGATAAAAGAGAATAGTAATATTTTGTAGATAGATTTGCTAATGGTTTTCATAATAAGATTTGTTTGTGTTATATAAGTAAGACAAACAGCTTATGAGTTTCCCTATAAAAAAGACAAAAAAAAATCCCTGTAATGATAAACACCACAGGGACCGACTGGTTTTTGCTATGAAACGAAAAACTATCTTTGTATTTTTTTATGTGCGATAGACGTTAATAAAACATCTAATTTTTAAAATACCCTACCATATTTTTTGACTTTTTTAAGAATAGATTTTAATTTAAAACATAATATAACTAAGAATCATTTATTTTTGAGATTACAAACAATAGATATGTCAAAAGAAACTTCGGTTTGCGAGGCCAAAACATATGAATCCATTTATAAACAATACAGTAGGTCTTTGTATAGATTTATGTATTTTAAATGTGGCGATCAAGATAGGGCAGAAGATTTGGTGCAAGAGGCTTTTATAAAACTCTGGAATAACTGTGCAAAAGTAATTTTTAGCAAAGCAAAATCTTATTTGTACACCATAGCTAACAATCAATTTTTAAATGAAGTGGCTCACAACAAAGTAAAACTTAATTATCAGCAAAGTTCAGCAAAAGATAGAAACAACAATGAATCTCCAGATTTTATTTTAGAAGAACAGGAGTTTATGATTAAGCTTGAAAAAGCAATAGAAGAATTAACTCCGGGAGAAAGAGAGGTTTTTTTATTGAACAGAATAGAAGATAAAAAGTACAGAGAAATAGCAGAAATGCTAAATATTTCTGTAAAGGCAGTCGAAAAAAGAATGCACGGAGCTTTGCTAAAATTAAGAAATAGCATTGGAAAAAAAATATAAGGTTAAAACAAATTAGAGTAGGGTTTTTAGGCTTACAAATGTTATAGTTACAAATAGAAAATAATGAAACAAAATCATATAAATAACGATACTTTTTTAGCAAGGTGGTTGAGCAATGATTTGTCTGATAATGAGTTAAAAGAATTTAAAGAGTCTCCAGATTATTCTCTGTATTTAAAAATTGCTGAGAAAAGTAAAGAGTTTAAAGTACCCGTTTTCAATCAAGAAAAAGTATACCAACAAATACAGTTGGCTATTCAAAAGGAAAAAAATAAAGTTAAAAAATTAATTTCTACTTGGGTATATGGTGCTGCAGCTGCAATTTTGTTATTGATAGGTGTTTCTTTCTTTTTCAATCAAAATAATACAATACAAGTAGCAAAAGGGCAAAAATTAGCGTATATTTTACCAGATGGATCTACGGTAAATTTAAATGGCCAATCGTCTATTAGTTTCAATGAAAAAAAATGGAAAGAAGGAGAAAGAGAATTGGAATTAGAAGGAGAGGGGTATTTTAAAGTAAAAAAAGGTTCTGCTTTTTCTGTACATACAGAAGAAGGATCTGTAACAGTTTTGGGAACACAGTTTAATGTACAAACCATAAAAAATTATTTGTCGGTTGAGTGTTATGAAGGAAAGGTATATGTTGCTAACGGATTTTTGGATACAGTTTTAACTCCAGGAAAAGGAGTAAATTTTAAAGATAAAACCAAAAAAAATTACAACATTCATTGGTCTCAACCAGATTGGGTTAGAAATACATATCAATACAACGGTACTCCTTTAAGCATTGTTTTTAAAGATTTGGAAAATGTTTACGGAATAACTGTAAAAAATAAAAATGTAGATATAACTCAAAAATATTCAGGGAAACTTTTGAATGATGATTTAACCAAAGCGGTAGAAATTATTGGTAAGTCAATGGATATCAACTATAAAATTAAAGAGAACACAGTAACGATTGATCAATAATTATGAAGAGATTTTTAGGTTTTCTTTTTTTGCTATCATTTTCTATATTTTGCCAAGAAAAACAAACGCTAAAAGAGGTTTTAAATCAATTATCTCAAAATAATAACATCACTTTTTCTTACAACGAAAATCAAGTTCAACAGTTTTCAGCGATCACTGTTTTTAAGCATAAAAATTTAGAAACTATTTTGCTAAACTTAGCAGAACAAACACAATTGGTTTTTGAAAAAATTGATGATAAAAATTATATTGTTAGAAGAAAAAAAGCCCATAAAATTAATGTTTGTGGAAGAGTTTTAGACGCTAAAACTAAAAAAGGTCTTTCTTTTATTGCTTTGTTTTTTAATGGAAAAAGTACCATAACAAATGAACAAGGGTACTTTGAAATTGAAAATATTTTGGAGGATGAAATCATCTCAATTAAAGAATTAGAGTATAAAAAAATGACCATTCCTGTTGCTTATTTTAGCAATGATTGTTTAAAAATTTTCTTAGAAGAAAACATTCAGCAACTTTCAGAAATTGTAATTACAGATTATTTAGCAAGAGGATTGGATCAAAAAAAAGACGGAAGTATTGTTTTAAATCCTAAAAAAATAGGAATTCTTCCTGGAGTTATAGAACCCGATGTATTGCAAACTTTGCAATTGATTCCTGGAGTTCATAGTCCAGATGAAACAGCTTCGGGTATTCATGTAAGAGGTAGTACTCCTGACCAGAACTTGGTGCTTTTTGATGGGATGAAAATGTATCATTTTTCCCATTTTTTTGGATTGATATCTGCGTTCAACCCTTACATAACTAACGATGTTAAATTGTACAGATCTGGCACACATGCAAAATATGGTAACAATGTAGGTGGTGTTTTAGATATCAATACGCAAAACAACATTCCTGATAGTTTTTCTTTTGGTTTAGGTAGTACGTTAACACATTCTGATTTTTATGTAAAAACACCCATGTTTAAAGACAAAGTTGGATTGATTTTTTCTGCACGAAGATCTATTACAGATGTTTTTAATACAATTACATATAAAAAATTTGCCAAAGTTGCTTTTCAGAATAGCAGAATATCTGAAGCTTTAGAAGATGAAAAATTAAGATTGGAAAATATAGACAATGATTTTTTCTATGAAGATTATCATTCTAAAATAATAGTAAAACCTAATTCTAAAAACAAATTAACGTTTAGTTATTTGTACAATCTGAACAATTTAAAATTTAGTGGAGAAATTCCTGGAGCAGAGGAATCTTTTGAAGATAAAATAAATATAGAAAACAAAGGATTTCACTGGAGCTGGAAATATGGATCATTACAAAAAGGTACTTCTCAAATAGCTTTTAGTAGTACCAATTTCAACAAAGAATATGATGGTTTTAGAGAGTTTTCATCCGTTGATGGAACCTTAGAAAACACTTACTTCATAAAAAATAATTACATCAAAGAAAACGATGTTGAGTATGTTTTTGAAAAACAAACAAAGAATAATAACAAATGGCAATTGGGATCTCAATACAACAATTACAATGTTTATTATTTATTTGGGAGAGATGTAGCACAAGACACTAATCAAATAAATGATATAATTAGTGATAAAACTTATAATTATGCTTTTTTTACGGAGTATGAGTTCAATATAAAAAACAAATGGCTTGTTAATTTAGGGATGAGATGGCAATATTTTAACAATTTAGATAAAAGTTTTTTTGAACCAAGGTTGAATGTAAATTACAAAAAAAATAAAGCAATAAGTTTTAAGTTTTCGTCGGAGTTAAAACACCAATCTATAGCGCAAGTAGTAGATTTTAGATCAGATGGTCTTGGTGGTTTATTTGATAGATTTTGGGCTTTGTCTGACAATCAAAGTATTCCTGTTTTGAATAGTTTTCAGACCAGTTTTGGTTCTAGTTATCAAAAAAATGGATGGACTTTAGATGCAGAATTGTACTATAAATTTACGGATGGCATTTTGTATTTAATGGATGAAAACATTCGCGTTAGTAAATACTTCAACGGTAGTAATACCGTAAAAGGTATAGATCTTTTAATCAAAAAACAGTGGAAAGATTACAGTAGTTGGATTAGTTATACGTTGTCAGATAGTAGTTATCTTTTTGACAATTTGAATGAAGGTGAAAAATTTAAAGGTTCTTACGATGCTCCTCACAATCTTATTTGGTCGCATAACTATACAATGAATAAGTTAGAATTTTCTATGGGATGGAGATTCCATTCAGGAATTCCATACACGCTCAAAACGGCTGTTTTAGACAAAAAGAATAATTTAAGAATTGATTTTGAGGAGTTGAATAGCAAAAGATTACCAGATTACCATAGAATTGATTTTTCGATGTTCTACATGTTTAAATTTAATAGTAAAAGCAAAGTAAAAGGTAAAATAGGGTTGACTTTACAAAATTTGGTGAACAGGAAAAATATTTTAAATAGAGATTACGACATCGAAACAATTATAGAAGAAGAAGGTCCTAACAGAGTGGAAAGGCAAGTCTTGATTCAAAAAGATAGAATTTCTTTAGGCTTTGTTCCTAATCTGATTTTTAGAGTCGCTTTTTAAAACTATATAGGATTGTATTTTTTGCTTTTTTTTGAATTTAAAAAGGAATAACATCTGTTGGTCAATAAAAAATAAGTGTACATACGGTCACAACTTGCACATTGGTAAAATTTAAATAAAATAAATAGCCGCTTAATTCCATGCTTTTTCAATCTAGACCTTGATCTAGATTGACAATGAGGACAATGTTTTTTATAAGACATTTTTTTGCGAGAATTAGAACCAAATAGATTGTTGTGCATTTAGGAATTTCAATCAAATAAACAATAGGTAATGTAACTATCACATATTAATCTAAGACAAATTTAATCAAACTTCACCAACAAATGTTAGTACTAAAGTATGGTGTAAAAATTAAGGTTACCTTTAATCTTATTTATATTTTTGTTTTCAAAGAATTTATTGATGTAATGAATCTTAGTCAAAGCTATTTTTTGATTCCTTCTCTTAGGTGTTCAATTTGATAGTTGTGTTTGACAGATAGGTATCTTTTTATTTATCAAAAGCGTATAGCTTGTAAGTCATGCTTAAAAGTAGTCATCTTTTTTTCTAAAAGGCAGAAATAATTCAATTTACAAAACAAATTATCTGTAACTTAATAACCATAGTAATTCATGTTTTGATTAGCACAAAATGCTTTTTTAGAACGTGTTAAAAATTTGAATTACAGTTTTTCTCTTTTATTTTACGTGAAGTAATCGTGTTAGTTTTATAGACGTATCTAACAAAACTAGTTTAGCATTTCCATTTCTTTCTATATGGTAAATAGCATCGTTAAGTTCTTTGTTAATGCTTTCTATGTTTCCCCCATGTACAAAAGGAGCAAATTTTTCTAAAGAAAAACCCTGGGTTTGTGGTTGAAAAAAAACCAAATCTTTGGCTCCATAATTTAATAATAATGCTTGTCTAAAGAACTGTAGACAAAAGTCTAAAAATTGTTTTTGTTTTTCCCTTCCAAAAGAAGCTACCATATCAGACCATTCAATCAAATCTTGAATCACACTAGCGTTTCCTTTTGCCTTAAATGCAGCTCTTACCCAAGTGATAAATAATTGTTCAAATTCAAGATCGTTTCCTTCTTTTTTAAGAGTTTCTAAAGCTTTTTTATAATTTCCTTCGGATCGGTGTGCTATTTTTAGTGCTTCGGCCGGAAATGTATTTTCCCTTTCTATCAAACCCTCTGCAATGCTGTTTTCGCTCAAAAGAGGAAATTCCAAAAGTTGACAACGAGAAAGTATGGTATTGATCATTTGTTCTTTTTGTTCAACAACCAATAAAAAAATGGTTTTGCTAGGGGGTTCTTCTATCAATTTTAACAATTTATTACTAGCAGCAGTGTTCATTTTTTCTGCCATCCAAATAATCATAATTCTATAACCTCCTTCGTATGATTTTAAAGTCAAAGATTTTACAATTTCTTCAGCTTCGTCAACACCCATTTGTCCCTGTTTGTTTTCAATACCTAGTTGTTGATACCATTGGAATAGACTACCGTAAGGATTTTGTTTTACAAACGTTCTCCATTCTTCCATAAAGAGTTTGCTTACAGGATGTTTTTTTACTTTATCATTTACGGCTACAGGAAAAGCAAAATGCAAATCAGGATGTTGCAATTTTTCAGTTTTAAGATTGCATGTTTCATCATTGTTACAAAGAATATATTGAGCATATGCAATAGCTGTAGCCAAAGTACCAACTCCTTCTTTTCCAACAAATAATTGCGCATGAGCTATTCTACCCGAATCAACCGTTTTTTTCAAATGATTGACAATGTGTTCTTGACCGATAATTTTGTTAAAAAGCATATTCAAAGATAAAGCATTTTAGATTGAAGAAGAATACAGGGGCTAATTAATTAAAACTTTTGTGTGTTGAAAGATAGATAAGGTTCAGATTTTTAGATCTTTGTTTTTTTGGTAATTTGTCAATAATTAAGGAAATGTTTTGCGTAAGTAGAGTAGATAATTGATGATGAGATAATAGCTTGTTAAGAATAGAAATTTATACACAATAGCAAGCTAAATAATTAATGATAGTCAAACAAAAACGTTGTAGTATCTTTTTTTGTTTGAGGGTAACTGTTTTAGGAATTAGATTATATTTGTTATAGAATTTTAATTAAGAATATAGATGAAAACCATTAAAGATTTTAATTTCAAAGGTAAAAAAGCCTTAGTTAGAGTTGACTTTAACGTGCCGTTAGATGCAGATTTTAACGTAACAGACACAACAAGATTAAAGGCGGCAAAGCCTACTATTATTAAAATATTAGAAGATGGTGGTTCTGCGGTCTTAATGTCTCACTTAGGACGTCCAAAAGGAGTAGAGGATAAATTTTCTTTAAGACATATTGTAAAAACGACTTCAGAAATTTTAGGTGTTGAAGTTAAGTTTATAGCTGCAACTGTTGGTGCTGAGGCCGAAGCTGCGGTAGCTGCTTTAGAACCAGGAGAAGTATTGTTGTTAGAAAACTTACGTTTTTTTGCTGAAGAAACTAAAGGTGACTTGGCTTTTTCTGAACAATTGTCTAAACTAGGAGATGTTTATGTAAACGATGCCTTTGGAACTGCACACCGTGCACATGCATCTACAACTATTGTAGCTCAGTTCTTTGAAGATAAATTAGCTGGTTTAGTAATAGAAGCAGAATTGGTAAATGCTGATAAAGTATTAAAAGGTGGAGTTAAACCGGTTACTGCTATTATGGGTGGTGCTAAGGTTTCTGACAAAATTTTAATCATAGAAAAATTATTAGACGTTGCTGATAACATCATTATTGGTGGAGGTATGTCTTATACTTTTGCAAAAGCAGAAGGAGGAAGTATTGGAGGATCTTTGTGCCAAGATGATTTGTTAGAATACGTTCTTGAATTAGAGGCAAAAGCAAAAGCAAAAGGAGTTAACTTGATTTTCCCTGTTGACAACTTTTTAGGAGATGCTTTTTCTAACGATGCAAATACTCAAATAGTATTAAGAGGACAAATCCCTGATGGATGGGAAGGATTTGATATTGGACCAAAATCAATTGAGAAATTTTCTGAAATCATTAAAAATTCTAAAACTGTTATTTGGAATGGACCTATGGGAGTTTTTGAAATTCCGTTGTACGCAACTGGTACTATTGAAATAGCAAAAGCGGTAAAAGATGCTACAGAAGGTGGAGCATTCTCTTTAATTGGAGGAGGAGATTCTGCTGCTGCAATCAACAACTTAGGGTTTGGAGATGATGTGTCTTACGTATCTACCGGTGGTGGAGCATTGTTAGAATACATGGAAGGGAAAACATTGCCTGGAATTGCTGCTCTACAAGCATAATTAGAACATAAAAAAATAGATAATAAAAATCCCAACTTGTACAAGTTGGGATTTTTATTTTTTTGAAATAAGTAGTTTATTCAATCATAAATTTTACGGGTAAAGAATAAAGTAAATTTACCGCTTTTCCATTCTGTTTTGCAGGCTTCATTTTAGGCAAGTCTTTTAAAACTGTTTTAATTTCTTCTGCAATTTTTGGATGCGTTCTAGAAGTTTGAATATCTGCTTTGACTTCTCCATTAGAATCAATGATAAAAACGCAACCAATTCGTTGAATTCCAGATAAATTTAAATCATTGGCTATTCCTGTGTCAAAATGATTGTTAAAAAACTTAGAAATCTTTTTACTAAAGCACTTTTTTGATTTCTCTTTATCATACATATATTTTTCACAACCAGGAAAAACAGGAACGTTGTCTATGCTGACGTAAGGAACAGTTTCTTCAACCAAATCTTCTATTTCTCTAACATGCTTAATTTCTGTTTCTGTAGTGGCATTATTGTCTGAGTCATCATTTTTAATCAAAGTACTTTCTAAAACATCTACATCGTTGTCTTCTTTCTTAATGATATTTGGGTCTATAACATCCAAAGGCTTTTGAATTTCTACAGGTTCTTTTGTAATTGGTTCTTGTATTTTTTTAGGAGCTACTTTTGGTTTTTCTACAGTGTATACAAATGTTTTTATTTCATCATCTTCAATTGTAGGTTTTGCATCATACACGGTTGGTTTGTTAATTGCGTAGGTTTTGTGTTCAATAAGAATGTAAGAGATAAAAAGAGTAAGAACTAGACCTAATAGTGTAAACACTTTGCTGTACTCTTCCAAATTGGCTTTTGGGTTTTTCTTGATTTTCATGATATTAAAGTTTATGGTTAACATATGTTTACTATCAAGTTCGGTGCCAAAAAAATCCCTAGATTTTGAATGCTAGGGATTTAAGAATTAAAAGTGTATAAAAAGATTTTATTTCAATAATTTTTTAGCCATTTCTTTTCCTAGTTCTACACCAAATTGGTCAAAACTAAAAATGTTCCAAATAACACCTTGAACAAAAATTTTGTGTTCATACATTGCAATTATTTTTCCTAAACTATTTGGGCTTAATATACTTGCGGTGATACAGTTACTAGGTCTATTACCTGTAAATACTTTAAACGGCAATTCTATAGCGTCTGGAGCAACGTTTTCTAAAACTTGCTCTTTAGTTTTACCAAAACACAAAGCATCTTGCTGTCCGTAAAAATTAGCCATTAATTTTTTATGATGATCTACTTTTCCGTACAAAGATTCTTCAAAACCAATAAAATCACATGGAATTAATTTAGTTCCTTGGTGTACCAATTGCATAAAAGCATGTTGCATGTTGGTTCCTGCTGCTCCCCAAATAATGGTTCCTGTTTGGTAATCAACTTCGTTACCATCTCTATCTACAGATTTACCATTACTTTCCATAAAAGCTTGTTGTAAATATGCTGGTAATGTGTTTAAATATTGCGTGTAGGGTAAAATAGCTTCACTTTCTGCACCATAAAAATTGTTGTACCAAATGCTTAACAAAGCTAAAATAACAGGAATGTTTTCTTCAAAACTTGCAGTTTTAAAATGGTTGTCCATTTCGTACGCACCGTTTAGCAATGCTGCGTAGTTTTCATAACCTACAGATAATGCAATCGACAATCCAACGGCAGACCACAAAGAAAAACGTCCTCCAACCCAGTTCCACATTGGAAACACATTTTCTGAGTCAATTCCAAACTCAGCAACAGCTTCTAAATTGGTAGATACAGCCACAAAGTGTTTTGCAACATCTGTTTTTGAGGCAGTTTGTAAAAACCATTCTTTAAGAGTAACTGCATTACCAATGGTTTCTTGTGTGGTAAATGTTTTAGAAACAATTACAAACAAGGTGGTTTCTGGATTTAGTTTTTTGATAACTTCAGAAACATGATCTCCATCTATGTTTGAAACAAAATGAGTTGTAAGGTGATTTTTATAATACTGCAATCCATCTACAACCATGTTTGGTCCTAAATCAGAACCTCCAATACCAATGTTTACAATGTCTGTAATTTCTTTCCCTGTATATCCTTTCCAAGCTCCAGAAATTACTTTTTCAGTAAATGCTTTTATGCTTTCTTTGGCTGCATTTACCTCGGGCATTACATCTTCTCCTTCAGACAAAACAGCATTTCCACTATTGTTTCTTAAGGCAGTATGTAAAACAGCCCTTCCTTCTGTAGCATTGATAACGTCACCTCCAAAATATTTCTCAATAGCATCAGCCAATTCTGTTTCTTTTGCCAATGATACTAACAAATCCAAAGTTTCGTCTGTAATTCTATTTTTGGCAAAATTTAGCTTGAAATCATCTAGAGCTACGGTAAACTTTGTGTCTCTATTTGTATCTGTAGCAAAAAGCTCTTTTAACTTTAGATCTTTTGTAGTTTCAAAATGCTCAGTTAACTTTTTCCAAGCATTTGTTTGGGTTGGGTTGATGTTTTTTAATGACATAATTTTTTGGTTTAATATGGAATAGCATCCAATTTTTCTTTTATTGAAGCAATATAAATTAAATATTTCTGTTGAATTTCTTTTTTCATGGGTTCTGCTTCAGGTAATTTCTGTTTCAATGGATCTACCTGACTTCCGTTTTTCCAAAAACGATAACAAACGTGTGGTCCAGACGTGTTTCCTGTCATTCCTACCCAACCAATAACATCACCTTGTTTTACGTAATCACCAACTTTTACATTTCTTTTTTTCATGTGTAAATATTGTGTGGTATAGGTACCGTTGTGTCTTACTTTTACATAGTTTCCGTTTCCTCCTCTATAAGCAGATTCTATTACTTTTCCGTTGGCAGTACTCATAATAGGGCTTCCCACAGGAGCAGCAAAATCAGTTCCTAAGTGAGGTTTTATTCTTCCGTAAAAAGCAATACGTCTTTTTAAATTGTATTTAGATGAAATTCTACTAAATTTTAATGGAGCTTTTAAAAAAGCACGTCTTAAATTGTTGGCTTCATCATCAAAATATTCTTCAATTCCTGTAATAGAATCTGGAACGTAATTAAAAGCGTAAAAAGGTTTTCCTACATGTTCAAAATAGGCAGCTTTAATTCTACCAATTCCAGCAGGAATGGTATCATCAATATATTTTTGTTCGTAAATTACTTTGAATTTATCGTTTTTTTGCAATCTAAAGAAGTCAATGGTCCAAGCGTATATATCTGCTAAATCATTTGCTACAATAGGACTTACATGTTTTTCATCTAAGGTTTGAGACAAAGAACTGGTAATAACACCAGAAGATTTTTTTAATTGAATGGTAATTGGCTTCTGAATTTTTTTGGTATAAATAGAATCTTGAAAATCAATGATAGAGTAATTGATCAAATCGTGTTGATAAATAAATATTTTGGCTTGTTCTGTAGAATCTTTGCTTGTTAAAACTGTATAGTTTTTTCCAGCTCTTAATCTACGAACGTCAAATTCAGGTTTTACCACATTGGCAATTTCGTATATTTTGGGCGTAAAAACATGGTGTTTGTCTAAGATAGTTCCAAACGTTTCTCCTTTTTTTATCTCCTTTTCTACCACCCTAAAGTCTTTTAAATCGTACCCAAAAAGTTTTTTAGAAGGTTTTTCTATTACTTTTTTAGGGATGACTTTTGTGGTTTTTTCTTGCTTTTTTCCACAAGAAATAATAGACGATAAAATGATGATAACTAAAGAGAATTTTTTCAAGGTAAATAAGGATTTAATCCGGCTAACAAAAGTACAATTAATTAATTTAAATCAAACAAGGTTGGGTGGGCAAGACCTTTGTATTGGTCAATATCTGCTTTTAAAGAACCTACGGCTAATTCTGCTTGAATTCTTACAGGAATCCTATTTTTATCTGCGGTAATCCATAAGGTCAAACTTTCTTTAGCTTTAAAAACTCTTCCCGATTGCACCATGGGTCTGAATACAATACAGTTGACCTTTCCAAAGGCGGTGTTTATTTTTTCTTCTCCTAATTTTACCAATTTAAAAGGGAATTTTTTATGATCAAAAAACATATCAATCTCTACAGATTCATCAATTTTTAGATCTTCGGGCACATTGTTTCTCAAATAATAAAAAGCAGAAATCATGTCTTGAACTTCTTTTGCTGCAACGTATTTTTCTCTTTTTCTTTTATGATCTACAGTTAAAACACTGTCTTTTAAAAAGAAAAGTTCAACGTTTTTGGTGTGTTTACCTTCTTTTAATTTTCGGATTGCTCTTACTGGAAAACTCGTTTTTTTGTTGATAAAAGATTGATAATCATCTTTTACAGGGAATACCCATCTTAACATGCCAGTAGTCCAACCTTTACCTTTTACATGTTCTATAGATTGATTGTTTATAATAGTGTCATTTACCTCAATAGATGCGTAACCCGCGTTTATGATTCCATAGTGAATTCTAAACGTGATTTTTTCTCCATCTTTATATGCTTTTAATGGCTGAGCTTGCAGAGTTGCGATTGTGAAAAATATAAAATATATAAAATGTTTCATGTCTGTGTTTTCAGTTATAAAGGGTAATATCAAAACGTATTCCAAAATAAAAAATAAAACTCCAACTCAATTAAATACTGTGCTAATTTTTTAGCTTTGCTTTATGCAATTTATTTACAATATTTTTACACAGCTGGCTGTTTTAGTGCTCAAATTTGTGGCTTTGTTCAATGCCAAAATAAAATTATTTGTGCTAGGTAGAAAACATGTGTTTTCCGAAATAGACTCTAAATTAATTACAACAAAACCGGTTGTTTGGGTTCATGTGGCTTCTTTAGGAGAGTTTGAACAAGGAAGACCTTTGATTGAAGAAATTAAAAAAAAGTATTCCAATCATCAAATTCTGTTAACTTTTTTTTCCCCTTCGGGCTACGAAGTTAGAAAAAATTATGAATTGGCAGATGCGATTTGTTATTTGCCTATGGACACTCTTGGAAATGCCAAGAAATTTATAGCCAAAACCTGTCCGTCTGTAGCCATTTTTGTTAAATATGAATTTTGGCCTAACTATTTATTGGAGTTGAAAAAACATGAAATTCCAACGTTATTAGTTTCTGGTATATTTAGAGAAAATCAAATATTTTTCAAATCTTACGGAGCTTGGATGCGAAAATCTTTAGAAGCATTTACACATTTTTTTGTACAAGATGAGGTTTCTAATATGTTGTTAAAAAACAGTGGATTTGACAATGTTACCATTGCGGGTGATACTCGTTTTGATAGAGTTCAGAAACAATTAGAAGCCAACGAAAAATTAATTTTTATTGAAGAATTTGCTAAAAATTCTCATGTTTTGGTTGCAGGAAGCACTTGGCCAGAAGATGAAGAAAAGTTGGTAGAATATATAAATAACAAAGCAAATCAGAACGAAAAATTTATCATTGCCCCACACAACATAAACAAAGAGGGAATAGAACATTTGAAAAAAAGTATTCATAAAAAGGTGTTATTGTTTACGGAACATGAAACCCAAAAAAAAGAAGATTTTCAAGTGTTTGTTATTGATACTGTTGGAATCTTATCAAAAATATATGCCTATGCAGATGTTGCTTACATCGGTGGTGGCTATACCAAAAGTGGAGTGCACAATACTTTAGAAGCAGCTACTTTTGGACTTCCGATTCTTATAGGTCCTAATTACAGAAAATTTAAAGAAGTAAAAGATTTAATTGCATTAAAAGGTTGCATAAGTGTAAATAATAAAGAAGATTTAGCTAGTTGGTTGACACTATTTTACGAAGATGAACTTAGTAGAGTTGAAAAGGCAAAAATTACAAAACAATACGTAACACAGAATTTAGGTGCTACAGAAAAAATAATGAAAACAATAGATAAAGTTCTTACTCTATGAAAAAACATAACATCATAGCCGTAGTTTTAACGGTAATTACTCTTTTTGTATTGACTGATTTTGATTTTTTTAACACACTTGTGTGGATGCCCAATGTGTTGTGGACCTTGCCATTGTACCTTTTTTTTATGATGAGTGTGCTTTATTTTAAAATGGCTTTCAAACCTTTAAAGACGATTACTTATAGAATTTTATTGATTTTAGGAAGTATTGCAATATCAATAGGATTGTTGTCTGTGGGATTTCACGTATGGAAAATCAATAGTGGGAACATTTTTATGGATGAGATTCAAGATTTTCAAATCAACGTTAAAAATATTTGGTTTTGGTGTATCTATCAATCGTATTTACTTTTGTTTTTCTTTTCAGCTTTTAAACAGTTGGTAACTATTAAGTAAACCATAGTTTGTTGTAAAGTTAATAGCTTCTTTATGTTGGCGTAATATTATAAGTATAAAATTGCAAGTTACTAATAGAGTGACTATGCGTTTTGCCCCTTTTTTGTTTTTTTACTTTTTTTTAGCATCTTTATTTGGTCAACACATTAAATTTGAGAGTTTTACTACCAACGAAGGTTTGTCTAACAATTCTGTTGTTGATATAGAAAACGATAAAGATGGTGGGCTTTGGATGGCTACTTGGGATGGATTGAATTATTTTGATGGTCATAAATTTGTAACGTACAAACACCATATCAATAATAAAAATTCTATTCCAGGCAATTATGTCTTAGATGTAGATAGAGATGCCAATGGAACTATTTGGATTTTTACGAACGAAGGAAAAGTAGCTCGGTATTTAGGGAATCAACAATTTCAGAATTTTCAGTTTGTCGGTAAACCAGCCAATCTAACTATTTCTAAAAAAGGAAATGCACTTGTTAGGGTTGGCAGTAATTATTATGAATTTGTAAAAGGTGCTTTTGTAAAGAGTGCAAACAATTCAATTCAGACAGAAAAATATCAGGTTTTTAGAGATATGTTGTTGGCAAAATATCCAAGTTTAATTATCAATGATATTTTAAAAGACAAAACAGGAAATATTTGGATCGCCACTAGAAGAGATGGCTTATATATTATACCCAATAGTTCTAGAAATTTACAAAATGCGCAAATAGACCATTATGTGTTTGATTTGTATTCCCCTTATAGTTTTAATAGCAATGAGATTGTAAGACTGCATACTGATGTTTTTGGAAATGTATGGTTGGGTCAAAAGGATGGAGGTGTTAGCATGGCTTATCAAGGATCAGAATTGATTTCTTCGGTAACACCACACCCTGTAATTTACCCTCATTTGCCAAGTGAAACTATCAGGGCTATTACCAAAGATTTTAGTGGACAAGTGTGGCTGGGATATTACACTCAAGGACTGTATTACTATGATTATCCTACCGGTTGTTACTTAAAATATACATTTAAAGAACAGACAGAAAACCCTGATTGGAACCGAATAAGAAGTTTGTTTACCTCTTCGGAAGGAAGTGTTTGGGTAGGAACTTATGCAGGATTGTTAAGAATAAACAAGGGAAAGTATCAATTGTATGAATCTAAGAAAATATCGAATTTTCCAAACGATAGAAATTATTCTGTTTACGAAGATGAACAAAACATATTGTGGATTGCTTGTTGGGGAGGTTTGGCAAAATTCAATTTAACTACCAATACTTTTGAATCTTTTAAAGGACAGGAATTGCTCTCAACTTACAATTTTAGGAATGTAAAAAAAGTAGACAATGAGTTGATTTTGGCTACAGAAACTAAAGGAGTTGTGTTGTTAAATATTGTTTCTGGTAAAAAAGAAACCATCACCGTGACAGATGGAATTTTAGGAAACAGTGTGTATTCTGTGTTTAAAGATACGGAAACTAACAATTATTGGATTGCCTCTTTAGGTGGATTAAGTGTATATAATAAAAAGGTTGGAGTTGTAAAAAACTTAACGGAACAAGAAGGGTTGCCAAGTCATATGGTTTATGGTTTGTTGCAAAATGACGATCAGGTGTGGCTAAGTACAACCAAAGGATTGGTTTTTGTAGACAAAAAAAGTTATAAAATAACGGTTATAAATCCTGAAGAGGGTTGGCAAGCACCCGAATTTTCTGAAGGAGCATATTATCAAGATGCCAAAGGAATTTTGTTTTTTGGAGGGGTAAATGGGTTGAATTATTTTCTTCCAAGTCAGATAAACATTCAAAAAACAGAACCTAAAATAAAAATAGAAATAGAAGGTAATGAAAAGTATAGCAAACACATTGTAAAAAAACATATGGACAATCGTTTGGAAGTTAACATTGTTCCGATTGTTTTTCCGGTGGGTAGAATAGAGGAGTTTTCTGTTTTTTACAAACTAGAAGGTTATGATAAAGATTGGGTTCTATTAGATCCTAATAATTCAAATGTTATTTACGATGATATTCCGTCCGGAAATTATCAGTTCTATATAAAAAACAAAGATGGAGAGGTAAATGAACTTGGTTATTTTTCATTGTACATTAGAAAAGCGTTTTACCAAACTGTTTTGTTTTATGTGATTTTGTTATTGTTGTTGGTCATAGCGTTGTTTGTAATTATTTATATCAAAAATAAAAACACACTGCTGCAAAAGAAAAAGTTAGAAGATCAGATTGCAGAACGTACCAAGGTGATTCATAATCAGAAAGAAGATTTGCTTTTAGTCAATCAAAAATTAGATGATAAGAACAAAGAAATCATCATTCAAAAAGAAAAATTACTAGAACTTCATAACAACTTAAAAAATGAAGATTTTGAAATTGAAAAGTTTAAAACCTTTGTTTTGTCAGAGTTTCAAGATCCTATTTCTAAAATCATTCAAACATCTTACAAAGTAGATGATGAAACACTTCAAAAAAAATTAGTTTCTCAGTCTGCAAAATTAATCAATTTAGTTTCTGAGTGGAATTATTTAGATCACATTAAAGACATCAAAAATCAAAAGAAAAGCTCGGTAAACATATATCCGATTGTTAAAAAAAGCATCGAAAAAGTAAAACAAGCATTGCAAAACAATCAAGTAAACTTCAATGCAAGTATTGATAAAAACTTAGGATGGGTTGAGATAGACTTGCTAAGATTTAGACTGTTGTTGCAATATTTTTTTAACGATATTATTAAATATTCTGATGAAAAAAGCTCCGTAAAAATAACAATTAGTCACGATCAAGAAGTTTTAAACATCAAATTAGGATCTAACAGTACGGTGCTTAAAAACAGTTGGGATAGCATTGTACATTTTAGTCCCTATTACAAAGCGGTAAAGGTGATGCTTAAAGATTTAGAGGGAAGTTTGATGGTTGTGCAGAACAATGATGTTGAATTGCAATTAAGCATTCCAATGATTTTGGTAGATACAGAAACCAAGCCGATAGAAACCATTGCTTGGAAGCATTTAAACTTAGAAGAAAAACTAGATGCTAGCAAACAAACCATTTTGGTCTTTAGTGATGATGAAAATTTAGGAGCTGCCAATCAAATTTTAGAAAACGAACAATACAATTTATTATTTGAGACTTCTGTTTCTGATTTAAGTTCTGCTTTGCAACAAATTAGTATTTAGGCTATTGTTTTTTACCAAGCATCTTTTAGCAAAGAGTTGGTTTATTTTTTAAATCAATACAAACAAGAAATCAACAATAGTTTTAGAATACCTATCATATACATTTCTGAAGAAATTAACTATACGTTACAAGAGCAGTCTGTAGAGTTGGGTATTGATGTGGTGATTCAATTACCCGCAAGTGAGAGTTTTATCATGAAAAAATTGACATCGGTAATGCAGCCTAAAGACAAGGTGGTAGAAAATAAGTTTCAACAAGAAATTTTTCAAATTTTAACAGAAGATCAAGAAGTAGAAACGGCTAATGACAAACTCTTAAAAAAAGGACTGAAGATTATTAAAAAAGAATTGTCCAATCCGGAGTTTAATGTAGAAATGTTGATAGAGCTTTTAGAGGTTTCTAGAGTAAAATGTTACCGATTGTTTAAAGAAGTATTGAATCAATCGCCATCGGATGTTATTACCTCACTTAGGTTCCAAAAAGCAACTTATTTGTTAAAGAATAAAAACTTAAATATATCCGAAGTAGGTTTTGAATGTGGTTTTAACGATCCTAAATACTTTAGCAAGTCGTTTAAAAAACATTTTGGGGTAACTCCTAAGGCTTACAAAAAAGAAAATGAGTAGTCAGTCTTGTTATAGTAGGATTATCCCAATGTTAACTCACTGTTAGTGTAACCAAAAGACACCTTTTTATTTTTTAACACCCCCATATTAGAAACAATTTTACCCTTTTCAAATACAATTTCACCCCGTTTTGGGTGTGGTCAAAATTACTTTTGAAGCAAATCAAAAACTAAATTTTTCAAATGAAAAAAGCTTATTTATTTTTATTATTTGTGGTGGGATGTATGTCCTTTTCTATAGCCCAAGTAACTGTAAAGGGAACAATAGTTTCTGAATCAGATGGAATGCCAGTACCAGGAGCGTATATTACGGCAAAATCACAAGATCAAAAGGAAGTTTTTACGGTATCAGACTTTGATGGAAACTTTGTGATTGAAAACCTTTCTAAAGAAGGTGTTTTAAACATATCTTCTTTAGGATATCAAACAGTAGATTTTTCTTACAAAGGAAATCAAGAAGTGAACATTACTTTAAAAGATGTAGCAAGTACATTGGATGAGGTGGTTTTAATTGGTTACGGTTCTGCAAAAAAAGGAGATTTAACATCTTCTATTGGAATTGCTACCAATGTTAAAAGTTTAGAGAGTAGACCCGTAAAAGATTACAAAAATTTTTTACAAGGAAACATTGCAGGGGTAACTGTATCTAACGCTGGAGGAGATCCTTCAGGAGGAGCGGATATTAGAATTAGAGGTATTGGTACTTTTAACTCAGAATCTCCATTAATCGTTGTAGATGGAGTTCCAAATGGACCAGTTGCTAACGCTAACGACATTGCTTCTATTTCAGTGTTAAAAGATGCAGCATCTGCTTCTATCTATGGAGCACAAGCTGGATCAGGAGTTATTGTGATTGAAACTAAAAAAGGAAAAATTGGAAAGCCAAAATTAAGAGTAAATTATTATACAGCTATTGAAAGTGCTACAAACTTACCAACTCCATTAACTGCTAAGCAACAAGCAGAGGTGTACAACACAGCTGCAGACAATGCAGGTTCTCCTAGGCAATCTGCTCACGATGCTACTCAAAACCCTTACGGACAAGTAAACCGTACCAATTGGATTGATGCTATTTTTAGAGATGCAAAGGTGAACAACTTAAACTTAAATTTAAGTGGAGCAGGAAAAGCGTATAATTATTACACTTCGTTTGCTTTTAGAGATAGAGAAGGTTTGTTAAAAGGGACAAGTACCCAAGAATATAACTTAAGATTAAAAGCAGATTATGATATTACGGATAAAATTAACATAGGAGAAAATGTGTATTTATCAAGATCTGAAGCCTATGGAACTAATACAGATAATCCATATTCTGGAACTATCATCAATGCTATTTACATGCCATCTGCTTCTCCAACTCGTTATGCAGATGGAAGTTTTGCAGGAACAGCACCAGAAGATTTGTCTCAGTTTGCCGGAGCTTATGGAGATGTTTACAATCCTTTAGCATTATTGTTAAGACCTAATAAAAAGTCTCCAAGTACTTATTTAGTAGCAAATATGTATTTAAAGTACGATATTTTAGATAATTTTTCTTTTAAGACGAATTATTCTTTTTTATATAGAGAGGTTAATAGAAAAGAATTTTATCCTAAAGTTCCTGAATTAGGAAGAACAAATCCTCAAAACTCGTTGTCTGAATCAAGTACTGTTTATGATAAATGGATTTGGGACAACCAATTGAATTATAATAAGTCTTTTGGAGAGCATAAGGTTGAAGCTACGGTAATTTATTCTGCACAAAAAATGATCAATAATTCAATTTCAGTATCAGGAACTGGTTTTGCTATTGAAGATCCATATTACCAATACATTCATAATGCAACAACTGTAAAGAAACCTTCTAACAGTCCGTATGAGGTTGCTTTGACTTCTGCTATAGGTAGGCTTATGTATAATTATGGCGATAAATACTACGTGTCAGGTAGTTATCGTAGAGATGAATCGTCAAAATTACATGTAAATAATCAGTCTGATAATTTTCAATCAATTTCTGCAGGTTGGAGAATTTCTAAAGAATCCTTCTTTAATTTAGAGGTTATCAACGATTTAAAATTAAGAGGTTCTTGGGGAGAAATCGGAAATATAAATACAGTTGGGAATTATTCATTTGATGTACCCATTGCTAACCGTGATGTAGTTTTAGGAGAGAAACCAAATTTTTATGGAATACCAGGGAGTTATGTAGCTAGAAATGAAAATCCAAGTCTTAAATGGGAAAGAATTGAATCATTAGACTTTGGTTTAGACGCAACTTTGTTTAATCATAGCTTGAACTTAACAGCAGATTATTTTGAAAAAACAACCAAAGGAATGATTCTTCCAGGTTTGTCAGATCCACATCAAGGAATTTCTCCAGCAAGTGTAAATGGAGGTGAAGTAAAAAACACAGGATTTGAAATAGCACTGTCTTATAAAAATAAAATAGGTAATTTAAATTATAATGTAAATACCAATTTAACCTCACTAAAAAATAGATTGGTAAACTTAGAGGGATATGGTTCAATAGGTCAGGTAACTTTTATTCATGGAGAAAATGTAAGAAGTGTTTTAAAACCCTATCAAACTAGAGTTGGAGGAGAATTATTCACACCTTTCTTGATTCCATATTTAGGAATCTTTCAAAATCAAGCAGAAATTGATACTTATGTAAAAGACGGAAACCTAATTCAGCCAAAAGCAAAACCTGGAGATTTTAAATTTCAAGACACCAACAATGATGGTAAAATTAGCGAAGCAGATAAAAAATACTATGCTGCGTATCAACCAAAAATCACTTATAACTTTGGGTTAAACCTAGACTACAAAGGTTTTGATTTGGGAATGATTTTTCAAGGAGTAGGAGGTGTAAAAGCGTTTAACGGATACAAGTACACTACTTACAATGCATCTTTATCAGGATATAACTTAGACAATAGAGTTTTAGGGGCTTGGTCAGAAACAAACACAGGAAGTAACATTCCTAGATTGTCTACAAAAGACGATAATAAAAACTTTGGAACTACCTCTAGCTGGTATTTAGAAAATGCTTCTTATTTAAGAATTAAGAACGTGACTTTAGGATACACATTTAGCAAAGATATTATGGATAGAGTAGCGAATGGAGCTTCATTAAGAATGTACCTGTCTGGAGAAAACTTACTGACTTTTACTAACTATTCAGGTTTAGATCCAGAAGTAGGAGGAAGAGGATTAGACGTTGCTAAATATCCAGTGGCTAGAACATTATCATTAGGATTGTTATTGTCATTATAATTTATTAAAACTTAGAATATACAATGAAAAAAATATATAGAAAAATAGGAATAGTAATGTTGACTGCTGTATTAGTAGGAAACACGATATCTTGTTCAGACGATTTTACAAACTTAGAACCAATAGGAAGTGTTTCCAATGGTAATTATTGGAAGACAGAATCTGAAGCAATAAAAGCTGCAAACGGTTTACAAGGAATAATGTTTGAAGAAGAAATGTTTGGTAGGGGTTTTTTTTGGTATATCAATGCTTCTGATGATATGATTACGGGAAGAATCAAAGCGACAGCTGATGTTATTAAAGATTTTAATATTGATGGTAGCGAAGGAAGTTATACTTCTACCTGTTATGCGAGTTGTTACAAAGTAGTGAGAAGGGCTAACGACGTACTTTTACATGTACCTGATATGGAAATTAATGAAGCTTTAAAAAACAGAGTTTTAGGAGAGGCTTATTTTATGCGTGCTTTTAGTTATTTCTGGTTGGCACATACGTATGGAGATGATAAAAGTGGAGGTATTCCAATCATTACAATTGAAAATATGTTTGATGTTGGAGGTAAATACCAACGACCAACAAGTGTGGTAGAAAACTATGCAATGATTGTTGAAGATTTAAAAAAAGCTGCTGATTTGTTACCATTGTTTACAGCATATTCTTCGGATGATTATGGTAGACCTCATAAAGATGCAGCTTTAGCTTACATTGCCAAAACTAATTTGTATTGGGCTCAATACGATGCATCAAGATATGCAGAGGTAGTAAAATATGCAGATTTGGTAACCAATTCCGGTTCTGGTAGAGCTTTGGTAAATACAGGAAATCCTGCTAAAGATTATAGAGAATTACACAGCCATTTACAAAACTGGGGTAGCGAATATATTTGGACAGTGAATTCTGGGGTAGATAGAGGAAGTATTTTAAGTGGTGTTATGTTAGAAAACAAAGGTTGGGGTAAATTTAATGGATGGGGATATTATACACCATCAGAAGGATTGTACAACGAATTTGAAGAGGGTGATGCTCGTAAAAAAGTTACTATTTTGAGTTTTGGTGATGAGTTTCAATATTTTGGTGAAACAAAAAGATATCAATCAGAAAATTCTTTGTCTGGTTTCCAATTCAACAAATATATGTATGAGTTCGGTTTACCAGATCCGATAGGAACTTATGTGAATACCAATGGAGATATTCCTTCAACTACTTACAATATACCGTTAATGCGTTATGCAGAGGTGTTGTTAATGAAAGCCGAAGCATTAATTGCAAGTGGTCAAAATGGAGATGCTCCTTTAAACTTAGTAAGAGCTAGAGCAGGATTGGCAGCAAAAACCAATGCAACTATGGATGATTTAAAACATGAAAGAAGAGTAGAGTTGGCAGGAGAATTTGCTAACAGACACTTTGATTTGGTTCGTTGGGGAGATGCACAAGCAGTATACACACAACCAATTTATGGAAG
The DNA here is from genome assembly GCF_030548295.1 of Wenyingzhuangia sp. 2_MG-2023. Classification (GTDB taxonomy): domain Bacteria; phylum Bacteroidota; class Bacteroidia; order Flavobacteriales; family Flavobacteriaceae; genus Wenyingzhuangia. Next base: position 620,105 of record NZ_JAUOSB010000001.1, read on the forward strand.
AATTTATACAGATAGATCTGATCCAGATTCTCCATATACATCAGAAATTGTATGGCCTGCAAGAACTCAATTTGATGCCTCTTATATGAATGTCTGGCCTATTCCTAACACAGTAATACAATCATCAGGAATTCCTCAAAATAAAAACTGGAATTAATATTTGGTTTGTTTCATTAATTCGAAAAGGTGCTATTTCGATAGCACCTTTTTTTAACTATTTATTTATGCTATTAATTGCAAAAAGAAAGCTTTCAATATTATTTTTTTCATTCTTAATTTCTATTGGGTTTGCTCAAAATCATGATGAAATCATCATACAATCTCACAACGATTACAAACAAAAAACACCTTTTTGGACTGCCTATACAAGTGGTTTAAATTTAATAGAAGCAGATGTTTTCTTAAAAAAAGGAAAACTATATGTAGCCCACGAAAATGGCGAAATAGAAAAACACAAAACCTTAGAAGCTTTATATTTAAAGCCATTGTTGCAAGTTTCTAGCAAAGATGAAGATTTGCACAAAGACATTATTCTAATGATTGATGTGAAAACAGAAGCTGTAAGCACCTTAACTAAAATTCAGGAAACGTTACAGAACTATCCACAAATTATAAATCACAAGCACATAAAAATTGTAATTTCTGGAAACAGACCAAATTCGGATGTTTATCATACATATCCAGCTTATATTTCTTTTGATTACCAGGAAATTGAGGAGCCAATAGCTCCTGAAAATTTAGAGAAAGTAGCATTGGTTAGTACCAGTTTTAATCAATATTCTGAATGGAACGGGAAAGGTAGATTAACACATCATGATTATGAAAAAGTAACAAACGTCATTCACAAAGGTAAAAAGTTACACAAGCCTTTTCGTTTTTGGGGAACTCCAGATTCTAAAACAGCTTGGAGAATTTTTACAGAGTTAGGAGTTGATGTAATTAATACAGACATGCCTAAACGTTGTGCAGAATATGTACACAGTTTAGTACATAGAACTACAAAACCTTTGGTGGTATCAAAAGTATATCAGCCTACTTTTAAAAATGATGGAGCTCAAACACAAGTAAAGAATGTTGTTTTGTTGATTGGTGATGGAAATGGATTGTCTCAAATTTCATCAGCAACATTGGCAAATAAAGGAGTGTTAACCTTAACTCAACTTAAAAAAATAGGACTGATTAAAACACAGTCTGCTGATGATTTTACTACCGATTCTGCAGCAGCAGGAACAGCATTAGCAACTGGTCAAAAAACGAACAATAGAGCTATTGGTACAGATGTAAATGGGGATCCTCTTAAAAATATTACAGAGTTGCTACATCAAAAAGGGTTTTCTACAGGCTGTATTACTACTGATGAAATTACAGGAGCTACTCCATCTTCTTTTTATGCACATCAAAAAGATAGATCACAAAAAGAGGAAATTGCCGAAGATTTGTTAACTAGTGATTTGGATTTTTTTGCAGGTGGAGGTGCTAAAACCTTTAAAAAATTAGAAATTAAAAAACAGTTTAGTATCGTTAATCATGTAGATGAATTGACCAATTCAAAGGCTAAAAGAGCTGGGTTGTTTTTTTCTAAAGGAGGAGTACCATCTATAATAACTAATAGAGGTAATTTGTTAGCAGAAACTACAAAAGCAGGATTGCAATTTTTAAAGCAAAAAGAGAAACCATTTTTCTTAATGGTAGAAGCTGCTCAAATAGATAGTTTTGGACATTCTAACAATACAGAAGGAATTGTAAATGAAGGGGTAGATTTTGATAGAGCCATTACAGAGGCTATAAAATTTGCGGATGAAAACGAAGGGACTTTGGTAATTGTAACCGCAGATCACGAAACATCTGGTTTTAGTGTTTCTAGTGGAGATGTTCAAGAGCATAAAATAGAGGGTGGTTTTGTTTCCCACGATCATACAGGTACTATGGTTCCCATTTTTGCTTACGGTCCTCAATCAGATAATTTTTCTGGAGTTTATGAAAACAATCTAGTTTTTAAAAAAATAGTAGAAGTATTAAAATAGATTTTAAGTTTTGTTTAAGTAAATAGCGACTCAGTTTTTAAGTAAATCAGGTCGCTATTTTTGATTAGCCAACGTTTTTATGCGTTTAAAAGTTCTGTTAGTACTTGTTTGTAAACTTTTACAGGTTGTGCTCCTGTAAGTGCACTTTTTCTATCAAATACCACAGTGGGTACAGAGCTTACTCCCATATTTTGCCAATAAGATTCCTTATCTTTAACTTCTTTACGGGTTTCTTCTGATGCTAATTTAGCAAAAGCTTCATCAGCATTTAATCCAACAGCTTCAAGTTCTTGTTTTAAAATGTCTCTTTTAGAAACATCTTTTCGTTCTCCAAAAAAAGCAGCCATTAATCTTAATTTTAGTGCTGTTTGTTTTGCTTGTTCTTTAGCATATTCTAACAATACATGTGCCTCAAAAGTATTTGCCATACGCATTTCATCAAAATAATCAAACGTAAAGCCAAGTTCTGCTCCGTATTCAGTCATTAATTCCTGAGACTTTTTTTGTTGTTCTATGGTAGAACCATATTTTTCTGTAATATGTTCTTGCACATTCTGACCCGTTGCAGGCATATTAGGGTTCAATTCAAAAGGTTGCCATTCTAGTTCAATTTTGTCTTGTATACCCATTTCATTAATGGCTTGTTCTAAACGTTTGTATCCTATGGCACACCATGGGCAAACTACATCTGAGACTAGATCTATTTTAATTTTATCACTCATTTTTTTTGGTTTATGATGAAATCATTTTAGACTTTTAAAGCAGCTAACTTTTTAGCAATTTTTAAAAGATTGATTTCGTTAATTTCTGTTTCGGGAGCCAAAGGATATAATTGTTGTCCGGGTCTGTTGATAAAAGCAGCTCTCCATCCTGCCCAAATAGCTCCAGCTACATCCCAACCATGAGCAGCAATCATCATAGACTCGTTATTTTTTACTCCTAACTCTTTAGATGCCCAATGGTATACATCACTATCGGGTTTGTATTTTCCAAAACTTTGAACACTCAACTGTTTGTCAAAATAAATATCAATTTCAGCATTTTTTAATTGAGTTTCCATCCCTTTTTTAGAAGAGTTGGTCAAAGCAACCATTTTGTACCCAGTTTGTTTTAAAAGAATTAAAGCTTCTTTTACTTCGGGGTGAGGAGGTAATGAATTAAAAGCAAGCATGGCTTCTTTGGTTTGTTCATCCGACAATTGAATGTTGTGATTGGCAGCTACCATTTTAAGAGCTGCGCTACCAATAGAACCAAAATCAGTAAACTGACGGCTTGCAGTGGTTACCAAAGAATAATGTAATAACGTACTAAACCACAAAGACAATAAATCATCTCTTCCGTTTACTATTTTCCCAATGCTTTTTTCATGTTTGATAAATCTAATAAAGATTCATTCACATCAAAAAACAATACTTTTGGAGCCAATTTCGTTGTTGATATTTCCATTTGGGTTTAGAACTTTAGGATAAAAAAATAATCTGCTCAAATTACAAAGAACTGAGCAGATTGTAGATTGGTATGTAAATTATTTAGACCAAGCAAATCCTTGGAAAGGTGCATCTACTGGAGTGTTCGCAATATGATTGGTATAGTTGCTAATTACTTTTTGAGACAATCCTAAAATAATTTCTAAGACTTGTTGCTCACCATAACCAGCTGCATAAAAGGCATTTAAATCTTCTTGAGAAACGTGTCCACGATTTCTTACAATTGTTAAAGTCATGTTACGCAAAGCTTCTAGTTTTGCATCAGCTAAAGGAGTTTCGTTACGTAATGCTTCGGTAACAGCATCATCAACCTTCATCATTTTTGCAATTCCTGTGTGTGCGGGTACACAGTAATGACAAGCGTGTTCTACGTTTATAGTTTGCCAAACTACGGTTAATTCTTCTTCGTTAAAAGAGGTATTTACAAACAATTCGTGTAAAGTTTGGTAAGCCTCAAAAATTTTTGGAGCTCCTGCTAATACACCGTGTAAACCAGGAATCATTCCGTATGCTTTTTGAGATTTTTCAATCAATGGCTTACTTGCTTCTGGAGCTGTTTCTAGGTTGTGAATTTTTAACGTTGTCATAATTTTCTAATTTTTATTTAATAATTAATATTATTTCTAAGCATTCGCTTAGTTTTGTTGTAAAAAAAGTTACAAGTTCAAAAATGTAACTTCAATAATGTTTTTTAATTGTTCTTGATTAAAAACTTTGGATGCTATGGAAAGCCCTAAAAGGCTATTCATTAAATAATCCGCCTGTTTTTCTATGGCTGAACTTTCTTTTGAGTCGTCTTGTTTTAGATTGCTTACAAACAACTCTCTAATTTCATTGGCAAAGTTTGTAAGTTCATTCATTATCAAAGTATTGTCTTCTTCTTTTATTTCGTTCACAGAGTTGGTTACCAAACAACCTTTGTGCAAAGAACCTTCTTTAGAGAATTCTAAAAAATCGTAAAAATATTGTTGAATTCCCAAAACCCCATTGTTAGATTTTCTTAGTTTCTCTTTTAGAATGTGAATTTGTGTTTTGTAATACTTTATACTTTCTAAAAAGACTCCTTGTTTGTTTGTAAAACTAGCATAAATAGAGAATTGATTAATTCCCATTTCTTTTTCTAACATACGTACAGAAGTAGCTTCATAGCCATTCTTCCAAAAAAGAGCTGTTGCTTTTTTGATGACTTCTTCTTCGTTATATTGTTTTTTACGTGCCATAATTGTAATTACATTACAAATCTAAGCAATTGCTTAGTATCTTAAAAGCTTTCAATACAAAAGATGAATTTCGGTTTTTAACGAAGCACATTTGATTTTAAATTAGCTATTGTAAATTTATAATGTATTTTTTGATGCAGTAAAAACAGTATTATCAAAGAATGGTTTCATTATTTGCAATATTTTAGCTTTCAGGCCTATTTATCTTTGAGAATGATCAAAAAAAATCTATTCATTTTGCTTCATAAATACAAATGGTATATTTGTCTTATAAATTATTCAATATGAGTTATACAAAAAAAGAACAAGAAGCTTTAGACTATCATGAAAAACCTCATCCAGGTAAAATCAAGGTAGTACCTACAAAAAAATATGCTACTCAAAGAGATTTGGCTTTAGCGTATTCGCCTGGAGTTGCGGTTCCTTGTTTGGCAATAGAAAAAAATCCAGAAGATGCTTATAAGTATACTTCTAAAGGGAATTTAGTAGCAGTAATCTCAAACGGTACAGCTGTTTTAGGGTTGGGAGATATTGGTGCTTTGGCTGGAAAACCCGTAATGGAAGGAAAAGGGTTGTTGTTTAAAATCTTTGCAGATATTGATGTGTTTGATATTGAGGTAGATACCAAAGATGTTGATAAATTTGTAGAAACAGTAAAAGCTATTGCTCCAACTTTTGGAGGAATCAATTTAGAAGATATTAAGGCTCCAGAAGCTTTTGAAATAGAAAGAAGGTTGAAAGAAGAGTTGGACATTCCTGTAATGCACGACGATCAACATGGTACAGCTATTATTTCTGCAGCAGCATTAAAAAATGCAGTTGAAATTACAGGAAAAGATATAGAGAAAGTACGTGTGGTTGTAAATGGAGCAGGAGCTGCAGCTATTTCTTGTACAAAATTGTATAAAGAACTGGGAGTTTCTGAAAACAATATCTTAATGTGCGATAGTAAAGGGGTGATTACTACCAAGCGTGAAGATTTGAATGCTCAAAAGCAAGAATTTGCTGTTGATACTGAATTTACAACTTTAGAAGAAGCAATTAATGGAGCCGATGTGTTTATTGGTTTGTCTGTTGCAGGAGCTTTAACACCAGAAATGTTAAAAACAATGGCACCAGATCCTATTGTTTTTGCCATGGCAAATCCAACTCCAGAAATAGATTACGACGTAGCAGTTGCCACACGTGAAGACGTAATTATGGCTACAGGTCGTTCAGATTATCCTAACCAAGTTAATAATGTTTTAGGTTTTCCTTTTATTTTTAGAGGAGCTTTAGATGTTAGAGCTACCGGAATTAATGAGGCAATGAAAATGGCAGCTGTACATGCTTTGGCGGATATGGCTAAAAAGAATGTGCCAGAACAAGTAAACATTGTTTATGGAGAAAAGAACTTACAATATGGTAGAGAATATATCATTCCAAAACCGTTTGATCCAAGATTGATTTACGAATTGCCTCCAGCTATTGCTAAAGCTGCAATGGATAGTGGAATTGCTAAAAAACCAATTACAGATTGGGATGCATATGTGCACGAATTGATGGAGCGCTCTGGTTCTGGAAGTAAGTTTGAGCGTATGTTGGTAAGTCGTTCTCAAAAAGATCCAAAACGAGTTGTATTCCCAGAGGCAGAACATTTAAATGTGTTAAAAGCAGCGCAAATTGTTTCTGATGAAGGTATTGCTAAGCCAATTTTATTAGGAAATGTAGAGTTGATAACAGCCTTAAAGCAAGACATTGGTTTTGATACAGAAATTGAAATCATTGATCCAAAGAGTGAAGAGTATGCTGAAAAGGTTAATGCATACGCTAAAAAATATTGGGAAAAACGTCAACGTAAGGGAATTCGTTTGTTAGATGCACAAAAGCACATGGTTACGCGTAACTATTTTGCTGCAATGATGGTAAATGAGGGAGATGCAGATGCGATGGTTTCAGGATATTCAAGAAATTATCCATCCACTGTAAAACCTATTTTTGAAACAATAGGAAAAAGAGCAAATGCTTCAAGAATTGCAGCAGCAAACATTATGATTACGGAAAAAGGACCGTTGATTTTTACAGATACTACGGTAAACATTGATCCTCAATCAGAAGTGTTGGCTAACATTGCTGAGTTGGCTAGTGGAATGGCAAAAATATTTGCAATTGAACCTCACATTGCTATGTTATCATATACCAATTTTGGAGGAGTAGCTTCAGAAGGAGTGGCAAAAGTGCAGAAAGCAGTTGAAATTTTAAAAGAGAAAAGACCAGACTTAAATGTGGATGGTCCTATTCAAGCAGATTTTGCTTTGAATCATGAATTGTTAGAAAAACAATTTTCTTTCTCTGATTTGTGTGGAAAGGAGACAAATACATTTATTTTTCCTAGTTTAGATGCAGCAAATATTTCTTATAAAATGATTAAGGAATTGACTGATGCAACCTCAATTGGTCCTATATTGATGGGGTTAAACAAACCTGCACATGTGGTACAATTAGGTGCCAGTGTAGAAGAAATTGTAAACATCACAGCTGTAGCCGTAATTGATGCACAAAACCAATAAAGAATGATTACCCATTTAAAAGGTAAATTAGTAGAAAAAAATCCAACCTACGCCATTGTGGAATGCAATGGCGTAGGTTATTTTTTGAACATATCCTTAAACACTTATAGCCAAATTCCAGATGCGGAATTGGTAACTTTATACACGCAACTTATTGTAAGGGAGGATGCACACACTTTGTATGGATTTACCACTATTTTAGAGCGAGAAATTTTTAAATTGCTGATCTCAGTTTCAGGAATTGGACCTAGTATAGCAAGAACGATGTTATCTTCATTGTCTACCGAAGAAATTCAGAGAGCATTGGCTACAGATAATGTGGCTGTCATTCAATCTGTAAAAGGAATTGGAGTTAAAACGGCTCAAAAGGTAATTATTGAATTGAAAGACAAAATTGTAAAAACGTACGATATGCAAGATAGTTCTCTAATAGAGGACAATAGCATCAAACAAGAAGCGTTATCTGCATTGGAGGTTTTAGGTTTTGTAAAACGTCAAGCTGAAAAAGTGGTTACTTCTATACTAAAAGAATCACCAGATGCAAATGTTGAAAAGTTGATAAAACTAGCTTTAAAAAAACTATAAAACTATTGAAAAATTGGTTTCAAATATGGCTTTTGTTCTGTATTGTCGTATCTCATGGGTACGCTCAAGAAAAAGAGAATGCCGTAATGGAATCAGACTCCATACCTCATACGTTTTCATTTGACAATTTTAAAGACGGAACCTTATATTTAAAAAATCCGACAGAGAAAGAAGTTGAATATGATGCAAGTATTCATAGGTACATTGTTAGAGAAAATATAGGGAATACAACATTTACCACACCTCAATATTTTACTGAGGAAGAATACAAGGAATACAAGTTAAGAGAAGACATTCGTGATTATTTTCAAGCAAAAACTGCTGCGATAGACGGAAAGAAAAAAAACTCTGAAGAAGCTCAAAAAGATTTATTGCCTACCATGTATGTAAATAATAAGTTTTTTGAAACTCTTTTTGGAGGAACAGAAATAAAATTGGTGCCTCGTGGTTCTTTAACTATCCGAATGGGATTGTTGTATCAGAATGTAGAAAATCCAATCTTATCTGAAGAAAATAGAAAAAGTTACACACCACAATTTGATCAACAAATTAGAGCAAATTTATCTGCTCAAGTAGGAAAGAGATTGACCGCAGAGATCAATTACGATACGCAATCTACATTCTCTTTTCAAAATCAAATAAAGTTAGATTTTGAACCAGGAGAAGATGATTTGATTCGAAAATTAGAAGTGGGTAATGTGAACATGGACATTAAAAATAACTTGATCAATGGTTCTCAAAGTTTGTTTGGAGTTAAAGCACAATTACAATTTGGAGCTACCACGGTTACCAGTGTTTTTTCACAGCAACAATCTCAAACTAAAAATATTGTTGCAGAAGGAGCATCGGCACTTACAGAATTTGAGTTAAGAACTACTCAATACGATAACAATCGTCACTTTTTTGTAGCACAATATTTTAGAAACAATTACAACAATGCATTGGCTGAATTGCCTCTAATCAATTCTACGGTTCAAATTACCAAAATGGAAGTTTGGGTAACCAACAGAAATACCAACACACAAGATGTAAGAAATATTGTTGGTTTGGTAGATTTAGGAGAATCAGGTACTGATGTGTATGATAATTCAACATCTAACATTACCAATAAAAATGGAGTAGTAACACAAGCGGTAGATGCTCAGTTGATTCCTAGAAATGCTGAAAATAGCTTGAGTAAATATGTTGGAACAGACAAAACACAATTAAGAGATGTTCAGAATGTTTATTCTGAATTGTCAAGTTTAGAGCAAGGTAGAGAATATGCTGTTATAGAGAATGCAAGAAAATTATCAGCTAGTGAGTTTACATATCACAGTCAATTGGGATACATTTCTCTAAATGCCCGTTTGAGCGATGGAGATGTATTGGCAGTGGCTTATGAATACACTAGAAATGGTGTTGCATATAGAGTGGGGGAATTGTCTACAGACGGAATTGCAAGTGATGAGAATATTGTGGTAAAATTGGTAAGACCACAACTGATAAACACGGAGGATGTTGTGTGGAACTTGCTGATGAAAAATGTATACAGTATTGGAGCTTACAATTTACAAAGCGATGGTTTTAGAATGAGCTTGTTGTATAGAGACGATGCTACAGGACAAGCAACAAACAATTTGTTAAAAGCTCAAGAAGAAGAAATTAAAAACAGAACCATTTTAAATTTAACCAATTTAGATCGTCTAGATGTAAACAACAATTCTACGAGAGTTTATACATCTACAAACGGAAAACAATATCAAAAAGGAGATGGTTTTTTTGATTTTATAGAAGGAGTTACTATAAGTTCTAAAAATGGATCCATTATTTTTCCTACCATTGAGCCCTTTGGACGAGATTTAGAAAACACGTTGAGCAATTCAGAAGATCAAGCAAAATATGTTTTTAACGAACTGTATACCACAACAGCTTCTGTAGCAGAAAATGATTATCAGAATAAAGACAAGTTTTTTGTTACGGGTTTGTATACATCTAGTGGCGATGACGGAATTTCATTAGGTGCGTTTAATGTTCCTAGAGGATCTGTAACCGTGTCATCAGGAGGTATTATTCTAGTAGAAGGTGTAGATTATACGGTAGATTATTTTGCGGGTAAAGTAAATATTATCAACCCCGCTATTGAGTCTTCTGGACAAGCAATCAACGTTTCTTTAGAAAACAATACGTTTTTCAATCAGCAACAAAAAACCTTTGTAGGAATAGATGTAGAGCATAAGTTTAACGACAACTTTGTTTTAGGAGCCACTTATCTAAATATTAAAGAACAGCCAATCAGTAATAAAGTTCAATTAGGACAAGACCCTATAAACAATTCAATGTACGGGTTAAATTTTAACTACAGTGCGGAAGTTCCTAGGCTGACAGATTGGGTAAATTACCTACCAAATATTGATACAGATGCTCCATCTTCAATTTCGGTTAGAGGAGATTTTGCGTATTTAAAACCTAACACACCCTCTAGTATTGATATTGGAGGAGAAGCCACCACGTATGTAGATGATTTTGAAGGAGCTCAAATTCCAATAAATATGGGAACGGCACAGAATTGGACTTTAGCAAGTGCTCCCATAGGTTTTGAGGGGCGTGATTTTGGAGCTTCTAATAGTAATAGTTTAGAGTATGGTAAAAAACGTGCAAAATTAGCTTGGTACAATATTGATCAATTATTTTACAATTCTTCGTCATTAAAACCAAGTAATATTGATGCAGATGAATTGTCTAGAGCAGAAGTAAGACCTGTAGAAAATTCAGAGTTGTTTCCAGAAAGAAGTTTAGACATTACACAAAGAAATACGTTGAGTACTTTTGATTTAACCTATTATCCTAACGAACGTGGTCCTTACAATTATGAGGATATTGTAAATCCTACAAATCCAATACAATTAGACAGCCCGGAAGAAAGATGGGCTGGAATTACAAGAGGTTTGATTACCACAGATTTTCAGAGCTCTAACATTCAATATATCGAATTTTGGATTCAAGATCCTTATGAAAATTACAGCATTACTAACAGTGAAGGAATTGTGATCAATGCTGCTCCTACAAATCAAAAAGGAAGTTTGTATTTGAACTTGGGAAGTATTTCTGAAGATATTAATAAAGATAATAGAAAAGTTTTTGAAAACGGATTGCCAGAAGATGGAGATGCGTCGGATGAGGTGGTTGATAAGACCAATATTGCCAACATTCCAATAGAAAAATCGTTATTGTATGCGTTTGATCAAGGTGATGAGTCTAGAAGAAATCAGGATGTTGGTTATGACGGAATGAATGACGAAAGAGAAAAAGAAAAATTTCCAATGTTGGCTTCGTTAGACGATCCATCATCAGATAACTTCCGTTTTTTTAGAGGTACAGAATTAGACAATCAAAATGCATCTATTTTAACACGTTACAAAAATTATAACAATTCTGAAGGAAACTCTCCTACCTCAGGATTGTCGACAGAGGATTATCCAACATCTGCAACAAACAACCCAGATGTTGAGGATGCAAACAGAGATCAGACCATGAATACCTTAGATGCTTATTGGCAATACAAGGTAGATTTGTCTCAGAATAACTTGAATAAAAACACCAACACTCACATTGTTGACGAAAGAACAACTTCTGTAACTCTAGAAAACGGAACACAAAGACAGTTCAAATGGTATTTGTTTAGAGTGCCAATTTCTACAGGAACCGCTATTAATGGAATCAGTAGTTTTCAATCCATTCGTTTTATGCGTATGTTTTTAACAGATTTTGAAATTCCGGTAACATTGCGTTTTGCAGATTTTCAAATGGTTAGAGGGGATTGGAGAATTTACGATCAGATTATTGATGGAGACGATCTTTTGACAGAGAGAGAAATTGAAGATACAGAGAATCTAGTAGAAACGGGAACGGTAAATATTGAAGAAAATGAAAACCGAGTACCAATCAATTACGTTTTACCTCCTACTATTTCTAGAGAGCAATTACAAGGAACATCTAGTGTTTTACAGCAAAATGAACAATCTCTGACCATGACGGTAGAGAATTTAGAAGAAAACAATACAGTAGGGTTGTATAAAAATGTAAGTGTGGATATGCGAATGTTTAAGCGTTTAAAAATGTTTATTCATGCAGAAGAGCTAGTTGCTAATACAGTAAATAATGATGAATTGATTGCTGTTATCCGTTTGGGTTCTGATACAAATGACAATTATTATCAAATAGAAATTCCTTTAAAAACAACAGATGTTCCCAATTTTGGAACAAGCAACACGTTAAATGCTTTGACTGTTTGGCCAGAAGAAAATAATTTGGATGTGTACTTAACAGATTTGACAGAGGTTAAATTAGAAAGAGATGAGGTAGGATTTACAACTACGTCTGTATATCCGGAAACTGTAGACAATACAATTACATCCTTAAGAGTAAAAGGAAATCCTAATTTGTCTAATGTTAGAACCATCTTTTTAGGGATTAAAAATGCAGATGTTACTCAAAAATCAGCAGAAATTTGGTTCAATGAGTTGCGAATGTCTGGTTTTGACAATCAAGGAGGTTGGGCAACCAATATATCTGCCGATGCAACCATTGCTGATTTTGCCAAAATTTCTGTAAACGGAGGATATCAATCCATTGGTTTTGGTAATATAGACGAAACAATCAATGAAAGAAGTCAAGAAGAGATAAAAAATTATAGTGTCAACACAAGTATCAATGCAGGACAATTGTTGCCTCAAAAATGGAATGTAAAAATTCCTGTAAATTATACCATTTCTGAAGAGATTAGAACCCCAAAATTTGATCCTAGGTATGAAGATGTTTTGTCAGAAAATACCATCACCCAAAATATTGAGGTTAAAAGTAAAAGAAGAGGAATTAGCCTGATCAATGTGAAAAAAGAAAGATCTAGTACTTCGTTACGAAAACCTCAAATATATGATATAGAAAATTTTAGTGTTTCTTACGATTATAGTGATGCTGTAAATGAGAGTTACGTTGTAGAAAAAGACATTCAACAAAACGTAAACACGTCTGCCAATTATGCTTTTAAATTCAAACAAATTGAAGTAACACCTTTAAAGAATGTAGGTTTTCTTAAGGACAAAAAACTGGCTATTTTACGCGATTTTAATTTCAACTTATTGCCTTCGGATATTTCGGTAAATAGTTCTGTAAAGAGAAGTTATAGTGAATATAAATCGAGAGATTTATTAGATGTAGGAGAAGATGGAATTGCAATTCCTACACTGAAACAACGTAATTTTATGTTCAATTGGGATTATAGAATAGGTTACAAATTATCTAGTGCCATCAATGTGAATTTTAGTGCGAATAACAGTTATATTTATGACGATTTTGAACGCAATATAAACACAGATGAAGATGAAGCAGTGTTAGATAAAATAGGAATTTATTCTAATTTCTTTGAAATAGGTAGACCGAGTACTTACAGTCAAACATTAACAGCAAACTACAAATTGCCAATTGATAAAATACCTTTTCTAACTTTTATAAGTGCAGATTATTCTTACACAGGTAATTTTGGTTGGCAAGGAACGTCACCAGATTTTGTAGATAGAGTAGGGAATACTATTAGTAATGGTAATACTCACAATTTATCAGGAACTTTAAATTTTTCTAAATTGTACAAAGAGATAGGGTTGGAAAAGCTTTTTCTTTCTAAAGGAAAATCGTCTCGTTTGTCACAAACTAAAAGTAAAACCTCTGTTAAAGATGTGATATATGGGGTGTTGAGTTCCATCAAAACAGGACAATTTAGTTACTCAAGCAATAGCAATAGTTCTTTAAATGGATATTTGCCAGAAATAGGATTTTTAGGAAGAGATAAATACAACGGAAGTTATGTTCCGGGGTTGGGGTATGTATTTGGACAGCAGAGCAATATTGTACAAAATGCAATTAATAACAATTGGCTGATTGCAGAAGGATCTGATGGAGTAACCTATAATAAAAATTTCAATCAAACCACATATACAAGTCTGAATTACAATTTAAACTTGAAACCTTTCAATGATTTAAACATTCAACTTACAGCAGACAGAAGTTATTCTGCAACCGAACAACAACAAATAGTAGACAATGCGCAAGTGAGTGAATCGGGTAATTTTAACATATCTTATTCTTTAATAAAAACAGCTGTTGGTAACAATCCAGATGCGTTGTTCAACACTTTTGTAAACAATAGGGTTAAAATAGTAGCAGAAATTCATCCAGATTACCAAGCGGTCATAGAAAATGGCGAAGGAACTTTGTCACAAGCATTAAACAGCCAAGAAGTGTTGATTCATTCTTTTCTGGCTGCTTATAGTGGAAATGATGTGACACAATCTAGCAAAAATATTTTTAAGAAAATTCCAGTTCCAAATTGGCAATTGACTTATAAAGGTTTGATGAAAATAGACTTTTTTAAAGAGAATTTCACCAATTTTACGCTTACGCACGGATACAATTCATCTTATACGATGAACAATTTCTCCAATAATTTAAACACAGATAGTTCTAATAAATTTCAATCAGATAAAATATTTTCAGGAATTACGTTGATTGATGCATTTTCTCCGTTGATAAAAATGGATGTGAAATTGAAAAATTCCTTTACATTTAAAGGTGTTATCAACACCAATAGAACGTTATCTCTAAACTTAAACAACACAACACTATCCGAAATTGTGGGTAATGAATATGTTTTTGGAATAGGATACCGTTTTAAAGATGTGAAAATCAGAACTCGATTTTTAAGAAAATCTAAAGTTTTAAAAGGAGATATCAACATTAAAGCAGATGTTTCTTATAGAACAGATGTAACCAATATTAGAAGTATAGATGCTCAGACAAGCCAGCCAGTAGGTGGGCAAAATTTATTGGGAATTAAAGTTGCAGCAGATTATAATTTAAGTCGTAATTTTACAGCATCTCTGTATTACGATCAGAACATGACGAGTTATGCAATATCTACATTGTATCCAAGTCAATCAATCAATGCAGGATTAAGTTTAGTATATAACCTAGGAAACTAAAAACAATAAATATGAATTTTCCAGAAGAATTAAAATATACCAAAGATCACGAATGGATAAAAATTGAAGGTGATTTAGTGGTGATAGGAATTACAGATTTTGCTCAGAGCGAATTAGGAGACATTGTTTATGTGGATGTAGACACATTAGATGACACTGTAGCAGTCAACGAAGTTTTTGGCTCTGTAGAAGCTGTAAAAACTGTTTCAGACTTATTTATGCCTATTACAGGTGAGGTAGTTGAATTTAACGAAGAGTTAGAAGATGAGCCAGAAGCTGTAAATGAAGATCCGTATGGTAAAGGATGGATGATCAAAGTAAAGCCTGAAAACATAGATGATCTAAAAGACTTGTTAGATGCAAAAGACTATAAGGAACTTATTGGAGCATAGTAGTCTTTTTTTGGCGATAGGTTTTTCTGTGCTTATTATGGTTTTGAGTCTAGTCAAATTACAACGCTTGCCAAATTTTGGTACTTATGAGCACTCAGACAAGGTAAAACACTTGTTTGCGTATTCAATATTGTCATTTTTTTGGCTGTTATCTTGCCAGTTTGGTAAAGTTAAAGTTAAAAGCTTGCATTTAATTTTGATGATAATAGGATATGGTGTAATTATTGAAGTGTTACAAAGTAGCTTGACAACCTATAGAACAGGCGATTTACTTGATATTTTGGCAAATTCTATGGGGATATTATTAGGTTACGTTTTTTTGAAATTACTTAACCGTATATATTTGCAAGTCTAATTCTAATTTCGTTATTTTAGCAAACTAAAATTCAATTGAACTGAATAAAAATGGAAGTTAAAAAGAATCCCAAATCTAATCTTGAAAATTTTAGTAAGGTTTTTACCATGCTGGGGTTGGTTTTAGCGCTGTATATAGTGTATGTAGCTATAGAGCATAAAACTTACGACAGGGTTGTAGATGAATTACAATCGGTAACCTTACAGTCAGATGATGTAGAAGATATGGTCTTGATGCAAATCAAACCACCATCTACACCACCACCACCACCACCACCACCGCCACCACCACCAACTCCTGAACAATTTGAGAAAGTGGAAGACGATGCTATTATTGAAGAAGTAGTAATTCAGACTACGGAGGCTGAGGTAGATGAAAAAATAGATATTGAAACTATTGAGTATAGTGATGAAGTAGAAGAAGTAGCTTATGAAGATGTTCCTTTTGCTGCTATTCAAAATCCTGCAATTTTTCCTGGATGTGAAAAAGAAAAAGGTGCTGAAGCTCTAAAAGATTGTTTTAGTAAAAAAGTAAATAGACTAATTCAAAGAAATTTTGATACTGGTTTAGCAGATGAGTTAGGATTGTCTGGAATTCAGAGATTGTATGCTGTTTTTAAAGTTGATACCAACGGTAAAGTAACAGACATCAGAATTAGAGCAAAAAATCCTGAGTTAAAAGCAGAGTTTGAAAGTGCAATTAAAAAATTGCCTCAAATGGTTCCAGCTAGTCAGAATGGTAGAAAAGTAAACTTATTGTTTCAATTGCCTTTAGTTTTTAAAGTAGAGTAGAGAAATAATTCAATTTTTTTAAAAGAGCAAGATTTTTAGGAATCTTGCTCTTTTTTGCGTTTATGATAAAAAATTCATAAATTACTGGGAAAAAAGCTATGAAAAAAATAATTCAAGGGGTCTTTTTGTGCGCAACAGTTTCATTATTTGGCCAAAATCAAGGAGATATTGCCTTTATTGGTTTTAATGCCGATGGTGATAAAGATTTTGCAATCGTAACTTTAGCAGAGTTACCAGCAAATACAATTATCTATTTTACAGATGCTGAGCCGAATTCTGATGGAACAGGTTTAGATTCCACCAGTGAAGGAGTTCTAGATTGGAATGTAGGTGCTTCTGTTGTTGATGCAGGTACTGTTGTTGTTTTTACAGATATTGAGGCTTCATTAACAGCGTCAGTAGGTACAATTGTTGATTCTTCCGATGATTTAGGGTTTAATATATCAGCCAGTGGAGATAATATTTTTGCTACTTTAGGAAATCCTGCTACAGGAAATGTTACAAAATGGTTGGCGGGTATAGAAAATAGAAATACAGGTCAAGGAACAAATTTTGCGATTACAGGTTTGAATACAACATCTACTTATGTTGTAATTGGTGATACTGCAAGTAAAGATGGAGGAAAGTATACAGGAGTTAGAACAGCTAATACAGTTGCTGGTTATAGAACATTGATTGCAAATGAAATTAACTGGACAACATCAACAGGTGAGGGCGAGACGATTTTACCGTTTGATACAACGGACTTTGAATTTTTAACATTATCAAATAGAGAGAATTCCTCAATAGAAGGTTTGTTTTTGTCTGTTAGAAATCAATCCATTGTAACAAATAAAGGAAAAGTGCTTACGGTGCATAATGTAATGGGACAACAAATCCAAAACCAATATCTTTCTAGAGGTTTGTATATCGTTTTGGTAAAATATGAAAATAAAACAGCGTACGTAAAAATTGCTATTTAAAGAAAAATCAACGAAAAACTTCTTTTTTTTTAGAATTTTTTGTTTTGGCACAGCATTTGTAACTAGTAAAATAGTTAGAATAGTTTTTTAAAAATAGTAATTTTTCATAAGTTTTAGTTTAGAACTCTCTGTAAAAAGGAACACTTTTGCAGGGAGTTTTTTTATGTTGTGGAGTCATTCCTGAAAACTAGGCTTCATAGTTGTTTTGGATTTAATACCTTTGCAAAAATTATTACTGTTTAACTAAATTGATATAGCATGCAACTGTATAATAAGTTAAGCGCAGAAGAACGTGCGCAACTCATAGATGAGGCCGGTAAAGACCGTCTAACCATTTCTTTTTACCAATATCACAACATTGGAAATCCTCAAGTTTTTAGAGATCATTTATTCATTACTTGGGATCCGTTAGAGGTCTTGGGAAGAATTTATGTGGCCAAAGAAGGAATCAATGCGCAATTGTCTTTGCCCGCGGATAGGTTTCATGAGTTTAAAGCACATTTGGATAGCATTTCTTTTTTAAAAGATATTCGGTTGAATGTAGCAATAGAGCAAGACAATAAATCATTTCTAAAATTAAAAGTTAAGGTTAGAGATAAAATTGTAGCCGATGGTTTGAATGATGATTTATTTGATGTTACCAACAAAGGTGTGCATTTAAATGCAGAAGAATTTAACAAATTGTTAGCGGATCCGAATACTATTTGTGTAGACATGCGTAATCACTATGAAAGTGAAATTGGTCATTTTGATGGAGCCCTTACACCCGATGTTGATACTTTTAGAGATTCTTTAGACATTATTGAAGCAGACCTAAAAGACCATAAAGAGGATAAGAATTTGTTAATGTATTGTACAGGTGGAATTCGTTGTGAAAAAGCAAGCGCGTATTACAAATACAAAGGGTTTAAAAACGTTTTTCAGTTAGAAGGAGGAATTATAGAATACACTCGTCAGGTAAATGAAAAAGGAATTGAAAATAAATTTAAGGGAAAGAATTTTGTTTTTGATCACCGAAAATCAGAAAGAATCTCAGAAGATGTGGTTTCTAATTGTCATCAATGTGGAGAATCTTGCGATACTCATGTAAATTGTGCTAACGAGGCTTGTCATTTGTTGTTTATACAATGTGATTCTTGTAATAAAAAAATGGAAGAATGTTGTTCTGTTGAATGTAAAGAAATCAATGCTTTGCCATACGAAGAACAAAAAGAATTGCGCAAAGGAAAGTCCAACAGTAATAAGATTTTTAAGAAAGGACGTTCAGAAGTTTTAAAGTTTAAAAAGTAAAGTGATGAATCAGATAGAGTTGATGGCTCCTGCTGGTAATTTTGAATCTTTACAAGCAGCTTTAGACAACGGATGTAATTCTATTTATTTTGGTGTTGAACAACTGAACATGAGAGCTCGTGCATCCATAAATTTTACGTTGGATGATTTGGATGAGATTTCAAAAAGATGTGCAAATAAAAATGTTCGTTCTTATTTAACGTTGAACACCATTATTTATGATCATGATTTGTCCATTGTTAAAACCCTAATTAAAAAAGCGAAGCAAGCCAATATTACTGCAGTTATCTGTATGGATCAGGCAGTTATTGCAATTGCAAGAGCAGAGGGAATGGAAGTGCATATTTCTACACAAATAAACATTACAAACATTGAAACGGTTAAGTTTTATGCAATGTTTGCAGATACAATTGTTTTGAGTAGAGAATTAAGTTTACGTCAAGTAAAGAGCATCACCAAGCAAATAGAAAAGGAACAAATTAAAGGTCCTTCAGGAAGGTTGGTTGAAATTGAAATTTTTGGTCACGGTGCATTGTGTATGGCTGTTTCGGGTAAATGTTACATGAGTTTACATTCGGCTAATTCATCTGCAAATAGAGGAGCTTGCAAACAAAATTGTCGTAAAAAATATACGGTGATAGATCAAGAAACAGGATTTGAAATGGAATTGGATAATGAGTACATCATGTCTCCTAAAGATTTGTGTACTATTGATTTTTTAGATGAAATTGTAGATGCAGGAATCAAAGTTTTAAAAATTGAAGGTAGAGGAAGAGCTCC
This sequence comes from Wenyingzhuangia sp. 2_MG-2023, assembly GCF_030548295.1. Lineage (GTDB taxonomy): Bacteria > Bacteroidota > Bacteroidia > Flavobacteriales > Flavobacteriaceae > Wenyingzhuangia. The sequence continues at coordinate 639,556 of NZ_JAUOSB010000001.1, forward strand.
AGAATACGTAGCAAAAGTGATCAAATGCTATAGAGAAGCCATTGATAGTTTACAGGCAGGAACTTTTGACAAAGAGAAAGTGATTTCTTGGATGCAAGAATTAGAAAAAGTATACAACAGAGGTTTTTGGAGTGGTTATTATTTAGGTCAAAAATTAGGCGAGTGGAGCAAAGGTTCTGGATCTCATGCTACACAAAAAAAAGTGTATTTAGGAAAAGGAATGCATTATTTTCCAAAAGCAAACGTTGGGGAGTTTAAGATAGAAGCTTATGATATTACTGTGGGAGATACAATTTTGATTACGGGACCTACCACGGGAGCAAAAGAAATGGAAGTGAAAGAGTTGTATGTAGCAGAAACATCAGCAAACAAAGCGTCTAAGGGAGATAGTTGTACAATAAAGTTAGATTTTAGAATTAGACCTTCTGATAAATTGTACAAAATAGTTGAAAATACGGTAGAAGCATAATGGTAATAATTACTTTGCAACGTAACAAATGTATTGGCTGTAATTATTGTGTGGAATTGGCTCCTGAACAATTTCAGATGTCTAAAAAAGATGGAAAATCGGTGTTGTTAAGAGCTCAAGAAAAAAAAGGTTTTTTTACGTTAAAATCTCCTGACGAATCAATTTTTGATGGAGCTTTTGAAGCTAAAAAAGCTTGTCCCGTAAAAATTATAGAAGTAAAGCAGATGTAAATTCAATATATAAGCTATTAGTTTTACTTTATATTAGAATAATTATATCTTTAGAAATTGATAGAAAAAATTAACAAAGTTGTTAATTTTAAATGAATTGTGAACCTTACACTTAGTGTGAATAATAGATAAAAAATATATGAGCTGTACTAGTTGCTCAACAAAAGAAGGAGGAGTACCAAATGGTTGCAAAAGCAACGGAAGTTGTGGTACAAGTAGCTGTGATAAATTAACGGTTTTTGACTGGTTGGCAAATATGGAATTGCCTACAGGACAAAAACCATTTGACATAGTTGAAATTCGTTTTAAAAACGGAAGAAAGCATTTTTATAAAAACGAAAAAAACATTCAATTAACCATTGGTGAAGTTGTGTCTGTAGAAGGAAATCCTGGCCATGATATAGGAACAGTTTCTTTGACAGGAGAATTGGTAAAGATTCAGATGAAAAAGAAAGGAGTTGCTGTAGATAGTGATGAAGTAAAGAAAATTTATAGAAAAGCTACTGTAAAAGATATTGATATCTGGGAAGTAGCCAGAAATAAAGAAGAAGAAACCCAAAAAAGAGGTAGAGAGATCATCATCAAACTAGGCCTTAAAATGAAACTTTCTGATGTAGAATATCAGGGAGATGGGAACAAAGCAACATTTTATTATACGGCAGACGATCGTGTAGATTTTCGTCAGTTGATTAGAGAATTGGCTTCTGCTTTTTCTATTCGTGTAGAAATGAAACAAGTGGGATTAAGACAAGAAGCTGCACGTTTAGGTGGAGTTGGTTCTTGTGGTAGAGAATTGTGTTGCTCTACTTGGCTTACAGATTTTAGAAAAGTTAATACAGCATCGGCTAGATATCAACAACTGTCTTTAAATCCACAAAAATTAGCAGGACAATGTGGAAAACTAAAATGTTGTTTGAACTATGAATTAGATACTTATTTGGATAGTCTAAAAAGTTTTCCTTCTCAGAATTTGATGTTGAAAACAGAAAGAGGGCTAGGTGTTTTTGTGAAAATGGACATTTTTAAAGAAGTGTTGTGGTACACTTACAAAGATGACAAATCCAAATGGTTCAAACTAACGCTAGAACAAGTGTTAGAAATTATCTCGGAAAATAAAAAAGGAAATTCTGTAGAAGGTTTAGAAGACTTTGATGCGGAGAACATAGAAGAAACTAAGGTTGATTTTGAAAATGTAGTAGGACAAGATAGTTTGACTCGTTTTGACGAACCTAAAAGATCGAAACGTAGAAGAAGTAAAAAACCAACAAATAGGGCTACTTCTGGTTCAAACACTAGAGGAGGGGCTACACCAAGAAATGCTGGCCCAAAAACAAATACGGATAAAACTTCAGAAACACCTGTAGCAAAACAAAACGGAAACAGACCCGCAGGGAGAAGGCCAAATAATAGGAATAGAAAAAATCCGAATCAAGCACCTCAGAAACCAAACTCTACGACCAATCCGGAGCAAAAAAATAACGAATCGGCTAAACCAATTAAGCCTAGACCGCAAAGAAAACCTCAAAGGAAAAAACCTCAAGGAGGTGTTGCACCGAATCAGAATGTAAATGAAAATAAGAGTCCAAACACGGCTCCAGAAAACACACCTAATGCGGCTGCTAATAACAAGCCAAGAAGAAGGAATAACAATAGGAGAAGACCAAACAAACCGAACAATGGACCTGCTAAAAGTGAATAAAATCCTTTTGATAATTATTGCAGCTATGTTGATTGTTTCCTGTGATGGAAATAAGATATATGACACCTACCAAACAGTGGAGAACAATCGTTGGGCAGCCAATGACTCCATTGTTTTTGAAGTAAATTTAAAAGAGGTTTCCAAGCCTTTACATGTTTTTTTAAACATGAGAACAGATGCTAATTTCCCGTATAGAAATTTATATGTTATTAGTAAAATGACTCTTCCTAATGGGGTTACTATCAAAGATACTTTGGAGTACGAAATGGCAGATGCTTATGGAAAATGGTTAGGAGAGGGACTTACAGATGTTAAAAACAACAAACTCTTTTTTCTAGAAAATTATAAATTCCCACAAGAGGGAACTTATCAATTTGAATTTACACAAGCAATGAGAAAAAGAGGAGAACTTCAGGGGCTGACAGAACTTATTGGTGTAAGAGATGTTGGTCTTAGAATAGAAAAATCACAAAATTAATTTTACGATAATGGAACAAGAAAAAGTGACAAAACCAAATTATTCTTTGTATTTAAAAGTTTTTTGGGGTTTGTTTTCATTTTTAATTTTAAGCATTTCAGCTGTCTTTTTATTAATCAATATGGGGGCTTTTGGGAAGCTTCCCACCTTTGAAGAATTAGAAAATCCTGAAAGAAATTTTGCAACAGAAATTATTTCCTCAGACGGAATTACTTTAGGAAAGTATTATAGAGAAAACAGAACTCCTGTAAAGTTTCAAGATTTGCCAGAAAACCTGGTAAAAGCTTTGGTTGCTACTGAGGACGAACGTTTTTTTGAGCATTCAGGAATCGATTTTTTTGCTTTGGCTAGAGCCGTAAGTAAACTTGGACAAGATGGAGGAGGAAGTACCATTACCCAACAGTTGGCAAAACAGTTGTTTACAGAAAATTACGGGACTAAAAATATTATAGAGCGTGTTTTTCAAAAATTAAAAGAGTGGGTTATTGCTGTAAAGTTGGAAAGACAGTATACTAAGAACGAAATCATAACCATGTATTTAAACAAGTACGATTTCTTGTACAATGCAATTGGAATTCGTTCTGCTTCTAGAATTTATTACAATAAAGAACCTAAAGATTTGGCTATTGAAGAATCTGCTATTTTAGTTGGAATGGCTAAAAATCCTTCTTTGTACAATCCTAGAAGATTCCCTGTGAATGCACAAAAAAGAAGATCTACCGTTTTTGGACAAATGGAACGAAATGGATTAATTACCAAAGCAGAAAAAGATTCATTAAACAAATTGCCTCTTGAAATAGAGTTTACTCCAGAAGGTCACAGTGATGGACACGCAACGTATTTTAGAGAACATTTAAGAGACTATTTAAAAGGATGGATTAGAAATAACCCTAAAGAAGACGGAACGTATTACGACTTGTATAGAGATGGTTTGAAAATTTATGTGACCTTAGATTCTCGTATGCAAAAATATGCAGAACAAGCAGTTTCTGAACACATGTCTAATTTGCAACGTATCTTTTTTAAGGAACAAAAAAGGAACAGAACAGCACCTTTTTATGATTTGAAAAATTCAGAGATAGATAAAATATTGTTCAAAGCCATTAGAACAACCCAGCGTTACCAAACCTTAAACAACCAAGGGGTAAGCAAGAAAGAAATTTTAAGAAATTTTAAGAAACCAAGAAAAATGAAAGTTTTTGATTGGAAAAAAGGAGAAAAGGATACGGTGATGTCTCCTTATGATTCCATCAAATATTACAAATCATTTTTGAGATCTGGATTGATGGCAATAGAACCACAAACAGGACATATCAAAGCTTGGGTAGGAGGAATCAATCATAAATATTTTAAATACGATCATGTAAAACAAGGAAAACGTCAGGTAGGATCTACGTTTAAACCCTTTGTGTATGCATCGGCAATCAATCAATTTAGAATTTCTCCTTGTGAAAAATATCCTAACACACCTTACACCATTCCCAAGGGAAAATACGGTTTGTTAAGTGACTGGACTCCTAAAAATGCGGGAGAAGAATATGGTGGAGAATTAACCTTAAAACAGGCTTTGGCAAAATCTGTCAACGTAATTACGGCAAGAATGATTGATAGAGTAGGGCCGGAAACGGTAGTGAATTTGGCTAAAAAGTCGGGAATTACATCACATATAGATCCTTATCCGTCTATAGCCTTAGGTACTTTAGATGCTAGTTTGTACGATATGGTTGGAGCGTATGCAATGTTTGCCAACAAAGGATTTAGAGTACATCAAACCATGGTGATGCGTATAGAGGATAAAAACGGAAGTATTTTACAGCGTTTTGTTCCTGCATCTGAAGAAGTGATGAGTGAAGAAGCTGCTTATGCTGTTTTGGATTTGTTAAAAGGAGTTACCATGGAAGGATCTGGAGTTCGTTTGCGTGGTAAATGGGGAAAATATCCTGAAAATGTAGCTACTGGGTATCCATACCAATTTACCAATCCTATTGCAGGTAAAACAGGAACCACACAAAATCAATCGGATGGTTGGTTTATGGGAGTTGTGCCTAATTTGGCTGTAGGAGTATGGACAGGTGGAGAAGAAAGAGCTACACATTTTGCGGGAATTACTTACGGACAAGGAGCAAGTATGTCTTTACCTACTTGGGCTTTGTTTATGAAAAAATGTTACGCAGATGAAGCACTGTCTATCAGTCAAGAAGATTTTGAACAACCAGAAAATTTTGGTATAGCAATTGATTGTAATTCGTCGGGTGAGGATGAAGATGCTTCTTCAACAATTGAAACTAGTACTGATTTTTAAATTTCATCAACATGAAGATTATATCTTACAACGTAAACGGAATAAGAGCGGCTCTTAAAAAAGGTTTTTTAGATTGGTTAGAAGCTGCCAATCCAGATATTTTATGCCTACAAGAAACCAAAGCTCACAAAGAACAATTGGACTTGACCGTTTTTGAAAATATAGGATACAAATATACATATTGGTTTTCTGCACAAAAGAAAGGGTACAGCAGTGTAGCGGTTTTGTGCAAAGAAGAACCTAAGCATATAGTTTATGGTACGGGTATAGAAACCATGGATTTTGAAGGAAGAAATTTACGTGTAGATTACGATACTTTTTCGGTGATGAGTTTGTACTTGCCTTCAGGAACCAATGATGCTCGTTTGGGTTTTAAACTAAATTACATGGATGAGTTTTTAGACTATGTAACTGAGTTAAGAAAAGAAATTCCGAACCTAATTATCTGTGGAGATTACAATATTTGTCACGAAGAAATAGACATTCACAATCCAAAACAAAATAAGAACACTTCTGGGTTTTTACCAGTAGAAAGAGCGTGGTTGAGTAAATTTATTGGGAGTGGTTTTGTAGATAGTTTTAGACATTTTAACAAAGAGCCTCATCATTATTCTTGGTGGAGTTACAGGGCAAATGCCAGAAATAACAACAAGGGGTGGAGAATTGATTACCACATGGTAACGGACAATTTAAAAGAGAGAATGGAACGTGCTTACATTTTACCAGAAGCAAAGCATTCAGATCATTGTCCTATCGTTTTAGAAATTTCAAAATAATATTTTATGAAAGCAGTCTTAGTTTCTATCGTTACTTTATTCATGTTTACTAGTTGTGTGACTAAAAAAAGATTTGTGGAATTGTCAGATAAATACGACAAGCTTTACAAAACCAATGGAAAACTAATCGCTAAAAATGATCAGTTGTTAAAAGATAAAAACACTATTGGTGAACAATTGAGTGAATTGCAACAAGAGAAAAAAGAGGTTGATAATCAGGTTGCATCTTTAGAACAAAGTTTTAAAGCATTGCAAAAAAAACAAGAAAATTTGCAAGATTCTTATGATTTATTATCGTCTAAAAGTTCTTCTGAAATCAATGCAAAAGCTTCTGAAAATCAAAAATTATTGATTGCTTTAGAAGACAAAGAAAACGAATTGTTTGAAGAAGAAGCGGAGTTGAGAAAACTAAAAGCAGCTTTGGATGCACGTTCTAAAAGAATTGAAGATTTAGAAGCTTTGATAGCAAGTAAAGAGCAAGCCATGGAAAAATTGAAAGATGCCATCAGTGATGCTTTGATCGGTTTTGAAGGAAAGGGGTTGACAGTGGTGCAGAGAGACGGAAAAATCTATGTCTCTATGGATAATAAATTGCTTTTTGGTTCCGGACAATGGGCTGTGGGTGCTAATGGAAAAAAGGCAGTGATTGAATTGGCCAAAGTACTGGTAGAAAATCCGGACATCAACGTATTGATAGAGGGACACACAGACAATGTTCCTTACAAATCAGGAGGAGTTATTCAAGACAACTGGGATCTATCAGTAAAAAGAGCAACGGCAATTGTACGCATTTTACAAAACGAAAAAGTATCTGCAAATCAAATAACGGCTGCGGGTCGTAGTGAATACAATCCAGTAGCTACAAATGAAACTGTTGAAGGAAAAGCAAAAAACAGAAGAATAGAAATTGTATTGTCACCTAATTTGGATGCGATTACAAAATTATTGAACGAATAGATTTAAAGATAAAGATTGATGAGGTTACTTTTATGTTTGTTTTTTGCAACTACAGTATTGTTTGCACAAAAGTCGAAAGATACAATACAAGATGTTGATGTAAAAAAGACAATTCTTACGGAAATGGAAAGCAACATTGATCTGTCTGATACAAAAGATAGTATTGATGATGCTGCTCTGGCTAAGATAGACAGTATATGGATGGAGAATTTGTACAAATCTTCACTCATCGATAGTGTTTTTAGTCGTTTACAACCTATTGATGAAGTTGAAAATGAATGGTCTTTTTCTAGCGAATTATCTACAGATACTTTAAAGTATCGTTTGGAAAGGTTGAATGAGAAAACACCTTTCCATATAGAGTACAATATTGAATTGGAGCGCATTATTAAAAGTTATTTAAAATATAGAGGAAGGTATTATCCTGAAGTAATGGCTAGAGCGGATTATTATTTTCCGTTTTTTGAGGAGCAATTAGCAAATCTAGAAATTCCGTTAGAAATTAAATATTTGGCAATTGTAGAGTCTGCATTAAAACCAAAAGCAAAGTCTAGAGTTGGAGCAACAGGTTTGTGGCAATTTATGTATCAAACAGGTAAAATGTTTGGCTTGAAAGTAAGTTCTTATGTAGATGAAAGACAAGATCCTGTAAAATCTACCAAAGCAGCTTGTAAGTATTTAGAGGAATTGTATCATAGTTTTAACGATTGGGATTTGGCACTGGCTGCATATAATTCAGGGCCAGGAAACGTTTCTAAAGCAATTAGGAGATCTGGTAATAGAACCAACTATTGGAACATTCGTCCTTTTTTACCTAAAGAAACAGCAGATTATTTGCCTGCTTTTTATGCAACCATGTACATTTTTGAATATGCAAAAGAACATGGAATTCAGAAAGAAGAACCAAGAATACATCATTTTGCTACAGATAGCATTCAAGTAAAACAATTGCTAACCTTTCAACAAGTTCATGATATGGTTGGTACTGACATTGAATTGTTAGAGTTTTTAAATCCATCTTACAACTTAAACGTTGTTCCTTATGTAAAAGGGAGTAATTACAAGTTGGTCTTACCTATGGAAGATGCGTTGAATTTTGTAGATAATGAAGGAGAAATTTACGCGCATGCTACAGCACAGGCAAATGAAAGAGAAAAACCATTGCCTAAATATTTTGAAATGAGCCAGAGGGTTCGTTATGCTGTTCAGTCGGGTGATTATTTAGGTTCTATTGCAGAAAAATTTGGAGTGTATGTTAGAGATTTAAAGAAATGGAACAATTTAAAGTCTTCTAATTTAAAAGTAGGTCAGAGGTTAACGGTCTTTCCAAAAAAGTTAAATTATAAGGCATCAACTCCTAAAAAAGCAATAGCAAAAGTGGAGGTTCCTAAAACAGGACCTAAAAAATATCATACAGTTGTTGAGGGAGATAGTCTTTGGGACATTGCAAAAAAATACAGTGTTACAGTTACTGCAATCAGATCTTGGAACAATCTATGGAGTAGTAATAACTTAAAATTAGGAAATCAATTGGTGATTTATAAAATGTAAATAAAATGAAAAAAATAATTGCAATTTTCAGTTTGATCATTCTTTTTTCTTGCGGAGGTAAAGAAGGGAAAAAAGATGAAAAAAATGCTTATACAAAACCAGAATCAACAGGAAGAATCAACCACATAATGGTGGTGGTAAATCCAGACGATTGGAAAGGGAAATTATCAAATGCTTTTCAAGAGTTGATTGGAGATGTGATTCCAGGTTTGCCTCAACCAGAATATCCATTAAATATTTCTACAATTCCGCATCACGCGTTTAATAAAATGTTTAAAAACAGTAGAAATCTATTGGTGTTAGATATTGCAGATAAAGAAGTTTTTAGAGTTATCAAAGACAAATATTCACAACCACAAACTATTATAGAATTCAAAGCTCCATCCATAGATGCTTTGGTAAAATTGATGGAAACCAAAGGTGCTGAAATTGTAAAAACATTTAAAGAAGAAGATTTAAAAATCACTTTAAAAGAGTTTAGAAAAAACAGATACTCAAAAAAAATAAATACGTTGTCTCATTTAAAAGTAAACATGGTAATTCCAGATAAATACAGAATGGTCATGGATACTTTAAATTCTTTTATGTGGCTACGTAATCATATTTCTGGGGGAATTGCTTCTGGAGATCAGAATAACAATATTATTGCGTATCAAGCTCCAATGTTTGATGACAGCAAACCATTAATAGATCAGATTATTAAAAATAGAGATAGTATTGGAAAGGCTTTTATAAAAGGAAACGATCCTGAAACAATGTATATGATTACTGAAGCGGCAAGAAACCCTGTGGTAAAAGAAGTAATGATTGATGGTAAAAAAGCATACGAGACTAGAGGAACTTGGGAAGTATTTGGTGCTTTTATGGCTGGTCCTTTTTTAAATTATTCTGTAATAGATGAGAAGAATAATAGAGTAATTGTTTTGGAAGGATTTAACTATGCTCCTTCTGTAAAAAAACGTGATTTTATGTTTGAATTGGAGGCCATTTTAAAGTCGGCTAATATTGAATAGCAATTGAAATTAATTCTTCTTTTTGGTAGGAAATAGAGCTGTTGATTAGAATGATGTTGTTGTTTAGCAGTGCTTCTATAAGGTAATGATTTCCTTTAAAAAAACTAGATTTCACGGTTGCTTTGATTGCAGAGTCTGTTACAATTTTAATTTGTTCAGGATAAAGGATTGCATTGCCTTTTTTTTCAATGTTTAAGAGTTCGTAAGGAATTTCATTTACTTCATTGAAAAAAGAAGCAATGTATTTTGTTTTTGGATGATTGTAAATCTCATCTGGCAAACCACTAGCGATTATTTTTTTATCTCGGATGATGTGTACTCTATCTGCAAAAGAAAGCGCATCAGTGCTATCATGTGTAGCTACAATACAACTAATGTTTTGAGATTTTAAGTAGCCAAACAATCGTCTTCTTAAATTGTTTTTTCTAAAATTATCAATGTGGCTAAAAGGTTCGTCTAACAATAATATTTTAGGTTCTTTGGCCAAAACTCTTGCTATAGCAACTCGTTGTTTTTGTCCACCACTTAGATTTTTAACTTTAATATGGGCAAATTTTACCATGTCTACCACTTCTAGAAGTTCAAAAACTCTAGCATTTTTTTTGTCTTTGTAAATGTTAGACAGAAATTCACCAACATTTTCCGCTACAGTTGTAAAAGGCATCAAGCTAAAATCTTGAGCCAAATATTTCATGAAAGGATGTCCTGGAATTAAGTTGTATTTTGGACCTCTTAATTTTTCATCATTGTAAAAGATAGCTCCTTTTTCAATGTCCATCAAACCGTAAATCAACTCAAGCAATGTGCTTTTTCCACAACCACTTTCTCCCAAAAGAGCAACATATTCTCCAGCCTTTACAAGTAGGGTAATATCTTCTAAAACTGTTATATCATTAGAATATCCAAAAGAAACGTCTTTAATTTTTAACATAATTGATGAATTGAAGGGCAAAGTTAAGTTATAAAACTATAAGCTGTGGATTGGGAGTTTGATAAAATAAAATATTAATTTACGACCGTACAAAACTATAAACTAAAATAAATATTATGAAACATTCAATTCGACTTCTTGCAGTAGCTTTGATGCTTTTTCAATTAGGGTTTTCACAAGATGAATATGAAAGCTCTTTTGATAAAGAAAACAGTATCTCTGGTAATTTAGGATATACCTCTGTAGATGGACAAGCCTTTGTAGGGTTTAGATTTCAACCACAATTTTCTTTTGGAAAAATTGGTTTGGGACTAGATGTACCACTTCTTTTTGACATTGAAAGTGGAGAGTTACGAAAAGAGGAATTTACAGAAGGGGTAGGGATTCTTCGTATGATTCGTTATTTGAGCTACGGAAATAAGAAAAAAGATCCTGTGTATGTGAAAATGGGAGATATGACAGGAGAACGGTTAGGGTTTGGAGCTATTTTAGGAAATTACACTAACTCAGTCTCGTTTGAAAGAAGAAAAGTAGGAATTAGTGCAGATGTGTTGTTTAAAAAAACAATAGGACTGGAGGCTATTTATAGTGATCTTAATTTTGATGGAAGCATGAAGTTGTTGGCAGTAAGACCCTACTACAAACCTTTTACAAAATCCGGAATTCCTGTTTTGAGAACTTTAGAAGTAGGGATGAGTTTTGTAGCAGATAAAGACGATTATGAAGAAGATACAGAAAACGGAATTACATCAAACACTATTTTTACCAGAGATGGAAACAGTGCTTTTGGAGTAGATTTAGGAGTTGTTTTATTAAAAAATTCATTATTGGAATTGACTTGGGATGTTCAGTTTTCTAAGTTGAGTAAAAACGATGCTTTGGCCAATTTTATAGCTGCCAATTCAGCTATTTATACTTCTGGTGCAAGTTATGATAGTGGTAAAGGTTTTGCTACAGGATTTGAAGGTAATTTTAATTTTATTGCCAATTTGTTTCATTTAAACGCAAGAATAGAAAGACAGTGGTATGGAGAAAATTACATCCCACAGTTTTACAATTTTGCCTATGAAATTAACAAAGATGCTCGGTTGAAGGAATTAATTGGAGCTGAAAAAGCGCAAGGGATTTATGGTAGATTGGGAGCAGAAATTTTAGATTTGGTAAAAGTAGAAGGGGAGTTGTTATTGCCAGATAATTTAGAAGAAAGTAGTAGAGGTGCAGTTTTAGGATTGACATTACAAACCAAAGAAATTGCAAAATTTAGAGCCAAAGGAAAATATGTAAAAGCTCAGTTGTCAGATTTAAAAGATGCTTTTAAGTTTGATGAACGTGCTTTGGCAAATATTTTGGTTACATACCGATTGAATCAATTTATGGAGGCAGGAGTAGATTACCAATGGACGTATGCTCAAAAAGAGGATGGAACTTATGGACCTGTAAATCAAGTAAGACCTTATATCGGGTTTAGCATGAAGTTTTAAAATACACAAACACATAAAAAAGGCTGTTTGCAATTTCTGCAAGCAGCCTTTTTTATGTGTTAAAGTTTAGATTCTTACTTATGCATGAAACTTGGATCGGAATTCTGAGGGAGAAATATTAGTTTTAGATTTAAATAGTTTGCTGAAAGATTGTGAATGTTCAAAACCAAATTCATAGGCAATTTCAGTAATAGATAAATTTGTGGTTGCTAATTTTTCTTTGGCTTTTTCAATCAGTTTTTCATGAATAAACTGTTGTGTGTTTTTTCCTGTTAGGCTTTTTAGCAAGCTGCTTAAATAATTAGGTGTTAAGTGTAACAAATCAGCTATTTCTTTCACAGAAGGCAATCCTTTATTTGTAGTATTTTTACTGTTTAAAAGCTCGGTTAAAACATCTTCTAGCCTTCCTAAAACTTCATGATTCTTCTTTTCTCTGGTAATAAATTGACGTTGATAAAACCGTTCAGAATATTGAAGTAACAATTCAATCTGAGCAATAAGGATATTTTGACTAAAAGAATCAATCGTAGATTCAATCTCGTTTTTGATGTTTGAAAAAATTCCATTGATGAGAGTTTCTTCTTTTGGAGACATAAAAAGAGCTTCGTTAATAGCATAATTAAAAAACTCATATTGATGTATGGTTTTAGCCAAAGTACTTTTCCATATAAAATCAGGATGGATGAGTAAGAGCCATCCTGAAGGTTTTTTATTTGCTCTGGAATTGGGTTTAATATGCAACAATTGACCTGGAGCAATAAAAGACATTAATCCTTCGTCAAAATCATAATTTTGTTGTCCGTAGCGTAGTGTACCAACATTTCTTTTAACACCAATAGAATAGAAATTAAAATGCCATTGCTCTCCAATATGTTCTGGTAATATATCAGTATCTACATAATCAATCAAACTAATCAAAGGATGTTGTGGACTTGACAGTCCTCTCATGGTATGAAAATCACGGATGGTTTCTATTTTACGGATGTTGTTTTTCATGATTTTTAAAAAAATGTTATAACATCATTCCTCCCGATGCTTCTATGCGTTGTCCATTGATCCAAGCAGCTTCTTCGGTACACAAAAAAGCAACAATACCGCCAATATCTTCAGGTTCTCCAATTCTTCCTAGCGTAGTAACGTTAGAAATAATCGATCTTCTTTCCTCATTGTTTTTGTTTTCGCCACCACCAAAATCCGTAGCAACGGCTCCAGGAGCAACTACATTAGCAGCTATTTTTCGATGTCCAAGTTCCTTTGCCAAGTATTTAGTAAACACATCTATTGCACCTTTTGCAGCAGCATAAGCAGAAGAGTTTGGAAGTGTAAAACGAGTCAGTCCAGAAGAAATATTTACAATTCTACCTTCATCATTTAGCATAGGAACAAGTTTTTGCGTTAAGAAATAAACTCCTTTAAAATGAATGTTCACCATCTGGTCAAATTGTTCTTCAGTAGTTTCTAAAAAAGGTTGATAAATTCCTGTACCAGCGTTGTTGATTAAAAAATCAAAATGAGGTTTACCGTATTCTTTATTAAGATAAGAAGATACTTGATGGATAAAATCATCAAAAACACCAATAGTACTGGTGTCTAATTGAAAGGATTTTGCTTTTTGTCCGTTTTTTTCAATTTCAGAAACTACTTTATCGGCTTCAGCGTTTTTGGAGTGATATGTGAGTATTACATCAATTCCTTTTTTAGATAGGCTGATGGCAATTTCTTTTCCCAAACCTCTACTTCCTCCAGTTACAAGTGCTATTTTATTTGGTTTCATTTTGTAAGATTTAAATTTTTATAAAGTTCTGTAGAAATACGCATTTGGTTGTAGTCAAATTCTTGGTATTTGTAGTCAAAACTAAAACGATTAAACCACAAAACACTTTTGCATTTGCAAAAGTGTTTTGTGGTAACATTGAAATAGAATTTAAAAATTATTTTTCTACTTTCAAAATATCTTTGATCAACTCTTCAAATTGTTGTTTAGGCAATGCACCTTGAGCCATTTGAGGTTTTTCTCCTTTTGGACAAAATAATAATGAAGGAATAGAGCGAATTCCAAATGCTCCTGCTAATTCTTGTTCTGCCTCTGTATCTACTTTGTAAATATTAATCTTTCCATTGTATTCTTTTTGTAATTCCTCTAACAAAGGAGCTAAGGCTTTACAAGGTCCACACCAGTCTGCATAAAAATCGATAATTGCAGGAACATCTCCAGCAAAATCCCATTCTTGTGAAACTTCAAAGTTGAATACTTTATCTAAAAAATCTTGTTTTGTGATTGTTTGTACCATGATTTTGTTTTTTATAGGTCAAAATTATTAATTACTAAGTCGGCTTTCTGTACCAAAGATTACATAAAGTAATTTACTGTGTTATTTAAAGAATGCATCTCGACTTCGCTCGATGACCAAAACAAGTTACATCCATTATATAACTTTTTACTTTGAACCATTAATTAGTTCAATAGGCTTTTATAATGTTTATGCAATTGCTTTTTCAATAATCTCTTTGATGAAAGGACTTTTTTCTTCAGCTAAAATGCTTTCCAAAGTAGTTTTATTCTCAGCCAGTAAATCATCATTTGCAATAGTAATGTTAAGGGCCTCTAGTTTTATAGCTCCATTTTTCATTGTCAAAGCTTTGCTAATAAATGCTTTTTGCTCATCTGTTGCAATTCCAACAAATTTTAATGTTAATAAACCAGCCAATACATCTTTGTTGGCAATAGCCTCGCTTAATTTTTTAGTTAAAACGTCTGCGTTTACTTTGCTAGCCAAAGGTTCTATTTCGGTTAAAAGAGTAGCTCTATCTTCGTTAGAACGTGCTTTTAAATATTTTCCAGCCAAAGCAATAATAGCATCGTAAGAAGCATCGTTGGTAGGTGCTGCTGTTTTCTTTTCTTCTTTAGCCCAAGAATCTGTCAATCCAACTGTGCGGTTAAAGATTAATTGATTCGTATTACTATCAACATCTGCACAAAAATATCCTTTACGTTGGAACTGGAATCTATCACCTGGTTTAGAATTCAATAAACTAGGCTCTACCAAAGCGGTAATTACTTCTAAAGAATTAGGGTTGATGAATTCTTTAAAATCGATGTCTTTATGACTGTCTGGAGCTTCATCTTTAAACAAACGATCGTATAAATTCACTTGTGCTTTTACAGCATGTTTGCTACTTACCCAGTGGATGGTTCCTTTTACTCTACGTTGACTTGCCTCGGTTCCAGATCCTGATCTAGAATCTAAATCAGCAGTACAGTGAACAACAGTAATGTTTCCATTTTCGTCCTTTTCTACAGAATCAGCTTTGATGATGTAAGCGTTTTTCAAACGAACTTCACCACCTATTTTTAGTCTAAAGAACTTTTTATTAGCTTGTTCTCTAAAATCTTCTCTTTCTATATACAACTCCTTAGAAAATGGAACTTCTCTGTTTCCAGCGTTTTCATCTTCAGGATTGTTTTCGGCAATTAAAATTTCTTCTTTGTCAGCAGGATAATTATCAATCACTAATTTTATAGGATCTAAAACTGCCATCACACGTGGAGCCGTTTTGTTCAATTCGTCCTTTATGCAGAATTCTAACAAAGCTACGTCTGTAACGTTATCTCTTTTAGAAATACCTGCTATTTCACTGAATTTTCTAATTGAATTAGGAGTATATCCTCTACGTCTTAAACCAGAAATGGTAGGCATACGTGGATCATCCCAACCAGAAACCAATTTTTCTTGCACCAATTGCAACAATTTACGCTTGCTCATTACCGTATAACTAATGTTTCTACGCGCAAATTCACGTTGTTTAGGTTGTGTTTTGGCAATTTCTTTAACTTGATCTAGATACCACTCATACAAATCTCTATGGCTTTTAAATTCCAAGGTACACAAAGAGTGTGTGATGGATTCTAAATAATCAGATTCTCCATGAGTCCAGTCGTACATAGGATATATTACCCAATCGTTTCCTGTTCTGTGATGTGTTTTTTTAAGAACACGATACATAATAGGATCACGCATGTGCATATTATTATGTTGCATGTCTATTTTTGCACGCAAAATAGCTTCTCCTTCGTTAAATTCACCATTCTTCATTTTTTCAAATAAAGCCAAGTTTTCTTCTACAGAAGTATTTCTATAAGGTCCAGCTACACCAGGTTCGGTTGGGGTTCCTTTTTGTTTTGCTATTTCTTCAGAAGATTGCATATCAACATAAGCATTTCCAGCTTTTATAATTTCAATCGTCCAATCATATAATTGTTGAAAATAATCAGAAGAATACAATTCTTTATCCCATTGAAACCCTAGCCAGGCTACATCACGTTTGATAGCATCTACATATTCCTGCTCTTCTTTAGCAGGGTTGGTATCATCAAAACGTAAATTTACAGGAGCATTGTATTTTTCTCCCAATCCAAAATTCAAACAAATAGAAGCAGCGTGCCCAATGTGTAAATATCCATTAGGTTCTGGAGGAAAACGGAAACGTAAATCTTCACGTTTCATTCCGTTTGCCAAATCTTCTTCAATGATTTGTTCAATAAAGTTCAATGATTTTTTCTCGATCATTTCAACAAAATAAAAGGTTATTAAGAGAACAAATTTACAGAAATCAGTCTGAATACGATGAATTAAACTTTGGAAGTTGAAATATGTTTTACGGAGGTATAAATAATATTGATAAATTAATAGTCTTAAGTGTATTTTGGTAACATAATTGTAGAATTAAGATAGAGTTTGTAGAAAAAGAATAATTTAAGAACAATAAAACAACAACTATGGAAATAAATCTTACTGTTAATGAAAAAATAAGAAAGGTAGATGTAGATAAGAATACTCCTCTTTTATGGGTTTTAAGAGATACTTTACATTTGGTAGGAACTAAATTTGGTTGTGGTGTAGGGCAATGTGGAGCCTGTTCTGTTCATATGGATGGAGTTATTACGCGTAGTTGTTTGTTGCCTGTTTCTATAGTGGGAGATGCTAAAATTACCACAATAGAAGGTTTGTCAGAGCATAATAATCATCCTGTTCAATTAGCTTGGAGAGAAATAGATGTACCTCAATGTGGTTATTGTCAGGCAGGTCAAATTATGACAGCTTCTGCTCTTTTAAAACAAAACAACAGTCCATCTAAAGAAGATATTAAAGATGCTATGCACGGAAACATATGTAGATGTGCAACCTATCAGAGAATTGAGAAAGCGGTAGAAAAAGCAGTGGAATTAACACAAACAACCAAGTAACATGAAAAAGAAACAGCTACAAATGGATAGAAAGACCTTTATGAAGGTGTCTTTGCTTTCTGGAACAGGAGTTATTTTTGGAGTTAATTTTTTACAAAGCTGCAAGTCAAAAAAAGAAACACCTATAGATTTAGAATCGTTAAACTACAATGATTTTAATGCATATATTCAAATAGCAAATAATGGAATGGTTACTATCTATGCTCCCAATCCAGAAATTGGTCAAGGAGTAAAAACTTCTATGCCTATGATTGTTGCTGAGGAGTTAGATGTACCTTGGAAACACGTAAGAGTGGTACAAGCAAATTTAGATACTCAAAAGTATACAAGACAAGTTGCGGGAGGTAGTCAGTCTATTCGTTTCTCTTGGATGCTATTACGTGAGGCTGGTGCTACAGCAAGACAAATGCTTGTAAATGCAGCAGCTTTAGAATGGAAAGTGGAACCTGCCGATTGTAGTACAAGTGATGGATATGTAATACATCCGAACGGCAAAAAATTAGGATATGGTGATTTGGTGTTGAAGGCTGCAACTTTAGAAATACCAGAAAAGGTAATGTTAAAAGATCCTAAAGATTTTAAAATTATAGGAAAACAAGCCCGTAATGTAGATAATTTTAAAATTACACAAGGAAGCCCTTTGTATGGAATGGATTATTTTGAAGAAGGGATGGTGTATGCTTCTATTATACATCCTCCTGCTTTTGGACAAAAATTAATTGACTTTGATGATTCTGAAGCCAAAAAAATAGATGGAGTTTCTGAAATAATTAAAATAGGAAATAATATAGCAGTAATTGGAATCAATACTTGGATAGCTTTTCAAGGGAAAAAAGCAGTAAAGGCTACTTATTCCGAAGCCAATAAAAAAGAAAGTTCTACTTATTTTGATGAGGTAATGGATAACATTTTATCTGGAGAAAAAGTCAAAGGAAGTAAAGCTAAAAAATTACGTGAGGATGGAAATATTACAAAAGCATTTAAAGAAGCCGATCAAATTATAGAAAGAGTATATGAAGCTCCTTTTTTAGCACACAATACCATGGAGCCAATGAACTTTTTTGCCAATGTAACTCCTGATAAAATTGAGTTAAAAGGACCTATTCAAACTCCTGAGCTAACAGCCAGGCAAGTCGCGAATAATTTAAAAAGAAATGTTAACGAGGTTTCTTTAGAAATGTGCAGAATTGGTGGTGGTTTTGGAAGACGTTTAAAAGGAGATTATGCTATTGAAGCAGCTTTAATTTCTGATAAAATAAAGAAACCAGTAAAATTAGTTTACAGTCGAGAGGACGATATGACTACAGGTTGGTACAGGCCTAAAGTAAAGTATAAAATTAGAGCAGCTGTTAAGGATGGAAAAATTACAGGATATCATTTAACAGAAGCTTCTGTGAACGCAACTATTAATAAACAGAGAGCTGATTTCTTCCCTTCTGGGGCGATAGATAATTTATTGATAGAAACACATAGCATAAAAAGTAAGGTGACTTGTTTTGCTTGGAGAGCACCTATTTGTAATTTTTTAGCTTTTGCAGAACAAAGCTTTTTTGATGAATTAGCTTTAGAATTAAAAATAAGTCCTGTTCAAATGCGAATGGATTTGTTAGAAAATGCAAAAAAACACAAGGATAACAATATGCAGTATTCTCCTGAAAGAATGCAAGCAGTAATTCAAAAAGTAGTGGCAGATGCAAATTGGGGAAATACTCCAAAAGGAGTACATCAAGGATTAAGTGTGTACTACAGTCATAACAGTCATGTGGCTCAAATTTCAGAGGTTGAAATTAAAGAGAATCAACCAGTTGTAACCAAAGTGTATTGTGCAGTAGATTGTGGAATAGTAGTAAATCCTATGGGAGCTGCAGCACAAGCAGAAGGTGGAATTATTGATGGAATTGGACATGCTATGTTTAGTGAAATGATAGTTGAAAATGGAGTGCCAAAAAGCAATAATTTTCATCAGTATAAATTAACAAGGTTAAAAAATGCTCCGCAAGTAGAAGTTTCTTTTGTAGAAAGTTTAGAAGCTCCAACAGGAATGGGAGAACCTACTTTACCACCAGCACCTGCAGCAGCAGCCAATGCTATTTATGCGGCTACAGGAAAAAGATTGAGAAAACATCCGTTTGTGAAAAATGGATTAAATAGTTAAATGTTTCATGACTCACGAGTTTAAAGAAATTATAGAAGCATACGTTAAAGCAAAGTCTTTTTCTAAAAATACGGTGTTAGCCACTTTAGTGGCTGTTAACGGTTCGTCTTATAGAAAAGAGGGAGTACGAATGTTAATTCATGAAAATCAGCAAATTGTTGGAGCAGTAAGTGGAGGTTGTGTAGAAAAAGAAGTGGTGTTGCAATCTCAATCGGTGTTTGCTACAGGGCAATCTAAATTAATTAGTTACGATGGTAGATACCGATTAGGATGCGAAGGAACCTTGTACTTGTTGTTAGAAAAGTTAGAAATTTCAGAGGAGGTTGTTCTTAAAATTCAAGAAGCCTTTACGGATAGAATATCTTTTACTTTGCAAACGTTTTATGATGACGAGACTATAGCTGGAGGAGGAACACAAATTCAATTAGGTAATTTGATAACTTCTCTTTCTAATTTTAATCTTACAGATGTATTTCCTAATCGTTTTTGTCAAACTATGCAGCCTATATTTCAACTGTACATTATAGGTACAGAGCATGATGCAAACACTTTAAGTCAGCAAGCTTCTTTTTTAGGCTGGGAAGTGATTATTGTAAATGCTACTAAAACTGTAAGAATAATTGATGATTTTATAGGGGCCAAAAAAATCATTAACATAGAAGTAGGAAAACAAAACGAATTGGTAATTGATCATCAAACAGCTATTGTGTTGATGAATCATAATTATGCAAAAGATTTACAATTTTTAAAACATCTAAAAAACACAAAACCAATTTATATAGGTTTGTTAGGAGCCAAAAAAAGAAAAGAGCAGTTGTTTCATGCTTTAATAGAAGATGACATGGGAATTTCTGAAGAGTTTTTAGAAATTATTCACGGACCTACAGGTTTAGATATTGGTTCTGTTACTCCACAAGAAATTGCAGTTTCTATTGTTGCAGAAATTATAGCTATTAATAAAAATAAGGAAGTAACTAATCTGCAAAACACCAATAGTTGTAAAATTTTGATGTAAAATGATTCAAAACACAGCCTTTTTAATAGTAGCGGCAGGAGGTTCTAAAAGAATGAAAAAACCTAAGCAATTACTTCCTTTCAAAAACGATGTTTTGTTAACACATGCCATTAAACAAGTGTTGGCTGTTTCTAAAGAAAATGTGTTTGTGGTTGTAGGAGCCAATTCCGATATGATTCATCAGGAAATAAAAGAGTTTCCTGTAAATGTAGTAGAAAATAAAGAATGGAAAAATGGAATAGGTAGTTCTATTGCGTGTGGAGTTTCTAAAATTCAACAACAAAATAAATACCAAAGAGTAATGGTGTTGTTGGCAGATCAGCCAAGTGTCAATTCTGATGATATTCAACAACTTTTACAGTTTCATATCACCAATAAGTATAAAATTACAAAAACATCTTGTGTTAATTATACGGGAGTTCCTGTTGTTTTTGAACGTTCTTTTTTTAAAGAATTAGCAATGTTGTCTAATGATAATGGAGCCAAATCAATTCTTAAAAATTACGAATCAGAGGTTGCTGATTTTTTTATAGAGAAAGAAATTTTAGACATAGATACTCCCGAGGATTATACTAAAATGTTGAAAAGTTTGGATGCTTTGTTATAGATTTGCGTTTCCAAATAAAAAGATATGGGAATTATTAGAGTTGAAAACATAAGAATATACAGCAATCATGGATGTTTACAAGAAGAAGCTAGAATAGGTTCCCACTATAGAGTAGATGTTGCTGTTAAGGCAGATTTGAGTACTTCGGCAGAATCCGATAAATTGGCAGATACTGTAGACTATGTGCAGATTAATAAAGTGGTAGAGGAAGAAGTGCTAAAACGCTCGGAGTTGTTAGAACATGTTGTAGAGCGTGTGTTGGTTCGTTTGTTAAAAGAAATTCCAATGATAGAAGAGGCTACCGTGGCATTGTCTAAATTGAATCCTCCAATTGGTGGTGATGTTCAGGCAGTAACCATAGAAATGACTAAAAAAAGATATGATTTTTCAAAAAAGATGTAAAATGTATTGTGCAATGTACAAATTTATATAAATTTGCACGCTCAATGGTGTTTTGGCCGAGTGGCTAGGCAATGGTCTGCAAAACCATGTACAGCGGTTCGAATCCGCTAGACACCTCAAAAAAACCATCACTTTGTTAAAAGTGATGGTTTTTTGTTTTGTATTAAAAAGTCTGTAAAGCCAGTTATACATATGTTAATAGAGAGTGGTTTTTGTGTCAGAGAGTGGTTTTTGGTCACATATTTTGTTGTTATTTCATAGTTTTTCAAACCTTTTTCTATTCAGATAATATGCATGTCCAACCCATTTTATATCTTTAAAAACAAAAAAAGAGAATGAAAATTTATCCTATTGAAACAGGGAATTTTAAATTAGATGGTGGAGCAATGTTTGGAGTAGTGCCCAAAGCTATTTGGCAACGAACAAATCCTTCTGATGCGAAAAATAGGATTGATATGACGGCTCGTTCTTTGTTAATTGAAGATGGAAACCGTCTAATTTTAATAGATACAGGTTTGGGGAACAAACAAGATGATAAGTTTTTTGGGCATTATGGTTTGTGGGGAGATTTTAGTTTGGATTTATCATTGGCAAATTATGGTTTTCACAGAGATGACATTACAGATGTGTTTCTAACGCATTTGCATTTTGATCATGTAGGAGGAGCTATTCAATGGAATCAAGACAAAACTTTTTTAGAGCCAGCATTTAAAAATGCAGTATTCTGGACTAATGAAAATCATTGGCAATGGGCTACTGAACCAAACCCAAGAGAAAAAGCTTCTTTTCTAACAGATAATATTCAACCAATAGAAGAAAGTGGGCAGTTAAAGTTTGTGAATATCAATGGTAAAAAGCGTTCAAAAAACTCAGAACTAAATTTTGGCATATTTTATGCGGATGGTCATACCGAAAAACAAATGATTCCAATAATTCAATACAAAGGAAAAACACTTGTTTTTATGGCGGATTTATTGCCAACCGTGGGGCACATTCCATTGCCATATGTAATGAGTTATGATACAAGACCTTTGCTAACTTTATCGGAAAAAGAATTGTTTTTGAATGAGGCAGCAAACAACGAGTATTTATTATTTATGCAACACGATGCTCATCATGAGATTTGTACAGTACAGCATACAGAAAAAGGAGTAAGATTAAAAGAAACTTATACATTTATAGAAATATTTAATTCATGAAAATAACAAAACAAATAACCATTGTAGCACTAAGTGCTTTTGTAGCAAGTTGTAGCTCTATTCGTAAAATAGCGGTTCCAGAAGGAAGTAACGTGTCGATTATGATCCCTGCGAAAAAAGTTTTTTCGGAAGATCAGGTAAATAATTGGTCTCATGCAGATTTGGCTACAGATTCTATTCCAGGAATCAGTTTGGCAAAAGCATATCAGTTTTTAAAAGGTAAAAAATCGGTGCCGGTAATTGTAGCGGTTACAGATTCTGGTACAGATATTTTGCATGAAGACTTAAAAGCAAATGTTTGGACCAATCCAAAAGAGATAGCAGGAAATGGTAAGGATGATGATAAAAATGGATTTATTGATGATATTCATGGATGGAACTTTTTAGGGTCTACTTACGATGAAACTTTGGAGATTACTAGAGTTTATAGAATGACTAAGCCTAAATACGAAGGGAAAACTTCTGTAGATATCAAAAAGAAAGATGCGGATGATTATACAGCTTTTAAAGCTTTGGAAGAGGATTACAAGAAAAGTTTAGAAGAAGCTAAAAAAGGTCAAGAACAATACATGCAATATCAAGAAATGCTGAAAGGTGTTGAAATTGCTATGCGAAAATTAACAGGAAAGAAAGATTATACGCTAAAGGATTTGAATGAAACCAATTCAACATTTGCAGAAGTAAATGCAAAAAAAGAAATGGCGATTAGAATTTTATCTTCTGGAAGTACTATTGAAGATCAAATAAAACAATTAGATGGGGCTGTAGATTATTACACATCAAAAGTAAATACGTATTACAACTTAGATTTTGATGGTAGAGCAGCATTAAACGATGATGCTTATTCTATGGATACCAAAATTTATGGAGATAACAACGTGAAAAACCAAGGAGATGATGAAATTCACGGAACACATGTGTCAGGAATTATTTTAGCTGATAGAACAAATAATTTGGGTGCAAAAGGAGTTGTAGACAATGCTTTGTTGATGGCGGTTAGGATGGTGCCAAACGGAGATGAGTACGATAAAGATGTTGCATTAGGAATTAGATATGCAGTAGACAATGGAGCAAAAGTAATCAATACAAGTTTTGGAAAAGGATATTCTCCAAAAGCAGGATGGGTATACGATGCAATTAAATATGCAGCTAAAAAAGATGTTTTAATTGTAAATGCAGCAGGTAACGATGCACAAAATATAGATGAAAAAGTTAGTTACCCAACTGATGTTGAAGATACAAAAGAAATTTCGGACAACTTTTTAACGATTGGAGCAATTACTCGTTTTTACAATGATGGATTGTTGGCGAGTTTTACAAATTACGGAAAAAAAGGAGTAGACGTATTTGCACCAGGGCATGATATTTACAATACAGTTCCAGATAATGAATACAAAAAATTAAGTGGAACGTCTATGGCTTCTCCAGCTACAGCAGGTGTTGCGGCTTTAATTCGTTCTTATTATCCTGAGTTGTCTGCAAGTCAAGTAAAACATATTATTATGAATTCAGGTACTTTGGTAGATATGGAAGTTTCTTTACCAGGAGACGAAAGTAAAAAAGTAAAACTATCAGATGTTTCTAAAACAGGAAGAATTGTAAATGCTTATAATGCAATCTTAATGGCAGATGCAATGGTAAACAAAAAGAAATAAAAAATATATTTTATGAACAATACCAGCCTTTATTTAGGCTGGTATTTTTATTTATAACACAATGAAAAAAGCTTTATTACTATTGGTTTTTGTTGCAATAAGTGCAAACGCTCAGTATTGGCAACAAAAGACAGATTATAAAATGGATATAGATATGGATGTGAAAACATATCAATATTTAGGAAAACAAAAAATTACTTATAAAAACAATTCTCCAGAAACGTTGACCAAGGTCTATTTTCATTTGTATAACAATGCGTTTCAGCCCGGAAGTGCTATGGATGTTAAAATTCAGAATATGGTAGACCCAGATCGTAGAGTTGTTACTAATGTAGGTACAAAAGAAGCACCGATCAATCAAAGTAGAATAGCAATGTTAAAACCTGAAGAAGAAGGGTATTTAAAAATAAAAAAGCTATCTCAGAAAGGAACAGAACTTACATATAGTGTTCAAGGAACTATTCTGGAGGTTGAATTGGCAAAAGCTATCAAGCCAGGAAAGAAGACTTCTTTTGAGGTTGAATTTGAAGGTCAGGTTCCTAAACAGATTCGTCGTTCAGGGAGAGAAAGTAAAGAAGGTGTTACTTTGTCTATGACACAATGGTATCCAAAATTAGCCGCTTATGACGATGAAGGTTGGCATGCAAATCCTTATTTAGGAGCTGAGTTTTATGCAGATTGGGGAGATTATGAAGTAAACATTACCATTGACAAAGACTATACTATTGGAGGTACTGGATATTTGCAAAACCCACAAGAGATTGGACATGGTTATGAAAACTCAGATAAAAAATTAAAACAAGAAGTGATAGATGGAAAATTGACTTGGAAATTCAAAGCTCCAAATGTTCACGATTTTTCTTGGGCTGCGGATAATGATTATGAGCATTTAAAACATCAAGTTCCAAATGGTCCTGAGGTGCATTTCTTGTATAAAAATTCTTTAAGCGAGGAGAGAAAAACATCATGGGGAAAACTTCCTAAAATTATGGATAAATTGTTTGGTTTTTATAACAGTCAAGTTGGAGTTTACCCTTACAAACAATATACAGTAGTTCAAGGAGGCGATGGTGGAATGGAGTATGCAATGTGTACTTTGATTACAGGAGATAGAAATTACGAGAGTTTGGTTGGAGTTGTAGCGCATGAGCTGGCACATACTTGGTTCCAGTTTTTATTAGCGAGCAATGAAACCAAACATGCTTGGATGGATGAAGGATCTACTACGTATATTTCTACATTGATAGAAAGTCAGATTCTTGAAAATGACGAAGCTTCTTTTGGTCGTGTTTATAACTCGTATTTAAATTTGGCTACTAGTGGTAAAGAACAACCGATGACAACTCATGGAGATGCGTTTGATTATGGTTTTGGTTATGGAATTTCCTCTTATTCAAAAGGGTCTTTGTTTGTATTTCAATTAGGATATGTAATTGGAAAAGAGGCTTTGCAAAAGACTTTGAAAGATTATTTTAAGGCATATAGTTTCAAACATCCTAAACCAGAAGATTTTATAAGAGTTGCAGAAAAGGCTTCTGGAATAGAATTGGATTGGTATTTGAATTATTGGACAAGAACCACAAAAACGATTGATTATGAAGTGATAGCTCCAATCACTAATAAAATTACAATTAGCAGAAAAGGAAAAATGCCAATGCCAATAGAGTTAAAAATCACTTACACAGATAATAGCGAAGAGTTGATTTATATTCCTTTAGATATTATGAGAGGACAGAAAAAATTAACAGATGCAACAGTATTAAATGATTGGGCTTGGGCAAAACCAACCTATGGTTTTGAAGCTAAAAAAGACTTTAAAAAAATAGAGATTGATCCAAATCAACAAATGATGGATGTGGATAGAACCAACAATGTTTGGGTGAAAAAATAACTAAAGAACCGTTTAAAAACAGTATATTCAAAGAAAAAATACCCATGCCCCAATCGAAATCGATCCAAGATATTTTAGGCATTGATTTGCCGTTTTTCATTGCCCCTATGTTTTTGGTTTCCAATACGGAAATGGTGATAGAGGCTATGAAAAAAGGTGGGGCTGGTTGTATTCCAGCATTGAATTACAGATGTACAATAGAGTTGAAAAAAGCAATTCGTGAGATGAAAGCCGCCAAACCATCTAACGGAGCTTTTGGAATCAACATTATTGTAAATCCATCCAATTTAAAATATAGAGAGCAATTAAAAGCCTGTTGTGAAGAAGGTGTAGATTTTATCATCACTTCTTTGGGAAGCCCTAGAGAAGTGATTGTAAAAGCTAGAAGAGCAAAAATCAAGGTTTTTTGTGATGTAGTTCATGTAGAACACGCTTTAAAAGCCGAAAAATTGGGCTGTGATGCCTTGATAGCTGTAAATAATAGAGCAGGAGGGCATAGGGGAGATTTGCCTCCAGAGGAGCTTATAAAGCAGTTGGTGGCACATACCAATTTACCTGTTATTTCTGCGGGTGGAATTAGTTCTAAGCAAGACCTAGACTTGATGTTGTCATACGGTGCCGCAGGAGCTTCTATTGGAAGTCCATTTATTGCTTCGTTAGAATCTAAAGTATCTGAAGAATATAAAAATGCTTGTGTAAATTATGGTGCTGATGATATTGTGATGACTAAAAAAATTTCAGGAACTCCTTGTACAGTTATCAACACACCTTACGTGCAAAAAGTTGGATTGAATGAAACTTTACTGGAAAGAAAATTACATCACTACAAATTTTTAAAAAAGTGGATCAAATTATTGAGATATTTAAAAGGAACTCAAGATGTAATTTGTTCTGCTAAAAAAGCAACTTATAAAAATGTTTGGGTTGCAGGTCCAAGCATAGAAAACACGCACAAGATAGAATCTGTTTCTAAAATAATAGATAGATTTACAGAGTAAGCGCAATTGTATTTCTTTGAGAACGTTATATTTGTGATTCAAATTGCCGATACACTATCAATACTCTTTTTGTGAAACATTATATTTTTTACATATCTGTTCTTTTTTTATGTTCTTGTAGTACCCATAGAGATAAATTTTTAAACAGAAAATATCATGCTTTTGTTACCAAATACAATGTGTTGTATAATGGTAAACTTGCGTATAAAAAAGGATTAGAAAAAGTTGAAGAAACGTATAGCGATGATTTTACAGAATTGCTACCCATAGAACCTTTTAGTTTTTATGCCAATCAAGATGAGGCCGAAGATGTAGCTCCTATTGGTCAGGAAGATTTTAAGAGAGCCGAAGAAAAAGCAGCCAAAGCTATTCAGCGACACTCCATGTTGATAAAAGGAGAAGAACGAAATTCTCAAATAGACGAAGCTTATTTGTTGTTGGGGAAATCAAGATATTACACCAAAAGATTTGGTCCTGCCTTAGAATCTTTTGAATACATTATAAAAAATTATCCAGAGGCGAGTTTGATTTATGAAACCGTTGTTTGGAGAGCCAAAAGCAATATTCACATAGACAATGTCGATTTTGGTAAAAAAGCACTTCACAGGTTATTAACAGCATCTACTTTACCACCAGAAACTAGACAGCAAGCAGAAATAGGTTTGGTAATGGCTTATGAAAAATCTCCAGATAGTTTAAGTTCAGTCATCAAACATTTAGAGGCTTCGTTAAAAGCTGTAGACAAAGGTACAACCGCTTCTAGAGTTGCTTTTGTATTAGGTCAAGCATATCGAAAGCAGGGATTGATTACAAAATCAGACAAAGCATTTGATAAGGTTATAGAGATGAAAAGAGGCTTGTATCGATTTAAATTGCAATCTAAACTAGAGAAAATAAACAATCACTTAGAAGATTTTACCACAGAAAAATTTTTAAAGGAATTGGATCATTTGATTTTTGTGACTAAAAACAGACCGTATTTAGGAAAGTTGTTTTATGAAAAAGGATTGGTGTATCAAGAGATAGATTCTATGGATTTGGCCAAGAGATATTACACGGAATCCGTACTGAAATCTTACAAAGATGCAGATCAAAAAATACTTTCGTATGAGAAATTGGGTGATTTGTATTATGGAGAAAAAAAATACGAACCTGCAAAATCTTATTACGATAGTTTGGTGAGTGTGGCTAGAAATAAAAATTCAAAAAGAGTAGTTAGAATTCAACGAAAGGCCAAAAATTTAGAAAAAGTAGTATCCATTCAACGTCATGCTTTTGCGAATGATAGTTTGTTGATGATTGCAAGTTTAGGGAAGTCTGATTTGGAAGCTTACTATAAAAATCACATCGAAAAAATTAAAGATGAGGAAAAGGAGTTGAGAAAGAAAGAGCTAATTGCTTTAGAAAAACAAAACACGTTTAGTTTTGATAGAGAGTCAGATTGGTACTTCTTTAACAATGCCGAAAGAACAAAAGGAAAACTTGCTTTTGTTAAAAAGTGGAGGTTGGTTGTTAAAAACAAAAATTGGTATTCAGCATCGTTAAGTAGCAGAAGTGCAGTTGCTGTAGTTGAGGTAGATTCATTGTCTAAAGAAAAAAATGTGGTTGCCCCAACAAACAACAAATACGAGGTGGCTTATTATACTGAGCAGGTAAAAAGAGATCCTAAATTTATAGATAGCATTACCAAAACAAGAAATTTAAATTATTACGAATTGGGTAATATTTATTACAGTCTTTTAAAGGAGAAAGAGTTGGCTGTTGAAAAATTAGAGAAGTTGATTGCATTCAATCCTTCTAGAGAATTGAAAATTGGAGCTTACTATAGATTGTATAAAATATATCAAGAAACAGGTGATGTTATGAATGAAAATTCATACAAACAAAAATTAAAACAAGAATACCCAAATTCATCATTTACCAAATTGGCAAACAAAGAAAGTTACAATCAAGATTTGGATGAGGATGTAAATGAATATATTATTTGTTACGAGACCATTTATGAATTGTACAATTTAAATTCATTTGAAGCAGCAAAACAAGAAATACTTGAAGCCATTCCAAAATATAGTGATACGCCACTTTCTGCAAAATATGCTTTATTGCATGCTTACATCATGGCTAAAGTAGAAGGGAAAGAAACTTTTTGTAAACTATTGAGCGAGTTAAAGTTAAGGTACCCAAATTCAATAGAAGCTAAAAAAGCGATTGAAATATTAAATAATAAATAACTAACTTTGAAAATAACAGTAATTATTAAGAGATATGTTTAGCTCGGATAAGAATAAAAAAGTAGTAAAAACAATGGTGCAGGAAAACTTAACAATGGAAAGGAACAGAATTTCTCAAAAATCAGTTTTTAAAGGAAGTATTACTTCTCAGGGAGATTTTAGAATTGATGGAACAATAGAAGGAGATTTAATTACAACTGGGAAAGTAATTATTGGTCCAGAAGGAAAAGTTTTAGGAGAAATGAAATGTGTAAATGCAGACGTTGAAGGTACATTTGATGGGCGTTTAGAAGTAAAAAACTCATTGTGCTTAAAACCATCTGCAAAAGTTTATGGTGAGGTTTTAGCGGAAAGTTTTACGGTTGAGCCAGGAGCAGTAATCAATGCAAATTGTAGTATGTTAAGTGCTGTTAAAGAATTAAAACCATCAAGTAAGGTTGAAGAAAAATCAAACGAATCCAAGCAAGGGAAAGCTTCAAAAGTTTCTTAAATTTTCAGGAATTGGAGCGCAATTAGGAGTAACTATGTATTTGTCATCTTTGATAGGTGTCAGAGTAGATGAGTATTTTGGTTTTGAAAAACCATGGGGAACTCTTTTTTTTATCATTCTATCACTTGTTTTATTTGTCCTTAATTTAACACGGCAATTGAACAAACTAAATAACGAATAAATTTGATGATTAAAAATCATGTCAAAGGTTTGACTATTTTTTTAGTAACAAACCTTTTTGCATTTCTAGTGCACACCACAATTGAAACAAATTTTATAACAGCAGGAATAGTAAAGGTGGTAAATCTTCCTTTATCTTACTTGTTAAATGCTTTGGCTTCGCTATTTGTTTGTGTAAGTATTTACTTTTTGCACAAAAAATACGAAAACAATATCGGATTCATATTTTTAGGGTTGAGCTTTGTAAAAATGTTATTTTTGTTTTTGGTGCTGAATCCCAAAAATACAATAGGTGAAGTGTCTAATTATGATGCTGTTGCAGTTTTTTGTCCTTTTCTTATCAATTTGGTAATGGAGCAAATTTTTGTGGTAAAAATATTGAAGATTAGCGATCTTCTTGGTCAAACTAAAAAAGAGTAATGTTTTTTATTTTTCAACAATTCAGTGTTGAAAACTAATAGTATTTTTAAATTATTGTTTACATTTGCACAAATTTTGAAAACAATCAATATTCACGAGGGAATGATAGTAAAATTGAACCTAAAAGTTTTAGTGGTGTTAATGTTAACGTTACTACCGTTTACAAGTCAGGCAAACGATGAACAGCATCACGATACTGCTCAACACGAGAAAAGCGAACATGTGGCAAAAAAGCCTCATTCAGAAGAAGAAGGTTTTTTAGAGGGAGTTAATACTCCTGAAGAAATTACGGCTTATTCAGAACATCACTTGGCGGATTCTCACGACTTTATATTTTTCTCAGATGAGGCGTCAAATCATCATTACGGGTTTTCTTTGCCAGTAATTTTGTTTGAAAATGGATTGACTGTTTTTATGTCTTCTGAATTTGATCATGGTGAAAAAGTAGTCGAAAAAAACGGACAACATTACAAATTATACCACGGAAAAATTTATAAGACGGATGCTCAAGGAACTATTCACTACGATGAGCACCACCATCCAACAAACGAAAAAGCATTAGATTTTTCAATTACTAAAAACGTATTGTCAATTTTGGTGATTTCTATTATTATGCTTTTGTTGTTTGTAAGTTTGGCAAACGGATATAAAAATGGACCTATTCCAACAGGATTTGCTAGAGTTTTAGAGCCTTTAGTACTTTTTGTGAGAGATGAAATTGCTAGACCAAACATTGGTGAAAAGCAATACAGAAAATTTATGGGGTTCTTATTGACCGTATTCTTCTTTATTTGGATAACAAACTTATTAGGGTTAACTCCGTTAGGAATTAACGTAACAGGAAACATTGCGGTAACTGTTTGTTTGGCATTGTTTACGTTCTTTATTGTACAATTTAGTGCAAATAAAGATTATTGGAAACATATATTTTGGATGCCTGGAGTTCCAGTACCTATGAAAATAGTATTAGCACCTATTGAAGTATTAGGAATGTTTACCAAACCTTTCTCTTTGTTAATTCGTTTGTTTGCAAACATTACAGCAGGTCACACCGTAGTAATGGGGTTGATTGCCTTAATTTACACAGGAAAGGCAATGTTAGGTACAGGAGGTAGTATTGGAGTATCGTTATTGTTAACGTTGTTTATCAATGTTATCGAAATATTGGTTGCGTTTTTACAAGCATACATCTTTACCATGTTATCATCATTGTTTATTGGTATGGCTGTAGAAGAACACGATCATCATTAAAAATAAATTTTTTGTTTAATTATTATATATCATTATTATGGAAATCCCAGGATTAGTAGGAGCAGGTTTAATCGTTATTGGAGCAGGTTTAGGTTTAGGTAAAATTGGAGGTTCAGCAATGGACGCTATTGCACGTCAACCAGAAGCAGCTAACAAGATTCAAACTGCAATGATTATTATTGGTGCATTATTGGAAGGTTTGGCATTTGGTGCTTTAATCTTAGGAAAATAATCACAAGAAAACTTAGTGCTATCTGTAACGGTTGGTTACAGATAGTATCTATTTAAACAAAAAGTACAAAACTAAACTATATTAAATATTTTACATAGATGGATAAGTTAATTAATGATTTTTCATTTGGTCTATTTTTCTGGGTAGCAATTATCTTTGTTATTTTAATAGTATTAATGCGTAAGTTTGCCTGGAAGCCTATATTAGAAGCTTTAAATACTAGAGAAGAAGGTATTGCGAATGCTTTAGAGGCTGCTGAAAATGCAAAAAAGGAATTAGAGAAATTAAATTCTGAAAACGAAAGAATCATCAAAGAAGCTAGAGCAGAAAGAGACACTATGTTAAAAGAAGCTCGTGAGATTAAAGACAAAATAGTTGCTGATGCTAAAGAGGAAGCTAATGAACAAGCAGAAATCATTATCACTAATGCAAAAGGAGCTATCGAAGTAGAAAAACAAGCTGCTTTGGCTGAACTTAAATCTCAAATTGCAGGAATTTCTATTGATATTGCTAAAAAAGTAATAAAGAGAGAATTATCTTCAGAAGCTACTCAATTAGAATTGGTAGAAAAATCGTTAAAAGAAGTTACTTTAAACTAGTAGAAATATGAGTACAAGAGCAGCAATACGTTACGCAAAAGCGATTTTAAATCTTGCTAAGACTGATGGGAGCGAAACAGCAGTATACAATGATATGCAGTTGATTGAAGAAACCATTCAAGGAAGCGATGATTTAAAAGTGTTGTTAAAAAGTCCAATCATCAAGCTAAGTGACAAAGTATCTGTTCTAGAAGCTATTTTTGGATCTAAAGTTAACAACTACTCTCTGGGATTGATCAAGCTTTTAGCAAACAAGAAAAGATTGGATGTTTTAGAAACTGTAGCAAGTGATTATCAAATAATTTATGACCATTTAAAGTCTATAGATGTTGCTAAAGTAACAACAGCTGTTCCTTTATCGGATGCTTTAAGAATACAAGTTATTGCTAAAGTAAAAGAATTGACGGGTAACGAAACTACACTTAATAATGATATAAATCCAGATATAATTGGAGGTTTTATTTTAAGAGTTGGAGATATTCAATACGATGCTAGTATAGCAAAAAGCTTAAGAGAGTTAGAAAGAAGTTTTGACGATAGTCATTACGAAGCAAAAATTTAAAAAAATTACATCAAATAATAAATAAAGATGGCAGCAATAAAACCAGCTGAAGTATCAGCAATTTTACAAGCGCAGCTAACAAATTTTGAAGCAACAGGTTCTTTAAATGAGGTTGGTACTGTATTACAAATTGGAGATGGTATTGCACGTGTATACGGATTAGCGAATGTGCAGTATGGAGAATTAGTTGAATTTGATTCAGGATTACAAGGGATTGTATTGAATTTAGAAGAAGACAATGTAGGTGTTGTATTGTTAGGTTCTTCTTCAGAAGTACATGAAGGTTCTACTGTAAAAAGAACTGAAAAAATTGCTTCTATCAATGTTGGTGAAGGAATTGTAGGTCGTGTAGTAGATACTTTGGGTACTCCTATCGATGGAAAAGGTCCTATTGCTGGTGAAACTTTTGAAATGCCATTAGAACGTAAAGCTCCTGGAGTTATTTTCCGTGAGCCTGTAACAGAACCATTGCAAACAGGTATTAAATCTGTAGATGCTATGATTCCTGTTGGACGTGGACAACGTGAGTTAATTATTGGTGACCGTCAAACAGGTAAATCTACTGTTGCAATTGATACAATTATCAATCAAAAAGAATTTTACGATGCAGGAGAACCTGTTTATTGTATTTATGTAGCTATTGGTCAAAAAGCCTCTACAGTTGCATTGATTGTAAACTTATTAGAAGAAAAAGGTGCTTTAGCATATACAACTATTGTTGCTGCTAATGCTTCTGATCCTGCTCCAATGCAGGTATATGCTCCATTTGCAGGTGCTGCAGTAGGAGAATATTTTAGAGATACTGGTAGACCAGCTTTAATTGTTTATGATGATTTGTCTAAACAAGCAGTTGCTTACCGTGAGGTATCTTTATTGTTAAGAAGACCACCAGGACGTGAAGCTTATCCAGGGGATGTATTCTATTTACACTCAAGATTATTGGAACGTGCTGCAAAAGTAATTAACAACGATAAGATTGCTGCTCAAATGAATGATATTCCTGCTTCTTTAGTTGGAAAAATCAAAGGAGGAGGTTCTATTACAGCTTTGCCAATTATTGAAACACAAGCAGGAGATGTTTCTGCATATATTCCAACAAACGTAATTTCTATTACTGATGGGCAAATCTTCTTAGATGGAGATTTATTTAACTCTGGGGTTCGTCCTGCAATCAACGTGGGTATTTCTGTATCACGTGTAGGAGGTAACGCACAGATTAAATCTATGAAAAAAGTATCTGGTACTTTAAAATTAGATCAAGCTCAGTTCCGTGAATTAGAAGCGTTTGCTAAATTTGGATCTGATTTAGATTCAGCTACTTTATCTGTAATTGAAAAAGGACAACGTAACGTAGAGATTTTAAAGCAAGCTCAAAATGATCCATATACGGTAGAAGACCAAATTGCTATTATTTATGCAGGTTCTAAGAACTTATTAAAGAATGTTCCTGTTAACAAAGTAAAAGAGTTTGAAGCTGATTACATTGAGTATTTAAATGCGAAACACAGAGATGTATTAGACGTGTTAAAGTCTGGTAAATTGGAAGGTTTAGACGTGTTGGAATCTGTAGCAGCAGAAATTTCAGCTAAATACTAATAACAAAACAAGTAGTAAACACTAAATGCATTACGCATTTAGTGTTTACATTTCAATAAAGTTTTTGAGAAGTAGTCTATGTACTAACTACTTAATACTTAATACTAAAAGAAATGGCAAACTTAAAAGAAATTAGAAACAGAATTACCTCTATTGGCTCTACAATGAAAATTACGAGCGCAATGAAGATGGTATCTGCAGCAAAGTTGAAAAAAGCTCAAGACGCTATTACTGCCATGCGTCCTTATGCAAATAAATTAACTGAGTTGTTACAAAACTTAAGTGCTACATTAGATGCTGATGCTGGAGGTGTATTTGCAGAGCAAAGAGAGGTGTCTAAAGTTTTATTGGTAGTAGTTTCTTCAAATAGAGGTTTGTGTGGAGGTTTCAATACTTCAATCATAAAAAAGACAGAAAAAGTTATTTCTGAAAAATATCAAGGTAAAGAAATTACGCTATATACCATTGGTAAAAAGGCAAATGATATATTATCAAAAAAATACAATGTTTTAAAAAACAATGTTACTGTTTACGATGATTTAACTTTTGACAATGTTACTGTAATTGCTGAAGAATTGATGGAAATGTATGCCAATGGAGATTTTGATAGAATTGAAGTTGTTTACAATGTGTTTAAAAATGCAGCAACACAAATTGCAACATTAGAACAATATTTACCAATTGAACCTGTAGAAGTTGCAGGAAATGTTTCTTCGGATTATATTTTTGAACCTTCAAA
Organism: Wenyingzhuangia sp. 2_MG-2023; assembly: GCF_030548295.1. GTDB lineage: Bacteria > Bacteroidota > Bacteroidia > Flavobacteriales > Flavobacteriaceae > Wenyingzhuangia. Next base: position 674,910 of record NZ_JAUOSB010000001.1, read on the forward strand.
AGAGGAAATTGTAGCAGCATTGATTCCTAAGTCTTTAAAAACTCAGTTATACAAAGCAATCAGAGATTCTTTTGCAGCTGAGCACGGTGCTCGTATGACTGCTATGCACAAAGCTACAGACAATGCAAAAGATTTAAGAGATGGTTTAAAATTGACGTACAATAAAGCTCGTCAAGCAGCAATTACAGGAGAAATCTTAGAAATTGTTGGTGGAGCAGAAGCGTTGAACAATTAATCACAATTTAAGGTAAGCTAAACTTTATCAAAAAAACATAGAGCAATTTACAGATTGTGAGTAGGTTATGTTGATTGAACAGAGGCTTTAAAAATTGAGAAATACTTAGTGAAATTTAAAATTTATAAAATCAGAAATACTTAATAAAAGTAAGAGATATTAAAATTTTAAAATATTATATTAGTGAGTACGGTTAGATTTATCTTTCCGTACTCTTTTTTTTATACCCCTATTTAAAATAAGATATTTCAGAGTATGAGATTTATTACCCCATTCATATTATTGTTTTTTAATTTTGGATTTTCTCAAGAGTCGATAGAGATTGACGTTGACTTTACACTTAAATCATTAAAAAGTGAACTGGTTTATTATCTTGATGTTTCTACACTTGAAACAAAGGAATCAATACAGGATAAAGAGTTTAGTTCTTTTGATAAAAATTTTCCGGGAGCTAACGACTCCAGAGTGTGGCTTAGATTAAAATTTAAGAATGTAACAACTAAAAATAAAGAATTAGTTTACAGAATAAACACGACTACTTTTAACAATTTATCACTGTACAAGAATACAAACGGAAGCTTAAAAGAAGTTTATAGTTTTGAAGAGAAACAAAAAAAATACATTCAGTTTCCTTTCGTCTTAAATCAAGGAGAAACAGCAGAGTATTATTTTGTTGTAGATTTTACCAAAAGTATTTTCTTTCCAATAAAGGTTTTTTCAGAAGATGGGCTTACAGATTTTTATTACAAAAGATGGATGCAATTAGGTTTGTATTATGGGTTTTCTATCGTGGTTCTTTTGATTAATTTGATGTTTTACTTTATCAATAGAAATAGATTCTTTCTTCTTTATTGTGGCTTATTAATCAGTATTACATTGTCTATATTTGAATTAGATGGTTTGTTTTATGATTTTTTTGGAAATTCAAAATGGATAGAACATCTTAATTTACTTTTTTATTGGTTGATCTTGGTGTTTGTAGTTTTGTTTAGCACAGAGGCTTTACAATTAAACAAGCACTATCCCAAATTGATTTATTATGGTGTATCATCAATTGTGCTGAGTGGAATTGTTTATTTGTTGTTTATTGCGTCTGATAATTTACTATGGTATATAGTTGGAGAGGTAATAAACTCTCTTTGCTTTACAATTTATACACTGTCTGCAGTATCGTTGTTTAAAAAGTCTTTATATGCTAGATTTGCTTTGGTAGCTTATTTAGTTTTGTATATATCTAATATATTATACATTTTACCTTCCCAGTTTGGTGTTTTTGATATTGGTTTCTCGGTTGCAAATTTGAAAACTGGGAGCATTATAGAAATGATGGTTTTTCTTTATGCGATATCTTTTAGGCATAAGAAAGTAACTTTGGAGAAAGATAAAGTTCAGACAGACTTAAATGAAAAGATTAGAATAGAAAATGAAAGTCATTCAAAATCTTCTGAAGAAACTTTAGAAGCGTTTACAAAACATTATAAATTGTCTTTAAGAGAGAAAGAAGTGATGACGTTAATATTAAAAGGAAATTCAAACAAACACATTGCGGAGGAATTATTTATTCAAGAATCAACAGTTAAATATCATATTTCAAATATTTTTAAAAAATTAAACATAAAAAAAAGAATAGAATTAGGAATTATGTTTAATGATTTTAAAAAATAAAGATACTGATAAACAGTGTTTTATATGTTTTTTTATAAAAACTAGACGAAAGTATAGGTCTGTTTTTTTGAAATATTATCATTTGTTTGGAAGATTTAAACTAGATTTGGTATTAAAGTATTACTTTTTATGATTAAAAAATACATATGTGGTAATGTTGCCTTTTTACGATGTGTTGGGTGATATACTATTTAGAATTTTATAATTATATAAAAGAAGAATTTTTAGAGTAAACTATGTACTCAACTTCAAATAAATTATTAAAGACAAAATCGAATACATATGTTTTTATTTATGCAAAAAACAAAGTAGACGTTTCATTAAAATATTAATAGTGTTTAGTTTTCTTTTAGGGGTAATATGTTAATTTAAATACTAGAAAAAGCACTTGTTAAATTTTTTAACAAGTGTTTTTGTTTTAAGCAATAAAAAAAACCGTTGAATATAAAATACAACGGCTTGATAAAATCTAGGAAAAAAGAGTAAGTCTTTTAGATCACTCCTTGAGCCAACATTGCATCGGCAACTTTTACAAAACCTGCAATATTTGCACCTTTTACATAATTGACGTAGCCATCTTGTTCTGTTCCATATTCTTCACAAGAAGCATGAATGTCTTTCATAATTTCTTTTAATTTGTTGTCTACTTCTGTTCTTGTCCATTTGTAACGCAATGCATTTTGTGTCATTTCTAAACCAGAAGTGGCAACTCCACCTGCATTAGATGCTTTCCCTGGGGCAAAAAATATTTTTGCTTTGTGAAATTCTTCAATAGCATCTATCGTACAAGGCATGTTAGCTCCTTCAGTAACACAAAAGCATCCATTTGAAATTAACGAGATAGCAGCATTTTTATCCAATTCGTTTTGGGTTGCACAAGGAAAAGCTAAGTGACATTTTTCTGCCCATGGAGTTTTTCCTATATGATAAACTGCCGAAGTATATTTAGCTGTATATTCTGAAATACGACTTCTTTTTACATTTTTTAGTTCTTTTATAAATTCTAATTTTTCTTGATCAATACCATCTTCGTCATATATATATCCCGAAGAATCTGATAAAGTGACTACTTTACCACCCAGTTGAATACACTTTTCGGCAGCAAATTGGGCTACGTTTCCAGATCCGGAAATTAATATTACTTTATCTTTTAAATCTTTGTTTTGTGTTTTTAACATAGATTCTGCAAAATATACAGCACCATAACCTGTAGCTTCTGGTCTAATTTGAGAACCTCCCCAAGACAATCCTTTTCCTGTTAAGACTCCAGTAAATTCATTTTTTAATTTTTTGTACATTCCAAACAAGAAACCTACTTCACGAGCACCAACTCCAATATCACCTGCAGGAACATCGGTATCATGTCCTATGTGTCGGAATAACTCAGACATAAAAGCATGGCAAAAACGCATAATTTCATCGTCAGATTTTCCTTTTGGATCAAAGTCGGATCCTCCTTTACCACCACCCATTGGAAGTGTGGTTAATGAGTTTTTAAAAACTTGTTCAAAGGCTAAAAATTTTAAAACACTTTGGTTTACCGTAGGGTGAAATCTTAAACCTCCCTTGTAAGGTCCTATAGCAGAATTCATCTGAACTCTGTACCCTCTGTTAATTTGTATTTCTCCATCATCATCTACCCAGCAAACTCTAAAAGAAATCAATCTTTCAGGTTCTACCATTCTTAATAATATATTTTTACCATAATATATATCGTGTTCACAAACGTATGGAATTACAGTTTCGGCAACTTCTTGTACGGCTTGTAAAAATTCAGGTTCATTTGAATTACGAATCTTAACGAGATCCATAAAATCTTGTACTCTTTTATCCATTTTTAAAGTTTTTTTTTAATATAAAAATATCTTTGTGTATTAAACTAATTTATAAAAATCTTACACCATTATGATGGATTTTCTATTTAAAAAAATTGACAACAGTCCATTGGTTATTTTTAGAATTATTTTTGGTTTTGTTTTAACAGCCGAAGCTTGGGGCTCTATTTTTACGGGTTGGATTGAACGTACCTATATAGAGCCAACCATTCATTTTAGTTACATTGGTTTGGAATGGATGCAACCATTAGACGGATTAGGAATGTATTATTTGTATGGTTTAATGGGTTTGTTGGGTTTGGGTGTATTGTTGGGATATTTTTATAAACTGTCTATTATAACATATACCATTCTTTGGACATATTGTTATTTGTGTCATAAGATATCTTACAACAATCATTACTACTTGATGATTTTGTTATGTTTCATCATGATTTTTTTACCAGCAAATAGATACGCTTCTCTAGACGTAAAAACAAAACGTATTCCAATACAATTTTACATGCCATATTGGTGTAAGTTTGTGCTGATTTTTCAAATTTCTTGTGTGTATTTTTTTGGAGGAATTGCAAAAATTTATCCAGATTGGTTGGACGGAACTTTTACAAAAATTGTATTAAAAGGAGAAGCTTCTTTTCCGTTTATAGGTCAGTTTTTTACTCAAGAATGGTTTTACATGGCAATTGCTTATGGAGGACTGTTGTTTGATTTGCTGATTATTCCTCTTTTAATGTGTATAAAAACTAGAGTGTTTGGGTTTGTTATTTCTCTGTTTTTTCATAGTTTTAATTCCATTGTATTTCAAGTAGGGGTGTTTCCGTATTTAAGTCTCTCTTTTGCTTTGTTCTTTTTTGATGCGAAAAAAATCCAGAAAATATTTTTGCCTAGGAAAGAATATTTTAATACTCAAGCATCAGGTTTTGTCAATAAGAGAATTACAGGGCTCTTACTTTTATACATTATGCTACAATTGTTTTTACCACTCAGACAATATTTTATAGAAGGAAATACATTTTGGACAGAAGAAGGACATAAAATGAGTTGGAGAATGATGTTGAGAACCGCAAGAGGAAATACTCGTTTTAGAATAGAAGATGTTACTAACAACAAAACATACATTCATCACCCCAAAATACTGTCTCAAAAACAAAAACATTTGGTCAATACGCAGCCAGATGTTATTTGGCAATATGCTCAATATTTAAAACAAGAAGAGGCTAAAAAAGGACATGAAATAAAGGTTTTTTGTATCAGTAAAAAAAGCTTGAACGGAAGACCTTCAAAAACATTTATAGACCCTAAAGTTGATTTGGCAAATACATCATGGAACTACTTTAAGCATAATAATTGGATAACCAATTTTGAAGGTTGGTGATAATTTGGAAGGGTTACATAGCTTGTAAATTGTAAATGAAATCTTTACAAAGAGAGCTTAAAAGGTTAGGACTTCAATTGGTTGGAGAATAAAAATAATTGAAAAACTATCTACGGATAGTAAAAACTCTATGCAAATTTAAACATCCTATTATAAATAGTTTGTTTAAATTTGCCATCTAATTTCTGAAGAAAGATTATGTTAGATAAAGTTAAAGAATTGATTGGAGAAGTAAATGATTTTAAGGCTACTACTAAGGAGGAGCTTGAAACATTTAGAATCAAATACGTTGGTAAAAAGGGTATTTTAAATGATCTTTTTGCTGAATTTAAAAACGTAGCCAACGATCAGAAGAAAGAATTTGGTCAAGCATTGAATACTTTTAAAAATGCAGCTGAAGGAAAAATCAACGAAATGAAAGCTTTGTTGGAAGATGCAGCTTTAGAAAGTGACTCTTTAAATGATTTAACTAGACCGGCTGAACCTTTAAAATTAGGATCTCGTCACCCAATATCTATTGTGAAAAATCAAATTATTGATGTGTTTTCTAGAATTGGATTTACCGTTTCTGAAGGGCCAGAAATTGAAGACGATTGGCACAACTTTACTGCGTTGAACTTACCAGAATACCATCCGGCACGAGACATGCAAGACACCTTTTTTATAGAACAAAACCCAGATATATTATTGCGTACACATACATCGTCTGTGCAAACAAGATATATGGAAAATAACCAACCACCTATCAGAACTTTATCTCCTGGTAGAGTATTTAGAAACGAGGATATTTCTGCTCGTGCTCACTGTATTTTTCATCAAGTAGAAGGTTTGTACATTGATACAGACGTGTCTTTTGCAGATTTAAAACAAACACTTTTGTACTTTACTCAAGAAATGTTTGGTAAATCTAAAATACGTTTACGTCCTTCTTATTTTCCATTTACGGAGCCTAGTGCCGAGGTAGACATTTATTGGGGATTAGAAACAGAAACAGATTATAAAATTACCAAAGGAACAGGTTGGTTAGAGATTATGGGGTGCGGAATGGTAGATCCTAACGTATTGAAAAATGCGAATATTGATCCTACAAAATACAGTGGTTACGCTTTTGGAATGGGTATTGAGCGTATTGCCATGTTATTGTATCAAATTCCAGATATTAGAATGTTTTACGAAAACGACGTTCGTTTCTTAGAGCAATTCAAAGCGATTAACTAGTACAACTAAAAACATAAATTTAAAAAGCTACAAGAATTATAAACCTTGTAGCTTTTTTTATATTTGATAAAAACGCAACGCTATGAAGTTCTTGTCTATTAGGTATTTATACAACAATGCCAAAGATTCTTTTTTAAAGTATCCTTTGGTTGTTTTATCTGCTTTCGTAGCTGTTGTTTTATCATTGGTTTTGGTAGAATACGATGATGAAATTACCAACAAATTACCATGTATAAATGCGTTGTTAACTTTTTCTTTAGGGGTGCCATTATTTTTTTGTATTTCGGTTTTTAAACGTAAAAATCATTTAAGTGCTAACTATTTGTATGGAATCTATCTTTTAGGATTTCTTTTCTTAGGAACAATTTACGTGTCATTTCCTTCTATAGATACTACGCACAACACCTCTATTCCTTATATTAGATATGGTGTTTTTAACGTGATTATTCACTTATTGGTTTCTTTTGCTCCCTATCTTAAAACAAAAGAACTGAATGGTTTTTGGAACTATAACAAAGCATTGTTTTTAAGACTTTGTACTTCTGTTCTGTATTCAACGTTTATTTATATTGGGTTGATCTTAGCTTTGTTTTCCGTTAAATCATTGTTCAATGTAGAAATTCATGACGAGCTTTATTTGGATATTTATATTGTAATTATTGGATTGTTCAATACTTGGTTTTTTGTTTCGGGAGTTCCAGATGATTTAAACAAACTGGAAAAGGTTCGAGAATATCCCAAAGGACTAAAAATATTTACCCAATATATTTTGTTGTCTTTATTGGTGCTTTATTTAGTGATTCTATATGCATACATTGGTAAAATTTTTATTTCTTGGGATTGGCCAAAAGGAATTGTTTCTTACTTGGTTTCGGGAGTTTCTGTTTTAGGGTTTTTTACCATTTTGTTGATTTATCCGTACGGAAAATTGTTAGGTAATGAGTGGATTCCAAAATTTTCTAAAGTTTTTTACATTCTTATTATTCCTTTGGTAATAGTACTTTTTATAGCTCTTAGCATGAGAGTTTTAGATTATGGAATTACTATTAAGAGGTATGCGGCAATTACTTTGGGCGTATGGATTAGCATGGTCTGTATCTATTTTATCATTAAAAAAGACAACATTAAGTTCATTCCGGTTTCACTTTCTATCTTGTTGATTTTGACTTGTTTTGGACCTTGGGGAATGTTTTCTGTAAGTGAAAAAAGTCAAGCACATCGATTGGAAAAAATATTGATAGAAAACGGCATTTTGGTTGATGGGAAAATTGAAAATGAAGTTCTTTGGAATCTAGACAGTTTGCCAAAGTTTAGAACTAAAAAGAAATTGATCAACAATCATATTTTAAACGATTCTCTTCATAATGAAGTTAAATCTATTTTAGATTATTTAGTCGATCATCATGGTTTTCAACAAATAAGGCCGTGGTTTGTTCAAGATTTTACGGTTCTGATTGGAGACACCATCACACACAAAAGATTTTCTTACAATAGTGAGGCTAGGAGGTATATGGAGACGATGGGGATAAAATACCGCAAGTTATACAAGAACAGCAGCAATCAAAAAACGGTGTACTACAGAACCAAAAAACCAAAATTGATTGCTACCCAAGGTGCGGATTATCTTTATGGTTTTATGTTTTCAACAAAAAAGGCATCTAAAATTATTCCTCTCCAAAATCAAACTATTCAACTTAGTAGACAACAAAAAACACTCAGAATCATAACGCAGCACGATACCTTAGTGATTCCTTTAGAGAAACTAAAAAAGGAAATCATAGACAAATGGGGAACTAGCAACAATAACTCTCTGCCTGAAATTTTATGGAGTACTACCTTTACTTCTTCAGATCTGGAAATTATTTGTGAAATTGATTATGTACACCTTAAAACAACTCAAGAAACAAATCCTGTACAAAATTTTGGTGGAACCTTATTTATTATAGAAAAGTAGAATTTTTAACGTTTAATAAAAGAACAAAACTGTAGGCATCTTGTCTACAGTTTTTTTGTGTTTACAACTCTTCTCTTTGTGATTTTTTTCCTCGGTTACAAAAAAAGTCAAAATTAAGTGATTCTTAAAAATTGACCCAAACTACCGTATTAACTGCATTCTTGCATTGTCTATGTTTTCAAAAACATAATAAATGGCAAAAAAGGAAATTAAATTCATTATTTAGTTGTATGTTTGCGAAAACATTTTAATGTTTTTGTAACAACAAATCCAAAAAATATGACAATAACTATAAACTTTAAAACCAGGTTGCTTACCTATAGCGTTGTTTTGATGACGGTATTTTCAGGTTTTGGACAAAAATTATGGGAAGACGATCAGAATTACTTTGGTACTTCAGGTTATATCAGAACAGGAATAGGGCAGAGTGAAGGAGGTGCTACTCAAGCGCATTTTCAAATGCCTGGTGCTTTGAACAAATTTAGCTTAGGAAACCAAGCAGATACTTATGGAGAATTGGAGTTTGATTATACACGTTATATAAACAAAGAAAAAAATCAATCAATAGATGTGGTTTGGATGACTTCTTTTTACGAAGCCTTTGGAACTGAAAATGAAATGCAATTTGACAAAACAGCTCAACTCTATGTTCGCGGAAACAATTTGTTGGGAAACAAAGAGGTTTTATGGATTGGAAAACGTTATTATCACAGGCAAGCCATTCACTTATTAGACAAACAATGGATGAATCCTGCACAAACAGGGTGGGGTTTGGGAATAGAAAATTTAATTACCAACAAGGGAGCTCAAGATTTTAAACTAGGAGCTTGGGCTTTTGAAGATAAAGAAGTTGTGTCTTACCTCAATCAAAACCAAAGTGTGTTAAAAGCTTTTACTGCGGATGCGCGTTGGGTACATGTTCCTGTAAGCAAAACAAGTAAAATCAATTTGGCGGTGAACTATTCGATCCGTGCGGCCAACCCAACATTGGATTATGAAACTCGTCATGGTTTTGGTGCCTTTGCTTGGTTAGACACCGAAAAAAAGAACATTACCAACACCTTTGCTGTTTTGTTTAGGCAAGGAGCAACGGTTGCACAACATCACTGGACAGGAATGTCTCAAAAAGAAAACCCTAACAACAATCAGTTGGTGTTAAACGATTTAAGAAAAGCTTATGCGCTAGAAATCAACAACAACTTTTTGTACGACGATTTGGATCGTTTTGCTATCAATGGTATTTTAATGAGTGTGTTTAAAGATTTTGGAACACAGCCTTACAATTATCAAAATGGAACTAAAAGTTACCTAGAAAACACAGGAAACAAATTGTACTGGATAGCGGTTGGGGCAAGAGGAATGTATTATTTAAATAGGTATTTTAAGTTAAGCTTAGAGCTAAGTACAGAATACGTAAACAATCAACAGGTAAATGTTGAAGGAAATTTACAACGCATTTCCTTTACTCCAGAAATTTCTCTAAACAAAGGATTTTACAATCGACCTGTTTTACGCCCCTTGATAACTTACGCTTTTTGGAGCAACGATTTAATGGGACATATAGGAACCACTCCTACAAATGCCCCTTTTGGGAACAATACCGAGGGATTTACGTTGGGATTGCAATTTGAAATTTGGTGGTAAGAATAAATAAATAAAAAAAACATAAAATTTAGAATCATGAAAAAAATAGCATTTTATAAACTTGTATTAAGTTTAATACTGGTAACAACAAGCGCAATGGGAACAACAACACAAAAGATTACAGTTACATCGCCAGACGGAGCTACAAAAGCTCAAATTAACATTGAAAACGACATTCGCTACTCCATTTCTCAAGACGAGGTATTGGTATTGGCACCCTCTAAAATAGCCATGGCATTGTCTAATGGAGTGGTTTTGGGAAAAGAATCTAAAGTAAAAAACATTCAAAAAAGCACGGTTGATAAAACCATTACTTCCCCTTTTTACAAAAGCACTACGGTAAAAGATCATTACAACCAAGTTGCTATAGAGTTTGAAGGCAATTGGAGTTTAGAGTTTAGAGCTTACAATGATGGTGTTGCTTATCGATTTGTAAGTAATAAAAGAGGAAATTTTGAAGTTGTGAACGAAATTGCAGATTACGAATTTGTAAACGATGCAGATACCACCGTACCCTATGTATATTCTCCTGGAGATTTAGAGCATCAATTGTCTCAAGCTTTTGAAAACACATATACACATTTAAAAATATCAGAATTAGACAAAGAACGTTTGATGTTTTTACCTTTAAGTGTAGCCGCTCCTAAAGGAAAACGTGTAACAATAACCGAAAGTGATTTAAGAAATTACCCAGGGATGTACATGCAGGCAACAGAAAAGGAAAATACCTTAAGTGCCTTTTTTGCTCCTTTGCGTAAGGAAGTAGAAGAGCATTCAGGATACAACAATTTACAGGTAACCGTAAAGTCTCGTCATGATTACATTGCTAAAATCAATCAAAAAAGATCGTTTCCGTGGAGAGCGGCTATTGTAACTAGTAATGATGTAGAATTGGCCAACACAGATTTATCTTATCTATTAGCCGAAGAAAATGCCATTGGAGATACTAGCTGGATTAAACCTGGAAAAGTAGCTTGGGATTGGTGGAACAATTGGAATTTAGAAGGTGTAGATTTTAAAGCAGGAATTAACAACCAAACGTATAAGTATTATATTGATTTTGCAGCTAAAAACGGAATAGAATACGTGATTTTGGATGAAGGTTGGTCTGTAAACAAAGTCTATGATTTAATGCAAGTTGTGCCTGAAATTGACCTAGAAGAGTTGCTTGCTTATGGAAAAGAAAGAAATGTGGGAATTATTCTTTGGGCTGGATATTACGCTTTTGATAAAGACATGCAAAAAGTGTGTGAACATTATAGCAAAATGGGCGTAAAAGGGTTTAAAGTCGATTTTATGAACGGAGACGATCAAGACTTGGTATATTTTAACGAACGTGTTGCAAAAATGTGTGCAAATTACGATTTATTGGCCGATTTACACGGAACATACAAACCTGCTGGATTGCAAAGAACTTATCCAAATATTTTAAACTTTGAAGGAGTACACGGTTTAGAGCAAATGAAATGGCAACCACAAACTTGCGACCAGGTAACTTATGATGTTACCATGCCTTACTTACGTATGATTTCTGGACCTGTTGATTATACGCAAGGTGCTATGAACAATGCAGTAAAATCTTTAAATACCATTACCAACACAGTAGAAACACAGTATTATCCTAACTTTTCTAAACCTATGAGTCAGGGAACACGCATGCATCAATTGGCAGAATATGTTATTTTCTTGTCGCCATTAAACATGTTGTGTGACACACCTACCAATTATGAAAAAAATCCAGTAAGCACAAAGTTTATTGCAGAAATTCCAACGGTATGGGACGAGAGTAAAACCATTGATGGGGTGATGGGAGAATACATTGTGACGGCTCGTAGAAGTGGAGATACTTGGTATATTGGGGGTTTAAATAACTGGGATGCTAGAGATATTACGATTGACGTAAAAGGAATTACAGGAAAAAGTGGACAAGCAACCGTTTATAAAGACGGAATTAACGCAGACAACAATGGTTTAGACTTTAAGAAATCTACTGAGAATGTTTCAGACAAAATTACCATTCATATGGCACCAGGCGGAGGTTTTGTTGTTAAACTATAAATCTGTTACATCCCCTACTTATACACAAATCTACTTTCTGTTTTATACAGGGAGTAGATTTCTTTATGGTGAAGTTTTAAATCCCTTATCTTTGTTAAGAACCGTACGATTATGAGCAAAAAAGTCACTTTTAAAGAGGTAGCAGCCCTAGCTGGAGTTTCTACACAAACTGTATCTAGAGTTACCAATGGAGGGAAAGGAGTAGAGCCTAAAACTTTAAAAAAGGTACAAGAAGCTATAGACAAATTAGGGTATGTTCCTAACAAAGGAGCACAGTTGTTGGTGCAAAAAAAAGTAAAAGTACTGGGAATTGTTACTTTAAAAATGTCTATGGAGGGAGCTATGAATATTGTGGAAGGCATTCGTTTGGAAAGCAAAAAACAAGATTATAGCATTGCCATTACTGTAGTAGAGCAGCAAGAGGAGAATTTAGACGAAGCCATTCGTGATTTAAGATCGCAACAAGTGGCAGGAATTATCATCAACTTAGGAGTTTCCAAACATGTGGCCGAAGCATTGGTTACCAAACATCCTCAAATTTCTTTTTTGTTTATTGATGTACCCGAAGATGCAAATGTAGCACAGGTTTCCTCTAACCATCAGCAAGGAGCGCAACAAATTGTACAGCAGCATCTTATAAAGCAAGGATATCAAAAATTTGCTTTGTTAAATGGACCTCAAAATTCATGGGCTGCAGAACTACGAAAAACTACTTGGGAGAACGAAATTAAAAGAGCAGAACAAGAAATAATTTTACAATCCGAAGGAGATTGGACGGCAGCAAGTGGCTATGTAGAAACCACAAAAATGTTACTTTATCCCAAAAAGTTTACGGCTTTGTTGGTATCCAACGATCAAATGGCTTTGGGAGCATTAAGAGCTTGTGCAGAACAACAAATAAACGTTCCAGCGCATATGGCTGTTACTGGGTTTGATGATACTCCAGACAGTGCCTATTACAACCCACCCTTAACTACAGTAAAACAAAATTTTTTAGAAATAGGAAAACAAGCTGTGTCTGTTTTGCTGAATCAAATCAACGATAAAGGTTCCTTTGAAAAAAAACAAATTGATTTGGAGTTTATAGAAAGACAAAGCAGTTTAAAACTTGACAATACGACCAATACTACTGAAGAAATTAAAACCTTGTTACAAAAAATACAAGGATTATTACCCAATATTTCTGAGACCTAATTTTAGGATTTTAGACCTACAAATTGTTATTTTTGCAGTTCATTTGCAAAAGCACTATATTCATTCGCATGAAAAAAGACATCCAAATTCCAGAAGTAGAAAATGTATTTATGGCCGTTGTAAAAGAGTACAATGAAGAATTTCAGTGTGATGATTGGAATGTTTATTTGGTGAACGATGGAGATAAAGCTTTAGAGATGGCTATTATTGTTTCTAAGGGTTATGATGAAGACAAGCTGATAGAGACATCTGTAATGCGCAAAACCATTCAAGAATTACCTGCAAATTCCTTTGCCAAAGTAGAACTGGTTCAAGAAGAGCTTTTTAAGTTGACCAACTTTTTCAATACCTCATTTTTTATTGGAAACACTATGTACGATAAAAAATACGTATTTGAGAAAAATACGATTAAAGAAGGTGCTTTACGCAGAATAAAACAATTAGGTAAAGATGGGATTGTGGCGAAATAGACTTTAATCTAAATTTTCAGAAAGTATTTTAAAGTATTTTTTCGGACTTTTTCCTTCGTAAACAATACTATAAACGGCATCAATAATAGGAGTTCTAGCACCGTTTACTTGATTGATTTCATAGGCAGATTTTACAGCGTAATATCCTTCTGCTACCATTTTCATTTCCATCATGGCAGATTTTACAGTATACCCTTTTCCTATCATGTTTCCAAACATACGGTTTCTGCTAAAGGTAGAATAACCAGTTACCAAAAGATCTCCCAAATAAGCAGAGTCATTTATGTTACGTTTCATTTTATGTATTTTTTTGATGTATCGCTTCATTTCTCTAATAGCGTTAGACATCAAAACAGCTTGGTAATTGTCTCCATAACCTAAACCATGGGCAATACCAGCAGCAATAGCATATATGTTTTTTAGCATGGCAGCATATTCAGAACCAATAATATCGTCTGAGGTTTTGCAAAAAATGTAATCTGAAGTCAAGCACTCCGCCAAACATTTTGCCTTTTCTTCATCTTGACAGGCAATGGTTAAATAAGACAATCTTTCCATGGCTACTTCTTCTGCATGGCAAGGTCCGGTAATCACACCAATGTTTTCAAACGGAATTTTGTACGTTTCGTTCAAGTGTTCTCCAACAATCAAACCTGTTTCGGGAACAATGCCTTTGATAGCAGAAAAAATGGTTTTTGAAGTTAAAGAAGTAGTTAGTTTTTCTAGTTCGGCATTTAGAAATGCAGAAGGAATAGCCAAAATAATAATATCGGCATAAGCTACCATTTCATTAATATCGTTGGAAAGAAAAAGCTGTTCTGTTTTAAACTCAATAGAAGTTAAATAATTAGGATTGTGATTGTGTTCTTTAATATAGTCTATTGCGGTAACATTTCTCATGTACCAACCTATTGTTTCAACTCTTTCACTTAACATTTTTACTATAGCAGTTGCCCAACTACCCCCTCCAAAAACTGCAACCTTCACGTCTTTTTTCATCAAAAATAATCCTTTCAATTCCTCCAAAAATAAGATTTCTATACGGATTAAAGCCTTGTTTTGTGTATAAATGACAAATCAATCCTTATTTTTATAAGGTCTAAAAAATAAACACATTGAGAATCAAATCAAAATTGCCCAATTTGACCGAAAGTATTTTTTCTACAATGAGTGCTTTGGCTAAAGAATATGATGCGATTAATTTATCGCAAGGTTTTCCAAATTTTGAAACGTCGAAAGAACTACAGCATTTGGTATTCAAGGCAATGCAAGATGGATACAATCAATACGCACCTATGAGAGGAGATGCGGAATTAAGAGAAATGATTGCTCGTAAAATTGAGAATTTGTATGGTGTAAAATACTGCTCTCATCAAGAAATTACCATTACCGCAGGTGCTACAGAAGCTATTTTTAATGCAGTTGCCTCCGTGATTACTACTGGTGACGAAGTTC
This sequence comes from Wenyingzhuangia sp. 2_MG-2023, assembly GCF_030548295.1. GTDB lineage: Bacteria > Bacteroidota > Bacteroidia > Flavobacteriales > Flavobacteriaceae > Wenyingzhuangia. Next base: position 690,013 of record NZ_JAUOSB010000001.1, read on the forward strand.
TTATTTTTAAGCCTGCTTTTGATAGTTATGAACCAGTTGTGAAATTGAATGGAGGTGTTCCCGTTTTTATACAATTGTATTATCCAAATTACAAAGTGGATTGGAATTTGGTGGCCAGTAAAATAACACATAAAACCAAAATGATAATTTTCAATTCACCTTTAAATCCTACAGGAACGTTGTTTGATGTTCAAGATTTATTGGCTTTGCAAAACCTGGTAACAGGTACTAATATTGTTGTTTTGAGTGATGAAGTGTACGAGCATATGACCTATGATGGTCAGGTACATAAAAGTATTTGTGAGTTTCCTGTTTTAAGAGAACACAGTTTCTTGATTGCTTCTTTTGGAAAAACATTTCATAATACAGGATGGAAAATTGGGTATTGTGCAGCTCCAAAAATATTAATGGATGAGTTTGTAAAGGTTCATGAATTCAATGTTTTTAGCATCAACACTCCTTATCAAAAAGCATTTGCGACATTTTTAAAAGATGCAAACAATTACAAGTATTTAAACACGTTTTATCAAGACAAAAGAGATTTGTTTTTAGAGGGAATTAAAAATTCTAAATTTACTTTTGTTCCATCTAAAGGAACGTATTTTCAATTGTTAAAATACGATCAAATTACGGATGAAAACGATGTGGAATTTGCAAAGCGATTGGTAAGAGAATTTAAAATAGCAACCATTCCTATTTCTGTTTTTAATACTCATTTTTTAGACGAAAAAGTTCTGAGATTCTGTTTTGCAAAAACGGATGAAACCATTATTAAAGCAACTAAAATATTATGCAAGATTCAATAAATATTACCTTAGTACAAACCGATATTCAGTGGATGGATAGCAAGGCAACGTTATCGTATTTGGAAAAACAAATTCAGAACATAAAAACAGATTTGATTGTTTTACCCGAAATGTTTGGAACAGGTTTTTGCATGGAACCTCTTAAAGTAGCAGAAGCTATGAATGGTTTTTCGGTGAATTGGATGTTGCAAATGGCAAAAAAAATGAATTGTGCTATTTGTGGATCTTTAAGTATTAAAGAAAATGATAAGTTTTACAATCGCTTTTTGTTTGTTACACCAGACGGAATTCAATCTATTTATGATAAAAAGCACTTGTTTACGTACGGTAAAGAAGATGAAGTATACAATGCTGGAGAAAAATCCATTTTAATTTCTTACAAAGGGTTTCGTATCAAACCTTTTGTGTGCTACGATTTAAGATTTCCTGTTTGGTCTAGAAATACGGATCAATATGATATTGCTTTGTATGTAGCCAACTGGCCAGCCAAAAGAGCTTTTGCTTGGAGCAGTTTGTTGACCGCTAGAGCTATAGAAAACATGAGTTATGTAGTAGCAGTAAACAGATTAGGAATTGACGGAAATAACTTACGATATCAAGGAGATTCTCAGGTAATTGGACCGCTTGGAGAATTGATAACTCATTGTGAAGATGAACCCGTGATGAGACAATTGACACTTAAAAAAGCATCTTTAATAACAACTCGTAATCAGTTTAAATTTTTAGAAGATAAAGATAATTTTGAATTTATATAATTTTGCTTTTTACAGAGGTCTCAATTTCAGCAAACAATTCGTCAAAATTTTTATCAGATACTTTTATAGGTGAGTGTGTTTCAATAGTTAGTTTTACACCAATATTCATTGGGAATTGTCCATATTCCCATAGTTTCCATGAGTTGTTTACTGTAACAGGAATAACAGTGGCAGAAGGTGCAAATTTGGTTAATATTTTCAATCCATTTTCAGAAAAACGTTTTGGTTTTCCATCTCTACTTCTAGTTCCTTCAGGAAAAATAACTCCAGCCCTGTTGTTTTTTTGCAAGTATTTTGCAAAAGCCCCAATGGTCGTTAATGCTTGTCTGGCATCACTTCTGTCAATCAATACAGATCCACCGTGGTTTAGGTTAAAAGACACGCTGGGTATTCCTTTTCCTAATTCTTTTTTGGCAACAAATTTTGGATGTAATTTTCTAAAATACCATCCTAATGGTGGAATTTCATGCGTGCTTTGATGGTTGGATACAATGATGTGCGGAACACTATCATCAAAAGAATATTTATTGATGAATTTTACATGGGTACCTAAAATGCACAAAGATTTGGTCAAACAAAAGTTTAAAACATCTACAGATTTTTTATGACCGTTGTAACCAAATATCTTTAAAGAAAGCCATTGTATAGGATGAAATATGCATAAAAGTAATGCATAAACAAAATAAAACAATACCGATAGAGGATAGGCCAAAAGGCTTTTACCTAATGGCATTTTTTTATGTTTAGACATGTTTTGTTTGTATTAAGACAACCACTGAGCCCAAGGAATTCTAGATAGAATTAACAACAAAGCAATTCCGTAAAAAATAGCAAAAGACTTAAATTTAGCTTTGTCCTCTGTTAATTTTTTGTGACGAGACCATCCAACAGTAATTAAGACAATAGCAATAATCATCATAAGTGGATGCTCAACAGTCATCAATCTTAATTCTGAATCTTTCATTGCTTTTCCCATTCCAACATTTTTCATGCTTTCATACCAAGGAGAAACATAATAAGTTACCAAACCTATTAAAAGTTGAGTGTGAGTAAGAATTAAAGCAATTAATCCTAATTTTCTGTCTCCAGATTTAAATTGTTCAGATCTTTTTAAGCTCATAATGGCGTTAAAAACTACCATAGAAATGGCAATTAATACAAAAGCTGCTAAAATGGAATGTACGGTCTTCATTATTTTTTTGTTTGTGACAAATTTAAGGATTTTGATGGATTATCAATCATTAAATGAAGAGCTTTGGTAGGAGTTAATATTCGTGCATTGCTCCATATACCATAATAATCTTTTTTAGGAATGATGTTTCCGTTTATGTCTAGATAATTTCCGCTTTTGTTCTGTAAAATCATTTTGGTTTTTCCTTGCAAAACAGCAGCTATTACTTTCTCTATCTTTTCAGATTTAGAAGTTTTTTGTTTTTTATATTTCTTATAGAGCGCTATTCCTACACTATTGTTGTGGGCATCCATGTCAGAACTAGCTTTGTCTGGCAATTCACCATCTTCGTTTATGTGTTGAAGATAAAAATCATAATTTCCTTTTTCATGAGCTTCTCCTAAACTGCTGGCAGCTCTCCATCCTATTTTTTCTGCCAAACTCCACATCCAAAAAGCGTGTTTAAAAGCGTCTATCTGATTTCCTACTTTTAAAGGCCCTAAGGTTTTTGTTTTGGCTATAGAATCCACAACTTTTTCTACATCTTTAGAAACTTGATAGGCTTTTTTAGCTGTAAAAGGATGAAAATACACCCAGTATTTTTCATGAGAACTTAAACTTTTGAATGCTTTTTTAGGTGATTGAGCCACACCTTTAGAAATGAAAAAAAGTGCTAGGAAAAACAAAGTTAAGAAAAGGGTTAGGAATTTAATTTTCATAGGAATCTACTTTCATTTTCTTTCTGTAAAAATAGAATATATTTGTAGTATATCTTAACAATTTGAGCACACTTAACTCTTTTTTAAAAAATACGGTTGTCTATGGTTTGGCAGCTGTTTTGCCAAAGGCAATCAATGTGTTTTTGGTAGGCTTTCATACCCAGAATTTAGCAAGTACGGTAGAGTTCAATGTCAATACTCAGTTTTTTGTTTGGGCAGCTTACTTTAATGTTTTGTTGACTTTTGGAATGGAAACTACTTTTTTTAAATTTTTTAATTCAGAAAATAACAAACAAAAGGTGTTGAGTACTTCGTTTACATCGGTAGGATTGGTCACTCTTTTTGTGTTGACTCCGTTGTTTTTATTGGCAGATAAAATTGCTCCTCTGCTTGAATTTGCTGAGGTGATTCATTTTAAAACTCTTGTAGGAATTCTTGCGTTTGATACCTTGGTGGTTATTCCGTTTGCTTATTTAAGGGTAAATAACAAAGCATTCAGTTATGCAGGGTTTAGAATTTTTAACATTTCTATTTATGCATTTTTAAATCTTTTGTTTTTGTGGTATTTGCCCAAACACAATCAATTAAATGTGCTTAGTTGGTATCCTACTCATTCAAATGTTGGGTATATTTTTTTAGCAACTCTTTTGGCTAGCAGTCTTACTTTTTTGATGGTGTTGCCTAGTTTTTTAAAATTTAAAATTTCACTCGATTTTAAGTTGCTAAAAAAAATGTTGTCATATGGTTGGCCTATTTTAATAGCAGGATTGGCTTATGTGACTAATGAAAATTTAGACAAATTGATTTTGCCTCAGTTTTTGAATGAAAGTATTGGGGGAGCGTATGCGGGTACGTATAAATTAGGGGTGTTTATGGCTTTGTTTATTACGGCTTTTAAGCTTGGAGCAGAACCTTTCTTTTTTAACATTTCTAAAAATAAAAATGCAAAAAACACGTATGCCATTATTTTAGAATGGTTTACTATTTTGGGAGCTTTGATTGTTCTTGTTATTGTAGCTTATATTGATTTTTTTGCAAGCTTGTTGCTTAAAAAACCTGAATATCATGAAACATTGGCAATTGTACCAGTCATTTTATTGGCCAATTTGTTGTTAGGTATTTATAACAATTTATCGGTTTGGTACAAAAATACAGGACAAACAAAATTTGCAATGTATTTTTCAATTTTAGGAGCTGTTTTTACCATTGTTGGGTTGTTGGTTTTTGTGCCGATATTTGGTTATATAGGAGCGGCTTGGGTAACGTTTTTTGTATATTTTCTAATGATGATGGTTTCTTATTTGTATGGGCAGAAGTATTACAAAACACCCTATAACGTTAAAAAGATAGGGGCTTTGTTTTTGTGGATAATGACTTTGTGTTTTGTTTCCTTTTACATATTCAGAAACAATTTTTGGATCAACACTTCTTTGTTATTAGCAACTCTTTGTTTGATAACTTTTTCGGAAAGAAAATTTATCACCCAAAGATTCTTAAAACGCTAAATAAGAACTTACTTTTGCCAAAAATTCTTTTAGCATGAAAGTACAAATCATCAACAAGTCTAAGCATAGTTTGCCTCAATACGAAACCAAAGGAGCAGCAGGATTAGATTTGAAAGCCAACTTATCAGAAAGTGTGTTTTTAAAACCTTTAGAAAGGGCAATTATCAAAACAGGATTGTTTATTGCATTGCCACAAGGTTACGAGGCACAAGTGAGACCTAGAAGTGGTTTGGCTGCTAAAAAAGGAATTACAGTATTGAACTCTCCAGGTACAGTTGATGCAGACTACAGAGGAGAAATAGGAGTGATTTTGGTGAATCTTTCTAACGATATTTTTGAGGTAACTGATGGCGAAAGAATTGCTCAATTGGTAATTGCCAAGCACGAACAAGCTGAATGGGTAGAGGTTGATGAATTGGATGCTACGGAAAGAGGAGCAGGTGGATTTGGAAGTACGGGAAAAAAATAGTGATGAAAGAACAGTTCAGACATATTCTACAATTAAATTTAGCATTGTTACTTATCGGTACTGCGGCTCCTTTTGGTAATTATATTTCTTTGTCTCCTGAAATTAGCATTTGGTCTCGATGTGTTTTTGCGTTTATTGCCTTGGCTATTTACATCAAATGGAAAGGATTTAGTCTAAGATTTGATTTGTCTAAAGACGGAGGTTCTTTCTTATTTTGTGCTTTTTTACAAGGAGGACATTGGATTACTTATTTTTATGCTTTGCAATTGGCGGGTGCTGGTTTGGGTGTAATAGCTTTGTTTACATATCCTATTTTTACAACATTATTAGAACCATTTATACGTAAAACTACTTTTGATCCTAAGCATTTGTTTTTAGCATTGTTGGTTATTTTAGGTCTTTATATATTAACTCCAGAGTTTGATATGGGGAATCAAACTACTTTAGGAATTGTTTTTGGAATTGTTTCTGCAGTTTTTTATGCTACGCGTAATATTTTAATGAAAAAACATGTTGCTAATTACAATGCAACAGTACTTATGTTCTATCAAACTGGAATTATTTGGTTGTGCTTACTGCCTGTTTTTTTCTTTTTACCATGGACTATTGAAGATTATACAAGGCAATTACCTCATTTGGTGTTTTTAGGAATTATTACTACAGCTGTAGGGCATACGTATTTGGTGTATAATTTTAAGAATTTTTCTGCAACAACGGTTTCATTGCTAAGTTGTGTACAGCCATTATATGTTGCCATTTTTGCATTTATTTTTTTAAATGAAATTCCTACAATTGCTACAGTTATTGGTGGTCTTATGATTGTTTCGGCAGTTGTTTTAGAAGCGTTTATTAGCAGAAAACATTAAATCCTTTTGATGAGTTTTCCAGGTAAAACCTGAATCAAGGCTTTCATCTCTAATTGAAAAACAATATTGGATATTTTATAAATGGGAATGTTGCTAGTTCGCGCAATTTCGTCTATGTAAATAGCTTCGTTTTCTAACAAATCATAAACGCGTTTCTCATCTTCTTTCAATTCAATAAACAATTGTGGTTGAATGGTTTTTGGAGCAGTTTTTTGTTTTGTTTGCCAACCTAATTGTTCTATCAAATCTTCACCCGAAGTGATCAAAGCAGCTTTGTGATTTTTGATCAAATTATTACAGCCTTTGCTATAGATATCATTGGCTCTTCCGGGCACAGCATAAACATCTTTGTTGTAAGAATTGGCAATGTCAGCCGTTACCAAAGCTCCACCTTTTGCTGCAGATTCTATCACAATGGTGGCTTGACTTATTCCAGCTACAATTCGGTTTCTTTTTAAAAAGTTTTCTCGATAAGGAGGTTCGTTATAGTTGAATTCCGATAAAAAACCACCACTTTCTCTAACTTCATTGTAAAATTTCTTATGTTCTTTAGGGTAAATAGTTCCGTAACCGTGAGCCAATACAGCTAGCGTAGGAATGTTGTTTTTTAAAGCTTCTAAATGAGCACAGATATCTACACCAAAAGCATATCCGCTTACAATAAGGGGTTTGTAGTTTTTTAAAGAATCAATCAGTTCGCTACAGAAACCTCTTCCGTAAGAAGAAATGTTACGGGTACCAACAATGCTTACCGTATTTTGATATTCCTCTAATTTGTGTGCCCCATCATGAAAAAGTAACAAAGGAGAATCTGCACAATTCAATAGATGTTTCGGGTAATTGGAATTAAAAAAATAAAGAAAGTTTAAGTTTTTGGAATGTAGTTTGTCTAGTTCCTTTTCAGCTTTTATTAGTGATGTTTTGTGAAATAAAGTTTTAAACAATTGTGGATTGATGTCTTTTTTGAGATCGTTTTTCTGATGAGCTAAGTATAATTTGGTGGCACTACCATAACGTTGTATCATTTTTTTAGCAGTGATTGTTCCTATGCCTTTTGTGTCTTGAAGAGCCAAAGCATATTGAAATTCCGTAAGGTTCATAAACAGTTTTTGAGTATAAGTTACAAAAATGTTTTATGGAAAAAAGGAAAGACTACGTTTGAAACTCATCATTTTTTTGATATTTTTGTAAAATGCAGTTATCAAAATACATCAGTGAATTATTATACAGGTACGAATGTGTAATGGTGCCTAGTTTTGGAGGGTTTGTGAGTAATAAAATATCAAGCCAAATCAAAGTAGAGAATCACCAGTTTACACCTCCTACAAAAAATATTTCTTTCAATGTAAATCTTCAACAAAATGATGGTTTGTTAGTCAATCATGTTGCTACTTCATTGAAAATTACTTTTGATGAGGCTTTAGAAATGATTAAAAAAGAAGTTCATGTTTGGCAACAAGATTTGAAAAAATCTCCATTGTTACTTCAAAATATCGGTCAATTTACATTAGAAAACAATCAATTGTCTTTTGAGCCGATTCATAAAATAAATTACTTGACCAGTTCTTTTGGGTTGAGTGATGTAGATGCTAATTATGTTTTAAGACATACGGTTGCAACTCCTGAAGTTGAAATTGTAAAGAAATCTTATCAAAAATACATGGCAGCAGCAGCAGTTGTAGCTATAGGTGTTTTTGTAGGAGGAACAGCGTATGTGAATAAAGTGAAAAACAATCAAGAGGTTGTTGCACAAAAAGACATTACAGCAAAAATTCAACAAGCTTCTTTCAATATTTTACAACCTTTGCCAAGTGTTACTTTAACCGTTGAAAAAGAAGTTGAACAGGTAGCGGTTGATGAATTGCACAAGTACCATATTATTGCAGGTGCTTTTAAGGATGCAGAAAATGCAGCTAAAAAAGTAGAGTCGCTAAATGCTAAAGGGTACAATGCAAGTATTATTGGCGTAAATAAATGGGGGTTGACTCAAGTAAGTTATGCTTCTTTTCAAGACAAAAGAACAGCTGTTAATACGTTGAATAAAATTAAAAGAGAAGATAATAAATATGCTTGGTTGTTGATCAATGAATAAATAAAGATCTTATCTTTAGCAGCAGTTTTATTCTACAAACATATGAAAGCAAAACCATCATCATCTTCTTTAGCAATTACCACAGATATTATTTTACCTAGTGATACCAATGCTTTGCATGGATTGTTTGGAGGTGAATTGTTAGCGCGAGTAGATAGAATATGCTGTATTGCAGCACAAAGACATTCCAATCATATTTGTGTAACTGTTGCCGTAAACAATGTTTCTTTTGCCAAAGTAATTCCTTTGGGAAGTATGATGACGATTGAAGCCAAGGTTACAAGAGCTTTTTCATCTTCTATGGAAGTGATTGCAGATGTTTTTCTAGAAGATAGAAATTCAGGAGAACGTACCAAAGTAAACGAAGCAATCTACACTTTTGTAGCTGTTGATCAGAAAGGGAAACCGCAGTCTATTCCTGAAATTATAGCTGAAACAAATTTGGAAAAACAACGTTACGAAAGTGCTTTAAGACGTAGGCAGTTGAGTTTGGTTGTTGCCGGAAAAATGAAGCCTAAAGAGGCTACCGAATTAAAAGCATTGTTTTTATAAAAAAAGAAATGTCCAAAACTTGAATTTTCAAACTTTGGACATCATTTTCAGTTTGATGTTTTTTATTTTCCACCCAACATTAATAATTCATTTACAACAATTTTGGTAGTGTATCGTTTGTTACCTTCTTTGTCTTCCCAGCTATCGTTGGTTAGTTTTCCTTCAATGGCAATTTCACTTCCTTTGTCTAAATATTTTTCAGCAATTTCAGCATTTTTATTCCAACATACTACATTGTGCCATTGGGTATCTGTAACACGTTCACCTTCTTTGTTGTAATAAACTTCTTTGGTTGCCATAGAAAAGTTGGCTAATTTTTTATCTTTTCCAAATTCTTTTACAACAGGTGCTGCTCCTAAATGTCCGATTAACTGTACTTTGTTTCTTAAATTGTTCATAACGTTAAATTTTTAAATGTTTATAAATTGTATTGTTGAGGTTCATCAACAGGGCAAAGATGCAAACAGACTCAAGTTTTAATCGGTTATTAATTGTTTGTTTGCGGATGTAACTGTTTGTAGTCGTTTGTAAACGTTTTTTTGCGTAACTTGAAAAGGAATAAAAAGTTAAGGCAATGGAAGAAAAAAAATGTATAGAATGTGGTGAAAGAATTGTAGGTAGATCTGATAAAAAGTTTTGTAACGATTATTGTAGAAATGCGTACAATAACAAATTGGATGTGGGCGATAAAAATTTGGTAAGAAATACCAACAATGCGCTTAAGAAAAATTATAAAATTCTTTGTGAGTTGAATACTACAGGAAAAACCAAAGTGTTAAAAAGCACATTGATTCAGAAAGGTTTTAGGTTTGATTTGTTTACATCAATTTACACAACAAAAACAGGTAATCAATATTTTTAATGTTACAACCAAGGATGTTTGCACTTGGAGCAGGCTCAAGTTTTACTAGTTAAAAATTAAGAAGATTCAGACAATAATTTAAAGATAAAGTCTGTTTAAGATTGGTGTTTTTATAGCTTGGGTGTTATTAATTTGTTGATTCAATTATTGAATGCTCTTGCAAATGGTTCCCAATAAGTTATCAAATAAAGGATAAAAACCAACACGTCCTAATTGGGTAACTCCAAATCTAACCACAACCAAATCTTTAGAGGGAATCACAAAAATACGTTGTCCTTGAAAACCATCAGCATAAAAACAATCCTTAGGCACATTTGGCATGTAATTTTCCTGATTCAACCACCATTGACCACCATATTCTCCATGAGCACTTTTATTTGGTGTGCGTATATAATTCACCCAGTTTTTACTTAAAATTTGTTCTTCGTTCCAAATTCCGTTATTTAAAAAAAGTTGTCCAAATTTAGCCCAGTCTCTGGTAGTTGCCCAACTGTAAGAAGACGCTACGTAGTTTCCTTTGATATCCGTTTCAATAGTCATAGAATGCATCCCGATTTTATCAATAAAAGACTTGTACGGATAGTCTAAATACTCTTGATGTGTATTGAATTGTTGTCGGAGCAAAGCAGCTAAAATATTGCTGGTGCCAGATGCATAGTTAAAAATAGTTTCTGCGGGTGCAATTTGTGGTTTGTCTATAGGTCTTAGTGTGCAATCTTCGTCTTCAAAAAGCATTTTGGTAACATCGCAAATTTTCTTGTAGTTTTCTTCCCATTCTAGTCCGCTTTCCATTCTAAGCAAATGGCTTGTAGTTATGTTTTTTCGTGAATCTTGTTCCCATTCAGGAAAAGCGGTAATAGGAGCGTTGATGTCAAAATTGTTTTCTTTTTCCAAGACACCAAAGCAAGTAGTTAGTAAACTTTTGGTCATAGACCAACCTTGAAGTAAAGAATGCTTGTTAAAACCATCAGCATATTTTTCAGCAATTATTTGTCCTTTGTACAAGACTAAAATAGAACGAGTTTTTTTTATGCCATCAGGGTGATTTTCAATAAAACAATTATTGACAATACTATCTAATTTGTGATAATCAATATTGTTGAACTTGGTGTGTTCTGGGGCTAAATTTCCATAGGGATATGTTCGGTTGATTGTTGTAAAATCCCGATGAGGAGCCAAATGATTTTTAGGTACAATAGTGTTTTTGTTTATTAAAGTTGCTCCCAATCCAGGTCTGTAAATGGCTTTTTTTTCAGACATGCCTAATACGTTAGAAGTTGCGATTTTTTGAAGAGAATCGACTTTAGTAGAAGCTATTTTGGTCAAGGGGCCATAATTATCTGTGTTGTTGGTATAAGCTACATCTCTATGGGCTAAGAAATAACTACTGGCCATGTTTTTAGCTGCAAACCCAGATATTAGTTTGAATTTAGGATAATTAAGAGCAAAGATTGCCAAAACAATAATAAATAAAGAAATTCCAATCATTTTAAGATATTTCATTCTTGAAAACTTTTACAACAAGTTACTAATTTTTAAGAAGCAATCATAGCAAAAGAGTTGAGAGAGGTTTTTATCTTCTGCACTTAAAGAAGTACCTTTGTAACAAAGATTTGAATTCATGATACATATAGATAAAGTAAGAGCTGATTTTCCTATTTTAAGTCAACAAGTGAATGGTAAACCCTTGGTTTATTTTGACAATGGAGCTACAAGTCAAAAGCCACAGGTGGTGATTGATGCAATTACCAATTACTATTCTACTATCAATTCAAACGTGCATAGAGGTGTACATACGTTGAGTCAATTGGCAACAGATGCTTTTGAAGAAACTAGACGTAAATTGAAAGCTCATTTCAATCCTAAGTTTGAACACGAACTAATTTTTACCAAAGGAACTACGGAGGGAATTAATTTGGTTGCTACAACATTAACTTCTTTGATAAAAGCTACCGATGAGATTATTGTTTCTGCTTTAGAACACCATTCTAACATTGTGCCTTGGCAATTGTTGTGTGAGAGAACAGGAGCTACTTTAAAAGTAATTCCTATGAATGACGAGGGAGAATTGAAAATGGATGTTTATGAGAGTTTGTTAACTGAAAACACAAAAATAGTAGCAGTCAATCATATTTCAAATGCTCTTGGAACGGTAAATCCTATAGCAGAAATTATAGAAAAAGCACACAAATTTTGTGCTTGGGTATTGATAGATGGAGCACAATCTTGTCCGCATATGAGTATCGATTTGCAAGCTATGGATTGTGACTTTTTTACGTGTTCTGCTCATAAAATGTTAGGACCTACAGGAATTGGATTTTTGTACGGAAAAGAAGCAATTTTAAATCAACTACCTCCTTATCACGGAGGAGGAGAAATGATCAAAGACTGTACGTTTGAAAAAACAACTTATGCAGAATTGCCACACAAATTTGAAGCAGGAACTCCAAACATTGCAGATGTTATTGCTTTTGGAACTGCTTTGGACTATATCAATACGATTGGTTTAGAGCATATAGAAGCATATGAACATGAGTTGTTGGTTTATGGTACGGAAGAATTGTTGAAAATACCAGGCTTAAAAATATACGGAACAGCTAAAAATAAGGCAAGTGTTATTTCTTTTAATATTGGAGATATTCACCCATTTGATATAGGTACTATTGTTGACAAATTAGGAATTGCGGTAAGAACAGGACATCATTGTACACAACCTATTATGGCACGATTTGATATTCCAGGTACGGTTAGAGCATCTTTTGCTTTTTACAACACCAAACAAGAAATAGATGCGTTGGTAAGTGCATTGCAAAAAGCAGTGATGATGTTGTCATAAAGTTTATATTTACAATCTAAAAAATAAATTTTTGTATGTCATATCCAAGTATTTTTAAAGTAGCTACTTTGGCTGAAAACAAAAAACGCTTAGACAAGTTGACACCAGAGTCAAAACCTTTATGGGGTAAAATGAGCTCTGCTCAAATGTTAGCGCATTTGAATTTAACATATGATACATCAAGAGGGAAAGTTAGAATAGAATTGCACCCATTTATGCATGTTTTTTTAAAAACATTTTTAAAGAAAACACTTGTAGGAGATAAGCCTTATCCTAAAAATGCCAAAACAAATCCTTATTATATGGTTCAAGAGCATAAAGATTTTGAAGAAGAAAAATCACTTCTTTTACAAAACATGCAGTGGGTTTTTGAAAAAGGAGAAAGTTATTTTGAAGGAAGATTGACCGTTTCTTTTGGAAATTTAACAGCCAAAGAGTGGAGTAATTTATTTCAAAAACATTTAGATCACCATTTCAATCAATTTGGTGTTTGATATTTAAAATTAGAGATCGATAACTAGGTCTTGTTGCTACTAGATATGAAGTCAAAAGAATTAAAAGATAAGATAGAAAAGAAAGAAGGTGGGTATGTTTTTTATGGATTAACACCTCCAAAAACGTCTACCGATAAAGATAAAATTCAGGGAATTGCGCAAAGACAAATGGATCGTTTGCAAGGTTTGGATATTGATGGTTTGGTATTGTATGATATTCAAGATGAGTCTTCTAGAAATAACAATCCAAGGCCTTTTCCTTTTATGTCTACCTGGGCACCTGATGCGTATGCCAATACTTATTTACAAGACTTAGATGTTCCTAAAATTATATATAAAAGTGTAGGGAAATTTACAGAAGAGTCTTTAAAAACTTGGTTAATAGATAACGAAAAAAGTATTGATTTAACGGTGTTTGTAGGGGCTCCATCTAAAGAACAACAGGTAAACCTGTCTTTACAAGATGCCTATAGAATTAAAAAAGAATCTGCTACGACCATTAAAATGGGTGGCGTTACCATTCCAGAACGTCATTTTGTAAAAGGAGATGAACATATTAGGTTGACTAATAAAATAGCAAACGGATGTTCTTTCTTTATTTCTCAGTGTGTTTATAATTTAGACAATGCAAAAGATATGTTGTCTGATTATTACTTTTATACGCAAGAAAAAGGAATTAAACCTATGCCTATTATTTTTACACTTACACCTATTGGTTCTTTAAAAACATTGGAGTTTACCAAGTGGTTGGGAATTGATATTCAGCGTTGGTTAGAAAATGAGTTAAAGGTTTCTCCAGATATTCTAAATGCATCTATTGGTATTTGTAAATACATTGCCAATGATTTGATTGGTTTTGCTAAAGAAAAAAACATGCCTATTGGCTTTAACATAGAGTCTGTTGCTATTCGTAAAGCAGAGATTGATGCTTCTATAGAGTTGGTAAAAACTATAAAAGATATGATGAAATAATTTACTTGATTTTTAAAATTCACAAAACACCCTCAAAATGTTACAAACAGTTTGAGGGTGTTTTGTGTAAAAAGAGTAATTTTAGTAAGAAGAAAAACACATTAATTTGGAATATCATCAACTAAAAAAACACATTTTAAAACACATTCAAATTACAGATGAAGAATTTAAACTGTATCAGAAATATTTTAAAATTCAGCAAGTTGATAAAAGGCAATTCCTTTTAAAACAGGGAGAGTATTGTTTGTTTGAGGCTTTTGTTTGTAAAGGTTGCTTTAGGGTTTTTACTACGGATGAAGACGGTAAAGAACATACGGTTTATTTTGCTTTAGAAGATTGGTGGATTGTTGATTTAGATAGTCTTGTTAACAAAGTAACTTCTAAGTTATCTATACAGGCATTAGAGTCTAGTGAAGTTTTAATAATTCATAAAAGTGATAAAGAAAAGTTATACAAAGAGTCTCCTAAGGCAGAACAGCTTTTTAGAAAAATGTCTCAAAAAGCAATCATCTCTTTTCAACGTAGAATCGTTAGAAATTTAAGTTTAAAGGCAGAAGAAAGGTATTTAGACTTTCTAGATAATTACTCCAACATAGTACCAAGAATTACCAATATTCAACTTGCATCTTACCTTGGTATTTCACACGAATTGGTTAGTAAATTCAGGAAAAATGCAATTAAAAAAAAATAAAACAAAGGTGTTTATTGAAATATTTCAATGTTTTTAAAAAGGGATAGGTATAATTTTGACTTAGAATAATAAATCAAAATAGATATACTTATGAAAATTACAATTGTAGGAGCAGGAGGAAACATTGGACAAAGAATTGTAAAAGAAGCTGCTAGCAGAAATTACAGTTTAAAATTAATAACCTCTAAATCAAAAGACTTTTTTGGAACAGAAAATGCAGAATTACAAGCTGTAGATATTTTTAACACAGATGCTCTGGCAGAAAGTTTTAAAGGTAGTGATGTTGTAATTAGTGCATATGCACCTCCTCATTCAGATACATCAAAATTAATGGAAGCTTCTAAAAGTTTGGTTGCAGCTGCTAAAAAAGCAAATGTCCGTTTAATTGCTGTAGGTGGTGCAGGAAGTTTAAAAGTTAGTGAGACTTTACAATTGGTAGATGCACCTAATTTTCCAGAAGAGTATAAACCAGTTGCCTTAGCACATAGAGGTGTTTTAGAACAAATTTATAATAAAGAAAGAGAATTAAATTGGACGAATGTTTCTCCGTCTGCCTATATTTTTGAAGGAGAAAGAACTAATAATTTTAAAATTGGAGAAGATAATTTAATTGTAAATGATAAAGGAGAAAGTTCTATTTCTATGGAAGATTTTGCTGTTGGAATTATAAATGAGGTAGAAGAAGCTAAATTCAGTAAAAAAAGATTTACAATTGGATATTAAGTAACGGATTTCTCAAAAGTAAAAAACCATCCTTAATTAAGGATGGTTTTTTTATGATATTAAATCAAATTAGAATTAAGCAGGTAATAACCCTTTTTCTAATAAATATTCAGCAATTTGTACTGTGTTTGTAGCTGCACCTTTACGTAAGTTATCAGCAACAATCCACATGTTTAATGTGTTTGGTAAAGACTCATCTCTACGGATACGTCCTACAAAAACTTCATCTTTATCGTGAGCTAAAGCTGGCATAGGATAAATATTGTTAGCCAAATCATCTTGTACAATAACTCCAGGAGTTGCTTCTAAAATAGCACGAACCTCAGCCAAGTCAAAATCGTTAGCAAACTCTACGTTTACTGCTTCTGAGTGACCACCAGCAGTAGGAATTCGAACAGCTGTTGCTGTAACAGCAAAAGAATCATCACCTAAAATTTTCTTAGGTTCTTTAACTAATTTCATTTCTTCTTTGGTGTATCCGTTTTCCATAAAAACATCACAATGAGGAATTGCATTACGGTTAATAGGATAGTTGTAAGCCATTTCTCCATCCGTAATTCCGTTTTGCTCATTTTCTAATTGTCTAACTGCTGCTACTCCCGTTCCAGAAACAGATTGGTAGGTAGAAATAATCAAACGTTTCATTTGGTATTTTTTATGCAATGGAGCTAAAGCCATTACCAACTGAATGGTAGAACAGTTTGGGTTGGCAATAATTTTATCTTCAGCAGTTAATACATCACCGTTAATTTCTGGTACTACTAATTTTTTAGTAGGATCCATTCTCCATGCTGATGAGTTATCTACAACAGTAGTTCCAGCGGCTGCAAATTTTGGAGCCCACTCTAAAGAAGTATCACCACCTGCAGAAAATAAAGCAACATCTGCATTCATTTTAACCGCATCTTCTAAAGTTACTACTGTATAGTTTTTACCTTTGTATTCTAATTGTTTACCTGCAGAACGAGCCGATGCAACAGGGATTAATTCTGTTACAGGAAAATTTCTTTCTGCCAATACTTTTAACATTACCGTTCCTACCATTCCGGTAGCTCCTACTACTGCTACTTTCATACTTATATTGTTTTAGTTTCTAGTTGTTCAAAAATTGAGAATGCAAATATGCTAAAAATGTAGACTGTAAAATACTACCAACGTTAAAAACTACACGATTTGTTGAAAATTCATCTAATTTGGTGATTTTTAAAAATATTTAAACCGATTGATTGTTTAACTTATTGGTCAATAGCGCTTTGAATTGTGTTTTTGATTAAGAGATGTGGGCAATTTAAAGTCGATGAATAGTGAAGAATAAGTTCGGTAAGCTGTTGAATTTTTTAATCAAAATTGCATATTTGATAATTCTTTAAATTTTAGCTTGTAATCTATCTAAATAAAGGTGGAATATGAGGATTATCATACAATAATCATTCAAATGCATTAAATTTGTTAGCGTTTATTAACAAATTAATCTTAAAACTAATGAGTGGAGTTTTATCTTCTTCGATAGGAAGGAAAGTGGCCATGGCTGCTTCTGCTTTCTTTTTAATGTTTTTCTTATTGCAGCATTTTGCAATCAATTTAACATCAATTTTTAGTGCTGATGCTTTTAATGAGTTGTCTCATTTTATGGGTACTAATCCAGCAGTACAGTTTGGACTACAACCAATTCTAATTTTTGGTGTTGTTTTTCACTTCGTTATGGGTTTTGTCTTAGAAGTTAAAAACAAAAGTGCTCGTAACATTAAGTATGTAAAAAATAATGGTGCTGCCAATTCTACTTGGGTTAGTAGAAACATGATTTATTCTGGTTTGGCAATTTTAGCATTTATTGTATTGCATTTTATTGATTTTTGGTTCCCAGAAATTAATCACAAATACATTAATGTATTGCCAGAAGATCCGACAAGATATTATGGTGAATTGGTACACAAGTTTCAAAGTCCTATTAGAACAGGAGCTTATGTAGCTGCATTTGCATTTTTAGCATTACACTTATTACACGGATTTAAATCTGCATTCCAATCTAGTGGAATGAGTGCTAAACGTGCTGCTAAGTTAGAAACTGTATCAAAAATATATGCAATAGGTATTCCTGTAGGATTTATCGTTATTGCTTTGTTTCACCATTTCAATCAACACTAAGACATTTTAATTATGGCATTAGATTCAAAAGTACCACAAGGTCCTATCGCTGATAAATGGACGAATTATAAAAATCATATCGATTTAGTAAACCCTGCAAACAAACGTAACATTGATGTTATTGTGGTAGGGACAGGTTTGGCAGGAGGTTCTGCTGCTGCAACTTTGGCTGAATTAGGTTACAACGTAAAAGCATTTGCTTACCAAGATTCACCTCGTAGAGCACACTCTATTGCAGCTCAAGGGGGAATTAACGCAGCAAAAAATTACCAAGGAGACGGAGATTCTACTTACAGGTTGTTTTACGATACTGTAAAAGGAGGAGATTACCGTGCTCGTGAAGCAAACGTATATCGTTTGGCAGAAGTTTCTGCAAATATTATTGACCAATGTGTAGCTCAAGGTGTACCTTTTGCTCGTGATTATGGTGGATTGTTAGACAATCGTTCTTTTGGTGGAGTTTTAGTATCTAGAACTTTTTACGCTAAAGGACAAACAGGACAACAATTATTGTTAGGAGCATATTCTGCAATGAACCGTCAAATTGGTCGTGGAAAAATTAAAATGTACAACCGTCACGAAATGATGGATGTTGTTTTGGTAGATGGAAAAGCAAGAGGAATTATTACTCGTAACTTAGTTACAGGAGAAGTTGAAAGACATTCTGCACATGCAGTAGTAATTGCATCAGGAGGATATGGAAACGTATTTTTCTTATCTACGAATGCAATGGGTTCTAACGTTTCTGCATCATGGAAAATCCATAAGAAAGGAGCATACTTTGCAAACCCTTGTTATACACAAATTCACCCAACATGTATTCCCGTTTCAGGAGATCATCAGTCTAAATTAACATTGATGTCTGAATCTTTACGTAACGATGGACGTATTTGGGTTCCTGCTAAATTAGAAGATGCTCAGGCAATTAGAGAAGGGAAGAAAAAACCTACGGATTTATCAGAAGCAGAAAGAGATTATTACTTAGAAAGAAGATATCCTGCCTTTGGAAACTTAGTACCTCGTGATGTTGCATCGAGAGCTGCAAAAGAAAGATGTGATGCTGGTTTTGGAGTAAATGCTACAGGTGAAGCTGTTTATTTAGATTTTGCGGATGCTATTAAGCGTTACGGTAGAGAACAAGCTTTAATCCATGGAGATAACAATCCAACTGCTGAGAAGATTGATAAATTAGGGAAAGAGCTTGTAAAAGCAAAGTATGGTAACTTGTTCCAAATGTATGACAAGATTGTAGATGAAGATCCATACAACACACCAATGATGATTTATCCTGCAGTTCACTACACAATGGGTGGTACTTGGGTTGATTATAACTTAATGACAACCATTCCTGGATGTTACTGTATTGGAGAAGCAAACTTCTCTGATCACGGTGCTAACCGTTTAGGGGCTTCTGCATTAATGCAAGGTTTGGCAGATGGATATTTTGTTTTACCATATACGATTGGAGATTATTTATCTGATGATATTAGAACAGGAGCAATTCCTACTGATTCACCAGAATTTGAAGAAGCAGAAAAATCAGTAAAAGATCAAATCAATTTCTTTGTTAACAATAAGGGAACTAAATCTGTGGATCATTTCCACAAACGTTTAGGTAAAATTATGTGGAACAAAGTAGGTATGGCTCGTAATGCTCAAGGTTTAACGGAAGCAATGTCTGAAATTAAAGCATTACGTGAAGAATTCTGGAAAGATGTAAAAGTTCCAGGGTCTGCAGATACTTATAACGAAGAATTAGCAAAAGCAGGACGTGTAGCAGATTTCTTAGAATTAGGAGAGTTGTTTGCAAAAGATGCTTTGGTAAGAGAAGAATCATGTGGAGGTCACTTCCGTGAAGAATCTGCTGAAACTGAAGGTCCTCAAAAAGGAGAAGCTAAGCGTAACGATGCTGATTTTGCATTCGTTTCAGCTTGGGAATATACAGGAGAACCTGGAGATGCAGTATTACACAAAGAACAATTAGAGTTTAACGATATTGAGTTAAAAACAAGATCATATAAATAAGAAAGACCATGGATATGAATTTAAAACTTAAAATCTGGCGACAAAGTGGAGCCAATGATGAAGGTAAAATGGTAGATTACAGCTTGGCTGATGTATCTCCAGATATGTCTTTCTTAGAAATGTTAGATGTATTAAACGAACAAATTCTTAACGAAGGTGGAGAGCCGGTAGCGTTTGATCACGATTGTAGAGAAGGAATTTGTGGTATGTGTTCTTTGTACATTAATGGTGAAGCACACGGGCCAGATAGAGGAATTACTACTTGTCAGTTACACATGCGTAAGTTTAAGGATGGAGATACTATTTACATAGAGCCTTTCCGAGCTAAAGCGTTCCCAGTAATTAAAGATTTAGTAGTAGACCGTACTGCTTTTGATAGAATTCAACATCAAGGAGGATTTATTTCTGTAAACACTTCTGGGAATACACAAGATGCAAACTCGTTGCCAATTTCTAAGCATGCTGCTGATGAAGCGATGGATGCTGCTACTTGTATTGGGTGTGGTGCTTGTGTTGCTACGTGTAAAAACTCATCTGCAATGTTGTTTGTTGGTGCAAAAGTATCTCAATATGCTTTGTTGCCACAAGGGCAAGTTGAAGCTTCGGATCGTGTTAAAAACATGGTAGCGCAAATGGATTTAGAAGGTTTTGGTAACTGTACAAATACAGGTGCATGTGAAGTTGAATGTCCTAAAGGAATTTCTTTAGACAATATTGCTCGTATGAACCGTGAGTTTTTTAAAGCAAATATTTAAGCTTAAAACCCTAAAATATATACAATCCCCTTTGATTTAAAATCAAAGGGGATTTTTGGTTCATAAAAAGGAATATTATGAAAAATATAGAAGTAGTAGTAGCCCCAGAACTTACATCAAATTATGAAGTAGCTGGAAAATTAGTGGTGATTATTGATGTTTTTAGAGCCACCACCACCATCGTTACAGCTATGGCAAATGGAGTCTCAGAAGTAAAAACTTGTTTAGAAGTTAAGGATGCAATTGCTTTAAAAGAAGAAGGTTTTTTAGTAGGTGGAGAAAGAAACGGAGTAAAGGTTGAAGGCATGGATGTGGATAATTCCCCTTTGTCTTTTTTAAATGATAAATATGTGAATCATAAGTTGGCAATTTCTACAACTAATGGAACTAAGGCTGTAGAAATGTCTTTAAAGGCAAAAGAAATTATTATAGGAGCTTTTACTAATTTAAGGGGTGTAAGGGAATATATTTATCAAGCTGATTCGGATGTTTTGTTAGTTTGTGCAGGCTGGAAAGGCAAAATGAGTACAGAAGATTTTATGTTTGCTGGAGCTGTTGTTTCAGAGCTTTCAAGAGAGTTTGTTTTAACAGATAGTTCTGAGATAGCGTTGAGTTATTATTTAAGCTATGAAGAGAGTTATCAGAAAAAACTAAACACTTGCGAACACGCTCTTCGGTTAATGAATTTGAATAAGCAGAAAGATATAGATTTTTGTATTCAAAAAGACCTATATAATGTTGTTCCAAAATATTACAGAAAAACAAAATCATTTAAACTTTAACAATGAACTACACTTTTAAAAAAGCCAATATTTCTGAAATTCCAGTGATTTGGGAAATATTACAACAAGCAATTCAAAAAAGAAAACTAGAAGGGAGTAATCAATGGCAAGATGGTTACCCCAATCCTGAAGTTCTTAAAAGAGATATAGAGAAAAAGGTTGGTTTTGTGCTAACGGAAAATGAAACTATTGTTGGATATGTTGCCATGTTGGTAAATGATGAACCTGAATATGAAAATATAGAGGGGCAATGGATAACACATAAAGATTATGTGGTATTTCATAGAGTTGCTATTTCAGAAAATCACTTGGGAAAAGGATTGGCTAAAAAAATGATGAATTTTATTGAGAGCTATGCTTTAGAAAACCATATATACAGTATAAAAGCAGATACCAATCATGACAATGATGAGATGATTGCCATTTTTAAAAAATTAGGTTACCAATATTGTGGAACAGTGTGTTTTAGGAACAGTTTCAGAAATGCTTATGAAAAGGTTTTGGAGTTTTAATTAAACCCCAAAAACCTCTTTGCTGTTTTGTGTAGTAATCTCAGCTATTTCAGTAAGGGGTTTGTTGTAAATGGTAGCTAGTTTTTCAGCAACATTTACGGTATACATAGACTCATTACGTTTTCCTCTAAAAGGAGTTGGAGCTAAATAAGGAGCATCGGTTTCTAAAACGATATTTTCTAAAGGAATTTCTGCTAAGAATTTGTCTATTTTACCATTTTTAAAGGTAGCAACTCCACCAATTCCCAGTTTTAAATTGTAACCAATAGCTCTTTTTGCATCTTCTAAAGTTCCTGTAAAACAATGAAAAATTCCAAATAGCTTGTCAGACTTTTCTTTTTCTAAAATCTCAAAAACCTCTTCAAATGCATTTCTACAATGAATATTGATAGGTAGTCCTAATTCTTTTGCCCATTGTACTTGGGTCTGAAAAGCTTCTTTTTGTTGTGTTATATAAGTATCATCCCAATACAGATCAATTCCAATTTCTCCAACAGCCACAAATTTTCCTGTTTCCAACCATTCACGGGCAGTTTTCAACTCATCTAGATAATTCTCTTTGATGTGAGTTGGGTGAACTCCCATCATCAAGTGTATGTTTTCTGGAAAAGCCTCTGCGACATCAAACATACTTTGTGTATATTCAGAGTCTACAGAGGGAACAAACAAACGCTTTACACCAGCATTCAACGCTCTTTGAATCATTTCGTTTCTATCTTCATCAAACTGTTCACTGTTTAAATGCGTGTGGGTATCCGTAAAAATCATTTTGTCTAAATTTTAGAACAAAGATAAGTATCGATTTGTTTTTGAGTAATTTTAAGACCGTTTAAAACAAATAGAAAATGAAGTTTTTTAGAAATCAGTTGTTTTTTGGAATTGTATTTATTTCCTTTTTTTCTTGTTCTCAAAAAAAGATCAACGGAGTAAGTTTGGTTTCTCCTCCAAAGCATGTAGAAGATTTTTCTTTGCTTGATGTCCGTCAAATCCATGCTAATTGGGTAGCTATTATCCCTTTTGCTTTTTGTAAAGATGAATCTCCAAATGTTTACTTTAATCACAACAGACAATGGTGGGGAGAAAAAAAAGAAGGCGTTTTAGAACTTATCAATCTTGCTAGACAGCAACAGTTAAAGGTGTTTTTAAAGCCACATGTGTGGTATCGTAAAAGTTGGATTGGTGATTTTACTTTAGAGAATGAAAAAGATTGGAAAATATGGGAGCAGGATTATGTAGATTATATTTTAAGTTATGCCAAAATTGCTGAAGAACAACAGGTTGAGCTGTTTTGTATTGGTACAGAATTAAAACAAGTTGTGCTAAAAAGACCACTGTTTTTTAAAGAACTGATAACAAAAATAAAACAAGTTTACAAAGGAAAGATAACCTATGCTGCCAATTGGGATAATATAGAAGCTGTAAATTTTTGGAATGAATTAGATTATATAGGTGTAGATGCTTACTACTCTTTATCAGATAAAAAAGAACCAACTGTTCAAGAATTAAAGCTTGCTTGGGACCCCATCAAACTAAACTTATATCAATTAAGTAAGGTTGATAACAAACCTGTTCTATTTACAGAATATGGTTTTGAAAGTTCAGATTATAACACCAAAGAAACCTGGGGTAGCAATGGGAAATATCCAGTAAATGAACGAGCCCAAGTCAATGCATATCAATCTTTATATGAAACTTTTTATGGAGAAGATTGGTTTGCAGGTGGTTTTTTATGGAAGTGGCACTTGACAGATAGCACTTATAGAAATCAAGAAAAAGCATTTTCTCCACAAGGTAAAAAAGCAATAGAGGTGGTGAAAAAACAGTTTAAAAAATAGAAGGGTGAGAAAAGGTATATGTTAAGAAATTTATATATTGGGTGCTATATTCAATGCTATGAATCTGAAAATCACCTTATTTCTAGGAGTGTATTTCGTGCACTTATTTTTAAATGCTCAAGACTTTAACTTTGCGGTAAAAAAAATACCTGATAGTTTACAAACCAAAGCAAATGCTGTGCTCCGGTATTGTAGAAATGAAATCATCATTCATGATGAAAAAGAGATAACACAAAATTTTTCCAAAGCAATTACTGTTTTAAATGAGGAGGGAGATCATTTCGTAGATGCATATACATTTTACAGTAACGACTCTAAAATAAGTAAAATAGAAGCAGTAATTTACAACGCCCAAGGCTTTGAAATTCGAAAATATAAAAAGAAAGATTTTATAGACCAAAGTGCAACTTCAGGATTTTATTCCGATCATAGAGTTAAATATTTAAGATTTACACCAAGATCTTATCCTTATACAGTTCAATTTCAATACACTTTCAAAACTGAATCTACAGCATTTATTCCTAGTTGGATGCCTATTGAAGACTATTCTATAAGTGTACAGTCTAAAGAAGTGATTGTTAAGAATGAAAACAACTTACACCTAAAGGTTACAGAAAACAATTTAGAAAATTTTTCTGTACAGAACTTATCAAGTGGTACTACCATTCGTTACAAATTAGAAAATCAAAAGGCTGTAAAACGAGAAAGTTATAGTCCGTCTTTTAACAAAATTTATCCTTTGGTAAAATTTAATTTAGACAAATTTACACTCAAAGGTTATACGAGCAATGCTATCAATAACTGGAAGGATTTTGGAAAATGGATTCGAAATTATTTGTATGAGAGTCAATTAGAGTTGAGTCCAGAAACAATAAATACGATTAGAGATTTGGTTAAGAATGAAACAGATCCATTACAAAAAGCCAAACTAGTTTATGAATTTATGCAGAACAAAACTAGATATGTGTTTGTGGGGATTGGTATTGGTGGATGGCAACCTACAAAAGCAAGTGATGTTGATAGATTAGGGTATGGAGACTGTAAAGGCTTGTCTAACTATACCAAAGCATTGTTAGATGCAGTTGGAATTGAATCTAATTGGGTGATTTTATACGCTAATGAAAAGAGAGATTTTGATAAAGATTTTAATGGCCTGCAGGGTAATCATATGATTTTAAATCTTCCTAAATTAAATAAAGGAGAAGATGTTTGGTTAGAATGTACCAGCCAGTCATTGCCTTTTGGCTTTTTAGGAGATTTTACAGATGATAGAGAGGTGCTTGTTTTGGAAAAAGAAGGAGGAGTGTTAAAACACACGCCAAAATATTTGGATAAAAACAACAAAAGACAAATTGTAGGAGTTGTAAACATTGATGATAATGGAAATTTAAGTGCAAATTTATCCATTGGCTCTACAGGGATTTTGTACGGCGATACCTATAGGATAGAAACACATACAAAAAAAGAATTAGATAAATTTTACAAATCTTCACGTTGGTATTATAACAACAATGTTACCATTGACAATGTTAGTTTTGAAAATAAAAAAGACAGCCGTTCTTTTCATGAAAACATACAATTAAGATTAGGTGAATATGGAACAGTGTTAGGAGAGGAAATGATTTTAAGAATAAATGCGTTTTCAATGTTTAAAGCTTCTGCTAAAAAAGAAACTTATAGAAAATTACCACTTAAAATAAAAAGCGGTTTCAATCAGACAGATTCTTTGCAAATACAATTGCCAGAAAACTACAGTATTACAAGACTCCCTCCACAAAAAATAATTAAAAATAAGTTTGGTGTTTATGAAATTCTGGTTTCTAAAATAGATGATAAAACACTAAAATATACTAGACATTTTTATGTAAAAGAAGGAGAGTATGTTAAAGAGGATTACAATGTGTATTGTGATTTTATCAAGGAGGTTAAAAAGTACGATAATTTAAAAATTGCTATAAAAAACAAATTATGAAAAAGAAGTTTTTTTTATTAATGACAGCAATCGTATGTACAATAAATGCGGTAGCCCAAAATTATAAATTTGGAAAAGTGTCAAAAGAAGAATTGAGAGAAAAATTTTATCCTTTAGATAGTACGGCAGAAGCAGCTTATTTGTATAAAAACGAGTATGTAACTTTTAACTACAATCAACAACAGGGCATTTTTGAAAAAACAATAGAGTTCCATGCCAGAATTAAAATTTACAATAAAGATGGATTTAAGTATGGAAATCAAGCTATCCATTTTTACAATCCCGACAATGGGTCTTCAGAGAGGATTTATAGAATTAAAGCAACTACTTACAATTTGAAAGGGAAAAAAATAGACGAACAGGATGTAGATAAAGATGATATCTATACAGAAAAAGCAACAAAGTATTATAGTTATAGAAAAATTGCTTTTCCGAACATCAAAGAAGGATCTATTATTGAATTAAAATATACGCTTATATCTAAGTATTGGGACATTCCTTTGTTTAGAGTTCAAGAGGATGTTCCTATCAAAAAAATAATGTACACTACAGTTGTTCCAGAATATTTTAAATTTAAAAAGTCAACAAAAGGTTATTATTCTATTACTCCAAAAGTAGAATGGTTGAATGATAACATCACTTTAACATCTGTTTCAGGGGCTGCTTATTTTACATCAGACGTGAATCATAATGTAATTTCTTATCAAAAAGAAAAAACCTCTTTTGAATCTGAAAATATTCCAGCATTAAAAGATGATGAACCTTATACTAGTAATTATGCGGATTATAGAGGAGTGGTGAGCCATGAATTGGATTATATCCGATTTCCTAACAGTCCGCTTAAAAAGTATTCTAGTAGTTGGGAAAGTGTTTGTAACAAATTACATGAGTCACAAAATTTTGGAAAACAATTAGAAAAAACATCTTATTTTAAAGATGATTTAAAAACTGTTTTGGAAGGTAATGACACGGAGGTAGAGAAAATGAATGCTATTTTTAGTTTTGTAAAGTCTAAAATTAGATGGAACAATTACTACAGTTTGTATACCAATCAAGGGTTGCGAAAAGCTTACAAAACAGGAGAAGGAAATATTTCTGAAGTAAATTTGCTATTGGTGTCTATGTTGAGGGCTTCGGGCTTGAAAGCATATCCTATATTGTTAAGCACCAAGAGCAACGGAACGCCTTTGTTCCCAACCTTAGAGGGATTGAATTATGTAATTGCAGGTGTTAAAAATGAGCAAGGAAAAATTTTGTTGTTAGATGCTAGTGAACCATACAATGCTGTTAATGTGCTGCCAACCAGAGCTTTGAATTGGGAAGGTAGAATGATGATTGGAGATAGAGAAAACATAGCCATTCCGTTAATTCCTAAAGTAAAATCAGAAGAATTGAGTATGGTAAGTGTTGTTTTTGATGAAAATTTTAATATTACGGGCTCTATACAAACTAAATTGACTCGTAAAAAGGCTTTAGATTTTAGAGAAAAATACAATAGATTAAGTGATGAAAAACTAAAATCTAAGTTAGGTTCTAAATACGGTGTGAGTATTTCTTCGTGTGAAATAACTAACAAAAATAAAGTATCTGCTCCAGTAGTTTTTTCAGGGAAATTAATAGCAAATAATCAAATTGAAACTATTAACGGGAAAAAATACATCAATCCTTTGTTGTTTTTAAAAGAAACTACCAATCCGTTTAAATTAGAGAAAAGAAAATATCCAGTTGATTTTGTGACACCATATAAGGAAGTAATCAATGTGTTTTTTAACATCCCAAAAGGGTATAAAGTTGTTTCTATGCCTACAAGCTCAAAAGCAGTAATGTCTAACAATTTGGGAAGTTATATGTATTTGATTAACCAAATGGGGAATAGAATTAGTATTATGTTTGTAAAAGAGTTTAGTACTAACATTATTGGTGTAAACCAATATGATGAGCTAAGAGGATTGTACAGAGCAATGATTTCTAAAAACAAAGAGAAAATAGTATTAGAGAAAATAGTTCTTTAAGTGAGTTTTCCCAAAGAATTTCCTTCTTGATTTGTGTGATTTGACGTTTTAGAATTTCCTACAATTTGAGAAGTATATATTCCTGTGTGACCAGAAAACAAATAAGCGGTTACACAGGCAATAGCAATGTAAATACCACCATCCATACCAAACAATTCTATGCCCATAAATGTACAAGCAATAGGAGTGTTGGTGGCTCCAGAAAATACCGCTACAAAGCCCATACCTGCTAACAAACTAATTGGTAATGGAACAATTAGAGATAAAGCACTTCCTAAAGTGGCTCCAATAAAAAACAAGGGAGTAACTTCTCCACCTTTAAATCCAAAAGCAATACAAAAGGTTGTTAATAGAATTTTAATAGCAAAATCATAAGGATTCATGGTTGTGGTAAAAGATTCTAAAATGGTAGGAATTCCCAAACCAATGTACTTTGTTCCGATAAAATAAACCAAAATTGCAATAATCAATCCACCAGCAACAGGTCGCAAAGGAGGATAGGAGATGTGTTTAGAAAACTTACCGAAAAATCGAACTCCTTTGGAAAAAAACGTACTAACAATACCGAATAGAATTCCAGCCAGAATAGAGTAGAAAAAATTAAGAATACTCATTTTAGGTACCAAATCTATATGATAATGTGTATGTGGAACTTGCATATAATGCGCAACTTCTCTAGAGATAAAATCAGAAATAACAGCAACTAACAAACAAGGAACAATGGCATTGTAGTTTACCTTTCCAATCAATAAAACTTCCAAGGCAAAAATGGCTCCTGCTAATGGAGTTCCAAACAAACCAGCAAAACCACTACTGATTCCCATCAAAATAATGACTTTTCTATCGATTTTGTTCAATTTAAACCAGCCTGAAAATTGATCGGCAATAGCTCCTCCTATTTGAACAGCGGTTCCTTCTCTACCAACTGAGGCTCCAAATAAATGAGAAACCACGGTTCCAATAAATATAAAAGGTGCCATTTTAAAAGGAATAATATCTTTTGGACTGTTTAATTCTTCCAACAACTGATTATTTCCTTTAGCTACAGATTGCCCGTAATAATGATATAAAAGCCCTACCATCAACCCTCCAATGGGCAATAGCCAAATAATGGCTGTATTCGCTTCTCTATAATATGTAGACCAGTTTAAAGAAGCCAACAAAGCAGCAGAAGCTATCCCAACAATCACTCCTATAACCACCGAAAAACCAAGCCACTTTAAAAATTCTTGACTAATAGAGATATAGTTGTTTAGAGAGGGGATACGATAGCTTTTCATGTATGAATTTAGAATTGTTTCCCGACACTAATTCCAAATCTAGGAACAAACTGACGAGACATTTTAGAATTGAAAAGGTTTCTACCCACACCTACATTAAATTCAAAAACATAACCGTTTGTAGATACGTGTCTTCCTCCTCCTCCAATTCCTAAAGCAAAATCAGAGTAGTTTTTTTTGTCAGAAGTAGTAATTCCCATGTCGTCTGTTGTGCTTTTATCTTTTTCTCCAAAATTTAAAGTTCCAAACAATTCTCCAAAAAACTCAAAACCTTTAGATTCTGATAAAAATTGACGAAAATAAGGTGTGATTTGAAAGTTTTCATTGTATCTAAAATCTGCGTTTTTAGGTTCAAAATTAATGAACATAGAAACCCCAATCGCAGCTTCATCATTCAGCTGATTTTCATAAGAAATATCTAAAGTTCTAAATACCAATATGTCTAATAAATCTAATTTTAGCTGATTGTTTTGAGCAGTCAAACTCAAAGTGCTAAAAAGCACGATGATAAAAGATATTTTTTTCATGTTGTGAATTTTATGATTCAAAAATAGGGCATTTCTATGAGCTTGCCTAATTGGTTTTTAAAAGTTAGCTCGCAATTGTACACTTCCAATATGAATGGTGTTACTAGCGGTGTTTTTTCTTCCGTTGTAATTCAAACTCAAGTCTAAAATTTGAGTCAGTTTTTTTTGAAGAGTAATAGACCAAGTGTAGTTTCTGTCAGGTTGTAATCCTTCTAGAATTCTATAAGAAGCAGGAGTGTTTAATGGTCCAGTGTAATTGTTTTCTATCAAATTAATACTAGCTAAAACAGAACCTTTGTCGCTGTTGTTATAGCTGTAGTTCAATCCAAAATCATGACTTTGCAAAGCTTCTAATCCCAATTCATTTTTTTCATTTCTATAGGTGTAAATGCTTTCAATTTTAGAGAATTCATCTTTTAGAAAACTGATAGATGGATTTATTTTCTGAGATTTGATAGTGAAATTTCTGCTAGAGAAGTTGATACTTGTGTTGGTGTTGGTAGAAAAATTTGCTGTAGAAGCAAGTATCCAAGAGCTCTGTATGTTGTGTTGAAAATTGATTTCATGCATTTTTAACTTAGATGTT
This sequence comes from Wenyingzhuangia sp. 2_MG-2023, assembly GCF_030548295.1. Taxonomy (GTDB): domain Bacteria; phylum Bacteroidota; class Bacteroidia; order Flavobacteriales; family Flavobacteriaceae; genus Wenyingzhuangia. The sequence goes on from NZ_JAUOSB010000001.1 coordinate 719,957, forward strand.
TGCGAGTCTGTAGAAATACTTTGCGTGTTTTGATTGTTTTGAAAAGTATAAGTGGTGCTGTAATGTTGCAAGCCCCGATTGAAAAACAAACTAGAATTGATGTTTTGCTGCAAGCTCACTACTTTTTCATTTTCAACGTCTAAAGGATTGATATTGAATTTTTTTCCGTCTTTCAATTGATCTTTATCGATAAGAATGCTTGATTGATTAGAGAAATGAGACAGTAATTTTAACCACTTAGAATTATGGCTTTGAAATTGACCAAAAGTTACAAACAGAGATTGACTAAGTTTTGCTTTTTGTGTAGCAATTCTTACGGTGGTAGGCAATGCCAAACGTAGGTAATTGGCTTGATCTGTGAATTGCGCAATTTCAAATTCGTCAAAATCTTTTACACCGTTATTGTTCAAATCTCCTAAATAGGTATAATATCCTTGTCCAGGTTCTACTTCTATGTAGGTGTAGTTTTGTTGCGAGGTACTTCCCGAACTAGTTTCGTATAAGGTTACAAGCCTAAGAATATTTTGAAATAATTGTTGAGAATACTGGGTTCTAGCGTTGATAACATTTACGTCTTCTGCAAAAAAATGATGAACTTTTCGGTAGTTGGCATACGTAGTTAAATTGGTGTTTTTGTTTTTAATCCATTGATTTTCTATAGAATAATTTTGTGCGTTCTGAACTTTGGCCATCTTGTTATTTTTAACGCTGTCAATCTGAGTAAGATGATAACCAAATTTTGAATAAACTTTGGTAGAATCTCCAACTCCCAATTCCACTCCCCCCATGATGTATTTTTGATTGTTTTCATGCAGTATCTGAGTTTGTTCGTTTTCTTGATGATTGTTTTCATAAGAAAATAGAGCATCAACCCATGCTTTTTGAAAGTTGTATGTTGCGGAAGATTCATTTCTTACAAATACTCCTTTTTCTTGATCGTTTTTACTTGTCAAATAGCTACTGTTTGTGTTTATTTTTAGTTTGTTAAATTTATTTAAGGTGATTAAGTCATTTTTAAAACCCCTAAAAATGCTACCTAAATTTAGATATGCCGTATTGAACGTGATTTTTTGTGACAATTGTTTTTCCGTAACTAAGGTGTTTCTTAAATAAGTTTGATTCCCTAAAAAATTAGGGGTCAGATTAATGTCTATATTCCAGTCTCGGTTAAATTCGGCATTGTACAAACGTTCAATATTTTTAAAGTTTTTTTGAACAAAATCTAGATTTAAAACGTTGTAAGTTTTCCAGTTGGCATTGTTGAGTTGTTGTTGCCAAGTTAATGTTGTTGCCAATCCTTGATTGTTTTGGTCGTCTAAAGCAGAAAATAAATTTAGATCGTTATTGCTATAAGCTATTTCGGTATTGATAAAGGATTTTTCATTGAACTGATAGCCACTTTTTATCACGGCCATTTGTGTTTTGCTGGGAGCAATAAGTTGCGTAATAGGAGCATAACTTCCGTTATTATTACCAACATATTCATAAATATTCCCTGTAGCAACGGTTTCTTTTAAGGAATAATCTCCTTGTTGAGTACCTACAAAACTAAACGAAACATTGTAGAGTGTTTTTTCCTCATCGGTACTAAAACTAAAAATATTTTGATTGTCTTTGGTGTATTGAATTCTATTTTCATCATAGGTTGTTTGCTGTGCGCTCTCTCCATACATTTTGCTGGTATCGTTTCCTGCTTGTTGCAAAATGTTTTTTTGTTCAGTACTCAAATCCTGTTGAATAGGTTGGTTTTTTACATCGGTTTCATTGTAAAAATAAGTTCCGATGGTAAATTTTTCATTTTGATACTTTACACCATTGTGTGTTACAAAACGATTGTAATTTTGATCACTGTATTGAAAATCAACAATAATTCTTTGTGAAGAGTTGATGGGGAAAGTAGGATTGAAAGTAATCTCAGAGGTGTTATAGTCAATTACATAATCATGTTGTTCTCCTCTTTTTAGCACAACTCCGTTTGCATAAACTGTTTCGCTACCAGAAATCACCACAATATTTTGTTCACCGTTGGATCCTAATAGAGCATACGGACCTTGGTTTCCTTCTTGAGGTTGAATGTTTTGAATGGTAAACTTTCCTCTTACCAAAGCACCAGAAGCTGTAATGTTTGTTTTTTGATCTCCATTGTCTAGTACAACATCTAGTTTGGCTCCATTAATTTTTTTGGTAAAGTTTAAAAAATAACTATCCTGATTACTCAAATCTACATCTCCTGCTTTGATATTCCATTTGTCGGTAAATAATTCTATAAAAACTCTATCAAATTCTCGAATATTTTGAGAAACTCCATTTTCTTGAATAGGCAGGTTGGAGTCTTTGATGCTTGCTCTAATTTTTAATTGCTCCGATAAATTTCCTGTAATTTGTAAATCCAATCCAGAGTTTAAAACAGAACCTTGTCCGTTTCCTACGGTAATTCCCCTAGTAATATTCCCGTATGTATTAACGTTTCCAAAAAAATCTGCTTTGCTGTATGTTTTTTTTAAGGAGTAAGTCTGAGCACTTGATGTGGCTTTGGGAATGATGATTTTTTTATTGAAAGGACTGTGGGTTTGTGTTAAAAAAGTAGGGTAATTAAAGTAACTAACCACGATTGTTTTTGGCTTTGAGCTGTAAAAATAAAGCTGTCCTTTTTGTGGGTTGACATAATATGAACTAGGAGAGATAAATTTTCCATCTACAGTTTTTACTTTAAAATTAACTGGACTGATGGCTACGTTTTCTAATTGTAGTGTGTCTTTGCTTGTAATGATGGTTTTTCGTACCCTATTTGTATTGATAATTTGCCCATAGGAAAAGCTACAGAAACAAAGAAAAATAATAAGTAGAAGGAATCCTTTCATTGGTAAACCAAAGTGTGTAGGACGAATTTAGTAAACTATTTCTCAATAAAAGGAAAAGCAACAGTTGCTGAAGTAGAATCCTTGTTATTTTTTACGTTCTACAACGTAATCTATCATGGTAAGTAAAGATTCTTTGTATTCTGATTCAGGATAAGTGTTTAAAATGTTCAAAGCAAGGTTTTTGTATTCGTTCATTTTTTCTATGGTGTACTCCAAACCACCATTTTTTTTCACAAATTCAATGACTTCTTTGACCCTTTTTTTATCAGTATTGTGATTTTTTACTGAATTGATTAGCCATTTGCGTTCTTTATTGGTGCATGTGTTTAAAGTGTTGATTAAAGGCAACGTCATTTTTTGTTCCTTAATATCAATTCCTGTAGGTTTTCCTATTTGCGCATCAGAATAATCAAACAAATCATCTTTAATTTGAAAAGCAATTCCTATATACTCTCCAAACTTTCTCATTTTTTCAACTTCTTCTTTACTGGCCCCTACAGATGCAGCTCCAATTCCACAACAAGCGGCAATCAATGTAGCGGTTTTTTGTCGAATAATTTCAAAATACACCTCTTCGGTAATGTCTAAACGTCTGGCTTTTTCTATTTGTAACAATTCCCCTTCACTCATTTCTCTAACTGCAATAGAAATGAGTTTTAAAATGTCAAAATCATCATTGTCAATACTTAATAACAAGCCTTTAGAAAGTAGAAAATCACCAACTAAAACGGCTATTTTGTTTTTCCACAAAGCATTTATAGAGAAGAATCCTCTACGTTTGTTGCTATCATCCACCACATCATCATGAACCAATGTAGCGGTGTGAATTAGTTCAATAATAGAAGCTCCTCTGTACGTTCTTTCGTTAAAATCTCCGTCAGAAACCATTTTGGCTACTAAGAACACAAACATCGGTCGCATTTGTTTTCCTTTTCTACGGACAATATAATGCGTAATACGATTTAACAACGGCACTTTGGTAGCCATGGCTTCTTTGAATTTGTCTTCAAAAGCGGCCATTTCAATGTGTATGGGTTGCTGAATGCGTTCTGTTATTTTCATGGTAAGGCTAATAAAAGTATAAACTTATTAAAAAGTTTTATTGTTGAGAAGTTTTTACACGCTCTGCAGCTTCCATTACTTTTGTTTTTAAGCTTTCTTTATAAGCAACAATTGTGTCTAATACAGCACTGTTGGTTGCTCCAATAATTTGAGCAGCCAAAATTCCTGCATTTTTAGCTCCGTTTAGCGCAACCGTTGCTACAGGTACACCTCCTGGCATTTGTAAAATAGATAAGATAGAATCCCAACCATCAATAGAATTGCTTGATTTTACAGGAACTCCAATTACGGGTAATGGACTCATACTCGCTACCATTCCTGGTAAATGAGCAGCACCTCCTGCTCCGGCAATAATAACAGAAATTCCTCTTTTGTGAGCGTTGTTAGAAAAATCTACTAATTTTTCTGGAGTTCTATGTGCAGAAACAATGTCTACTTCTACATCTATTTCAAATTCTTTTAAAATATCTATGGCTTGTTGCATTACTGGTAAATCTGAATCAGATCCCATTACGATAGCTACTTTCATGTGTTCGTTTTTTAAAGTAAAAGAAGAGATTAAAATAGAAAGGTGCTTTTTATATATCGCAAAATCCCTTTAATCTTTCTTATAAAATCTTTAGGTTTAATAGTTTATTTACTAATTACTTTTACAGTGTTTTTCACCAATTCTGCAGTTTTACGAGCAATATTGATGTCTTTATTTACAATAGTTACATGTCCCATTTTACGGAAAGGTTTGGTGATTTTTTTTCCATATAGATGAGGTGTTACACCGTCTATTTTTAAAATATCAATAATATTTTTATAAACAACTTCACCTTCATAACCTTCTGCACCAACTAGGTTTACCATGATTCCTGCCAATTTACTTTCGGTATTTCCTAACGGTAAATTTAAGATGGTACGCAAATGTTGCTCAAACTGACTTGTGTGTGATGCTTCTATGCTGTAATGACCACTGTTGTGTGTTCTTGGTGCCACTTCGTTAATAATGATGTCGTCACTTTCTGTTTGAAACATTTCTACAGCCAACAATCCTACATGTTTAAATGCATTGGCAACATCCATTGCAATTCTTCTTGCTTTGTTGGCTACTTTATCACTAATACGAGCAGGACAAATTACATATTCTACTTGGTTGGCTTCTGGATGAAATTCCATTTCTACCACAGGATATGTTTTTACTTTTCCATCAGCATTTCTAGCAACAATCACTGCCAATTCATTTTTGAAAGGAATCAATTGTTCTACAATGCACTCTGTGTCTGGTAAATTATTGATGTCATCAACAGAACGAACAATTTTTACACCCATTCCATCGTATCCAAATTGAGCCGATTTCCATACAAAAGGAAAATTAGTAAGGTTGGCCTCTTTTAGTTGTTTTACCGAATCAAAACGTTGATAAGGTGATGTAGGAATGTTGTTTTTTTTGTAAAAATCTTTTTGTTTTCCTTTGTGTTGAATGATTTCTATTACACTAGGTTGAGGATAGACTTTTATGCCTTCTTCTTCTAATTTGTACAACGCTTGTATGTTTACATGTTCAATTTCAATGGTAAGAACATCTACTTTTTTACCAAAATTGTATACATCATTGTAGTCTAATAGGTTTCCTAAAAAGAATTCATTACAGTAAGGTGCACAAGGAGCATCTTTAGAGCTGTCTAAAACGCACGTGTGTACGTCAAATTTTTGAGTTTCTGCCAATAGCATTCTTCCTAATTGACCTCCACCAAGTACTCCTAATTTAAAGTTAGAAGAAAAATAATTTTCCATGGAATTATATTTGGGGTCAAAAATACAAATATTGAGTTAATATAAGGTTTTAAAAATTAGTGATTCTTACTGCGTTTCCTTCTAAGATAGCGCTATACTGTCTTAATGAATAAGTTTGGCCGTTTACAGTTGCACTTGTGTTGTATTGTGTAAAGCTAATATCGTCATTGGCACAATTGTCACAACTCATTTTACCAGAAGTGTTTACACTCATAGATGCGGTACATTCCTCAGGGTCTATATAAGGACAAGTTAAGTCAAATGCTAAAAAATAATTGTTACCTAGGTTAAAAACAATAATTCCGTTTGCATTGTAGCCTTGACCTGTAATAATTGTATATCCTCCAACTCCTGTATTAGATATAAAGGTTGGGTCAAAAGGGTTTGTAGTTGTGTTTACAGCTGTGTAAGGAACCAGTGTTTTTTGTTGATTAAATTCTTGCTTGTTACATGCCGTCAAAAGAATCAATAAAAAAAAGAAAATTATTTTTTGAAACACAGTTAAGATAGATTGAAAAAATTATTATGTAAATATACAGCAATTTTTTGGCTTCCAAATAATTCTGTATATTTGTGTGAGTCTCATTTCCAAATGGTAATGGGATTTTTTATGTTATAAAATTTAGAGAAGATGAGTGAAGTATCGTACTATTCAGAAGAGGGATTTAAAAAGTTAAAAGAAGAGTTAGAATTTTTAGAGCAAGTGGAACGTCCTAGAGTTTCAAATGAAATTGCAGAAGCCAGAGATAAAGGAGATTTGAGTGAAAATGCAGAATACCATGCAGCTAAAGAAGAACAGTCTTTACTAGAATTAAAAATTGCGAAATTAAAGAATGTTGTCGCGGGAGCTCGTATTTTGGATGAGTCTCAAATGGACACGTCTAAAATATTGATTCATTCTAAAGTGACAATTAAAAATGTAGCGAATGGAATGGAGTTCAAATATACACTGGTGGCAGATTCTGAAACGGATATTCGTAATGGAAAATTGTCTGTAAACTCTCCTATTGGAAAAGGTTTGTTAGGGCATAAGTTGGGCGAAATAGCAGAAATTAAAGCTCCTAATGGAATTATGAAATTTGAAATTGTAGAAATTTCTAGATAGATTTTAGCTGTTTGAGCGGAGTTTTAAATTTAGTCAGTTTGTTTAAACACAGTTTGATAAATAATTCAATATTAAAAAGACATGAGTATTTTTACCAAAATTATAAACGGAGAAATTCCTTGTTATAAAGTAGCAGAGAACAAAGAATTTATTGCTTTTTTAGACATCAATCCTAATGCTGCTGGACATACCTTGGTGGTGCCTAAAAAAGAGGTTGATAAGTTGTTTGATTTGGATGATGATCTGTACATCAAGTTGTTTGAGTACTCTAAAAAAATTGCAATAGCTATAGAAAAAGCTATTGCTTGTGAGCGAGTAGGGCTGTCAGTTATTGGTTTGGAAGTGCCACATGTACACGTGCATTTGATTCCGTTAAACTCTATGGCAGATGCTACTTTTGGTAAAAAAGAGAAGCTAACTCCAGAAGAATTTAAAGCAATTGCAGAAAATATTTCGAGTTATTTGTAAACGAATTTTATAAGTAAAACAACAACTCCATCAAATTTTGATGGAGTTGTTGTTTTTTAGAAGAATTACTTTTTTTTCGGAATGTTAATCTGAATAGTAGTACCTGTATTTTTTTGTGATTGTTTTACAAATATTTTTCCGTTGTGGTATTGAGTGATGATCCTTTTAGTTAAAGACAAACCAAGACCCCAGCCTCTTTCTTTGGTTGTAAATCCAGGTTCAAATATTTTTCTATGTAAGTTTTTAGGAATTCCTTTTCCTGTATCAGTAATCAAAATTTGAATATCAGTTGATGTTTCTTTTAGTGAAATGTCTATTACCCCTCTTCCTTGCATTGCATCTATGGCATTTTTAATCAAGTTTTCTAACACCCAACCAAACAAATCTTTGTTAAGTTTAACGAGAATTTCTTGTTGAGGTTGCGTATAATTGAAGAGGATGTTTTTAGAACTTCGGACTTTAAAATAAGCAATTGTTTTTTCTATGAGTATAGAAGGATTAGAAATTGTACGCGTAGGTTGTGAGCCTATTTTAGAAAAACGATTGGCAATCACGCTCAAATGTTCTACATCTTTTTCAATTTCATCTACATAAGTTTGGTCAATAGCTTCTGTTCTTAAAATTGCTACCCAGCCCAATAATGATGACAAAGGAGTTCCTATTTGATGAGCAGTCTCTTTAGCCAATCCACTCCAAAGCTTGTTTTTATCAGAAACAGATGAGGCGGTAAAAACAGTGTAGAGAATAATTAAGAAGATGATAAAAATAAAAATCAAGGCCAATGGATAAAATCGAAGTCTTTCTAAAATTTCTGAATTGGAATAATAGATGTATTGATTTTTATTTTCGGAAATGTTGATTTCTATAGGCGTGTGAAGTCTTTTCATCTCCTTTAATTTTTTGGAGAGTACTTTTTCTTGATTGCTTTTTTTGTAGGTAATATTCTGATCTAACAAAATTTCTCCCTCTCCATTGGTTACAATCATTGGAATGGTTTTGTTGTTCTCAATTATTTTTACCAATAAACTAATGTCATCTTCAGTCTTGGCTTTGTTAAACTGAAAATAAGCATCTGCTAAAATTTCCATTTTAATTTCTTCCTGCTGTTTGAAACTTTCAAAAAATTGATAGGTGTTCCATAAAATGGCACTAACAATTCCGATGGCAATTACCAGCAACATTTTTTTTGATTTGATCAAACGGAAAAATACATTCATAAAAGAACTATAGATTGATAGGCGTTTTTGAACCTCTGTCGTACATAACAATGCTGCCGGCTACAGCTACATTTATACTTAGAGTTGTGTTAAATTTAACTAAAAAATGTGATTTTTCAATAGCATCTTTAGACAAACCGTGGTCTTCTGCTCCTAGTAAGTACACGCATCTTTTAGGGTGTTTAAAAGTTTCTAGAGAAACCGCTTTCTCGTCCAATTCTACACCTACCAAAACAGCACTTTTGGGCAAATGTTTGTAAAATTCTTCAAAAGTATCGTAATGGTAATAAGGCATTGCACCTACTGCTTTGTGTGTGTCGCAGGCTTGTTTTGCATATCTATTACCAATGGTGTAAATGAAACTAGCCCCCATGTTTTGGGCGGATCTCCATAAAACACCTAGGTTTTCGGGTGTTTTTCCATTGTAGATTCCAATACCAAAATAACCTTGCTCTAAATTGTTAATCATGTTTAAATTTGTCTTTGTAAATAGAGGGTAATGATACGTTAAAGTATACAGCTCCTAAGCGTATTAAAATAATAAAAAAGATGGGGATGATTTGTAAATAAGGATTTGGAATTTTACAGTTCATTAAAATGATATATAGCAATCCTCCTAAAATACTTGCAGTTGCATAAATTTCTTTTTTAAACACTACGGGTATTTTGTTAACAACGACATCTCTTAAAACACCTCCAAAAACACCTGTTACCGTTCCTAATATGATACAAATTAGATAATCTAAGTTGTTTTCTAAGCCAATTTGTACTCCTGTAATGGTAAATAAGCCAAGTCCTAAAGCATCGTAAAAAAACATAGGTTTGTCAAAAAAGTTCAAGTTGCTTTTAAAAATCATGGCAACAATGCTTCCTAAAAACACAGCATAAAGAATAGAGGTGTTGTATAACCAAAAAATTTCCCTATCAATTAAAATATCTCTTAGCGTTCCTCCTCCAACAGCAGTGATGAAGGAAACAATTAAAACTCCAAAAGGATCTAGTTTTCGTTTCATAGCAATTAAAGCTCCAGAAACTGCAAAAACAAAAGAACCAGAAATGTTGATGTATTCTATAATGGTGATCATGTTTATTTTCCTATTAACATTCTTTTGATTTCGTTCAATTTCATCAAAGCTTCTACGGGAGTCAAATTATTAATGTCCGTAGCTAAAATTTCATCTTTTATGTTTTCTAACAAAGGATCGTCTAGTTGGAAAAAACTCAACTGAAAATCATCTTCTTGTGTAGCGTTTTCAATTTTTGCTTTGTTGTTTTCCAGTCCGTGACTGTTTTCCAATTGCTTTAGCATTTTATTGGCTCTGTGAATTACAGCTTGGGGCATTCCTGCCAATTTTGCTACGTGTATTCCAAAACTATGCTCGCTGCCACCAGTTGTTAATTTACGTAAGAAAATCACTTTGTCTTTTAATTCTTTTACCGATACATTAAAGTTTTTAATTCTAGAAAACGTACCAGACATGTCATTCAATTCATGATAATGTGTGGCGAATAAGGTTTTTGCCTGACTTGGATGTTCATGTAAATATTCTGCAATGGCCCAAGCAATAGAAATTCCGTCATAAGTACTAGTTCCACGTCCAATTTCATCCAATAAAATCAAACTGCGTTCGGATACGTTGTTTAGAATGCTGGCTGTTTCGTTCATTTCTACCATAAAAGTAGATTCTCCCATAGAAATATTATCACTGGCTCCAACTCGGGTAAAAATTTTGTCAACCACTCCAATTCTGGCTTGTTCTGCGGGTACGTAACTTCCCATTTGAGCTAATAAAACAATCAATGCTGTTTGTCTTAAAATAGCCGATTTACCAGACATGTTGGGTCCGGTAATCATAATAATTTGTTGTTGATTTCTGTTAAGAACAATGTCGTTAGCAATATATTCTTCGCCAAAGGCTAATTGTTTTTCAATTACAGGATGACGACCGTTTTTAATTTCAATTTCGGTAGTTTCATCAATAATAGGTCTAGTGTAGCAGTTGCTCATGGCCAAAGTGGCAAAACCACACAAACAGTCAAGTTGTGCAATTAAATTTGCGTTTAGTTGAATGGGTTGAATATAATCCATTAAAAAACCAATCAGCTGAGCAAATAACTGTTGCTCTAAAAGGCCTATTTTTTCTTCGGCACCTAAAATTTTAGTTTCGTATTCTTTTAACTCTTCAGTAATGTATCGTTCGGCATTTACCAAAGTTTGTTTGCGAATCCAATCCTCAGGAACTTTGTCTTTGTGTGTGTTTCTAACCTCAATATAATAACCAAATACGTTGTTAAAGGCTATTTTTAAGGTGGTAATTCCTGTTCTTGCAATTTCTCTTTGCAACAAATTATCTAAATATTCTTTTCCTGAATTGGAGATGTTTCTCAATTCATCCAATTCTTTAGAAACACCACTTGCAATTGCATTTCCTTTGTTGATGCTTACGGGAGCATCGTTTACCAGTGTGGTGGCAATTTTTTCTCGTAACAACGTACAATCTTGCAATTGTTCTCCAATGGTTTTTAAGGTGATGTTGTCACTTGCTTCTGCTGCAGTTTTTATGGGGATAATAGCATCCAAAGATTGTTTTAGATACACGACTTCTCTTGGATTGATTTTTTGAGTGGCTACTTTAGAAATCAAACGTTCTATATCGCTTATTTGTTTGATTTGATATTCCGTGGTTTTGTAAAAATCATCATGATTCATAAAGTAATTCACTACTTCATGTCTCTTGGTAATTTGAGTACCTTCTTTTAAAGGCAAAGCCAACCAACGTTTTAACAAACGACTTCCCATAGGAGAATTGGTTTGATCAATAATGCTTAGCAACGTTACTGCATTTTCGTTTGTAGAATGGTACAATTCCAAATTACGAACGGTAAACCTATCCATCCAAACATATTCGTTTTCATGAATACGTTGGATACTTGTGATGTGTTTTAGTTGGTTGTGTTGCGTTTCTGATAAATAATACAAAATGGCTCCAGAAGAAATAATTCCTTCGGATAAGTTTTCTACACCATAACCTTTTAGAGAATTGACCTTAAAATGATTTAGCAAACTTTCTGTGGTAAATTCAATTTGAAAAACCCAATCGTCTAAATAAAAAGTATGGAATCGTTCTCCAAATGTCTCGTTGAACAAGACTTTGTTTTTTTTCTCGACTAAAATTTCGCTTGGCAAAAAGTTTTGCAACAATTTGTCTATGTAATTTTCATCTCCCTGAGCAACCAAAAATTCCCCAGTAGAAATGTCTAAAAATGAAACCCCTAAATTCTTTTTGCCAAAATGGATTGCCGCTAAAAAGTTGTTGTTTTTAGATTGTAAAACTTCGTCATTCAATGCAACTCCAGGAGTTACCAATTCAGTAACACCACGTTTTACAATGGTTTTGGTCATTTTAGGATCTTCTAACTGATCACAAATAGCCACACGCAAACCTGACTTTACTAATTTGGGCAAATAGGTGTTTAGAGAATGATGTGGAAATCCTGCCAGAGCAGTTTCAGAATCGCTACCAGCACCACGTTTGGTAAGTGTAATGTTTAAAACCTGAGCAGCTTTTACGGCATCAGATCCAAAAGTTTCGTAAAAATCACCTACTCTAAATAGCAACATTGCATCAGGATATTTGGTCTTGATGCCGTTGTATTGTTTCATTAAAGGAGTTTCTTTTTTTGCTTTGGTTTTGGACACAGGATTTGTTTTTGGGTTTCTTAGCGAAAATAATTTTTTTTAAAGGGATGGATGAAAAATCACCCAAAAAGTTATCAAGGTTCTATTGACAATTTTCTTGTGTTGTTATAGAAATACCCTAATTTTGGCAATTCTTAAAGGAATGAAGATGCGCAAATTAAAAAATACAGAATTGAATCGATTGGATGTTGAAACATTTAAGTTGACAGAAAAAACACCGTTGATTGTTATTCTAGATAATATTAGAAGTTTGAACAATATTGGATCTGTTTTTAGAACTAGTGATGCTTTTGCTATTGAGAAAATTTATTTGTGCGGAATTACAGCCGTTCCACCCAACAAAGAAATTCACAAAACAGCTTTGGGAGCTACCGAATCTGTAGATTGGGAATACGTGGAAGATACGTTAACTTTAGTAGAGAAGTTAAAATCTGAAGGAATTGTAACCGCAGCTATAGAACAAGCAGAGAAAAGTGTAAAGCTTCAGAACTTTAATGTGAAATCTGTAGAAAAGTATGCTATTGTAATGGGGAATGAGGTGAAAGGTGTTCAGCAGGAAGTAGTGGATGCTTGTGATTATTGTATAGAAATTCCACAGTTTGGAACCAAACATTCTTTAAATATTTCGGTAACCACAGGAATTGTACTTTGGGATTTGTTTAAACAATTCCGTTATTAATCAATACTAAATTTTCTCCAATCTTTCTAGTTCTGGTTTGTAACATTTTTTTTCATAAGGTTAAAATTTAAAGTTGATACCAGAAGAAATACCAAAAAGGTAAGGAGTATTGCTGCTTTTGCTAAAGGTTTGCGTTTGGAGTTTAAAAGTTGGGTTTACGTTTAGAAACCATTTTTCCGAAAAATGATATTCTATGTCTGTACCAATATTCAAACTAAAATTGATACTGTTCAAATTGGTGGCTTCTCCTTCAGAATATGAAAATCCATTGCTTTCTATTTCTAGATTATTCTCTGTTAAAAATAGTGTGCTAAAACCTCCAACTACATAAAAAGAAAGTTGATTGGTTTGGTACAATCCATAATTTGCTTCCATAGGAATTTCTATATAACCAAAACGTTGTTCTAATTCGTTGTTTTGAGTGCTTGATTTTGCCAATTCATCATTTAGAGTCACAATTTGAGATGTTAATGAATTTGCATTTTGATCAAATGATGAATCGCTACTTTCAATAAGTTTAGGAGATGAGTTTTGAAAACTAGAAATTTTAATAACACCTGAAAGTGCATTGTTGTTGGTTGTTTGTAGCATGGTAATTCTATGTATTCCAGTTTTTATTTTTATCTTTTTTGAAACTTGATAAGCTACATTAAATCCATAGGCAGTGGTTCTTTGTCCTGTTTTTTCGGCATCGTCTAAGCGTGGATCTACAGTGGATTTGTCGGAAAAAGAACCATATACGTATTGAGAAATCATTGGGGCAATACTCCAAAAATTTCTAAAAGAATCTTTTTGGTCATGCTGTTCTTCTAGAGGATTTTTAGCCAACAATTCCTTTTCTAAGTTTTTTTTCTGAGTACCAAGAACAGTGTCTGTAATTGAAGGTTTGCTAATTGCTGTTATTAGTTTCTTGTCTTTGATGCTGGAAACAGGTGTATGTTTTTCATTCGTTCCAACCACTGTAAATTCTGTTTTTTTTGTTTGGGTTTTAGAGTTGTAAATGCTTGCTAAAGTAGGTTGTGTTTGTTGCTGTTTTACTTCTTTCTTTTTAGGAGAAAATGTCTGTTTCTTTTCAGATGTAGCAACAACTGTGTTTTTTACAATTGTTTTTTTGTTTGTAGGTGTTTTGTTGTTGTTCTCTTGATTTGTTTCTGAGGTATTTTTGTTGTTAACAGTATTTGTAGAATCTTGCTTTTTAGAAGATTGCTCTGTAGTTTCTTTTTTAGAAGCTATCAATTCTTTGGGATGAGGTTGATAAAGGAACAATCCCAGTAAAAACAATGCAGCAACAGTAGCTCCAGAAAAACACCAATAAATAACTTTTCTTTTGGATTTTTTTTGAGTGATTAAAGAATTTTCAATTTTATTCCACACAGCAGGATTGGGATTCATTTCTAAATCCTTTAATTTTTCTCGATACAATTTTTCTAAATTTTTAGAACTCATCATAAAAAGTGTTTAAGTTTTGCTGTTGGCTTTGAGTCAATTCTTTTTTTAACAAAACCTTTGCTCTAGACAGGTTTGATTTTGAAGTTCCTTCTGAGATTTCCAACATATTTCCTATTTCTTTGTGAGAATAGCCGTCTAAAATATACAGGTTGAAAACCAGCCTATATCTATTGGGTAAATTCTGTATGCCGTTTAACAATGTTTCTAGTTTAATGGTTTCATCATCAATGTCTAAGGTGTCTACTTCTTCAATAGATTCTTCGTTGATCAATGGGAAAACTTTGTCTTTTCTGTATTTTTCTAAGGCGGTATTGATCATAATTCGTTTCATCCATCCTTCAAAAGAACCTTGATGTTTGAATTGGTTTATTTTTTTAAATATGGTTAAAAACCCATCGTGTAAATTGTCTTCGGCTTCTTGTGTGTTTTTAGAATATTTGTAACAAATTGCATAAAGTTTAGGTGCGTACAATTCGTACAAAGTTGCTTGAGCTTTGGAATTGTTCTTTTGGCATTTCTTTATGATTTCGTTGATATTCATACCAAGTCAGACAGGTTTTTAAATCTATAAATTTAGATTTATTGTTCGTCTTCTTCTAAGACTGGCACTATAATTTCGTCATAAACATCTTCATTGTCATCATCTTTTCCTTTCCAAATTTTAAAAATATAATCTTCTTTTTGAGCGGCAGTAATTTTAAAAGTTTGTTCTTCTTCTCTTGTTTCTTCAGTGCACTCAGATTCATCGTCTACATAGGCTACTATGGCTACGGTTCTAATAGAATCATTGGTTTTGTAATACAGGTTGTCAAAATAGTAGCAACTATTTGGCATGGTGTATTTAAAGGTAATGTCATATTCTTCATTATAATCAAATGTGCTCGGAAATATTGCTTCGTCTATGGGTAAATATTCTATGTGAAATTTTGAAAAATTATCATCATCAGAACATGAAAATAAAAATAAAGTCAATAAGCTTGCTAATAAAAGGCGTTTCATATGAGGTATGTTTTAGAGTTATAAATAATTACTAATTGTTAGATGTACAGAGAGAGCAATGGTTGCGTTGACCTTGTGTTTTTATGTTTTAAGAGACAACTTAATTTCTGACAACGCTTATTACTTTCAAAAACAAATCGTTGAATATGTCTAGTAAATACAAAGCATAGATGGTGACAAAAGTTGATAACAAACGGATCATGATAATTCTTTTCTTTTTAGATGTAGAATTTCTGAAAGGGTTGCGTATGAGTGAAAAAATAAAAATTATTTTGTTTGAATTAAAATGGGAATCATATACGTAGATGTAACAGGAATGCCTCTTTTTTGTGCAGGATTTACAGGGTCAAGTTCATGAATAATTTCTTGAACCTTGTTGGTTAAGTCTGGAAAATACAGTTGCAATGTATCACTTACTTTTATCTTATTGCATTTGAAATACCCTTCTTTATCAATAGTAAAATGGATGAGTAAAGTGTCAGAAATGATGTAGGTAGATTTCAATTTTAAATTTTGAACACGATCGTTTATTTTTTGATGCAAGGTGTTTTCAAAACATATTTTTCCTTTCTGATGATTTAACAAGGCATCGCAGTTTTTAAATTGTGGAAACTGATCTACTTGCGAAAAATCAATAAAATCTTTATTGCTTGTTTTTTCTAAAAACCATGCAGATGTCACGGAGTTTATCTTTTCGCAAGAGAAAAAAGACAGCGCAATAAATAAAATAAGTAGTTTTTTCATATAAGGATGAAATCGGAAAATCCAAAAATACATTTTTTTAAGAAGATTGATGTATCTTGCTTTAAAAGAAAGATTCACATGGATTATATCTTATTGTTTATAGGCTTTTTTCTAATGATAGGTGGTATTGTTGGTTCCTTTTTACCCATTGTACCTGGACCACCTACAGGTTGGATTGGTTTGTTGTTGTTACACCTCACCGAAAAAGTTCCTACAGATTGGACTTTTTTAGGAATTACTTTAGCAGTTGCCATTTTGGTGACTATTGCAGATTATATAATTCCTGCGTTGGGAACTAAAAAATTTGGAGGTAGCAAATATGGTGTGTGGGGTTCTACTATTGGTTTGGTGGTTGGTTTAATTTTTACTCCAGTAGGGATGGTTTTAGGATTGTTTCTGGGAGCTCTTATAGGTGAGTTGATCAACGATGGAAAAGATTTGAAAAAAGCATTTAGAGCTTCTTTAGGGTCGGTGATAGGTTTCTTTTTCTCTACGGGAATCAAGTTTATTGTAGGAATTGTGTTCTTGGTTTATTTTATAAAACATTTTTTAATTTACAAATCAGAATTTTTTGCGTGGCTATAGCCTTAAACAAAAAAAGCAACCCTATAGGGAAGCTTTCCATTGGTAATTAAACCCTAAAACTACAAGTGTAGTTCTACAACAACAGTACAAATGTACTTAAAATATTTAGGAATTTTATTCATTTAAGAACAAACATTGATACTTCATTTTAAATTCTTCATTAAAACCACCTATTTCATTATCTTTGCGGGCTAAGAATTAACGCATTATAATTTAAAAAGTACCAGCATGCAATTATCAGAACAAGAAATTGTAAGAAGAGAAAAGCTTGACAAATTAAGAGCTTTAGGAATCAACCCATATCCTGCAGATTTATTTCCTGTAGACATATACTCTAAACAAATTAAGGAAGGATACGAAGAAGGAAAGAAAGTAGTAATTGCTGGGCGTTTGATGCGAAAGAAGATCCAAGGGAAAGCTTCGTTTGCAGAGTTGCAAGATGCAGAAGGAAGAATTCAAATCTATTTTAACAGAGATGAAATTTGTCCAGGAGAAGACAAAACCATGTACAACGATGTCTTTAAAAAACTATTGGATTTAGGAGATTTTATTGGAGTAGAAGGAGAGTTGTTTAAAACGCAAGTAGGAGAAATTTCTGTAATGGTTCGCGATTTTAAATTGCTGAGCAAGGCTCTTAAGCCTTTGCCATTGCCAAAAACAGATGCCGAAGGAAATACATATGATGAGTTTAACGATCCAGAATTGCGTTACCGTCAGCGATATGCAGATTTGGTTGTAAACCCACAAGTAAAAGAGGTGTTTGTAAAACGTACCAAGTTGTTCAACGCAATGCGTCAGTTTTTTAACGATAAAGGATATTTTGAAGTTGAAACTCCCGTTTTGCAACCTATTGCAGGTGGAGCATCTGCAAGACCGTTTATGACACATCACAATTCGCTAGACATTCCATTATATATGCGTATAGCAAATGAATTGTACTTAAAACGTTTGATTGTTGGTGGTTTTGATGGAGTGTATGAGTTTTCTAAAAATTTCCGAAATGAGGGAATGGACAGAACGCACAATCCTGAATTTACTGCTATGGAAATTTACGTAGCTTACAAGGACTACAATTGGATGATGACTTTTACAGAAAATCTGTTAGAGCATTGTGCATTGGCGGTTAACGGAACTACAGATGTGGTTTTTGGAGAACACCAAGTAAGTTTTAAAGCTCCGTTTGCAAGAGTAACCATGGCAGATTCTATCAAACACTTTACAGGTTTTGATATTACTGGTAAAAATGAAGATGAGCTAAGAGCAGGAGCAAAAGAAATGGGTATTGAAATAGACGATACCATGGGGAAAGGAAAGTTGATTGACGAAATGTTTGGTGAAAAATGTGAAGGAAACTACATTCAGCCAACGTTTATTACTGATTATCCAAAAGAAATGTCTCCTTTGTGTAAAGAACACAGAGACAATCCTGAATTAACAGAACGTTTTGAGTTGATGATTTGTGGTAAAGAAGTAGCCAATGCTTATTCTGAGTTGAATGACCCAATTGATCAAAGAGAACGTTTTGAAGCACAATTAAAATTAGCAGAAAGAGGTGACGATGAAGCATCTAACTTTATTGATGAAGATTTCTTACGTGCTTTAGAATACGGTATGCCACCAACGTCTGGTTTGGGAATTGGAATGGATCGTCTGATTATGTATTTAACCAACAATCAATCTATTCAAGAAGTATTGTTCTTTCCTCAAATGAGACCTGAGAAAAAAGCTCCTTCTGTAGAATTAACAGAAAATGAAAAAGTGATTTTAGACATTCTTCAAAAAGAAGCTAAAATGGACATTTCGGCACTAAAAACAGCTGCTGGTTTGAGCGGTAAAGGTTGGGATAAAGGAATGAAAGGTCTTAGCAATCACAAACTGATCAAGGTAGAAGTAGATGGAGATGTGAAAAATGTAGTGTTACAAGAACTGTAAATTATTTTAAAGAAAAATATGGAGCCTATTACAAATTTGTAATAGGCTCTTTTTACAAATACGAATCTAGGTTAATAAAACGTTACATTATAAAAATAGTTGCTGAGAAATATTTAGTAGCGTACCTTTAATCTTAACAAGAAAATAAAAATTATGACTAAAAAAATATTAAAAGGATTGGCCATTTTTGTGGGAATTGTCTTTTTATTGTTACTGATACTTCCTTTTGCTTTTAAAGGAAAAATCACCAAAATAGCCAAAGAGCAAATTAACAATAGTGTAAATGCAAAAGTAGATTTTCAAGATTTGTCTATTTCTTTGCTAAGAAGTTTTCCAAACGTTTCGGTAGATTTACAAAATTTGTCTGTAATCAACAATGCACCTTTTGCAGGAGATACTTTAGCGGCTGTAGGACATACGTATATCAATATTGATTTGTCTAGTTTGCTGGGAGATACACCTAAAATTAATAGTATTCAACTTGCAGATGCTTATATAGATGTTAAAGTAAACAAAGATAGCATCGCCAATTATGACATTGCATTGCCGTCAGACACTCAGATAGAAGAAACAACTACAGAAGAGCCTGCTCCATTTTCTTTAGCTATTCAAGAGTATAGTTTTAAAAATATCAATTTAAAATATGCAGATAAAGTAGGGAGTATGAGTGCAAATGTTGTCAACTTTAACCATCAAGGTAAAGGAGATTTGTCTCAAAACAAGTTAGATTTAGATACGCACACAGATGCAGAAGCAATTAGTTTTTTAATGGATGATGTTGCTTATTTAAAAGACTTAAAATTGAACTACGATGCAATTATTGATGTGGATTATGCGAATGATTTAAAGTTGACATTTAAAAACAACATGGCTCAAATAAATGATCTGAATTTGGCTTTTGATGGTGTTTTTACCATGTTAAAAGATGCGTATGATTTGGATTTTACGTTCAAATCTGAAAAATCAGAATTTAAAAGTCTATTGTCTTTAATTCCGAATGCATATACAGCAGATTTTCCAAAAGTACAAACCACAGGGGTTTTGGATTTTAACGGAAAAGTAAAAGGACAGTATTCAGAAACCACCATTCCAACGTTGGATATTGTTTTAAAAACGGACAAAGCAAGTTTGAAATATCCAGATTTGCCAAATAAAATAGAAAATATTGATGTAGATGCACATATTACCAACACAACAGGAGTGATGGATGATGTTGTTGTAGAGGTGAAAAACTTTGGCTTTAAAATAGCAAAAGATGTTTTTTCGGCCAATGCTTTGGTAACAAAACCAATTTCTAATCCAACGGTAAAAGCTACGGTAAATGGACAAATAGACTTGGGGAATTTAAAAAATGCTTATCCGATTCCTCCTTTAGAATATGATTTGAAAGGAATTGTGAAAGCAAGTATTTCTACAGCGTTTGATATGAATGCAATAGAAAAAGAACAATATCAAAAAATAGATAGCAGAGGAGAAATTGTTTTGCAAGGAGTTGCTATTGGATCTGAATATACTCCCAAGCCAATTTTTATTCAAAAAACAGCATTGTTGTTCAATCCTAAAAATGTGACGTTAAAAGAAACTGCCATCACTACGGGAGCTTCAGATGTTCGAATGAAAGGAACCTTAGACAATATATATGGATATGTTTTTTCAAACACAACGTTGAAAGGGAATGTCTCTATAACTTCAAATGTTTTTAAGGTAGATGATTTTTACGAAGCCGATACAACTAAGGTGGTTGCTGAAGTAAAGAAAGAAGAAACTTCATCAAAAGACTCAAAAGAGGTTGTGGAAGAGCAATTTAAAATTCCAGAAAATGTAGAAATGACTGCTAGTGTAGACGCTAAAAAAGTGATTTACGATACTATGGAGTTGACTAATTTTAAAGGAGTTACTACGGTTAAAGACCAGCGAATTACTTTTAAAAACGCAAGTGCGAATGTGTTTCAAGGAGCTATTTCTATAGATGGATTTGTAGATACCAAACCTAATACTACGGAGTATGATTTTGACATGAAATTGAAACAAGTAGATATAGCGAGTGCTTTTAATGGCATGGGAATGTTACAGAAAATTGCACCAATTATTGCAGCTTTTAATGGTCATTTTGATTCTGATTTTGATATCAAAGGAGTTTTGGGTAGTGATTTTATGCCAGATTTATCACAATTAACAGGAGTTGCTTTTACCAATTTGCAAGTGGATAAAATAGATGCTAGCCAGAACAAATTTTTAAGTTTGGCAGAAAGTAAAATGAGCTTTTTGGATTTTGATAAAACAGATTTGAAAGATTTAACAGCTAAAGTTAGTTTTGAAAATAGCAAAGTAAACGTACAGCCTTTTACGCTAAACTACAAAGATATTCCCATTACAATTGGAGGTTCTCATAGTTTTGATAATACAATGGACTACAACTTAACGTTGGATTTGCCAGCCAAGTATTTAGGAAAAGAAGCAAGTAGTTTGGTGAGTAAATTGAGTGGTTCTGACCAAGAAAATATTAGAGTTCCTTTGAGTGTAAAAGTAGGAGGGTCTATTACAAGTCCTACCGTTGTGCCTAATATGAGCAGTGCAATTAGTTCACTGACTAAGGCAACATTGAACAAGCAAAAAGAAAATTTAAAATCGGAAGCTAAAAACAAACTAACAGATTTGTTAGGACTTAAAAAAGAAGAGGCTTCTGACACAACTAAGACAGAAGAAAAATCGTCTGAAGAAAAAGTAAAAGAAGCTGGGAAGAAAATTCTGAATGGTTTGTTTGGGAAATAAAAGAAATGATTTGTTTATTGATAGAAATCCCCTTCATTACGAAGGGGGTTTTTTATGTATGAATAGTTTTTAGTGTGAGAATTTCTTTTGAGACAAAGATGTTTCTTAGAATAGTAAGTTCACCAAATCTTCAATGGTAGAAATTTTCACGACTTCAATATTGCTTTCTTTTTGTGATATTTTACAGAACTTGGAGACAAATATTTTTTCGAAGCCTAGTTTTTCAGCTTCAGACACACGTTGTTCTACTCGGTTGATAGGTCTTATTTCTCCAGCCAAACCAATTTCTGCAGCAAAAGCGTAATTCTGTGGAATAGGCTCATCTTCGTTGCTAGACAAAACAGCAACAACTACAGCCATGTCAATAGCGGGATCGTCTACAGAAATACCTCCTGTAATGTTTAGAAAAACATCTTTGGCACCCAATCTAAATCCAGCTCTTTTTTCCAAAACGGCAAGAATCATGTTCAGTCGTTTCAAATTATAACCAGTAGCGGAACGTTGAGGAGTTCCGTAAACGGCGGTACTTACCAAAGCTTGTACTTCTATCATCAAAGGTCTCATTCCCTCTAAGGTGGCAGCAATAGCAGTTCCGCTCAAATCACCATCTTTTTTAGAAATTAAAATTTCTGACGGATTTTTTACCTCTCTCAATCCTCCACTACGCATTTCAAAAATTCCCAATTCTTGTGTAGATCCAAAACGATTTTTTAGAGCTCTTAAAATTCTATAGGTGTGGTTTCTATCTCCTTCAAATTGCAATACCACATCTACCATGTGTTCCAGTATTTTAGGACCGGCAATGCTTCCTTCTTTGTTGATATGTCCAATAACCAAAACAGGAGTTCCGGTTTCTTTAGCAAATTTGATCAATTCTGTAGTGGTTTCTTTGATTTGTGAAACTGAACCCGCAGAACTTTCTACATAATCAGTGTGTAGTGTTTGGATAGAATCAATCACTAAAATTTCGGGTTGTTCTATTTGTATAGCTTTGAATATTTTTTGGGTATTGGTTTCGGTTAAAATCAAACAATCTTCGTTGAGGTTTTGCACTCGCTCAGCTCTTAGTTTTATTTGAGTTTGACTTTCTTCTCCAGAAACGTACAATACTTTGTATTTCATACTCAAGGCGACTTGTAACATCAAGGTAGATTTACCAATTCCAGGTTCTCCGCCTAGTAAAATAATAGAACCAGGTACAATTCCACCACCAAGAACATTGTTAAGTTCTGTGCTTACGGCATTGTATCGTACTTCGTTTTGAACTTCAATATCTTTTACTTTAAGAGGTAAATTGGCTTTTCTAGGTTTGTCATCTATTTTCCAATCAGCTTTTTCTTCTTTAGAAACGACTTCTTCTACAATGGTATTCCATTCTTTACAAGTTCCGCATTGCCCCATCCATTTGGCATGTTGAGCTCCGCAATTTTGACAAAAATAAGTGGTTTTGGTTTTAGCCATAATGATTTTTAGAAGGAATGATAAATGTAAATCCTTGTGAGCAAATTAACAACAGTTGTGTGCGGTTTATCTGCTCTTGTTAAAAATAGGCAATAAAATAAAAGAAAGTCCTCCTAAAAGAATAACTAACAGAGTCTGAGCAGACCACATAATCCATCCAAAACCAGCACCAATTGTTTCGGGAATGGCGTAAAGTAATAACGTTTTTTGCATAATGTAAGGGTAGCTTCCAATACCTCCGTTGGTTGTAGCATAGCTAAAAGTACCTGCCACAAAACAAATTAGAATAGCGTTGAAACCTAAGTCTTTGGTTTCTGGAAATGCAAAAATAACCACATACAACATTAAAACGTAGGCAAGCCAAATAAATAATGTGTGAGCTATGAAAGCCCACTTTTTTTTCATAGTATAAATGGTAAGCAAACCTTCTTTTAAGCCTATTGAAAAAGATCTTAATTTTACGAAAAAAACATTTTTAGAGTTTTTGATGGCTTTAAGAAATACAAAACATAAAACAGAAAAGCATAAAACGATACCTCCGATCAATAATGGGTTTGGGGGAATTTTGCTTAAAATTAAATTGTAGATAATATCATATTGAGCTAAAAAAGCCAAAAAGATGATGAGTAAATAAACGGCCATATCTGCCAAACGTTCTGCTACAATGGTTCCAAAAGCTTTTTCAAACGGAATATTTTCATACTGATTGATGGTTGTTGCTCTGGCAAATTCACCCGCTCTTGGAATCCCTAAATTCACCAAATAACTAATGGCTACAGCAAAAAATTGATTGTAAAACTTGGGTTGATATCCCATTGGGTCTAAAGTGAATTTCCATCGATAAGCTCTAGAAGCGTGACTCAAAATACCTAGAAAAACAGACAAGACGATCCACCAATAATTTGCATTTGTTAGTGCAAATTTGATTTCAGAAATTTCTGCTTCTGTAAATTTAGATAAGGAGTGCCAAATTAAAAAAATCCCCAAACCAACAGGTAGGATGGTTTTTAACTTCTTTTGAATATTCCCTTTCAATTAGTTAAGCTTGTTGGTTTCTTCGTTAGGAAAAACAATGGAAGGACTAAAGCTTTTTGCTTCTTCAAAATCCATCAAACCGTAAGAGATGATAATGATGATGTCTCCAGGAGCAACACGTCTTGCGGCAGGTCCATTAAGTGTAATTTCACCGCTGTTTTTTTCGCCAGGAATGATGTAAGTTTCCAATCGTTCACCGTTATTCACGTTAACAATAGCTACTTTTTCACCTTCAATCATGTTTGCAGCCTCCATTAATGCTTTATCAATAGTGATACTACCAATATAGTTCAAATCGGCTCCAGTGACCTTTACCCTGTGTATTTTTGATTTTACGACTTCAATTTGCATGGTGCAAAAATAATTATTTATATCTGATTTTTAACTATGAATGCGTATAATTAATAAAGAGCAATGTTGTCTATCAATCGGATGTCTCCTGCAAAGACAGCTATAAACCCCCTATATTTGCTATGGTTGTTAAAAGTAGAAATGCTTTTTAAATCTTCTTCTTTAGCAATAGAAAAGTATTCTAAAACTAAATTAGGATGATTGTTAAATTTATCAACAACCCAATTTTCAAGTTGTTTTGGGGTTGTGTTTTTGGCCATTTCTTTTGCAGCTAATAATGTTTGATGGATAAAAGGAGCTGCTTCTCGGTGTTCTTTGGTCAATCTCATGTTTCTAGAGCTCATTGCCAAACCATCAGGATCTCTGTGTATTGGACAGCCGATAATTTTTACAGGTTGTTTGGTGATGGTGGTTAGCTTTCTGATAATCTGCAATTGTTGAAAATCTTTTTCTCCAAAATAAGCATTGTCAGGAAGTAGTGTTTCAAATAATTTTTTGACAATAGTTCCAACACCATTAAAATGATTGTCACGAAATGCTCCTTCCATAACTTGATCCAATCCATCAAAATTAAAAATTTCAGCTTTCTCATTTTCAGAATACATATCGTTGGCTTCTGGAGTAAAAACCAAATCACAATGCACACTTTCTAGTTTTGCAAGATCTTCTTCTAAAGTTCTTGGGTATTTATCTAAATCATCAGAGTTGTTAAATTGAGTTGGATTTACAAAAATACTTACGACAACCAAGTCGTTTTCCTCTTTGGCTTGTTGAATCAAAGACAAGTGACCTTGATGCAAAGCTCCCATGGTAGGAATCAATCCAATGGTAGTTCCGTTGTTTTTTAAACCAGCGATGTAGTTATTTGCTAATTCTTTGACAGAGAATACTTTCATCTTTTGTTTTTCAGTATAAGCGACTGCAAACTTACTATAAATACCAATATATTGCGTATTTTTTCGTAGTTTTGCAAAATTATATTCAACAACTGAATGATTTATGAAGAATAAGAGAGTTTTATACGTTTCAAGTGAGGTAACTCCCTATACTCCCCAAACAGAAATGTCGGAAATGTCTTTCGAGGCAGCAAAAAAAGCACATCACAAAGGTATACAAACAAGAATATTCATGCCAAGGTTTGGATTGATAAATGAAAGAAGACATCAGTTACATGAAGTAATTAGGCTTTCTGGAATGAACTTGATTATCAATGATATGGATATGCCATTAATCATAAAGGTTGCTTCTATTCCTAAAGAAAGAATGCAGGTTTATTTTATTGACAACGAAGAGTATTTTAAGAGAAAGGCTACGTTTACTGATGAAAATGATGAAATGTTTATTGACAATGATGAGAGAGCTATTTTCTTTGCTAAAGGTGTTGTAGAGACAGTCAAAAAGCTAAACTGGGCACCAGATATCATTCATGTACATGGTTGGATGGCATGTTTATTGCCATTGTATTTGAGAGAGTATTACAAAGATGATGCGTTGTTTGCAAATACAAAAATTGTAACTTCAGTTTATGATAATGAGTTTGAAGGAACTTTAGATGTAAATATGATCAACAAAGTTCGTTATGATGAAATTCCAGAAGATAAATTAACAATATTAGAAAATCCAACGTTTTCTAACATTCTTAAAAGCGCTATTGACAATTCTGATGCTGTAGTAAAAGCAAGTAGATTTGTAAATGATGAATTGGAAGATTATTTAGATGAATTAGAAAAGCCGTTTTTAGATTATCAAACAGAAGATACTTTTGCAGAAGCATATTTAGAGTTTTATTCAGAGAAAGTTTTAAACTAACGAAGTAATAATAATATGATACTTTTTAACAAAAGAATTATAAAAACCATAAGTGCATTAGGTACTGTGGTTTTTTTTATGAGTTGTGCCAATGACGTTCCTGAAACAACAGGAGGTCTTATCAATAATAATGATTTTATAAGAGATACCGCAATATTTGAACCTGTAATAAGCACCAAAGTTGTTGAAAAAGTAAGTACTAGTTCTTTGGGGACCTATTTATTGGGAGATTATACCAATAGCACCTTTGGTAATGTAAAGGCTGGTTTGGTAGGTCAAATAACCCCAGATCTTTTTCCGTTGAAAAGAACAGATAGTGATACTCCAGAAAATGTAGTTACTGATAATGTTGAGGCTCGTTTGGAATTTCCACTAACAATGGTAGTTAAAAGTGATGATTCTGAGGCGTTTGAAATTGCTAATTTCTTAGGAGATTATGCTTCTGAGATGACATTGACCGTAAGTACGTTTACTACTTTTTTAGAAAGATACAATGCAGATGGTTCTTCAAGAATCTATTACTCTGATGGGACAAATAATGCAGGGAGTAAAGAAGATTTAGGTGGTGAAACGGTATTGGGGACTGTGTCTGGAATTACATTTAAAGAATCTTACACTGTATTAGATACTTTGAAGATTCCTTTGAATTCTGATTCGTTTGATTTTAAAACTGATTTTTTAGATAAATTAGACGATTTGGAAGAAGAAATATCGACTAATGAAGCTATGAAGAGTTTTTTCAAAGGGTTAAAAATAACAGCTACCAATACAGGAAATGGTTTTGTATTGCCTTTTGATTTGTCTAAAGGAAAGCTAAGAATAGATTATACCAATAAGGAAGGAGATGAAGAAGAGGAGAAAGATTCTTTATTTTTCAATTTCAATTACGGAGCTTTATACAATTTGTACACAGATAATCAAGGCTATTTAAATGAACCAAATAAGGCTTATGTACAAGGGGCTGGAGGTTATGAAATGTCTATGGATTTGAATAGTTTTATTCAGGCTCAAGGCATAGATGATGAAAGATTTATCAATCAGGTAACATTGAAGATTTATGTAGATAATGTTGATGATAAAACATTGACTGATTTTTATATTTATGGAGTAGATAGTGACGGTGAGGCTGTTGCAATAAGTGATTATTCGTTTTTTGGTTCTGGAGCGGTAGATGGTGTTTTAAGATACGATGATACTGAAAATGAAACGGATCCTTATGTTAGATTTTTTATCACGGACTTGATCAAATCGGCTTTGGCAGATGGTGAAATCAATGAACTAAGAATTAAAGCTAGAGAAGGTGCAGAATCTAGCGTTGTAGATTTAAGATCTACAACTGCAAAGGGAGCTGTTTTTATTACGGATGTTGCTTCTGAAAAAGCTCCAAAACTTGAGATGATATTCTCTAAAATGGGTGAATAATCAATTAGAGATACTTAGAGAAATAAGTAAAAACCCCTAAATCATAATTTTATGATTTAGGGGTTTTTTTAGAGGTAGATAAAAAAGGATTGCATTAGACAACCCAATCAAAAGCTTCTGTAATTTCTTTGTAAATAACTTCTCCTTGAGAAATGTTCAAACCTTTTTGGAGTCCTGGGTCTAAATCAAGTGCTTTTTTCCAGCCCATGTTTGCTATTTTAATTGCGTATCCTGTGGTTACATTTGTCAAAGCCAATGTAGAAGTGTAGGGTACTGCTCCTGGCATATTTGCTACTGAGTAATGAACTACATCGTCAATAATATAGATAGGGTCTTCATGCGTTGTGGGTCTTGTTGTTTCAACACATCCTCCTTGGTCTACGGCAACATCAACTATCACAGCACCAGGTTTCATGGTTTTCAACATGTCTCGGGTAATTAAATTAGGGGCTTTTTTTCCTTTTAATAAAACACCTCCAATAATCAAATCGTGAGTTTTTACATTGGTTCTAATGTTGTATTCGTTGGAAAATTCTGTTACACAATTGCTCGGTAATATATCATTTACATAACGCAAACGTTTCATGTCTATGTCCATAATGGTTACCTGAGCTCCAAGACCAGAAGCCATTTTAGCGGCTTGTACTCCTACAACTCCAGCACCTAAAATCAATACTTTCCCCGGAGAAACACCAGGTACGCCTCCTAATAAAAGGCCACGACCTTTTACGGGTTTTTCTAAATATTTTGCTCCTTGTTGTATGGACATTCTTCCAGCAACTTCAGACATAGGTGTTAATAGTGGCAAACCACCGTCTTTGTCTTCAACGGTTTCGTAGGCTATACAAATAGCACCGCTTTTTATCATGGCTTTGGTTAGTGCTTCGCTAGATGCAAAATGAAAATACGTAAATACAATTTGTCCTTTTTGAATTAGATTGTATTCAGATTCAATAGGTTCTTTCACTTTTACAATCATTTCTGCTATTTTATAAACTTCTTCAATAGTTTTTAAAATGGTTGCTCCGGCAGTTGTATACGCTTCATCTGAAAAACCACTATTGTCTCCAGCGGTTGTCTGTACAAATACTTGGTGGTTGTTTTTTACAAGTTCAAAAACTCCACTTGGAGTCATTCCAACACGACTTTCGTTGTTTTTAATTTCTTTTGGGATTCCTATTTTCATGGTAAAGAATTTTATAAAATAATATTGATGAACCTGAGTGTATAATCTCAAAACGTAGCTCTTTCAAATTTCCAACAAATAGTTGTGATATAAAACCAAATATTATGAAAAATGTAGTGTGGTGGATTAAAATTGCGAATATGGTATTTCTATGCTGATTTATTACGGCATAATTATAAATATGTGAATGAAGTGTGGGTATTGATAAAGAAAGCTTGTTTTGGTTATGTCGGTGTCTGTGAGTGTTTTAGGGTGTTTTTCTCTTTTAGACTAAAGAACTGTTTTTTCAACATCTTTTGGGTGTTGAAATGTCATGTGGCTTTGACGGTAAGAATGCTAAAGCTGTAAATAATTTGATGAAAAGTTATAGGTTTTTCTGTTAGTTGTGGGTTGGGAGTCAAGTAGATTGTCTGTAGTCTAATTATTGTATCGTCCTGAGATAGCGTTACGTATTGGTAAATAAAAAAGTCGTCTAAAATTACATTAGACGACTTTTTTATGAATTAAGCTTTTGGCTCTTCATGTTTGTGGTTTCTTTCTCTTCTAGAATCACCTTTCTTTTTGTCACCATGTTTCATTGCTATTTGTTTTCTTTTCTCTCCATGTTTTTTGTGCATTTTTTTCCATGTTACATATTGTTCTTTGTCCAAAATATTTTTCATTTTGTTTTGCAAAGTTTCCTGCTCTTCTAGGTGAGCCATGGCCATTTTAAATTTATCATCACTAGAAAGTATCTTTCTTTTTGATTTGTGATCACCTTTTTTAGATTTAAATTCGGCTTTTCTTGCTTCCATTTTACTTGCTTTTTCAACAACAATAGGAGTAATTTTAGCTACTTGTTTAGGAGTTAAGTCTAAATCAATCGTCATTTTTTTAATAATCAATTGAGTTTTCTGCTCAGTAGTAAATTCAGTTTTTGGATGCTGTTTTTTCTGAGAAAAAGCAGTGATCGAAATAAATAATACGGCTAATAAAAGTATTTTTTTCATGATATAAGATTTTATAATTACTAGTACTTTGACCTTAAGTTTTTAAAATAGTTTTGAAACTTCTTAAGTTTTTTGTCATTATCAATAAGTACTGTTTTCTTGTTAGGGCTTACAATTCACTTTTTCCCCGTATCTTTGCGCTATGGAACAAGAGTTAAGACTATCAAGCTGGTTGCCAACCACTAAGAAAGAATGTAAGATTAGAGGTTGGGATGAATTGGATGTAATTCTATTTAGTGGAGATGCCTACGTAGATCATCCATCATTTGGGCCTGCAGTAATTGGTCGTTTGTTAGAGAGTTATGGTTTGCGTGTTGCTATCGTTCCGCAACCAAGTGTTACAGATAATTTACAGGATTTTGAAAAGCTAGGAAAACCAAGATTGTTTTTTGGGGTAACTTCTGGGGTGATGGATTCTATGGTAAGTAATTACACGGCTAGCAAACGAAGAAGAGACAAAGATGCGTATACTCCTAATGGAGATATAGGCTTTAGACCTGATTACGCCACTACTGTTTATTCTAAAATATTAAAAGAAAAGTACCCTGATACTCCAGTTTTAATTGGAGGGATTGAAGCTTCGTTAAGACGTGTTACGCATTATGATTTTTGGTCTGATGCTTTAAAACCAAGTATTTTGGCTGAATCTGGGGCTGATATTTTGGTGTATGGAATGGGAGAGCAACCTTTGAAAGAGATTGTGACCTTAATGCAAAAAGGAGTTCCGTTTAGTTCTTTAAGAACCATTAAGCAAACGGCTTATTTGCAACCTAAAGAAGAACTCTTACAGAAAAACAAGAATTGGGTAGATAAAAGATTAAGCTCTCATGAAGATTGTCTGGCAGATAAAAAAACATTTGCGGCTAATTTTAAAGTGGTAGAGCAAGAGTCTAATAAGACTTATGGAGGTAGAATTTTACAAGATATTGGTGATGAGCTTTTGGTGATCAACCCGCCTTATCCAACCATGTTGGAAAAAGAAATAGATGCTTCTTTTGATTTGCCTTACACACGTTTGCCACATCCTAAATACAACAAGCGTGGACCGATTCCGGCGTTTGAAATGATCAAGTTTTCAATCAACACACATAGAGGTTGTTTTGGAGGGTGTAGTTTTTGTACCATTTCGGCACATCAAGGAAAGTTTATTGCAAGTAGAAGCAAAGAGTCTATTTTAAAAGAAGTAGATCAGGTAGCTAACATGTCAGATTTTAAAGGGTATTTGTCAGATATTGGAGGGCCATCGGCCAACATGTATCAAATGAAAGGAAAAGTACAGGAAATTTGCGACAAATGTGTGGCTCCTTCTTGTATCAATCCAGTGATTTGTTCAAATTTAGATACCTCTCATGCTGCTATGACAGATTTGTATCAATCGGTAGATAAGCATCCTAAAGTAAAAAAATCATTTATTGGTTCTGGAATTCGATACGATATGTTGGTGCCGGATTTTAATAAAAATGCGGATCCAAAAGAATTGGAGGCTTATACAGAAGAGGTGATTACACATCACGTGTCGGGTCGTTTAAAAGTAGCACCAGAACATACTTCGGACAAAGTTTTAAAATTGATGCGTAAACCATCGTTCTCAAACTTTCATGATTTTAAAAAGATATTTGATAAAATCAATTTAAGAAAGAAATTAAATTTACAGTTGATTCCTTATTTCATTTCAAGTCATCCACAGTCTGAATTGGAAGACATGGCAAATATGGCCGCAGAAACTAAAGATATGGGATTCCAATTAGAGCAAGTTCAAGGATTTACTCCTACTCCAATGACGGTAGCTACGGTTATTTATTACAGTGGTTATCACCCGTATACATTGGAAAAAATGGATACTCCAAAAACAGCCAAGGAAAAAGAAGAACAACATCGTTTCTTTTTCTGGTATAAAAAAGAAAATCAAGCTTGGATTCGAAATTCTTTGACAAAAATTGGAAGACAAGATTTGATTAGGAAATTATTACCAGATGGAAAATTTAAAAATGCACCTAAAAATTTCAAAGCTAAAAATACTTTTGATGATGCTGTAGATGTTCCTAAAGGGATTAAAAATAATAAATCTAAGCCTACTAGAGGAAAACGAAATCAAGATGGTTTTGTTAGTGTGCTAGGTGATAAAGATAAAAAGACAAATGTACCACCACAAAAACGCAAACCAAAAAGAAGAAGGCGATAAAAAAAAACTCGTAAATTTTTTACGAGTTTTTTAAAATCAAATTAAACCTTTTTAGACTTTGTTTGTCTTATTAAGGATTACAGTTTTTTGGTTAACTATTGTAGTTTTTTAATCATTGTTTTTGGTAATGATAACGATTAAAATTTGGTTAGTTTAAAGCTCTTAACAGATATGTTAAGAGCTTTTTTATTTTAATACTACCAATCGTAAAGCTAATGTAAAAAGTTTATTTTTGAAATTCAAAATAACTTTTTACTATGAAAAAAAATTATTTCTTTTTTTTACTATTTATTTCTGTGTTTGCAAATGCTCAGAAAAACGATGTTAGTGTGGATCTTTCAAGTCCCTACAAAACAATTTTTACACATCTTTATTTTTTACAGCCAGAGAGTTATGATCAGCAAAAAGCGGCGACAGCTATTTATGGTGAAACAACCAAAAAATCTGAGGAAATTGCGATAAAAATCAAACAAGTCTTGGATGGAAAAGGTCTAAAGGTAGATATGAAGTCACTACCTGTAGATGCTAATTATAAGGATACTATTACGGGATTTAATGAGAAATACCAGTATGTATTATTTCCAAAGGTAATGCCAGAAATCTATTTAGAAAAAATAGGAAACAAGTGGTATTACAGTCCAGAGACAAATGAAAAAATTTTTAGTTTATATAACAATGTGTATCCAGCAGGAACAGATTTTATCAAAAGGATTATTCCAAAAGTGGGGCATAAATCTTTTTTAGGTTTGGAGCTTTGGCAGTATTTGGGAATCATAATTTTTATAGTTGCCTGTTTCTTTCTGTTTGTTGTATTTAATAAGGTTGTTTTTTTTGTACTCCAGCGATTAGAAGGTTTTTTTATTAGGTTTTCACATAATTCTTTTAGCAAAATTTTTGACAAATTGGCAAGGCCGTCGTCTTTGTTGATTGTGTTTTATTTGATAGAAATTTACATTCCTATCTTGTTGTTAGATATTGATGTCAATTCATTTTTGATCAAGGGTTTAGAAATTGGTCGAATTGTTCTTTGGGTATATGTATTTTTAGAAATAGTAAGTGTTCTGATAGAGTTTTTTGTTTCTTATACTTCTAAAACAGACAGTAAATTAGACGATCAATTAGCTCCTATTCTGAGTAGATTGTTAAAAGCGTTGGTGGTGTTTTTTGGAGCTTTAAAAATGTTGACGGTTTTTGGGGTGAATACAACTACAGTTTTGGCTGGGGCATCTATTGGAGGTCTGGCTTTTGCGCTGGCATCTCAAGATACGGTTAAGAATTTGATAGGTACGTTTATGATTTTTTTAGACAAGCCTTTCCAGATTGGTGATTGGATTGAAGGAGGTGGTGTAGAGGGAACAGTAGAAGAAGTAGGTTTTAGGTCTACTAGAGTAAGAGCTGTAGACACATCTGTTTTTAGTATTCCCAACAGCAAATTGTCAGAAATAGTTATCAATAACAAAGGTTTGAGACAATATAGAAGATATCAGACCAAGTTGGGTCTAAGATACGATACGCCACCAGCGTTGATTGAGGCTTTTGTTTTAGGAGTCCGAAGATTGATTGAGATTCATCCAGAAACATTGACCAAGTCTTACAATGTAGAATTTGTGGGTTTTGGAGATTCTGCCTTAGAGGTGTTGGTCAATACCTATTTTATATCTCTAGAATGGGGAGTAGAACAATCGTCAAAACATAGGTTACATATCGCAATTATAAAATTGGCGGCTGAATTGGGTGTAGACTTTGCATTCCCATCTCAAACAGTGATGATTGAGCAGTTTCCAAATGGTGGAACAGTGGATTTGAAATACAACACGGATCAGGGTAGAATAGATGGTATTCTTAGTGATTTGGAGTCTAGTTTTAATAAATAGCAATTTTTTTATTCATTCTTTGCGATTCTAATAAAAAATATACTTATATTTGATATTATTGAAATAAAGATAGATTTTGTTTTGTTAAAAGTCATTGTTTCATAATTAATTGATTTAATTATATTCATGTTGATTATTTCTTCGCTGTCAAGCTGGTTACTTGACAGCGATTTTTTTTGAAATTAATTTGAGGAATCCTGTAAATATTTTCTGTAGTTTGATTTATAGTTGTACTTTTGCGTCCTGATTTTTAATAATAATCATGTATCAAGTAGTTCACATAGTATTCTCATACATAGCAAGTAATACAACTTGTAGTGGTGCTTTGGTGTTTGTTCGTAGGCGACGAATTAGCGAATAGCCTGTTGTTACAGGGTATTCAAAATTTTTAATTCTAAACAATCAAATACGAAAAAAAACTTTTAAAACACCAACATGAAAATTGTAACTGCTAACAAATCACACTTTAAATACGCGGACATTATTTGCGATACTATTGAGACTTCTGCAAGAGTAAGAGGAACAGGTATTGCTAAAAGAACTCCAGAGTATATTAAGAAAAAATTGGAAAGTGGAGATGCGGTTATTGCCCTTGATGGAATTAAATTTGCAGGTTTTTGTTATATTGAGACTTGGGAAAATAAATCTTACGTAGTACACTCAGGTTTGATTGTACATCCCGATTACAGAAATCAAGGATTGGCAAAAAGAATAAAGTCTAAAGTATTCGATCATTCTAAAGAAAAATATCCAGATGCTAAAATTTTTGGAATTACGACTGGTTTGGCTGTAATGAAAATAAACTACGAGTTAGGATATAAGCCAGTTACTTTTTCGGAGCTTACCAGAGATGAGGCTTTTTGGAATGGGTGTAGGTCTTGCAAAAACTTTGATATTTTAGAACGCAACGAACGCAAAATGTGTTTGTGTACGGGTATGTTACACGATCCAAAAGAGGTTGAGCGTAAAGCGGCCAAAGAGCCTAGTTGGGAGTTCAAGGTGAAATTATCCAAACTAAAAGATAAAATCTTTAGTAAAAAATCTTAATTGTTGTTTAAAAAAACGAATCCTACTCAGGATTGGTGTTTTCATAGGTTAATTTTTAATGTTTCATTCACATTCCGTATTTTTGCGGACTGAATATTAAATCATTACTGTTTAAAGGAAAGTGGTCATTGAGTATAGTCAAAATGAATAGTTCTAGACTACGCTCAAATACCTTTTAAAATATAAATATCATGGATAAAGTAGTATTGGCATATAGTGGAGGTCTAGACACCTCTTATTGTGTAAAATATTTAATCAACGAATTAAAGTTGGAAGTACATTCGGTTTTGGTAAACACTGGAGGTTTTACCAAAGAGGAATTGGCAACTGTTGAGAAAAAAGCTTATGAAATGGGCGTAACTTCTCATAAAAACAAAGATATTTTAGAGAAATATTACGATAAAGCTATCAAATACATGGTGTATGGAAACGTGTTAAAAAACAATACCTATCCATTATCAGTATCTGCAGAACGTGTATTTCAATCTATAGAAGTAGTAAAGTATGCAAAGTCTGTAGGAGCTAAATACATTGCACATGGTTCCACAGGAGCAGGTAATGATCAAGTTCGTTTTGATATGATTTTCCAAACCATTGCACCAGAAATAGAAATTATTACTCCTATTCGTGATTTAAAATTATCTCGTCAAACAGAGATAGATTATTTAAAATCTCATGGAGTAGATATGAACTGGGAAAAATCTAAATATTCTGTAAACAAAGGTATTTGGGGAACATCAGTGGGTGGAGTAGAGACTTTAAAATCTCAAAAAGCATTGCCGAGTGAAGCGTATCCAAGTCAGTTAAAAAGAGAAGATGAAGAAGAGGTTACGTTGACTTTTGAAAAAGGACAATTGGTTGCTTTTAACGGAGTAAAAGACACACCGGTAAACAATATTTTAAAGTTAGAAGAAATTGCTTCTGCTTTTGCTATTGGTCGCGATATTCACGTAGGAGATACGATTGTTGGAATTAAAGGGCGTGTAGGTTTTGAAGCTGCTGCTGCAACGGTGATTATTAAAGCTCACCATTTATTAGAAAAGCACACTTTGTCTAAAGCACAACAAATTACCAAAGAAGGATTGGCAACTACGTATGGAACATTTTTCCATGATGGTCAGTACTTAGAGCCTTTGATGCGTAACATAGAAAAGTTTTTAGAAGATTCTCAGTCTACAGTGTCTGGTGATGTCTATGTAACATTAAGACCTTACCACTTTATTACTACAGGAATAGATTCTAAATACGATTTAATGGCTTCTGGATTTGCAGATTATGGTGAAGAAAATAACGCATGGTCTAGTCAAGATGCCAAAGGATTTATAAAAATATATGGAATGCAAAACAAAATCTTTTACCACGTAAATAAAGATTTGTTAGATGCGTAATTAGTTGTTGGCTTTTGGCTGTTAGCCTTTAGCTTACAATAAGTAAATTAGAAACAGGCTAAAAGCCAAGTGCTAATAGCGAATAGCTAAAAAAAATGATAAAAGCAGGAATAGTAGGAGGAGCAGGATACACAGCAGGAGAGTTGATTAGAATTTTACTGAATCACCCTCAAGTAGCGTTAGATTTTGTGTACAGTACTTCTAATGCTGGAAACAAATTATATGCAGTACATGCTGATTTGTTAGGTGATACCGAGCAGGATTTTACAGATACTATTAATAAAGATGTTGATGTATTGTTTTTGTGTTTAGGGCATGGAAACTCAACTTCGTTTTTACAGAACAATACGTTTTCAGACAGTACTAAAATCATCGATTTAAGTAACGATTTTCGTTTGAATGCAGATATGGTATTTGAAGGGAAAGAGTTTGTGTACGGAATGCCAGAAGTACGTAGAGAAGAAATCAAAAAGGCAAATTATATTGCCAATCCTGGATGTTTTGCTACTTGTATTCAGTTTGCTTTATTGCCTTTAGCGAAAGCTAAAAAATTAGGAAACGATATTCATATCAACGCTACTACAGGAGCTACAGGAGCGGGAGTTTCACCAACCTCAACTTCTCACTTTCCTTGGAGAGATAATAACTTTTCGGTTTACAAACCTTTTACCCATCAACATTTAGGGGAGATAGGTGAAACCTTAGAAGGATTGCAGGGAGAAAAAGTTGGAGAGTTGTTTTTTATACCAAACAGAGGAAACTTTAGTCGTGGAATTTTTGCATCCGTTTATACTAAGTACGAGGGGACTATAGAAGAAGCTAAAGAGATTTTTACACGGTTTTATGCAGAGGCACCGTTCGTTCACATTACGGATGCACCTGTAAATATGAAACAAGTGGTGAACACAAATAAATGTGCCATTTCTTTAATTAAACACGGAGACAATTTGTTGATATATTCAGCAATTGACAACTTGCTAAAAGGAGCTTCAGGACAAGCGGTTCAGAATATGAACTTGATGTTTGGTTTTGAAGAAACTGAAGGATTGCATTTAAAAGGAACAGGATTTTAGCCACATTGTGGCATTTTTAAAGTCATCGAGGAGCCTGTACTGAGCTTTGTCGAAGTAGAGTCGAGATGAAAGTAAACCGCCAATAGCTAAGAGCTAAAGGCTAAAAGCTATCAAAAAAAATGAAATTATTTGACGTATACCCATTATACAACGTAACTCCTGTAAAAGCAGAAGGAGCTTATGTTTGGGACGATAAAGGAGATAAATATTTAGACTTGTATGGAGGTCACGGTGTGATTTCTATTGGTCATACGCATCCAACTTACAAAGCAGCAATAGAAAATCAATTGAGTAAAATTGGTTTTTATTCCAATGCGATTCAAAATCCGTTACAGCAAGAATTGGCTGATAAGTTAGGGGAATTGTCTGGATGTGGAGAGGACTATGCTTTGTTTTTGTGTTCATCAGGAGCAGAAGCAAACGAAAACGCTATTAAAGTAGCCTCTTTTTACAATCAAAAATCAAGAGTAATTGCTTTTAAAAATGGATTCCACGGACGTACTTCTGGAGCCGTTTCTATAACAGACAATTCAAAGATCATAGCACCGATAAATTCGCACAATCCAGTAACTATTTTACCGTTGAATGATATTGAATTGGTAAAAGCTGAGATTGCAAAAGGAGATGTGTCTTCGGTAATTGTAGAGCCTATTCAAGGAGTTGGAGGATTGGATCAGCCAACCACAGCATTTTTACAAGAAGTAAGAAAAATTACTCAGGAAAATAACGTGTGTCTAATATTAGATGAGGTACAATCAGGATACGGACGTTCTGGTAAATTCTTTGCCCATCAACATCACGGTGTTAAAGCAGATATCATTCCTATGGCAAAAGGGATGGGGAATGGTTTTCCTATTGGAGGAGTGTTGATAGCTAATCATATTGAATCTTGGTATGGAATGCTAGGAACTACTTTTGGAGGTTCTCACTTGGCATGTGCTGCAGGTATTGCTGTGTTAGATGTAATGAAGGAAGAAAATGTGATGCAAAATGTTGCTGAAATCAATACTTATTTTAAAAAGCAAGTAAAAGATTTATCAGGAGTAAAGCAGGTAAAAGGAGCAGGATTAATGCTTGGGTTGGAATTTGATTTTGAAGTAGGAGAATTACGTAAGAAATTAATTTACGATAAAAGGATATTTACAGGAGGAGCAATGAATAAGAACTTGTTGCGTATTTTACCACCTTTAAATATTACCAAGTCAGATATTGATGTTTTTATCAAAGCCCTGAAAGAATTATTATAAGATATATATTATTAGTAATTTTACAGAGTTCTTGAGCAATCAAGGACTCTTTTTTTGTAAAAAGAAGAAATAAATTAGAACAAGATTCAAAGAATTCCATTTATATGAAACACTACTTATCCATTCACGATTTACCAAGCATTAAAGACACGGTAAAAGAGGCGATTGAGTTAAAGAAAAACCCACTAAAAGACCAAGCTTTAGGAAAAAACAAAACCATTGGTCTGTTGTTTTTTAACAACAGTTTAAGGACACGTTTAAGTACTCAAAAAGCAGCCTTAAACTTAGGAATGGAGCCTATTGTTATGAATTTTGGTGCTGAAGGTTGGCAGTTGGAGTTTGAAGATGGACGAATTATGGATCAAGGAAAATCTGAGCATGTAAAAGAAGCTGCTGAGGTGATTTCTCAATACTGTGATATTATTGCCATTCGTGCTTTTGCAGGGTTGGAAGATAAAGAAAAAGACGAGGCAGAAGAAGTATTGTCTGCTTTTGTAAAATACGCTACGGTTCCCATTTTAAACATGGAGTCATCTGTTGGTCATCCATTACAGGCTTTGGCAGACGCCATTACTATTGAGGAACACAAACCTGCCAAAAAGAAATTAAAGCTAGTATTATCGTGGGCACCACATCCTCGTGCTTTGCCACATGCAGTAGGAAATTCTTTTGCAGAAATGGCTTTGGCTCACGAAGATGATTTTGAAGTAGTGATTACACACCCCAAAGGATATGAATTAAATCCAGAAAGAACCAAAGGAGCTACTATTGAATACGATCAAAAGAAAGCATTTGAAGGGGCCGATTTTATTTATACTAAAAACTGGTCATCATACAATGATTACGGAAAAGTAGCAAATACAGATGCTTCTTGGACCATTACAGCCGATAAAATGGAGGTAACAGACAATGCTAAGTTTATGCACTGTTTGCCTGTCCGTAGAAATGTAATTGTTGCCGATGAAGTGATAGATTCTGAAAACTCTATTGTCATCAAACAAGCCAATAACAGAACTTATTCTGCGCAAGTTGTATTAAAAAAGATTTTAGAGAATTTAAAATAAGGTCATCGATTGGTGGTTACAGAACGTAGTCGAAGTATATTTGTTATATACCTCGACTATGTTTGTGTACCAATTTAATAAATGGAAAATTTGTTAATTTCCTTTAAAATTTTTTTTGCTAAATAGTGGGTGTTAAAATTACTTATAAAATTATTTTTTTTATCAGAAGATTCAACTTCTACAGCAAAGCATGAAAGGTTGTATATTAACTTTGAATTGGCTAAATCATAAATACGAATATTAAACTGAATCTCATTGGAACGAGTTTCATGAATTCCTATTTTTTGCTTCGTAATATTTTGGTTGAAAATGTTTTTAACGGAAGGTACAATGATATAATCATGTTTTGTTAGTTCTCTAATTATTTTAAGATCTTTTTTAGATAGCTTTTCTTTGATAGGAAAGGGAAAAACATATTGACCTTTGTTGTTCTTTAATGTCTCAATTTGCATTAATCGACCCTTTAAAAAAGAATTTAAAGGGTGATTTTTAAATAAGTTATCAGAATCAGTATTAATGATTTTTTGATTTGAAATCAACCATTTTCCTTGTCTAAAATCAATAGTTTTATTGTTACTATTATAATCAAAAGAAGTGTATATGTTTTTTTGAAAAAAACAGGAAATTAAACAATTAATGATTATTGTGTAGATGAATATTTTTTTTATTACCATCCTAAACCAAATCTTAAGTGAATATTGATTGAAGATTCGAAATTGTTAGTCTTAAAATTACGTTGAATACCAAGTCCAAAACCTGTTTCATAGTTTAGGGAATTGTTAATATTTCTTCTAATTCCCCAAGTGATATTACTTTTTAGAATATTGTTTAGGTTGTATTCTTCTCTTTGATTGTTTTTAATAATATTATCTAAATAATATTTAGTCTGAAGACTTATAAAATTAGCACTATTGTTTTTAATGTCTTTTCCTTTGATTTGTCTTTTCTTAATATTATAGTACCATTTAGGCTCAATAGTTATAGATGGATTTGCTATAAAAAAGTTTTTACCAAAACCAATATCTGTTCCTATTTCTGTTCTTAATACTGTATTGTGTATAAGTTGAGTTTCATTGTATGCCCATATTCCGTATACACCTATTTGACCTCCATAAATATTTTTTTCAACTTTGCTTTCTTGTGAGTAAGAAAGCAAAGTGAAAAAACATAAAATAAATGTAATTTTATTATAGTTTTTCATGATAATTTAAAATTAATTTGAACCAATAATTCTTTTACCGTACCACCTACCATTATATAAAGCTGCACCATAAATATCAAAACTTTTTATTTCTTGAATTGTTTTGTAATTTGAAAAAGAAAAATTACTAAAACTAAAATTACCTCCTAGGGTGTGAGAATATCCAATCATAAATCCTAAGTCTATATATTTTTTAATACTATTGTCGCCAGATTTAATATGTTTTATATTACCAATAGTATATAGTTGATTCCAACTATCTTGATTACGTATTTTAAAAGCTGGTTCAGATGTGTTTTTTAAGACATTAGATAGTTGCTTTATCCCATTTTTTAATTGCTGTTGAGCTAAATTATTAATGGATTTATATAAATCTATTTTTGTATAATCTAAATGAATTTCATTAAAAAGAGGGACTTTAAGATTGATGTTAATGATGTTGTTCGGGATATCTACATTTGCTGTATTTAAAGGAAAACTATATATTCTTTCTTTGGAGACTTCTTTACCATAAGAGTCATAATATCTATTATAATACTCAAATTGATATGTATCGTTACTCCAATCGTTGTTGAAGTTATATATGGATGGTTTTTTTCTAATAAGACTCATGTTGTTGATACCTAACTGGACTTTTGAAGGGTATGATTTTTCCCAAAAAGTCCATCTCCAAACTTTTCTTTTTTTCTGAAATCTAACCTCCATTCCAGTAGAGTTAAATAAAAGATAGTTGTTGTCCCAATATTTTATTTTAACTCTTCTATTGTTTGGTGTGTAAACATATGTTGTGTGATTAATTCCTATTTTTTTCTCCCATAAACTATTTCTTCTTTCCTCGTCATAATCTAAATTGGATGAGTTTTCAAATGTCATTTCACTATCATTACTAGTTCTCATAGATGTTAATGGATGCTTAGTCTCATTCTTAATCTCGCCTATTTGGCTGTAATCGGAAATTATATTATTTTGAAGATTAAGTTTAATAAAAGTTACATTATTTTTAGCCTCTTTAATTAAAGATTTTCTAGAATTATTATGGTCTACTATTGGTTGTATATATACACCTTCAGATGTGTAACGGTATAGTTTATTGTCAATTATTAATTCTCTATTTTTATTTAGTAAAACTTGAAAATTTGGATCAAGTATGATTGTTTCTTCAAAGACTATTTCATCTTCGTTGTTTAAATAGAATTTTTCAAGATATTTTAATCTTTCATCATCGTTTTCAAAATACGGCTTAAGTGGTATAAAGCCAGATTGTATATTAGGTTTTACATATTGATTATAATATTTCTCTGGAGTTAATAGTTTTATAGATTCTATTTCTTTAAGGAATTCATTTTTATTATTAAAAGAAATTTTGTTGTCTACAAATTGTAAGTTTTTTATACTTGATACTTTTGTAGGTTTACCTTCTATCAATTCATTGTTTTTAGAACAGGAGGTACTAAATAAAAAATGACTGAGTATTAGTAAATGTATAAGATACCACGTTCTTTGTTTCTTTGTTTCTTTGTTTCTTTGTTTCTTTGTTTCTTTGTTTTCATAACAATTTTAAATTTTAGTTAAAATTTTTTTCTACGAATATATAAATCAATTAATAATTTTACCATCAATATGAAAAAAAAACTAACCATCGTAAAAGTAGGAGGAAACGTGATAAACAATACAGATGCGTTGGAGAGTTTCTTATCTGATTTTGCAGCTTTAGAAGGAAATAAAATTTTAGTTCACGGAGGTGGAAAACGTGCTACACAATTGGCAGGTGATTTAGGAA
Source organism: Wenyingzhuangia sp. 2_MG-2023 (assembly GCF_030548295.1). Lineage (GTDB taxonomy): Bacteria > Bacteroidota > Bacteroidia > Flavobacteriales > Flavobacteriaceae > Wenyingzhuangia. The sequence goes on from NZ_JAUOSB010000001.1 coordinate 762,421, forward strand.
TAGAAGCCAAAATGATCAACGGACGTAGAGTAACCGATGAAGCAACTATTGAAATTGTAACCATGGTGTATGCTGGTTTGTTAAACAAAAACATTGTAGCTACTTTACAAAGTGAAAATTGTAATGCTTTGGGATTGTCTGGTGCTGATGGAAATTCTATTCAGGCTCACAAACGCAAGGTAGTAGATGTCGATTATGGTTTTGCTGGAGATGTAGATGGAATTAATGCCACCAATATTGCTACGTTTATCAAAGGGGAAATGACTCCTGTTTTTTGTGCTATTACCCACGATGGAAAAGGGCAGTTGTTAAATACCAATGCAGATACTATTGCGAGTACCATAGCTGTAGGAATGTCTACATTATACGATGTTTCTTTGGTTTATACATTTGAGAAAAACGGAGTGTTGACATCTGTAGATGATGATAATTCAGTGATTACAGATATCGATTCAGAAAAATACAGTCAGTTAAAAGGAGATGGAATTATTGCCGATGGAATGTTACCAAAAATGGAAAACTGTTTTGATGCTTTGCAGAAAGGAGTCTCTGAGGTGATTATTGGAAATCCAACTGTGATAAAAAATAAAGAACAATTGTTTACAACGTTGACTTTGTAAAATTAGATAAGTTCTCGACTTCGCTCGAACACCATGTTATTAAGGTTATCGAACGTAGTCTAGGTTAAAAGAGGATAAAATAATAAGACAAGTTTTGGACTCTGTTCAAGTTTCATAATTGGTATAGGTCATCGAGCGGAGTCGAGATGTAAACATATTAAAATAGAATGAAAAATTCTCGATACAAATTCATTCCATTTTATTTGATGAAATCACTTGAATAGACAAATAATATCAAATGTCACTTCGAGTGATTTTGAAGAACTAAAAATTGTATCGAGAAGCATATTATGATAGAAAAATTACAAAAAGAAGCTTTAGAATTACTTCAATCTTTAATTCAAACCCAATCTTTTTCTAAAGAAGAAGGTGACACAGCCACTTTATTAACGAATTGGTTGCGTGAAAGAGATGTAGATATTAAACGTGATTTGAACAATGTTTGGGCAACTAACAAATATTTTGATGAAAGTAAACCAACGATTTTATTAAACTCTCATCACGATACCGTAAAACCCAACCAAGCTTATACTCGTGACCCTTTTGAAGCAAAAATAGAAGGAGATAAGTTGTATGGATTAGGTTCTAACGATGCTGGAGGTTGTTTGGTAGGATTGATATCTGCTTTTGTGTATTTCTATCCTCAAAAAGATTTAAAATATAATTTTGTGTTGGCAGCTACTGCCGAAGAAGAAATTTCTGGTGAAAACGGAATTGCTTACATGCAAAACATCATGCCTAAGATTGATGTGGCGATTGTGGGAGAACCTACCTTGTTAGATTTGGCCATAGCAGAAAAAGGCCTGGTAGTGTTTGATGGAAAAGTAACGGGAACTCCAGGACATGCAGCTCATATTCCGAATCATCAAAACCCAATTTTTAAAGCTATCAAAGATTTAGAGTGGATCAATTCTTATAAATTTCCTAAAGTATCTCCGTTTTTAGGAGAGGTAAAAATGACGGTTTCTCAAATCAATGCAGGAAATCAACACAATGTAGTGCCATCAGAATTAACTTTTGTGGTAGATTGTAGAGTGACAGATCAATATACCAATGCTGAGGTTGCAGAAATTATAGCTGAACATACCGAATGTAAGGTGATTCCTCGTTCTTTACGTTTAAATTCTTCTTCTTTAGATCCAAATCATGAATTGGTGAAATCTGGAATTTCTTTAGGTAAAAACACCTATGGATCCCCAACGTTATCAGATCAATGTAGGTTGACTTGCCAATCGGTAAAAATAGGACCAGGAGATTCTTTACGTTCACATTCAGCAGATGAGTTTATATATGTACAAGAGGTTTTTGATGGAGTGGCTTTCTACATAGATTTATTAAAGAAAATAGTTTAAATTTAAAACCGAGCATATTACGGTTTTTTATGAAAGAAGCATTAAGACAATTTATAGATAGTTTTCAATTTCTTACTCCTGAAGAAGTTGATATCATTGTAGACAATACAGTGTTGAAATTTACAAAGAAAGGAGAGTACCTATTAAAAGAAGGAGAGGTTTCTAAAGAGTGCTTTGCGGTTATAAAAGGCTGTATTCGTGAATTTGTTATCAAAGATGGTGTAGAAAAAACAGTGTCTTTTTTTACTGAAGGAGATCCTATAACGGCATTTACAAGCGAAATCACGGGGTGTCAATCCAAATCATACATTCAGTGTTTAGAAGATTGTGTTGTTACTGTCGGAAATGATTCTTTAATAGATGAAATGATTCAACGTATTCCTAGGTTAGAAAAACTCATTAGAGTGGAGGTTGAGAAAGAAGCAGGGAAAATGCAAGATAGAATGTCAGACTTTATGATTTCTACTCCCGAAGAGCGTTTTGTCACCTTAATCAACAATCAGCCTAACTTAATTCATAGAGTGCCCCAAGTGCTGATTGCTAGCTATATTGGAGTAACTCCAGAATCTTATAGTAGAATTAAAAAACGTGTTTTTGAGAAAATAAAACAGCATAATTAATTACAGTCACTTCCTATTGTTTGATGATCAGACAAAGTTAGATAAGGGATATTTTGACTTACTCCTTTTTGAATACAAGTTAATGTTGGATTTCTATCCACTTTTAAATCTACTAATTTTTGATTGTAACTTACGTTTAAACTATTTAGCTGGTTACTGCTACTGTAAAAATGGGTAAGTTCAGTATTGTGTTCCAAATTAATTTCCAATAACTGATTGTCGGAAATTAACAAGGTTTCTAAATCTGTGTTGTTTGTTACATTTAGGGTTGGAGTTAGTTTGTTACTAGCTGCTAAAATATTTTTTAGTCTTGTGGCAGATGTTACTGTGAGTTCTTTTAATAAATTGTGGCTTACATGTAGGGTTTCTATAGTAACATTAGCAATATTTAAATATTCTAAGTTGTTGTAAGAAGCGTTTAGTTTTTTAAGACTCGTTACATAAAAAACACCTTTGATTGTTTCTAATTCATTGGCTTGAACGTCAATCGATTTTAAATTAGGATTTTTAAAAAAGCTAATTTCTTTAAGGCGATTATCCATTAAATATAAGGTGTCTAAAAGTGTGTTTTGACTTAAATCTATACTGGTTATTTGATGACTAATAGCAATTAGTTTTGTTAAGTTTTTAAATCCTTCAACACCAGTTAGATCTTCTATACTTCCAAAATTATGTTCCTTGTTTAAATCCAATACACGAACTTTTTTAGCATCACTTTTTAGAATTTTTCCATTGATAGTTCTGTCAGAATCAATATTTTGGTTAATTAATATTTGTTCGAATTCAGGATCAGGAATAGATACTAATTGTTCTTCAGAACAAGATTCTGTAGTAATATGTTCATTCTTAATACAAGAATTTAAGATTAATATTAGAAGTAGAAATAGGTTGATTTTTAAGATATTCATTTTGATTTATAATTTTCTTTTCCAATACCAGCAATAGCCGATAATAAATAGTGTTGTGGATATTTCTATGGTTGCAAAAAACAAGTAATAGTTGGTAGTTGTTCCTATAAATAGAGTAGCTATCATAGCTAAGGATTTTATACTTGCTGCAATAATGTTTGTCCAACAATTATAGATAGGAGTTAATAATCTTGAAGCTAAAACCATGGCTATAGGCATCTCCATTAAAACAGCAGCAGCTAATAAAAAATTGTTAGACATTTTTAATCCTTCCACTTCACCAGTTAAATATTGATTTAATAGGTTCGCATCCATCAATCCAATAAGATCACAATATAAATAGTTTAAGGTAACAAAAACCCAAAGAGTACTCAGAATTTTCTTTTGTTGATTGAAATAAAGAGTGTTCATACTTTTGATGTTTTTTTCACTAACAAAAGAACAGCAAAACTAATTTCAGAAATAGCAGCAATAGTCAAAAGAATGTTAGAACTAGTAATGATTATACTGTTCTCAATTTCTGTGAAATAGATAGCGCAATCCAACAGGTAGCCAATTCCTCCAATAAAAAGTAATATAGATAATATTTTTGAAAATTGAGGATGCTTACAAGTTAAAATGGATAAAGCAATCATATGTATCCCAAAGAAGACTTCCCAAATGTAAACAGTATAGAAGTGGGCTTGCATGCAAAAATTAAAGATTTCAAGAGAAGCATATGTGGTGTGTATATTATACAGTGGAATAATATAATAAAGCATGTTAATAGCCATTATAAAAGTCATGGCTAGTCTTGAATATTTTGCAATTTCATTCCATACAGTATCGGTTTGTTTAAAAAAATGATATAGTAAAATAGTGATGAACAATTCAAAAACAATCACCATTCCATCTCCCAAAATACTAAGTTTAAATAATAGAATATTTTCCTGAATGTTTGTAAACGTTTGTGGTAGGTTATGGATGTCAATAAGTTCCATAGGAGCATAACCCATGCTAAAGCCGCCAACAACAGCAATGGTAAGGTATAGCAAGCCTATTAATTTTTGATTTTTCATAATACGTTGATTTGAATTATATTGCAAAATTGAAGTGTTTTGAAAAAACTTGCATTGACGTTTGGTAAGAAGTGCTTGCTAGGTGTAAAAAATAACTTTCATCAACAAAAGGTATATTATTTGTTCTGTACTTTTACATTGCAAATAAACAGAGATGAAACAAAAGTACTTAGTACCAATTTTGCTAGTTTTTACGATTGTTACTAGCCATGCTCAGCAAGTTTTAAAAGGAACGGTAGTTGAATATAATACAAATGAGACAATCCCATTTGTTACCATTATTCTTAAAAAAAAGTCAGTTGGGAACTATCGCCAATCAACAAGGAGAATTTACGTTGAAATATAACAAGAGCCAGTTGAAAGATTCTATTAGTTTTCAGGCTGTGGGCTACAAAACTCAAATTTTTGCTTTAAAAGCCATTCAGCAGAAATTTTTAAAGGTTGTGCTAAAAGAGGATATCACAGAAATCAATCCGGTGATTTTGGTTAATAAAAAATTATCAGCAGAAAAAATAGTAGAGAAAATCCTAGAAAAAGAAAAAGACAATTACGTATATCCTAAAGATAAAGTAAATAAGATTTTCTTTAGAAGATTTGACACCAATGATATTGAGCAGTTAGAATCTAAATATAAGAAAGTAGACATTCCTTGGCTGTCAGAAGCAAAGTTAAAAGAAGTAGAGAAGAAAGTGCCAAGGCATAATGAATCTCAAATTGGCTTTTTAGGAAACTTGTATATTTCACAAAAAGAAAAAGAGACCAAAGTAAAGCTGAAATCGTTGAAAACAACTTTGTATGAAACCAAACAAATAGATGAAATGGATTTTTTTAAGTCTTTTGATACCATGTTTTCTGATACTCATAAAAAAGAATATTGGCGTGTAAAAAGTGGAATTTTTAAACAGAAGCTAGATGTAGAAGAGTCAAAAGAACATCAAGAGACAAAAAATAGTTCAAAGAGAATTAAAAGAAGTTTTCTTGGAGGTGTTCGTTATTTCAGTTTTAAAGATAAAAAGGCTTGGGAGTTTTTGCACAAAACGAATAGATACCATTATGAAATTGTAGGAACTACGAGCTTGAATAATGAAGAGGTGTATATCATTCAATTTGAACCTAAAAGGAGAGGAGTTTTTAGAGGAAAAATATATGTATCTGTTCTTTCTTATGCATTGGTAAAAGCTAACTATGAGCAAATAGAGAATAAAGGTGCAGAAAAAATTAGCTTGTTTGGTTTTTATACTGAGCGAAAGAATTACAAAGGAGCTGTTTTTTTTATGAAAGTAGGGCAGTATTACAATTTAAAATTCTTTTCTAATTATATACACTATGATTATGGAATTGATAGGGAATTTGCCTTACAAAAAAAGAAAGATCGCTTTTTGTTTGACAAAACCTTAGAAGAAATTGAACTGGATTTCAGGCTAAAAACATCAGAAAAAATAATGTTTGATTATTTGGTGTTGGATAGTAGTGAAATTAGCAATAAAGCGTTTGAAGAATTTGAGGAAGAGAAAGTTGTTGATATTATTGAGACAAAGCAATCTGCTTCCGTTTTTAGAGATTTATTACATCCATCTGCCTTGCAAGAAATAGAAATGTACAAGCATTGGGAGATGGAGTAAAAGTGAAAAAACAGTATCTTTGCCCACATATTAAAAGAATCAATATGAAACTTTGGGATAAAGGATATGCTACCGATAAAAAAATTGACATTTTTACAGTAGGAAACGATAGAGAATTGGATTTACAATTAGCAAAGTACGACGTACTTGGAAACATTGCACAATCTAGAATGTTGAATTCTATTGGAACTATTTCTGATGAAGAACTAGAAAGTCTGGTAGCCGAATTGAACAACATTTTAAAAACGGTTGAAGATGGAACTTTTACCATAGAAGATTCTTTTGAAGATGTCCATTCTAAGGTTGAGTGGTTGTTGACAGAAAAGTTAGGAGATGCAGGTAAAAAAATTCACACAGCACGTTCTCGTAACGATCAGGTTTTATTAGATGTGCACTTGTATTCTAAAGATGCTATTCTTGAATTAAAAGATTGGGCTAAAAAATTATTCGATTTGTTAATTGAATTGGCGGAAAAATATAAAAATCACTTATTACCAGGTTATACACATTTACAAGTAGCCATGCCTTCTTCTTTTGGAATGTGGTTTTCTGCTTATGCGGAGAGTTTAATAGATGATGTATATTTTTTAGATGCTGCTTACAAAGTGGCAGATCAAAACCCACTAGGTTCTGCAGCAGGTTATGGATCTTCTTTTCCTATTGATAGAGAAATGACCACAAAAGAATTAGGATTCTCTGCTTTAAAGGTAAACTCAGTAGCCGCTCAAATGGGACGTGGTAAATTAGAAAAATCTATTTCTTTTGCCATTGCAAGTTTATCTGCAACCTTGGCTAAAATGAGCATGGACATTTGTTTGTACATGTCTCAAAATTTTGGTTTTGTAACTTTTCCAGATGAGTTAACTACGGGTTCTAGTATTATGCCCCATAAAAAGAATCCAGATGTGTTTGAGTTGATTCGTGGAAAGTGTAACAAATTACAGGCCTTGCCTTATGAGTTGACGTTAATCACAAACAATTTACCAAGTGGATATCACAGAGATTTACAATTGGTAAAAGAAGGATTGATTCCATCAGTATCTACCTTAAAATCTTGTTTAGACATGATGGTGTTCTCTTTAGAAAATATCATCATTACAGAAAATATTGTTCAAGATGATAAGTACAAGTACATTTTTAGTGTGGAAGAAGTTAATGCATTGGTACAAGCAGGAACTCCTTTTAGAGATGCCTATAAAATTGTAGGAGCTAAAATTCAGAATGGAGAATTTAAACCAAATTTAGATGTAAACCATACACACATTGGTTCTGTTGGAAACTTAGCTTTAGACAGAATTGTAGCTAAAATGGAAGCTTGTTTTTAAACAAATATTTAACGTAGATAAAAAACTCAGCATGTATATACATGCTGAGTTTTTTGTTTATAGACTATGATAAATTGACCTAAAGATAACTTTTATTTTGTGTTTTTTTAAAAAGGAATCTCAAACTTGCTTGATACTAAATTTTTTAGAATCAAACCAAAATCACAGATCATGCGATTATTGAAATTTAAGGCATTTGTTATCTTTTTGTGTTTTTTTACACAACTTCAGTCTCAAACAAGAGATATTAAAATGCACTCACACAACGATTATTCAAAACCAATTCCATTTTGGACAGCTTACAATGCAGGAGCTGCTTCTATTGAAATAGACGTAATAGCTCACGAAAATCAAATTTTTGTAGCTCATGATTTTAAAGATATCAAAAAAGAGATGAATATAGAAAACTTGTATGTTTTGCCTTTTTTAGATGCGATAGCATTGTATCCAAGAAAAGAAAAGGTGGCTTTTTTGATTGATTTTAAGACAGATTTTGACACGACATTTAAGGTGTTGGACTCAATATTAAAAAAATATCCAGATTTCAAAAACAAAGCTACATTGGTAATTAGTGGGAAAAGACCAAAAACATCGAATTTTGATACATATCCAGATTATATTTTATTTGACTATCAAGAGTTTTCTGAAAAAATAACCCTAGAGGAATTAAAAAAAGTAGGGATGTTTAGCTACAATTTCAAGAAAATTAGTAGCTGGAAAGGTAAAGGAGAGCTGGACAAAACATCGGAAACTAATTTAAAAGAATACATCAAATTGGCTCATGACAATTCGCAACCAATCCGTTTTTGGGCAACTCCAGATACCGAGAAAGCATGGGAAGTATTGTCTAAATTAGGTGTTGATTATATCAATACAGATCATACCAGAGCTTTGGCTGCTTATTTAAAAAAGTAGGTGTTTTGCACACAATTCTAACTTGTAAATAACAATTGTTTAACTTTTTACTCCTTCTCTAAGGTTTGTCTACAATATTATTTTAATTGAGAAAAGAAGATACATTCAATAAAAAATCTGAAGAAGAGCTTCTTTGTTTGATTAAGCAGGGTAATCAATTGGCTTTTAACCATATTTACAACAAATATTGGAAAAGGTTGTTTGCGTACGCTTATAACATTCTGAATGAAAAAGATATTGTTGAGGATGCATTACATGAGGTGTTCATTAAAATATGGACGAACAGAGTGTCTATTGAAATATCCAATTTAGAAAGTTATTTATTTGTAGCGGTAAGAAACAAGTCCATTTCGTTATTGGGAAAAGTACAGTTTACAGAATTTGATGAAAGTATAATGGATGACTTGTCTTTTTCACCCTCTGAAGAAGAGGACGATTTACGATATCAAAAATTATCAGCCAGTATAGAGGAGGTTTCAAAAGAACTGCCAGAAAGATGTCGAGAAATTTTTATGATGAGTCGCTATCAAGGATATTCTAACGAAGAAATTGCTAGCTATTATGAAATTTCTCATCGAACGGTAGAAAATCAATTGTCTATAGCCTTAAAGCACATCAGAAAATCTATAAGCAAACCTATTTAGTTTTTCGCACCTATTTTTTAAGTAGCCCAAATCATTTAGATTTTATTCTAAAATTCTCAGAAAAATAAGCTCACAGACCTAAAACAGCTCCAAAGTTTTTTTATTGTAAACTTAATATTATTGATAGGTTAAATGGTTTGTTTTTGCATTTTTTCTGTGTGAGTATCTGTGAAAGCATGTGTCCTTATTATGTAACGAGGATATTATGACCAAAAAAGAGTTTTTAGAGTTAATAAAGAAAGATGAGCTAGGGGAATGCTCTGCTGCTGAAAAAAGAACATTACAAGGGTATTGTGATAAGGTTCAGGCAAAAAATAAAATGTCTTCATGGAGTCTTTCCGATGAAGAAGAGCAAAGAATAAAATTATTACAAAGAATAAACATAAGCATTCGTAAAGAAGAGTTGCCTAAAAAGAAAGAACGCACTATTTTTAAATGGAGCGTTGCTGCAAGTATTGCGGTACTGTTATTTTCTTCGGCTATTTATTTTTATCAAACCAATTTACATAAGATTCCCAAAAATGCAATTTCACTAGAGTTGCACGATGGAACCATTATTTCTATAGATGAGCATGAAAGCCAAAATATTTTTAATGAAGATCGTCTAATCGGACATCAAAGCGGGAAAAAATTAGTCTACGGAACCACCTCTTTTATGGCAAGTGAAGTTCGATACAACACGCTTAGAGTTCCTTACGGAAAAACGTTTGAATTGACCTTAAGTGATGGAACCAATGTACATTTGAACTCAGGATCTTCTATGAAATATGCAACTTCATTTTCTAATAGTAAAGAAAGAAATGTGTTTTTAACAGGAGAAGCTTTTTTAAAAGTTACCAAAAATGCAAGCAAACCTTTTATTGTAAATGGTGATGCATTTAGTGTTCGTGTATTTGGAACAGAATTCAATGTAAACTCCTACCCAGGTGAAAATATTGCTGAGGTTGTTTTGGTAGAGGGTTCTGTAGGTGTATATACGGATGCTATCAAAACAAATCCTGCTAAAAGTATTCGTTTAGAACCTGGATATAAAGCAAGTTTTGATAAAAACAATAGAAGTTTGATAAAGAAAAAAGTATCTACAAAATCTTATGTTTCTTGGGTTGATGATATGTTGATTATCAGAAATATGACTTTTGAAGATATTTTGAAAAAACTAGAGAGAATGTACAATGTTAAAATTGTAAACGAAAATTTAAAACTATCTAAAGAAGTATTCAATGCAAATTTTGGAAAAAAACCAATCGCAATAGAACAAGTAATGCAAGAATTGAACATGGCCTATGGTATAAACTATGTAATTGAAAAAAATCTTATAACTATTAAATAATGAAAAAAACAACGCTTATGTAACAGGGAGTAATTCGTAAAAGGTACTAAAAAAGTACTTCATATATCTTGCTACGGGTATAATAGAATAACAAAAATCGGAAAATGTTGGCCCATTTTCCGATTGAATAAAGTAGTGAATAAAAAACAAAATTTATTACACACATTAACAGACTTTAAAGGTATGAAAAAAACCATTAAATTTTTAAGCAGGTTTAAAACAATTTCAAATTTTGCTCTTAGAATTAAATTTAGCATGCTATTTATCTTAGTAACGATATTTAGTATTCAAGCTAAAGACAGTATTCAACCACCTTCTAAAATTACGCTTCAATTACAAAACGCAAAAGTTAGTAGTGTTTTAGATGAGATAGAAAACAATAGCAACTATCGTTTTATTTACAAAGTAAAAGATGTTGATTTGAATAGAATAGTATCTATCAACGTTGAAGAAAAATCTATCAAAGATATTTTATCTCTAGTGTTTAATAACTCAAACACAGCATATAATATTGTTAACGAACGTATTTATTTGACATTTACTTCCAAAAATGAGCAAAACAAAGTTCAGCAAGCTAAAATCACAGCAAAAGGTGTAATTACGGACAAAAATGGAGATCCGTTACCAGGAGCTAGTGTTGTTGAAAAAGGAACAAACAAAGGTGTTGTTTCAGATTTTGATGGAAATTACACCTTTGATAGCTTTTCAGAAACATTAACTCTTGAGGTTTCTTACATTGGTTTTAAAACAGCTGTAAGAACCATTACGGCCTCAACAAATACGTTGAATTTTGTGTTGGAAGAATCTAGTAGCAAATTAGACGAAGTTGTAATGATTGGTTATGGAACCAATTCAAAAGAGCGACTTACAGGAGCAGTTGCCAGTATTACAGACAAACAAATTCAGAAATATGCCAATGCAAATTTTGACCAAGCAATTGTGGGAAAATTAGCGGGTGTTAATATTTTAACCAATGCTAGAAACCCAGGAGATGGTAACAGCATTACCATTCGTGGAGCGGGTTCTATCACTAGAGATGCGCAACCACTTGTCGTTGTGGATGGTTTTCCTCTGGCAGAAGGAAGTTCTTTAAACATTATAAATTCTAACGATATAGAAACTATTGATGTTATTAAAGATGCTGCTTCAGCTGCAATTTATGGTTCTCGTGCAGCAAATGGATTGATCATGATTACTACTAAAAAAGGGAAAAGAAAGAAGCCTGTTGTAGAGATTCGTTCAGTGATTGGAATGCAAGAAAGAACGGGCTCTTATGATTTGTTAAACGCATACGATGCAGCAGTGTTTTTTAAAGATGGACGTAACAATGCATATTTGAAAAACCATGCCAACGCAAATATTGATGATACAGAAGCAGAGCGTTTGGCAAATGGAGCCAATGTTCGTGAATTGATTTTAGATTACACAACACCTTACTTAAACAACGAAGCAGGATTGACAGATTTCGATTGGGAAGATGCTGTTTACAGAGTAGGAAAAATTGAAAATCATTATGTAAACGTTTCTGGAGCTACGGATAAAACGGATTATTCAGCTTCTTTAGGGTTTACAAACGAAGAAGGGATTGTGATTTCTGCAGATCAAAAAAGATACACGGCAAATTTAAAATTAAATACAGAAATTAACGATCAGTTTACTTACGGAATGAACATCAACGGATATTATGCAGATAGAGGCTTGACCAATGGGAGTGATAATTATAGATTTCCGATTGATCCAGCGGGTCGAGCAATGGTGTATATGTATCCTTTTTTTTCTGCTTATGATGATAGTGATCCTACAGGTTACAACATAGAAGCTCAGATAAATGCAAACAAGCCTTATAATGCCAACATGCAAGAGAATCCTGTGGCAATGGCAGCTTTGTCTAAATACCACAGAAGAGAATTTAAATCTTTTGGAAACACGTATTTGTCCTATCAACCTATAAAAAATTTGGTATTCAAAACATCTTTAGGGTATTTGTTGGAATCTAAGTTTACAGATCAGTTTGCTCCAATGTTAACAGGATCTTACAGACGTTTGATTAGCGAAAGAGACACTAGACAGGCTTCAGAAAGTAGAAGTGATCAGGTAGATGTACTTGTAGAGAATACATTAAATTATAAATTTGATATTGGAAATCATTCCTTCACAACTTTATTAGGACAGAGTTTTCAGAAAAGTTCTTATACTAGTTTGTCGGTTGTAGGAGATAATTTTCCTAATGATATTATCGAAAATGTAAATGGATCTACCACACAAACAGCAAGTGCATCAAGAAGTAAGTGGACACAGCTTTCCTATTTTGGTAGATTGATATACGATTACAAAGACACCTATTTCTTAACAGCTTCTATTCGTACAGATGGTTCTTCTAGATTTGGACAAGACAATAGATATGGTACTTTTGGTTCTTTTTCTGCAGGTTGGATTTTTAGTAATGAATCTTTTTTTCCAGAAAATGACTTTGTAACCTATGCTAAATTGCGTTACAGTTGGGGAGAAACAGGAAACAATCAAATTGGTAATTATTCACAATTTGCATCTATTGGTAGAGGGAAAGACTATCCTTACGATAACACACTTTCTGCTGGAGCAGCACCAACCAGTGCTCCTTCTTATTCCCTTACTTGGGAAACCAATACCTCAAACAACTTTGGTTTAGACTTGGCTTTTTTCAAAAAAATAAATTTAGGAATAGATTATTACATTGCTAATATTTCTGATTTGTTGTTAGATAGACCATTGCCTACACATACCGGATACAACAATTCTTTACAGAATATTGGGGAGATGGAAAACAAAGGATGGGAGTTTGAATTGAGTACTTCTCAATTAAAAGTAGGAAACTTAAACATAGGGTTCAATGCAAATTTAACCACTAATGAAAATAAAATTATATCGCTTGGTGGTGTTGAGGAAATGTATGAAGGAAGCAATCAACGTTTTATTACAAGAGTGGGAGAATCGTTAGGAAATCTTTATGGATATAAAATAATTGGACTTTTAAAAACAGAAGCAGAGGTTGCTGATTATAAAAACAAGAAAAATACAACATTTACTGCTGAAGTAGGTGATTATATTTTTCAAGATTCCAATGGAGATGATATAATTGATGCTGAAGATAGAGTTTTGTTAGGAGATTACAACGCGGAAGTAACTTATGGTTTTGGAATCAATATGGATTATAAAGGTTTTGATCTGAGCATGGACTTTAACGGAACTTTAGGAAGAGTGGCTTTTGATGAAAATACATCTAGATATTTAGAATATGGAGAGGCTTTTACAAACACAAACTATCATTATTTTAACAACTATTGGGATCCTATTAGCAATCCAGAAGGGTTTTTAGCTCCACCAGATGCTTATGGTAACACCTCTACTCGTCAAGCAAGTAGAAATCCTACAAATTACAACGTATTAGATGCGGATTATCTAAGACTGAGGAACATTCAAGTAGGATACAACTTGCCGTCAACTGCACTAAATTTTATGAAACTTGCTAGCATGCGTGTGTATGTATCAGCAAACAATTTGTATACCTGGACAGATTATAGAGGGATGAATCCTGATGGAGGAGACACAGGGAATCCTTTGAATAGAGGTCATGTTCAAGGAACTACTTCGGTGCCTAGAGTTGTTTCTGCGGGTGTTAATTTATCATTCTAATTTAAAAAATACGACAATGTACTTAAAACAAATATTTATATATTCTTTAACCATCCTTTTTTGTACTGCATGTACAGATGAGTTGGATCAATACCCTGAAACAAGTATTGTAGCCGATAATTACTACACTACTGAAGAAAATGTGGAATCTACCGTAACTGCTACGTACAACAGTTTGCAAGAATTGTATGATTATTACATGATTCTTTTTGGAGAAATTCCATCAGACAATACATATGTTCAAGCTCCTAACTCAAATACAGGAGTAAGTTCTTTAGAAGATTTTACGTGGACTAGTACTACAGGGTTTACCAATAGCATATGGGAAAATGCTTATGAAGGGGTATTGTATGCCAACACCGTGTTGGAATTTATAGACGATACAACTTATGAAAGTGAATCTATAAAAACGATTAGAAAAGGAGAGGTAACATTTTTAAGAGGATTTTTATACCATCTCTTGACAAGTATTTATGGAGATGTTCCTTTGGTAATTTCTATAGGAAATCCATCAGATGCTTTTGATGATACAAGAACCCCTTTGGAAGAAGTAAATGCACAAATAGAAAAAGATTTGTTAGAAGCAATTGCTTTGTTACCACAAGTTAATAGCACGGGTAGAGTTGATAGAAATGCTGCAAAAGCAATTTTGGCTAAGCATTATCTAAATAATCAAGATTATACAAATGCAGAAATTCAATTGCAATCTATCGTTACTTCTGGACAGTATTCTTTAGTAGATTTTGGTGATTTGTATGGTGTTGATAATGAGGGAAATTCTGAAGATATTTTTAGCGTTCAGTTTGCTTCAGAGTTGGATGATAAAAGTGAAGGAAGTAGTTATTATTATTCGTTTACACAGCCAGATAATGAAGGTGGAAAAGGAGCAATGGCAATGGAAAAAAGTCTCTACGATTTGTATGATGTTAACGATTTAAGAAGAACATTGATTAATGAATCTGGAAATACGTATTACATCAACAAATGGACCCCTTCTCCAAACACTAGTGTGGGAGATGCAGGTGACAACCATTACATTGTTAGATATGCAGATATTTTGTTGTTGTATGCAGAATGTTTGAATGAAAACAGTAAAACATCCGAGGCAATAACTTACTTGAATGTGGTTCGTAACAGAGCAGGTTTGACTAATACTATCGCAAACAATCAAGCAAGTGTTCGTGATGCAATTGCGTTGGAAAGAAGGCTAGAGTTGGTTGGAGAAGGGCACAGATGGTTTGATTTGTTAAGAACTAATAAAGCAAAAGAAACAATGGATACTTTTTTTGAAAGTCAAAGTCGTTCAACTGTTGTAGAATCTTTTAGATTGTTGGCACCGGTTCCACAATCTCAAATAGACATTACAGAAATGGAACAAAATCCAAAATATTAATTCACAATATTATAAATCATATTTTTATGAAACATTTTAAATGGATAGTAAGACTTAGTTTTTTAGTGAGTCTTATTGCAGGAATATTTACCAGTTCGTGTAACGTAGACACGATGAATTACTCTTTAGATGATAGCGATGTTTTTATTGATTCTATCATTATAGAAGCTTCTAACAATAGTTTTTTAGAAGAAGACATTGTAACATCTATAACAAATTATTCAAGATCTATCACGGCCTCTTTACCAAGTTCTAGTCAAGACAAAGAATTGGTGTTGAGTATATTTTTATCAGATGGAATTTCTACAATTCCAGCATCTGGAGAGGCATTTCCAACAGGAGAATCTTCATTAAAAGCTTTTGGTTTTGGATTGGAAGAAGCGTATTCACTTAATTTAAAAGTATTAGAGCCTTTTGAGTCAGATACAGAATTTATCTCTGTTTGGAGAGCAGAAGCGGGTGAGAAAATTACACTTCCGTTAATTGAAACTGGAAACTACAATTTTAAGGTTTTTTGGGGTGATGGAGAAAGCAGTATTGTGGCAACATATGATTTAGAATCTGCAAGTCATACTTATGCGGAAGCAGGAGATTATACCGTTACCGTTTGGGGAGTTCTTCAAGGATTCAACTTTGATTTGACCGATGCTAGTGCAGATAATATTTTAGATATTACAGATTGGGGAACCATCACACTAGGAAACGATGGAGGTTATTTTAGAAGTTGCGCAAATCTACAAATTAGTGCTTCAAACACACCAGACTTAAGTGAAACAACCAACTTTAGAACCATGTTTAGAGAAGCTACGTCGTTCAATAGCAACATCAATCATTGGGATGTGAGTAAGGTTGATAGTATGTGGGATATGTTTTACAAAGCTTCAAATTTCAATCAACCTTTAGACAATTGGGATGTAAGTAGTGTGACAACTTTTGAAACCATGTTCAACCAAACGGCTTTCAATCAAGATATTTCGGGGTGGAATGTAAGTAGTGCCACAACGCTAAAGAACATGTTTAGAGATTGTCCTTTCAATCAACCAATCGGAAATTGGGATATTTCTAATGTTACAAGTCTTCAATCAACCTTTAGAGATAATGATGCTTTTGATCAAGATCTTTCAGGATGGGGAGATAAATTACAAAACATAATTACCATGCGTGAATTGTTTAGAGGTTCTGATTACAATGGAGATTTGAGCGCTTGGGATGTGAGCAAAGTGGTAAGTATGTGGGACATGTTTAAAGATAGCAAGTTTAACAATGCTTCTGTTTTGGTTTGGAACTTAGACAATTTAGACAATATGGAAACCATGTTTGGAGGAGAAAGCGCTTTCAATCAAGATATTTCTGTGTGGGATGTAAGCTCTGTAGTAAACATGCAAAATTTATTTAACGGAAATACAGTTTTCAACCAAGATCTTTCAGGTTGGGATGTGAGTAATGTAAAATGTAATTACGCTTTTGATACAGGGGCATCACAATGGGAAGATGCTCATAAGCCGGTTTTTACTGCCGACCAATTTGACAACAATTCTTTTTGTAGTAGAGATAATTAATTCTTAGAAAAGAATTGTTGTCTTAAATAAACAAAGAAGAGGTCATTAACCTCTTCTTTGTTTTTACAAAAATTAGACTTTAATGATGAAAAAAATATAAAAATGAAAAATGTAATTTTAGTAGTAACAACACTATTTACCTTGATGATGTATGGATGTATGGAAGATGAAAGACAACCATCAGCTATTGCTAAAGAAGATCCAGACACTATTTCTAGAGACTCTACCAAGGCTATTTACCGTCAATTTTTCTTTAGTGGCTCGCACAATTCGTATTCTGGAAATTTAAGTGGAATGAAACGCGAGGGAATTAAAACACAGTTAGAACAAGGACTTCGTTTTTTTGAGTTTGATTTGTTTACTTACAATACTGAAAATAAAATGCAAATCTCAGTTTCGGAAGTTGCTGATGTATATACTGTTTTTGAGCTTCAAGAAACCTCTCATTTGCTTTCTTATACAAACAATAGTGGTGAACTAAGAATACAAAAACTGATTGATGGTGCGTCTGAATTGGTATTAGAAACTACGCTTGAATCCGGGGCTAGAAGTTTTACATCATTGACTTTCGAAAACAAAGAATATTTGATGAGCTTTCATGATTCTAGTAAAAAACTAACAATGTATCGTATAGAGAATACAAAACTGGAACTTCTTTTTTCTACAACAATGGAGATGGCAGAAGCTAGTTTGTCAACCTTTGTATTCAAAGAGAAAGCATACATAATGCTATATGATAACACAAGTAGCAAAAGTATAATCAATGAAATTTCTTTTGAAGGTACTAAAGCTGTTTTAGGAAAAGAAATGTATCAAATGTCTTCAGTTGTGGCTGGAGTTAAAATGACTCCCTTTGTACAAAAGGATGTGCTTTATGTTTTTCAACATAGCGATAATAGTGTTGCTAGTTTTTTGGTTGATAAAATCAATACTACGAGTGGAACATGGTCTGTTGAGTCAAGCGTTAGAGGGAGTTCAGATTTGTTAAAAGGAAATGTACAGGCTGTTCACAAAGAAAATCATTTGTATGTTAATAGTTATGCTGCTAACGGAGATGTAATTGGGGCACAATTGGTAATGGATCAAGAAAAACCAAACCTTGTCTTTGAGTATAGCAATAGTGAGGATATGATTTCAGGAGCAAATGCTTCTGTCTTTCCAGCAACAAAAGGGTATTATCTTTTTTTACAAAAGGGATTAGAGCTTCAGATGAATTTGATAACTATTGGAGTTTTAACGTTAGGACATGATGAACCAGGAGATGCCGTAGACCTTTCTGTAGACAATCCAAATTCCATTTTTTTGGCAGATTGGATTGCTTATATAGCCAATTGGAGCGATGAACATCCGTACCACGAACCACTTTTTATCATGACAGAGTTGAAAGAATATCAACAGTGGATGGCAGATGCCAAGTGGAGAAATATTATAGAATTGATGCAAGAAAATTTTGGAGAAAAATTAAGATATCATAGTTCTAATGGTTTTAAAAATGAAGACTTGGTTGACGAGTCTAAAATAGTAGATGGAGAAACACTTTATTTTATGGATGAAAATGGTGACAAAGAGCAAGGTTTGTTAGGTAAAGTTATCTTGTACATACAGCCTAATAACAATATCACCAAAAGTGCATATACCAATGATTTTATACCTTTTGAAACTGTTGACGGAGAACTTCAGGCCAATTTTTTACAACTAAAACGTTATAGAGAAAACAACAAATTAGTATCTCCAGATTGGAGAAAGCCAGGTAGTTACGGAAATGATTTTGGTGATTATATTGATCAAAAAGACAATAGCTATATCAGTAGAATTTTTCATATGGAAAGTTCTTTGGGAGACAGTCAATATGATAATATTCAGTGCACAAACGTGATGTTTGGAGTTTCTGATAGACCTTTTGATAAAGGCTTGTATTCAAATTATATAAGTCAGCAAAAAATAAAAAACACACTAGAACAAGTGCTAGGTTGTGATTAAATAGATGATTTTTTGTTTAGGTTTTGTTTGGAACTATGTCGTTGATATAGTTCAAAGCCTCACTAGTGATAAGAGTGAGGCTTTTGTTTTTTCATGAATTATGACTTCCATCACAATAAGGTTTATTTTGGCTTTTTCCACAACCACAAAGTGCAACACCACCTGTCTTTTCTCCTTTAAATCTTAATGGAGATCCTCCTCCTTTTTCTTTATGTGCACCATCGCAAAAAGGTTTGGTTTCTGAGTGTCCACAGGTGCAATAAGAATAATT
Source organism: Wenyingzhuangia sp. 2_MG-2023 (assembly GCF_030548295.1). Lineage (GTDB taxonomy): Bacteria > Bacteroidota > Bacteroidia > Flavobacteriales > Flavobacteriaceae > Wenyingzhuangia. Next base: position 781,690 of record NZ_JAUOSB010000001.1, read on the forward strand.
TTTTCCTTCTTCTAATTCTACTATTGGCATAAATTATTTGTTTTAGTTGTGAGATAAAACTAAGTAAAAATGATTTTAGACAGCGTATAAATTAAGGAACTAAATTTTGATTAGTTTATTGTTATCTATGTGTTTTTTTACTGCTTTCAAACAATACATCTATTATTTTTGTGTTGTTTTAAAGTTTATATCTCATTATCATCCCTCCGTGAAAACTACTTAGAACGATTGCAGCATTTGGAGTTGCTTCAACTTTTTGTTGGGTAGTATCATTTTCTAAAGTGTAAGTTTCCAAATTTGCATTCAAATACCCAAAATTGATTCCCAAACTAAAACGATTAGAGATTTTTCTTAGATATCCTAAAGTGGTTGCAAAACCTATATTTCCTCCTTTTAGGGTTTGTTTACTGTCAATTTCTATTTCTTGATGGAAATAAAAATAACCGACAGAAGGCTCAAAAAAAAGTTCATTTTTTTCATTTCCAAAAGTAAAAGAGGAAATAGTGCTAATAGCAAGGTAATGAAGTTGCGATTTGTTTTTTAAAATTCCTTCTTCAGCAGGTTGATTTTCCGTTATGAAAAGTGTTGTATACTCTTCTCCTTCATTTCTGTTTTGTAAATATTTAAGACCTATACGGGTGTTTTTAAAAAACGTAGGTTTGTAATAACCAGTAATACTGTATTGCATTCCAGTGGTAACCGTTTGTGTAGTTTTTCTGTGAAATTGAGAAGCTGTTTGTTCTCCAGTAATTCTATAGGTACTTCCAACATTGGCATCTACAAAAAATCGGTTTTCAGAATGGTATTGAGCAATGGAGTTTTGTGTTATAAATAACAAAGCAAACCAAAGTATGTTTTTAAATGCAGTGTGTGTCATTTTAGGAGGATTATAGTGAAATTGAAAACTTGGATAAATATAAAAAAAGGTCTCTGCTTAGTAGCAAAGACCTTGTCTAAAAAATAAAGGTTTATTTTTAATGAGATCCATCGCAATAAGGAGCATTTTGTGTACTTCCACATGTGCATAAAAAAATCATTTCAGTTTCGGGAATTTTAAACAGCAAAGGTTTCCGAACAGTGTCTTTATGATTACCATCGCAAAAAGGCCTATCCTCACTTTTGTTACATGTACAATAAGCGTATGTTTTGTCTTTTGTAAGATGACAGGCTTTGGGAGTGGGAATCGGTTTTTGTGTCAAAGTTTATAGTTTATAACTGAGAAGAACTCCTAAATTTATGTTTGATAAATTGATTGCATTTTCTTTATCTAGTTCAATGGTTTCACTATTCTGGCCATCATTTAAGCGGTATTTTGTGATGTTACCACCAAAAAGACCAAGATTTAGCCCCAATCCAAATTTTTGAGTCAGCATTCTTTTGTAGCCAATATTCATGTCAAAACCAATATTACCTCCATTTGAGCTGATGTTGGCGGCATTTAATTTTACGGTTTCTTCATAAGTAAAATAACCAAGAGATACATCTATTAAAAGTTCATTTTTCTTGTTTCCAAAGCTATAATTAGATAAGAGACTTGCTGCAAAATAATTTACAGAACTATCTATGTTTAAAGTTCCATATTGAGTCGGTCTTCCATCGTTAAATTCTATAAAAGCATTGTTGATTTGACCACCATAATATGCATGTGTATATTTGAAACCAATTCCTGAGTTTTTTAAATATTTGTAATAAGAACTAAATGAAAACTGTGTTCCTGTTTTTATAATTTCAGAGATAGCTTTGCTAAACTCAGTACTTTTATCTAAATCACCCGTTCTAAAGGCAGGTCCAACAACAAAGTTGATCAACAAAGGATATTTAACAGTGTCTTTGTGACGATATAAATTGGCATTTTTAACCATTTTAGCATAATCAATAGCAAGAGAATCACTAGGTGATGCATCACTTTTTAAAATATCAGCAGCAAATCTGTGACAGCTAGATCCCCAAAATGAAGGCTTGTAATATTGCTTGATACCAATAAGATTTCCTCCGTTAGCTCTTGCAGAATCTTTGATGATTTGCAACATTCTATCATAACCACAGTTTGTTGTGGTTCCTTTGTCGTCTACTTTGATGGATCCAAGAAATTCATCTTTAGAATAATCTCTAGAGAAATGTTCCTCGGGTTCAAAAACTTGAATGGAATCCGTAGGTTTTAAAGCAGGATATTTTTTTACAAAATTACTTCGAATTAACGGACTACAAGAGGTTAAAACCAAGAACGTAATTAAAGGGAGTGTTAGTTTTTTTAGCATTTTTTTTTCGTGCTAAAATATACATTAAGATAGGGAATTAGGTTAATTTTTTATTAAAAAAAGCCCTTGACAAATTTATGTCAAAGGCTTAAATCTAAACTATTTTAAGTGTTTTATGCGTGAATAGCTCTATCTGCTGTAGCAGCCAAACAAGCTTCTTTAATTGCTTCTGTATATGTTGGGTGTGCATGAGACATTCTTGCAACATCTTCTGCGGATGCCCTAAACTCCATAGCCACAACTGCCTCAGCAATCATATCTGCAGCACGAGCACCAATCATGTGAACTCCTAAAATTTCATCTGTAGTAGCATCTGCTAATACTTTTATTACACCATCAGTGTCCATAGAAGCTCTTGCTCTACCCAAAGCTCTCATGTTAAAAGAACCTGTTTTGTAAGAAATTCCTTCTTCTTTTAGCTGTGCTTCCGTTTTACCAACAGAGGCAACTTCTGGCCAGGTATATACGACTCCAGGAATCAAGTTGTAGTTGATGTGTGGTTTTTCACCTGCAATCAATTCAGCAACCATAGTTCCTTCTTCTTCTGCTTTGTGAGCCAACATAGCACCTTTTACTACATCACCAATAGCGTAAATATTTTCAATATTAGTTTGTAAGTGATCGTTGGTTTCTATTTGTCCTCTTTGAGTCGTTTTAATTCCAATATTGTTCAATCCTAATCCTTTGGTAAAAGGAACACGACCTACAGAAATTAAAGAGTAATCTCCTTCAAAAACAACTTCTTCTCCTTTTTTATTGTCAGCCGTTACTTTCACTCCATCTCCCGTATTGGTTACAGATGTTACTTTGTGACTTACAAAGAATTTTAAGCCTTGTTTCTTTAAAGATTTTTGTAATTCTTTAGATAACATAGCATCCATTCCTGGAACAATTTTAGGCATGTATTCTATCACAGATACTTCTGCACCTAAACGTTTGTACACTTGTCCTAATTCCAATCCAATCACTCCACCACCAATCACAATTAAGTGTTTAGGCACTTCTTTTAATTTTAAAGCTTCGGTAGAAGTAATCACTCTTTCTTTATCAATATTGATAAAAGGTAAAGATCCTGGTTTAGATCCTGTTGCAATAATGGTTTTTGAAGATTCAATTTTTTCTACAGAACCATCGTTTTTATGAATGTTGATGTGTGTTGTGTCAAAAAATTCTCCACGACCTTCATAAACATCAATCTTGTTTTTGTCCATTAAAAAGTTGATTCCCGCAGAAGTTTGAGAAACTACTTCTCCTTTACGTTCAATCATTTTAGGAAAATCTAAAGTGATGTTTTCTACACCAATTCCATGTTTGTCAAAATGAGATAACGCATCATGATAGTGATGAGAAGAGTCTAATAAAGCTTTAGAAGGAATACATCCTACATTTAAACAAGTACCACCCATGGTGCTGTACTTTTCTATAATAGCAGTTTTTAATCCTAATTGTGCGCAACGAATAGCTGCTACATATCCTCCTGGTCCAGAACCGATCACGGTTACGTCGTACTTGTTCATGAAAGTATATTTTTATTTGACTTTGTGTATAACAAAAGTAAAGAAAAGCGGGCAAGTCTGTTTGTCGAAGTTCTTTAAAAAACGTTTTTTTACTATTTGTTGATTTTTTAATTGTTTTCTAAATAGGAAAGCCTAATATTTTTCCCATTCCTACAGTAAATAACCAACCTCCGTAGATGGCATGTTCTACACTTACCCAAAACCATGATTTTGTTTTGGAATAGGTATAAGCAAAAATATATCCTCCTATAAAAGTCATGAGCAGTACCAGCCAGTTGTGAAACATTAAATGACCAATTGAAAAAATAAAAGCGTTGATTAGATAAAATAATTGTGGTGTATAAGTGATTTTTCGATACCTGTAAAAAAAGAAAACTCGGTAGATGTACTCTTGAGGGATAACGGATAAAAAGGTGTAAATCAACAGCATTCTAAACCATAAAGTAGGTTGTGTAGTGATTGATGTAAACAACAACTCAGGATTGGTGAATTGGATATATAGCAATGTTGATGAAAAAATAAATAAAGAACGAATTCCTACTTTTTTCCAAAATTGAATAGGTTTTACTTGCTTGGTTTTCTTAAATAATGAACTTCTATAACGGATGCTCAAGTAAATAATATAAACAAAAGGAATGATGGATATTTGTAGTTTTAACTGAGCTGAAAATTCAGGAAGTCCAAGAAATATGGGGAATATCACAAAGAATACTATAAGTTCTGTAAAATGTTTTTTAGCTAACATCTGGTGGTTTTTGCTTAGGTCGTAAAAAAGAGAGATAACTTAGAGTATGAGGTTGGATTTTAGAAACAAAATCAGCGCAGATTTTGACGGTATTTTTTCTGGAAGTACATAAAGTAATTGTATAACAAATAATTTACTTCGTAACCATAGTTTATGCTGGTGTCGTAATCTATTCTCATGCAATACAAATCGCCACTATATCTTGTAGGCTGAAAAACACGAATATTCCAATTGTTAACGTAGATTTGATTCTTAATTTCTAAGTAAGATTGACTGTAAAAACCTCGTGGTCTAGCGTTGGTGATGAGCCAAGTGTTAAAACCAGGATCTATGATGATGATTTCGTATTCCTCCTCCTCGTTTACAATTCTTATGGTGTCGGTTTCTGAGTGAATATTTTTATCAACAACATTGTTTTTAGTCGAGCTGCAATAAACCATAGAGGCAGCAATTATAAAAGAAAAAAAAACTTTTGATAAAAGAGATTTCATGTTCATGTGATTTGTTTAAAAATACAAAAAAAGAGTTGTTGATTAGTGAGTTAAGAAAAAAATAAGACAACTAAAGTAAAGGAATTTCTTATGGTATAGATTAACAATTGTATTGTTCTAAGCAATTTATTTTTTGTCATTTGTTATGCATTTTAGTAGTTAGTGCATTTATTTATGAAATTTATATCTAAATTAGCACTGTTCCTGCTTAAGAGGAAACCCTTAAATGAAAACAATAAAAATTGTGCTTGTCTGTCTGTTAATGACAGTAAGCTTTATTTGGTGTTTTGTCTTTTTTGATCAAGACTACCAACCTACTACAGATTTTGACGAAACGGAATCTCACCTACTAGTTTGGTCTGACATTCATAAAAAAACTTATTTAAATTTTATTAAAAATTTAGCTGAAGACAATCATGTTACGGTATACGTTCCTAAGATAACCCCAAAGGAAGGTTTGTATGATACTCTTAAGGCTTTTGGTGTGAACATGGATAGTATCAAATTAGAATCTGTAATTAATGACAATATCTGGATTAGGGATTTTGGACCTGTTTTTTTAATGACTGAAAGCGGAAAAACCAAAACGTTAAGTTTTAAATATTACAATAAAAATATTTTCCCTTACGAATATCAATCTTTAACCAAAGAGAGATTGAGAGCTTCTAATATGATAGGCATTGGAGGAGCAAGGGAGCTAAATGGCAAAGGACTAGCTATATTAATTGAAAAACACGAGGAAGCTATAAATCCAACGCTCACTAAAGACGACATTGCTAGAGAGCTGAAAAAAAAATTGGGAGTAAAAAAAATAATTTGGTTAAAAAAGGGACTTCCACAAGATGAAATGTTATTAGATACTCCGATATTTGATAATATATATACCAATGGAGCTGGTAGTCACATTGATGGTTTTTGCAGATTTATTTCGTCAAATACTGTTTTGTTAGCCCAAGTAAATCGTAATGAAATAAACTCTAATCCCATTATGAAAATAGCCAATGATCGGCTAGAAGAAAATTATAAGATCCTTAAAGATGCTTTGGATCAAGATGGGAAGTCTTTAAATATAATTAGAGTTCCCATGGCTCCACTACTAATAGAAGAAGTTAAAAACTTTAACGGAACCATGAGTTTTGTTAGGTCTAATAGTTATTTAAACTTTATTGTTACCAGGCATAAAGTTATTGTGCCAAGCTATGCACAACACATGAAAAGTGAAGATGCTATTTCTAAAGATTTAGAAGTAGAAAACAGGTTTAGAGATGTTTTTCCTGGAAAAAAAATAGTCATGTTGGATTGTGTTGACTTAAATAGATTTGGTGGTGGATTTCACTGTATAACGATAAATAAACCAAAGAAAAAGAAAAAAGTATCATAGCGTAGATAAGCTAACACTAGTTGCTGTTTATTTTGTACCTGTTACAGATATCTTGTTTAAATATGCAATTATTGGCTGTTTTCAACTTCTTAATCATATTGAAAAATTTTAAACTGAAAGATGTGTGATAAAAGAGCTGGATATCAGTAGATAGATAGCTCTTTTAATTAACTAGTATTTGGGATTAAAATAAATTCTTAAAAGTGAGGTCAACGGCTAGATAATGCACATTGTTACTCATTTTTTTTCCTATTAAATCATTCATATAACCAATGTTAAAACTACATTTTTGCTCAGGAAATAGCATAGAATAGTAGAGTGTAAATCGACTATCATGATATTCCCATGTACTCCATTTGTCAGTTTTGTCGGTAGTAAACAAAAGTTCAGTTCCAAAAATTAACTTTCTTGTTTTTTGATGATTTATAAACGCACTTACTTTTCCTGCAAATCTAGATCTAAATTCTGCAGATTCTTTATAGGGTTTAAAATCAGAAAAATAAAATAAACGATATTCTGGTCTGTAAGAAAAAGAAAGATCTACTTTGTTAACCTTAGTTAGGTAATATATTCTACCGTAAAACCTTAACTCTTGTCTAGATAGTGATTCTTTTTTGCGATATGGATTAGATGTTTCATAAAAGTTTTGCCAACTATATCTAAAAGCTCCACTGTATTTCCAATGATTTTTAAAATGATGGGAAAACTCTTGATTAACAACATAAAGAGCATCATGATCATAAAGATTATAATTACTCGAATTGCTAGAAGAACTATGACCAATATATGTAGTAGAACTGACTGTTTTGTTAAGATCCTGTTTTAAACCTAAAGCAAACCAGCTAACAGTGTTAACTTCTTTCCCTAATCCTGGAGGAATAATTTGAGCATTTACTATTGAGCTGTAAATAGCAATACAAACACAGATAATTATTGTTTTTCTGAAATTTTTCATAATGTCTAATCTCTGGTTTTGCTTAATATTTTTCCACTTTCATCTAGAACCAAATCCCAATCGGTATTTAGTAAAGAATTAAGGTCTAGTTTGTAAACAACATAGCTGTGCGATGAGGTGCGTTCTACATCGTGCACTCTATAATTTTTGAAATTGGTTTTAATTACGTTTTGTACTTTGTCAGGAAGTTTGTTTTTAGAAATGTCTTCTTTGTGTTTTACAATTTTACCAGTGGGTGTGTACCAAATTTCATGATCTTTATTCCAGCCGAGTTCAAATTCTACTTGATAATTAGTCCCTTTCTTTTCCCATTCCACATCTTTTGCTTTGGGGTACTTAAGATTAAAGTTGTTAAGAATTACCGAAGGGACTTTGCTTGTAAAAACGTCTTGTGCTTGTGTGTAGCTCATAGAAAATACGACTAAAATTAATGTGATTTCATTTTTCATTGTATGTATGTTTTTAAATGATACATCAAAGAAAATAGAAGAGTTTGAAAAGAATTGGGAATTACTGAACGGGATGAAAATCTACTTTAAAACAATGTAGGTTGTTTTCATATTTGTAGTGAATCTGGTAATGGTATAAGTCTGTAATAGCTTTTACAATAGCTAAGCCTAGTCCTGAATTTTCGGATAAAGCATTTGATTTATGAAAACGATTAAAAATTTTATCACCTTTCAGGCTTTTGTTGATTCCCGTGTTAACTATTTCAAAAGAAGTAGAGTTGATTAGTATGTTTAACTCTCCATGATCTACATTGTGAAGGATAGCATTTTTAATAAGATTTGTAATAAGAATACGTGCTAAAGAACTATCCATATTACTGCGTAAAATAGCATTTTGGTTAAAAGTAATGTTGATGTTTTTATAGGTTGAAAAATCACTGAGTTGCTCTAAACTTTCTTTCACAACTTTGTTAATGTTAACGGATACATTGTTGAAAAAATGTTTGTTGTCTATTTTAGAAAGTAATAATAAAGATTTGTTGAGTTGAATTAAACGTTGAACAGTTTGAAAAACATCAGATATGGTGTTTGCTTGTTCTGTGTTTAGTTGTTCTTTTTCTAATAACAATTCTAGTTTGCTGGTTATAATAGCCAAAGGAGTTTGTAATTCGTGTGAGGCATTTCCTATAAATTCTTTTTGCTGTTCAAATACAGTTCTATTTTGTACAAGTAAATCATTAATTCCTTGTTGTAAATCTAAAAATTCTTTGGTTTGAGTATTTACGGAAGGTAGCTTTTGAGAACTTTCTAATTTGTATGTTTTTAATTGATGGAGTAGATTGTAAAAAGGATCCCATAATTTTTTTAGTACCACATTGTTGATGAAAATAGTAGAAAAGACCAATAATAAATAAAGCCAAATGGTGTCAAACAACAATTCTTTAACCAAATCATCTTCTTCTACCATAGAGTTGGCAATGTTTAACAAGTAATATTTGTTGTGAATCTGAAAAGCACTTGTGAGCATTCTTACAGGTTCTAATTCGGGTTCTTCATCGTCAAAATCCTGCATGTAAAGAATGGTGTCTCTGTAAATATCAGTGATCGATAAAGCTTTTTCAGAGGAAATTTCTTCAATGGTAAAAAAGCTCTCGTCAAAGTATTTTTTGGTTAAAATACTAGGATCCTTTTTTGCGTTTTGAATAACTATACGTTTGTGATTTTCTAATCCTTCATCAATACTATCTTTAATTTCTTGGAGCATGTTTAAATAAAAAACAACAGCCCATAGCGTAATAATTAACAGTATAGAAGATGATAAATATTTGATGGATTGATTAAGAAGTTTCACTTTTCTACTATTTTATAACCAATTCCATATACAGATTCAATTTTAAGATCTGCTTTAGATATTTGTAGCTTTTTTCGGATATTTTTAATTTGAGAATATACAAAATCAAAATTATCTACCTGATCTATATGGTCGCCCCAAACGTGTTCTGCTAGTGCAGTTCGCGTAATTAATCGATCTCTATTGAGTAAGAAATAATTAAGAATATCAAATTCTTTTCGGTTTAAAGGTATATTGGTTTGATTTACAAACAATAGTCTGTCTTCTATTTCTAATTTTAGATTTCCGTAAGTAATATTGTCTTTTCCGTTGAGAGTTTTTCTTCGAAATAAAACTTTTACGCGTGCATTTAATTCTGCCAAATGAAAAGGTTTGGTTAAATAATCATCGGCTCCTAATGATAATCCTTTTAGTTTGTCATCCAAAGCATCCTTAGCAGAAATAATAATCACATTTTCACCTTTAGCTTCTTTTTTAAGATTGTTTAATATATTTAAACCATTTCCGTTGGGTAGCATAATATCTAGTAAAACACAGTCGTATTCATAAATAGCTATTTTGTCTATGGCTGTGTAATAATCTGATGCAGTTTCTACCAAAAACTGTTCTTTTTCTAAAGAATCTTTGATGTTTTGTAATAGTTGAGGTTCGTCTTCTATAACTAAAATTTTCATACACTAAAGTTCAGATTGAAATTGGGAAAGAAATGGGAATTAATTTACCTGATGTGAATTTAAACATTTTCTAAAAGAAAAAAGCTGAATATCTATTAAGATACTCAGCTTTTTTGATTTGTTGATGATGATATTTTACAACAACCCAGCTCTCTTTAACAAAGCATCTGGTTTTGGTTCATGACCTCTAAATTGTTTGTATAATTCCATCGGTTTTTGTGTCCCTCCTTGGCTCAAAACAAAATCTTTAAATTTACTAGCTGTTTCTTTGTTAAAAATTCCTGTTTCTTTAAAATATTCAAAAGCATCAGCATCTAAAACCTCTGCCCATTTGTAAGAATAATATCCTGCTGAATACCCTCCTTGAAAAATGTGTGAGAATGCTGTACTCATACAGTTTTCTGCCACATCAGGATATAATTGTGTGCTTTTAAAAGCTTCTGTCTCAAAATCCTTTACATTAATTTTTGAGTTGCCTACTGCCAAATCGCTTTCGCCGAGCGAATGCCAAGCCATGTCTAGAATTCCAAAACTTACTTGTCTAAATGTTTGTAAACCTTCTAAAAAGTTAGAGGCTTTTTTAATTTTTTCAATCAACTCAATAGGGATGATTTCACCTGTTTTGTAATGTTTTGCAAACAGTTCTAATGCTTCTTTTTCAAAACACCAATTTTCCATTACTTGGCTAGGCAATTCTACAAAATCCCAAGAAACAGAAGTTCCTGACAAACTAGGAAAAGTTGTGTTGGCTAACATTCCGTGTAAAGCATGTCCAAATTCGTGAAACAAAGTTGTGACTTCGTTAAAGGTTAATAAACTTGGTTTGGTAGCGGTAGGTTTGGTAAAGTTACATACAATAGAAATATGAGGTCTAGAGTTTTCTCCATCTTTTATCCATTGGCTTTTGTATCCTGTTTTCCAAGCACCGTTACGTTTACCTGGTCTTGGATGAAAATCTGCATAATAAACCGCTATAAAATCTCCGTTCTCATCGGTAACTTCATAGGTTTTTACATCTGGATGGTATTTCTGAATTGTGGTTACTTCCTTAAAATGCAAGCCGTACAATCTTTTTGCAATTTCAAAAGATCCGTCAATAACGTTTTCTAATTGGAAATAAGGTTTTAGAATTTCTTCGTCAAAGTCAAACAACTCCTGTTTTAGTTTTTCGCTGTAATAACCTCCATCCCATTTTTGCAAAATTTTGATTCCGTCTTTTTTGGTAGCAAATTCTTGTAGTTGGTTGAATTGTTCAACAGCTTTTGGTTTTGCTTTTTCTAAAAAATCTTCTAAGAAAGTAGTTACTTTTTCTGCGGATTCTGCCATACGTTCTTCCAGCACAAAATGAGCGTGATTTTTATAGCCTAGTAATTGTGATCGTTGGGCACGTAATTTTACCATTTTCAAAACAATTTCTTCATTATTGTATTCATTGTCTTGAAATCCTTTTTTACCAGCCACAATAGACAGTTCCTTACGCAATTCTCTGTTGTCTGCATAGGTCATAAAAGGAATGTAGCTAGGATAGTCTAAGGTAAAAATCCATCCTTCTTTGTTTTTGCTTTTGGCGGTTTGTGCAGCATCTTCTATTGCTCCTTCTGGCAATCCGCTTAAGTTTTCTTTGTCGGTAATATGAAGTTCGTAATTCTGAGTTTCTGCCAATACATTTTCTCCAAAAGTCAGAGATAATTTAGAAAGCTCAGTGTCTATTGCTCTTAGCTTTTCTTTGTCAATGTCGTTTAAATTGGCACCATTGCGAGAAAAACCTTTGTATTTTTTTTCTAGCAACATCAATTCTTCAGCAGTTAATTTTAGCTCATTTCTTTGTTCGTAAATAGTTTTTACACGTTCAAACAATTCAAAATTCAAACTTACATCGTTAGAAAAGGCTGTTAAAATAGGAGAAACCTCTTGTGCAATTTTTTGCATTTCGTCATTGGTTTCTGCGGAATTTAAGTTGAAGAAAATAGAAGAAATTCTACTTAATTTGTATCCTGAAAAATCCAAAGCTTCAATGGTGTTTTCAAACGTAGGAGCTTCAGAATTGTTGACAATTGCATCAATTTCTGCTTTAGATTCTTTGATGGCTTGTTCAAACGCAGGTTGGTAATGTTCGTTCTTAATTTGCTCAAAAGGAGCTGTAGTGTAAGGTGTGTTAAATTCTTGTAATAAAGGATTGTTCATAGATGTCTTAAATTAAACCTTTGGATTTTATTTCTATATATCGGTTAATGGTGTCAATGGTCAGTTCTTTAGGAGTGGTTAATATGGAATTGATTCCGTATTTGTGCAATTCTAAGACCATTTGTTCTTTGTCGTAAATAAATTTTTCTGCTATTGTTTTTTTTACAACTTCTGATTGAGAGGTTGTTTTTTGTTTTGCCAATTCTAAAACTTCAACATTTTTAAAAAAGATAACAATCAGCAAATGACTTTTGTTGATGGCTCTAAGATAGTTCATTTGTCTATCCAAAGCATCCATACTGTCAAAATTGGTGTACAAAAGTAACAAACTTCGTTGTCTAATATTTTGTCTTACCGCTCCGTACAACACACCAAAATCGGTTTCTTCGTAATTGGTTTTTACATTGTACAAGGATTCTAAAATTAGACCCATTTGATGATTTCTTCGTTCGCAACCTACATAATCATTCACCTTTTTTGAAAACGAAAACAAACCTACTTTGTCTTGTTTCTGAATCACCACATTGCTGACAATCAACGATGCGTTGATAGCGTAATCCAACAAACTCAATTCGTCAAAAGGCATTTTCATAGTTCTTCCTCTGTCGATTAGCATAAATACTTGTTGGGCTTTTTCGTCGACAAATTGATTTACCATCAATTGATTTTTTTTAGCAGTAGCTTTCCAGTTGATGTCTCTAATATTATCTCCCTGAATGTATTCTTTGATTTGTTCAAACTCAAAAGAATTTCCTATTCTACGCACTTTTTTTATTCCGTAAGCGGAAGACATGCTGTTGATGGTTTTCAAATCAAATTGTTTGAGTTTTAAAAACGACGGATACGTTTTTATCATCATGCTGTTGTCTATAGCATATTTTTTAAGAATTAAATTTAAAACAGAAGAGGTGTAAATATGGGTTTTTCCAAAGTGGTATTCTCCTCGTTCGGTAGGTTTTAGTTGGTATGTAAAAACTTGAGAAGTTTGGGTCTTTAATTTTTGTAGAATAGAGAAATTACGAATTTGAAATTGATGTGGAATTTCATCAATAATCTCAATGTTTACATCTATCGGATATTTGTTTTTTACTTCTAAAGTGATGGTGTTGTCATCTCCGTTAGATAGTTTTTCAGGAACCCAGCGTTTGGCTTCTATTCCCTTTTTTTCTCTGAAAAGTATAAAAACATCCAAACCAAAAACACCTACAAAAACAGCAGTTAGTAGCTGACTAATTACAAACAATTCTTTGATGAAAAAGCTAAGCGAAAATAGTACAACCAGCCCAGACAAAATGTAAAAAAACAAGTTGCTGAGGTAGATACTTTGATAGCCTTTTTTCAAACTATTTGTAGACGTTTCTTGTAGCATAAATTAGCTTGGTATTTCGGTAGATTGAATGCTGTCTGTAATAATTTGTGCTGCGGTAATTCCTTCCATTTCTCGTTCAGGAGTTACAATTACTCTGTGTTGTAAAATAGGTACAGCTACTTGTTTAATGTCTTCAGGTGTAACAAAATCACGACCGTTGATGGCTGCAAAAGCTTTAGAGGCTTTTAACAATGCAATAGATGCTCTAGGGGAAGCTCCTAAATATAAAAAGGAATTGCTACGAGTGCTCACAACAATATCTGCTATGTATTTTATCAAATTAGGTTCTACAATTACTTGTTTTGCCAATTCTTGATAAGCCAAAATTTGTTCTTTGTTAATGCTCTGAGAAACCAAATCTACTTTAGGTTCTTTGGCTTGGTGTTCTCTAGTGATGATTTCAACTTCATCGTTTAGATTAGGATAATCTACTGTGATTTTGAATAAAAAACGATCCAATTGTGCTTCTGGCAATCGATAAGTTCCTTCTTGATCTACTGGGTTTTGCGTAGCCACTACCATGTATGGAGCTTCTAAAGGAAATTCGTGACCATCAATGGTAATTTGTCTTTCTTCCATTACTTCAAACAAAGCCGCTTGAGTTTTGGCAGGTGCTCGGTTAATTTCGTCAATCAAAATTAAGTTGGAAAAAATAGGTCCTTTTTTAAATTCAAATTCTGATTTTTTCAAATCAAAAATGGAAGTTCCCAAAACATCCGAAGGCATCAAATCGGGTGTAAATTGAATTCTTTGAAAATCAATTTGTAAAGTTTTTGCCAACAATTTAGCAGTAACTGTTTTTGCCACTCCAGGAACACCTTCTATCAACACGTGACCTTCGCACAAAAGAGCTGTCAAAAGTAAGTTGACCATGTTTTTTTGACCTACAATTACTTTGGATATTTCTTGTTTGATGGTGTTGATGCCTTGATGTAACTCTGTCAAATCAATTCTATTTGAAAATTCTAATTCTTCCATGCGTTGGTGTTTTTATAAAAGTCTTCTATTTCTTTGTTAAGTCTTGTGAGCAACTCAATAGACGATGTTTCTCGGGTTTTGATAACGTTGATAAAACGAATCAATTCTTTGGTTTTTTGTTTGTCGTAGCCAGATTTTAAACTGAGTTGTTCTACCAATTTTGGATTGGTTTTGTCGGTAACAATATTGTAAGTATGCCTTATGTTCTTGAAAAAGATATGGATTTTTTGTTGTACTATGGGTTGAAAATTATCTGCTTCTTCATAAAGTAAAGCGATGGTTTCTACAAAGTCCATACTTGTGTTTCTAACTTTTGGAAGGATAGGAATAATGCGTTGTTTTCTTTTGGCATTGATGATGAAAAACAAAAAAACTCCTATTAACAGAAGACACCAAGCCCAATACAATTCTTTTTGTTTTTTTATAAAACGTAAAGGACTGTTAGAAATATCTGCATCGGTTTTGTAGTTACTTTCAAAGTAAATAAAGGTACTATTGTCTACAAAAGTAGAAGTGGACCCGTTTTGTATAACGGTGTGTGTGTTGTTTATATTTGAGTTTGGAACTTTGGTAGGAATGTAAGATAATAGTTGATTGATGTATTTTGTATTAGATGTTTCTAATAAATAATAATTGGTAAAAATTTCAGGTTGGGTATGCAGATAAACCAATCCTTTTTTAAAAGGAATTTCAATAAAATTAGTTTTTTCAAAAAGAGTGTCGTTGCTTTTAAAGGCAATTTCCCCCAAGCTTTTTATATTGCTACTGTCTTTAAAATAATTTTGATAAAATTTTAGTTTTGCTTTGTAGGTAAGTGATTCTGGTTTTTGAACGAAACTCAATGTTAGTGAGTCCGTTTTCATAAGGTTTTTGCCTTTAAAATTTTTGACGATTTTTAGGCTGTCTAACAACGAACTAGAAAACTGATTGGCACTGATAAATGCTGTATTTCCGTTACCAATAAATGCTAGCAGCTTGTCTTCAGAAGTTTTGTCAGGAAAAAAACCATCATCTATGTTGATGTATGTATT
The DNA here is from genome assembly GCF_030548295.1 of Wenyingzhuangia sp. 2_MG-2023. Taxonomy (GTDB): domain Bacteria; phylum Bacteroidota; class Bacteroidia; order Flavobacteriales; family Flavobacteriaceae; genus Wenyingzhuangia. The sequence continues at coordinate 797,073 of NZ_JAUOSB010000001.1, forward strand.
GTTTTGTTGATAATTGATGCTTGGATCCTCTTCGGTAAATTCATAAAATGTATTTTTTAGAGTCACCAATTTTTTTTGATAAAAAAGCGTATCAAGTTGATCATAAAAGACCTTTAAATCGTACGGATTTGTTTCGTTTTCATGATAAGTTCTTTGCCAAATAACTTTTTCAGGAGTTATGTTTTCCAATACAATTGTCAAAACAACCAAAACAATTCCTAAAATGATAAAACCTTTTTTCTTCATCTATGATAAGTCTTTTAAGAATTGTTGATATTTTGTAGCTATCTGTTGATGAGAATCTGCATCTATGGCAAATTCACCATACCAAACATATGTGTAGTAATAAGAAACGTTTTTAAAGTTTTTGTGATAGGGAGTTTCTTCGGTTTCTAGTTGATAATCTATGGTGGTTTTTAGGTTGCTCAATTCAATAATTCCTTTTTCAGATAGTTTTTGTAAAGTCCATAAATGGTGGAATTTTACAGAAAGACGATAGTTTTCTTCTTTTACTGCGTTTTGAATTAAAACTTCAAAATTAGAAGTTTCAATAGTTTCTACTTCGCTCTGATAACTAAGAGGATTGTTGATCTTATTTTTTCTAAAAATCCAAGTTCCTTCTTTGTAAAAAAACATACGAGCTATAATGTACACCGCTGCAATGGTAACAAAGCAATAAAAAATAAGTTTTACATAATACAGGGCATTTTTGGCAATACCCAATTGTTGAAGAAAAGAATAGAGCAATTCTTTAAACCATTGCTTTATCAATAAAATAAAAGGAGGTTTTTGGTCTACATATATGTATTCTTTACCAGTGTAAGATTCTCTAAAATTAACAGGAATACTTCTGCTAATTCTTTCAGTTTGCTGAATGGTGTCTTGAGCCCAAGAAAAACAACTATTCATCCAGAGCAGTAAAAGCGTAAAGAAATGTTTGGTGTTTTTTACGTTCATAAAGCAAAAGATTCCGATGTTATTTTACGTGCAATTTTATTTGGATAGATAAGAAAGTAATAAGAAATAAGGCTAAGAGTGCTTAAAATAATGATGGCAGCAAGAATTGTAGGCATATCATTTCCGTGTCTAGAAACAAATCCTTCAAGAAATCCTGCAGCAATGGTAAAAGGAAAGGTCGCAATCATAATTTTTATACCATCTCTCATTCCTCTTTTAAAAGAATCAATTCGTTTGTAGGTTTTAGGAAAAATAATACTTGCACCTAGCATCAACCCTACAGCACCTTCTATTACAATTGCAAATATTTCCATGGCACCGTGAATCCAAATTCCTTTCAAACTTTGAAGAAATACACCGTGTTTGGCAAAAAGATACTGAAAAGAGCCCAACATAATTCCATTGCTCAATAGTACGTAAGCAGTTCCAATTCCACCTGTAATTCCAAAAGCAAAAGCTTTCAATCCTACATACAAATTGTTAAAAGTAATTCCAATAAAACCTCCCCAATTGGTTCCAGAATTGTAAACGGCAGTTGGGTTTCCATTTTTAATGTTTTCTAAGGTTTTGTTTACATAGCCATCAGATAAAATTAGGCGGATAAAACTATCGTCAAAAATAGCAGATAGCACCCCAATACCTACAGAAAGTCCAAAAATGGCAAACGATAAGTAAATGTATTTTTTATAACGGTAAAGGATAAGTGGAACATCAATTAAAAAAAAGTGCAAAACTCTATTTTTTTCTTCTTTTCTAGATTTGTAAATTTTTTGAAAAGCTAAGATGGTTAGGTGATTTAGGTAAACCACCAATTTGCTTTTGGTGTAGTATGTCTGAGCAAAAGCCAAGTCGTTGATTAAGTGTAAATAGAGTTTGGAAAGCTCTTCTGGGTTGCTAATGTTTTTTTCTTGTATTGCGCTTTCAAAACGCAACCATTTTTCTTTATTTTGTTTGATAAATGCAACCTCTCTCATAGAGTAACAAATTACACGATTAAATGGCAGAAATACAAATTACTACAACTCAAAATGTAAACTTAGATTTTAAATCGGCGGAGTTGAATCATCGTATTTTTGCTTGGTTTATTGATAGCATGATAAAGTCAGCCTACATTGGGATTTTGATGTATTTGTTGTTAGGAATTTTAAACCTAGGCAAGTATTTTGAAAGTTTAGATACTTGGTCTATCATGGCGGTTGTTATTGTTTTAGGAATTCCCGTAATTTTTTACACGTTAACTTTAGAAACTTTGTTGGGCGGACAAACTGTGGGGAAAAAATTAATGAAATTAAAAGTCTTAAAAATTGATGGTTATCAAACCAGCTTTATTGATTTTTTTATTCGTTGGGTAATGCGTATTGTAGATGTAAATATGTTTTCGGGCTTTGTGGCTTTAATTTCTATTGGTAGTTCTTCTAAAGGACAACGACTGGGAGGTCTTGCTTCTGGAACTGCAGTGGTGAGTTTGAGGAATAAAGTAGATATTAGTCATACTATTTTAGAAGAAAATTTAGAAAACAACTATCAGCCTACGTATACATCGGTTGTGAAATTGTCAGACAATGATGTTCGAATCATCAAAGAAAATTACCTGAAAGCAAAACGTAAAAATGATGAAGAATTGTTGCTAAAACTGAAAAACAAAGTAGTTGTGGTAATTGGTCAAGAACCTGTAGAGGAACATTCTATGGTTCAGTTTTTAGATGTAATTATTAAAGATTACAATCACTACACTCAAAATATGTAAGCAATAAAAAACCTCTTTTAAAATATAAAAGAGGTTTTTGTATGTTTTAAGCTTCTGAAATTCCTATTTCTTCTAATTCGTCTGTTGGGTTTTTAGGATCGGGTCCGTATTCATTTGAACCCTCGTCTCCATTTGTACAAGCTAAAATCAAGCTGTATATAGGGATTAGTAAAAACCATCCAGACTTTCCTACATCGTGCATTCTTCGTACACCAACAGAAAGAGAAGGCAATAAGATAGCCAAGCTGTATACAGTGCTTAAGTAGTTAAATTCTAAAGCTGGTCCTATGGCTCCTAATAGGATTGATATTAGAGTGTTGAACAACGCAAACATCCAATATTCTTTTCTTCTAGCACGTCCGTTAAAGTCTACGTACTGTTTTAATACTTTTAAATACCAATTCATTTTTTATAGTTTAATTTTTAAGCATAAAGCTAATTAAAAAAACATTTAAAAAAGTTGTATAATGTTAGTTTTGTAGTTTAACCATTGATGTTGGATAACTCTTTTGGATTTTTCCCGTATTTGTTTGTTTCTAAATCGCCTTCTTTTACAAGTAAGTACAAACAGTAGGGGAATAAAAATCCATACAGCCCTGGTTTTCCAGTGTCTTGAACTCTACGTGCACCAACAGCAATAGAAGGGATTAAAACCGCAGTAATGTAAAGAACACCTAGCCAGTTAGCATAAAAGGGTTCACCTAATAAAGTAAAGTTAAAAGCATCTAATTCTAAAAAACCTCCTATTTTATGAAATCCCGTAAACATCAATTTGTTGATGATTAAAAAATAGAAATACTCTTTTCTTCTGGCTCTTCCATGAAAGTTAGCATATTGTTTTAAAACTTTAAAATACCAGTCCATAGAATGTTGTAAGGTTAGATGTTGCAAATATAAGGAAACAAAATATAGAAGATTGTTTTTGATAGGCATGACAAATAGAATATAATTTATTTGCAAATTCAAAAATCTATGCTAAATTTGTGTCAATGAAATTAGATAGAAAAAATATTTGGTGGTGGTACACTCTTAGTAATTAAGCGTGAGTATCATTGTGTATTTTTAAAAATATAAATATATAAAGGCTTATCTCACGATAAGCCTTTTTTTATAGTGTATAAAACCGAATGAAGAAATTACAATTTAAGACAGTTATTAAGGAACAGATGGCGGATACGGTAACACCTGTTTCGTTATACTTGAGGTTTAGAGATCGTTTTGCAAATACAGTATTATTAGAGGGATCAGATTATCATTCCAAAGAGGATAGTTATTCTTTTTTAGGAATAGATCCATTGGTGCATATAATGGCGGAAAATGATTCGTTGAATTTAATGTACAAAGATGAGTTGTTGAGTAGTGCACCTTTGCAAAGAAATTTTCATGAAATTTTTCAGTATTATTCTGATTTAATTCAAACAGATTCTCCCGATGCTTACAAGTCTTTTAATGGATTGTATGGTTACACAACTTACGATGCCGTTCAGTATTTTGAAAACATCAAATTGCATGCAAAACAAGCAGAATCTGCCATTCCTTTTTTACATTATAGTTTTTTTAGGTATGTAATTGCGATCAATCATTTTAACGATGAAATGATTGTGATAGAAAATGTGCCTGATGGTGAAGAATCTAATATTGATGAAATTATCACTATTGTAAACAATCCAACTTATCAAACGCAGCAGTTTTCTTATTTAGAAGATAGCGAGACCTCTTCTTGTACAGACGAGGAATTTAAAGAATATGTAAGAAAAGGAAAAGCCCATTGCAAGCGAGGAGATGTTTTCCAAATTGTGTTGTCTAGACAATACCAACAAAAATACAAAGGAGACGATTTTAATTTGTACAGAGCATTGCGATCAATCAATCCGTCACCATATTTATTTTATTTTGATTATGGTAGTTTCCGTTTGATGGGATCATCTCCAGAGGCACAAATCAAAGTTCAGAAAGGAGTAGCTACTATCAACCCTATAGCAGGAACGTTCAGAAGAACAGGAAATGCAAAAGAAGATCATTTGTTAGGAGAAAAATTATCAAACGACAAAAAAGAGACCGCAGAACACGTAATGTTGGTAGATTTAGCTCGTAATGATTTAAGCAAACATGCCGACAATGTAACGGTTGAAGTTTTTAAAGAAGTACAGTATTTTAGCCACGTAATCCATTTGGTTTCTACAGTAGATGGTAATATTAAAGGAAACCCATTAAAAATAGTTGGAGATACATTTCCAGCGGGTACCTTGAGTGGTGCTCCAAAATACAAAGCGATGCAATTGATAGACACTTACGAATCTCAAAGTAGAGGTTTTTATGGTGGTGCTGTGGGTGTGATTGGTTTAACAGGAGAGGTGAATTTAGCCATTGCAATTAGATCTTTTGTAAGTAAAAACAATACGCTGTATTACCAAGCAGGAGCAGGTATTGTAATTGATTCTACAGAAGAAGGAGAGTTGCAAGAAGTAAATAACAAATTAGCTGCGTTAAAGAAAGCTTTAGTGTTGGCAGAGAAAATATAAATTTAGTGTCTGGTGACAGGTAGCAAGTGTCAAGATAATGGCTTATGGCCTTAAAATAAGATACTAGATACCCGATACTAGATACCTGATACTAAGAGATATGAAAATATTAATAATAGACAACTACGATTCTTTTACCTACAACCTAGTGCATATGGTAGAAGAAATTACAGGAGAAACTCCAGATGTTTTTAGAAACGATGAAATTCCATTAGAAGTGGTTGGAGAATACGATTTGATTATGTTGTCTCCAGGACCTGGAATTCCTGATGAAGCGGGAATTTTAAAGGAAGTTATTGCGGAGTATGCTGGAAAGAAACCCATTTTTGGAGTGTGTTTAGGTTTGCAGGCAATTACAGAAGTTTTTGGTGGGAAAATCATGAACATGGATAATGTGTTTCATGGGGTAGCCACAGAAATGGAAGTAATTGATGAAAACGCAATCATTTTTAAACATTTACCAAAGCTTTTTACCGCTGCAAGATATCATTCTTGGATTGCTGATGTGAACACAATGCCAAAGGAATTGAAAATAACATGTGTAGATGAAGAAGGTGGAGTAATGGCCATTCAACATAAAGAATTCAACATTAGTGCAGTACAATTCCATCCAGAGTCTATTTTAACTCCAGACGGAGAATCGATGGTTAGAGAATTTATAGAAAACGCAAAAAGATAATAGACTTTAGCTGTTAGCCAATAAATAGTTAATAGTCAGGAGCCAAAAGCTATAAGAATTTATGAAACAACTATTATCCAGATTATTTGAGCATGAAAAACTAAGTCAACAAGAGGCTAAAGAGGTTTTGATGAAGATTGCAAATGGGGATTTTAATCATTCTCAAATTGCATCTTTTGTAACCATCTTTTTGATGCGACCTATTACAGTTGCAGAATTGGCTGGTTTTAGAGAAGCGTTGTTAGAATTGGCTTTGAAAGTAAATTTGTCAGAGTTCAATACCATTGATTTGTGTGGAACAGGAGGAGACGGAAAAAACACATTCAACATTTCTACACTAACTTCTTTTGTGGTTGCAGGAACAGGAAATAAAGTAGCAAAGCATGGAAATTACGGTGTGTCTTCAGCATCGGGTTCGTCTAATATGTTAGAGCATTTAGGATATCAATTTACCAACGAAGAGAGTGCTTTAAAAACACAGTTAGACAAAGCAAATATTTGTTTTTTGCATGCTCCACTATTTCATCCAGCAATGGCCGCTGTAGGTCCTGTTAGAAAAGAATTAGGAGTTAAAACGTTTTTTAATATGTTAGGACCTTTGGTAAATCCTAGTATGCCACAAAATCAGTTGGTAGGTGTTTTTAATCTGCAAGTAGGTAGATTGTACAAAGAAATCTTAAGCAAAACGTCTGAGAATTTTGCGGTAGTACACGCATTGGATGGTTATGATGAAATTTCATTAACAGGTCCTTTTAAAATATACACCAAAACAGATGAGCAAATATTAAAACCAACAGATTTTGGCTTGAGACAAATCAAACAGTCCGATATTTATGGTGGAAATACAGTGCCTGAAGCAGCAACTATTTTTACTACTATTTTAGATGGAAAAGGAACAAAAGCTCAGAACAATGTAGTGTTAACGAATGCTGCTTTTGCATTAAGAACTATAGATCCTAATGTTTCTTTTAAAGAAGCTTTTCACAAAGCAAAAGATAGTTTGATGGGTGGAAAAGCCAAAGAATGTTTAAAGACATTGATTGAGCTATAAGTGAAAAATAAGCATAACGAATGGAAATAAAGCAAATTCGTAACTGAAAATTCGTAATTGAAACATGACAATTTTAGAAAAAATAGTAGCATATAAAAAAAAGGAAGTCGCTAAGATAAAAGCGGAAGTTCAAATTAAAAAATTGGTGGAAAGCCCTAATTTTAAAAGAACACCACTTTCTTTAAAAAAATCTTTGTTAGAAGTTGGATCGACAGGAATTATTGCAGAGTTCAAAAGACAATCTCCATCCAAAGGCATTATCAACGACAAAGCAGATATTCTAGAAGTAACAAATGGTTATTTAGATGCCAATGTTGCTGCTCAGTCTATTTTAACGGATACTCATTTTTTTGGTGGAACCATGGTAGATTTGATGAAAGCTAGAAGTATTAATGACGTAAAACCAATTCTTAGAAAAGATTTTATTGTGGATGGTTTTCAGATTGTGGAAGCTAAAGCTATTGGTGCAGATGTTATTTTATTGATAGCGGCTTGTTTGACCAAAGAAGAATTGAAAAACTACGGTCAATTGGCTACAGATTTAGGGATGGATGTGTTGTATGAAATTCATACCCAAGAAGAATTGGATAAGATAGATGCCAACGATAAAATTATAGGAATCAACAACAGGAATTTAAATACGTTTAAGGTAGATTTAGAACATTCAATAGAATTGTCTTCTAAGATTCCAGACAGCTGTATCAAAGTTTCGGAGAGTGGAATTAGTGATCCTAAAATTATTATGGGATTGAAACAATACGGTTTTCAAGGGTTTTTAATTGGAGAAAATTTTATGAAGACAGCAAATCCAGGAGAGGCTTGTAAAGAGTTTATTGGACAAATGTAACATAGTATCAACTAGCTAGTACTTAGTATCAAGAATTATTTAGATACCAGAAACCAGATACCGAAAAATATGAAAATCAAAGTTTGTGGAATGAGGGATGCAGAGAATATCAAAGCAGTAGCAGCTTTGCAGCCAGATTATATGGGTTTTATATTCTATCCAAAATCACCACGTAATTTTGAAGGTGAGATTCCTGAGATTGACGAAAAGATCAAGAAAACGGGAGTATTCGTCAATGCATCCATAGATTTTATTATAGAAAAGGTAAATAAGTACGCTTTCAAAGCAGTGCAACTTCACGGAACTGAGTCGGTGGCTTTTTGTCAGGAATTGAATAGTTACGATTTGAATATTGAGTTATTTAAAGTCTTTTCAATTAAGGATGAGTTTGATTTTTCTGTATTAGAAAACTACGAACCCTTTGTAGATTGCTTTCTTTTTGATACCAAAGGAAAAGATAAAGGAGGGAATGGTTATACGTTTGATTGGTCGGTGTTAAAAAACTATTCATCCAAAAAACCTTTTATTTTAAGTGGCGGAATTGGAGTAGATGAGGTTGAAAAAGTGAAAGAAATTTTACAGACGGATTTGCCAATCTATGCGTTGGATATCAATAGTAAGTTTGAAACAGAACCCGCTGTGAAAGATATCGCTTTGTTGCAGCAATTTTTTAAAGAAATTAAAGGTATTCGAGCGTAGTCGAGAATACTGATAAATAATCAAATAAATATGTCAAAATTTCAAGTAGATGAAAATGGATATTATGGGCAATTTGGAGGAGCATATATTCCTGAATTGTTGTATCCAAACGTTAAGGAATTAGAAGATAATTATTTAAAAATTATTGAATCTGATGCGTTTCAAAAAGAGTATTTGTATTTGTTAAAACAATATGTGGGTAGGCCAACTCCTTTGTATTTAGCTCCTAATTTGTCTGAAAAATATGGAGCTCATATTTATCTAAAAAGGGAAGACCTAAATCATACAGGAGCTCATAAAGTTAACAACACCATTGGTCAAATTTTAATAGCTAAAAAGCTAGGTAAAAAGAGAATTATAGCAGAGACAGGTGCTGGTCAACACGGTGTGGCAACAGCTACTGTTTGTGCCTTGATGAACTTGGAATGTATTGTGTTTATGGGAGAGGTAGACATCAAACGTCAATCTCCAAACGTGGCACGTATGAAAATGTTAGGAGCAACAGTGGTAGCTGCAACTAGCGGTAGTAAGACATTAAAAGATGCAACCAATGAAGCTATTCGTGATTGGATTCAGCATCCAGAAGAAACGTATTATTTGATAGGTTCTGTAGTGGGGCCGCATCCTTATCCAGATATGGTAGCACGTTTACAAGCTATTATTTCTGAAGAAATCAAATGGCAATTAAAAGAACAAACAGGAAAAGAAAATCCAGATGCTATTATTGCATGTGTAGGTGGAGGTTCTAATGCAGCAGGAGCATTTTATCATTATTTAGATGATGAAGAGGTGAAATTAATTGCGGTAGAGGCAGCAGGTTTGGGAGTAGATACAGGAGAAAGTGCTGCAACTTCTCAGTTAGGACAAGTAGGGGTAATTCATGGTTCTAAAACCATTTTAATGCAAGATGAATATGGACAAATAACAGAGCCTTATTCCATTTCTGCAGGATTGGATTATCCTGGAGTAGGACCAATTCATGCCAATTTGTTTGAAAGTGGGAGAGGAACTTTTTTAAATGCAACAGATGACGAAGCTTTGCAGGCTGCTTTTGAATTGACAGAATTGGAAGGAATTATTCCTGCCTTAGAAAGTTCTCATGCTTTGGCCATTTTAGGTAAGTTGGACTTGAAAAAAGACGACGTGATTGTGGTGAATTTATCAGGAAGAGGAGATAAGGATATGGAAACGTATATCAACTATTTAGAAGCTAGAAATAAATAATTATGAGTAAATTAAATACATTATTTCAAGAAAAAACAAACAGATTGTGTTCTGTGTATTTTACATCGGGGTATCCAGAGTTAAATGACACGGCTACGATTGTGAAAAGTTTAGAAAAAGCAGGAGTTGATTTTTTAGAAGTTGGTTTTCCTTATTCAGATCCTATGGCTGATGGGCCTACGATTCAAGAAAGTAGTGCGGTAGCGCTAAAAAATGGAATCAATTTAGATTTAATTTTTAATCAATTAGAATCTATAAAAGAGGAGGTGAATATTCCGTTGGTGGGAATGGGGTATTTGAATCAAATGTTGAGGTATGGTGATGAGAAATTCTGCCAAAAATGTCAGTCTGTAGGAATAGAAACGTTGATTTTACCAGACATGCCAATGATTGAATATAAAACAATATACAAGGATATGTTTGCCAAATATGGATTGACAAATGTGTTTTTAATCACTCCACAAACCACAGAAGAGCGCATTCTTAAAATAGATGAAATGACAAATGCGTTTATTTATGTAGTTGCCTCTTCTTCTATTACAGGAGCAAAAGGAACGATATCTGAAGAGCAAATTGCTTATTTTGATAGAATAAAATCTTACAAGCTAAAAAGCACACTAATTGCAGGATTTGGTATTTCTAGCAAAGATACTTTTGATACGGTTTGTGAACACGTAAATGGAGCTATTATTGGATCTGCATTTGTGAAATATGTTGGCGAAAATGGAGTTGCTAATATTGAAAAATTTGTGAAAGATATTATTGACTAAATCTCAGTAGTCACAATAATAAAAAGAGGCTGATTTAATCAGCCTCTTTTTGTTTTATGAAATTCTGTAAATTTCTTGAATGTCTTTTAATTTGTCTTCGAAATCAATTTTTAAGTCAATTAATTTTCCAGAATGGATGTCAAAAACCCATCCATGTACAACAACCTGTCTGTCTGCAAATGCTTTTTGATATTGTGAAGTTTTAATCACATTAACACATTGTTCTTGAACATTTAATTCAACCAATCTGTTGTATCTTTCATCTTCATTCTCTATTGCGTTTAGCTCATCTCTATGGATTCTATAAACATCTCTAATGTTACGTAACCATGGATTAAGAATTCCTAGATCTGCAGATTGCATAGCTGCTTTTACACCTCCACAGTAATAGTGACCACAAACAACTACGTGTTTCACTTTTAAATGTGTTAAAGCATAATCTATTACAGACATAGCACTTAAATCTGTATTAGGAACCATGTTGGCAATGTTTCTGTGTACAAAAGCATCTCCTGGAGATACTCCCATTAATTCTTCAGCAGTAACACGGCTGTCTGAACATCCAATATATAAGATTTCAGGACTTTGACCTTTGGATAAGTTTTTAAAGTAATCTTCGTCAATGTCTAATTTACTCTGTACCCATTCTTTGTTTTTATCGAATATATTCTGAAGTTTCATATATGTATGTTTTAAAAAATAAAATTATTAAATATGTTTTAAAAATAAATGGTTATTTTATTTAAGTTATGATTTTACAACATTAATATGTGGTAAAGGTTTGTCATGTTTATGCAATTTTAAATCCAAGTCTATCAAAGTTAATTTGATTTCTTTGTTTTCTGCTTTGATGGCAAAATCTTGAATAATTTCAATAATGTCTAAGTGTATAAACTGTGTTTTGCTTGCGTTGATGGTTACTTGACTTTTTTCTGGAATTTTATCCAAGACTTTTAAAACAGAAGCCTTGTTTAAGAAGGTAACATCTTCAGACAGCTCAATAAAATAAGAAGCAACCTCTCCCTTGTTTGTTTTTTCTAAGAAATAAGGAACTTTGTAGTTGTTTCTTAGAATGATAAAGATTGCAACAGCAATTCCTAAACCAATCCCCATTAATAAATCGGTAGCAACAATACCTACAATAGTAATCACAAAAGGAATAAATTGATCTAAACCTTCTTGATACATTTTTTTAAAAGTTGATGGATTGGCTAATTTGTAACCTACAATCAACAAGATAGCAGCTAAAGTGGCTAGGGGAATTTTGTTTAACAATGTTGGAATTAACAAAATACTGATGAACAACAATATACCGTGAAGAATAGTAGACAACTTGGATTGACCACCTGCTTGTTGGTTGGCAGAACTACGCACAATAACTTGTGTTACCGGCAAACCACCAATAAAACCAGCACACATGTTTCCAACCCCTTGTGCAATCAATTCTTTGTTGGTAGAAGTTGTCCTTTTTAAAGGATCTTGTTTGTCAGAAGCCTCTACACACAGCAAAGTTTCTAAACTGGCTACTACAGCAATTACAATAGCTGTGGTGTATACATCTGGATTTGACAGTCCTTGAGAAAAATTGGGAAAGGTAAAATTGTTGAAAAACTCTGCTGGAGATGTTGCAACCGGAATCTTAACCAAAAAATCAGTATTTATAGGCAATGCAAAAAGTTGCAATAAAATACCTACGGCAACAGCGAGTAAAGCACCAGGAATCATAGCTAAAAAGCCAATTTTCTGAATAAATTTAGTTTGCCAAAAGAGTAAAATTCCTAAAGAAATTGTCGTAATAATAGCAACGTTTATTGTGATTCCAGATTTAATAGCTTCAAAATTTATTGCACCTAAAGCATTGGGTATTTGTTTGTAGAAAATTAAAACCCCAATACCAGCTAACATTCCTTTAATTACTGAAGAGGGAAAATAATAGGCAATAATTCCTGCTTTTAGAATTCCCATAACAAGTTGAATCAATCCAGCAAGAATAACGCTCACCAAAAATATTTCAAAGCCTCCCAAATCTGTAATAGCATTTAAAACAATAACAGCCAATCCGGCTGCGGGTCCACTAACACCTAGAGCAGAATTACTCAATGTTCCTACAACAACACCTCCAATAATTCCACTAATAATTCCTGAATATAAAGGAGCTCCAGATGCTAGAGCAATTCCTAAACACAAAGGAAGTGCAACTAAAAAAACTACAATACTTGCAGGAAAATCTTTTTTAAAACTTTTTTTGAATTTGGTATCCATCATTTTTATTTTTTTAACACGATAAAAAATGCACCTTGATTCTTAGAATCAGGTGTTGTTGTATTGATAGCTATTTGATTAGCAAAAAATAGAATAGTCGGGCGGAGGAGTGTGGATTTTAAAATAAGGTCTCACAGCACTAAGTCTACATTTATGTAGTGTGTTTTTGTTAAACTTAAAAAGTTTTTTAAGTGGTTTGATTTGTTTTACTGTAGAAAAAGAAAAGAAGTCTTTGTCTTTTTGAGTGTCTTCTTTTACATGGTTTTCCTCTTCACCTAAAACTTGTGAAGTTTTTTCATCATCGTTCACAGAGTCTACAAAATTTTTAATATTTGTTGAAAATACTACACAAAAAACCATCATATAAAGACATATGATGGTTGCTATTTTTGTGTGTTGTTTTTTCATTTGTTATTTAGTCGATGATATCAAACCCTACGTAAGGTACTAAAACTTCTGGAATTTTTATGCCTTCAGGTGTTTGATAGTTTTCTAAAATGGCAGCCAAGACTCTAGGCAAGGCTAATGAACTACCATTTAAAGTGTGTACCAAAGTACTTTTTCCATCGGTGTTCTTATATCTTAATTTTAATCTGTTTGCTTGAAAAGTTTCAAAATTAGATACAGAACTAATTTCTAACCATCGGTCTTGTCCCGTAGAAAAAACCTCAAAGTCGTACGTTAATGTTGAGGTAAAACCTAAATCTCCTCCGCATAAATTTAAGATACGATAAGGTAATTTTAATTCTCTCAAAATTCCTTGAACATGTTCTACCATTTCTTTTAGCGCATCTGCAGATTTTTCTGGATGTTCTATTCTTACAATTTCTACTTTGTCAAACTGATGCAATCTGTTCAAACCACGAACGTGTGCTCCGTAAGAACCCGCTTCACGTCTAAAACAAGGAGTGTAACCTGTTAAACAGATAGGAAAATCGCTTTCTTTTAACAAATCTCCTCTATAAATGTTAGTAATTGGCACTTCTGCGGTTGGAATCAAATACAAACCATCTTCTGTTACATGGTACATTTGTCCTTCTTTATCTGGCAATTGACCTGTTCCCATTCCTGAAGCTTCGTTTACCAAATGAGGAACTTGTGTTTCTTCGTATCCAGCTGCCGTGTTTTTATCTAGAAAATAATTGATCAAAGCACGTTGTAGTCTTGCTCCTTTTCCACGATAGACAGGAAAACCAGCACCGGCTATTTTATTTCCCAATTCAAAATCAATCAAATTGTATTTTTTTGCCAATTCCCAGTGTGGCAAAGCATCTGCGTGTAGCGTAGGAATCTCTCCTTCTTCAAGAATAGTTTCGTTGTCTTCTTCAGAAGAACCGGCAGGGACTATTTTGTTAGGTATGTTTGGAATTGCGTATAATAGATTCAACAAGTTTTTTTCAGCTTCGTTAAATTCATCTTGCAATGTTTTTGAAACTGTTTTTAATTGTCCAGATTTTTCTTTTAACAAGTTTGCTTTTTGAGTTTCTCCAGATTTAAAAAGCAACCCTATTTCTTTATTCAAAGTATTAGACTCTGCTAAAATGGAATCTAGTTTTACTTGTGTGTTCCTTTTCAATTCATCAATAGCAATTACTTCATCAATGATGGCTGCTGCATTTTTAAAGTTACGTTTGGCCAAACCAGCCAATACTTGTTCTTTATTTTCTCTAATAAAAGGGACTTGTAACATATCTAATTATATTTGGAACAAATATAAACTTTCCATTGAAACCTAGAAATAATCTAAGCGGTAAGATATTTTATTTAAGATATATTTTTGATGTAATCTAGGCTGATTTCTTTGTCTTTTGTCAATTGTTCTTTTAGAGCATCAATAGAATGAAAATGGATTTCTTCTCTTAAAAAGTGTAAAAATTCTATTTTGATGGAATCTCCATAAATGTCAAGGTCAAAGTTAAATAGGTGTACTTCTATTGTTTTGTCTTTTCCGCTAACAGTAGGTCTATTTCCAATGTTTAACATTCCAAAATAACTATTGTTTTGGTGGGTAGCTTTCACTACATAAACGCCATTTTTTGGAGTAAGTTTGTAGACTTCAGGTATTTCTATATTTGCAGTAGGGTATCCAATAGTGTTGCCTAATTGTTGACCTTTCACAACAAATCCGTTGATAAAAAAAGGAGTCGTTAAGAATTGAGTTGCTGTTTTGATATCGCCAGAATCTAAAGCTGTTCTTATTTTGGTAGAACTAACAGAGGTGTTGTTAATGTCTTGTGCTTGTATTTCTTTAATGTTAAAGTCTAAGGTGTGACTGTAGTCTTTTAATTGCTCAAAATCACCTTCTCGGTTTTTACCAAATCGATGATCGTAGCCCACAACTAGTTCTTTAACGTTTAGTTTGTTTACCAAAACATCTCTAACATAATCAAAAGCAGTAAGGTTAGAAAACTCTTTGTCAAAAGGATGAATGACCAAATAATCTAATTCGGTTTCGGATAAAATTGCAATTCGCTCATCAATCGTGTTGATCAATTTGATAGAGTTGTTTGCTTGTATTACCATTCTAGGATGAGGAAAAAAAGTAAGAAGCACAGATTTTAGTCCTTTTGCTTTTGCTTCTTTAAAAAGTTTATCCAATATTTTTCTGTGTCCCACATGAACTCCGTCAAAAGTACCTATGGTTACCACAGTCTCTAGACCTTCAGGAAAATGATTGTAGTTATGAATTACTTTCAAGTTTGCTTTTTAATTTTTGTCAAATTTAAGAATACTATTTGAAAGTAGGGGGTGTGTAATGTGTAAAATAGGCACGGATATTTTATTTTATATTTAAAAAATTATAAACGTATGTTTATTTTTTTCGTATTTTGTGAATGAACTAAACCCCCAATTAAATGAAAACTAAAATTATAACATTGATGTCATTGTTCTGTTGTTTTGCCTTTTACTCACAAAGTAATGTGATTGTTAAAGGTAAAGTGTTGGATATGAATGATAAAATGCCAGTTATGACAGCTACCGTTTCTGTCTCAGACGGTTCTGACGCAACATTTGTGAATGTAGATGGAACATTTGTATTAGAAATTAAAAAAGAATTACCTGTTGAAATAAAGGTAGTTGCCATTGGTTACAAAGATTACAAGCATGTAATTTCTACCAACAAAGCTGATTTGACTATTTTCTTAAAAGAAGACGTTACCAGTTTAGACGAAATAGTGATATCAGCCTCTAGAACTCCAGAAAGAGTGTTTGAATCTCCTGTGTCTATTGAGAGAATGGGAGCTAAAGCGGTAGAGACTACAACTTCTGCAACTTTTTATGATGGCTTGGAAAACATGAAAGGAGTAGATGTAAATACAAGTAGTTTGACTTTTAAATCTATCAACACTAGAGGATTTGCAACATTTGCAAACACTCGTTTTGTACAATTGGTAGATGGAATGGACAATTCTTCTCCAGGGTTGAATTTTCCTTTGGGGAATTTAATCGGATTGAATGAATTGGATGTGCAATCGGTGGAATTATTGCCAGGGGCTTCTTCTGCTTTGTACGGTGCCAATGCCTTTAACGGTATTATGTTTATGAGAAGTAAAAATCCTTTTGTAGATGAGGGTGTAAGTGTTTATGCTAAAACAGGGGTAACTTCATCAGAAAATGCTGGAGTGAATGAGTTTTTTGATGTAGGTGCAAGAGTGGCAAAGAAATTTAACAAACACTTTGCTGCAAAATTTACGACGTCAATGTTAAAAGCAACGGATTGGTTTGCTACAGATACTAGAAATATAGATGCTAATGGTCAAATAACCACAGGAAATAGAGAGAGTGCAACTGATTATAACGGTATGAATATTTATGGAGATGAAGTAAGTACCAATTTACCTGGAATAGGAGTGGTTTCTAGAACGGGTTATACAGAACAAGATGTAGTAAATAACGACACAGATAGTTTTAGAGCTTCTTTGGCTTTGCATTTCAAACCTTTTGAGGATGAAGATACAGAAATTATTGTAAGTAGTAAGTTTGGAACAGGAAATACAATCTATCAGGGAGCAAGTAGATACGCGTTGAGAAACTTCATCATGCATCAGCACAAATTAGAATTTCAAACCAAACACTTAATGTTACGTAGTTATGTAACGATTGAAGATGCAGGAGATTCTTATGACGTGCGATTTGTAGGAATCAACCTTAACAATGTTTGGAAAGACAACACAACGTGGTTTACAGAGTATGGAGGTGCTTATGCAGGTTTTGTGCCTGGGGTTACTCCTGGAAACGATGCTTCTGCAAGGGCTTTTGCAGATAGAGATAGATTGGCACCTGGTAGTGCTGGTTTTAACCAAGCATTCAATCAAGTGATATCGGATCCAGATTTGACTAAAGGAGCTAGGTTTGTAGACAGTTCTAGATTGTATCATTCAGATTTAAATTACAATTTTAGAGAATTGATTGAGTTTGCAGAAATTCAAATTGGTGGATCTGCGAGAAGGTATGAGTTGAATTCACAAGGGACTATTTTTACGGATACCAATGGGGATAAAATCACATACGATGAATATGGAGTTTATACCCAATTGCAAAAAAAAATGATGGAAGAAAGGTTGAAAATAACTGGATCTATTCGTTATGACAAAGCCGAGAATTTTGAAGGTAATTTTTCTCCTAGGTTTTCAGTTTCTTACAGCCCAGACGAAAATAAAAATCACAACATTAGAGCTTCTGTACAAACAGGATTTAGAAACCCTACTACACAAGATCAATATATTGGGTTGAATTTAGGAAATGCTGTGTTAATAGGTTCAGCACCGGATAATTTAGAACGTTATCAACTTGAGGTAGCAAACAGTGCAACGGCTCAAGCTTTAGGTTTTGGAGCAACAAGTAATTTTACAGGAACATTGGCTTACGAAAATTCATTTACGTTATCTTCTTTGCAAAAATTTTCACAAACTACCAATCCAGCAGACTTGGTTGCAGCAGATGTAAATTTGGTGAAAGCAGAACAAGTAACATCTTATGAAATAGGGTATAGAGGTAAGGTAGGAGAAAAAACAGTAATAGATTTAAGTGGTTATTATAGCAACTACAAAGATTTTATTTCTATCAAAACAGTAGTAACACCGCATTATGGTAGCAATACGTTAACAGATGTTCATCCTGTAGTAATGTTGCCAAACGCAATTATAGCCATTGGTAATGGAGATTATACAGCGGCAAGAGTTTATACCAATTCTGATGTTGATGTAAGTTCTTATGGAGTTAATTTGGGAATAGAATCTAAAGTATTTGGAAATTATGATGTAGGAGTGAACTACTCTTATGCCAAACAGGACTTTGATAAAGCTAATAACCCAGATTTTACTACAACATTTAACACCCCTGAGCACAAAGTAAAAGTTTCTTTTGGGAACAATGATTTGTACAAAGGATTTGGTTTTGGAATCAATGGTCGTTGGCAAGATGCTTTTCGTTGGGAATCTTCATTTGTTGACGGAGATATAAGTGCAAGAACAATTCTAGATGCACAGCTGATGTACAACATAGAAAAATGGAAATCTAAAGTAAAGGTTGGTGGTGCCAATATTTTAGCTCATGATTATCAATCAGCACCAGGAGCGGGTACAATCGGGTCTCAATTTTATGGATCTTGGACGTATTTGTTCTAATTCTGATTCAAGAATTAAAACCTTTAGAATCGGTTTGAAGTTGTTATTTTTAATCGATTCTATTTTTTTAACAAATGAGTTGTAGAAAATAATAAAAAATATATCTTTGCAGTCAATTAAACCCGTGAAATGGTTTAGTTTGAAACTAGAAATTAAATTCTTTTAATAATACAAAAATGTCTAAAACAACAGGTAAAATTGCTCAAATTATTGGACCAGTAATTGATGTGGCTTTCGAAACTGGGGCTGAGCTTCCAAAAATTTACGATTCTTTAGTTATCAACCGTGAGAATGGAAACATATTAGTGTTAGAAGTTGAGCAACACATTGGTGAAAATACAGTAAGATGTATTGCAATGGATTCTTCTGATGGATTGTCAAGAGGACAAGAGGTTATTGTTACGGGAGATCCTATCAAAGTTCCTGTTGGAAATAATATTTATGGACGTTTGTTTAATGTAAGTGGTGACCCTATTGATGGTTTGCCTGCATTGCCAAAAGACGGTACAAATGGTTTACCTATTCACCGTAGTGCTCCAAGATTTGAAGATTTATCAGTTTCTACTGAAGTTTTGTTTACAGGAATCAAAGTTATTGACTTGATTGAGCCTTATGCAAAAGGAGGGAAAATTGGACTATTTGGAGGTGCTGGAGTAGGAAAAACAGTATTGATTCAAGAGTTGATCAACAACATTGCAAAAGGACACGGAGGTTTATCTGTATTTGCAGGAGTTGGAGAAAGAACGCGTGAAGGAAATGACTTGATGCGTGAAATGATTGAGGCTGGAATTATTTCTTATGGAAAAGATTTTGAGCACTCTATGGAAGAAGGTGGATGGGATCTTGAAAAGATTGACCACGAAAAAATGAAAGAATCAAAAGTAACGTTTGTATTTGGACAAATGAATGAACCACCTGGTGCACGTGCTCGTGTTGCTTTGTCTGGTTTGACAATTGCTGAATATTTCCGTGATGGAGCTGGAGATGGACAAGGGAAAGATGTATTGTTCTTTGTGGATAATATTTTCCGTTTTACACAAGCTGGATCTGAGGTGTCTGCCTTATTAGGACGTATGCCATCAGCAGTAGGATACCAACCAACATTAGCAACTGAAATGGGAGCTATGCAAGAACGCATTACTTCTACAAAAACAGGATCTATTACATCTGTACAAGCAGTTTATGTACCGGCGGATGATTTAACTGACCCTGCACCAGCAACAACGTTTGCTCACTTAGATGCTACTACAGTATTATCTCGTAAAATTGCAGAATTAGGTATTTACCCAGCGGTAGATCCATTAGATTCTACTTCAAGAATTTTAACAGCTGATATTTTAGGTAAAGAACACTATGATTGTGCTCAAAATGTAAAAGAGTTGTTACAGCGTTACAAAGAATTACAAGATATCATCGCTATTTTAGGGATGGAAGAATTGTCTGAAGAAGATAAATTGGTAGTTCACAGAGCACGTCGTGCACAACGTTTCTTATCACAACCTTTCCATGTTGCGGAACAATTTACAGGTATCCCTGGGGTCTTGGTAGATGTTAAGGATACAATCAAAGGATTCAACATGATTATGGCTGGAGAATTGGATAAATATCCAGAGGCTGCATTCAACTTGAAAGGATCTATCCAAGAAGCAATTGATGCTGGAGAAAAAATGTTGTTAGAGGCATAAATGAGTTATCAGTTGCCAGTAAGCAGTTAGCAGTTTGCTACTGAGTACTGAATGCTGTGTACTGAAAACTATAAAAATATGTATTTAGAAATAGTATCACCGGAAGATATTTTGTTTTCATGCGAAGTGGATTCAGTAACCCTTCCTGGAGTTCAAGGTGAATTTCAAATGTTGAACAATCACGCATCTATCGTGTCTGATTTAGGTCCTGGACTTGTTAAAATTCACGTTCATACTCAAGAACATTTGGAGTTCAATGATTTTAAAGGTCGTTTTGAATTTCACATAGACGATGATAAAATTCTAACACTTCAAATAAAGAGTGGAACAGTTGAAATGAAAGACAACAAAGTAATTCTTTTGGCTGATTAAATTTTTCATCAATATAAAATAAAACGCTATCTATACTTTAGGTAGCGTTTTTTACTTTTGTGACCTATGTACCATCTTCCAAATTCGTTAAAAGATAAGTTGCAAACAAGAATTGAAAATAATTCTTTAAGGACGCTTCATGTAAATAATGTAGGACTAGATTTTTATTCTAATGACTATTTAGGTTTGGCACAGTCTAAAAGTGTTGCAGAGAAGGCCAAAATGTGCTTAGAGAATAGTCATGATGTAAACGGAAGTACGGGGTCTAGATTGATTTCTGGTACGCATTCTTTGCATATAGAAGTAGAGTCCGAGTTGGCTCGTTTTCATAAAGCAGAATCGGGCTTGTTGTTCAATTCTGGTTACGATGCCAATGTAGGTTTGTTTTCGTCTGTACTGCAAAAGAACGATGTATTGCTTTTTGATGAATTGATTCATGCCTCTGTTAGAGATGGAATTAGATTGAGCGCTGCTAATTCCTACAAATTTAAACACAATGATATTTACGATTTAGAGACTAAAATCCTCCGTTTTAAACAGAATGCGAGACAGGTTTATATTTCTATCGAAACCGTTTATTCTATGGATGGAGATACGGCTCCACTTCAGGATATTGTAAATTTGTGTGAAAAACACGGTGTTTATTTAATTGTTGATGAAGCGCATTCAGGAGGTGTTTTTGGAGAAAATGGAAGTGGATTGGTATGTGCTTTAGGGCTAGAGACTAAAATTTTTGCACGAGTACATACTTTTGGGAAAGCTTTAGGTTGTCATGGTGCTGTGGTTTTAGGTTCTGAGGATTTAAGAAATTATCTGATTAATTTTTCCAGAGCTTTTATTTATACAACTGCCATCCCTTTACATGCTGTGGCTACAATTAGAGCAGCTTATGAAAGCTTACAAGAAAAAGAATTGTTACAAAACCTGCACTTTAGAATTTCTTATTTTAATAAAGTTGTACAAAAGCTCGGATTGTCAGAAAAGTTCATCAAAAGTAATAGTGCTATTCACTGTTGTATGTTGCCTGGAAATGATCGTGTGAAAAATTTAGCTCAAAAAATTCAAAATCAAGGAGTTTTGGTCAAGCCAATTTTATCACCAACAGTAGCGAATGGGCAAGAACGTTTGCGAATTTGTTTGCATGCTTTTAATACAAAACAAGAAATAGATCTTCTTTTAAAAATCATTTCAGAAAATATATAGATAATGTTGTCCAAAAAAATATTTGTCACAGGAATTTCTACAGATGTAGGAAAAACATTGGTTTCTGCTATTTTGGTAGAAGCGCTACAAGCGGATTATTGGAAACCAATACAAGCGGGGGAGTTGGAATATTCTGATATGGATAAAGTAAAAGAGTTGATTTCTAACAAAACCTCAATATTTCATTCTAATGCTTACGCTTTAAAAACACCAATGAGTCCTCATGCTGCTGCAGAAATAGAGGAGGTAGAAATAGTTATTGAAAACATTAAAAGTCCCCTAACAGATAATTGCTTAGTGATTGAAGGTGCTGGAGGACTGCTGGTTCCTTTAAATAACAAACAAACAATTTTAGATATTATTCCGCAAGACGCTTTGGTTGTGGTGGTTTCTAGGCATTATTTAGGGAGTATCAATCATACTTTAATGACTTTGGAGTTGTTGAATCAAAAAGGCTTTAAAACAGCATTGGTGTATAGTGGAAATGAACATGTAACCACGGAAAATATCATTCAAAAAATGATGGGAGTTTCTGTAATAGGGAGAGTTGAAGAAGAAGAGAAAATCAATTCAGAAGTTGTGAAAAAATATGCAGATTTGTTTAAAGAAAAAATAGAAAATGAACTTAACAAATAGAGATCAAAAGCATTTGTGGCATCCGTTAACTCAACACAAAACCACTCAAGATGCTTTAGGAATTGTAAAAGCGAATGGGGTGTATTTATTTGATGAGTTTGGAAACAAATACATAGATGCCATTTCTTCTTGGTATACTTGTGTTTATGGTCACTGCCATCCACATATGGTACAAAAAGTTACGGAGCAAGTAAGTAGTTTAGATCAGATTGTTTTTGCGGGATTTACACATCCTCCTGCTGTAGAAATGTCAGAAAAACTGATGGAGATTTTACCTAAAAATCAACAAAAGATTTTTTTTTCAGACAATGGATCTACTACTGTGGATATTGCTATTAAAATGAGTTTGCAGTACCATTTTAATCAAGGAAAAAAGAAATTAAAAATCATTGCATTTCAAGATGCTTTTCATGGAGATACATTTGGTGCAATGTCTGTCTCAGGTTTAGATGTTTACAACGGTCCTTTTTCTGATGTGGTATTGAAAGTAGATAGAATTTCAGTTCCGAATCAAGAGAATATAGATAGGGTAGTATGTGATTTTAAAAATATATTAGCAACAAATGAGGTTGCTTGTTTTGTGTTTGAACCCTTGGTACAAGGAGCAAATTGTATGAAAATGCATGAAGCCAAATACTTGGATGTTTTAATTGCTTTGGCACAAGAACAAGATGTGGTGTGTGTAGCGGATGAGGTGATGACAGGTTTTGGAAAAACAGGAATGTATTTTGCTTCGGATCGTTTGAAATATAAGCCAGATATTATGTGTTTGTCCAAAGCATTGACGGGAGGTATGGTGCCGATGGGATTGACCACTTGCACTCAAAAAATTTACGATGCTTTTTATGCGGATGAAATTGCCAAAGGTTTTTTTCACGGACATACGTACTCTGCAAATCCTATTGCTTGTTCAGCAGCTATTGCAAGTATTGAATTGTTGCAGAGTAAAGAAATACAGGATGGAATTCAACGCATAGAGAAAGGCCATCAAGAATTTGTGTTGAAGCTGAAAAATCATTCAAATATTTCGGAAATAAGAACTTTAGGGGTGATCTTGGCAATTGATTTGAAGTTGAATATAGATCGTTATGGGAAAGATAGAAACGAAATTTTAAATCATTTTATGAGCAAAGGGATTTTTTTAAGACCACTTGGTAATACCTTGTATATTGTTCCTCCTTATGTTATTAAAGAAGAAGAGTTGCTTATGATTTACAATACGATGAAAGAATTTATAGATGCTTTGTAAATTTTTACATCTTATCACAAACCATAACAATTTGCTCATTTTTTAAATTGGTCGTAAAAAATAAATAAGTAGTTCCACCATCTTTAATTCCTGTTTTTTTACGGATGCTTGCTACATTTTCTTTAAAATTACGAGTGGTGATATTTGCTTTTTTCTCTGGTAAATATTTTAAAAGCAATTTTTTTTGATAAGGTAGTGTTTGTCTAACTTTAAAACGTCTTCCAGGAAAATCTATCAAATTTTCTGAAGTGTATAAATGTGAGTGTTGGTGTAGTTTGTCAATCTGAAATTGTGCAGAAACGGCAGTAAATCCACCTGATTTTAAAATAGCACTGTTGGGTTCGTACAAATAATTTAGAGGTTTAGAAAGGGTGAATTCATACTCTTGTTGAAACGTGAAATTAAAATGTTGTGTTTGTTTGTCTAAATTGGTAGCAATAATTTTAATGGAATTGTTGTAGTCTTTTTCAACTATTACAAGTACTTCTTTTACTTCGTTAAAAAGAGCAATGATGTGAATTTCTTTTACATTTTTCAACTCATTGATACAACTTGTAAGATCAATCAAAGGAGAGTTTTTAATAAGCAAGTTGTTGCTTTTTTCTAGCAATGCATTTAAATGTAAAGGAACGTTTGGCAGGCAATCTTTTAGTAGAAATACTTTTCCTTTAGCATCATTTCTTCGAGAAGGATCTATGTAAATCCAATCGTATTTTTTGGTGTTTTCTAGTACATAAGCAATGCCATCGCCTTGAACACAGTTTGTGTTTTCAATTTCAAATTGTTTCAAGTTGTGTTGTACAATAGCAGACAATTCATCATTCAATTCACAATGCGTAACGTTTTTAAATCTTTTTGAAAAAGCAAAGTCATCAACTCCAAAACCACCAGTAACATCTATAAGTGTTTCTCCATTAATAAGTGTACTTTTGTAGGCTGCTGTAGCTTCTGAAGAAGTTTGTTCTATGTTTAGTTTGTTAGGATAATAAATGTTTTTTGTAAGAAACCAAGAAGGTAATTTTTTTTCACACTTTTTTTTAGATTCTAATTGCTCAATCAACTCTGTAGTCTGAATGTTTTCAATGGGACTCCCTTTTAAAATCAACTGTGTAATATCTGTTTTTAGGTTCCTACAGATAAATTCTTGAACGTTATTTTGTAATAAAGCGAAATTCAAATTTAAAGATCTTTGGTTAATAATTTTACAGCTTGGTACTTGCTAAAAAATTCTTTGGCAATTACTTTGATGGCGGTGTAACATGGGATAGAAACCACCATACCGATGACTCCAAATAGGCTACCAAAAATCATGATGACTAAAAAGATTTCTAAAGGATGAGATTTTACACTTTTAGAAAAAATTAATGGCTGACTGATAAAGTTATCAATCATCTGAGCAAACAAATAGCCACCCATAATGTATAACGTATTTGGTAATATTTGTGTTTGAAAGTCTAAATTTAAGTTGTTGGTTGTTGCCAAAACAAACATAATTACAGCTCCAATTAAAGGTCCTATGTAGGGAATTAGATTGAACAACGCACATAAAAAGGCAATGATGATGGCGTTTTCAATATGAAAAATAGTTAAAATTAAGGTGTAAATGATAAACAAAACAGAAATTTGAATAATCAAGCCAATAAAATAACGAGAAAGTAAATCTTTGATAATTTCTAAAGATCTTGCTGCGTGTATAAAATGCCTTTTGGGAACAAAAGCAAAAGTACCTCGAGATAAGATTTTAGAATCTGACATAAGGAAAAAGGTGATAAAAAGCACAGAAAATAAGCCCATACTAAAAGAACCAATACTTGCTAAAATTACGTTCAACGCATTTGGAATGTTTTTGATACTCGGAATCAGATCAAGGTTTTTTGTTTTTTCTAAAATGTCTATATTTTTGGTTAATAAATACGTGTTGATTTCGCTGCTCATTCGTTCAACATTGTCTTTAAATGCATCTGAGTTTAACAAAGCAATATTCTGACTTTGTTTGCTGATCAATGGAGCAAAAGCGTTGATAATAATAACGATGAATAATATATAAACCAACATAGATATGATGGCAGCAATGGTGTCTTTTAATTTTAGTTTTCGAGTTAAAAAAGTAACCAACGGTCTTGAAATTAAAGACAAAACAGCTGAAACAACAATGTAAACAATGATGGTTTGTATTTGTACGAAAAACCAAATAAGGCCTAAAACACCAACAATAATGGCGAGTGTTCTTAAGAGTCCGTTACTAAGTGTTTTTGCTGTCATGATCTATAATGTATTGGGTGCAATATTTTTGAAGTTCATCAAAAAATAAAGTAAAGTCTTTTTCAAAAATAGGATAATTCTCTCTAAGGTCAACAATGGCTTCATTCATTTTAGAAATACCTCTAGTCCTAACATTCATGTCGTGCATAATTTCTCCAATTCCTTGTAGCGTTCTGTATTTGTACAACCAATTTTGTTGTGACATGTAAGGCAATAAATGTTGTGTTTTTTCGGGTAAAATATCAAATTCTTTGAAAAGCAATTGGTAAAAAGATTGGCTATAAATATCCAAAGGGATGTCTGAATATTGTTGCCAGTTTTTTGCTAAAAAATGATCATAAATTAAATCTATAATAACTCCTTTGTACAAGCGGTATTTGTTATCTAGTCGCCTTTTGCTTTGTCTAAAAATAGGGTGTTCGTCCGTAAAAACATCAATAGCTCTGTGCATTTTAATACCAAATTGAATTCCGTCAGAATAATGGTGGAATTTATTTCCTTGGATGCTGTCGGCAATAAAATTCCCTAAGATGGTCTCCTTATTCGTTCCCGCTAAGTAAATGTGTGCTAGAAAATTCATAAACGTAGTTTAGAGAATGTGAAGGTATGTAAAAAAGCGTTTCGCACGAATGCAAAACGCTTTTAAGAAATATATAGTTAGTTTTGGTTAGTTGCTTAACATTACCGGCATTACCAACATGGTAATATGTTCGCCTTCTTCGGTACCGTCTGCTGGGGTTAAAATTCCAGCTCTGTTTGGTAAAGACATTTCTAATTGTACGTTTTCAGAAGATAAGTTGTTTAACATTTCTGTTAAAAAACGAGAGTTGAAACCAATTTCTAAATCGTCTCCTTGATAGTCGCACAATAAACGTTCGTTAGCTTTGTTAGAAAAGTCAATGTCTTCTGCAGAAATATTCAATTCTGTTCCTGCCATTTTCAAACGTATTTGATGTGTGGTTTTGCTAGAGAAAATAGACACACGTTTGGTAGAACTTAAAAAAGAATTTCTAGAAATAGACAATACGTTTGGATTCTCTTTTGGGATTACCGCATTGTAATTAGGATATTTTCCATCAATCAAACGACAGATCAAAGATACGTTGTCAAAAGAAAAATTTGCGTTGGTTTCGTTATAAGAAATAGATACTTCTGCATCAGAAGTTGCCAAAATCCCTTTTAAAATATTCAACGGTTTTTTAGGCATGATAAAATCAGCTGCTTCTTCTGCATGAACATCGGTTCTTGTGTACTTTACCAATTTGTGAGCATCGGTTGCTACAAAAGTCAAATTGTCTGTTCCAAACTGAAAGAAAACACCACTCATCACAGGTCTTAAATCATCGTTACCTGTAGCAAAAATAGTTTTAGAAATAGCGTTGGCCAACACGTTTGCTGGAATCAATGTTTTGCTAGGGTTTTCTAATTCTAAAGCTTTAGGAAATTCACTTCCATCAAAATAAGGCATTCCATAATTTCCTTGTTCAGACGTGATTTCTACTTCATTTCCTTCTACTTTAAAAGTTAAAGGTTGGTTAGGAAGTGTTTTTAAAGTATCTAATAAAATTCTTGAAGGAACTGCAATTGATCCTTCATTGTCAGATTGTACTTCAATAATGGTAGACATTGTAGTCTCCAAATCTGAAGCAGCTATTTTTAGTTCGTTCTCACTTAATTCAAATAAGAAATTATCTAAAATAGGCAATGTGTTGCTAGTGCTAATAACACCACTTAAAACTTGCAATTGTTTTAGCAACTGTGAACTTGATACTATGAATTTCATAAGGTTGTGTTGTATAGAATTGTACTTTATACGAATAAGCTAATATAGGAGGATTCCCATTTGTTTCAAAGAAATCTTTTGAACATAATTACACAAAGTGTTAATAACCTAAGCAGTATATTTAGATTTTCGGATGTAAAAAGTAATCAAACCAGAAACAGCAAGTAGTAACAGAGGGGCAAAAAGATTGATCAATTGCCATTGCGTTTTTTCTGCGTACGCTTTGGGCTTGTTTATGGTGTCTATAATTACTTTTTTAGCACGGAGCTGAATCAAACCTGAATCGTTTAAAAGATAATTTACAGTGTTGGTTAAAAATTCTTTGTTGGCATAGTAAGAATTTGTCCATTTGTCTAAGCCTAATTCTAGAGGTTTTCCTTTGCTTATTTGATTGCTACTAATATCACCATCTGCAATTACTACCATTTTGTTGTTTTTACCTTGAATGGTAAAGTTGTTTTTAAACGGTTTTACTCTGTTTTTGTAGGCTGAATTAAAATTTCCTTCTAGCAATACACCAATTATTTTTGAACCTTGATTGTAAGATTCCATTCCTTTGTTTTCTGCAATACTTGCCAAAGTCACATAATTGGGAACGGTTTGTATTTTGGTCAAACTAGAACTTTCTAACAAAGGTGTTTTGTGAATGTTGGGATTCAATGTGTCTATGCTATTGGCAAATTCAAGTTTTATTTCGGCAACATTTTTAGTAATTACATGTGCGTTGTTGCTTTTGATTACAGGATAGTAATCCCAAAGAAATTCATCAAACTGAGTGTTGTTTCCTACTTTACCCGTAGCTAGTGGAATTTTAGCAGCATACAAATCTCTAACCAAATGTCTGTTGATTCTAACTCCGTAATTGAACAAATAATCGGTTAAATTCAAATCCCTTTGATACGCTAATAGTTTTCCTTGTTGCATCAAACTATCTTTGGGTGTGTGTACCAAATCTAACAACCAAATGGTTTTTCCACCGCTTACTGTGTATTGATCCAAGGCAAATTTTTCTTGCTCAGTAAATGCTTCTGTGGGTTTACTGATGATTGTCAAATCAAAATTTTGAAGCTGATTTAAGGTTTTTTGTGGGTTTTCTGTGATAGAATCTAAAGTGAATGGAGCTAGAAAATAATTTTCTCCTAAACTTTTTAACCAATCGTATTGATAAATATCTTGCAATTCACCGTTTCCTCTCAAAACGGCTATTTTTTGTTTTTTATGAGCAGTTGCTTTTTGAATTCCGTTGGCAAAGGCAAATTCTAAATTCTGTACAGAGTTTTCAATTTGTGTTGTTTCGTTCTCAAAAAAAGAACTTTTTAGCAAGTTTACTGTTTTAATTTTGTTGTTTGCTGTTACAACTGCCCAAGGAAAAATAATACTTTCAGAAACTTGTCCATCTTCTTGAACAGTAAGTCTACTAGGTGCCAATCCTTGTTTTGTTAATTTTTCTTCGTTGCCTTTCGGATCTATAAATCGATAAGAGATACGACTGTTTTCCGCTTCTAGTTCCTTTAAAAAATAGTCTGTCTCTTTTGCCAAACGTTCAAAATCAAAAGGTAGGTTTCCTGTTAGGTAAACGGAGATAAATATGTCCGTCTCCAAATTTGCTAACAACTCTTTTGTGGGTTTTGATAAAGAATATTTTTGGTCTTTGGTAAAATCCCATCGGTATTGAAATTGATGCGCAATTAGGTTGGCCAAAATAACAATAACGGCTAGTGTGATGTATTTTCTTTTCTTAGTCATTGTTCAATTTTAATTGGGTGAAACTGATAAAAAGAAAGGTGATTGAGGTGAAATAAATCAAATCAGGAATGGCAATTACACCACGAGTCATACTTTCAAAATGTTGAGGAATTCCAAGTGTATTCCATCCAAAAGTAGAAGTTTCAGAGATGTTTTCTAACGCAGAAAAACCAAAATAAAAAACTACGTTGATGATGGAACTCATCAAAAAAGAAGTGATGTTGTTTTTGGTGTAAATAGAACTAAATATTCCGGTGCTGATATAAGTACAGGCCAATAAAATTAAACCAAAATAAGAAGTAAAAGTACTTCCTAAATCAATATTCCCTACTGGGTTTCCTAGCTGATAAGTACTGTATACAAAAAATAAAGTAGGAGCTAGTGCTAGTAAAACAATGGCTACATAGGCTAAAAATTTACCCAAAACAATTTGAGTTGTTCGGATAGGCAAAGTTTTTAGAATTTCAATAGTTCCGTTTTGATATTCGTCGGCAAAACTTTTCATGGTAATGGCAGGGATTAAAAAAGCAAAAATCCAGGCACTATTGTTGAAAAAAGCATTGATGTTGGCAAACCCAGTTAGAATTACGTTGCTATATCCTTTAAAAAACCAAAGCAACAAAGCATTGATGATTAAAAAAGAAGCAATGATCAAGTACCCTACAGGATTGCTAAAAAAAGATTGTATTTCTTTGTTAAAGATGGCTTTCATTAGTCGGTAAGTGTTTTGTCAAATTCTACGCTAATGCAACTTCTGTAGTCTAATCCTAGAAGTGAAGAAGCTCCGCCTACAGTTTGTAAGTTGCTTTTGTAAATGGCAATTTCTAAATAATCGTTGGAGTTGAACAATGCCAATCTGTTTCCTGCATCGTTTCTTTTGGAAATAGGCAATTCAAAATTTACAATATCACTGTAATTATCTACTATTTTTTTAAAGGTATTTCTTCCTGACGAAAGCGTAAAACTTCTTCCTTTTCCTACTTGATGAAACAATTCTTTGGTGATGTTTGAAATGACATTTCCATAATTGTCAATATAGATGACTGAGCCAATAATTTTGGTTTCGGAAACTACCTGAGGTTGCAATTCTACCATTTTAGTGATTTCTGGAAGAGGTTTACCAATAACGTCTAAAGTTCCTCCGCGTGCAATATGACAAGCTACATTCACAAAAACATCCAAAGCAGAAAAATGGGTTTCTACTCTGTCGTGTATATTGATTTCTACAATTTTACTCGGATTGATTTCTGAGGCAATCATAGACATAATTCCATTGTCGGGGCATACAAAATAATGACCATCTAGTAACAAAGCAATGTGTTTGTTTTCGGGAGTCAATTCAGAATCTACACCTACAATATGAATGGTTCCTTTAGGAAAACTTTTGTACGCATTCTTTAAAATATACGCAGTTTCATTAATGTTAAAAGGAGATATTTCGTGAGAAATGTCCACCACAACCGTTTCTGGCAACAAGGTATAAATAGCTCCTTTTACTGCCGATACAAAATGATCTTTTCTTCCGAAATCAGTAGTTAAGGTGATGAATGCCATACAAAGTGAGTGGTAATAAGTTTTAGATAATTATTGAAAACAAATTTACTGAATTGTAAATGATATTTATGTACTTTGTAAGGGCAATTTATAAACACATTTTTAGCTTGAACGAACGTTTAATTACTTTAGAAGAAATCAATCCGATAGATTTTTTTGGGACGAATAATTCTCACATAGATTTAATCAAATCCTATTATCCAAAATTAAAATTGGTGGTTAGGGGAAATCAAATCAAAGCTTATGGCGAATCCATTCTTTTGGATGAATTTGAGAAAAGAATTCAGGTTTTAGTCAATTATTTGGCTAAATACAATAAGCTTGATGAAACCAGCATTGAGCAATTGTTGTTAGCTTCTCAAAAAGAAATTCAGAAACAAAAAGCTTATGACGAGGTTTTGGTACACGGAGTGGGAGGGAATTTAATAAAAGCCCAAACATTAAACCAACAAAACATGGTAAAGGCCATAGAAACCAACGATATGTTGTTTGCTGTAGGTCCTGCCGGAACCGGAAAAACGTATACAGCGGTAGCTCTGGCGGTCCGAGCTTTGAAGGAAAAAGAAGTAAAGAAAATTATTTTGACAAGACCTGCTGTGGAATCTGGAGAGAATTTAGGTTTTTTGCCTGGAGATATGAAAGAAAAACTAGATCCATACATGCAGCCTTTATATGATGCATTGCGAGATATGATTCCCGCAGAACGACTGGCATCTTATATGGAAAAGGGAGTGATTCAAATTGCACCTTTGGCTTTTATGCGTGGTAGAACTTTAGACAATGCTTTTGTTATTTTAGATGAGGCTCAGAATACAACTCATGGTCAGATGAAAATGTTTTTAACTCGTATGGGAAAAAGGGCCAAGTTTGTGATTAATGGAGATCCAGGTCAGATAGATTTGCCAAGAAAACAAGTTTCAGGATTGAAAGAAGCTTTACTAGCCTTAAAAGATGTAAAAGGAATTGCTCAAGTTTATTTAGATGGTAAAGATGTAATTCGTCACCGATTGGTAAAAGAGATTATTGTAGCTTATAAAAGTATTGAGACGGAGTAATAAACTAATATGTTAGATTTTAATGCTAAAGATGTACTTTTGCAAAAATGATTTTTAGAAGATGAGCAATACCATTAACGATACCAATTTTAATTTTCCAGGTCAAACGGCTATTTACAAAGGGAAAGTTCGTGAAGTATACACTGTAAACGAAAAATTAGTGATGATAGCATCAGACAGACTTTCTGCTTTTGATGTCATCATGCCAAAACAAATTCCTTACAAAGGACAGATTTTAAATCAGATTGCAGCTAAAATGTTAGAAGCAACCAAAGATATTTGTCCAAACTGGGTATTAGGAACACCAGATCCAAACGTAACTGTTGGGTATGCATGTGAGCCTTTTAAAGTAGAGATGGTAGTGAGAGGTTACTGTACGGGGCATGCTTGGAGAACGTACAAAAGCGGAGAAAGAGTATTGTGCGGAATTACCATGCCAGAAGGATTGAAAGAAAACGACAAATTTCCTACACCTATTATAACACCCACAACCAAAGCGGATTTAGGTGATCATGATGAAGATATTTCTAGAGAGGCTATTTTGGAAAACGGAATTGTATCAGAAGAAGATTACAAACAATTAGAAGCGTATACCTTGGCTTTGTTTCAAAAAGGGACAGAATTGGCTGCAGATAGAGGTTTGATTTTGGTGGATACGAAATACGAATTTGGAAAAACTGCTGATGGAAAAATAGTAGTGATTGATGAAATCCACACGCCAGATTCTTCTCGTTACTTTTATGCAGAAGGATATCAAGAAAGACAAGATAAGGGAGAGTCTCAAAAACAATTGTCTAAAGAGTTTGTTCGTCAATGGTTGATAGAAAATGGATTTCAAGGAAAAGAGGGGCAACAAATTCCTGAATTGACAGATGAAAAAATAGAAGAAATTTCTAATCGCTATATAGAATTGTACGAGCAAATTACGGGAGAGAATTTTGTGAAAGCAGACATTTCTGATGTATTAGATAGAATTGATAAAAACGTAAATGAATTTTTAAAGAAGTAAAAATTTTAAAAATAGAATACAAACAGCCCGAACATTATGTTCGGGCTGTTTTTTTGTGAAATAGATATGTTGTTATGCTTTCTTTTCGGTGTCAATCATGTGTTTGTATTTGTTGTATAAAAAAGAAATGATCAATAAAATAACTCCCAAAGAAATAAACACAATGGTTTTGGAAATAGTTCCTAAGTGAGAAATGTCGTACAAGAACAATTTGATCAAAATAATTCCAAATAGCACCATTGCTCCAATTCTTAAATGTTGCTTTTGTTTCCAGATTCCTAAAGAAATTAGAGTTAGAGAATAAATTGCCCATAAAATACTTAAGCATAATTTGTACGATGCTACGGAAGTGAACAAATCCAATAAGTTAATTAATTCGCTACTTAAAATCCATAACAAAACGGTATGTACAACCCAATCAAAAATTTTATGATTCGTTATTTTTTTCTCTCGATAAATTAAGTAAATAGTGAAACCAATAAATAGATATGAAACATATCGTATCCAGATATAATAAGTGCTTATTGTAAACGGAGGATTTGTGTTTAAATATAAATCTCGTAATGTACTAGTTGCCCAAAGACCAAGTGTTAGATAGCCAAATGTAAAAACAGTACTAAGAAATAAACAGACTTTGGTCAAGACACTGTTTTTAACTTTTAGTTGGTTGATGTAATTCAAACCTGTAGCAAAGAATAAACTGTAATTCACCAACCATATTGTTCTAAATTTAGTGAGACTTTTATCTTTGATTTTTTGAAGACTATGGACATCTGTATTTGTCAGAGAATCTTTGTAAAGTTGTTTCCAGTATTCAGAAATTTCATGGTAAAATGCCAAATAGACTGCTGTAATCAGTACAAAAGGAAGGATGTAAGAAAAAATGTTGTAGAAATCAGATTTTGAGCTTAGTGAACTTTTATTTTTTTGATGAATAAAATTGATGAATCCTAACCCTATAATAAACAAAACTGAGGTTAAAAAGCTTGGATTTAAAAATAAGGAAATTCTAGTTTCAGGAACTGCAGGATTGTAGTTTCCGTAATGTTCAGTCCAATATAGCAAGAGGCTGTAAAATGATAGTACACACAAAGGATATGATATTTTTTCATAGAATGATTTTTGCTGTGTTCTACCAATCCAAAATAAAATAGCGGCTTCACCAACCCATAGAATAGTAACCAAATTACCGTTAAATTGTATAGGAATGGTTAAGGTGATAAAAAGAATGCACAGGCCTGTGGTAAGTTGTTGTAAATGCTTGTCTGTATTAGGCTGTTTGTAAAAAATAAAAGCAACAAATCCGTGTAAAATTGCGTTGTAAATAGAAAACAGTCCCAAGTAATTTTCTGTAGTAACTCCACTGTTTAGAGCTTGATATCCAAAAGCAAAAAACAAAAAGGAATTGAATAGAATTAATACAACGTCATCCAGTAGATAAGCTTCTTTTTTAATCAATTTGTAGGTTGAAAAGATACTGTAAAAAGTGATGAAAGTTGTGTTTAAAAAACCAAAAGCAATTCCAAAATGCAGGTTAAAATCATATTGGCTTGTAAACCAAGAAGCAAATAAAAGCCAAGTAATGGCAAAAGAATTGTAACATAGTGGTTTCCACTGTTTTTTTACAGCAATGTACAGTATTCCTAAGTTGATAATTCCAATATAAACAAACAAAAAGGCTATATCACCGTTGTTGTTACTCAGTAAAAGAGGTACGGCATAAGCACCTACCAAGCCTATGTGTGCAATTATTTGTTTGTTAAGTTTTAGAGCAGTAAACACGGTGCATATCGTTAACAAGCACATAATGGAAAAAGTAAGCCATAATGGAAGTAGTAGGTACAAATTATAAGCTAAGAAAGTTATAAAATAGAGAATAGTGTAAGCACCGCTTGTTAATACTGATGCGTAGTTTAAGTATTTGTTTTTCAGTTTAAAACCTAATCCTAGTAATACAAAACCTACTAAATAACCAATGATAATTCTGGTTGAGGGAGCTATCAAATCGTGTTCTATGGAGTATTTTGCACCTATAGAAACTCCAATAATAGTGATGATAATTCCTATTTTGTTGATGAGGTTTTCTCCAAGTAGTTTTTCAAAACGAAAAGAGGGGGTTTCTTTTCCTTTTTTTAGAACCTTAGTTTTTGTAGTGGAAATAAGCACTTTTTGAATAGGAACAACTTCTTCTTTGGGTTTGTAAAAGTTGTGGATATCTTGTTTTAAGAGTTGGATCTCCTTTTCAAAAAAAGCATGTTTCTGTTCTAAAACTTTTAGCTTGTTATATAATTCTTCTTTGTCTTTCATAGCTTATTTAAGTAGATACAATGTAAGAAATAAAATAAAGTGAAACGATGTGTATGAGAGTCTTCAGGAAAACGACTCAAATTCACGTGTATACAATTTTTGATACAGAATGAAATTGCATTATATTCTCTACAAAGATTTTTAGAATCCAATAAGAATATCGACATTTATAAATAATAAAAAACAGGTATGGAATTATCAATTACTCAATTACAAGAATTAAGAGAAACGGCAAAAAAAGCTGCTTTGGAAGCGGGTAAATATGTTATGAGCAAGTTTAACG
The DNA here is from genome assembly GCF_030548295.1 of Wenyingzhuangia sp. 2_MG-2023. GTDB lineage: Bacteria > Bacteroidota > Bacteroidia > Flavobacteriales > Flavobacteriaceae > Wenyingzhuangia. Next base: position 832,602 of record NZ_JAUOSB010000001.1, read on the forward strand.
AAGATTATGAAATTGGGAGTAAAGGAACCAATAGTATGGCTTCGGATATTGTTACGGAGGTAGATATCAATGCTCAAAAAATGATCACTACTGCTTTGTTGCCAAGTATAAAGAAATATGATTTAGGTTGGTTGGGAGAAGAAACACCTGACGATGGTAGCCGATTGATAAAAGATTATTTTTGGACGGTAGACCCTATAGATGGTACGCTGCCTTTTACTAAAAAGACCAATGGTTTTTCTGTGGCAATAGGTTTGGTTTCAAAAGCAGGGAAAGCTGAGGTTGGTGTAGCTTATGATCCGTATCATGATAATTTGTACGATGCTGTTGTTGGAGACAAAGCCTATAAAAATGGAGAAGAATTTAAAATAGCTTACAATAAAAACAAACCATTGACTTTTTATGGTGACTTGAGTTTTAACTCTTCTGGAGCTTATCCTTATTTGGTTCAATCGTTAGAAAAAATTTCAGAAGCAAAATATGGTGGAAAGTTGGAAGTAGTCTCTCATCAAGGAGCAGTGATAAATGCAATGTGTGTTATAGAAAATGCACCAGCAGTCTACATAAAACCTCACAGAGATAAAGTAGGTGGAGGATGTGCATGGGATTTTGCAGCTAGTTCTTGCATTGCAGAAGTAGTTGGCGTAAAAGTAACGGATTATTTTGGTAATGAAATTAATTTAAACAAAGAGTTGAATACTTATATGAATACAGAAGGAATTAGGTATGAGGTCTGGTAGTTGTTACTCCTTATAAATATAATTTTATTTACAAGGAGCAATATTGTGAATTTGTTTTTGTTTGGTTGTGAAACCTTTTTTTAAGATAGTGTAAAGACTCTGATTGTTTTATCTCTTTAGTACTTTGATTACTTTTGGTTCTTTGCTGATGATTTTCACAAAATACATGCCTGCTTTTTCATTGTCTAAATTCAGCGTTACAATACCATTTTCTATTGTGTGAACTTTAGAAGAAATTAATTGAGATTGCGTGTTGAATATTTCAATTGGAATTTCACTGTTGTCTACAGGTAGTGTTATGGAAAAACTACTTGTTGTTGGGTTGGGTTTTGCTGTCAGATTTTTATAAAAATCGATTGACTCAATCATGGCTCCTTCGCAATTGTTCTTAGAGTTTACTTTGATAATGTCATCTTGAAGTATGGGGATTTGTAAGTGAGTTGAGTACGTTTCAAGAATAGGGTGATCATTTACGAAAACTGTAAAAGGAGGAGTACCATTGGTAATTTCTACATTGTAAAAATCTTTTGTTATAGTAGTAATTGCATTAATGTTATTGCTTTCAGTTATGATTATCTTAGAGCACTGACTTTTTGTTTCGTTTTGTAAAGAAATACATAAATCATAACTTTTGGGGGTTATGTCTTCAAGGGTCAGTTCTTTGGTAAAGTTGATGTTGTTACCATTAAAATTAGCAGTGTAATTACCAGATAAATCTGCAACAATAGTCGCTTTACCATTGTTTTCGTTAGGACAAGTTTCAGAAGTTGTTTTTATGGTAAATTGAATATCTGTAATGGTAATAAGCATACCTTCTCCCGTATCTTCAATAGCGTTAATACCTGCAGTCCATTGGGTTCCGCCACGTTCATAGGCACCAATATCAGGAGCTGCTCCTTTGTAGGGTTTTGTAAATCCAGAAATAACTTGTCCTTGTTCTAAAACGGAACTTCCTGCTTTAGGCATAAAATTATGAGTATCTGCATCTTCAAATGGAGATGTAGCGGTAATTAAATTGTTTTGAATGTCAAAATCTGTAGCGGTTTCTGTAAACCATTCTCCTGAGCTTGCAAAATTATTGTAGATTTTATTGTTTTCTTGGTTGTATCCATTTACCCAAGAGTCCATAGCAATTCCACTATTCCAAATGGTGTTGTGGTAAAAGTCTAAATCTGTATTGTTCCAGTTTACTTGATAGCCACTCCATGAAACGTTCCATATTACATTGTGATGAACCGTATATCCTTTACTATTATTGTCTAAATAAATTCCTGCTGCTTTTCCAAAATCTGTTGGGTTGTGTGAGTAGCTTGGAGCAGTGGCATCGTGAAACCAGTTGTGGTGTATTTCATTATTTTTTAAATTGTCATTTCCTACGGTGTAAAAGACTCCAGAGTCACTGTTAATTTTTTGACTAGCAGAAACATCATTGTAAGCAACTTCAGAATTAGATCCTGCCACATACATTCCGTCTCTACCAGCATTGTATATTGTGTTTTTAAGCACTTTCATTTGATTACCGCTAGTTCTTATTGGAGATGCGTGTATTCCTACATAATCAATATTGCTAATCGTATTTTGTTCTACGGTACAGTTAGTGGCTGCCCAACCAGATATTACAATTCCGTTAACGGAACTATGATTGATGATGCATCCTTTTATCAACGTATTGTCTCCTAATACTTCTATTGCTGCTTCTCCAACCTGTGCTGATGTGTTGGTTAAGTCATCGTGTCCTTCACTTCCGTGTATGATAGAGCAATTTAGTATTTGATTATTATCTGCATTGTTATGAATTTTAATGCTTCCGCCATAAAAATGAATTCCTTCAAGCTTGATATAATCTCCGTTAAGTTGAACGTTATAAATTCTAGTTGCGTATTCCACACTGTCATTTGCTGGTTTGTTTCCATCAGCAGTTTGGAGATAGAGGGTGTTAGATGCATTGTCATAATACCATTCTCTAGCATGGTCTAAAGCTTCTAGTTTATTAAATAAATACATTTGTCCTCTTTCGTTTCCTGGATAGTTTCTCCAGGTAGTAGGATTGTGTGTGTTAAATGGCCATTTGTTAATGTCAACTTCTGTAAAATCAATTCTTGTAGTAGAGCTAGCAGTGATTGTCCTTGTCCAGCTTGCTCCAGAATGTGCTCCTAAATAATAGACCAAACCACCAGCCCAATCTATGTTAGGAATGTTGTTAGCGGTAAAATAGGAGCCATTTCCGTTGGTAACAGGAGTACAGTCAATTGTCCATCGGTTATTGTCTGTATTGTTTGGCCAGCGAGCTAAATCCATGTATTCTTGGTTGTGGTACACTGCACGAAATCTACTAGATATAGACATGTTTACCGTAGTTTTGTAAGTGTTACCACTGTATAACTGCCAGCCATTAATTTTGGTAGTGGCTTTAATTTCTACCTGTTCTCCTTCGGCAGCTTTAAAAGTTAGAAAGTTGTTGGTGTTTCCGTTTTTATCAACAATTAATTCTTGCTCATAAATCCCTTCTCTAATAATGCAAACGTCTCCAGCAGACATTACAGATACAGCTTTGCTAAATGTTTTATATGGATTTGTTATAGAGCCATTGTTGTTATCGTCTCCAGTAGTAGAAACATAAATATCTTTTGCAAAAGAAATGGTGCTAATTGTAAAAAAAATAAGGATTAAGTGTAGTTTTTTTCTCATTGCAAGATGGAGTTAAATAGTAGTGGTGATTTGCTGCTTTGATAATCAAATGTAAAATTAATTGAAATATTCTGTTAATAGTAGAACAATAACCTTGTTTAATGCATCATATGTCTATTTATCTTTAAAAATGCTTTTGAAGGGTTTTGCTAATTAAGGTTAATGATGTGTATCAATTCAAACGAAGAGATTCGTTTAAAGGAAACAACTCAGATTTATTAAAAATCTGAGTTGTTTTTAAATTTCATCACCTAAAATTTTTTGAAACTTAGATGGATTTCCATCTTCATCATTGGTCAGTAAATAGTAAATCATTCCGGCATCAGAAATATCTGCTCTATCTTCTTTGTGTTTACGCATGCATTTCCATATCCATGCAATATCTGGGTTTGGATGATTTTTTAGCCAGTCCCATGGACGCCAATTGTGATTTGAACTCCAGCCTTGGTTAGGAATTTCTTTTTTATTTTGATCTTTAATTCTTTTAAAATTTAATCGATGACCACTTAATTCTATTACCTGATCTATGGTGTGATGATTGGGTCTTCTTAAATGATGATCGTTGTAATTGCTATGTGATAAAATATAAACATGTGACAGCGATTTTTCTTTTCCGTTATTTATCACCATTTCAATAGCTTGATACAAAAACTCAGAAGGTCCCATGTTGACAAAGAATAAAGGATTTTCTTTGTTAGATTTTTCCAATTCTTTAGCTAGGTGTTTAAGTGCTTTTTGTTGGTGGAGCCCTACATCAAAAAATACATTCTTGTCAAAATTCCATCTAGCAATAGAGCCTTCAACTCCTTCTTTCATGTAGTTTCTTACAGTTGTGTGGGGTGGAGAAGGCATAAAGTTGTTGTAAGAGAAATGTACCAATTTGTGCTGTAATTTCTTTTTTGCCAACATGGCTAATGCAGCAGGAGTGGCACCCCAGTCGTCAGGGTCTGCGTAGTTGTATTTACCCGTGTATTCTAAATCTGGTTGTGCATTTCCATCGGCACTGCAAGCAATTCTATATTGATTGTACTCTATAAATTGAGATGAAACATATTGAGGAACGAGTAAACTGATAAATAGAAGGATAGAAAATATGTGGTGGTTATTTTTCATTGGTTTTGGTTTTTAGTCGCATGTTGTTGTTTCGGTAAGATTTTTAGATGCTTCTTGAGCTTCAACATCTGTCATACCTATAGAAAATACCATTTTGTCTAGTTGAAAAAATTGAGATCTTGCACAGATTTTAAGAGTGTATTCTCCTGCAGCAGGGAAATTGACACGCATCCAAGAACTTGATTTAGGTTCGTGTATGTCTAGTGCTCCTCCGTAGGTAAACTCCCCTTGTCCTCTACTTACAAATTTTTCGTAATGTTCTAATATGTAAGGACTGTTGTTTATGTAGGCTTGACCTAGATTTTCTGGAAAATAAATCCAAACATCATTAGCTAAGTCACCTTCAGATTCGTCAGGTTGTCTCATATACCATCTTACTAAGTAATTTGATGCCTTGTCTATTTTAAAACTGACAGAGATTTCATGTGCTAGATTAGGAGTATTGTAACTGTTGGCTCCGTAATATTCAATATATTTTCCTCCAGAGGCTTTGTCATCTTCTATAGTTCTCCAATTACCTTTTAGGTTAAAGTTTTCTGCTTCTATAATTAACAAGCCATCTTTTTCAATAATATGACACTCATTAGGAATGTTGTCTTCTGTAATGGGTTCTGTAGGGGGAATGAATATGTCATCAGATTCATCATTAGTACAAGAAATAAATAATAGGATGATTGCAAATGGTAAAAGAATAATTTTCTTCATAGTTATATATAATAAGGATTGTAATTACAGTATTTAAAAACGTGTAAATAAGTTTTGTGATTAAAAACGATAATGTATTTAGTTAGCTAGCCAAAGCTAAGCTATGAGTAATAATAATCTTGTTTTTGAGACTTTACAATAACTTTACAATTCATCAAATGTGATTGGTAATTACTTTACTGTAGCCCTGTCTGTTTCTTAAAATAGCTACATTGTTAGCATGAAAAAGAGATTTGTTTTTTTATCAATAACAGTTTTATGTTCCTTAAAAATGATGGGAGCTATCGGGTATTTGGTTTTAGGTTCGGATATGGTTGGAAGTATTAATTTGTATGCAAAAAATGAAAATATAAGGGTTAGAGATACTTTGCAGTTGGTTGATTTTTATTTAAAAACAGCTGATGAAAATAAGAATAATGGATTGTATGCAATGGCTTATGAAGATTTATGGGAGGCTATGCTGTTGGCTTCTGCTGTTGATAATATAGAAAAATTAGCAGTTATTTATAATGAATTAGGTGTGTTGTATGGGATTTATGGAAAGAGTAAAAAAGCAATCGAATACAAAAAAATAGCGTTGCAGTATGTTAAAAAAAGCTTAGTGTCCAATAAAGAGAATAGTCAGTTTTTAGGTAAGGCATATTATTCTTTAGCTGTTCAGTATAGAAAAGCAAAGGAGTATAAACAGAGTTTGATGTATTTAGATTCTTGTTTTTATGGAAATAAGAACAAAAACCCATATGTGTTGGCAGAAAAGGGGATTGTTTATACACATCAAAATAGATTGAAAGAAGCTGAGGTTTGTTTGTTAGCAGCAAAACAACTTTTAGAAAAAGAAAGCAAGCATTATTTGGTAATTGTATATTCATCTTTAGGAGATTTATATGTTGAGAAGAAACAATTAGAAAAAGCAATTTATTATTACAATAAAAGCTTAAATAGAATTACAGTTTACAAATCTCATACAGATTTACAAACAGATGTATTGAGAAAAATAGGATACCTATACAGGCAAAAAAATGAATTGAAAAAAGCTTATGCCTGTCTAAAACAATCTACTCAAATAGCAGATAGCTTGTTTAGTATGCGTAGTAAAAATAATACTCAGCTTTTTGAAATAAAAAATAAATACAAAGAAAGGCTCATTAAAAAAGAGGCATATATAAGTCAACAAGAACATGTTATTGAAAAGAAAAAAAGAATTTTCTCTCAATTACTATTTGTCATAGCTATTGTGTTTTTTGCTTTTCTAGCGGTATTGTTTCTTTTTTATCACAAAGCTAAGGTTAGAAGAGTTAAGGAGGAGCAAGAACACAAAGCTATAAAAATTAAGCACGAAAAAGAAAAGCTAGATGTAATATTAGAAACTAAGAGTAAGGAATTAACGGTTTCTACCTTACAGTTAATAGAAAAGGATAAAAATATAAATAGATTACTAGAGATTTTAAAAAAGAAAATGCCAGATAGTTATAGAAAGTTACATAGAGAAATGATGAATGGGAGTAGTGATTTGTGGGAGCGTTTTAATTTGCGTTTTACAGAAGTAAATGCAGGTTTTTATGAACGATTGAGTGAGAAATATCCATTATTAACTCCAACAGAACAAAAGCATTGCGCGTTAATTAAATTAAAGTTTGATAGTAAAGAAATGGCTAGTTTGTTAAATATTTCTGTAAACAGTGTCCATATTTCTAGGCATAGAATAAGAAAGAAAATGGAATTGCAAAGAGATGATGATTTAAGCAACTATATCGCCAATATCTAATTTTTAAGATATTGATTTAAGAATTAAGTTGTCAAATAATTCTGATAGCTTTCCTGTTTGAGTTATTCTATCCTTTTACCCTGGGTAGTGAAAGATAGTCCTTGTTGCCCAGAAGTTGAAATCATCACACCTTCAAATAAAGGTTCGTTTGCATTGGGTTTTATTTTCCAATCAAAAAGAAAGTTGGCACCAGTTCCGCCATCTTTATCAACTTCGTCAATTACTATTTCTACCGTTTCCATAGGGGCAATAAAAATATGTTCTTTAAAGTAAGTTCTAATTAGTTTTCCGTGGGTGTTAAAAAACTCTGCTTTTTCTATAAATAGAGTATCTTTTCTGTTGGTGTTTCGCATGCTTACGGTTACCGTCAAACTGTGAGTTCTATGTTCTGTTTGGCTATAGATTTGAGGATAAACAGAAAGATAACTTATACCTGTGGTTAGCGTATCTGCTAAAGGATGATTTACAATTCGCTTATTCCAATTGGTTGGATTGGTAGAGCTTATTTGTTTTTCTTCCTGACACGATTGAAATAATAGTGCCAATATCAATATTTTAAATAGGTAATTCATCGTGTTTTTAGATTCAAATCAACGATGGAAAATTACGATATTTTTATTTGAATCACTCAACCTTTAAGCAGTTTTCCTGTTGTTATTCATGTTGATGATTTGTTTCATTAGAAATAAAATAAATTGTCAATAGGTTGCATCTTTAACGACCAATCGAGTAATACAATAAAAAAATAGATGGCTATTCAGAATCTTAAATCATATCAATACAAAGACATTTTTTCTGTACAAACAGTCAGTTTTGAGAATGCTTGTATCTTCAATCAACCGGAAGAAGTTGACACATATAGTATATATTGGATTAAGGAAGGGCAAGGTTCTTATCATATAGATTTTAAAAAATACGATTTTCAAGATAATGTACTGTTTTTTCTGTCGCCAGGACAGGTTTTTTCAATTTCCTCCGAAAGTGTAAAGCAAGCTTATAAAATAAGTTTTGTAAAAGATTTTTACTGTATTCAAACCCATGACAAAGCGGTAGCTTGTAATGGAGTTTTGTTTAATAATGTGTATGAAACTCCTTTTGTACAGCCTTGTGAAAGTGATACTCGAAAACTAATTTTTATTTTGGAGAGTTTGATAGAGGAGTTTCAGAAAAATGAAGTTGCTCAGTATGATATGTTGCAAACCTATTTAAAACAATTTATCATTCTTTCTGTGCGGATACAAAAAGAGCAATCAGAAATAAAAACAGATATTGAGACAAGATTGTTTAAGGATTTTAGTGTGTTGGTAGAGCAGAATTTTAAAATGATACATTCGGTTGCTGATTATGCTTCTCGATTAGGATTGTCTCCGAAGTCGTTGGCTAAAAATTTTCAGAGAGTAGGAGCGGAATCACCTAGTGACTTTATTAAGAATAGAATCTTATTAGAAGCAAAACGTCAATTGATTTACTCCAATTTGCCAGTAAAAGAAATTGCGTATGATTTAGGTTTTAATGATGCGGCTTATTTTTCACGTTTCTTTACTAAGGCTGTTAGAAAATCTCCGCTTCAATTTAAAAAGGAGTATTAAAAATCCTCTTATCTATCTGTTGATGTATTTAAAAACTTTCTACCTTATTAATATATGTAGTAAGATGTATTGTTTTTGAGTTCGTAATGTTTTTGATTTCAAAATTATCGTCTACCTATATTTTATAGATAAATTTAGAAATGTTTGAGTTTTAGTTCTGATGAAGTTGGAGACTGCAATATGTATCATTAAATCGGGAGATTTTTAGATAGAATATATTAAGGAGGGGTATAATAGATGTCTAAAACGATAATTTATGCATTTCTCATGAGTTTTTTCTGATTTTATGAATGATTAAAAGATTGATAATTATGAGGTTAAGAAATAATTCAAAAAAAGGTTAAAAAAGATAGTTGTAGATAAGTAATAGTTGTGTATCTTTGCACCCGCAACAACGACTAGGCAACTAGTTTAGTAGCAAAGTTCAGATACAGATTAGGTGTTTTATTAGATGTTAAAAGCATTGGTTTTTAGGATAAAAAAAGATTAAAATTTTTTAATTTTTATTTGTTTAGAACGGAATAAAATTCTTACATTTGCCACCCGTTAGCGAATTAGCTAACTGGTACTGAAAGAGTTGCGTAAGTGACTGAAGTTCATTGAAGATATAGAAAAATTGACAGCGTAAAATTAGAGAGTAAATTACATGTTTTAGGTAACATGAGATTTTTAAGATTCATCAAATATTATTAAAAAATAACGATGAAGAGTTTGATCCTGGCTCAGGATGAACGCTAGCGGCAGGCTTAACACATG
>NZ_JAUOSB010000010.1 GCF_030548295.1 Wenyingzhuangia sp. 2_MG-2023
TACAGGCATTAAAACTACACATAAATAATAAATCCCGTAGTTTTTGATTTCCTATTTTACTGATCCTACTTCTACCACTTACACTGCTTCCACTTTTCCTAATTATAGGTGTTAATCCAGCATAACTGCATAATTCACCACCACTACTAAATCTTCAAATCATGTTGATATGGCTTTGTGAAATCCAGAAGGCAGACTTTTTAGTCAATGAAATATTATATAAAAGAATTTAAAACCACTAAAAGTATAAAATTAAAAGGATTCAAGATGAAATCTAAAACCCTATAACAAACTACATCACTGAATGCTAATAAATTAGAAACAAAAAAGTAATGGATATATAAATTAAAAAATCAGTACACTCCTATCCTCCCCTAATGTTTTTTCTTATTTTTATATTTCTGAGTAGGTGCTATAAAAACATGGTTTTTTGAACTTTACATCTACATACTCTGATCATTATTAATACATTACAAATGCTAAAAAAATATTATCTAAAAATAATTTTAGTTTACATGCCATTCCTATTATTTGTGTCGTGTAACAAACAAGTAAATCACGAGTTTCCATTGAAAAAAGGAGTTTCAAAAAAACTTGCAGACTACCGTAAGACTCAAGTATCTAATGTTAAATACCATCTTTTCTTTAATCTTCCTAAAACCAAAGAGGATCCTATTGATTCTAAACTCATTTTAGACTTGGCAATCCATGATCTAAACCAACCTTTGTACTTAGATTTTAAATCCAATCATGAAACTCCAAAATCAGCAATAGTTAATGGACAAATGGTTCCCATTCAGTATCAGAATGAACATTTAATCATATCGGATAAAAATTTAGTTTTAGGAAAAAATAATATTGAAATAGAATTTATAGCTGGAGATGCAGCATTGAATAGGAATACCGATTATTTATTTACCTTGTTTGTACCAGCTAGAGCAAGAACTGCCTTTCCTTGTTTTGACCAACCCAATATAAAAGCAAACTACTCCCTTAGTATGAGTGTACCTAAAGATTGGACTGTTTTATGTGGCTCAAAGTTAAAGAGTACACAAAATAAAGGTGATTTTATAGCATATAAGTATCAAGAATCTGACAAAATGAGTACGTATTTGTTCTCCTTTGTTGCAGGAAAATACGATATCATCAACTCAGCCGATACAAAATTTAACATGTCTTTGTACCATCAAGAAAAAGACAGTACTAAAATTCAACTAAGCAGTTCTAAAATCTTTCAGCTACATCAACAATCCAATAATTTTTTAGAGAATTACACCAAATATCCTTTTTCATTTCAAAAATTAGACTACGCTGCCATCTATAGCCACCCTTATGGGGGAATGGAGCATACAGGAGCCATTCAATACCGACAATCTCAACTATTTTTAGACACTAGTGCCACGCTCAATCAAAAATTGAGACGTGCTAAATTAATAGCCCATGAAACAGCACACATGTGGTTTGGAAATCTAGTCACTATGAAATGGTTTAACGATGTTTGGCTAAAAGAAGTGTTTGCAAATTTTATGGCAGACAAAATTGTAAATCCACAGTTTGAAAGTATCAACCACGAACTTTCTTTCTTTATTGATCATTATCCAGCTGCTTTTAAAGTAGATCGTACCAAAGGAGCAAACCCAATTAGACAAAGTCTTGATAATTTAAACAATGCTGGATCTCTTTATGGAAATATTATTTATCATAAAGCTCCCATTATGATGAGACAATTGGAAACATTGATAGGGAAAGATCAGTTTCAGAAAGGAATCATTGAGTATATAAAAACATACCAAAATAACAATGCAGATTGGAACGATCTTATCCATATTTTAGATAAAAACACGGACTTAGATTTAAAAGAATGGAGTCAGGTTTGGGTACATTCTCCTGGACGACCTATTATAGAAAGTAACATTACTTATGATGATGTTAACAACATAACCTCCTTTTTTATAGAACAGCAATCAGAAGATACTTCTGATAAAATTTGGCCTCAAGTATTCGAAATAGCATTGATGTATCCAGATCGTATACAAGTACTTAAAGTAGATTTAAAAAACAAGAAGAATAGGCTTATAGCTGCAGAAGGCTTGGCAAAACCAAACTTTATTGTGTACAATAGCAATGGACTAGGATACGGGGTTTTTCCTACAACAAATATAGAGCTGGACTTAGTTCCAAACATTAAAAATGAAATTTCTAGAGCTGCTATCTACGTAAACTACTATGAAAATGCCTTGAACGGAAATATACCAATGGAGAAGGCTATGGATCTTTTTCAGGAAGGATTGAAAGAAGAAAAAAACGAGTTGATCTTATCATTGCTTTCTCATCAAATAGCTCATGTATTCTGGACTTATTTAGACGAAGATAAACGTGTAGAACGACAACATAAAATAGAAGAAACCTTATTTACCAGACTTCAATTAGACGAGGAACCGAGCATTAAAAAAACGCTGTTCAATTCATTTCTATCTTTTGCTTATACAGGAACAGCCAGAGAGGAGTTGTACAATATTTGGCATAAAGAATTAGAAATACCCAACTTAATTCTAAATCAAGATGACTTTGTAAATATAGCCATGCATTTAGCTCTTTATCAGCACGAGAAAGCATCTGTAATACTAACAGAAGCCAAAACTGACATAAAAGATCCTAACAAAATAAAAAGGTTTGATTTTCTGATGCCTGCATTATCACAAGACCCTAAAATTAGAAATGATTTTTTTAAATCTTTCGCAAATCAAGAGCATCGAGAAAAGGAAAATTGGGTACTCACCGCTTGTTATTATATACATCATCCATTACGTCAAAAAACAGCGATTGAATCCTTAGAACTTAGTTTAGCACTCTTGGATGAAATTCAGAAAACTGGAGATATCTTTTTTCCAAAAGGATGGTTAAGCAATACCATCGGTAGGTATTCATCCTATGAGGCATTTGTTATGGTAACAGAATTTCTCCAAGCAAATCCAAATTTAAATCCTCAACTAAGATTAAAGCTGTTACAAGCCACAGATGATTTGTTTAGAATTCACCAATCCTTAGAATGAATGGAACACTCCTCTACTCTTTAACTATTAAAACCTTCTTAAATTATCGTTTTTAAACATTTTCTATAACTGTGTTTGCTTTACGTACATTTGCAGTCGACTTATGTAAAGTCCTTATTCAACACAAAACAGCATCATGGCTAAAGAGAAAATGAAACCTATTAGAAATAAAACCCATGCTCGTAACAAAAATATAGATCGATATGATTTGCAAGCGTTGGTCAAAACAATTCCTAATTTGACCAACTATATACAGCCCAATGTAAAGGGAGAAGATACCATCGATTTTAAAAACCCTGTGGCTATCAAAACCCTTAACACCGCATTGTTAAAGTATTATTACGGAATTGAATACTGGGTTTTTCCAGATACGTTTATCTGTCCTTCCATTCCTAACAAGGCAGATTATGTACATCACATGGCAGATGTATTGATGGAAAGTAATTTTGGAACTTTACCTCAAGGAAATAAAATCACCTGTTTTGATTTAGGTATGGGAGCTTCTTGTATTTATCCTATTATAGGTATTACAGAATACGATTGGAACTTTGTAGGTTCTGATATTGATGAAAAATCAATCATAGCGGCACAAGCCATTGTGAACAAAAACAAGGTTTTAAAAAACAAGATGGAGTGCAAAATACAAGCAAATCCTAAAGATTTTTTTTACAGCATTATTGACAAAGAAACAAAAGTAGATTTGGCCATTTGCAATCCTCCTTTGTATGCCAATCTAAAAGATGCCCAAACGGAAACACAAAAAAAGAGTGCTCCTTTTACGGTTGCTGAAATAGGAGATGAAATTATATACGAAGGTGGAGAAACTGGTTTTTTACAACGTTATGTAAAAGAAAGTAAAAAATTCTCTGAAAACTGTTTTTGGTTTTCTGCCTTGGTTCACAAATCCTCTAACCAAAAAGGAATGGTGGAATTTTTAGACGAATTAGGAGCCACACAAACCAAAGCCATCCCAATGGGACTTGGAAATAAAGCCAGTCAAATTATTGCTTGGACATTTTTGAACAAAACAGCACAGGTAGCATGGAAAAAAGAAAGATGGGACATTAAACAAGCCTAAACAAAGCATTTACAAAACAACACATGAATTTATACCAACAAATTGAAGCTGAAATTAAAGCCGCTTCTAACATAGTAATTACAGCACACAAATCTGCCGATGGAGATTCTATAGGATCTTCTTTAGGGTTATTGCATTTTATAGAAAAACTAGGAAAAAAAGCCACCATTTGTCACCCAGACAAAGCTCCTGATTTTTTGTATTGGTTAGATACTTCTGACATTTTATTAATGGATGAAACCCCAGAACAAGTTACAAAAACAATGCAACAAGCCGATTTAATTTTCTGTTTGGATTACAATGCCACCAACCGTGTTGGACCAGATATGCAAGCCTTGTTAGAAGCTGCTCCGTGCAAAAAAATAATGATAGACCATCATTTAAACCCCCAAGATTTTCCTTTCATTACCGTATCAGAAACCAGCATTTGTTCTACTTCTCAGTTAATTGTAGAATTGATAGAACAATCTGGACACCTTAATTTGTTAGACGAGAAAATAGGAACTCCTTTATATTTAGGAATTCTTACCGATACTGGTAATTTTAGATTTCCTTCCGTACAACCTAGAACGCACGAAGTTTTGGCAAAACTCTTAACCGCAGGAGTACCACATCATATCATTCATGAAAAACTGAGTGATAACAATACTGAAAGTCGTTTGCGTTTGCAAGGGTATGCCATGAGTAAAAAACTAGAGGTTTTGTATGAGTACCATGTAGCCATTATTTCTTTGTCTAAAGAAGAACTAGCGGAATACAACTACAAAAAAGGAGACACAGATAGTTTGGCCAATTTGATCTTATCTATCAAAGGAATGAAAGCGGCTATTGTATTTACTGAAAGAGATGGTATTATGAAAATTTCTTTCCGTTCTAAAGGAGCAGAAAATCCTATAAACATGCTAGCTTCAGAACATTTTAATGGTGGTGGACATGCCAATGCTGCTGGTGGAATGAGTGATTTAACCGTTGCTGAAACCCTTACTAAACTAAGAGAAGTAATTCCTCTATATTTTGTTAAAGAATAATAAAAACAAATTGATAGCGATTTAAACAATACATTTACCATTATGACACAACAAGAATTTTTAGATGAAAACGTTTTTAAAACGCAACAAAACACTACGATTGATAACGACCCTACTACCTTATACTTTACTGAAGGAGGGTTTTCTGAAGTTTTAAACAAGGCAGAACATTACGGAATTGCTATTTATGATATTAAATCTACTTTAGATGGTGAAACTGGTAAATCTGCAAATCACGAAAAGTTTAAGAAAAAAGCAACAGATCCTACTTGGTACAAAGCAGTCTTTAAATCGTTAAAAAATGACCAAAAAGATTATCTGTATGCTGCTACCTATAAAGTTTCTAAAAAATTATTGAATAGAAAATAATCGATCAACACTTCATGTATCAAACAAAAAAATAGCTAGAGACTCTAGCTATTTTTTTGTTTTTAGTGGTTATGAGAGTATCTATGACTTCAAAAATTAAAAGAATTCATTCCTCAATATTTTAATAAAGAAGCTTAAAAGTATATAGTTTATTGCTGACTTTTCGCCTACTTACAAAAGTCCTCTCGGACTTTCTTGGTCAGTAATTATTTACTAAATTAGTTACTTGAAACACGCAACATCTGTACAAAAATTGAACATTTGAACTAAAAACGTCAACGCACAAACAGCACATTAATTTTTTGTCAACACGAAAAGCCAATACTAAAAAAATAAAAGAGCTGTTTCTTGCCAACGCTCAGAACCAAAAGAATGAACACTTTCAATGACATAAAAGAATTAGTTACCGCTTTGAAAAGAGAGGAAAAACTAATATCTGAAATGTTTAGCAAAAGGAAATCCATTGATTACAAGTTGAGTGATGCTTTAGATCTTGTTGATTATGAAGAAAGTCGTATTGACTTATTAATTCAAAAATCCGTGATAAGAGAAAATGGAGGTTTTTTGGAACTTGATGGGCAATTTTTAGAGTTTTTTGAACAAGTGTTATTTGTTAGCGAAGAAATCAACCTTTCATATATTGACGAAAATATAAAAAGCATAAAAGAAAACATTGTTTACTTTTTAAATGAACATAGCGAAACCAGAAGATATACCTACTTGCGATTTATTAAAAAAACATTTCGCAGTATGGGGCTTATCACACTTAGAAGTGTCGTGGATTTAAGACGTAATATTGAAAATACCTTTAAAAACGAATCTAACTATAAAATCAAACAATTAAAGCTAGAAAACCTTGATGAGAAAAGAACAGTAATTACAAACTTGATACATCAGACATTGTCACTTATTAATGAGGAGGAACTAACCTTTTTTAATAGAGCTTTAGACGAAGAGTTAAATAGAGTAATTATTGAACTTAAAAGTCAATTAGGCGAATGTTCACATAACCTAATTGAAATAGAAAAACAGATAATAGATTACCTCAACCAAATAAAACAACAAGGTAAATTTTTAGAAAAACTGAGACAACTCAAATATCTAAAAGACAATTTTACTATTGAAGCAGAAACCGACATCAAACAGATAGTTTCAAACAAGAATCAAGTCATTTTTGAAACAAAAATCAATGAGTCAATAAACTTATCCATCAACTTCCTTAGAGAGGACGAGCGAGCTTTTGAAGCAATTAAAAGAATTGCTAAAAATCACAGAAAAAGACTACTTTTTAAACCAGAAATAGCTGAGCGTATTTCCAATGACTATCTAGACAATAATGTTGAAGAAGAGATAATGATAAATCTGGAAGAAGTAAAAAACCGTTTCATTGCAACAAGTGATAATTTATTCAATTTTGTTTTAAACTATGACTTTTTGAAAGAGGTAGAGTTTAATGAAAGAGTCACTATTTTTTGTCAAATTATTTCTCAATATGAAGAAGAATTGCAAATACAAGATAATTACCTAACCACCAATGGTATTGAATATGCTATGGTGTATTCAAAATAAATTTTAATGATAACAAAATATACATCAGAAATATTTAACGTGCTTCGCAAAGGGCAATTCATCTGTTCAAATAGTCCCAATGATGATATAAAAAAACTTTACGAAGTTTTAGAAGACGAAGACACTTTTGAAGACCTATACGAATATTTTAATCAAATTAATTACATCTTAGAACAAGGGAATGAATATTATTATTTCAGTCGAAAAGAAAATAATGCAGACCTAGATAGAAAACTTGAAAAAGCGTTTAATTGGATTGATATCCTAGACTTTTTTAAAACTTTCGACACCTCTTTTGATGTAGGCTTTAGATTTTCATCATCAGACATTGTAAATCAATTAAAAAATAATGCTGATTTAAAAACGAAATTAGAAAAGCTAAAACGAGTAAGTGGAGATAAAAAGACAAATTCTGAACGAATCAAAAAAATCATTGAAAAACTAGAAAAAGATAATTTCATAACCTTAGAAAATGAAATAACTGAAACATACAAAGTTCTTACCTCTTTTAATTATTTGAAAGAGATCATAACAACTATCAATATTCCTGAAGAAATAGAAAATGAGATACCTGAATAAAATAGTTTTTATAAATAGTGCATCTATACAATATGCAGAAATCGAACTAGATGGAAATGTTCATTTAATTGGAACACAGGGTGTAGGAAAAAGCACACTACTTCGTGCTATATTATTTTTTTACAATGCCAATAAAACCAAACTAGGAATTCCGAAACAAAAGAAAGGATTTGACGATTACTATTTTCAGTATCAGAACTCTTATATTGTTTATGAAATACTAAAAGACAATATACCCTTTTGCGTTTTGGCCTACAAAGTAAATGGGAAAGTTGCCTTCCGTTTTTTTAATTCTGCCTATAAGAAAGAATTATTTATAGACAACAAAAACAGAGCTTTTGAAAGTTGGGACAATATCAGAAATGCATTTGGAAGAGAAATTTATTATACAAACCTCATAAAGGGCTATGACGAGTATCGTAGAATTATTTATGGAGATAATAGTGGTTTAAAACCTGAGTTCAAAAAGTATGCACTAGTAGAAAGCAAACAATATCAAAATATACCAAGAACTATTCAAAATGTACTTCTAAACACCAACCTAGAAGCACAATTTATTAAAGACACCATCATAAATTCTTTAAATGATGATGAGTTTGTAATTGATATTGAGAATTATGCAAAAAATCATTTACGAGATTTTGAAACACAAATCAACGATATCAAAATATGGTTTAAAGAAAACAGAAAAGGACTGATTGTTGTTAGAAAGCAAGCTGATAAAATAGTTGACCGATATAGAGCTTACAATTTTCTCAAAAGAGAAACAAAGGAGTTGGCTTATCAGTTAGCTACTAGAATGAATTTTATAGAAAACGAAAAACCTCTTTTGAATTCTAGTTATTCCAAAGAAAACAATGAATTAAGTGTTTTAACAAAAAAAAGAGAAAACTTAGTAAAAACACATCGTAGAAGAGAGCAAGATATCGTTTCTGATATAAAATTAATTACAACAGAATTAGCAAAAGCTAAACAAAAACTAACAGAATACCAAAATCAAAACATTAAAGAAATAATTTCAAAAGTTTCAAAAAAAGACACGCTAACTATTGAGCAAAGGACTTTAGAAGACGAAAAAAATCTACTCACCTCGAAATTTGCAGAAATTAGTCAAAAATTTGAAGCTCTTATAAAACAACTTCAAAACCAACAGCAGGAGTTTACAAACAAACAGAACTCAGACATTCTTAAAATAAAAAGCGATTTCGGAGAACATAAGTCTTCAATATTTGATAAGTACCAAAAACTAATTACTCAAATCAATGATGAAAACAAAGACGAAATAGATTCCGTAAATAATGATTTAGAGAATATAAAAGAGAATGAAAATAGGGTAAATAGACAAAAATCGGAATTAAAATATAAAACCTTTTTCTCGACTGAGATTGAAAAATGTAAAGCGAATAAAAAAACACTTGATGATAAAATTTCAAGCTCAAAAAACAAGATTACAAATGCACAAAACGAAACAAAAACAATTCGAAAAGAATGGGAATTAGAAACAAAAGAAGTAGAAAGAAACTTTAATTCTTCCGTTGAGAAAAAAAACGAAGCGAGTAAAAAACTAGCTTTAAAAATTGGGGAAATTGAAAACAAAATTCGGCAAAACAAATCTTCACTTTATGGCTGGTTAAACGATAACATTAACAATTGGCAAAATACAATAGGGAAAGTAATTGACGAAGAAAATGTACTTTTCAACACAGAGCTAAATCCAAAACTAATTGATAGTAATTCGGCTACTCTATTTGGTGTAGAGTTAAACTTAAACACTTTAAAAAACAGAATTAAATCAGTAAAAGAATACCAACAAGAAATTGAAGAATACAAATTTAAGGTTAATGAAATCCAAAATAGTATTCAACAGCTAAATACTAATAAAGAAAATAGTTTACAAAAACTGAAGACAAAATTCGGTAAAAAACTAAAGGACTTTAAAGACCTTGTTGCAGAAAATGAATATATCATACCTCAAAGCCAAGAGAAATTAAAAAGCAATAAAATTGATTTAGACGAATGGATTCTAAAAGCAAAATCAGAAAAGGAAACTGTTCTACAAAAACTAGAAGATGATTTAAATGAAATTGCATCAAAGAAATTAAAAGCCGAAGAAGTTTTAAACAACATTAATAAAGGAATAAAGCGAAAAATAAGCCTAAAGGAAAAAGAGCGACATACAGAAATTAACGTTTTAGAAGAAACTAAGAATGAGAAAATTTCTGAAATAAACAGTGCTATCTCAAAGGCAAAACTAGCATCTGATAAAAGGGTTCAAGAATTAAAAAAAGAGCAGAATTCTGAATTAGAAAACAAAGGAGCTGACACAAAAAGGCTTAACCATATTGAAAGTAGATTAAGCAAAATTAAAACAGACCTAGGATACATAAAAGAGAATGAAACGCTTGTTATAGAATACAATAAAGACAAAAGGGAACTATTTGACAAAGTACCACAATTAAAAGTTGACAAGACAAGTTTAGAGAAAAAGCAAATTTCAATAATTAGTGAACATAAAATGGAGTTGAATAAAATCAACACAAAATATGCGAAACAAGAGGGATTTGTTAAGTCCATACAAATCAAAATGGAGAAATTTGATAGTGACTTGAAAGAACTTGAAAGTTTTAAGCTTTCAGATGCATTTTTAAGCGTCAAAAACTATTATGATACCCCTAAACCAAATGTTGATGTTGATTTTGATAATCAAAACAAAGCTACAGCTATCATTACTGAAATCAACAGCAAATACTACAAAGGAATCGAAACTTTTAAAGAGCTTCAACAATCCGTTAATGCTTTCACGGGTAATTTTGGTGAACAGAATGTTTTTAAGTTTAAAGTGAAACTAAACGAAGATTCAGAGTTTCTAAATTTTGCATTTGAGCTTAAAGAATTTATTGAAGAAGATAAAATTAAAGAATATGGAAAACGTGTAAATGATAGGTTTGCGCACATCATTCACTTAATTGGTAGAGAAACCACAGAACTAAACTCAAAACAAGGAGAAATTGAAAAAATAATTAAAAAAATCAATGATGATTTCCTTGGTAAAAATTTTATTGAAGCTATCAAGACAATGGAAATAAGAACGCTAGAAAGTTCAAACCCTATTGTAAAACTATTGCTTAAAATAAAAGAGTTTAATGATGAAAATAGTCTTGTTTTAGGAGAGTCAAATCTTTTTACTTCTTCAGAAAGTAACACTAAAAATCAAAAAGCGGTTGACTTACTCAAGCAACTGGTGAAAGAGTTAGACAGATCAAAAAACAAGAATTTAACACTGTCAGAATCTTTTGATCTACAATTTAGAATCATAGAGAATGATAACGACTCTGGTTGGGTGGAAAAGCTTTCTAATGTAGGAAGTAATGGTACAGATATTTTAGTTAAAGCCATGATTAATATTTCGTTATTGAATGTTTTTAAAATTGATGCTTCAAAGAAATTTAAAGATTTTAAACTTCATTGTATGATGGACGAAATAGGCACACTTCATCCTATAAACCAAAAAGGAATTTTGAGATTTGCCAATCAAAGAAATATTTTACTCATCAATGGTTCGCCAACAAGTCAAAATGCTACCGATTATAAATACACCTATAAATTAGCAAAAGAACAATCTAAAACCAATTCAAAAAAATACATAACTAAGATTAATAGATTGATTAAAAAAGTAGATAATAGAGTTCATAATTAATGAAGTTAAACTTAAAAATAGCAAAAGTATTAGTACAACTAATCAATGGTGAATCAATTCCAAATAGTTTAGCTAAAGGAAGATTAATAGATGATTTAGTTGCTGAAAATATTATTTACAGAAAAGGGAAGCATAAAAAATCTTTAGAGTTAGTAAATGAAAAGGGTTTACATATCTATCTAGCAAATCAATTACAGATTAATGATTTGTATGATTACATTATTTTAAAAGAGAATCCAAATTCTACGCGTGCCGAATCAACTAAAATAACAACAGACTCTAAGGTTTCAAAGGAGAGAGCATTTAAAGGTTTTTTAGTCAATAGTTATAATTCTATAACGGCTGAACTAAACAACAATGCTATAATCATTAACCCTCAAAAAGGAAGTTTTATTTTTATTTATGATTATGAATCTTTTAAAATACCAAAAGAGATAACAGTTGTTGGCGTTGAGAACACAAAAAATTTTAGTGAGATTCATAAACAGAAATACTTGTTTAAAAACCTTAATCCCTTATTCATATCACGTTATCCTCAAAATCAAAATAGGGACTTTATAAAATGGATGAATTCTATACCAAATAATTATTTACACTTTGGAGATTTTGATTTTGCAGGAATTGGAATTTATCTTAATGAATATAAAAAACATTTATCGGAAAAAGCGACCTTGTTTATTCCTAAAAATATTAGAAGTGATATAAAAAAAGGAAATAGAGAACGCTTTGATAAACAAAGAATAAGTTTTGAGATAGACGAAATACAAGAACCAGAAATTAGAGAGTTAGTTCAGTTAATCAAAAAAGAAAAAAAAGGTTTAGACCAAGAATATTATATAGAAACAGATAGATAGCCAATGCTCAAAGCCATACACATTTGCAATTAGCTTATGCCACCACACAAACCAAAAATCGCAAAAGAGTATGTCTTTCCAACAGCACACATTTTAACTGAAAAAAAACATCGGAAAACCAAGCTGAACGTAAAAGCACTATGCATAACAAAGAATTGAGGTAAAAAACAACCTTTTTATTCGTTAAATTTAGGCACTATCTATTGAGACTCAAAAGTCAGTAATTTGATTTTTAAGCTTATATATTTTTTTATTTTTCAATCTATCATAATTTTGAAACGTATGTTTCATCTTAGGGTTTACTAGATTTTGCGATAGCAAAACATTGTTTGAGTAGCTTATTACAAACAGTTATTAATACTAGTTTTTTACGCTTTCCTTTGGCTACAATTCGTTCGTATATTGCGCTACAAGCTTTGTTATATTTACAGGCATTAAAACTACACATAAATAATAAATTCCGTAGTTTTTGATTTCCTATTTTACTGATCCTACTTCTACCATTTACACTGCTTCCACTCTTCCTTATTATAGGTGTTAATCCAGCATAACTGCATAATTCACCACCACTATTAAATCGTTTAAAACTGTCTGTTAGAACCACTAACATTAATACGGATTTTGGTGCTTTCTCATAGTTTTGTACACAATTACTAAGTCGTCAAATCATGTTGTTATTGCTTTGTGAAACCAAGCTAACAAGTCCAAACAAAAGCTTAGCTAAAGACTTAGTAATAAGAACACATACAAAAACATACTTATATGAATGTTTTTAATTAAATTTGTTAAGTAATGAAACAAAAAATTAAATCCGAAATAACACAACAGTTGATCATTGAAGAATCTTTTAAGCTGTTTTATAAAAACGGTTATTCTAAAACAAGTATTCCTGAAATAATGAGTAAAACGGGGCTTTCAAAAGGAGCTTTTTACCACCATTTTGAAAGTAAACATGAATTAGGAAAGCAAGTAATAAAAGATATAGTAAGAAAAAGAATATATGACAGCATGATTACTCCTCTTAATAATTATAAAAAAGAAAATGTAATTAACTTGCTATGTAGAATATTTACCGAAAGAATCAAAAGCTTTTCAATAGAAGAGAAAAGACTTGGCTGTCCTGCAAACAATTTAATTAATGAAATAGGTTGTTCAGATGATGTTTTCAGGAATATTCTTAAACAATTAATCAATGATTGGAAATCTATGTTAATCAAAGTTTTAGAAGAAGGAAAGTTAAAAAAAGAAATTAAAAAAGATGTAAATTCATCGGCTGTTGCAATTTATCTGATAAGTGGATTTGAAGGAGTACGTGGAATTAGAAAGGTATTTGATGATGATAAAATTCTCTTTGAATATTTAGAAACTCTGAAAAAACACATTCACCAATTAGGTTAAAAAAATTTAACCAAAAACATACCTATAGGAATGTTTTATAATCAAAATAAATAAAATTATGAGTAACTTAAAAATTCACCTTAAACAATGTTCTAAAAGTGCAATGGAACTAGAAAATAACAAATTAAAAATAATCATAGACCGTCCAATCGAAAATGGTGGAGAAGGAAAAGGAATTTTAGGAGGAGAATATCTACTTACAGGTATAGGTGGCTGTTATAGTAGTAATTTATTTGCAGCCGCACAATCAAGAAATATCAATATTGAAGGCTTAGCTCTAGAAATTACTGCTACTATAAGTCAAGATATTCCCAAGCGTTTTTCAAAAATAGATATTGCAGTTTCTTATGAATCATGTTCTGATGAGCAAGTATTTGACAAACTAATGGCTATTGCCGAAAGAGCCTGTATTTCTGTTAATACTGTTAAAAATGGTTTGATATTAAATACAAATAAGAAATAAACATTGAAGAGAAAGCCTTTTACTAACAACAGTTAACAATAATACTGTTTTTAGTGCTTACTTAAATTTTATTCTTTTACTATCTATGCTAAAATTATTTGATTATTTTAGGTAACCATCATTAAAAGAGAATTTTATGCTAAAAACTCCGATAATACATCCAACAATTATGGAAGTACTTGCGCGTTCAGGACATTTTGCACAAGTTGTCATTGCTGACGGAAATTTACCCGTAGCTGCCATGAGAGGTCCTAATTCTACCACTGTACATCTCAACTTTCGCCCAGGACTATTGGATGCGCTTACAGTACTAGAAGGCATATTAGAAGTTTGCCCTATTCAGGGTGCAATAGTCATGGAAAAGCCAGCTGGAGCAAATGCCGAAATACACGAAGGCTATAAAACACTTTTGGGTGATGTAACTTGGGATGTAATGGAACGTTGGTCTTTTTACGAAAAGATAAGAGAACCTGCTACCACATTAATTATTCAAACTGGTGAACAACGTAGGTTTGCTAATCTAATTTTAACTGTTGGTGTAGTAAAAATGGCAGAAGAAAATAACTTTTAAAAACTCCCAAAAAACTCAACCTATTTCAGGTGATACATTTCTTCTAATTAGAATCAACATAAAAACATATTTAAAAGGAAAAAATGAATCAAGACAAGTTTACAATTTTTCAATCAAACTACTAAGAACAAAAAAACTGTCACTAAAAGGACAGTTTTTTGTTTGAAATAATATCAACTTTATTTTTTGTTTAGTTGTTCATTTTCTTCAGCAATACGTTTTTTCTGTGCAGCGGTCAATCCCATTTTATAGAAGAACTCAGGTCTTAAATATACATGGTTTTTTTTCATATTAGGATCGTTTACATCTTGACTCAAATCACAATCAAAACGAGACAATATTGCATGATTGGTACTCCATCCATTTACAGCTGTAAAATGAGACAATCCCCAAGTAATTCCTCTACCATCTTTTGTATTTGTGTACGCATCTGGAATAAAAGGACCTGCAGCATTTGGCATAAACTCAACATTTGCTGCCACATCAAAGTTAACTCCGTCTTTTGCAAATTGAACAGTATTGTGTTCGTTACCGTCTCTAATCACCAAAGCAGCAATTCCATCTTTAAAAGGGAACATTGTTGTTTCATGCCCAGAACCAATTACAGGGTTTAAAGGATGCTTTTTAAAAGGTCCTAAAGGATTATCTGCCGTTGCCAAACCTTGCATTCTGATATAATCTCCATTGTTTTTAGAATCCGACTTATAATACAGGTAAATTTTTCCTTTGTATACTAATGGGTATGGATCGTGAATAGAAAACTGATCCCATTCTCCTTCTGCTCCATTCGGAATTACAATTTTGTTGTAAGGAACCCAAGGCCCATCAGGAGAATCTGCATACGAAACCGCTACAGGACAGTCATCCCCTTTTTTACCACTAATTTCTAAGAAACCTTGATAGTATAAATAATATTTTCCTTTCCATTCTAAAATATCTGTAGTCGTTACAGATCTCCATCCCACTGCTGGTTTAGGAGGTCTTGGCACAGCTACTCCTTGCTCTTCCCATGTAAAACCATCTTTACTTGTTGCATACCAAATTTCTGACAAATCCCAATCTGCTGATGGAATGGTATCATTGGCTTTAGCAGCTCCTTTAGGTGATGTTGTTGTATTTCTGTATGTATACCAAACGTAATATTTTCCGTTTTTAAAAATGATTTTAGAAGGATCTCTACGAGAAATAGTTCCATCATGACCATGATAATCAAAACCTTTTAACTCTGTATATTTAAACTGTGTATACAGCTCGTTTGCTTGTGGAGTAGCTCCATATTTATCGTAACTACGCTCCATTCCTAGACTTAAAGGTCTATCTGGTTTTTCTGCAGGCAATTCATAAGGAAAACCTTTTGATTTCTTTTGAGCAGAAACACTCAATGCCATCAAACATAAAACAGCAACACTTGTTAATTTGATTCTATACATTTCTTTATTTTTAATAATCTAATTACAAATAGACATTATTAATTCAAAAGCTGGAAACACAAATCTTTATTTATACAAACCATATGATTAAACAGTGTTTTTATGGTAAAAAAAAAACTAGACAACACCTGTACTAATCCTTTGTTTGCTTACTTCCCCACCAATCTGCATTGGGTTTAAAATCTTCTTTTAAAAACTGTAAACGTTGTTTTTCTAAACTTTGTAATTTCTTAGTTGCTATTTTTTCTAAATGTATTTTTTCTTTTTGCGCATCGTAAATAGGATCTTGTTCTGGGAAATTTGCATTTACACTATTTAAATAATCAAAAAGTTGTTTGTTTAATGTAGTAACTACCTCTGGATGTTCTTTAGACACCTCATATTGTTCTTCTGTATCAGTAACAAGATTGAATAATTCATTTCTTCCATCTTCGTAATAATGAATCAATTTCCAATCTCCTAACCTAATTATTGATGAAGGCTCTCCTCCTTGATTTCCATAATGTGGATAATGCCAAACCAAAGGTCTGTTTGCAATTTCTTTTCCTTCTAAAACTGGTTTTAAACTCACTCCATCTTGATGCTCGTTTGGTTTCAATTTAGCTCCCACCAAATCCAATAACGTTGGATAAAAATCTACTCCAGACACAGGTACATTAGTTTCTTTAATTTGATTTTTTATCCAAGGAACTTTGACGAAATAAGGTTCTCTAATCCCACCTTCATACTGATATCCCTTTCCTCCTCTTAAAGGTAAATTAGACGTAGAAAAAGAATCTCCTGCAGACACCCCTCCATTATCTGATGTAAAGACAACAATCGTGTTTTCATCCAATCCTAAATCTTTCAATCCTTTTAAAACAACTCCCACAGCATCATCCATAGTTTCTACCAAGCCAGCATATATAGGATTGTCTTGAGTCTGTCTAATGGGTAAAAATTTCCCCATTCTGTAAGCTGTTTCCTCAATTCCATTGTCAATGGCTTTTTTTCTGTATTTAGCCCATTTTTCTTGAGTAGTTTCAATAGCTCCGTGCACTGCATAAAAAGACAAATAAGCATAAAACTGTTTGTCTTTGTTTTGTTTCATAAAACTTACTGTTTCATTTGCCAAACGCATACTTAAATTCTCTCCATCTTCATGATTTTCTAAATTTGGGTTTTTAAAAGGAGCGTAATATCCTCCTTTAGGTCCACCTGCATCGTACCCTCCTACATTGATATCAAATCCATGATCTTCTGGCCAAGAACCTTTTTCTCCCAAATGCCACTTTCCAGCAAAAAAGGTAGTATATCCTTCTTCTTTTAAAGCCTCTGGCAAAGTGATGAATTCCTTTTTTAAGGAATGTTCATATTCGGCAGGTAACAATTTAGAAAAACGTTTCTTTTCTCTCCATTTTTCTCCAGATCTAGCCCCAATCCAATCGGTAATACCATGCCTTGCCGGAAAAGTTCCTGTTAGAATACTTGCTCTTGAAGGACTACAAACTTGACAAGCTGCATATCCATCGTTAAAAACAGTTCCTTCTTTGGCTATTTGATCAATATTGGGGGTTTCATAAAATGTATTATTTCTATAACTTAAATCGTTATAACCATAATCATCTGCCAGAATAAATAAAATATTTTTGTGTTCTTTTTTTTCTACTTTGGATTTTTTTTTTGCATTATCACAAGCTAATAAACAGCTGATAACAGAAAACCCTAGTACTATTTTTTGAATCGTCATTGTTTGCAAATTTTGATTTAAATTTATATAATCTTAGTTGTTCCAGTTGATTGGAATGGCAATATTTCCATTTACATTTTTATCATAAACAGCCACATAAATTACAATGGGTTGTCCTTTATCATTGGTCAACACAAAAGGTCTTTCCACTCTTTTTGGTTTCCAAATAGTTCCATCAGAAAGTACAAATTCTTTTTTCATAAAAACACTTCTTTCATCTGCTTTCCAATTAAAACCATCTTTAGAACTAAACAAAGCCAATTCACTTTTCCCCATTACATGGCAAACCATATAATATTTTTTTATGATTTGATCGTACCACATACAAGCATCCTCTGTTTGTGCTTTTGCATATACTGGTTTTGGATTAAATTTAAAAGATCCTTCTGGATGCTTAGAACTTCCTACTAATTGAATTCTAAAAGGTTCTTTGTGACTCAAATCATCACCTTTCATAATCATTAAATATTCGTTGTCTTTATAAATAACCGCAGGATTTACTGCAATTTTTTTAAAGTTGACATTGTCTGGTTCTACCACTACTTGTTCAGAACGCACAAAAGGTCCAGATGGATTGTTTGCTACCGCTACTCCAATACGCTGACTGTCTCTAACCAACATTCGGTTTTCATCAAACCACTCTTGATTTGGGTAAGAAAGTTCTTGTGTAGGTTGAAATAGGTGATTGATGTCATTGGCAATGTAATACAAGCAAATTTTCCCGTTGGCTACTATTGCATAAGGGTTGTGGGAATTATTTGCATCCCATCCTCCTATTTTTTCACTCTCCAACACTACGTTTTCAAATACAAAAGGTCCTTCTGGAGCATCAGCAACCGCATGTGCAATTTCACAATTTGTCATCCAACCTTTGTGCTCGTATTCTTTTTTCCATCTAGAATAATATGCATGGTACTTATTGTTCCATTTTACTACCGAAAGTCCCCAAACATAATAACCTGGCTCTACTAAAACTTGTTTTTGAGTTTGATGATTGAAAAAACTTTCAACCACATTTGTAGACAAAGGTTCAAAAGTGATGTTTTTGTAGTTTTGGATTTCTATATCTTTTGACGATGTTTCTTTACAAGAACAAAAAACAAGGGCTAAAAAAGAAAAAGCTAAATACTTATAAATATTCATGAATACTGGTTTGATAGGTTTAAAACAATATTCAAAAATAACACAAACAAGATATAAACATGAGTCACTTTTTAGTCAATATGAAACACAAATGTTTTATTGATCATAAAATCAACTCCTTTTTATTAAAAAATTGAACCTTGATTAATTTAAACCGTAATATAAGTCCAAAATTTTCAATCGAAACAACAAATTGTATTTTACACGCAACAATTCCGTTTGGCTATTTTGATAATTGATTTTACTTTGTGTATAATCTAACAAATTGCTCTGCCCTACATCAAAACGTGTTTCTTGGTATTCAAAAGCTAATTTTTGCGCTTCGGTATTTTTTTGACTAGCTTCAAAGGTTTTGTACATTGCTTTCGCATTCAAATAAGCTTGATATACATCTTGGGTAACTTTTTGCTGTGTTTGTTTTAATGAGTTTTCACTTTTTAACACATTAATTTTACTCTTAGCGACTGCGTTTTTTGTTTGAAATCTATTAAAAACAGGAATGCTCAAACTAAAACCATATACAAATCCATAATTATTTTTTAATTGGTCAAAATATCCTAAATCAAAAATATCCGTTTCACGAGTATCAAAATTGATAAAACCTGACAAAGTAGGCAAATAAGCTCCTTTAGCAATATCAACTCCTTTTTTGGCAATATCAATATTTATTTCTGATAGTTTGATTTCGTTTCTATTGCTCATCACTTTTTCTACAATTTCATCTACAGGAGTTTCCAATCGTTTTCTGTCTAACAAACCAATTTCAACCTCTTTCAATTCCATTTCATCTGTCACTTCCATATTCAACAATCGTTTCAAACTCAACTTAGAAATAACAAGACTGTTTTCTGCTTCGGCTATTTTTTGCAAATCATTGGCTGCTGTAGCCTCTAATTGCAACACTTCTCCTTGTGCCAAAGTACCTGCATCAACTTGTTGTTTAGCCAAATTTAGTTGCTCTTTTGTCAAGCTATTTTGTGCTTTTAAAATGGCTATATTTTCTTGTTGCAACAATACCTCTAGATAAGCATTGGCCACATTCAACATCATGTCGTCTTTTACTTTTTCAATATTGAACTGAGCAGCTATTTCTTGCAATTTTGACTGTTGCAACGTGTAGTAATTTTGAAAACCATTGTAAATAGGAATGCTAGAGCTTACTCCATAACTAGAGTTTCTGGTTGTTTGATTGATCAAAACCCCCGTTGTTACATTCTGACTCAATCCGTTGTTCCATGAATTTCTGGCGGATACGTTCAAATTAGGCAAAAAAGATCCTTTTGCATTGCTAGTTGTTAGTTTGGCATCTTCTAATGCAAACAATTGCTGTTTTACCTCTAAATTATGATCTATTGCGTATTGAATACACTCTTCTAAACTCCATGTTTTTGTTTGAGCAAATCCAAACTGAACACAGCAAAACAAAAACAAAACTCTCAGTATATTTTTTTTCACCATCATCTTATTTTTTGTTTTTATTTTGAGGCACCACAGCATTCCAATCTTTCACTTTGTCTTCCTTTGTAATTCCTTCTTTTACCTCTACTGTAATTCCATCACTTATTCCTAAAACGACATCTTTACGTTCAAAATCTTGCTCATCAACCAACACCTCTACATATGTTTTTTTGGTTTCTTTATCATATTGTAACAACGATTCGTTAATAGTTAACACATCTACGGCCTTGTCTAAAATAATTGAAGCATTGGCACTCAAACCAGAACGAACTACTGTGTTTTTAGAAATTTTCACAGCAGCTTCTATATCAAACTGAACCGCTCCATTTTCTTCCACTCCTTTTGGAGAAATATAATCCAATATGGCTTCAAATTTTAAATCTGGCAATGCACCAATTTTAATCGTAATTGGCATTCCTTCTTTTATTTTTCCAACCTCACTCTCATCAACCGTACCTTTAAAAATCATTTTACGTACATCTGCAATGGTAGCCAATTCTGTTCCTGCATTAAAATTATTACTTGGTATTACCTGTACACCTTCTTCTACAGGCACTTGTAAAACAACCCCACTTACTGTAGCTCTAACCAAGGTGTTTGCTAAGTTTTTAAACCCTTTAGTGGTTCCTGTTTTGATAATTTCATAATTTTCTGTAGCAGAAATCCAACGCTGTTTTGCCTGTTGGTATGTTGCTTTGCTTTTGTCAAAATCATTGATAGAAATTACTCCTTTGTCAAATAGCAATTTTTGTCTGTCAAATATTTTTTGTTCTGTATCTAAATCTATTTTGGCACTAGAGACACTGTTTGCAGATGACTGCAAATTGTTAATGGTAGGAATTACTTTTATTTTTGCAATAGGATCACCTGCCGTAATGGTATCTCCTGCTTCCACATAAATTTCATCAATAATTCCAGGTATGTTTGGTCTAATCACAACTTCTTCTTTGGGTGTAATTTTTCCTGAAGCAACCGTACTTAACACCACTGTTTGAATACTCGCTTTTTTGGTGTTAAAAACCACTGGTTTTTTCTGATCTCTTCTCCATAAATATCCCAAAGCCAAAACAAAAGCAATGACAATGATTGAAAGGATTAAAATAGTTTTTGATTTTTTCATAAGATATGTTTATTCAGTTCTGATTGCGTTAATAGGTTTCATTTTTACAGCTTTTTGTGCAGGAATCATTCCCGCTAACAAACCAAAAATAATCAAGATGATAAAAATAATTAAAATGGTGGGCAACGGTACTATTGGGTTTAAAATCATGCTATCGTATGGATCTAAACTGTCTATTTTTAAATTGACTAAAAACAACAGAAACGAAGCAAAACTAACACCTGCCATTCCAGACAATAATGTTAAAAAGATAGATTCCGAGAGTATTTGTTTTTTTACCACATAAGGTGTTGCTCCCAAAGCACGTCTTATTCCTATTTCTTTAGTTCGTTCTTTAATAACAATCAGCATAATATTACTAATTCCAATAACTCCAGACAATAAAATCATCAAACCTACAAAAAACGAAACTGCTTTTAGGGTTACAAATAACATGTTAAATTTTTCAAACTGTTCATTCAAATCAAAATTCCCAATAGCTCTTTTGTCTTTTGGATTGATTTTATGACGTTTTTGCAACAATCCTATGATTTTTTCTTTCAGATCTGTTACAGATTGATTGTTGTCCGCAGTAATAAAAAAGTAACTAACTTTCTCTCCAAAATTAAATACTTGAGAAAACGTATTAAAGGGAATGTGAATGTTCTGTTGTGCTCTAATATTTCTCTGACCATCTATAGAGGTGTCTTTGTACACACCAACTACTTTAAAATTTACTCCTTTTATTCTGATGTAACTCCCAATAACAGTTTCTCCTTTCTCAAACAATTCATCAATCAATCCCCAACCTAAAATAGCTACTTTTCTTTTTTGATCAATGTCTTGTTGATTGATAAATCTCCCTTGTGTAAGTTTCAATGATTTTTGACCTAAAAATTCTGGAGCATTTCCTTCTACAGTGTAATCTCCATCTTTTAAATTGTGTTGTATTAGTGTGGTAAAGTTGTTCTGAGGAGATACTATTTTTAAACCTTTTACTTTGTCTTTGATAGATTTCGCATCTTGATTGTCAAAAAAATAAGACCTATTTTTAGACATCCCCTCATATTCCATAGAAGTTCTTTGAGCCCAAACAAACAATGAATTGGTTGCTATTCCCTGAAATTTGTGTTTGATTCCTGTTTCAAAACCTTTGGCTGCAGACAACAAAAGCACCATGATAAAAATTCCCCAAAACACTCCAAAAGAAGTCACCAAGGTTCTAGTTTTATTCGATTTTAAAGAGGATATAATCTCATTCCACAAATCTCTATTAAAAAAATTATTCATCTCTTAAAGCTATTATGGGTTTGATTTTAGATGCGTATTTTGCTGGAAAATAGCCAGCAACGGCTCCCGATATGACCAACAGTATAACTGTAGATATTGCAATGCTAAAATTTACTTTAGGATTTAAAATAAATTCTGTTTGTATTTGTCCTCCTATAATTTCCAAGACTACAAACCCTAATAACAAACCTATCATTCCGGAAATAGAGGTGATAAAAATAGCTTCGTGTAACACCATGGCTACAATTGCTTTGGGCTGTGCCCCTAATGCTTTTCGGATTCCAATTTCTTTGGTTCGTTCTTTCACTATAATCAACATAATATTACCCACACCTACAATTCCAGCAATCAGTGTTAAAATTCCAATCATCCAAAAAAACAGGTTCATACCTAAAATTAGCATGTAAATATCTTTGCTATTCTCTACAGCGTTGTTATACCTAATTGCTGTCAAATCATCAGGATGAACTTTATGTCTTTTCTGTAGTTTTTCTTTTACTTGTTTTGCAAATGCTTCTGTTTGAGCCAGTGCCAAATCATAATTAGCAATAGGATTTAAGGTAAATAAGAAACTACTTCCTGAATTGGTTGTATTGTAAAGTGTTGTTAACGTAGTATGTGGCAAATAAATACGAGCTTCATCCCTTTCTCCTCCTATATCTTGAAACACTCCTATTACTTTGTATTGTATTTTTCCAATACTAATTATTTTACCTATACCACTTTCTGGTTCTTTAAATAAATCTTCGGCTACAGGAATTCCTAAAACAGCAACTTTTAAAGAAGCTTCATAATCCCTTTGGTTCAAAAACCTACCTGCAACCAAAGTTGCATTTTCTAAAAACAATCTATCAGGCATAGTTCCTACCAACCGGTAAGTTCCCGATTCAGATTCATACGAAGTCGTTAAATTTCCTTTGCTAAAACCTGCAGCTTCATACTCCAAAACATCTTTGTACTGCTTGGTTATAATATCATAATCATAAATATCCATTTTTATTCTTCTACCAGAATTCATTCCATTGTATTCTTTAGAAGTTCTGTTAGACCAAAATTCAATCAATGTAGAGGCATCTCTACTAAACTGATGTTCTGTACCATTTTTAAAACCACTAGCAATCCCTAATAGAATAATTAGAATAAAAATTCCAGAACCTACAGAAACCCCTGTTAAAAATGTACGAAGCTTATTTTTTGAAATTGCTTCAAAAATTTCTTGCCACCGATCTATATTAAACATGCAGTTGAGGTCTTACCTGGTTAATAATAGTATCCCCAATAATCAATCCATCTTTCAACTCCACATTACGTTTTGTCATGGCAGCAATATCAGGTTCGTGCGTAACAATAATCAATGTTTTTCCTTCATCATTTATCTGCTGCAACAACTCCATTACACCATAAGACGTTTTGGTATCCAATGCCCCTGTAGGCTCATCTGCCAACAAAACTTTAGGATCAGAAGCCAATGCTCTAGCAATAGCAACACGTTGTTTTTGACCACCAGACAATTCACTAGGCAAATGTTTAGACCAATCTGCCAATCCTACTTTTTCTAAATAAAACAAAGCTCTTTCTTCTCGTTCTTTTCTAGAAACACCTTGATAATACAATGGAAGTGAAACATTGTCTACAGCAGTTTTGTAGTTGATTAAATTAAAAGATTGAAAAATAAAACCTAAAAATTTATTACGATATTTTGCAGCAATTTTTTCATTTAAATTCTTTACTTCAATGTTGTCCAAGTGATATGAACCTTCATCAGCTTCATCTAAAATTCCGATAATATTTAGCAATGTAGATTTTCCAGAACCCGATGACCCCATAATAGAAACCATTTCTCCTTCTTTAACATTAAAGTCTATCCCTTTTAAAACTGGCAAAGAATTACTACCTATTTGATAAGATTTGTGTAAGTTTTGAATCGCTATCATTGCTGCTATTTGTTCGTTTGTGTATTTTAACAAATCTAAAAGTCCCTTTTTTTAAGAATCTCATCGTAATTTTATTAAAGAGTAAATATAATAAATAGGATATTGAAAATCATATAACTAATAACAATCTTAAACCTGTTGCCCAACCATATAATTAACTTTAAGCTTCTTTTTGATTCCCATTTTTTTCTTGAAAACATTTATCAAATATTGTACCGAATAAACATCAATTCTAAGAAAAACTATAGATATTAAATTATGCTGTTTTTTAATTGATGTATCAAACTGTTCTTTGATTACCATCTTAATCACTCTAAAAAACAAAAACATTAAAGTTTATTCAAATATTTTTCTGATTCTTATTAGAAAAACTTCGTAACCATTATATTTGAAGAACCTAAAGGTAGTGTGTTGATAAATTTTATTTTAAAAAATATAGCCAAAGGATTTGTTAGCTTGTTTGGTGTAGCATCTCTTCTTTTTTTCTTATTCAACTTGTTAGGAGATCCTTCTAGAATGTTGTTGGATCAAAGAGAAGACGAGCAGCAACTAAAAAACATTAAAATTAAATACGGATTGAATTTACCTATGCACATTCAATACATGAACTATCTAAATGATTTATCACCAATTTCCTTTCACAGTACTAATCCTGATAATTATTCTTATTTGTCTCAAGAGAAATCAAAAATCACTTGGATGCGTACAGGAAATTTTATAGGAGTTTTAAAATTCCCAAATCTTAGAAACTCTTTTCAAAAAAATGATAAATCCGTTAGTAGTATTTTGTATGAAACGCTGCCAAATACAATGTTGCTAGCATCTACGGCTATATTGATTGCTTTATTTTTTGGTTTGCTTTTGGGTATTCTTTCTGCTTTAAAAGTGAATACTTTTTTGGACAAAAGCATTATGGTTGTTAGTACTTTAGGGATGAGTTTACCTTCTTTTTTCTCAGCAATTATTATTGCTTGGTTGTTTGGTTTTGTTTGGCACAAATACACAGGTTTGGGCATGACAGGAAATTTAGTAGAAGTTGATGATTTTGGAGAAGGAAGTAAAATAGTCTGGAAAAATGCCATATTGCCCAGTTTGGTTTTAGGAATTAGACCTTTGGCAGTTATTGTGCAATTAACCAGAAACTCCTTGTTAGATGTTCTGAATAAAGATTATATCAGAACTGCAAAATCTAAAGGACTGTCTACCTCAAAAATCATTAGAAAACACGCACTTAAAAATGCTTTAAACCCCGTAATCACAACTTTATCAGGTTGGTTTGCTTCTTTATTAGCTGGAGCTGTTTTTGTTGAATATATTTTTAATTGGAACGGTTTGGGAAAAGAAATTGTAAACGCACTCAATTCTTCCGACTTACCTGTCATATCAGGAAGTATCTTAATCATTGCTGCTTTTTTTATTCTATTGAATATTTTGGTAGATATTTCTTACAGCATTTTAGACCCAAGTGTAGAATTAAAATAAAAAACATGAAACAAATTACCGTATTATTATTTTTAAGTATTGCTTTTCTTAGTTGCAAACCACCAAAAGACAAACAATTTGACCCTAAAGTTTTGGCCGCTCCAATGATGGACGATAAAGGTGCAGAATTTACCTTTCAACAAGTATTAGATCAGTACAAAGGAGAAACAGTGCTGATATATGTTTGGGCATCTTGGTGTGTAGATTGCATCCAGGGATTGCCAAAATTAAAAGAAGTACAAAAAAAATATCCAAATATAGATTACGTATTTATTTCCTTAGACAAGGATCAACGTTCTTGGAAAAACGGAATCAAACGTTTTAGTATAAAAGGCAATCATTATTATGTAAATGGTGGTTGGAAAAGTATATTTGCTAAAAATATTGACTTGGATTGGATTCCAAGATACATTGTTGTAGATGCAACTGGTAAAGTGGTTTTATACAGAGCCATTCACGCAGATGATGAAAACATTATAAAACTATTAGATAAACCAAATAATTAAAATAAGATGAGAAGTAAAATCGTAGCAGGTAACTGGAAAATGAACAAAAATGTTACCGAATCAAAAGCATTGGCTGAGGAATTGGTAAGTGAATTAAGTGGTGTATCGTTAGAGAACACTAGAGTAATTGTATCACCAACATTTGTAAACTTAACAACAGTTTTGGCTGCTAGCGAAGGTTCTGCTGTAGAAGTTGCTGCTCAAAACATGCACCAAGAAGCTAAAGGGGCGTACACAGGAGAAATTTCTGCTAGTATGTTGAAAAGCATTGGTATCAAAACAGTAATTTTAGGACACTCTGAAAGACGTGAGTACTTTGGTGAAGACGAAGCTTTGTTAGCTAAAAAAGTAAATGCTGCCATGCAAACTGAATTAGAAGTAATTTACTGTTTTGGTGAAGTATTAGAAGAAAGAAAAAACAATACTCATTTTGATGTGGTAAAAGCACAAATTTCTGGAGCTTTATTTCATTTAAATACTGCTGCATGGTCTAACATTATATTGGCTTACGAACCAGTATGGGCTATTGGAACAGGAGAAACTGCTTCTGCAGATCAGGCACAAGAAATGCATGCATTCATCCGTGGATTGGTTGCTGACCAATACGGAGCTGAAGTAGCTGACAATGTTTCTATTTTATATGGAGGTTCTTGTAAACCATCTAATGCTGAAGAAATTTTCTCTAAACCAGATGTTGATGGTGGATTGATTGGTGGTGCTTCTTTAGTAGCTGCTGATTTTGCTGCTGTAATCAAAGCAATCTAAAAGCTTAAAAATATAATTTTAAAAATAGCCAAAAGCCTATGCTTTTGGCTATTTTTGTATTCCAAAATAATGATATTAAAATGAATTACACGGGCTATACCTTTACCATCTCTCCTCTACAACCTGCTACCGAAATTTTAATTGCTGAATTAGGACAGCTAGGTTTTGAAAGTTTTGAAGAAACTGAAACCGGTTTAGAAGCATATATCCAAACAAAAGATTGGTGTGAGACTATTTTAAATGATGTTTTTGCTTTACAATCTGCTGAATTTGAAATTTCTTATACTTTTAAGGAAATAGAGCAAGTGAATTGGAACTTGGAATGGGAAAAGAATTTTGAGCCTATTCATGTAGAAAATAGAGTGAGTGTTATAGCTCCATTTCATGAAAAAACAGGTATGGAATACGAAATTGTTATAGAACCTAAAATGAGTTTTGGAACAGGACATCATGAAACTACGCACTTAATGATTCAGCATTTGTTAGAATTGGATTTGACCAACAAAAGTGTTTTAGATATGGGAACTGGAACTGGAATTTTGGCCATTTTTGCAGAAATGAAAGAAGCACATCCCATTGATGCTATTGACATTG
This sequence comes from Wenyingzhuangia sp. 2_MG-2023, assembly GCF_030548295.1. Classification (GTDB taxonomy): domain Bacteria; phylum Bacteroidota; class Bacteroidia; order Flavobacteriales; family Flavobacteriaceae; genus Wenyingzhuangia. The sequence continues at coordinate 28,090 of NZ_JAUOSB010000010.1, forward strand.
ATGAATGGTGTTACATCAATACAAAAGAGAATGTAGAAAAAAACAATTGCAAACACATTACCGCTTATCAAGGAGATGCATCTTTGTTGACAAATCAAAAATACGATGTGATTATAGCCAACATCAATAGAAATATTTTATTGAATGATATGGATATTTATAACAACTGTTTAAATAAGGGTGGGAAATTACTGTTGAGCGGTTTTTACACACAAGATATTCCTTTTTTAGAAGAAAGAACAAAAGACTTAGGACTGACCATCCAAAAAACATTTACAAAAAATAACTGGGTAGGTTTACAATTAAATAAATAATTATTAATTTTGAACTGATTATGAGTACTATAGAAAAAACTTTAGAAAGTCTTGACATCCTTGAGCAATTGATTAAGGAATACGAGATTGTGTTGTACAACGATGATGTAAATACATTTGAATACGTTATTGATGCTTTGATAGACGTTTGTGACCACGATCCTATTCAAGCAGAACAATGTACGATGTTGGTTCATTATAAAGGTAAGTGTGCTGTAAAAACAGGATCTTACGAAGAATTAGAACCACGTTGTTCTAAATTATTAGAATTAGGCTTGTCTGCTGAAATACATTAACATGGAACAATTACTAGATTACTACAATTTTTCTGAATTTCAGAAAGACGAATCTCTTTTTTTTGACACCATCTCTTTTAGCTGGATCAAAGACAATTTATACATCATTCTTGAGAAAAAAGAAGATCGCTGCTACGTACACTTTACTAGTTATGATGAAAAGAATCACATTGGAAAACAAAAACCAACAGGAATCAACACTTTAATTGATGATTTTCAAATTGATGACAATGACCATCGAAAAACAATTCAACAATATTTAGATTACAACTAAAAAGTAGCTGTCAATCTAAATCCACTATATTGAGAAGAAATTGATGGAATACAATTAAAAGTAATTTCTTTTTCTTTATTGGGTAAAATTCCTCTTGCCCTCCAACTACTTCGCACAATAGATCTACCTATAATAGTTCCTACAATTCCACCAGCAACCATGTCAGAAACCCAATGTTGATGACCTTTTATATCTGCAAAAAAAACAATTCCAGCAAAAGAATATGGAATCCAATAATTGTCAAACTCCATCTGAAAAACTTTTGCCATCGCAAAAAAAGCAGTAGCGTGTAAAGAAGGCATTGCCGTACCATGTGGTCCAGAAAAGATATACTCCCCTTCTCTGCTATTAAAAAAATCAAAAGGATTATCTGTAGCTTCATTGCTAGCATTACTATTGTCTCCACTTAAGTTACTATAAGGCCTCTTTCTACCAAAAATGGTCTTTAATATTGTGTGAGAAATTAAAATGGAATACCCTAAAGCTTTAAAACCATTGATAGCTGCATATTGTCCTCTTTCATACCCTGTAAACAAAGATCCTAAATAAGTTCCAGACATCGCATAAAACAAATAAGCATCGTTACCACTTGTCCAAGGAAAATCATTATTATAGATAGATATATCAGGTAATTTATAATCTACTCTTGTTTCTATTTCATCTTGGTAAAACATTGTTACAGGCTTATCAACCACCATCAAAGCACCAATAATTCCGGTATACAAAGCTGTTTTTTTCCAATCTTCTGTTACATTTTTTCCCATGTAAGCAAAATCCGAAGGAATGGTTTTGAAAGACGTTTTTATAATGTTTCCTGCCAAATGCATTCTTGACGAGAACAAAGATTTGTCTGAACTCTGCTGTTGAGAAAACATATAAAGAGGAACAAATAACAATACACAAAAACACTTTTTCATAAAACAATTTTTGATTTAAAACGTAGCTACCAATTGAAATCCGCTGTAACTAGATGAAATTGTTGGAATACAATTAAAAGTAATTTCTTTTTCTTTATTGGGTAAAATTCCTCTTGCTCTCCAACTACTTCGCACAATAGATCTACCTATAATAGTTCCTACAATTCCACCAGCAACCATGTCAGAAACCCAATGTTGATGTCCTTTTATGTCTGATAGAAAAACAGCTGTCATAAATCCATAAGGTATCCAATAATTATCATACTCCATCTGAAAAACTTTCGCCATGGCAAAAAAAGCTGTTGCATGTAAAGAAGGCATTCCTGTTCCGTGTGGACTAGAAAAAATATACTCCCCTTGTCTACTATTAAAAAAATCAAAAGGATTATCTGTAGTTGTATCCGTGTTCTCGGAAACACCATTTCTTAAATCTGTCAAAGGTCTTTTTCTTCCAAAAATAGTTTTTAATACCGTATGAGAAATCAAAATAGAATATCCTAAAGCTTTGAAACCATTGATAGCTGCATATTGACTTTTTTCGTTTCCACTAAATAGTGAAGAAAGATAAACACCTGACATGGTATAAAACATATAAGCATCTACTCCAGAAGTCCAAGGGAAACTATTTTTATTTACTGTAATACTAGGCAAGCTATACTGTATTCGGGTTTCTACTTCTGATTGATAAAATTCAGTGACTGGTCTATCTACCAACATTAGCGCACCAACAATACCTGTATACAAGGCTGTTTTCTTCCAGTCTTCTGTTACATTTTTTCCCATGTAAGCAAAATCCGAAGGAATGGTTTTGAAAGACGTTTTTATAACGTTTCCTGCCAAATGCATTCTTGATGAGAACAATGATTTGTCTGAACTCTGCTGAGAAAACATCAACAAAGGAACAAATAAAAGAATCAAACAATACTTTTTCATAATTTTTATATCGATTTTATCTCTCTCAAAAGTAAGTAAAAAGGAATAGCTAATAAAAAAATAAGCTCATAATAAATTAATATTATGAGCTTTATTGTGACCTCGGAAGGATTCAAACCTTCAACCTCTTGAGCCGTAATCAAGTGCACTATTCAGTTATGCTACGAGGCCGATTTCGGATGCAAATATAGAGGTTTATTACATTGTGACAAAATTTAATTTATGTTTTTTTACAATGATTTTTTAGTCACATAACATCTCCATCCTATGATTAACATTTGAATTCTACTTGCTTTGCTCAAATCCATACCTTTACAGGAATATGAAGGTAAAAACATCCTATTAATTTTAGCTAAAAATCTAAAAAATCTTTTTTTCATCATCGTCTGAATTAGAAGTATATTTGCATTAAATATAACAAAAATGCATTTATTATTTATTATTACAGGGTTGGTACTCTTAATTTTTGGAGGGGATTGGTTGCTAAAAGCTTCTGTAAGTATCTCAACTAAGTTAAATATTTCTAAAATAGTCATTGGAATGACAGTGGTTTCTTTTGCTACTTCTGCCCCAGAATTGATCGTTAGTATTCAATCTGCTTTGGATGGTTTTCCAGATCTAGCTCTTGGCAATGTTATTGGTTCTAACATTGCCAATCTTGGACTGGTTTTAGGATTGACGGTCTGTTTGGGAAGGATTGATATTGATCGTTCCTTTTATAAAACGGATTGGCCTATTATGATACTTGCTTCTATTCTTTTATTCGTTTTTATCAAATTTGACCAAACACTTGACCGATTTGAGGGAATTATTTTGTTTTCTTTCTTAATTTTATTTTTAGTCTATCTATTATTTTTTCACAAAAAAAACAATCCTCAAGAAATATTGGACGAAATCCCTGTTGAAGAGTTATCTCTTTACAAAACTATTCTTTTTCTTAGCTTAGGAGGATTGTGCCTTTGGGGAGGTTCGGAGTTATTGATTAATGGTGCAGTAGGATTGGCTAATCGTATTGGAATTAGTGAGCGTATTATTGCTGTTACCATGGTTTCTGTAGGAACTAGTATTCCAGAATTGGCAGCATCTATCATTGCCGTCATCAAAAAAGAAAAAGCCATTTCTATAGGAAATTTAATTGGTTCCAACATTTTTAACATTCTAGCTGTTTTAGGAATCACTTCCATCATCAAACCTATTACTGTTGGTGATTTGGCGATTATCAACAACGATATTTATTGGATGTTAGGAATCTCTTTCATCATACTACCTTTGTGTTTTGTTCCTAAAAAAATGTGTTTCGGGTTGAAAGAAGGAATTTTACTACTAGCTTCCTACTTTATTTTTATCTACATCACTATTTTTAATTAAGTAAACAATATCATTACATAAAAAAAGCGAATCCAAATGGATTCGCTTTTTTTATATTTTGTACCAATTAAAAACTATTCTAACAATCTAAATTCTGTACGTCTATTTTCTTCATGTTTGCTTTCAGGACAATTGATATCGTCTGTACAGTCATTCTTCAACCTAGTTTCACCATAACCTATAGGTACTAATAAATTCTCTTGAATTCCTTTAGAGATCAAATAATCTGCAACAGCTTTTGCTCTCTTTTTAGACAACTGTTTGTTTGTTGAATTGTTTCCTCTTGAATCTGTATGAGAAGCAATCTCTAATCTAATTCCAGGATTGTAAATTAACACAGGCATCAATGTAGCATCAATTGTAGACTTGGCAATATCTGTTAAAACGGTACTATTAACATCCCAAGTAATAGGCAACGGTTGGTAATCTAATAAAGAACACTCAACTCCTTTCCAACTAACTTCTCCTCCTTTTTTCACCAATACTTTTTTGGTAATCAATTCTGTTTTTGCAGGAACAACTTCTTCAGTAACATAAGAGTCACTTATTAAAATTTTCTTTTTTACATCTTCATATTCAGCAGGTACAGTTACCTCTTCAACTCTAGCTGGTTGTAACAAAACTGAACGCTCGTAAGTTGAGTTAGATCTATTTCCAACCATTGTATTAAAACTCGCTTGCTGTACAACATACGTTGTTTCGTACTCTTCATACTTTGCGGGATATACTTTATATTTCCAAAACTTACAAGCATCTGGATCAGGCTCAAAACAATTAGGCTTTCTTCCACCTACTTCCCATCTACTAAAAGAAGGACTGGTTTCTATAGTATCTGTTTTTGTTTCAAAAATAGCAGGCTTTACTTCAATTACCGAAGCAGGATCTCGATCTGAAAAAGAAAAGGACTCTTTTCCCCAAACTTCGGGAACAATTACATATTTGGTATATGCTGGTTTTACCAAAACTCTTTTAGTAATTGTTTCATATTGAGCGGGCACTACACTTAAAACCTTGTGTTCTGGTTTCTTAACAATCTCTACATTTTTGTACTCATAAAGATCTTGTGACGTAACTTTGATATAACATTTAGCTGGATCTGGGTTTGTAGGAAAGTTTTGTCCTGTAGACACAAACCAACACAACAATAAGAATGAAAATAATATTTTTTTCATGTAAGAATAATTGAGTTATAATTTCACGTTAAGCCCCAAATATACAAAATGAATCTACAAATGTCATCAATTAATAGTTAATAATCCCATACATCTATAAACACACTAATTAACAAGCGTCTAAGACTAAAAACAAGGTATTCATCTAATAAAAAAACACTCTTTTAAGTGGTTTTTTTATTGCCAAATAGTAGTTATCAAAAACATCAATTCTCTTTATTTTCATAGCCAAAAACAATTCATCAATCCACACCAAATACTTCTGTATTTTTAGTAGCTTTAGTTTTTATTCTTTTAAGAAATAAAATCATGAAGCAAGACATCCAAAATAGAGCAGATATCAATCAACTTGTAAATCATTTTTATAGTAAAGTAAGAAAGGACAATTTGTTAGGCCCTATTTTTAACAGAATGATTCCAGAAAAAGCTTGGCCAGTACATTTAGAAAAATTGACTGATTTTTGGGAAACAAATTTGTTTGGAATTCCAAAATTCAAAGGCAATCCAACTCAAAAACATTTATTAACAGATGCTACTTTTGATCATGTCATCAACCAAGAACATTTTGACCATTGGTTGAGTCTTTGGAAAAATAGTATTGACGAATTGTACCAAGGAGATTTGGCTACAAGAGCACAAATGGCCGCTTATAGCATTGCTCAAATTCAGAATATGGTAATTGCTAGAAACAAACCTATAGCAACAGAAAAAATTTAAAGATTACCAATCAATAGGTTTGTAATCTTTTAAAAACTTACCACACCAATGTTTTCCAGTATTGATTCCATCAAACAATGGGTCTATAACTCTTGCTGCTCCATCAACAATGTCTAAAGGTGGTTGAAAATCATGAACTTCAACTTTCTTTTTAGACAATTCTGCTGGATCTTCATCCGTAACCCAACCTGTATCTACAGCATTCATAAAAATTCCGTCTTTTGCCAAAGTAGCTGCAGAAGTATGGGTTAGCATGTTTAGTGCTGCTTTTGCCATGTTGGTGTGTGGATGTCTGTCTTCTTTTTTAAATCGATAAAACTTACCTTCCATCGCAGATACATTGATGATGTGTTTTTTACCTGTATTGTCTTTTTTCATCAATTCTGACAAACGATTACACAACACAAAAGGTGCTACGGAATTTACCAACTGAACCTCTAACATTTCCGTAGTTTCTATTTCACCCAATTTCAATCTCCAACTGTTCGTTTTTCGCAAATCTACCTGTTGCAAATCCGCATCCAACTCTCCTTCTGGAAAAACCTCTGCTGTAGCCAAAGAATTGTCAAAACTATATGGAATTTGAGACAATTTGGCCGAAGCTCTCAATCCCACTCCAGGTTCTTCTCCGTGCCAAGTTACCGGCACATTTTTGTTATTGGCAACTACGGTTCCGCTCAATTGTTTTAATTCATCCAAACAATTATTGTGATCTTTTAACAACTCTTGAGCCAACACAGGCAATTTATTGATAGGTAATTCTTCTATTTCCATCATATGTGCATAAAAACCTGCGGGTCTACGCACAGTTTGAGCTGCATTATTGATTAAAATATCCAATCTATCGTATTTTTGCTCAATGTAATTACAAAAAATTTCTACACTTGGAATGTGTCTTAAATCCAAGCCGTGAATTTTTAAACGGTGTCCCCATTCATGAAAATCCTCTTCTTTAGCAAAACGAATGGCAGAATCAGCTGGAAAACGAGTTGTAGCAATAACCGTTGCTCCTGCTCTTAACATCATTAAAGTAATGTGATAACCAATTTTTAAACGAGAACCCGTCATAACAGCAACTTGTCCTTTTAAATCTGCATTTTGAAAACGCTTGGCATAATTAAAATCCCCACATTCGGTACACATACTATCGTAAAAATGATGCAACTTGGTGTACAATGTTTTACACACATAACAGTTTCTTGGTGTTTCCAATTCTGGTATATCCTCTTTCTTAACCTCTGTAAAAGTCAACATTTTAGGAGCTTCAAACACAGCAGATTCTCTAGCAGAACGAATTCCTGTTTCTTTTCTAGCATGTTTGTCTCTTTCTTGCTGTTTGCGTTTGGCTGCTTTTTTAGCATCTTTTCTACGTCTATCTTGCTCTTCTTTGGTTGGTCGGCTTAACAAGCCTGCAACTTTCATTAAAGCTACACGTTGCTCTTCGGGCATTTCAAACAGCTGATTTGTGTCTTGCAACAAAGACTCTATCGTATGGATGCACTGTTGTACGTCTGTATCTTTTACAGAATTATTTTTAGAATTTTCTGACATGTATTTGTGTAAAAATCAAGGGCAAATATACGATATTAAAGGATTTTAAAATTACTTATCCTAAAAACTTAGTTTTGATTCCCTTTTTAACTTTCTATTAATTGTTATGATTGATACTTTCTGGCTTTTTTTAATAAACTCAACACTTTAAAACACCTGATACAAAGTAGTGACAATTTTTCCTTTATGATTTGGTAACCGCACCGATGTGAGTTCTTTTTCTTGTTTTACTTTAAAATAAAATGGAGCAACCAATACATCCAAACCACTTTGCTTTTTAATTCGGATTCCTTGTCCAGAAATAATATCTTTATTCGGAACAAAATCACCATTTGGAATGTGTTCTGTTAAAACAACATATTGATAAGCTCTCAATTTATCCAATACACCTTGAACTTCTGCATTTGATAAATGTTGTAACACCTGTCTTACAATAGCACAATCTCCAGCTGGTAATACATCCTTGGCAATATCTAAACAATGAAATTCTAAGTTTTCTGTCTTATACTTTTCTTTGTTGTATTTGATAAGATTTTCAACAATGTCTACTGCAATGTACTTTTGGGTATGTGCGACCAGCTCTTTTCCAATGTTAAAATCTCCACATCCCAAATCACAAACAATCAAAGGATTTTTAAAAGAGGCTAAAAATAAAAGAACCGAATTTTTGTATGGATCAACTATTTCAGGATTATGTGATCCATCACCTGAATAAAAATCACATCCACTACCTCCCCAAAGTTTCTTTTCATAAATCTGACTCATTGCATCTTTTGTAGGCCAAGGAGTTTTTGTTTTTTTTGTATTGGTTTTGTTGTTCATTATACTTTTCTATTCGTTACTCAGTACAAAAATACGCTTAAAAAACAACTTCTCTTTTTTCACTTTTTACAAACCTGTTTTAAAACAGCACTAGCTCAATCAAATCATTCATTATACCTTGTTGATTTCTTTAATTTTGTGCAACTTAAATCTATTTATTAATCTAAAGAAAGAAACAATTTCTCATTGGTATGATCCAAAAAACACTTACCCTAATCGCTATTAGCGTGACATTAATTTGTTGTAAAAAAGAACAACAAAAACAGACAAACAACATTGTTTTACTTCAGGAATTTACCGGTCCCTACGGTGGTGTTCCTGCCTTTGATCAACTAAAAATAGATGATGTAAAACCAGCCATGCTTTTGGGAATGGAATTGCACCTTAAAGATATTGATGCAATTGTAAACAATTCTGAACCTGCTACTTTTAAAAACACCATAGAGGCTATGGAACGTGCAGGAAAAGAATTGAAAAATACTCAAGTTTATTACGGAATTTTAAGCAGTAATATTTCAACTCCAGAATTCCGAAAGATAAAATCTGAACTGGCTCCTATATTCTCAGATTTCAATTCCAAAATCACACAAAACTCAAAACTGTTTCATCGTATCAATACGGTGTATCAGGAATCGTTAAAAAATCCATTTCCAGCAGATCAACAGCGCGTAATTGAATTGATCTATAAACGATTTGAAATGAATGGTGCCAAGCTTAACAATTCTAAAAAAGAAACCTACGCAAACATCAACAAAGAATTGTCTAACTTATACACTCAATTTGCTAGTAATGTACTGCATGACGAAGAAAACTACATCACCTATTTGACCAAAGATGAATTGGGAGGTTTGTCTACAGGTTTTATAAAATCCGCAGCAAAAATTGCTGAAGACAAAGGTAAAAAAGGAAAATATGCTGTAACCAACACACGTTCTTCTATGGATCCTTTTTTAACCTATTCTACAAACAGAGTCTTACGTAAAAAAGTTTGGGAGAACTATTATTCTAGAGGAGACAATGGAGATGCTTATGACAACAATGATATTGTTGCACAAATTTTAAAATTAAGAAAGCAACGTGTGGCTCTTTTAGGACATCAAAATTATGCAGAATGGCGTTTGCAAAATAGAATGGCAAAAACTCCTGAAAATGCACTAAAATTGATGGAAGCTGTATGGCCTGCTGCCATAGCTCGTGTGTCAGAAGAAGTAAAAGACATGCAGTCATTGGCTCTTGCAACTGGCGAAAATATTACTATAGAACCGTGGGATTATAGATTTTATGCAGAAAAAGTTAGAAAATTAAAATATGATTTAGATTCTGATGAAGTGAAACAATACCTTCAACTAGACAAGCTTGTAGAAGCCATGCATTTTGTTGCAGGAAAATTATTTCATTTTAAATTTACTCCTGTGCCAGAAAACTCAGTTCCCGTATTTCATAAAGATGTAAAAGTTTGGGAAGTTACCCGTATTGATACCAATGAAAATATTGGACTTTGGTATTTTGATCCTTATGCAAGAGAAGGAAAACGTTCTGGTGCTTGGGCTACTACCTACAGAAGCCACACTACTTTTGATGGTAAAACAAATGTGTTAGGTTCTAACAACTCCAATTTTATAAAACCTGCTCCAGGTGAAGCTCTTTTGGTTTCTTGGGACGATGCCATTACTTGTTTTCATGAATTTGGTCATGCTTTGCACTTTTTCTCTTCCAATGTAAAATACCCTACATTGAGTAGTGGTGTTAGAGATTATACAGAGTTTCAATCTCAATTGTTAGAGCGTTGGTTGTCTACAGATTTGGTCATTCAAAACTATTTGTTACACTACCAAACAGGAAAACCTATGTCTCCTGAATTGATTTCAAAAATTAAAAAAGCAGCAACTTTTAACAAAGGTTTTGGCACTACAGAATATTTGGCTTCTGCACTAATGGACATGAAACTTCATTTGGCAGATCCTACTAACATTGATATTGATCAGTTTGAGCGCGAAACATTACTCTCCTTAAACATGCCTAAAGAATTGCCTATGAGACATAGAACACCACATTTTAATCATGTTTTTTCTGGAGAAGGTTATGCAACAGGATATTATGGTTATTTATGGGCTGATGTTTTAACCTCTGATGCTGCAGAAGCTTTTGCGAATGCCCCCAATGGTTTTTACGATGAAGAAATGGCAGAAAAATTGGTAAAATACTTATTTGCTCCTTCTAACTCTATGGATCCTGAACAAGCATATTTATTGTTTAGAGGGCAAAAAGCAACCATTGAACCTTTGATGAGAGATAGAGGTTTTCCTATTCCAAAAAAGTAATCTTTAAAAACAAAACACACGATTTATACTAAATATAAATCGTGTGTTTTACATAAAAATTAGACCGTTTATTCTTTAAAAATCAGTCCATATTCCAGAACTTAGCATACATTTCTTTAAAAGCAACTGTACTGTTGGTTTCTTTACTCAAAGCCAAATATTCATTAATGGCATTGATTCTCTCCGTCCCAGAAGGATGTGTATATGTACTTACTCCCAACAAACTTTCTAAATACTTAAAATTAGAAAGTAAACTCTCAAAATGCTCTGGTTGATGGATTTTGATCAAATAAATTGCAATCAAATCTGCCAAGTATTCTGCTTTTTTATAATCATTTGTTAGGGTTCCTTTGGGAATACTACCTTGATAGTTGAACAATTTAGCTTGAGACAAAGTAACAATATGAGCAACCTCATGAGAAAGTGCAAACAACTGCACACTTTCTTTTGATACATTTACCAAACCCATACTTATTTCTACATATCCAAAAGCAGCTCCTGCATTGATGCCTAAATCTTTTTCATCTATCACAAAGTCTGTTGGTATTACAACCTCTTTGTATTCTGCAAACAAAGGAATTACAGAAGTAGTATATAAATTGATGATTTTTTGTTCTTTGCTTAAAATAATTTCTTCTTGGTGACTTGTCTCATCTGTTGATGAATTATTATGACAAGAAAACAGCACTAAAATAAGTGCATAATATATATGTTTATTCATTCTTCATAACGTTGGTAAAAAACAAACACTCTTGATGAAAGAGTGTTTGTACAAATAAAAAGTAAGATAAAAAGTAAACAAAAAATTATTCCGCAGCGTAGTACGTAAATGTTTTATTAACAGTAGCAAATCCATCAAAGTAAGTATAAGCTGCTGTTAAAGGATATCCATCTGTATTATATTCATAAGTAACCGTATCATCTGCCAAAGTTCCTGAAATAGGATTGTTTGTATTTACCTCTTCAATTCCTACATTGATTGCAGCATAAGCAGCGGGATACATTCCTTTAAAAGGATTGTTTTTATCATCATAAGATGCTGTAAAAACATTTGATTGAGCAGTACCTGTAATAAGCTCAATTACATTGTTATTTTCATCATACTTGTATGTCTTTATATCATCTATTTCATCCTCATCTCCAGTATGATTTGTTCTTTCCACTCTAATTAAATTTCCTGATACTGCATCATAGTTATAAACATACGTATAAGTCAAAACATCTTCATATTTGTAAATTCCTTTCACAATTTGTCCAGCATCATTGTACTCATATATTGTACTTCCATTTTCAGTCGTCTTTTCTGTAACCTGATTTTTATCATTGTAAACTAATGTGTAAACCACTGTAGAAATATCTCCCCAAACATCCTCTTCTTTAGAAAAAGAACTTACAAAGTTAGCTTCATTATAAGTATAAGTTGTTGTTGAGTTTTCTCCGTATAAGTCTGCCAACACATACGTTTTCAATTTAAATCCACTTCCTACTTCAGCTTTTACGTTAACAGTAACCGTGTATTCTTTAGTAGTTTCACCATCTTCAGCTGTTACCGTAAAAGTTTTAGGTTCACCGTCTACAAAAGTTATTGATTCTCCAGAAGCAGGAGAAACAGTTGCGTTTTCAGCCAATTCAATCGTTGGTACCACTGCAGTTAAGCTAGTTCCAAAAGGTACAGAAACAGTAATGTTTGTTCCTAAATCATAAGTAATATCTGTTGTTGATACGTTTTCGATAGCAATTGAAAAATCATTGATACTTGCTAAAGTTGATAATGTTGGTTCTGTAATTTCATTGTCATCATTACTTGAACAAGAAACAGTAGCTATAGCAATTGCTATAAACATACTTAGAATTGAAATAATTTTCTTCATAATTAAAATATTTAAGGGTTATTTTTTTATCTTTTATATTTAATTATAGTCCGCAAGATAACAACGGATTATAACAGGATTTCGTTTATAAATCTGGATTGTTAATTACAGCATCGGTTGGAAATGGAATAACGTATCTTTCATCGTTTTTGTTTAGTTGATAAACCACTCCATCAAATGTTTTTATCAATTCTGGCTGCGTAGTTCTTCTTAAATCGTTCCATCGGTGACCTTCTATGGCAAATTCTCTTCTGCGCTCTTCTAATATCTCTGTTAATAAATCATCAGAATTCAAAGCATTTACTTTGATTTTAAAATTTTCCCATCCTGCATTTGTATATCGTTTTTGAGCAAAATTGACAAGGGTTTCTTTGGCTAAGTCTTCTTGTCCTAATTGTGCCAAAGCCTCTGCTAGATTCAAGTACAATTCTGACGTTCTGTAAGAAATTTTAAATTTGTTATCGGCACTTTTTTTAGAGCGATACGTTCCGTCAGTATTTTTTTCAAAATAAACAGCCAAACGTAAATCTTCTGTTGGATGATAAGCTTCAATCAAATCTGTAGCAATGGTTGCATAGGTTACCATATCAAAATGAGCTACGTTTTCTAAAGCCAAAATAGATTCTACAGAATTGTATTCTGATGGCATAATGGATACATCTGTATTCAAATCTTGTAGTTCTGAATGAATTGTCAAAGCTTCATTTATCAGATCTACTGAATTCTGCCATTCTTGCTGATACAAATACACTCGGGCTTTAAATGCTTTTACAGCCAATGTAGAAAACCTATAATTGTATCCTACCGCTTGTTTATTTGTCTGCATTAAAGCTTCTGCTTTGTCAAGATCGCTTAAAATTAAAGTATATACTTCTTCTACAGTGCTCACCGGATATTCTTTTTCAGAATCATAAACTGTTGTGATGGCTACACCTGCATCTGTACTTGCTGTGCTTTTGCTATAAGGCTTTGCATACAAATTGATCAACTCAAAATATTGCAACGCTCTTAACGCATAAGCTTCACTTATCAATTGTTGTTTTTCTAAAAGATCTCCTTCTATAACACTTTCACTATTAATAATATGATTCGCATAAAATATAGTATTGTAAACACTGGCATACGGAAAAGATGTAGTTAGAGGACTTGGGTTCAAATCATTCCAAACAAACAAATCTTCGTATTGCTCTACTCCTAATCCATCTTCTTCTAAAGACAACTCATCACCTCTGTAAGTAGTTAACACTTTGTGATTTTTTGAGATAGAATACGCAGAAGTTAAAAAGCTTCTAAATTCTTCTACCGATTTAGGAATAACTTGTCCAACTGGTTCAATGTCTAAATACTTATCACAAGAAATAAAAGTAAATGTGCTTAATAGTATGTATAGTATTTTTTTCATGGATTAATATTTTTTAAAAAGAAAGTTGAAATCCTGCTGAAACAATTTTAGGAATAGGTTGTGCATATATACTTCCGTAAGTTTCAGGGTCAAAAAAACCGTTGTAATCTGTTCCAAAAACAAATAGATTTCTTCCTTCTACATTAAAATTTAAACTTTCTATTTTCAATTTTTTCAATTGCTTTTTTGGCAATGCATAACTTAATTTGATGCTACTTACACGGATGTAAGAAATATCCTTTATCCAGATATCTAAATCATCGTAAGTTCTTCCGTCATCAGATGAATTGTACCAATTGTAGACCAAATCTGTATCAAAACCTGGAGTTGTAAAACCAATCAATGCAGGGAAATTACCTGTACCCGCTTTTAGAATATCCGTACTGTAATTGCTACCCGGTTGCGCTTGTGTTAAGTTGTAACTTGGAGCTGCTTTTACTGTTTGTTTGATATTGAAATTGGTCAACACACGCAAATCAAATTGTTTGTAACTAAAACTATTTCTAAAACCTCCACTAAATTTTGGAGTTCCATCACCTGCATACGAATACAAATTTCTATGCTCTTCTCTGGTCAACTGACTTCCGTTGGTTCCTTCTTCTAAGTTGAAAAAATCAACTGCTGAAACCTTTTTTCCATCTCTCCAAAACAAAGGCAAACCATTGCTATCCAATCCTGCTGTTTTGATGGCAAAAATGGCATTGGAACTGTATCCTTTTAACGATGGTTTAAAATCTTCTTCTCTAATTTCAATATCTTCCACTATGTTTTTATTGTGAGAAATATTGAAACTACTGGTCCATCTAAAATTTGGAGTTTGAATGTTAGTTGTGTTGATCATCAACTCAAATCCTTTGTTGCTTACTGTTGCCCAGTTGGTATTGATAAAATTGTATCCACTTTCTAACGGAACAGATCTCAAACCAATCAAATCTGTACTTCTTCTGTAGTAATAATCTCCTGTGATGTAAATTTTATTACGAAACAATCCTAAATCCAACCCAACGTTTGATGATACTGTTTTTTCCCATCTTAAATTTGCATTGGGTGCAGTGGTAGCTCTGATAATTTCTTCGGTAACACCTGGCAAAATTGTAGCTGTCTGATACTCACCAATTACAAAAGGAGACGTAGATTTATCTATATTTCCTTGTACTCCGTAAGAAGCTCTTAATTTTAAATCGCTAACAAAATCCAAATCAAACATAAAATCTTCGTTGTACACATTCCAAGACCCCGCAACCGACCACAACGGCAAGTACCTATATTTTGGATTGACTCCAAACAAATTAGATCCATCGTATCTTAAACTTGTAAACACGGTGTATTTTTTATTCAACGTATAAGAAGCTGTTCCAAAAAACGATGCATATGCATTTTCGTTGTAAGTTTTTCTATAAGTATCAAACAATGAATTGGTCAATGCTCTCTCATTTGTAATCGGAATTGTTGTTAGTGTATTGGCATTAAAACCAAATCCTTTGGTATGAACTTCTGTTTTTTTGTTTCTTCTAAATTCAGTACCTACCATCAAATCCAACTCGTGAATTTTATTGAAAGAGGTATTGTAATTTGCTGTTGTTTTCCAGTTGTATTGAAAAACATCTGCATTCCAGTTCTGGATAATCCCACCTTTTGGCATGTAATAAGCAGAACCTTCTGAAGTTACGTATTGAGATCTTTGCTCGTATTTTCGAGTATAGTAACTATTCTCATCACTCATTTTTTCAGTTTTGTCAAAATCTAACTGCAATCCTAATTGGCTATTGATTTGTATATCTTTACTCAGTTGATATTGAACATCCATGATTGATTTTAAAGAATTAGAAACCAGTTCATAATTGGTATTTTCTCTTTCTTCCAAAACATTGTAATTCAGATTCAGGTCCGATCTTTCTACCAAATCAGGATCGTACACATAATTTCCATTTTCATCTTTCAATTTTAAATACGGATTGGCATTTCTTGAATAATATGAAGGATTGGTATAAGCATCTGCTCCCGTAATGTAAGAGAAAGTTCTGTTCTGACTACCAAACAATGCCACACCAACTTTTAATTTATCATTGATAGAAAAATTGTCTTTTAAAGTAAGATTGTATCTTTTTTGTCCTGTTCCGATTGTTGTTCCTTTCTCATCAAAAATTCCTGTAGAAAAATAATAGTCATTTTTATCATTTCCACCAGAAATGCTCAAACTATATTGTTGGTTAATGGCCATTTGATACAGCTCATCTCCCCAATTGGTATTGGTATTTTTTAAATTGTTGATGGCATTTTGAGTTTCTGTAAAAATGCTCTCAAAACCATTGTCTCTAAAATTAGCATATTCTCCGTTTGCATTTAAAATTCTTGCTACGGCTCCTCTATCTTGTTGGTATCTTAAGTCTGACCTACCCGCTAAGTACAATTCAAAATCTACTTTTTCTGTAGAATTCATCAAATTCAACTTGCTTAAATCTGGCTTTTGGGTTACAAACATGTTAGCATTTACACGCACACGCATGCTTCCTTTTTCTCCTCTTTTACTTGTAATCACAATTACTCCGTTAGCTGCTCTTGCTCCATAAATAGAAGTTGCAGAAGCATCTTTTAACACAGTAATACTTTCTATATCTTCTGGGTTTAAACCTGCAATTGGGTACGATTGTAAATTGTCTATATTGTCTTTATCCCTATAATCACTAGGAATGTCATTACCTTCTAACGGAATACCATCCAAAACCCACAAAGGATCTGAAGAACCATTTAACGTAGAAGTTCCACGAATGGCAATTTTAGCAGGTGCACCAGGAGCACCGTTGGTGGATTGCACCAAAACTCCAGACATTTGTCCTGCCAACATTTGATCTACACTAGCAACTCCTGCTTGATCAATCTCCGATACTTTTATTTTAGAGTACGAAGAGGTCATTTTTCGTTTTTCTATTTTCTGATATCCCGTCAACACAACTTCCTCTAACGCTTCTGCACTTTCTTTTAAAAGAACAGAAATGGAAGTAGTATTTTTAGAAACCACAATCTTTTCCGTCTCAAAACCAATGTAAGAAACCAATATAGATTTGATGTCTTCTGCTATTTTTAATGAAAACTCTCCATCATAATTGGTGGTAGTTCCCAACATAGCACCAGCCAAAATTCCTTCGGTTTTGGTTTTATTCCCAATAATGGCAGACGACACATACACAGATGCACCTACAATTGGCATTTGCGTTGCTTGATCTATCACTTTACCTGTTATTACTTTTTGACGTTGTGCAAGAAGTAAACTGGGGATAAAAATTAATAAGTATATTAATTTTCTCATAATTTAGTTTTTCAAATTGTACGTTATTCTGGCAATCAAATCACTGTAATGTGCTTGTGTTGCTCTGTCTCCTTTTTTTCTTTTTTTCTCTAAAAGCACTAATACTTTTTCTAAGGCAGCTCTTTTGTTTGTTCCAATATCCGCAACTCTAGGTAAATAAGAAAAATGTATATTTTTATAGTATTCAGAGTTATTTACGGACTTTTTCTCTTTTGTTTTTTCCAACAGTTTATTTCTATCCACCGTTAACACATCTATATAATTTTTCTGTGTGATGCGTTCAAACATATCCAAAGATTTTCCTTTTTGTGTTTTCTTAAAAATGGTTTCAAATAATTTATCAAATAAATATTGTTCTGTAAATACTTCGTCGTCTTTTTGATTCAAAATTTCATTTTCTGTAATTCTCATCAATCGGTCTGTATGAATCAATCTATAAATAACATTTGTCTGATAAATACGTAACATTGATATTGGAGAGTAGTAACGTTCTCCATCTGGAGCATCTCTTACTGCAAAAACATTGTTGTTAATTTCTGGCGTAAACAACCATTTTTGTGGTAAAATAGCATTCTCTATCAAATAATTTAGAGCTTCTTTTTGAAGCTGTGCTGGCACGGGACTGTACGTGTTTTTTCCATCTCCATAAACAGTATTGTTTACATACATTCCACCAATATTTGCCATTACATGATTGTTGTACAATTCCCACTGATCAATTACAGATTTGTACAATTTTGATGCTTTATAATAATCCTGTCCCTCTTCTTCTGTCCAAGACAAAATATTAGGCATAATTCTTTTCAAATTTTGAAGTCCATAGGTACTTGCTTTTACAGCATTGTCTCCCAAATCTTCACTTTGAGACCTAGGATCTATTACATTTCCACCTGGTTGTTGTGGTCCATAAAAATACATTGGGTCATTTTCGTGTTTTCTAATCCATTGGTTCAAAACTGGCAATTCCTCATGTGCAGATTTATTTTCCATCCATCTGTACCCCCAATCAATTGCATATTTATCATACACTCCAATTTTAGGAGTAATATCTGTTACCTCATCTTCGGGTTGTGCTACATAATTAAAACGAGCATAATCCATAATAGACGGAGCCGTACCTCCCATTCTAGCTGTAAATGTTTTGGATCTTAAAGAATCTACCGGATAACTAAAAGAAGCTCCCATATTGTGTTTCAATCCAAATGTATGCCCTACTTCATGAGAAGAAACAAAACGAATGGCTTCTCCCATGTGTTCGTCAGAAAATTTATTTGCTCTTGCTTTTTCATCTATAGGTCCTGTTTGCACACGAATCCAAGAATGCAATCCTTTCATTAAATTGTGCCACCATATAATATCTGATTCTAAAATTTGTCCACTTCTAGGATCTACAATAGAAGGTCCCATGGCATTTTGTTTTTCAGAGGCAGCGTAGGTAATTACTGAATATCGAACATCGTCCGCATCAAAATCTACATCTTTGTCAGAAGGAAATTTAACTTTTATTGCATTTTTAAATCCCGCAGCTTCAAAAGCTACATTCCAATCATAAACCCCTTGCTTTATGTAAGGTCTCCATTGTTTTGGAGTGGCAGGATCTAAATAATAAACAATCGGCTCTTTAGGCTCTACCAACTCTCCTTTTTTGTATTTTTCTATATCTTCTTTCTTGGGTTCTAAATTCCAACGAGTAATCATGTGCCTAGTTTCCACCTGATGCTGGCTGTCTGAATAATACTCCATTGGAATGCTAAAAAAACCAATACGTTTGTCAGAAAAACGAGGTTTCATCACTTGGGTTGGTAACAAAACAATATTGGTTGTTACTCCAATAGACAATGGCAATGCAGGTCCTTTTCCTTCACTTACCGAGGTGGTTAACAATGATTTTACCACTATGTTTTTTGGGAAAGATTTTATTTTCTCTAAAATTGACAAATTGGTTTTGATGCTTCCTCCCAATCCTATATTGGTCAATACATCGCTAAAACTTTTTTCTTTACCGTTAAATATTTTATTGACTTTGATAAAAACCGCTGTAGAATCTTCATTTTTTGCCTCAATACTAAACTCTTCTATAATAGACTCTTTAAAATTGTCTTTTACAGAAAGTGTAATTGCATCATTTTCAGGAGACTGTACTCTAGGGTTGATAGTTTTCACCCAAACTTTATTCAAAACTGTATCTCTATAAAAACGAACCAATTTGGTTTCAAAAGTCATCCCTTTGTTCAAACCATGACCATTTAATTCATAAGGAACGCTCGATACTTTATTGACCACCAACAAATCTCTAGACATTAGAGAGTCTGGAATTTCAAAATAATAATCTTCTTTTAAGGTATATACATTAAAAAGTCCTTTTTTAACATTTCCTTCTTTTACAAATTTTTGATAATTCAACTCTTTAGAATCCGCAGACTTAATGCTATCTTTTTTTTCTGTTTCTTCTTTATCATCTTTTTCTATTTTATCTTGAGAAAAACCGACAAGACCTGTCGACACCAAAACAAGGAGAATTAGAAATTGACCAAAAAAATTACCTTTCAATGAGGACCTTTTCATAAATAATGTGATTGATTCCTCAAATTTCCATCAAATCAAGGTTTTACCAAAACAGAATGGAGTGAAGTCCAAAAAAAAGGGAGTGAACTTCTATTTTACGGTAATAAAGGGTAGCGTACACTTAAAATTCCCATCCACAACCTCGGTTTTAAAGGAATCTATTTGGTAATATTTGTAAGTATTTTCCAAATAATTCAACCCAATATTATGACTATTTTTGTCTTTCTTTTTTCTAGGTGTAAAATTATTTACAACTGTAATGCCTTTTTTAGAAATGATTACTTTAATAAGTAATGGATTCTCTTTGGTAATTTCATTATGCTTAATGGCATTTTCTACCAACGTTTCTAAGGATAGAAAAGGAATTTTTTGAAGGAGAATTTTATCATTGCATTTGTTGATGATTGATACATTTAAACTGTTGTTAAATCTTATTTCTTGTAAAAAGACATATTGCTCTAAAAAGGTAATTTCTTTTTTTACGGTGATCAAATTTCCATCTCTATCTT
Organism: Wenyingzhuangia sp. 2_MG-2023; assembly: GCF_030548295.1. GTDB lineage: Bacteria > Bacteroidota > Bacteroidia > Flavobacteriales > Flavobacteriaceae > Wenyingzhuangia. The sequence continues at coordinate 48,429 of NZ_JAUOSB010000010.1, forward strand.
CCAGAAGATATCGGTACACATCTGCCAACTTTAAAACAAATTGTTGCGATAAATCTGGATTCAAATCAATCAAAACATGCAAGGAGTTCAAACTATTGAATAAAAAATGAGGATTCATCTTTTTCTTAAGCTGATTCAACTGCAAGACAGCATTTTCTTTTTGGTATTTTTCATTTACATACACCAACTGCTCTTTTTCTTCTACCACTCTTAAATTGTCTAAATATTCTTTTTTCAACTGCAATCTAGACACTATTAATATAAGCATAAACGTGGCAAAAGCTAAAAAACTAATCCATGAAAAATAACGTTGTATGTTTCCGGTAGTTTCTTTTAAATGAATGTCTACAGGAAAACTCACCACAACAATAAAAGGAGTTTCTCCAATTTTAACCGTGTCATAATAACGTAAAACCTCCAAACCTATAAACTCTGATAATGCTTTCTCTTTTAGCACATTGGTATAGTTTGGCACATAGTATCCGTTAATTTTAATAGAATTTTGTAAGACTTTTTTTATGGAAATTTCATCAAAATAACCTTCTAATTTTTTACCAATGTATTTAGTTTCTGGATGCAACATACAAATTCCTTCTTTGTTGGCTACCACCGTATAACCACCATCTCCTTTATACTTTTCAGAAAAAATTTCCCAAAACGCAAGCAAATCTACATCGTAACCAACGGCAACAGTTGTATTGTTCTCTAATATTTGAATGTAAATTTTTCTATTTACAACACTATTGGCTTTGGTAATGATGGTATCAACAACAAATTTTTGAGATAATTTATTTGCTTTTAAATAAAAATCTATTTCACTTTTGTACAAAGAATCTTGTTTGGCTCCGTAAAACTCAGAAGTTTGATCTGCATTTAAAAAATATACAAAACTGTTAGAAATAGCTAAGTTAGATACTGCTAAATCTGAAGTAAATAGTAATTTTTCTTTATACGATTTGACAGAAGTAGCTATAGAATTTTGAATGATTTTTTTAGCATTTACCAAATAACTATCCAATTGATTGAACTCATAAACAATAATATTTTCCTTGGATTTTAAATTTCCTTGAATCAGATCTTCAATCAAATCTTCAGTTACCGAAGTAATTTTTGGTGTAATTAAGGAGCTTCCTATAAAAAAAATAGCAATGAACAAAATACTAATGTACAAGTATTGTCTGTGTTCTTTAAATCTTGTAAAAAAATTCTTTGACAGCATATTAACGATTTAACCAATCTTTAAAAGTATTGATGTAATTAGAGCTTACCAAAATTAAATCTTTGGTATTGGGTGAAGGTTGCAATTCAATTTTTAACCTATTCTGACTGTATTTTACAATGGTCTTGATGGCATTGTGACCTACAATGTACTTTCTGTTTATTTTAAAAAAATTCTTTTTGGATAGTTTATGCTCTAAACTAGAAATGGTATCATCATACAAATAACTATCTCCTGCTGTAGTAAACAAAAAAAGAGATTTGTTTTCTGCCATGAAATATGCAATTTCATCACTATTTATAGAAATTAATTTTTCTCCTCTAGATACCAAAAAACGTTCTTGTTCAGTTATATTTTCAGGAGTATTTTTTAATTGTACCAATAATTTTTCTATACGACTGTAATCATTTACAGGAGTTGTTGCGCTATAATTGATGTACTTTTTAATGGCATTGTTCAACTTTACTTTGTCATACGGTTTTAGTAAATAGTCTATGGCAAAAAATTGAAAAGACTGAATGGCATATTGATCAAAAGCCGTTGTGAAAATAATCGGAATTTTTATTTTTAAAGCTTCAAAAATCTCAAAACTTTCCCCATCTCCAAGATGAATATCACTCAAAATAAGATCACAAGTATTGTTTTCAAACCACTTTAGAGACTGTTCTACACTCTCTAAACGTTTTTTTACCACAACAGTGTGTTCTATTTTTAGCAACATTTTTTCTAAAGATTCTGCTGCCAAATCTTCATCTTCTATAATAACGATGTCCATCTGAGAATTGTTAAATCTATTTTATTGATCGTTGATACAAACTGTAACAGAGTACAAAGTACGCTAAAAACATCTAGGTAATAAATATTTTGGACAACTACTTACAGTCTTTCTCCTATACTTTTCTCCTTTCTTTTCTATATTGTAAAGGACTTTTTCCTGTTTCTTTTTTAAAAACTCTAGAAAAATAAGACAGGTTTGAAAAACCAATTGTGTCAGAAATATCTTGCAAACTTGTATCTGTAGCAATCAATAGCAACTGCGCTCTTTCTATTCGTTTTTTTTGAATGTAAACTATAGGTCGCATTCCAAAAACTTCTTTAAACAATCTTGAAAAGTAATCTACATTCAAACTTTGCGAATTTGCCAAATCTTGCACTGTTAAGTCTGTATGCAAATTTACATTGATAAAATTTTGAACAGAATTCAATTTTGCATTCTTTTTCAATGCTATTCTATCATTCTTATAACCAATAACAAACTTAGAAATTAATGCTTTCAACAATCCTGTTGTTTCTAAATAAGAGCTTTCAGATAATTTTTGATTTTCAACCCTAAAAGAAGTCAATCCTTGTTCGTTGTCATATACTTTAGGATCATCTCTTTTTATAGATCTATTAGGGTTCAATTCCAAAATTCTTTTAAAATACACCAAACTAATATGATCAGCTTTTACCTCATAAATAAAATTAGTTTTAGAAAAAATTGACATTCCCGTTTCGGAAACTTCTATAGCACTAATGTAAAACTGAGTCATAGAAACATCACATTTGTAACGACTAAATGTAAAACTTGGAATCAGATACATGTATCCTGGCTTTAAGATATATGTTTGTTGATGGTGAAAAACTTTTGCTTCACCATCGGTTATGTAATACAATCTAAAAAAAGGACTCATTACATTTTTATAATCCCAACTACTATTTAAATTAACATATCCTACATTTAACAACGACAATGATACATTTTCGATAGTTTTATACATTAAAAAGTAAATTTTTCATGTAAATATAAATACAAATGTCGGATTTATACCACAAATAGTCTTCTAAGTACAAATTCTCAACAAGTCTCAACGATTATTTTTGTAAAACACAGAAATTAATCAAAAAATGAAACACTTTTTTTACACTCTTAGTACATTTTTAATCATTTCTTGTGGAGCTAAAATTCCAGAAGAAGTAAAGATAGTCTATAAGGATTTACCTAACAAATTAGACTTTAACCAAGATGTAAAACCTATCTTATCGGATAAATGTTTTTTATGTCATGGTCCCGATAAAGGAAAAATATCAGCGGGTTTGCAATTACACACTGCTAAAACTGCCTATAGTGAACTTCCTGAAACTCCAGGGAAATTTGCCATTACTCCAAAAAGTTTAAAAAATTCAGAAGTTTTTTATAGAATTATTTCTGATGACCCTAAACAAATCATGCCTACTCCAGGCTCACATTTAACCTTAAGCAATTATGAAAAAGCCGTATTGGTAAAGTGGATTGAGCAAGGGGCTGAATACAAAGAACATTGGGCTTTTGAGGCTCCAACAAAACCAGAAACCCCTAAAGTTAAAAACAAAGAGTTGGTTCATAATGACATCGACAATTTTGTATTAGCCAAATTGGAACAAAAAAAGTTAACTCCTTCTAAAATTGCTGACAAAGAAATTTTATTAAGAAGAGCTTCTTTAGATTTAATAGGACTACCTCCTACCGAAGAAGAGTTAAATGCTTTTGTAAAGGATACTTCTGAAAATGCTTTTGAAAAACAAATTGATAGATTGTTGGCATCTCCTCATTATGGAGAACGTATGACCTTGGATTGGATGGACGTAGCACGTTATGCAGACACTCACGGATATAGTAACGATAGATATAGAGACACATCTCCATGGAGAGACTGGGTTATTGAATCTTTTAACAATAACAGACCTTATAATGAATTTTTAACTTGGCAAATTGCAGGAGACATGCTTCCTAACGCAACTCGTGAACAAAAACTAGCAACTACATTTAATAGATTACACCCTCAAAATTTAGAAGGTGGAATTATTGACGAAGAATTTAGATCTGAATATGTAGCCGATAGAACAGCCACTGTAAGTCAGGGAATATTAGGATTGTCTTATGCTTGTGCAAAGTGTCACGATCATAAATACGACCCTATTTCTCAAAAAGATTATTACGAAATGTACAGTTTCTTTAATAATATTGATGAAACAGGTTTAATCCCTTGGGATTTAGCAACCCCTGTACCTGCCATGTTACTACCTACCAAACAACAAGAAGATGTATTGGCTTACTTAAAAGGAATTGTAAACGATACTGAAGAAAAACTTAAAAAAACAATCAACGAAGAAAGCCCTAAGGTAGAACAATGGATTAGTGCTAAAGGATACAAAAGTATTCTTAGCAAAACCAAACCAAAAGGCTTAGTGGCTGAATTTAATTTTGACCAAAAGAAGTTAGTAAATGCTGCTGGTGGAAACGGTAAAAATAAAATTCAAATGAGACAGCAGTTTGTACAAAACGAGCCTGCTATCTATAAAAAAGGAGCCAACGGACACGGATTGGCTATGAACGGAGATACTTGGTTAGACCTAGATAATATTGGAATTTTTAAACGTAACCAACCTTTTAGTATTGGAATTAGCGTATTTATTCCAGAGGAATTAACCGATGGTGTTATTTTCCATAAAATGAATAGTCCAGAGCTACATAGTTTTAGAGGATATCATTTAAAAGTAAAAGACAATAAAATTGAAGCTTTATTAGCTCACGTATACCCAGACAACGCTATTGTGGTTCAGTCTGTAAAAGACATGCCAAAGAACAAATGGGTTCATTTAACCATGACCTACAATGGTTCTAGTAAAGCAAATGGAGTTTCTATCTATATGGATGGAGAAAAATTAGCAACTCAAACTGTTTTTGACAACCTATACAAAGACATTGTTTTTAATGGCTTAAGATTATACGGACCTAAAAGCAAACGTTTAGAACCAGGTTTACGTATTGGTGCCGTTTGGAGAGGTAAAGGTATTGGAGGTTCTGTTGTAGATGATTTATTAGTCTTTAACAAAGAATTGAGTGAAATTGAAGTAATGCAAATTGCCAATCCAAAACTGGTAGAGCAATTAAAAACAAAAGCATATACCGATCTAAACAATTCAGAAAAACAATTATTTACCAATTATTATTTATCTACAAATTCTTCTAAATACAAGACTGTTAACAAAGAATTAGAAAACAAAAGAAAAGTATTGGTAGATAGTGTCGAAAAGGTCAAGCAAATTATGGTGATGAAAGAACGTAAAACACCAAGACAAGCTTATATTTTTGACAGAGGAGTTTACGATCAATACAAAGAAAAAGTATATCCAGGAGTTCCTGATTTAATTTTCCCAATGGATGAAAGCCTGCCTAAAAACAGATTAGGTTTAGCGCAATGGATTACAGATAAAAAGAATCCTTTAACAGCAAGAGTAGCTGTTAACAGATATTGGCAAAACCTATTTGGTAGAGGTATTGTTGTTTCTTCTGAAGATTTTGGAAACCAAGGAGACATTCCTACACATCCAAAATTATTAGACTGGTTGGCAACTACTTTTATGGAATCTAACTGGGATGTAAAAGCTTTACACAAAACCATTATGATGTCTCGCACATATCAGCAAAGTTCTACCATTACAAAAGAATTAGCAGCTGTAGACATGGAAAACAAATGGATTGCAAGAGGGCCATCGGTAAGATTGTCTGGAGAAATGTTAAGAGACAATGCTTTATTTGCTGCTGGCTTGTTAAACAAACAAATTGGTGGAGAAAGTGTAAGACCTTACCAACCTAAAGGGTTATGGAAAGTAAACGGAGACACCTACGTACAAGATGGTATGGAAGGTTTGTTCAGAAGAAGTATGTATACCATTTGGAAACGTAGTGTTCCTAACCCTACCATTGCTACTTTTGATGCTCCCACTAGAGATTTATGTTCTTCTAGAAGACAAAAAACCAACACACCTTTACAAGCTTTAGTCGTGCTTAACGATCCTACTTATGTAGAAGCTTCTAGGTTAATTGGTAAACAAATGAGTGATGCTTCTAATGCAACCGAAGGAATTAGCAAAGCTTTTAGAAAGTTAACAGGTAGAACCATTACCCAACAAGAGTTAACCTTACTAAGTAAATTACAAGAATCAGAATATGAAAAATTCCAAAAAAATCCTGAAAAAGCAAAAGGTTGGCTAAACACAGGGGAGTTTAAAATTAAAGATATTAAAGACAAAGCATTGGTAGCATCAAATGCGGTAGTTGCAAGTACCATTATGAATTCTGATGCTACTATTACCAAAAGATAATTGTAAAACCTCAAAATAAAAATCAGTATGTGTGATAATCATGAACATAAAAAATTAAGGTCTAACAATAGAGATTTACAAGAAATTGAAAAACAAATTGATAGAAGACACTTTTTGAAAAAAACCTCTTTAGGTTTGGGTGCCTTGGCTTTTAGTAGTCTTTTGGGTACCGAAAAACTATGGGCAAACATCAATGCAGAAAGTAGTCCCGAAGAAATATTAAACGCTTACAATAAAAATAGATTAGGTTTACCTCATCATTTACCTAAAGCAAAAAGAATTATCTACTTGTTCCAAAGTGGAGGTCCTTCGCAAATGGACTTATTTGATTACAAACCTAAATTAACAGACATGTTTGGAAAAGAATTACCAGAGTCTGTAATTGGAGGTCAAAAATTAACAGGAATGAGTGGTGCGCAAAGTACACTACCTATTGCTCCTTCTACCTTTAAATTTCAACAGTACGGAGAATCTAGAGCTTGGGTTAGTGATGCCATGCCTTATTTATCGGAAGTTGTAGATGAGTTGTGTTTTATCAAAGGAATGCAAACAGATCAAATTAACCACACTCCTGCCATTACATTTATGCAAACAGGAAATCAATTACCGGGTAGACCTTCTATTGGTTCTTGGTTAAGCTATGGGTTAGGATCTGACAATGAGAATCTACCCACCTTTATTACTTTAGTTTCTAAAAACGGAAAAGGACAGCCTTTAAAAGCAAGTTTATGGGGGAATGGATTTTTACCTACAGAACATCAAGGAGTTCAATTTAGATCTGGAAAAGATCCTGTATTGTACTTAAGTGATCCTGAAAATTATGACGGACACGACAGAAGACATATGCTAGATTATTTAAGTCATTTAAATGATTTACAAACCGATTCTTACGGAGATCCAGAAATTCAAGCAAGAATGGCTCAGTACGAAATGGCCTTTAAAATGCAAACTTCTGTACCCGAAGTAACAGATATTAGTGACGAACCAGAACATATTTTTGATATGTATGGTAAAGACAGTAGAGACCCTGGAACTTATGCAGCTAACTGTTTAATGGCTAGAAAGCTATTAGAAAAAGGAGTAAAATTTGTGCAATTGTATCACCAAGGTTGGGATCAACATACCTATTGTCCAGGCGGTGTGAAAAATCAATCTAAAAAAACAGATCAAGCAACAGCTGCTTTAATTAAAGATTTAAAGCAACGTGGTATGTTAGAAGATACTTTAGTCGTTTGGGGTGGAGAGTTTGGTAGAACCATTTATTCTCAAGGACAACTAACAGAAACTAACTATGGTAGAGATCATCATCCTAAAGCATTTACCATGTGGATGGCAGGTGCAGGTGTAAAACCTGGATTTAGCTACGGAGAAACAGATGACTTTAGTTACAACGTAGTAAAAGATCCTGTACATGTACACGATTTTCACGCTACCCTACTCCATTTATTTGGTGTAGATCACGAAAAGTTAACTTTTAAACATCAAGGAAGACGATATCGATTAACCGATGTACACGGAAATGTAGTAAAAGATTTATTGACCTAACAGACAGTTTTTAAACAAAAAACAGATGAACAATACAAGACGAGACTTTATAAAGAAATCTGCCATTGCTGGTGTTGGTTTGGCTACCTTACCTTCTTTTGGTTTTCATATGGTTAAAAAATCAACAAAAAATGACATCATATTAGGTCATGGAGATTACCAATACAAACTAATTAGAGATTGGGCTCAAATGAGTTCTATAGAAACCCCTTTACTAAATTGTCACGAAATGCAAATGGACAGCAAAGGAAGATTAATTATGATTGGTGATCATCCACAAAACAACATTCTTATTTTTGATAAATCTGGTAATGTATTAGATAGTTGGGGTACTGCCTACCCTGGAGGTCACGGTTTAACAATTTCCGATGAAGGTGGAGAGGAATTTTTATTCTTAGCAGATTCAGGTTGGTTTTTAAACAAAGTAGGAAAATGGACCAAACACAACGGTCGTATTTCTAAAACTACAATGGATGGACGTGTGTTGTTTGATATTGGACATCCACAAACAATTGGTGTTTACAAACCTGGAGAATCTTTTTGTCCTACCGAAACTGCCATTGGCCCAAACGGAGATATTTACGTTGCTGACGGATACGGAATGAGTAGAGTGATTCAATACGATTACAATGGGAAATACATTAGACATTGGGGAGGTCAAGACAATCCTGATCCAAGTTATGCTATTAAAAGTGCCCACGGTGTTGCCATTGACTATAGAGAGAAAGGAAACCCAATGGTTGTGGTTACCTCTAGAAACCAAGCTAGTTTTAAATGGTTTACTTTAGATGGAAAATATATCAAAACTTTACACTTGCCCAACATGCAAGTCTGTAGACCTGTTTTTGATGATAAAAATCTTTATGCCGGAGTTTGTTGGTCTCAACCTAAAGTTGGAAAAACAGATTGGACACAACCTACAGGATTTGTGACCATATTAGAAGGAGATAAAGTAGTCTCTAACCCTGGAGCTACCGCCCCTATTTATGTAGGTGGTGAATTGCAAAAATCATATCAATTGCAAAACAAACCCATTTCTCACGGTCATGATGTATGCGTTGACAATGACAAAAACATATACGTTTGTCAATGGAGAGCAGACAAAACACCTCCTTTAAAATTAGAAAGAATTTAAGAATCCATATCAGAAACTACATTTGGATTTATTTAGACACAGTACTAAAAAATAAACGAACGATTCCAAGAATCTACAACTAAACATATATGAACGAAGTACCAGATATTGTATTTTTTTTAGGGAGATTTCACCCCTTGGTAGTGCATTTACCTATCGGATTGATCCTTTTTGCTTTTTTATTAGAAATTTTAAGCAAGTGGCAAAACTTAAAGGAACTAAAAGTTGCCATTCCATACGCTTTGCTATTTGGAGCAATAACTGCAGCTACAGCCTGTGTGTTGGGTTACATGCTTTCTTTAAGTGGGGAATATGATGGCCCTATGCTAGACGGACATTTTTGGTTTGGAATTGCAACCACTCTATTGACTTTGATGGCTTGGTTGATTTCTGCTGATAAAATTAAATTCATCAAACTAAAAACATTCAAAGCTAATATTGCATCGTTGACATTATTGGTTGTTTTGGTGAGTGTTACGGGACATTATGGTGGTAATTTGACCCACGGTTCTGATTATTTAACCAAATACGCACCTTTTGGTGAAAAACCTAAAGAAACTATCAAGCCTAAAACAGTAGAAGAAGTGGTGGTTTTTGATCACATTGTTTATCCTATATTAGAAGACAAATGTATCAGTTGTCACAATCCTTCTAAGAAAAAAGGAGGCTTGTCTCTAGATACTGAAGAAAATATTTTAAAAGGAGGTAGAGAAGGAATTACCATCACACCTGGAGATCTTTCTAAATCAGATTTAATTCACAGAGTAACCTTAAACCCACACAACAAAGACTTTATGCCGCCTGAAGGGAAAAACCCTTTAACGGAAGAAGAAATTCAATTGTTGAGTTTTTGGATTGAAAATAACAAAGCTGACTTTAAAATAAAACTGGTAGATTCTGAAAAAAAGGATGAAATTCTAAAAACTGCTTTGGCTTATTTGGAACTAGGTACTGAAAATGTAACTGAAAAAATCCCAAAATTAAAACCCGTAGACAGTCTACTTATTGGAACATTAAAAAGTAAAGGTTTTGCTATAAGAGAACTTGTTTACAATGCAAATATTTTTGATGTTGTCTTGCCTTCTAAAACAGCAAAAAGTCCTGAAGAAGCTAAAGCATTGTTGCAAGAATTGGCTAAAATAAAAGATCATATTTATTGGTTGTCTTTAGAAAACAATGCTATCACAGATCAAGAATTAACAACCATTGCTACATTTACCAACTTAAGACAATTGCACTTGAATAAAAATGCAATAAGCAATGCGGGTATCGAAAAACTGAAGGCTATTTCAACTTTAAACTCTCTGAATTTGTACGGAACTAAAGTAGATCAAAATTGTTTTGCTTCTCTTCTTGAATTTAAAAATTTGGAAAAAGTATATTTATGGCAAACAGCGATCACCTCTGAGCATGTAAAGGAATTTACTGCAATAAACAAAAAACCATTATTAATTTCAGGAGTTGTCAAATAAATGAATAACCCGTATATATACGTTCTTATTTTCTTATGCTTTTATGCTTGTCAACAGAAAAGAGCGAATTTTAAAAAAGAAGATACCAACGTATATATACCTTTGCCAAAGGTTTTACACCCTAAAAACAACCTTTCATCACCTGAAAAAATTCATTTAGGAAAGTTATTGTTTTACGACCCTATTTTATCTGGAAACAAAGACATTGCTTGTGCTACCTGTCACCATCCTAATTACGCGTATGCAGAAAACATTGATCTATCTATAGGAACCAATGCTACAGGTTTGGGTAGTAAAAGAAAGTTTAAAAAACCAAATAGCATTCCTCTGGTAAAAAGAAATGCACATACTATATTAAACACTGCTTATAACGGAATAAACATTAAGGGAACTTACAACCCTGAAAAAGCACCAATGTTTTGGGACAATAGAGCTAAGAGTTTAGAAGAACAAGCTTTGATGCCCATCACCACTCTAGAAGAAATGAGAGGACAAACAATTGATGAAAACATTATTTTAGACACAGTGATTCATCGGTTGAAAAACATTCCAGAATACCGTTTTTTGTTTCAAAAAGCATTTCCTAACAACCCCGTAATTACAACAAGCAACTTAAGCAAAGCCATTGCTTGTTTTGAAAGAACTTTATCTAGTAACAATTCACGTTTTGACAACTATTTAAAAGGAGAAACCAATGCTATTTCCGAAACAGAAAAAGAAGGATTTCGATTGTTTAAAAAAGCAAAATGTAACCAATGTCATTCTGGCCCTATGTTTAGTGATTATAAAATCCACACACTTGGGCTACCAGACAACCAAAAACTAAACATTTCCGATGATGGTTTTAAAAAAAATTATGGATTTAGAACCCCCACTCTTAGAAATTTAAGGCATACTGGTCCGTATATGCATAACGGAACATTAAAAACATTATTACAAGTTCTTGAGTTTTACGAAGACATTTCTACAGGAAAGCCACAAAACCCTTTGGTAGCCCCCTCAAAAACAGATCCTTTAGCAAAGGAAATCCGTCTAAAAGTAAAAGACATGTCCTTTATTATTTCTTTTTTTAATACGCTAAACAATGAGGATATTGACAACGAAACACCTAAACAAGTACCCAGTGGTTTGACAGTAGGTGGAGCTATTTACAACTAAGTGATATTTTCTTTTTTTTGATAGGTATTGTTTTTTAGATTACATTTATTCTAATTCGTCCTAAAAAAGTAATTGCTTTTACAACGACGGATTTAATATTTCGACGAACATTATGATCAAAAAGATTTTATTTTTTTTAGTGATTTGCACACTTTGTAGCAACACCTTTACACATGCTCAAACGGATTCGCATAAGGACAGCCTTAGCTTAAATATTCAAAAAGACAGCATCAATAACAACAATCTTTTAAAAGACAGCATCAATAGTAGTCTTTTAAAAGAGTTCAATCAGAAGATTTCTGAAATACAAGAACAACGCAAGCAAGACTCTATCAAAAAAATTGAGTTGGAAAAAACCTTGCAATCTTTAAAAACAACTGACAATTTAAAAAAAGAAGAACTGTTAAATCAATTGAAAGAAATTGAAGAAAGTGAAACCAAAAGAATTACAGAAAAAAAAGCTAGAATTGACGCTTTAAGAAATACCGCCAAAGGTTTTCCTGTAACAGGAGTTATGAACGACACACTGTTTTTGATTTTTGCCAAAATTGGTTCTTCTACAGCTGCAGAAAGAGCACAAAACATTTCTAAAAAAATTGAAAAGTTGTACAACGATGATTTTCTAAAAATAGATCAAATCAATGTACATCCTTTTGAAAATACGTTTGATATAGTGTACAATGAAATCATCTTGATGAGCATTTCAGAAGCCGATGCTATTTGGTACAATCAATCTGTTGAAAGCAGCGCTGAATTGTTTAAAGAAAATATCAAAACAGCCATTGCAAAAGCAAAAGAGGAAAACAGTTTGAAAAAAATAGCCATGCGTTCCGGATTGGTTTTACTAGTTATTTTCATTATTTGGTTTGTCATAAAAATGATGACCAAATTATTTATAAAACTAGACCTGATTATTAAAATAAAACAAGAATCTTGGTTAAAAGACATCAAATACAATGATTATGTAATTGTTTCTACAGAACAAGCACTGGTCTTAGTTTCTTACATTACCAAAGCTGTAAAAATTGTTGTGTATGCTTTAATTTTATACATTACACTGCCCATCCTTTTTAGTATTTTTCCATTTACAAGAGACTGGGCAAGTACACTTTTTAATTTAATTTGGGATCCTTTAAAAGGAGTTTTTATCAATATTATTTCCTTTTTACCTAACTTATTTAGCATTATTGTTATCTATGTAGTGATGCGATATTTTATACGATTTGTAAAGTATATTTTTAGTGAAATTAAAAACGAAAAATTAAAAATTAATGGTTTTCATCCTGATTGGGCCATGCCTACTTTTGGAATTGTAAAAGTTTTGTTATACGCTTTTACCATTGTCTTAATTTTCCCTCATTTGCCAGGAAATGATTCCAAAGTATTTCAAGGAGTTTCTGTTTTTGTTGGGGTTTTGTTCTCTTTAGGTTCTTCTACAGCCATTTCTAACATGGTTGCTGGTTTGGTTATTACTTATATGCGATCTTTTAAAATTGGTGACCGTATAAAATTTGGAGATATTAAAGGAGATGTGATAGAAAAAACGTTATTAATTACACGTTTAAAAACTGTTAAAAACGAAATTATTACGGTTCCAAACTCTACTATTTTAGCAAGTAACATTGTAAATTACACCAGTATTGCAGATGAAAACGGATTGATATTACACACAACGGTTACTTTAGGTTACGATGTACCTTGGAAGTTGGTACACAAAAGTTTGATAGAAGCTGCCATTAGAACAGAAGCAATTTCTAATGCTCCTAGTCCCTTTGTTTTACAAACAAGTTTAGATGATTATTACGTTTCTTATGAGTTGAATGCCTACACCAAAATAGTTGCCAAACAAGCAATTATTTATTCTGAATTACACCAAAACATTCAAGATGTGTGTAATGAAAACGGTATAGAAATTTTATCTCCTCATTACAGAGCTACCAGAGATGGAAACATGATTACCATTCCAAAAGATTATTTAGACAAAGATTACAAAGCTCCTAGTTTTAATGTAAATATTCAAAAAGAAGAATAGTCAATTTTAGTCTAGATTGTAAATAAAAATTAAAACACCGTTACTTTTATTTAGAAGCAACGGTGTTTTTTATGTAAAAAATCAAATTAAGAATAATATAAAATTCAACTAGTAATCGTTTTTCTTCGCTTTCTTACTTCCTTCATAAATTTCATACTTCACAAACTTACAATCCAAATCACTATTTTTTATAGCAATTCTTCTACTGGTTTTCAAACCTACAAATTTTAGAGCTTCAACATCCGATGTAATAAACCAAGCTGATGAATTGTGGTAATGATGTTTTAATGTATCTCCAATGCTTCTATAAAATCCTTCGGTATCGTCTAATTTCAAACGCTCTCCATAAGGTGGATTGAACAAAATAGTTGTGGGTCCAAAAACTTCTTTCTTAGAGTTGAAAAAGTTTACATGGTGTACTCCTATAAATTCTTCTAAATTGGCATTCTGAATATTTTCATTTGCTTTTACAACAGCAGATGGAGCTTTGTCAAACCCCATAATTTTACATTTAGGATCTCTAATTCTCTTGATCAAAGAGTCTTGAATGGCAAAAAACAAATTCTCATTGTAATCATTCCATTTCTCAAAAGCAAATTCTTTTCTGTTGATGTTTGCAGGAATGTTACAAGCAATCATTGCAGCTTCTATCAAAAGTGTTCCAGAACCACACATAGGATCTATAAAATTCTGATCTCCATTATACCCTGACAACAAAATCAATCCAGCTGCTAAAACTTCATTGATTGGTGCAATATTGGTGTTCAATCTATATCCTCTTTTGTGCAAAGAATCTCCAGAACTGTCTAATGAAACGGTACAAACTCCATGTCTATCAATATGAACGTTGACTTTTAGGTCTGGATGTTTTACATCCACATTAGGTCTTTCTTCATACTTGGCCATAAAATAATCTGCAATAGCATCTTTGGTTCTCAAAGCCAAATAATGCGTATTGTCTGTCATTCCCGTAAATTGATTGGTTCCTTTGGTGGCAAAAGTTCCTTTAACACCTACATATTTTTCCCAACGAATTTTTAAGAGATTTTTATAAAAATCATCTTCGTTGCGTACTTTAAACTTTACAATAGGTTTTAAAATTCTGATAGCCGTTCTTAAATACAAATTTGCTTTGTACATAAATCCCTCATCACCAACAAACTCCACCATTCTAACTCCTGATTTTACATCTTGAGCTCCCAATTGCTTTAACTCGTTTGACAAAACCTCTTCCAAACCTTGTAAGGTAATGGCTACCATTTTAAAATTATCTCCCATAAAACTTATTATTTCAGATTACAAAAGTACTTTTTTGTAATGTCATTTAAATAAAAACTACTAAAGAATAAATTAACTAAATTTGGGCTTCAATATTTTTTACATGAAACAAACAAAAACTTGGTTTAGTGAGTGGTTCAATACACATTACTATCACATATTATACAAACACCGAAACCACGAAGAAGCCAAAGTATTTATAGAAAATTTAACCACTTTTTTAGACATTCCAAAAACACATACCATTCTAGACTTGGCATGTGGAAAAGGAAGACATTCTATTTTTTTAAATTCCTTAGGTTATCCTGTAATTGGTGCGGATTTGTCCGAAAACAGTATTGAGTATGCCAATCAATTTGCCAACAAAAATCTAAAATTTGTAGTACAAGACATGCGCAAACCTTTTGCTGTAAAAGTAGATGCCGTTTTTAATATGTTTACCAGTTTTGGGTATTTTGATGACGACAATGATGATATTCAGGTGTTGAAAAACATTGCTGATGCCTTGCCTAAAAACGGTGTTGCTGTTATTGATTATATGAATGTTTCTAAAGTTGTTCCAAACTTAGTTGCTCAAGAAACCATACACAGAGACGGTCTTACTTTTGAAATTCAAAGAAGTGTAATTGATGGTTTTATTACCAAACAAATTGACTTGACAGATGCGGGAAAAGAATTCCATTTTTTAGAACGTGTAAAAACTATTGATTTGGAAAAATTCAAAGACTATTCTGTTCAATCTAATTTAAAAATTAAACATATCTTTGGCGACTATAATTTATCGAACTACAACAAAACAACTTCGGATAGATTGATCTTGATTTTAAGCAAATGATTTACTTGTATTTGATAGCCTCTGTATTGGTGAGTGTTCTTTTTGTGAGCATTGGACATCCTAAAAAAATGTTTATCCAATGTTTACTTTCTTTTAGTGGTGCCTATTTATTATCCATGACCATCAGTCACCTGTTGCCTGAGTCTTTTGGAATGTTAAACTCCAATCAACATACTCACAACACAGAACCCACCAACATAAAACTAATAGCGGCTTTTATTTTATTGGGAATTATTATTCAATTAGTTTTGGAATCTTTTTCTAAAGGTGCAGAACACGGACATGTACACATTCATGATCAAAAGAAACAATTTCCTTGGTTGTTGTTTGTCAGTTTGTGTTTGCATGCTTTTTCTGAAGGAATTCCTTTGGGATATGTAAATAACGAAGCTTTTTTATGGGCTATTGTAATTCACAAAGTACCTGTAGGAATTGTATTAACATCTTTCTTTCTGAAGCATAAATATGAAATTAAAAAGGTAATTTTCTTTATGAGTGCTTTTGCTTTGATGAGTCCGATTGGTAGTTTTCTAGCTTCTAAAATTCATTTTTTTCAAGATTATCAAAATTACATCACAGCAATTATCATTGGTATCTTTTTACACATTTCTACTGTAATTCTGTTTGAAAGTTCAGAGAATCATAAATTTAGTTTTCCAAAATTCATCGCCATCCTTTTAGGAATGGGAGTTGCTTTGCTATAGTATTCTTCCTATTTTCCTTAGGTTTGCATTTAAATATACTTTTTAGCCTATGTCTACTTTGAGAACAAAAATATTTTCCCTAACATTTATTCTTTTCATCTCGTGTTTGGGCACTAGTTATTCTCAAACAGAAACTTTTTTAAACAGTCCTTCTGACTTGGATATAGATATGGAGTACAGACCTAGAACCGAGTACCGAAGAGGGTATAGAACCTTACCTAATAATGAGAGTGATGCTGCTTTTTTCACCTCACATCGGGCTCGTATCAACGTAAACTACAGTTATAACGATCAATTTTTAATACACACAACCCTGCAAGACATTCGTATTTGGGGAGATACGGACACGCGAGATGCTAATGGAAAAGCTCAATTTTATGAATTTTATGTAGAGCCTAAAATCACTGATAAATTATCTGTTCGTGTAGGTAGACAGCGTATTAAATATGACAACCAAAGATTGTTTGCAGAAAACAATTGGAGACAAGCAGGAGGACAACACGATGCCGTAAGATTCATGTATCGTAATGACAAATTAGAAGCAGACTTGATTACTGCGTACAACCAAAATGACACCAGTGAGTTTGGTACAGATTACGATGTAGATTGGGATTTTTACAGAGGTATGGTTAGTAATTTTGTAAAATACCAAGCTACAGACAAACTTACTTTTACCTCCATCAATATTGCTGATGAATACACAGACCCTACCTCCGAAAACACAAAAGGGCATTGGAAATTTACCAACGGTGGACGTTTGGAGTTTCAAAACAACGACTTAACTTTTAACTTGGCTAGTTATTACCAATGGGGACACATAGAAAATGGAAAACAACACAATGCTTATTACCTAGAACCTGAAATAAAGTGGGATGCTAATTCCAAATACACTTTACGAATTGGAGCACAAATTTTTAGTGGTGACAAAAACTCAAATGATAACAAATCTAACGCTTTTCTAACTCAATACGGAGCTTTTCACAGGCACAATGGAGGAATGGATTATACACAAAAAACGGTAAGAACTTATGAGCATGAGGGAATTTTAAATCCGTATATTTTCCAAGATATTTCACTAAATAACAAACTACGATTGAACTGGCAAAGTCATCTTTTTGGTGCTACTACTCCACTTACAAAAGTAGAAAACGGAGCAACTGAAGACCTAAACAGAATTTATGCTTGGGAAAATGATTTCCGTTTTTTTTACCAACCTAACCATTATACAACCTTAGAAATGGCCTATCTTTTTCTAATTCCCGACGAAAGCATGTCTGTTATTCCTACAGGCAAAGATGGAAACACAAGTCAAATAGCTCAATTTGCTTACATCAGTATCAATTGGACTCCTAAAATATTAAACATTCATCGATAATATTTTGATCTCTCAAACCAGAATCCATATTTATTTAATCCTTTTATTGGGTTGTTGTCTATGTTGTAAAGCTCCTAAAGAAAATAAATTGACTATAGCCACGGCTGCCAACATGCAATTTGCCATGGAAGCTATCTGCAAAGAATTTACACAACAAACTGGAATTGAATGTCAACTGATTGTAAGTTCCTCGGGAAAATTGACCGCACAAATTCAAGCAGGAGCTCCCTATGATCTTTTTGTTTCTGCTGATATGAAATATCCTGAAACCTTGTATCAAAAAGGATTTGCAATTACCACTCCTAAAACCTATGCCAAAGGTAAATTGGTGTTATGGACTGTTCTAGACAGCCTTACTCCTGATTTGGAGAATTTAAAACTTCCTAATATCAAACACATTGCTTTGGCAAATCCTAAAACAGCACCCTATGGAAAAGCTGCCTTAGAAGTTTTACAAAACAATCATTTAGATACACTACAGTACAAATATGTATATGGTGAAAGTATTGCACAAACCAATCAATTTGTGCAATCAAAAGCTGCAGAAATAGGCTTTACGGCAATGTCTGTAGTTCTTTCTCCCAATGCTAAAAATAAAGGTGTGTGGATAGAAATACCAACCACACAATACCACCCTATAGAACAAGGAATTGTTCTATTAAAAAAACATCATGTAGATGCACAACGTTTTTATGACTTTGTATTCTCTAACAAAGCCAAAGAAACTTTAAAAGAATATGGTTACGATATTTAACTTGACACTGCTTTTTCTAGGCATTTTCTTCTTCATCCTTCAACAAACGTTTTTTAACAAACATTCGCTTCAACACTGTTCTCGTTTTGCTATCCATTGGATATTTTCTATGCTGAGTAACATTGTTAAAAACCAAAGCAACTATCAGTAAAATCAATGTTCCTGTAAAAACTGGTGACAACACATATACATAGCCCAAAGCCTTAATTTTTTCTGAACCAATAACTGCTATCAAAGCTGTAGCCCCTCCTGGCGGATGGAGCGTTTTGGTAATTTGCATTGCTACAATAGACAACGCAACCGCAAGTGGACCATTTATCCAAACAATGTCTGGCACTATTTTAAAAACAGTAACACCAATAATGGCAGAAATCACATGTCCCCCTATCAAGTTTCTAGGCTGAGCCAACGGACTTTGAATGGCACCATAAACCAAAACACAAGAGGCTCCAAACGAACCTATCAAAAAAACATTTTCTATTTTGGTCAACACATGACTTTGAAAAAAACCAATCAACGAAATCCCTACAAAAGCTCCTAAAAACGACCAAAAATGCTCTTTGTAATCAATCAGTGTTTCTTTGTAAAAAACATATTTAGAAACTCGGTATCCCCTGTCTATGGTTTCTCTAACTATTTTTTTCTGAGATTTGTTTTTTGTTGATTCCATTCTATAGTACTGTTAATTTTAAGCCTGCTGTACTCTTCCATTTTGACACAACAAACGTAAAACTATTTTTAATTTTGAGTACTATTTTTTCACGGTTAAAATTCCATTTCTACGTATTTTATTCCAACTCTCTGATTCCTTAAAAGGGCATAAAAAAAGGCTCTAACTATAAAGTTGAGCCTTTTGTATTTTGAAAATAGTACTAATTATTTATTTTTTCTCTTTTTGATAATAGGTTACAATGCTTGCTTTTGCTAAAGTATTGTTCCATAAATAATACCCAACCGTAGCAGGATTTGCATTTTCATCAAGTCCTAATTTGTCCGTTTTTAATGCATACACAGTAATGATGTATTGATGAAAACCGTGTCCTTCTGGTGGACAAGGACCTCCATATCCTTTGGCACCATAATCTGTCACACTCTGAATGGCTGTTTTGGGTGCTAAATTCAACGAAACATTTCCTGCTCCAGCAACCAATTCGTTCACGTTTTTTGGAATATCAAATACTACCCAGTGCCACCATCCACTTCCTGTAGGAGCATCTGGATCGTACATAGTAATTGCAAAACTTTTGGTTTCTTTAGGTGCATTTTTCCATGTCAATTGTGGAGATTGGTTTTTTCCTACGCAGCCAAAACCATTAAATTCTTCGGTCAAAGTAGCTTGTCCTCCTAAATCTTTACTGAACAGCGTAAATGTATTTTGAGAAAACAAAGCACTAGAAACAGTCAATAGAATTCCTAAAATAAAAATTGATTTTTTCATAAAATATATTTTTGATGATCTCTGTAAAATTAAGCTTTCAACTGTAGCATTCCTAAATAGAATCTTAGAATCTAATTTCTTGAGTCTGGAGTTATCTCTATCTTGTAATTTTTAGGAGGAGTAGCTTTCATCAAATGCTGTAAAAAATAATCCCATCTTCTGCGCATAATATAATTACTGTCTTTACCGTAGCCATGTCTTGCATTTGGCAACAAAATAAAATCAAAATCTTTATTTGCCTTGATCAATGCATCTACTAACAAATATGAATTGTAAGGAGGCACATTGTCATCCATTCCTCCGTGAATAATTAATAATTCCCCTTTTAAGTTTTCAGCATACATTTGATTGGCTTGCAGTTCATAATTAGAAACTCCCATGTTGTTTTTTGTTTCCAATCCTATGTATCGTTCTCCCCAATCGTCTTCGTAATTTCTATTGTCATGGTTTCCAGATTCGGAAATTCCCACCTTAAAAAAGTCTGGATATTTTAACAAAGCGGCTGCCGTTGCAAATCCACCTCCTGAATGTCCCCAGATTCCCACACGATCCAAATCCAAAAAAGGATAGTTTACTTTCAATTGTTTCAAGCCTGCAATTTGATCCGACAAGGTGTTTTCTGCCATGTTTCCGTAACAAGCATCGTGAAAAGACTTAGATCTATTTGGATTACAACTTCCTTCTATTTGCACCACTGCAAAGCCTAATTCTGCCAATGCTTGAGCATCAGAGCGTGCAGGTAAAAATCCCCAAGAAGCCACACTAATAGTTCCTCCTTGTGGCCCTGGATAAATTTGAACAATTACCGGTAATTTTTCATCTTTTTGCAGTTTTGTGGGTGTAAACAATAATCCGTACAAATCCCAAGATCCATCTGCAGATTTTACGGTAAAAGAAGTAGGTGCTTTCCATCCTGTTGCTTTCAATCTGCTAAGGTCTGTCTTTTCTAACAAGCTTATCAATTTACCATCTATCGTTTTTACTTGATGTACAGGAGGCACATCTGATTGAGAATACGAATCAATAAAATATGTGTTGTCTGGTGACAAACGAACCGTATGATTTCCTTCTTCTGGAGTTAATAATTTCAAATGTTTTCCAGAAAAATCTACTCGGTACAAATAACTATAATAAGGATTTCCTTTTCCCTTGTGATGACTTGCTGTAAAATAAATAAGACGTTTTTTCTCATCCACCTTCACCACTTCTCTAACTACATATTCTCCTGAAGTGATTTGATGTTTTAGCTTTCCATTTTTTGCATTGTACAAATACAAATGTCCCCAATCACTTCTTTCCGAATACCAAAGCAATTCATCCGTTTTAGAAAAATACTTCCAGTTGATAGCCCCTTGTCCTGATTCGTACTGAGTTGCTACCACTTCTTGAAAAACATCTTTCACAGCTCCTGTTTCTGTGTTGGCAATTCTCACATTTTCTTCTTTGTGATCTCTACTGGTAGACACAAAAGCCAGTTGTGATCCGTCTTCGCTCCAAGCCACATCATCAAAACCTCCTTCGCAAGAAATATCATCGCATAAGGTTCCTCTTCTTGCATCTGCATCCATGTGCAATTTTACAATTTTTGGAGTTGGATTGATGTGAATAATTACTCTGTGAATACGAATAATATCTTCATCTCCTGGCAACGGATATTTCCATTCAGACAATTCTGGTGTACCTACTTTTGTTTTTACCAAATACATATCACTCACATGTCTCTGATCTTGCTGAAATGTTGCTATTTTTTTAGAATCTGGTGACCAACTTAAAATAGGGCGATTGCTATGTTTCCATCCAGCATTGTCTGTAGCGTAACCAAAATTTTTGATTCCATCTGTGGTTAAAGCCGTTTCTTTATGTGTAGCAACTTCACGAATCCACAAATTCCAATCTCTGATAAACGCAACATATTTTTCATCTGGTGATAAAATTTCTGTGCGAGAACCTGCTTTTATTTTGATTTCTATGGCTCCTTTTTCTATCAATTCTCTTTGTGTGTCCGTAGTCAAAAGTTTCTTTTTTTCAGGATCATAAAGTTTGAATTCTTTTTTATTAGCTGTGTAAGAGAGGTACCAAACTCTACCATCTGGCAACCATTGAGGATAAATATTATTATCTATCAACTTGCTTGTATTTTGATAAAGCATGGCTGCTGCACGGTCATAATCAGCTGTTGTGTATGTCTTTCCCTTTTGTGCATAAGTAGTAATGCTAACAAGCAAAACCAAAATAAGACAGGCTATTAATAATTTATTTTTAAAAAGTTGAAAAGTTGAAATGATAGGTAGTTTCATTTGAATACGTTGGGGAGTTTTGTTGATTCTTTTTTTGATTCGCCTAATTTAAGATTTTACCTATTACAAATAGTACAAACATGTCAAAAGTGATTTAAAACAAATCTAAAGTTGCGAAAACACAAAACAACTCCTATTTATGAGGTTCTATATGAATAAGAATATGACCTAAATTAGGATTTTTTCTCATCAAAGTATCTTTTAACTTGTGAGCAATATCATGACCTTCTTTTACAGAAATATTTCCATCTACAATAGCATGCAAATCCACATTATATTTCATTCCTGCTTTTCTTACAAAACACTTTTCAGTTCCTAAAACACCATAAACCTTTACTGATTCATCTCTGATCTCAATAATAAGTTCATCGTATAATTGTTCATCCATAATTTCCCCCAAAGCAGGTCTTACAATCAAATAGCTATTGTATATGATAAATACAGAAGCTAGAAGTGCAGCCCAATCGTCGGCAGTTTCATAACCTTTACCAAAAAATACTGCTATAGAAATTCCTACAAAAGCAAGTATAGAAGTTATGGCATCACTTCTATGGTGCCATGCATCTGCTTTTAACGAAGAACTTTTGATTTCTTTACTTTTTTTGATAACTACTTGAAACGATATTTCTTTCCAAATAATAATAAATCCCAAAACAATCAAAGTCCAAGGTTTTGGAATTTTTTGAGGTGTCTGAATGTTATGAATGCTTTCTCTTGCAATTAATGTTGCTGAAATCACCAAAAAAGCTGCAATGGCAAATGTAATCAAAGGCTCTATTTTTCCATGTCCATAAGGATGATTTTCATCCGCTGGTCTTTTGGCATATTTAAAGCCCACAAATACCAAAAAAGAAGCAAAAACATCTGCTGTAGACTCTATCGCATCTGCCATCAAAGCATAAGAATTACCAAAAAAACCGGCTAATCCTTTTACAATAGCCAAACTTATATTTCCAATAATGCTAAAATAAGTAGTCTTTATGGCGGATTCTTCGTTCTTCATGGCAAGTACTGATAGTGTAAGACAATAAACTAAAAATTAAAAAAGCATATCTTTTACAGCAATAAAAAGATGGTAATGCATTTCATTTTTAGAGTATCAAACTTACTCCTTTTTTTACATGAAAACCCTAAATAAATTGGATTTATTACGAACTAAGAACAGGTAAAACTTCTTTTTTAAAATGATTTTAAATTTTTACTCTAGGGTATTTATCTTTAATTTCTTTTAAAAAGAATTTTCCTTTAGAATTTGATTTTACAAACTCAGTCCACAACAAATTAGGGACTTCTGAGTATTGCCAAATATCTCTATTTCTCTTAAATTCTATTTCTAATATTTCTTCACTGGTATTGTATCCTACACTTGCAATAATAGAAGACATTATTGGTTTTCTATCGCATTTTAACTTTGAAAATCTTCTAAATAACTTCCTCATAGTCCTAACATTAATCAATTTAACAAACAACAAAAAACAGTTAGCTAATGTTGTTGTAAATCCATAGCTTTTTTTTTAAAAATACAATTTAACAAAAACATAAGGAAATTTATATATCTATTTTGAAGTTTTTTTAAAAAAACCTATATAAATTTAAGATTACCAAATAAAAACAAAATGTAAAAGATTAAAAATTAATCATTTAAGAAAAATAAGCTTGAGAATTTATTAACATTATCATATTACAAAAACAACATTAAAAATTTCCAAATCGGGTACTTTAACCAACTTAATTTTTATTCAAAATAGTAGCAATGTCTTATCGAAAAATAAATGTCAACTCGTTTCCTTCCAATTTTAAATGGGGTGTAACAACTTCTGCTTATCAAAATGAAGGAGCTCATGACAAAGACGGAAAACAGGCTTCTATTTGGGACACATTTACCAATCATCCTAATTTTAAACATGGACATGGTAACGAGGCTACTAATTTTTATGAAAATTACAAAGAAGATATTTTAAAAATTAAAGAACTAAATTTAGAATGTTTTCGTTTTTCATTGTCTTGGTCTAGATTACTGCCAAAAGGTATAGGAAAAGTGAATGCTGATGGAATTAATTTTTACCACAAAGTAATTAATTATTGTCTAGAGTTAGACATAGAACCTTGGATTACTTTGTACCATTGGGATTTACCACAAGCATTAGAAAACAAAGGAGGTTGGACCAATAGAGACATTCTAAAATGGTTTGAAGAATACGTAGAACTTTGTTCTTACGAGTATGGTGACAAAGTAAAAAAATGGATTGTATTAAACGAACCTATGAGTTTTATAGGTTTGGGATATTTTACAGGACTGCACGCTCCTGGAAAAAAAGGAATCAACAACTTTTTACCTGCTGCACATCACGCTACTCTATGCCAAGCAATTGGTGGTAAAATCCTCCGAAAAAATGTAAAAGATGCTTATATTGGAACTACATTTTCTTGTTCACACGTATCCCCTGTTAACAGATTAGCCAAACATAAAAAAGCTGCTCAAAGAATAGATGCAATGCTCAATCGTTTTTTTATAGAACCCAGTTTGGGGTTGGGATATCCTAAAGATATAATTACAGGCTTGAGTGTTATTGAAAGTTATTTTGCTCCTGGAGATGATGAGTTGATGAAATTTGATTTTGATTTTATTGGGATTCAATATTACTTTAGAGTTGTAGCCAAATTTAGTTTGCTACCGCCTGTTTTATTTGCCACAGAAATTCCTGCAATTCAGAGAGATGTTAAGGTAAACAACATGGGGATGGAAATTTACCCAAAAGGACTGTTAAAAGTTCTTAAAAAATTCAGCGCATATAAAAACGTAAAAGATATCTATATTACAGAATCTGGGGTTTGTTTTGACGATGAAATTATCAAAGGAAAAATAAAGGACTCCAACCGTATAAAATATTTTAAAAAAACTTTTGAATTTACACTAAAAGCCATTGAGAAAGGAATTAATGTTAAAGGATATTTTGTGTGGACATTGGTGGATAATTTTGAATGGGCTGAAGGAACCAAAGCCAGATTTGGATTGATTCACAATGATTTTGTTACTCAAAAAAGAACTTTCAAAAAATCTGCTTTGTGGTTGCAATCTTTTTTGTCCAAAAACAAATCAACCGTAAAAAAGAAAGAGAAAAAATCGGAATTAAGCGTTTAATTTAGAAGCTTTAGCGGTTTTATGATCGTTTCTCAATCTGGTAATACTTGCATTCAATTCAAAACCTAAAAGCAAAATAATAGCGTTTAACCAAATAAACAACATCAATACCAACAAGGTACCAATAGAACCGTACAATTCATTGTATTTGGAAAATTTAACTACATAAATTCCAAAACCATAAAAGGTTAATAAAGACAAAATAGTAGTCAACACAGAACCTGCTGAAAAAAATCGGGTTTCTTTTCCTTCTGTTGTTCCAAAATAATACAACATAGAAACAGTGCAAAAAATCAAAAACATAAAGAGCAAATAACGCAAATTACTCAACCACATCATACTTTCAGAAATCCATCCATTTTCAGTTAGAAACGTAAATCCAAATTCAAAAAAAATAGTAGCTGCAACTGTCAAAATCAACATAAAAGACATGGTTAATGACGTTCCTAAAGAAATCAAATACTGCTTAAGAACATTTCTAATTTTTTGAACATGTACAGAATATTCAAAGGCAGCAAATACTGCATTTACACCATTGGTCATTAAAAAAATAGAAACTAAAAAACCAAAAGATAACAGTCCTCCATATTTATTTGTGGCAATATCCGCCAAAACAGAATCTACTGCTGTGAACGTTTTTGGAGGCAATACTTCAGAAATCAATCCTAAAAAATTCTCTTGAAATCCATCAATAGGAATGTAGGGAATTAAGGTTAACATAAACAGCATAAAAGGAAAAAGAGCCATAAAAAAACTATATGAAATCCCTCCTGCTCTAGATGTTAATGCTCCTTTTAAAATTCCTAAAGAATACATTTCTAACAAATCGTACAAACTCATCCCTTGCAACCCAGGAACAGGAATTCTTTTACCTGTAAGTACCAACCAATTAACAATTGGGACTCTTTTCAATTCTTTTTCTATAGAATCTTTTTTTTGAATTTCTTTAGTTTCTAACACGTTTTTATTCTACTGCTTTTAAACTTAAATCTAAATTGGAGACTGAGTGAGTCAACGCTCCCGAAGAAATGTACTGAACACCACATTCTGCATATTTCCTCAATGTTTCTTCATTAATTCCTCCCGAAGATTCTGTTCCTGCTTTGTTACCTATCAACTGAACCGCTTTTCGGGTATCATCGTAATTAAAGTTATCAATTAAAATTCTATGAATCCCTTCAAACTGAATAATTTCTTCTATTTCCTTTAAGTCTCTTGCTTCTACAATAATTTTTAAGTCTTTTTGCTTAGACTTTAGATACGTTTTTGTTTGCTGAATTGCTTGAGATACCCCCCCTGCAAAATCTATATGATTGTCTTTTAACATGATCATATCATACAAAGCAAACCGATGGTTTTCTCCACCTCCAATCTTTACAGCCCATTTTTCCAAAGCTCGTATTCCCGGTGTGGTTTTACGTGTGTCTAAAATTTTGGTTCCCGTACCTTCTAGTAATGTTACATAGTGTGCCGTTTTAGTTGCAATTGCACTCATACGCTGCATGGCATTCAACACCAATCTTTCCGCTTTTAATATGGACAAAGAAGACCCCGTTACGTACAAAACAACATCTCCATAAGCCACACTTTCTCCGTCTTTTATCAACACTTCTACTTTTAAAGCAGGATCTACATATTTAAAAACTTGAAGAGCAAATGCAACACCAGCAATAGTTCCTTCATCTTTTACCAACAACTTTGCTTTTCCCATAGCAGTGTTTGGAATACACGCTAACGATGAATGATCCCCATCACCTACATCTTCTCTAATGGCATTTTCTATGATCAACTTTATTTCCTCGTCAAATTGCTCTTGACTTATCATAATACATCTAATTTTAGAACAAATATAAACTTCTGTAGTCGATTTGTAAACTCATCAAAGGGATTAATTCTATAAAATAAATGCGAAAAAACAGTTTCACTAAGAACTTCTATCAGCAGTCAGGCATTTTTTTACAATTAATTTTAAGAAAAAATAGCTCCCTAAAAATATGACGACACAAGAAATTGCAGACAGACTGGTAGATCTTTGTAGAAGAGGACAAAACGCACTTGCTCAGGTTGAGTTGTACCATGACAACATTGAAAGTATAGAATCTCAAACTTCTAGGTACAGAAGGACCAAAGGAATTAAAAACGTACAAAAAAAAACGGCAATGTTCTTTGAAAGAGCAAAGACCATATATAAATATGAAATTTCTACACCACTAGTGGTAGAAGATCATATTTGTTTTAAAATGTCTCTAGATGTAGATATTAGAGGATTGGGTAGAGTACAATTAGAAGAGTTATGTATGTACCATTTAAAAGATGGTAAAATTATAAAAGAAGAATTTTATTACACTTCTGATTCTGAAACAGAGTAAACGTATAAATCAATCCTTCTTAGTACCTTTGTTTTTCACAAAGTACAAACCCTATGAAAATCCTTCTTTTAGCAGTTGGCAAAACGGATGACAAAAATTTAATTCAACTGATAGATATTTACCAAAATAGACTCAAACATTATATAAAGTTTGAATTGGATATTTTACCCGACATTAAAAATGTTAAAAATTTATCAGAAAGTGAACAGAAAGAAAAAGAAGGTCAGTTAATTTTAAAAAAACTGCAACCTACAGATCAATTGATATTATTAGATGAAAAAGGGAAGGAATTTACTTCCCTTTTATTTTCAAGTTTTTTACAGAAGAAAATGAATGCAGGCATCAAACAATTGGTTTTTGTTATTGGTGGCCCCTATGGTTTTTCTGATGAAGTTTATCAAAAAGCACAAGGAAAGATATCTTTATCAAAAATGACTTTTTCACACCAAATGATTCGTTTGTTTATGGTAGAGCAACTATACAGAGGTTTTACCATTCTAAAAAATGAACCCTATCATCACGAATAAGTTGTTTTATTGATTAGTTTTGTACCTAAAAACATCTCATGAAAATAGTTTTTGCTACACACAATAAAAACAAACTAAAAGAGGTTGCAGCTTTGTTGCCTCATATAGAATTGTTATCTCTAACAGACATTGGATGTACCGAAGAAATTCCTGAAACAGCAACAACACTGGAAGGGAATGCCATTATTAAAGCAAATTTTGTGACTGAGAAATATGGCTATGCATGCTTTGCAGATGATACTGGATTGCTCGTAAATGCTTTGGATGGAGCTCCGGGTGTTTATTCTGCTAGGTACGCAGGAGAACATGGTAATGCAGAAAAAAACATGGATTTGTTGTTGAAAAACTTAGAATCTAATTCTGATAGAACTGCTTGCTTTAAAACCCTTATTTGCTTAAACCTTAACAACCAACAACATTTGTTTGAAGGGGTTTGTAAAGGTGAAATATTAAAAGAAAGACATGGAGACGAAGGTTTTGGTTACGATCCTATTTTTAAACCTGCTGGATTTGACACTTCTTTTGCACAAATGACTTTAGACCAAAAAGGAAAAATAAGCCACAGAGGTTTGGCTGTTCAAAAATTGATTCATTTTTTACAAAGCCTGTAAAGTGCGTTTGTCTACCACAAAATATCCATATGCTTTTGCAACCTTAACGCTACTATTTATTGTCAGCGTTTTCATCAATGTAAATGTGGGGAGTATAAACATTCCTTTTAGCGATATTTGGCATAGTTTTACCAACCCTACTCTTGTAGACAAAAACTATCAATATATTATTACACAATACCGATTTCCGAAAACCATTACAAGTATTTTAACAGGAATTGGGTTGGGAGTTAGTGGTTTATTAATGCAAACTTTTTTTAGAAATCCATTAGCAGGCCCTTTTGTTTTGGGAATTAGTTCTGGGGCTAGCTTAGGAGTTGCACTTATGATTATGGGAGGTAGTTTGTTAGGAATCTCCTCTTTTTTACATTATTTCTCTATTCCTTTAGCTGCATGTTTGGGGGCTTTTTTAGTATTGAGCGTGGTAATGATTTCTGCTAAAAAGATAAAAAACATTTTGTCTATTTTAATTATTGGATTGATGTTTGGAAGCTTTACCACTGCCATGATTAGTATTTTGTCTTATTTTAGTACCGCCACAGAATTGCAACAATATATTTTTTGGAGTTTTGGGAGTTTGAGTAATTTACAATGGAGTGAAATAGCTTTGTTAACCGCTATTGTTTCTTTTAGTTGCTTTGGATTACTATTCATCATCAAACCTTTAGATGCTTTACTTTTGGGAGAAAATTATGCAAAAAGTCTCGGTATTTCCATTTCAAAAACACAAACCTTTATATTTATCATCACCAGTTTGCTAACAGGTAGTATTACTGCTTTTGTGGGGCCTATTGCATTTATCGGTTTGGCAATTCCACACATTTCTAAATTGATTTTTACAACTTCCAATCATCGAATTCTGATTCCCGCCGTGGCTATTATAGGTGCTTTGGTTATGCTGTGGTGTGATACCATTTCTCATATTCCTTTAAGTGGTAAAAACTTACCCATCAACGCAATTACATCTTTGTTAGGTGCACCCGTTGTTATCTGGCTCTTATTGTTTAAATCCAATCGCATCCACTCATGAAGACAATAATTCTACAAACCACCCAACTTGCTATTGGATACAAACAGGGTAAAAAAACCCTTCCGATTTGTGAACATATTGATTTAAAAATCCATCAAGGAGAATTGTTGTGTTTGCTAGGAAGAAACGGATCGGGAAAATCAACCTTATTAAAAACTTTAGCAAACATGATTCCTGCTTTAGAAGGAACGTTGCAAATCAACCAAAACGCATATACTGATTTATCTACCAAAAATTTCGCAAAAAATATAGCTGTCGTATTGACAGAAAGTTTGCCCGAAAATTCACTAACAGTATATGAAACCATTGCTTTAGGAAGACAACCTTACACCAATTGGTTAGGAACCATCACCACAAAAGACCAAGAAATCGTAAAAAATGCGATGAAACTTACAAGTACTCATGATCTGCAATCACAATACATTCATCAATTGAGTGATGGGCAGTTGCAGAGAGTGATGATTGCTAGAGCTTTGGCACAAGATACTCCTATCATTTTGTTAGACGAACCCACTTCTCACCTAGATATTCATCACAAGTTGAACATTTTTAAAATCTTACAGAAGATTAGCAAAGAAACGCAGAAAACTATTTTAATTTCAACGCACGAAATCAATTTGGCTTTAAAAACATCTGATCGTCTTATGTTGATCCATAAAAACTTAATAACTTTAGGGAAGGTTGATGAAGAAATAGTACAAAACAAATTGAAAGACATTTTCAACTCTCAAGACATCCATTACGATGCAAAAACTCGACAATTTATTTTTTAGTTTACCGATTTATTTTCTATAAAAAATTTCAGTAATTGACATAAAAAAACTTCCTAAGAAATGATTCTTAGAAAGTTTTTAAAATTTAAAACTATTTATCAATTAAGCAGCATTTTCTTTTTTTATCAAGTTCAAAGCAGAACCTTCTTTGTACCAAGCAATTTGACTTGCATTGTAAGTGTGATTCAGTTTAATTTCATCTGTAGATCCATCAGCATGTGTAACTTCTAATGTTAATGGTTTATTTGGAGTAAAATCTGCTAAATCTGTAAAAGTAAACGTATCATCTTCTTGAATTAAATCGTAATCTGCTTCATTTGCAAAGGTCAATCCTAACATTCCTTGCTTTTTCAAGTTTGTTTCGTGAATACGTGCAAAAGATTTTACAATTACAGCAGCCACTCCTAAATGACGAGGCTCCATAGCTGCATGTTCCCTAGAAGAACCTTCTCCATAATTGTGATCTCCAACAACAATAGAAGGAACGCCAGCAGCTTTATAAGCTCTTGCTGTAGCAGGTACAGCACCATACTCCCCTGTCAATTGATTTTTAACCATGTCTGTTTTTTGATTGAATGCATTTACAGCACCAATCAAACAGTTGTTAGAAATATTGTCTAAATGTCCACGGAAACGCAACCAAGGTCCCGCCATAGAAATATGATCCGTCGTACATTTCCCAAAGGCTTTGATCAATAATTTTGCATCTTTAATATCTGAACCTAAAGGTTTAAAAGGTTCTAACAATTGTAATCTGTCTGATTCTAGAGAAACAGCAATTTCAATACCCGATCCATCTTCTACTGGAGATTGATATCCTGCATCTTCTACAGCAAATCCTTTTGTTGGCAATTCATCACCTGTTGGTTCATCAAACATTACAGATTCCCCGTTTTTGTTAATCAATGAATCCTTTGTGGGATCAAAATCCAAACGACCAGAAATAGCAATCGCTGCCACCAATTCTGGAGACGTTACAAATGCATGGGTATTTGGATTTCCATCGGCACGTTTTGCAAAGTTTCTATTAAAAGAATGTACAATAGAATTTTTAGGTGCATTTTTAGGATCGGAATAACGAGCCCATTGACCAATACATGGTCCACAAGCATTGGTAAATATCGTAGCTCCTAATTTCTCAAAAGTACCTAACAAACCATCTCTATCTGCTGTATAACGTACTTGTTCGGAACCTGGATTGATTCCAAAATCAGCTTTTACTTCTATCCCCTTATCTAATGCCTGTTTCGCAATAGATGCTGCTCTTGATAAATCTTCGTAAGAAGAATTGGTACAAGAACCTATCAACCCCCATTCAACATCTAAAGGCCATCCTTCGGCTTCTGCTTTTGCTCTAACATCTGCACCTGCTTCAGAAGCTAAATCTGGAGAAAAAGGTCCGTTGATATGTGGTTTTAATTCGTCTAAGTTGATTTCAATTACTTGATCAAAATATTCTTCTGGGTTAGCATATACCTCGTCATCTCCTGTTAAGTAAGAAGCAACTTGGTTTGCTGCATCTGCCACATCGGCTCTGTCTGTAGCACGTAAATAACGATCCATAGATTCATCATAACCAAAAGTAGAAGTAGTAGCTCCAATTTCAGCTCCCATGTTACAAATAGTCCCTTTTCCTGTTGCCGAAAGATTTTTAGCTCCTTCTCCAAAATATTCTACAATAGCACCTGTTCCTCCTTTTACAGTTAAAATTCCAGCTACTTTTAAAATCACATCCTTAGATGCTGTCCATCCTGATAATTTACCTGCTAATTTAACTCCAATTAGTTTTGGAAATTTCAACTCCCAAGCCATACCTGCCATTACATCTACAGCATCGGCACCACCAACTCCAATAGCAACCATTCCTAATCCACCAGCATTTACGGTGTGAGAATCGGTACCAATCATCATTCCTCCTGGAAATGCATAATTTTCTAACACAACTTGATGTATGATACCCGCTCCTGGTTTCCAAAATCCGATTCCGTATTTATTAGATACAGAAGATAAAAAATCAAACACCTCTGCACTTGTTTTGTTTGCAAATTGCAAATCTTTAGCAGCTCCTTCTTTCGCTTGAATTAAGTGATCACAATGTACTGTTGTAGGTACTGCTACTTTGGTTTTACCAGCTTGCATAAATTGCAACAATGCCATTTGTGCAGTTGCATCTTGACAAGCAATTCTATCGGGTGCAAAATTCACATAATCTACTCCCCTTTTAAAAGCTTCCGTAGCTTTTCCATCCCAAAGATGGTTATACAAGATTTTCTCAGCTAAAGTTAAAGGTTTTCCTACTACTTTTCTTGCAGTGTCTACTCGTTCGGTCATACGAGCATAAACCTCTTTTATCATTTCAATATCGAATGCCATAAGATTTATTTTATTATTAGTTATTTGTTTTCTTAGCTAAATATACAAAATATAGAAGCGACATAAAAGTATTTCTTCTGTTGTAATGTCTCAAACAAGAGTTCTTAACTCAAGAAAAAAAGCTAAGTGATCAATATTAATTATGATTGATCTACAAAGAATACATTATAATTAAGACCTAAAAAATCCCGAGCCTATTTAATACTCGGGATTTTTACAATATGTTATTTTTATAATCTTATGATTATTTAATCAACTGCTTTAAAGAAGGAGTGAATTTAGTTAACACAATTCCTTCTACTGCTGCTTCGTATTCAGCCATTGTAGGAGTTCTACCTAAAACAGTAGATAAAACAACCACTGGAGTAGAAGACAATAATGATTCTCCTTTTTTCTCACCAGAATCTTTTACAACTCTTCCTTGGAACAAACGGGTAGACGTAGCCATTACAGTATCTCCTGGTTCTGCTTTTTCTTGATTCCCCATACAAAGGTTACATCCTGGACGTTCTAAGTACAATATATTCTCATACTTGGTACGAGCAGCTGCTTTAGGATCGTTATCATTAAACTCAAAACCTGAGTATTTAGTTAACACATCCCAATCTCCTTCTGCTTTTAATTCATCAACAATGTTATAAGTAGGTGGTGCCACTACTAATGGTGCCTTAAATTCTACTTTACCTTGTTGTGCTTCAATGTTTTTTAACATTTGAGCCAAAATTTTCATATCTCCTTTGTGAACCATACAAGAACCAATAAACCCTAAGTCTACTTTTTTAGTTCCTCCATAGTAAGACAATGGTCTAATCGTATCGTGTGTATAACGTTTAGAAACATCATCGTTGTTTACATCTGGATCTGCAATCATTGGTTCTGCAACCTCATCTAAATCGATGACAACCTCAGCATGATATTTTGCATTTGCATCTGGTCTTAACGCTGGTTTTTCTCCAGATTTAATTTCAGCAATTCTCTTATCTGCTTTTTCAATCAACCCTTGTAAAACGTTTAGGTGATTGTCCATTCCTTTGTCAATCATGATCTGGATTCTACCTTTTGCAATCTCTAAAGATTCAATTAAAGTAGCATCCTCAGAAATACAGATAGAAGCTTTTGCTTTCATTTCTGCTGTCCAATCTGTAAATGTAAAAGCTTGATCGGCAGTTAATGTTCCTAAGTGAACTTCAATAATTCTACCTTGGAATACATTTTCTCCACCAAATTGCTTCAACATTTGTTGTTGTGTAGCGTGTACCACATCACGGAAATCCATAAAAGATTTCATCACTCCTTTAAAAGTAACTTTTACCGATTGTGGAATTGGCATAGAAGCTTCTCCAGTAGCCAATGCCAAAGCAACGGTACCTGAATCTGCTCCAAAAGCAACACCTTTAGACATACGTGTATGAGAATCTCCACCAATAATAATGTCCCAATCTCCTACTGTAATATCATTTAATACTTTATGAATAACGTCTGTCATTGCTGGATATTGACCTTTAGGGTCACGAGCAGTAATCAAACCAAAGTCATTCATAAATTTCATCAATCTAGGGATATTCGCCTTAGATTTATCATCCCAAACCGAAGCTGTGTGACATCCTGATTGGTAAGCACCATCAACAATTGGAGAAATAACGGTAGCCGCCATAGACTCTAATTCTTGAGAAGTCATCAACCCTGTGGTATCTTGAGAACCTACAATGTTTACTTCTACACGAACATCAGAACCTGCATGTAATGTTTTACCCGGAGTATTACCTACAGCATTTTTATTGAATATTTTTTCAACAGCAGTTAAACCTTGTCCTTCTACAGAAATTTCCTTAGATGGAGCGTATACTAAAGGAATATCCATTCCTAAAGTTTTACATGCAAATGTTTGTAATTTTTTACCAAATACAACTGCATAAGAACCTCCAGCTTTCATAAACTCTACCTTTTGAGGTGTAAAAGCATCAGAAATATCTTTCAATTCTTGGTCTCCTTTATATAATTTTTTTGTCTTAGTGTTTATTGTTAAAACAGTACCTGTTTCTACTGAATATGTTTCTTCTAAAACGGGTTCTCCATCTGCATCAAAAATCACATTTCCTTCTGCATCTGTTTTCTTTACCCAGTTTTTCAAGTCTAATCCAATACCTCCAGTTACTCCAACCGTAGTTAAGAAAATTGGAGAAATTCCATTTGTTCCAGCAATTACTGGAGCAATGTTGATAAATGGCACATATGGGCTCGCTTGAATACCTGTCCACAAAGCTACATTGTTTACTCCAGACATTCTAGAAGAACCAACTCCCATTGTTCCTCTCTCTGCCACTAACATTACACGCTTATCTGGGTGTTGTTGTTTTAAAGCAGAAAGCTCTTTTTGCATATCTTTATTGTGCTCAAAAATACATTGACCATGTAATTCACGATCTGAACGAGAGTGAGCATCTGCACCTGGAGACAATAAATCCGTAGAAATATCTCCAACTCCTGCTATATACGTAACTATTTCAATTTCTTCTTCAACCTCTGGTAATGTTGTAAAGAATTCTGCTTTTGCATAACTTTCTAAAAGTTCTTTAGCAACAGCGTTACCCCCTTTATAAGCAGCCTCTAAACGATCCATATCTGCTTCGTAAAGATAAACTTGTGTTTTTAAAACCTTAGTTACATCCTTTGCAATAGCAGCATCATTTCCTAAAGCTAAATCTAATAAAACCTCTACCGAAGGCCCCCCTTTCATATGAGACAATAACTCTAAAGCAAAACTTGGTGCAATTTCTTTCACTATAGATTCCCCAAGAATAATCTCTTTTAAAAACTTAGCTTTTACAATTGCAGCGCTTGTAGTACCTGGTACAACGTTATAAATAAAGAATTTTAGAGAGTCTTCTCTATGTTCATTCTTTAAATCTTTAATTTGCTCAATGATTTCACTTAGCAATTCTGAACCATCAATTGGTTTTGGATGAAGCCCTTGGTCTTTTCGTTCTTCAATCTCCTTTAGGTAATCGTTATAGATATTCATACGATCTGTTATAGTTAATTTAATTGTTCTTTATTTAGTTAGGCAAGATACAAAATAAGAGTACCATTTTAAAAGTGGAAATCAATAGGATTTCAAAAACGAATGATTTTTAACAAAATCACATTTTTATATTTATTTTACCACACAAAACTACGTATTATTACGTAGTAATTTTTAAATTAGCACTTAAAATATTCGTAGCCGTATTAGTTTTTTTCAAATTTAAACAAATAACATAAAAAATAGAAAAAAGTAGATCTATAAGCCGAGTTCTGTATCTTGAAATAAGATCAAGATTCTTATCATTTATCTAGGGTTACTGTTGCCAATAACTTCTATCTGTCTACCCCTTGGAATTGAGCGAACAACTCTTACCTATAAATGGGACTCCAATATACATGACATTGCACCGCATAGAGTTTACCTGGTTTCACTACAGCCGAACTGTACTTGCTTTCTGTTGCACTTGTCCTCTCCTAAAATAAATTAGAATGACGGATGTTATCCGCTATGCTGTTCTATAGTGCTCGGACTTTCCTCCTTGAATCAAATTCACGGCGATAAGACAACCTACTTTTATTCTATTTTTATTTGTTTCAAAAAAAAACCCACCTAGTAAACCAGGTGGGAAAAATTGCTATGAAAAAGAAAAAGTGTGTTATAAATAACACAACGATTCAAAGATACATACTTTCTTTGTTCCAACAAAAAAAAAATACTTTTTTTTTGTTTTTTTTTACATTCCCTTTTAAGAGAACATATCTTTCACCTTTTCAAAAAATGATTTGTCTGATTTAGTTGGGCTTGGCTTAAAATTATCGTGCTCCATGTTCGATTCAAAAAACTTTACTTGTTCTTTGTTTAACTCTTGTGGAGTCCAAATATTTACATGCACCAACAAATCTCCAGTACCGTATCCTTCAATATTTGGCAACCCTTTACCTTTCAACCTTAAAATTTTACCAGAGTGCGTACCTCCTTCAATTTTAATTTTAACTTTTCCAGTAACTGTTTCTATTTCTTTACCTACTCCTAATACCGCTTCAGAAAAACTTATGTACAAATCTGTATGTAAGTTGATCCCTTCTCTCGTCAATGTATCGTGCGCAACCTCTTCTATCAACACCAACAAATCTCCAGCTATAGAATTGTTACCTGGAGCTTCGTTTCCTTTTCCAGAAACTTTTAATTGCACCCCGTCTGTAACTCCTGCTGGAATGTTAATAGTTACCGTTTCTTCTTCTACAATCAAACCTTGTGCATCTGCTCCATTAGGTTTGTTTTTCATCGTTTCTCCTGCACCTCCACAAGTATTACATGTAGCTGCAGTTTGCATTCTACCTAAAATTGTGTTGGTAACCTGCATAACTTGTCCAGCTCCATTACAGGTAGGACACGTAGAATAAGTAACTCCTTTGGCTTGCTTTTTTCTACGGACTTTTATTTTTTTATCAACTCCATTTGCAATTTCTTCCAACGTTAATTTAACACGAATACGCATGTTAGATCCTTTTACCATGGCTCTACGTCCACCGCCACGTTGACCACCTCCGCCAAAACCACCAAAGCCACCACCAAAGATGTCTCCGAATTGACTGAAAATGTCATCCATATCCATACCGCCAAAGCCACCTCTACCGCCACCACCTTGACCTCCTTCAAAGGCTTGGTGTCCGTATTGATCGTATCTAGCTTTTTTGTTTTCATCACTTAAAACTTCATAAGCCTCTGCTGCTAGTTTGAATTTTTCTTCCGCTTCTTGATCACCTGGATTTTTATCTGGGTGGTATTTTACTGCCATTTTACGGTATCCTTTTTTAATTTCGGCCGCACTAGCACCCTTAGAAATTCCTAATACC
The DNA here is from genome assembly GCF_030548295.1 of Wenyingzhuangia sp. 2_MG-2023. GTDB lineage: Bacteria > Bacteroidota > Bacteroidia > Flavobacteriales > Flavobacteriaceae > Wenyingzhuangia. The sequence continues at coordinate 86,504 of NZ_JAUOSB010000010.1, forward strand.
TCGTAAAAATCTTGTTTTGCCATAATATTCTCAATTTGCAATTAACAATTTGCAATTAACAATAGCTTTCGCTATTCATAAAACAATTTGAAAGTTGTATGTTTTAATTCTCTTCTATTTTTATATCTGTACCGTGTTAATTGTACCTTGTCAATTGTATCTATGCTTGTCCTATTACTACTTTTGGAAAACGAATAATAGTATCTCCCAATTTGTATCCTTTTTCAACTACATCAATAATTTTTCCTTTCAAATCTTCTGTAGGTGCAGGAATCTGAGTGATGGCTTCGTGTGTATCTGCATCAAAAGTATCTCCTTGATTTACTTCTACGACTGTCAATCCTTTTTGCTCTAGGGTTTTGATCAATTTGTCTTGAATCAACGCAACTCCTTTTACCAATTCTTCATCTTCACTCTTACTGATCTCAACCATTCCTCTATCAAAATCATCTACAACTGGTAACATAGACACGATAATGTCTTTTCCTGCAGTTTTAAACAACTCTATACGTTCTTTAGTTGTACGTTTTTTGTAATTTTCAAACTCTGCAAACAAACGTAAATACTTGTCTTTTTCTGCTTTCACTAATTCTTCTACAGTAGGTTCCGCAATTTCTTCTTTCGTTTCTTCAACATTTCCTTCTGCTTGCTCTATAGTTGCATTTTCTTCTACAGTGTTTTCTTCTTGTTGAATATCTTCTTTCTTACTCATGGTGAATATTTATCAATATGTTTGGTTTGGTTATGGCAAAATATTTGCCAATTGTATTACAGGTGTCAAAATGACACTATTTTTAAAAACGTGGCAAAAATACAACTTTAGCCAACTAATCGAAAATTAAAAACGGAAGATTCTAAAAAGTGTCAGTACGGGTGTTTTTTAGCTAATGAAGAATTTTAAACAACAATTCCTTTAACAAATCTGCGTGAGAAATATTAGAAGCTCCTACCCCTTTGCTTTTTACATCTGCTTCTCTTAAATAATTAATGATTTGTGATACTTTACGCATGGGATAATTTTTACCAGCCAGTACATAGTCATCCACAAAATAAGGACTGACACGTAAGGCTCTTGCAACATTGGCTTTGGACTTATCTTTCAATCCATGATACATTAAAAGTTGTGTAAAATAACTATTGATCAGAGAAATAGTCATGATTAAAGGATTGCTCTTCGGATTTTCTGCAAAATAATTGATGATTTGATTGCTTTTTAAAATGTCTTTTTTCCCGATAGCTTTTCTCAATTCAAACACATTAAAATCTTTACTAATACCAATATTGTCTTCAATATGTTTTGGAGTAATGACAGTTTCCTTCGGCAAAACCAACATCAGTTTGTCAAGTTCATTGCTAATCTTACTTAAATCCGTTCCTAAAAACTCTACCAACATGTGGATTGCTTTGGGATCTATTTGGTACTTCTTTCCTTTTAAAATACCCGAAATCCAATCGCCAACCTGATTCTCATACAGCTTTTTAGATTCAAAAACCACTCCTTTTTTAGCTATGGATTTGATCAATTTTTTACGTTTGTCCAACGTTTTATATTTGTAACAAAGTACCAAAACTGTACTCTCTAAAGGATTTTCTACATAAGAAACTAAATTTTCAATAGTTCTAGACAAATCTTGTGCTTCTTTTACAATCACCACCGTTCTTTCTGACATCATAGGAAAACACTTAGCTTGTCCCACAATTTCTTCTATAGTAGTATCTCTACCGTAAACAACGGTTTGATTGAAACCTTTTTCATCCTCCGTAAGCACCTTGTTTTCAATAAACTCCGAAATCTTATCAATATAATAAGGTTCCTCTCCCATTAAAAAATATACGGGTTTGATATTTCCATTGTTAATATCTGTCACTAGTTGTTTTACTTCTACCATAAACCTTGAAAATTGTGCGTATAATCCTTAAAAAGAATGTTTATTTTTGAGCATGCAAAAATTAAACCTTCCCAGCGTTGATTTGAAAATCAAAAGTAAAGAAAATAAGCTGTTTATTTTTGACCCTTTCAGAAAAAAGGAAATCCTATTAACACCCGAAGAATGGGTGAGACAACATGTTGCTAATTATTTAGTTTATCATAAAAATTATCCTATTTCTTTAACGGTTTTAGAAAGAGAACTCATTTTAAACAACACCAAAAAAAGAACAGATATTGTTATCTACAATACTTTAGGAACTCCTGAAATTATTGTAGAATGCAAAGCTTCTTCTGTAAAAATAACACAACAAGTATTTGACCAAATAGCTAGGTACAATTTAAAATTAAACGCAAACTATTTAATTGTGACAAATGGTTTAGAACATTACTTTTGCCAAATGGATTTTAAAAACGAACGATATGTATTTTTAAAAGACATCCCAAACTATACAACTAAATGAATATTGCCCTTGTAATTTTAAACTGGAATGGTAAAAAACTTTTGGAAACATTTTTACCAACAATGGTTGCCAACAGTCCTGATGCTGAAATTGTTTTGGTAGACAATGCTTCTGAAGACAATTCTATTACTTATGTAGAAGAGAATTTCCCTGAAGTTACCATCTTAAAACATGCAGAAAACTTTGGTTTTGCAAAAGGATACAATGTGGCTTTGTCTAAAATAAAAGCTGATGTCTTTTGTTTGATCAATTCTGATATAGAAGTTACACCCAATTGGTTACAACCTATTTCTAAATTTTACAATGAGAATAAAAATTCAGGAATTGTACAACCCAAAATCTTAGACTATAAAAACAAAGATTTTTTTGAATATGCTGGAGCTGCAGGGGGGTACATAGACAAATATGGTTACGCTTATTGTAGAGGTAGAATTTTTGAAACGCTTGAAAAAGACCAAAATCAATATGAATCCACCTCTATTTCTTGGGCTTCTGGTGCTTGTTTTTTTATCAAATCTACCGATTATGAATTGCTAGGTGGTTTGGATGAAGATTTTTTTGCGCATTATGAAGAAATAGATTTGTGCTGGAGAGCCATCAACAATGGTGTTCATATACATTACATTGCAGAAAGTACTGTGTACCATGTTGGGGGAGCTACTTTGAACAAAGTAAATCCTTTCAAAACTTTTTTGAATTTTAGAAATTCACTTTTCACATTGCTTAAAAATTTACCGAGAAGAAAAATAATTCCCATAATTTTTACAAGAATGGTTTTAGACGGTTTGGCAGGAGTTTTATTTTTATTGCAAGGAAAACCTAAACACGTTCTTAGCATTCTAAAAGCTCATGTTTCTTTTTACCTTCATTTTTCTTTAATGCGTTTTAAAAGAGGAAATTATCAAACCCGAAACTACTATCAAACCAAAAGTATTGTTTGGAATTATTACATAAAAAAACAACGAATATTTAAAGCATAGAAGATGAGCGAGGAATTAAAAAGAATCAATAAATATTTAAGCGAAATAGGTTATTGCTCTCGTAGAGCTGCAGATAAGTTGATAGATGAAGGACGTGTGACCATCAATGGAAAAGTTCCTGAAATGGGGACAAAAATAACATCCGATGACGAGGTAAAAGTGGATGGGAAATTAGTTACAACTCCTACCGAAGCTCACACCTACATTGCTTTTAACAAACCCGTTGGAATTGTTTGTACTACAGATCAACAAAGAGAAAGAAATAATATCATTGATTACATCAAACATCCCAAACGTATTTTTCCTATCGGAAGATTAGACAAACCTAGTGAAGGGTTGATATTTTTAACCAGCGACGGGGATATTGTCAATAAAATATTACGTGCTAGCAACAACCATCAAAAAGAATATTTGGTAAGAGTTGACAGACCCATTACTGAAGAGTTTATCACCAAAATGGGAAATGGAATTCCAATTCTAGGAACTGTAACTAAAAAATGTACGGTAGAAAAAATAAACAATTACGAGTTTAAAATTACTCTGACACAAGGTTTGAATAGACAAATTAGACGTATGTGTGAATATTTGGAATACGATGTGAAAAAATTAAAACGTATTCGTATCATGAATATCTACCTAGACATTCCCGTGGGACGATGGAGAGATTTGACCAAGGCTGAATTGAAGGAATTGAATGAACTCACATCAGACTCTAACAAGCATTACGAGTAAAACCCTGTAATTTTTTACTTTTACAGGGCATGGTTTCTACTTTTTTAAATTAATTACAATTGTACAGATTGTTCTCCCATTAAATTCCCATAACGATGGTAATTGATTGAACGATTTTGCTCTGTTAAATAATTCAACAACTCATAACGACCATAATTACTTGGTTCTTCATGATAGATGTGAATATTTTTTTGGTGACATAGTTTTAAAAATTCATCATCCAATCCATCGTAGTTCAATGCTCTAAAAACAGTATCGTGACCTAACAACGCAGCTATTTCTTGCCACTGAGTAATAACAATGCATTCTGCCAAACCATCCACCAATTCAGTAGCATAAAAAGAAACTGGAATTTTTAAAATTTCTGCAACCTTTTTTACTTTAAAAATAGCTTCTGTTGTTACTTTAGCATCTATTGTAGCAACAATCATTCTTGGCTTTAAATATACATTTGTATTGTGTTGGCCTCTAAGTTTTACATAATCTATCGCTTTAGAAAAATGACTATCATAAGCTTTTTGATAAGACTCACTAATGGTTTTTAAGTCTAATTTCTCTTCAATTCTATCTAGAAATTGAACTACATAATTAGGACCTCCTGCTTTCATTCCAAAACCGTAACAAGAAGCTTTCATTCCACCAAAAGGTTGACGTTGTACAATAGCTCCTGTAGTAGATCTGTTTGCATAAAGATTTCCTGCTTTGATTTTTTTAACCCAAAAATCTACTTCTGAAGGATCTAAACTCTCAATACCACTTGTCAGTCCATAATCTAAATTGTTCACCAATCTAACTGCTTGTTTTAGGTTTTTTGCTTTCATTACACATAAAATAGGTCCAAAAAGCTCTTGATTGTATTCATAATCCTCTTTTGTAATTCCCCATTTGATACCCGGAGACAGAAAGAAATCACCTTTTAATATAGGTTTTACAAGCCATTGTTTTTCGGGAGTATTCTCCAACACATATTTCAACTTCTCATTTATTTTTACAGCCAAAGGTCCAATATCTGTATGCAAATTCCACGGAGAGCCATGTGTTTTACTTTCTGTGGCATCTTTTAGCAATTGTTTGAAATGAGCATCGTTAAACACTTCTTCTTCAAGAATCAATAAGGAAGTTGCTGAACATTTTTGTCCTGTATTTCCAAAAGCAGATTGCACTACATTTTTAATACCCTGCTCTCTGTCTGACAAAGCAGTAATAATTGTTGTATTTTTCCCACCTGTTTCTGCAAAAAGCTTTAGTTTGGGAGTTCTATTGAGTAAAAATTTAGCCGTATCCGTCCCTCCTGTTAGAATCACAGCATCAAAAACTTCTGAATCCGTTAAAAAAGGGTCTAAAACAGTTTCATCTGTCGGTAAAAAGGCAAAAGCACTTTTTGGAATTCCAGCATCCCACAATGTTTTGGCAATCAAATACCCACAAGCAGCAGCGTTTTGTGAAGGTTTTAAAATGACACGCTTACCCGCTGCCAAAGAAGCCAACACTCCACCAATAGGAATGGCAATTGGAAAATTCCATGGAGACAACACCAAATTGATGCCTTTTGATTGACACGTAATTCCTTCTTTATGAACTAAATCCAATGAATTTTGAGCGTAATAATTGGCAAAATCAATCGCTTCAGAAACTTCTACATCCACCTCAGCAACCGTTTTCCCCAACTCTGCAACAGCAACACCAATCAAATCTGCTCTGTTTTTTTCCATTTCTACAGCCGCTGCACGTAACAATTCTGCTCTTTGTGCTACTGAAAAATCATACCAATCAGAACCTGCAGCTATCACTTGTTTGTAATCCTCTACATCTGCAATTTCATACGTCCAAGGTTGCATGCCATTCCACCCTTCTAATTGAATTTGTTTTCTCTCCTTATTAGCAACTTCTGCAACTACTGGAATTGTGTTTCCTAAAATAGATAGTGGATTTTCCCAGCGAATTTTCATTTCTGAAATCCATTTTCTATTGGCAGACAATACCCAATCTGTATTAGGCACGTTTGAAAATTCAGTTTGAGGTTTTGGTTTTTCAACAACTCTATTTTGATTTCTATGAGTTTCATCCGAAACTGTTTCAATACGCTCTATACTTTGAATGAATTGTTGCTCTATAGATTTCCATTTTTCAGAATTCAATTGCAACTGAAACCCTTCTTTTAAAAAATTTCCTGACTGAGTACCTTCATCCAATCTTCTGACCAAGTAAGCAATGGCACTGTTGTAATTTTCTTTTTTTACAATAGGCGTATACAGCAACAAATTCACATTGTGTTTCAACAATTCGTACACAGTTTCGTTTGCCATTCCTTCTAGCATCTCAAAATCTACAAAAGAGGCTATTTCCTGCTCTTTCACCAAATTCAACCCAAATGCCAAATCAAAAATATTGTGTGATGCAATTCCAACATTTAGTGCTTTTGCTGACTCTGAACGAAGCATTTGCAACAACATTTTTTTATAATTTGCATCCACATCCAATTTTGAATTGTAAGTTGCCAATGGCCAGTCTTCAAAAGAAGCTTCTGTCTTTTCCATTTCTAGATTTGCTCCTTTTACCAATCTAACTTTGACTGGAGCCCCTCCATTTTCAACACGTGTTAATGCCCATTTTTGCAAACGGAGCATTGCTTTGTATGAATCTGGCAAATAAGCCTGTAAAACAATCCCAGCTCTTAAATTTTTAAATTCAGGCAAATCCAATGTATTCATAAAAGTAGCAAGTGTAATCTCTAAATCTCGATATTCTTCCATGTCTAGATTTACAAATTTCACCCTCCCCGTTTCTTGCTCTATTTTTAAAATTTCATGATATAAAACAGACAGTTTTTCTACCAAAATAGCTACTGTTTTTTCAAATTCAATCGGTTTTATTTGTGACGAAATGGTAGAAGCTTTGATAGAAATATAATCCACATCTTCTTGACGTAACAAGCTACAATAGTTTTCTATGCGCTGTTTAGCCTCTTCCTCTCCAATCAATGCTTCACCGATAAGATTCACGTTTAAAACCACGCCTTCTGATTTTCTTTTTTGAGCTTGTTTTATAAATTTTGTATCTCCTACAAAAAATAGAATAGGCTGAGTCACACTTTTTATTTGTCCCAACATTAAGGGAATACTAATAGTTGGAAACTTATTCCCGATGCTATTATAAAGACCAATAAGAACCTTCTCAAATCCGCTAAAAATTCGGTAGGATTCTTTATTATTATTTAATAATTTGGTTACATACTCCGAAACTCTACTATAATTAGAAGATCTAAAAGAGGTATCCATCATACGAATTAAAAATGTTTTTGCTTCTGGGGCTTCAATAATAGGTCCTATACGTTTTGAGAAAAGGTTAGGAACACTATTTTGCTGCGGTTCTTGTAATCTTCTTGCTAGAATTAAGCTTTTCTCTAGCTGTTTTTGGGTAGTTTTTACAGACATATGATTGATATTTAAATGCGAAGTGTCAGAATCAACGTATTCAATTACACAACGTTTTTTAATTTTTATAAAACTTTTCTTTGTTTTATGGCTAATTTTTTAATCGTCTTATTACAGCTTTTTTTATGTAAAATGAATTAGCTATTCAGAGCAAATTCTAATATTTCTAAAGCCGTTTCGGCCATTTTATTTCCTTTGTTATCTAAAAGAGGATTGATTTCTGTAACTTCTAAAGCAATGACTTTATTCCAAGATAAAAAGGCTTTTAAAATCTTTTTCACCTCTTCTACAAACAATCCATTTTCTACAGGAGTTCCTGTTCCAGTACTTACAATATTGCTATCCAAACTATCTACATCAAAGGATACGTATACGATATCACAGTCCGCTAACAACTCTTCTTTAATTTCTAACAAAGTAGCTTCTACTCCTTTCTCTCTTAATATTTCTGGAGTAAAATTCACGATTCCGTGTTTTTCTATCAAATAATCTTCTTCCTTTTCTGTATCTCTAACGCCTATAAAAACAATATCTGTAGGAAGTGCTTTAGGCTTGACTCCTCCAACATTTTTCAATTTTTCCCACTCAATTTTGGTAGACTCATCCACATCGTCCAATTCAAACTTTAGGTTGTCCTCATTTATAATTGTTGCAATGGGCATTCCATGAACATTTCCTGAAGGTGATGTATAAGGAGAATGAAGATCCGCATGAGCATCTATCCAAATAAGTCCCAATCTTTTTTCAGGAAAAGCTTTTTTAATTCCAGCAACACTCCCCCCTGACGAAGCATGATCTCCAGAAATAATCAACGGGAAATTTTCTTTTTGAAGCACTTGACAAACGGTATCACAAACCTCTTCATAAATTCCAATCAATCCATCAATATGTTTTGCCCATTTATGATTGCTCGGAACCGTTAAAATGTGATTTTTATCGTTGATAGCTTGTGAGGGTGTGTCTCTAAAAAATGTACTTCCTTTTTTGGTAGCCTCCATCAAAAGCGCATCTATACCTATACTAGAACCTCTAGTACCTGCACCAATTTCCGAACGATTGTAAATTAAATTGATATTGTTTTTCATTTAAAAAGTTTTGACCGTTTTTTCAATAATCTCCACACATTCTAACAACTGTTTTTCTGTAATAACCAAAGGCGGAGCAAAACGAATTTTGTTTCCGTGAGTAGGTTTGGCCAACAATCCATTGTCTCTCAATTTCAAACAAATATCCCAAGCCAAAGATGAAGATTCATCACTATTGATGACAATTGCATTCAACAATCCTTTTCCTCTAACACTCACCAGCACGTCATACCTATCTACTAGTTCTTGAATTTTTTCTCTGAACAACAGCCCTAATTTCAATGCATTTTCGGCTAGTTTTTCATCAAGAACAACCTGCAGAGCTGATTTTGCAACCGCAGCCGCTACTGGGTTTCCTCCAAATGTTGAACCGTGCTGTCCTGGTTTGATTACTTCCATAATAGCTTCATTTGCCAAAACTGCAGAAACAGGATAAACCCCTCCAGATATTGCTTTCCCCAAAATAAGTACATCTGCCTTTACATTTTCATGGTCTATAGCCAGCATTTTTCCTGTTCTTGCAATACCTGTTTGTATTTCGTCTGCTATAAATAATACATTGTATTGCTCACATGTTTTTTTTGCTTCTGCTAAATACCCCTCAGACGGCACGTAAACTCCTGCTTCTCCCTGAATGGGTTCCACTAGAAACCCAGCAATATTTTTATTTGTACTCAAAAGAGTTTCAAAAGCAGCAAGATTGTTATAAGGAATTGATACAAAGCCTGGTGTGTAAGGTCCAAAATTGTTACGAGCATTTTCATCGTTAGAAAATGAAGTTATGGTTGTTGTTCTTCCGTGAAAATTGCCATCGCAAACAACTATTTCTGCTGTATTTAGTGCAATCCCTTTTTTCTCATATGCCCATTTTCTACAAATTTTAAGAGCTGTTTCTACAGCCTCTGCCCCTGTATTCATTGGCAAAACTCTATCAAAACCAAATAATTTTGTAATAAATTCTTCATAATCTCCTAACTGACTGTTGTAAAAAGCTCTTGATGACAATGTCAATTTTTTAGATTGATTGATCAATGCTTCTATAATTTTTGGATGGCAATGTCCTTGATTGACCGCAGAGTATGCAGAAAGAAAATCATAATACTTTCTATTGTCAACATCCCAAACATAAACACCTTCACCACGATCCAAAACAACAGGTAATGGCTGGTAATTATGAGCTCCAAACTGCTCTTCTTTCTCAATACATAAAATTGATTTTTCCAATAATTTCATCGTAATTTTTGCTTTAAAAAATAATTAAGTAATCTACCCTAAGAGAAATGAATAAATAAAAATAGTTGTGTGTTGATTGAACAGCTTCAAAACACGTAAATACTGCAACAAGTAAATCAACTGCTATCAAAGTTCTCTGATATTGATTAGAAACTAGACCATTGAAAAATGTACATCTAATTCAAATCAACTTTATAACATATTTATCGATTGCAAACTATCTTGAAAATTCTCGTAAAATATACATTCCTCAAAATTGCAATACTTATATTGTAAAATAGTTACTATAAAACGTGAAAACAGTTGATAAAAAACAGATTCTTCAATTTCCAGATTCAGTATCAAAAAAACTGACGGTTGTTGTTTATCAATTACGGTTATTTTCTTAGAATTCTAAGTATATGGGAGTTCCAAAAGACAAAGTTGTTATCCTCTGTTTGATAGTATTGTGGTAGAAAAATAACTACTTATACCTTTTCTTTGAAAGACAGTTGTAACAATCAAAAAAGGTATTTAAATGATGGGTTGCGAAGAGATTTGTTAAAGGGACTTAACATTGAATCACTCTACATATATCAAAAAATCCTCTCTAACTAGTTGTTTGGAGAGGATTTTAGATTTTATTTCTTTTTTATTTTCTTGATAGGTTTCTCTTTTGTCAACAAATCGGCTACTTTGTTTTCTGACAAGTAATTAGCCAAAACTTTATCTACCAATTCCTCTTTGGTCAAGTGATGAAATACTGTTTTTACCTTAGCTTTCAACTCTTGTGAAATCTGATTGTTTGGTTTGGTTTTGAAAACTTTTTTAGCCCACAAAATAGTGTTGTTTTCTTCAATACTCAAAACACTCGGTTTTTGATATTCCTGAACATCCAACTCATATTCTTGTTCCAAGAACTTCATTTTCTCTATTTCATCTGCTTGTAAAATAGACATTGATAATCCTTTGGCTCCAGCTCTAGCCGTTCTACCACTTCTATGAATGTAGGTTTCTACAGCATCTGGCAAATGGTAATGTACTACGTAAGAAATAGCAGGAATGTCTATACCACGGGCAGCTACATCAGTTGCAACTAAAGTATCAATGTATCCGTTACGGAATTGCTCCATAATACGATCACGAATTCCCTGTGTCAAACTACCGTGAATGGCTCCTGATGATATTTTATTAATGGCTAAGTTTTTTGCCAACTTGTTTACTGCTGCTTTGGTTTTACAGAAAATAATTCCTTGTTTTCCCTCTTTACTTGCCAAAAAGTGCAACAAAACATCTAATTTTTCAATTGGCTCTACAACAACATACTCGTGAGTAATTCCCTCATTGGTTAAATTGACCACCGCTGCGTTGATTTGAACCACATGTTTAGACATGTAATTCTGAATCAATTGTTTGATGGTTCCTGGCATGGTTGCAGAAAACAGCAATGTTCTGATCTTTTTGGGCATTGCAGCAACAATCTTATCCAAACCTTCTTTTAAGGTTAAGACCATTTCATCTGCCTCATCCAAAACAAAGTAACCTACAGAAGACAAATCTATTTTTTGTCTTTGTATCAAATCTATCAAACGACCAGGAGTTGCAACTACCAAATGTGTAGGACTAGCCAACCGCTCAATTTGTTCTTTTATAGGATTTCCTCCACAAACAACAGCTGTTGATATAGCGGGTGAATTTTTAGAAAATGCAACAATGTTGGTGTAAATTTGTTGACCTAACTCTCTTGTAGGAACCAATACAACCACTTGTACCTGTGCTAAATATGTATCTATTAAATCTAACAAAGGCAATACAAAAGCTGCTGTTTTACCTGTACCTGTTTGTGCCAAGCCAACAACATCATCCATTTGATTTAAAATTACAGGAATTGCTTTTTCTTGAATTTCTGTAGGAATGGTCATTTCTAATTCCGTTAAACTAGAAACCAACGCTTCTGAAAGACCTAACGATGAAAACGATTGTGGCATATATTTATTTTTTTGACAAAGGTACTAAGGATATCAGTAGAAATACGAGGAAATATGCTATAGATGCAGTCTTAAAAAAGTATCTTAAAGAAAGATAGAGTTTTAAAAACTATAAAACATCCAAACTTCCTTTTCCTTCTCTTAATACTACAGGTTCTGCATCACTTAAATCAATTACGGTAGAAGCTACATTGTCTCCATAACCACCATCAATCACAATGTCTACCAAATCATCCCATTTTTCGTAAATCAACTCTGGATCTGTTGTGTATTCTATCACTTCATCTTCATCATAAATAGAAGTCGAAACAATAGGGCTTCCTAAAAACTTGACAAGTTCTCTAACAATATTGTTATCTGGAACACGAATTCCTACTGTCTTACGTTTTTTAAATCCTTTAGGTAAATTATTGATTGCAGGCAGTATAAAAGTATAGGGACCTGGCAAAGCACGTTTTAAAATTTTAAAAGTACTTGTATCTATCGGTTTTACATAATCGGAAAGATGGCTCAAATCGTTACAAACAAAAGAAAACGTATTTTTTTCTAATTTGATTCCTTTGATTTTTGCTATTCTCTCCATTGCTTTGGTATTGGTAATATCACAGCCCAAAGCGTAAACTGTATCTGATGGGTAAATAATGACTCCACCATCTCTAAGCACCTCTACAACTTTTAGAATTTCTCTCTCGTTGGGGTTTTCAGGATATATTTTGATTAGTTTTGCCATGTTGTATCTTGTTTAGTAATTGGTCACTAGTACAAAGTAAATCTTACAAAATTGTATTCTCCGTACTTTTTACGTTGTACTAATCAGTATATTTGTCCATTTCTTCATCATAAAAAGCAGATGCTTCTTCAATGTATTGAGCAACTTGTAAAGAAAGTTCTTCTTCATCTGTTCCTTCCAAATCATCCCATAATTCTATATCATCATCCTTTAAGTTAATGATAAATCTTGGGAATTCCGTATGAATAACAAAAATATCTTCTGGATTGTTGGTATTGTCACCTAATAGAAACCTTGGTAATTCCATAGTTCTTGTTTTTTTTAATTGTTATGAATTTTCTGACAAAAGTAATCTTTTTGTCAGATGTTGAAACCTTAGAAACAATAAGATTGAGGAAACTGTTAACCCGACTAACAAACCAATCCAAATACCAAAAGTTCCCAAATCTGTTAAAATTCCTAAATAATAACAAACAGGAAAACCAATGATCCAATAGGAAATAAAAACCAACCACATAGGAATCACCATATCTTGCAAACCTCTTAAAGCTCCTAAAACAACAACTTGTATTCCGTCAGAAATTTGAAACAACCCTGCAATAATCAACAATTTAGAGGCTATATCTGCAACTTCTTTGTCGTCAATATAAATCCAAGGCAAATAAGCTCTCAAGCTCATAAAACCAATAGCCGCAATAATGGCAATGATAATCATTAACCAAATGGTAGAAACCGCAATTCTTTTTAGATTGAAATAATCTTTCAGCCCTTTTTGATTTGCCACTCTAATGGTTGCCGTAACACTCATACCTGTAGCCACCATAAACGTCATAGTAGACAAATTCAGTGCTATTTGATTTGCTGCTTGTTCTTGTGTTCCTAACATTCCTGCCAACAAAACTCCCGATGCAAAAATTCCAATTTCGAAAAACATTTGTAAAGCTGCAGGATATCCTAATTTCACAATTTTTAATACACGCTCTTTTTCTATATTCCACCAAGAAACAGCCATATTGTATGGAGCAAATTCCTTCTTTTTAGCAATAAAATACAACAATATAAAAATCATCAAAATACGTGATACCAATGTTCCATATGCAGCACCATCTATTCCCAACATTGGAGCTCCTAACTTACCATAAATCAACATGTAATTTAACAAAATATTGATGGAATTGGCTCCCAGAATTGCAATCATAGCATATTTGGTTTGACTCAGTCCGTCTGTAAATTGTTTGATGGCTTGAAAAATTAAAAGAGGCACCATAGAGTACGCTATAATTTCATAATACGGCAATGCCAACGTAACCACTTCTTCTGGCTGATTCATCAATTTCATCATAGGTTGCAACAACAATAATATAGCCGTCAGAACCACTCCTATAATGGTTAATAGTACCACTCCGTGTTGATAATTTTTTTTACCGTCTAAGTAATTCTCAGCACTGTCAGACTCCGCTATTAAAGGAGTAATGGCAAAGGAAAAACCAACTCCAAGTCCCATTAAAATAAAGAATATTGAATTTGCCAAAGACACTGCTGCCAAAGCAGGAGCACCCAATTCTCCTACCATAATATTGTCTGCAAACCCCACCAATACATTTCCTAGCTGTCCTAACATAATAGGAACTGCTATAACTATATTCGTTTTAAATTCTTTTGTGTATTGCGTGAAATTCATGTGAGGTTGCGAATAAATTTGCGCAAATATACAAACTTACTTATGCGGAATCCTAAACTAATTATAAGAACTCTTGTTTTAACAAAAGCTTAAAACTAAAGGAATCTTACGCTATTTTTGTTCCGTTTTTCACAGCTCTTTCAGACTGTAACAACGTTACTTCTTTCTCTCCACTCAAACCACCTAAAACCAAGCATTCACTCATCATATTTGCTATTTGTTTGGGAGGAAAATTAACAACAGCAACTATTTGTTTTCCAATTAAACCTTGAGGTTGGTACAGTTTGGTTATTTGTGCAGAAGATTTTTTCATTCCTAAATCACCAAAATCAATCAACAACTTATAAGCTGGATTTTTAGCTTCTTTAAAGATTTCTGCTTTTACAATCGTTCCAATGCGCATGTCTACTTTGGCAAAATCACTCCACGAAAGGTTTTCCATTTTTTTTTGTTTTGTATACTTTTTTCAAATTCAATAAATTGGTTGGATTGGTTGTCAATCCTTTGACATTCTTGTGTTTGAATCGAACAATTTCATCATAAAACAGAGAAACTACAGGTACTTCTACATTAATGATACTGTCCATTTTTTTATACACTTCAATACGTTTTTGTCTGTCTGTTAATGCCAAAGACTCTTCATAGAACTTGTCATATTCTGGATTGCTATAATGAGAATAATTGGGGCCTTGAGGTGAAAAATTTTTGCTGTAAAAAAGTGATAAAAAGTTTTCAGCATCCGGATAATCTGCAATCCACCCTACTCTAAATGTTAGCAAGTTTCCATTGGCTTTCTTTTGTCTCAAAACAGGCGATGGTAAAATATCCAATTCAATTGTAAGTCCAACTCCTTGCAATTCACGCTGTATAAACTCAAACAAATCTGTATAACTAGAATTGGTGGCAATTTTTACGGTAGGATGTTCATCTCCTGTTTCTTGTTTGTATTTTTCTATGTATGTTTTTGCTTTTTCTGGATAGTAGGTTTGTAAAGTATCTCCGTAATAAGAAGGCAACCCTTTGGGAATAAATCCTGTGGCTGGCTGACCAATATTATTCCTTAAATATCGTAACATTTTGGCTCTATCAAAACCACAATTGATGGCTTTTCTAATGTAAGGGTGATTGTCTACAGTTTGGCCTTCCATAAAAAAAGCAATGTATTCCGTAATCAAATAGGGACTTTTGTCTAACAACAACTTATCTTGATATTTAGGTAATAAACTTCCTATAGGAGATAATAATTCGTCTTTATAAGATGTGTGTAAATCGTTCAACACATCTGATTTTCCTTGAATAAATTGCATAAACTCTGTCTGTTTATCCGCATAAAAAGTAACTGCAATAGCTTCTAAATAAGGAAGCTGTTTTCCCTCTTCATCTTTTTCAAAATACAAAGGATTTCTACGAAACACCAATTTGGTATTCTCAATCCATATTTTAAACTGAAAAGGACCTGTTCCCACGGGATTTGAACGGAATTCACTTCCGTAAAACTCTATAGCTTCTTTAGGAACTACGGAACAATACTGCATAGACAACAATCCTAAAAAAGGTGGAAAAGCTTGGTGCAAATCAATTCTAAAAATAGAATCGTTAATGGCTTTAAAACTTTTTACATTTTGCATAACCCATCTTCCTGACGAAGCCACTTTTGGATCCATCAACCTTGTAAAACTGTATTCAAAATCTGATGCAGTTACCGTTCGAGTACTATCTTTTCCAAAAACAGCATTTTTATGAAAATAGACATCCTTTCTTAACGTAAATTGATATGTTTTATTTTCATTACTTATTTCCCAAGATTTTGCAATGCACGGCTCTACATTCAATTTGTCATCAAAAACCACCAAACCATTAAAAAGTTGATTTGTAGCCCAATATATCGGTTCATTTTTAGCAAAAGCAGGATCTAAAGTGGTGATATTGTCTTTTTCATTGTAGCGAAATACCTGAGTATCATCGTATGTCCGTACTTCTTCCCGACAAGAGATCAAGGATAAGATCAAAACTAAAAAACTGATTATTTTTTTCATTGTGGAATTAATTTATTACAAATGAATCTATTACCATTTGTCTCGCCTAAAAATCAAGCTTCATCATAAAGTACTTATCATGAAAAAAAACTACCTTTGTGCCCCGTAAATTTACAAGAATGAGTCCGCAAAAAAAAGTTGCTTTTTATACATTAGGCTGTAAACTTAATTTTTCTGAAACTTCTACCATCGCTAGAAACTTTCAAGACGAAGGTTTTACACGTGTTGATTTTGAGGAACAAGCTGATATTTATGTCATTAACACTTGTTCTGTTACCGACAATGCTGACAAGCGTTTCAAAACAATTGTGAAAAACGCGTTGAAAAAAAATGAAAATGCTTTTTTAATTGCTGTTGGTTGTTATGCACAATTAAAACCCGAAGAATTGGCTGCTGTAGATGGAGTGGATCTGGTTTTAGGTGCAACAGAAAAATTTAAAGTAACTGATTACATCAATGATTTGTCAAAAAATGACTTGGGAGAAATTCATTCTTGCGAAATTGAAGATGCCGATTTTTATGTGGGATCTTATTCTATTGGAGACCGAACTCGTGCCTTTCTAAAAGTACAAGACGGCTGTGACTACAAATGCACGTATTGCACCATTCCCCTAGCTCGTGGAATTTCTAGAAGTGATACTTTGGAAAATGTTTTGAAAAATGCAAAAGAAATTTCTAAGAAAGGTATCAAAGAAATTGTGTTGACTGGAGTGAATATTGGTGATTACGGAAAAGGTGAATTTGGAAATAAAAAACATGAACATACTTTTTACGAATTGGTTCAGGAATTGGATAAAGTTGATGGAATTCACCGTTTGCGAATTTCTTCTATTGAACCCAATTTGTTAAAAGATGAAACCATTCAGTTTGTGAGTACTTCTAACAGTTTTGTGCCTCATTTTCACATTCCATTGCAAAGTGGTAGTGACGAAATTCTAAAAAAAATGAAACGTCGTTATTTGAGTGATATCTATGTGAATAGAGTAAATCGCATCAAAGAAACCATGCCAAATGCTTGTATTGGTGTTGATGTTATTGTTGGTTTTCCTGGCGAAACGGATGAATTGTTTTTAAAAACCTATCACTTTTTAAACGAATTAGACATATCTTATTTACACGTTTTCACTTATTCAGAGCGTGACAATACAGAAGCTGCAAACATGGCTGGAGTGGTTCCTAAAAATGTTCGTGCCAAACGTAGCAAGATGTTGCGTGGTTTGTCTGTAAAAAAACGTAGAGCTTTTTACGAAAGTCAGTTAGGAACTACACACACTGTTTTGTTTGAGAGTGAAAACAAAGACGGTTACATCAACGGATTTACTGAAAACTACGTAAAAGTAAGAACACCTTGGAATCCTAGTTTGGTGAATGAATTGCATCAAGTAACCCTTACTGAAATAGACGAAGATGGATGTGTTCGTTTTGATTGGATACAAAAACCTATCGAAAAAAATGTAAATTTGAGCGAACTGCTTTAAGATTCATTTTGAAAAAAAACGTTTACTTGATTCCTGGAATGTCTGCCAGCTCATTAATATTTGAGCGCATTCATTTCCCAGAAGAAGATTACCATGTACATTCCTTAGAGTGGCTATTGCCTCTGTCTAAAAATGAACCTTTGGAACAATATGTAACTCGTTTTGCTAAATTGATTACAGAGCCCAATCCTATTTTGATTGGTGTTTCCTTTGGTGGCATCATTGCCCAAGAACTAGGAAAAATAATCGATAATTCTAAAGTCATCATTATTTCTAGTATCAAACACGAACAAGAACAAAGACCTCTTTTCCAATTTTTAAGAAAAACCAAATTGTACAGATTGTATTCTCCTAATTTTGTCAACACATTAGAGAAACTGACCTACCAATTGGCACCCAAAAAAATTAAAAATAGTCTGATTCTTTATAGAAAGTATTTACCTGTTCGCAATCCTATTTATACACAATGGGCTATTCGTACTTTTTTAAACTGGCAACAATCTAAAAATCAAAATATCATGCACTTTCATGGTGATAAAGATCCTATTCTCCCTGTTCAATACCTCTCTAATTTTAAAGTAATACCCAAAGGTACTCATGCCATGATTCTTACTCAAAGTACTATCCTACAACGTGAAATTCTACGTAGTTTGGCTTAATTATTGTACCTTTGTATCAAATTTAACTTTATGAAAAAATATGTTTCTTTACTTTTAGGTATTGTTGTAATTGGTGCTTTTGTTCCGTTTTTTATAAAGGCAACACCTTCTACCAAAAAAACAGGAGAAACGTATATCATCAAAGCCATTAAAACACCTGAAAATTTAACGTTTGCTCAAGAAGTAGTGCCTTTACACAAACAAGACATTGTTGAACGACTAGACAGAGAATTGTTGGTAAATACTTATTGGCAATCCAATGGGTTGTTATTGATCAAAAGAGCTCACAAATACTTTCCTATTATTGAACCTATTTTAGCAAAACACAACATCCCTAATGATTTTAAATATTTAGCGGTGATAGAAAGTGGTTTGCAAAATGTTACGTCTCCCGCAGGAGCTAGAGGTTTTTGGCAATTGTTAGCAACCACAGCCAAAGAATATGGGTTGGAAGTAAATGACAATGTGGACGAACGATATCATTTGGAAAAAGCTACGGAAGCAGCTTGTCAATATTTGTTAAAAGCCAAAGAGAAATTTGGGACTTGGACAGAAGCAGCAGCTGCATACAATATTGGTATTCAAGGTTTATCTAGAAGGTTGATTGAGCAACAAGTTACCTCATATTACGATTTGTTATTGCCTGACGAGACCTCTCGCTACGTTCCTAGAATTATTGCGATCAAAGAAATATTGAGCAAACCTTACGATTTTGGATTTGTATACGACAAAAACGATTTGTACAAACTACCTCAATACAGAAGTGTAAAAATAGACACAGCCATTACCAACATTGCTAGTTTCGCTAAAAAATTTGACACCAATTACAAAGAAATAAAATTATTGAATCCTTGGTTGAGAGAAAATGTTTTGAACAATCGTTCTAGAAAAATGTACGAAATTAAACTACTTACCCAAGAAGAATAATTCGCATAAAAACTCAATATTCATTAAGGTATTTACAATCAATACACAAATACAATAACACTTTCTTATTAAAAACTAAAAACAAATAAAAACTATTTGTTTCACACTTCAAGCCCTGTGTGTTGTCAAAACAATTACTTAGACATTAAATTTGAACTTCAACTAATGAGTTTAAATTATGAAAAGTAAATTGTTAAAATGTGTATTTTTTATTTGTATCAGTTTTGCCATTTCTTGTGGTGGTGGAGGCGGAAGTGATAAAATTGAACCTGTTCAACCTGCGAAAGCAATCTTAATTTCTCCTGCAAAAGACGAACCTTGTAACCAAGGAAGTGTATTAGATAACAGCACACTAAGTACCGTTACTTTTAACTGGAAAGCCTCTGAAGACACCGATAGCTACACACTGATCCTAAAAAATTTAGAAGACAATACTACCACTCAAAACAACAGTACCAGCAACAGTCTGGAATTGAATATAAAAAGAGGAATTAATTACTCTTGGTTCGTTATTTCAAAATCTTCAGAAAGTACACTGACTAATGACAGCGAAACGTGGAACTTTTACAATGCTGCAGAAGGAACTGTAAACCACATTCCATATCCTGCAACCCTAGTAAACCCAACTATGAATGCTACTTCAGCTTCTAAAAATGTAACGTTACAATGGACAACTTCAGATCTAGATAGTGACATTTCTGGATACGATGTCTATATTGGAACAGCTGAAAACAACTTGACAAAGCAAAACACGGTAAACACCAATCAACTTAGTTTGTCTTTAGAAGCAGATACCTTTTACTATTGGAGAGTATACACCAAAGATGCTGTAGGAAATATTTCTATTTCTTCTGTATTTGAGTTTAAAACGGGAGTTTAATTCTATCTCATTTGTTGTAATCAACAAAAAATTTGGCTATGAAAAAAATTACATCCTATTTATTTTTTATATCAGTAATCGGGCTACAACCCTTATCTGCACAAGACATTGTAGACATCAACTTAGACACCAAACATGAAGTAGATGGTGTTTCAGAGTTTGATAGAGAAAAGTACATATTGCTTCACGCAGGTTTGGACGATAACGAATGGCCTAATGAAGCATACAAACAAGATGTTTTAGAAAATTATGATATCTATTTAGGTCGTAACAATGGTTCTTTGCCATGGATTTACAACAATGTAAAACAAGATCCAAACAAATCTGGATGGCCAAGTATAGATAACTTGCAAACAGAAGGACAAAAGAACATCAACAACTACATTAGCAACGTTTCGGAACACAAATATGAAAATCGACTGGCTCGTTACATGATGGGTGGACAAGAAGGAATGTACCCTAACGAAGAACACGAAATAGGTTCTAAGAATGCAAAATGGATCATGGCAAAAGAGAACTATGCTCCTATTGCTGAATTTTATGCCAATTATTTTAAATATTTTTTTGGAACTGGGGGAACGAACGGACAGCCAAAACCGACCTATGTAGAAGTAATGAACGAACCTTTTGTAAAAGCAACTAGTATTGGAACAACAAGAGCTGATATCTCTGAAATGTTTCGAGTTGTTGCCAAACGCATCAAAGAACTAAACCCTGAAATAAAAGTAGGTGGTTACAGCGCTGCACATCCTGCGTACGAAGCTGCTGACTTTGGCCATTGGGATAAAAACTGGAAAACTTTTATAGATATTGCAGGTGAAGAGATGGATTTTTTCTCTTTGCATTTGTACGACAATGTTCAGAAAGTTTCTGAAGAAGGACAATATAGAGCTGGTAGTAATATTGAGGCAATTTTAGACATGGTAGAACATTATGAGATTCTGAAATTGGGGAAAATAAAACCTTTTTGTTTGTCTGAATACGGTTGTTTGAATACCGAAGGAGAAGTCTACACCAAAGAAAGAGATTGGAACAACATTCGCTCTTTTAACACAATGATTATGCAGTTTTTAGAAAGACCTAATGTGATAGAACA
Source organism: Wenyingzhuangia sp. 2_MG-2023 (assembly GCF_030548295.1). Classification (GTDB taxonomy): domain Bacteria; phylum Bacteroidota; class Bacteroidia; order Flavobacteriales; family Flavobacteriaceae; genus Wenyingzhuangia. Next base: position 107,813 of record NZ_JAUOSB010000010.1, read on the forward strand.
GGCTCTACCTTTTATGATTTTAAAAGCCAATTGGTGGAATCACCCTACTGATCCAGATATCAAATATGCACATAGATTGTTTCGTCAAAAAAAGGAATTGGCAGGAGAAACAGGTGAAGAATGGGTGTATACAGAATTGATAAAATTTTATGATTTTTGGAAAAATGTAAAAGGAACTAGAATAGACACCAAAGCAAGTAACTTAGACACGCAAGTAGATACTTATGTTGATGGAAACAAAGCTTATGTAATTGTTAACAACATGCACCACCAAGCTAGAACGGTAGATTTGAATCTAAAAGGACTGGGAGATGCTACCATTCAGTCCATACTTGTAAAACACCTACATGCTGAAAACAATGGAATTCCTACTCTGGATGAATACACCGTCAACAACATTAATTCTGTAAATATAGGTAGAGAAGCAAGTATTATTTTAGAATATACGTTTGACAAAAACGTTGTAATTCCAGAAGTTTCGAATGAAACTAAATATTATGCTACTACATACAATCAGAAAATAAATAGCAATCAAACTCTAAACTTCCACATCAACAATGTAAATGTAAATTCCTCTTATGGTGAAGCTACTTTGAGATTGGGAATAGGAAGAGCTCACGGAAAATCTTTAAAACCTTTGCTAAAAGTAAATGGAAATGACGTACTCGTTCCTGATAACTGGAGAGGAAATGACCAAAGTGGAAGAGATCAGTTTTTTGGAGTTTTGGAAATTCCTGTTCCTTATACCATCTTGTCACAAAACAATACCATTGCAGTAACATTTCCTGATGCTGGAGGAAACGTAAGTAGTGTCGCATTGCAGGTTCAATCTTTTGACAAAGAAATAATTAGAAGTATTGAGAAAGGAACGACCGTTGGTAATGACAACTTTAGCATTCGTGCTATTGGTAAAACTTGTGAGGGCAGCAATAATGGAATTCTTGAAATAACCGCTACTAAAGAATTGAACTATTTGGCCACTCTTAAAGAAACTAGTAGTAGTAAAAATTTCACACAAAACACTAGTTTTGAAAATCTAGCTTCAGGTTCTTATGAATTGACCATTACCAGTTCTGAACTGGCCAGTTTTGAACAAAAATTTATCATCAATATCCCTCAAGCTAACAAATTGAATGTTGCGAGTAATATCAATACCTCACAAAAAACAGTAACTTATTATTTATCCGGAGCAGAAAGATATACTGTTAATCTAAACAATCAACTATTTGCTACTTCAGATTCTAGTATTCAACTAGCTGTAAACAATGGTAAAAACTCGGTAGAAATATCAACAAATAAGGCTTGTCAAGAACCATATGTTCAACAATTTTATTATGAAAACAACATCCAAATAAGTCCAAATCCTTTCACAGATTCCATCGAAATAAATTTAGGTAAGGATGCTAGCAAAACAGCCGAAATTACAATAAACAGCATTGCAGGAGCACTTACACATCACAGCACACAAAACATTAGCAACAATATTTTGACTATACATACCCATCACCTTGCAAAAGGAGTGTATGTTTTATCTGTAAAAACGGACGAAACCTTGAAGAATATGAAGATTTATAAAAAATAAAAGCAATCTTATTTTTTAGGATTGTTTTTCAAATACAACGCATTTAAAAAGTTCCTAAGTACCTGATCTTGACATCTTTTATAATGATGGTGCCCTGGTTTTCTAAAAAACGCTGACAATTCTGATTTTCCAAAATTGAATTCAACCGTTTTTAGCAATGCTAAAATATCTGTATCTTTTAAATTTAAGGCAATCCTTAATTTTCTCAAGACAATATTATTGTTCAATTCTTTTTCTGCCACAGGAATCTCTCCTTCTTTTTTCCCTCTATAATGAATGATCAATCCATTCAAAAAATGCGCAAACTGCTCGTCTTCTAAAGACAAATTCTCTACTTCTTTCGTATCTTTTTCTAAGTACTTAGAAATTTGTTCTTTTTCTACCACAACTCCTACGTGATTGAAAAAGGAAATTAAGTCTTCTGGTGTATAATTGAAAGCATATTTCAATCTTCTAAACACATCATTATTTGTCATTCTATTCGCTTATTTTTTGTTTTACAGCATGGTATTCTGCAATCATTTCTTTCATAATATTGGTCACAGTATCCACATTGTGAATCAATCCTGTTACTTGTCCTATTTCCAGTTTTCCGTCTTCTACATCTCCTTCAAAAATACCAGTTTTTAACTTGGCATGGTCATAAAATGCCTGCAATGTTTCTTTGTCGGGATGAGTTTGGTACAAAGCTAGCAATTTTTGAAAATAATTATTTTTTACAATTCTAACTGGAGCCAATTCTTTAAAGGTCAACTGAGTCGTTCCATCTTGTAATTCCGTCATCAATTCTTTAAACTTTTGATGTGCAGAAGACTCTTGACTCACAGCAAATCTACTTCCTATCTGTACCCCATCAGCCCCTAAAACTTCTGCTGCTAAAATTCCTCTACCTGTAGCAATTCCTCCAGCAGCAATCAATGGAACTTGAATCTGTTCTTTCACCATAGGAATCAACGTAAATGTGGTTGTTTCTTCTCTTCCATTGTGTCCACCAGCTTCAAAACCTTCTGCAACTACAGCATCTACCCCAGCCTCTTGTGCCTTTAGAGCAAATTTAATACTGCTTACCACATGTATTACTTTTATGTCTTGTTCCTGTAACTTAGCTGTCCATAACTTAGGGTTTCCTGCAGAAGTAAACACAATTTTCACTCCTTCTTCGATCACAATTTTCATCAATTGGTCTATTGACGGATACATCAAGGGAATGTTGACTCCAAAAGGTTTGTCAGTTGCTTTTTTACATTTTTGAATATGTTCTCTAAAAATATTAGGATACATAGAACCTGCACCTAACAAGCCTAAACCTCCAGCATTACTAACAGCAGAAGCCAACTTATATCCACTTACCCAAACCATTCCACCTTGAATAATGGAATATTCTATTCCAAACAGTTTTGTTATTCTATTATCTTGCATTATTCTCCTTTAATTAACGTCATCAATTCATTATTTCCTTCAAACTGATATCTCAGATAATAAATACCACTTGCATAGTTATTTAATTGAATCAGATTATCTATTGGCGTGATTTTTTTATCTACCAAAACATTTCCTAATACAGAAAAAACCTGAACCTTTAACTCTTGCGGTTCTTCCTCATTGTAAAAATAAAAACCAATCACATTTCCATTGTGAAATGTAGTGATATAAAACGGGTATTCTAATTTCGTTTTTAGCAGTTCTGAAGCCAAACTCTCTATTCTTAAAATACCATATCCACCTTGATCTGTTGGCTCATAAAAATTCTCAGAATGTTCAATAATCATTTGTCTTATATCTAAATTGGTAGCCTTGGGATATGCTTGCCACAAACAAGCCACAGTCCCTGCTACAATAGGACTAGAAAACGATGTTCCGTTGGTCAAAACTACTTCGTTATTTTCATTAACCACGTACACACTTTCACCACATGCTAAGGTTTCTGGTTTGATTCTTTCATCTGCCGTAGGCCCAAAAGAGGAAAAAGAAGCCAAACTTTCATTCTTAGCTACCGCACCTACAGCAATACTATTTTTAGCATCGGCGGGAGCGATTAGATATTTCCACGTATTATTCCCTGAATTCCCTATAGAATTTACCAGCAACATTCCTTTTTCTATTGCAATATTGGCTCCTTTGGTGATAAAAGTAGTTTCTCCATCCATATCTTCATAAGAATAGTTGTACTTATCTTCGTCAAATTCATAGTATCCCAAAGAACTATTGATGATGTCTACTCCCAAACTATCGGCTCTCTCTGCTGCTTGCACCCATAGACTTTCTTCTAAAGGTGTTTCGCTAGTATCGTCTTCCGTTACAAACAAATAAAAACTAGCTTTAGGAGCCGTTCCTACAAACTCATTTTCTTTGATTGCAGCAATGGTAGACAATACTTGGGTTCCGTGAGTAACTCCCGTTTCTGTTGCTCTGTAAAAATTATTGTTTGAATGTACAAAATCATAACCTCCTAATATTTCTCCATTTTCTAGATTTGAATCCAACAAATGGCCAAAAGCATTAGCCGTTTTAACTCCAGAAAAACCAAGATCTAAAATAGCAATTTGCATTCCTTGTCCTTGGTAGCCTAGATTATGAAACATATCAGCACCTATCATTTTTATCTGATTTTCAGCAGCCCCATACGCATACTCAAATTGATTTTGAACCTTATTTATTTTTGATACTTTATTTTGAGACGTTACTTTTAAAGAAGTAGTTTCTACGTTTTTACTGGCAAACTGAATACTTGCCACAAAGGTTAAATTTAATAACTTGAAAATTGCTGTTTCACTTCCAAACACATGAACTGCATTCAACCATTTAGATGTGGCTTTAAGTGCAATGTCCTCACTATTTGCAACCTCTAAAATATAATTTGTATCAACAGGAACATCCCTCTCATCTAAAGCAATATTTTGTTTGGCTCTTCGTTCTAATGCCCTTGCAGAAAGCATTTTAGTAGGATTGTTTGTATACACCGATACATCAGGTTTGTCTTTAAAATAAACCCAAGCATGTTCTTGCCCTTGTGCATAACTGATTGTTATAAAAAGGAACAGCAAGAACTTTTTCATAAGTATTGTGTTTGTGGGGTTTCACTTCAAAATTAAGCAATTACTCCCGATCCTAAAAGCTCATCTTCCAAATGCCAAGCAACAAATTGTCCTTCTTGAATGGCAGATTGTGGATTTTCAAATTCTACATACATACCATCTTCTACTTGATACAAAGTTGCTTTTTCTAAAGGCTGACGGTAACGGATTCTTGCCAATACTTCCATAGAAGTTCCTATTTTCAATGACAAATCTTTTCGAATCCAGTGCAACTCTTCGTTACTAACAAACAACACTTTTCTATACAAACCAGGATGTTGTTTTCCTTCTCCTGCGTATATCACGTTTTCTACCACGTCAGTTTCTATCACAAACAAAGGTTCTTGTGTACCACCTACTGCCAAACCTTTACGTTGTCCTTTGGTAAAATAATGTGCTCCTTGATGTTTTGCTACCGTTTTTCCGCTATCTATAGTATATGTATATTTTTGACTGTAAAAAGCCAATTCTTCTTCTTTAGATGCAAAAGTGGGAATGTCTCTTTGATAAGCTTCAAAATCCTTAGCTATTTGTACAATTACCCCTTCTTTTGGTTGTAATTTTTGTTGCAAGAATTCTGGCAAACGTACTTTTCCAATAAAACACAATCCTTGGGAATCTTTTTTATCCGCAGTTACCAAGTCCAACTCTTTGGCAATTTCTCTAACTTCTGGCTTGGTTAATTCCCCAATTGGGAACAAAGCTTTGGACAATTGCTCTTGAGACAATTGACATAAAAAATACGATTGATCTTTGTTGTTGTCTACTCCTGCTTTTAGTTGATAGACTTCATTTCCTTGGGTATCTTGTGCAATTCCTCTTCGGCAATAATGCCCTGTAGCTACATAATCTGCTCCTAAGTCTAATGCTATTTTCATAAAAACATCAAACTTAATTTCTCTATTGCACAACACATCTGGATTTGGTGTTCTACCGCGTTCGTATTCTTGAAACATATAATCTACAATACGATCTTGGTATTCTGCACTCAAATCTACTACTTGAAAAGGGATTCCTAGTTTTTCTGCCACCAACATAGCATCGTTACTATCTTCCAACCAAGGACATTCGTTAGAAATGGTTACAGAATCGTCATGCCAATTCTTCATAAACAAACCAATCACCTCATATCCTTGTTGCTGTAACAAATACGCAGCTACACTACTATCTACTCCCCCTGAAAGTCCAACGACAACACGTTTCATATTCAAAAAAATTTAAGAGTACAAAGATAGTATAAAATTTAAGAGTTTGTTCTGAACTTTATTTAAGAAACATGAATGAAAAATTTGAGTTTGTAGCACAGATTACACCACCCTACTTTGTGCCATTTTTCTTCTTGATGTTTTCTAAAATTTCTTCGTCCGTTAGTTTCTTTACTTCTTCTGTAGTTTCTCCTTTTTTGCTTTTTATGTTTTCTAAGATTTCCTCATCCGTCAATTTTCTTTTGACAACGGGTGTTTTCTCTGCTTCTTTTTTCTTTCGGATGTTTTCTAAAATCTCAGCATCTTCTAATTTTTTATCTTCGATGAATTTCTCCATTTTAGAAGCTATGTTATCCAAAATCACATTGTCTTCTGGTTTGGTATAAGTAGGATTTTCTTCTTTGCGTTTTTCTTTAATGTTTGCTAAAATTTCTTCATCAGACATTTTAGAATAGTCAATTTCTTCTGAGTTCTGTTTCGCTTTTATGTTTTCTAAAATCTCTTCATCCGTCAATTTAGAAAACTCATTTTTCTCATAAGCAGCTCTTTTTGCTTGAATATTTTCTAAAATCTCCTCATCAGACAATTTAGAATAATCTGGCTCTACTATTTTTTGTTTGGTTCTTATATTGTTTAAAATCTCTTCATCGGACAATTTTACGTACTCTTTTTCATACGTTTTTCTTTTAGATTGAATGCTTTCTAAAATCTCATCGTCGGTCAATTTTGCGTATTCTGAGTCTTTTCCTTTGTGTTTTTTCTTGATGTTTTTCAAGATTTCTTCGTCTGTTAACTTGGCATATTCTTTTTCGTAAACATCACGTTTTTCTTGAATATTTTTCAGAATCTGATCGTCCGTCATTTTAGCATATTCTGGCTCCTTAGCAACTTGTTTTTTACGAATGTTTTCTAAAATTTCTTCATCCGTTAACTTTTCATATTCATTTTTCTCGTAAACTTCTCTTTTGGCTTGAATATTTGCTAGAATCTCTTCGTCAGACAATTTCTCATATTCTTGAATTTCTTTTTGCTTTGTTCTTATATTTTTCAAGATTTGCTCATCCGTTAACTTGGCATATTGAGGTCTATCTGGCTGATTTTTACTCTCAATACTTTTCATAATAGCCTCATCAGACGGTTTGTCTTTTTTCAAATTTGGCTCTTTATACCCCATGTATTCTCCATCAATGTAATAATCCCATCTACCGGCTTTGTAATCTTTGTAATACAGTCCAGATTCTTTTAAGTTTCCATTGGCTTCGTAAAAATTAGCACGACCGTGTAAAATTCCATTTTCATAGGTCATTTCAAACAGTTTGATTCCGTTTTCTGAATATCTAGTTGCTACTCCATTCAACTTGCCGTTGTTATACGTAGTTTCTTCTGCTAAAATTCCATCATCAAAATAGACAACACGCTTACCATCTAATAAATTATCTTTGTAATTTTCAGTCAAAATAAGATGTCCTTTGGCATCAAAAAACTCCCAAAGACCTTCTTTCTTTTTTCCATGCATCTGACCTTTGCTCATCACATTACCAAAAGCATTGTAAAACGTAACTTCTGCAATGTTAGAATTGGCTACAAATGTTTTTTTGATATCTGGGCGGTTGTTGATGTATTTGTTTTCATAAAAATAAAAATCACCTACTTCTTTACCATGCTCAAATTGTCCTGTATAACGTACTCTACCTGACTCGTATCTTTTTTCCCAATATCCATGTCTATTTCCTTGCGCATCAAGTTGGTTAATTTCTTGGGCAAATAGAAATAGAGGGAAGAAGAAAAAGGTTAGAAAAAACTTATTAAATTTCATCGTTTTTGTTTAGAATAACTGCTTAAATGAGTCGGAAATTTTTCATCCATCCCTACAACTTTTATGGCTTAAAAATACAAAGTTAAAAGTATACATAAAAACATCTTTTTACTTTTCTTATTTTGATGTACTTTTGTCGCTTAAACATATTTTACAAAAACATGAGTTTATCAAATTTAAATGCCATCTCTCCAATTGATGGAAGATATAGAGGAAAGGTAGAATCTTTAGCTGCTTACTATTCTGAAGAAGCATTGATTAAATACAGAGTAAAAGTTGAAATTGAATATTTTATTGCTTTGTGTGAAATTCCATTACCACAATTAGAGGATTTTAATACAAACTTATATGAAGATTTAAGAAAAATATATCAAGACTTTACCTCTGCTGATGCTCAAAAAATTAAAGACATTGAAAGCGTTACCAACCACGATGTAAAAGCTGTTGAATATTTTATAAAAGAAAAATTTGATGCCTTAGATTTGCAACCGTTTAAAGAATTCATCCATTTTGGATTGACTTCTCAAGATATTAACAACACCGCAATTCCGTTGTCTGTTAAAGATATGTTTGATGAAGTTTACGATAGTGAATTAGAAACTGTTGTGACCAAATTAAACGAACTAGCCACAGAATGGGATGATGTTTCTATGTTGGCACGTACGCATGGTCAACCAGCATCTCCTACTCGTTTAGGAAAAGAAATTAGAGTTTTTGTAGAACGTATCAATCAACAAATAACCTTATTGAAACAAGTTCCTCATGCTGCTAAATTTGGTGGAGCTACAGGAAATTACAATGCTCATCATGTTGCTTACCCAAATATTGATTGGAAATCTTTTGGGACGGATTTTGTTGAAAACAAATTAGGTTTACACCACTCTTTTCCTACAACTCAAATTGAGCACTACGACCATATGGCTGCCATTTTTGATGCTGTAAAAAGAATCAACACCATTATTATTGATTTAGACAGAGATGTTTGGACTTATGTTTCTAACGATTACTTTAAGCAAAAAATTAAAAAAGGAGAAGTAGGATCTTCTGCCATGCCACACAAAGTAAATCCTATTGATTTTGAAAATTCTGAAGGAAATTTAGGGTTGGCAAATGCTATTTTTGAACACTTAGCTATTAAGTTGCCTGTATCTAGATTACAGCGTGATTTGACAGATTCTACCGTTCTTAGAAATATTGGAGTTCCTTTTGGACATACATTAATTGGTTTTGCTTCTACTTTAAAAGGTTTGAGTAAATTGTTAATTAACCGCGATGCTTTTGCTAAAGACTTAGAAAACAACTGGGCTGTAGTTGCAGAAGCAATTCAAACAATTTTACGTAGAGAAGCCTATCCAAATCCGTACGAAGCTTTGAAAGGGTTGACACGTGTAAATGAAAAAATTACAGGAACTACCATTGCTAATTTTATTGATACCTTAGAGGTTTCTGATGAAATTAAAGCTGAATTAAAGGTTATTACACCTAGTAATTATACAGGAATTTAATTGATGAAATTAGTTATATACACCTTTGCAATATTCGTTTTTGGTTCTTGTTCTACAGGAAGTAAAACGAATATTGCTTCTTTTAAAGAAGGTAATTTTAAAACTTATTTAGGAGCTCGTAAAGACAGCTCATACTTTTCTAGAACTCACAACCTTCAAATAGAACACTACAAAAATCAAGTAGATACTTTTTCTATTACCTGGAAATCTGATTTTGAATACGAATTGAGAAAAGTAAACCCTCAAAGCAAACTAGACAGTATTCCATTTATTGTAAAAATTACAGGTTTTAAAGAAAACTCTTACCAATTTAAAGGCTCTTATTTAGGCAGCAACTTTAAACAAGAAGGAATTACTTACAAAAAATAGAATAAACCTTTTGTTTTTTACTTTTCTACTGCTTTAAAAAGCCTCTCTTTCACTTTTTTACTGTTGTATATAGTTACGTTTGTATGTAATTACTTTACACAATGCTAACAATGCTCAGTTTTATTCTAGAAACAGCATTTAAAATTCGTTTAAAAACAATACTTTTAGATTTGATAAAAGTAATTTTATAGTAATGTTGTCTATGAGTTTTGACAGGATAACATTATCTTAAGTGAATATATAACGAGTTGTAAACCATTGCTTTGAAATTGGAAAAAATATTGAACTATATTGCTTTCATTCTACTCTCAATAACTTCTTTTG
>NZ_JAUOSB010000099.1 GCF_030548295.1 Wenyingzhuangia sp. 2_MG-2023
GGATCGCATTGGCCGAATTATTTATGGTTGCGCTGGTTTCATGGATTCTGGGCTGTTACCTGACCCGCACCTTGTCGCACCTGACCCGGCAGGCCCAGCGTCTGTCGAAAGGAGAAATGGTCGAGCCATTACCGGTGAATGGCCGGGATGAGTTGGCCGTTACCGTCCAGTCGTTTAACGACATGGTGGAGAAGCTGGCCCAGGCGAGAGAAGAGGATGCGATCAAATCCGCCGTTTACGAGGCCAGCCTGGATGCCATGATTACGCTGAACAAGCAGGGTAATAT
>NZ_JAUOSB010000100.1 GCF_030548295.1 Wenyingzhuangia sp. 2_MG-2023
GTTTATAATAGAAATTTTTGTATATTTTTTAATTTTTATTATTGTTTTTGTTATTTATGTGATATTGTGATCTCTATTTTATTTATTGTGATTATATATTTTTTTTTATCTGTTTTTTTTCGACGGCCTTTAATTATTAATGACTAAAAAATTTATTAATTTATAAAATTTGTATCTATTTGTTTTTTTTTAATAATTCAACTTTCCTTCATTTTTAGGAATCAATTAAATTGGATATGTATCTATTCATTGAGTTTGAGCTAAGAACATCTATAATTGCTATAT
>NZ_JAUOSB010000101.1 GCF_030548295.1 Wenyingzhuangia sp. 2_MG-2023
AATGAGTTCAAAAAACTTGGTATTAAAATAGGTAGAGATAAGTTCTTTACCCTACTTAAAAACCATAAACTACTGATCAAGAGAAACAAAAACTATCATGTAACCACCAATTCTAAACACATGTTTTACAAATACAAGAACCTAATTAAAGACAAAGTACCAACCAGAGCAGAACAAGTGTGGGTAACAGACATCACCTATATTAAAACGGATAAAGGACATGCATACTTAGCATTAGTAACAGATGCTTATTCTAAGCAAATTATGGGATATAAGATAGATAA
>NZ_JAUOSB010000102.1 GCF_030548295.1 Wenyingzhuangia sp. 2_MG-2023
TGCACGGGCTTGGGGAACAGCGCGGCGGGGCGCGGCGCGAAGGCGGGGCCGCCGGCGGCGGCGTCGTTGCCGTACTCGGTGTGCATGACGTGCGCGTGCTGCAGCAGCAGCAGCAGCTGCACACCCTCGGGGCGCAGGTACTGCAGCTCGGGCACCGCGAAGAAGGTGAAGGCGATCCAGCGCCGCGTCGCGCGGTCCTCGAGCGTGTCCGCCGGCGCGCGCGCCAGCACACGGAACAGCAGGTTCGCCGACAGCAGGCGCGTGCCCTTGTGCTCGATG
>NZ_JAUOSB010000103.1 GCF_030548295.1 Wenyingzhuangia sp. 2_MG-2023
GTGTTGAGGTTTCTCAACGATGTTTGTTGAACAAAAATGTTGTGTTGTTGTAGGGTCTTTTTGTTAAAAATGGACTCAGAAATTAAATTCTTAATTCTTTATGTGTCCAACTGAATGTGATTCAGTGTGAAGTGTCTAAAATAAAAAAAAGAGGCGGTTAAGCCTCTCTTTAGTGTGAATTATTTTCTTAATCCTAATTATTTGATAATTGCAAGGTAACGTAAGATGTCTACTTTTGTTAAGTAGTATAATAAAGATCTAAGATTACCTACCAAACT
>NZ_JAUOSB010000104.1 GCF_030548295.1 Wenyingzhuangia sp. 2_MG-2023
CTCGTATACCGTGATGCCCGGTGGCCTGACCCGTATCGGTCAGGACGAACGTTCATTCATGATTTCCAACCAGACCGGTGCCAAGAGCAAGGACACCTGGGTGATCGCTTCTGAGCCGGAGCGTATGGTGCATGATGAGCAGGTCGATGAGCCGGTCAGTCGCGAAGCCGACCTGATCAGCTTGCCCAGTCGGGTGGTGGAAAACCTGTTCTGGATGGGACGTTATGCCGAGCGTGCCGAAGCCGCGCTGCGAATCCTGCGTACCGCCTTTATGATGT
>NZ_JAUOSB010000105.1 GCF_030548295.1 Wenyingzhuangia sp. 2_MG-2023
ATATTTGTATGCTCTACTTTTATAGGATCAAAAATGGATACTTCTCCTTATCTTTCTATATAATTTTCTAATTTTTACAAAATTTCTGTTTTTATTTGTTCTATTTTAATATTTTTATTTTTTTATATTTTATATTTAATTTATATTTTTTTTTATTATGTTTTGTATATTCATAATTTAATTCTATATCTTTTTTTTGTCGAACTTATTTATTTATTTATATTATTTGTTTAACTTTATAATTTTTTGATTTTTATACTTTTAAAGGATCAAAAG
>NZ_JAUOSB010000106.1 GCF_030548295.1 Wenyingzhuangia sp. 2_MG-2023
CTCCCAAACTTTTGACCAACTCAATTTTAGAATCATCGCCGATTTTTGCATAAACAATTGCTCCTTTTCGTTTAGCCAATTGAATTAAAAAAGAACCTACGCCTCCAGCAGCAGCATGAATCAAAACGTGATCACCTTTGTGAATTGGTGCTAAATAATCGGTCATGTAATATGCTGTAACTGCTTGTGTACACAATGCCAAAAGATGAGCAGCGTCTTCTTGCTCTTCAATAATAACAATTGCTGTTTCTAATGTATTAACATGTTTTGCAT
>NZ_JAUOSB010000107.1 GCF_030548295.1 Wenyingzhuangia sp. 2_MG-2023
GAGTTTAAAAAACTTAGAATTAAAATTGGAAGAGATAAGTTTTTTACACTTCTTAAAAATCATAAACTACTGATTAAGAGAAACAAAAACTATCATGTAACCACCAATTCTAAACACATGTTTTACAAATACAAGAACCTAATTAAAGATAAAGTACCAACTAGAGCAGAACAAGTGTGGGTAACAGATATCACTTATATTAAAACGGATAAAGGACATGCATACCTAGCACTAGTAACAGATGCTTATTCTAAACAAATTATGGGATATAA
>NZ_JAUOSB010000011.1 GCF_030548295.1 Wenyingzhuangia sp. 2_MG-2023
TATGATGATGGGTATAGAAGTGTTTTGGTAAGAAATTAATAAGTTTTTACTTGTTTTTTACCACAGTACTTTGTTGGCTGTAGTTATTTTTTTAAATATCCGAATTTTATAAAATCAGCTTCGTTTTCCATAAAAATATCAAACTCTAATTCTTCTGAAAATAATTCTTCTATTTTTAATATTAAGTTTTCTTTATTTTGTAGGTTATTAAGTGTTATGATTAATGATCTTTTGATTATCAATGAATTTAAAAGAAGAATATATGATTTTGCTAACCGATAATCCATTTCAGGATTAAAATCATTAAGAGTGATTTTTGTATTAACATTCAAATAAGGATAATATTCCAAAAGTTCCTTTTTAGGATAAAAACGATTATGTTTTATAGAGTTAGTAATTAACCTTAATCGATTTCTCGTTATAAATATTTTTTTATTTTGATGAATATCAATACCTAACTTATATAAATCTTTAAAGTTAGTATTATTAAATTGCTGTAGAATTTCAATTTCATAATTTTCAATTTTATGATAAATACCTACATAAAACAATAAAGATATTTCATCTATTAAGTTATGTTTTCGGTTTTCTGGATGTTCAATTTCAGCTTTTAAAATTTCTAATTTAGAAAACAATTTAGAGTTCTTTAACTTTTCATTGTATTTAAACTCAGCTATGTTAAATATTTTTTCAATATATATTTCCTTGAACAATTCTATGTCTGAAATTATTGAGTTTGCATGAATATTTAAACAAAATAAATCTTCAATGTTTTTTGAAATGGACTCAGCTACTTTTTTATCATATTTTTGATTAATTAATTCAATAAACTCATTTTCATCTTTTTTTTTCATGTTGTTTCGAATATGATATATTATTGAATAGAGCTTCGTTATTTTTTATTACAGCCAACATAGGATAACAATCCCTCAAAAAAAGAAATAAGTTATCAATGTGCAATTTTTTCATAAAAGTACTTTTTTAATAGTATTGTTTCTACGCATACTTTTCCACAAAAGACAAAAGTTCTTAACAAATGCTAGATGCAAAACACCTCTCATTGGTATTTATAATGAGAGGTATTTAATTTACTGTTTGTAAAAACCAATTTTTAGGAACAGCCTATAGGAATAGATATCTTAGAAAAAGCCCTAAAAACAAGCTTAAGGTTGGTTGGGATTTTAGTCCGTTTTGGTTTTTTGTGTTATTTTAAGTCCCGTATATTTAGTAGTTAAGTTTAGTAAATTAGAAGGCTTGTTTTGTAAATACGTATCAAAAAATTGCAATACTGTTTCTGTAGTAAGTTTGTAAGCGTTCTTGGGTTTTATGGTTCCTGCTTCATTAATCAATGGCAAACGAACCATTAAGGGAATGTCCATAAAATTTGAATGCCCTGAGTTTAAAATTTTGACATGATAAAAATCAGAAGAACTCCCATTGCGGTAGGCATGTTGGTTTAAGTTTGGGTGAGAGGCATCCCATTCAGATGTTATTAGAGCAAATGGTTTTGTTAGCATTGTGTCAATCATTTTTCCCCACTGCATTCCATCTATGTTTATTCCCGCTACAATTCTATCATCATCAAGCAGTGCCTGAGCAGTCCCAGCACCTCCTTGTGAATGTCCGAATACTCCAATTTTTGAGGTGTCAATATGTTGCGTTAAAAAAGTAGTTGTGTTCCATTTTTTCAATTCATCTACAACCAAAGAAATATCTTTGCTAAATCGGTTGGTTACTTCGGCACCATAATAATTTAGAATAAGATGATGTACGGTTTTTAATTGGTCCTTAGGTGTTTTTGCATTCTTGTAGTTTTGCATGGCATTCCAAACCATTGTTGCCATTTCTTGGTTGTTGTGCTTTTTATCGTATTCTGTACCAAACAGTTTTATGTCTCCATCAGGAAACAGCGTTCCTGTGCTTTCATAAGTGTGATTTATATTTAGTACAATATAACCATGACTCACAATTTCTTCTATCAAAGCATAATAACCAGAGGCGTTAGCGTAGCTACCGTGCGAAAAAATTAAGACAGGAAATTTACCTTTAGCCACAGAAGGACTTGTATAGGTATGTGTTTTTACATGATCTAAATAATTTAAGCTAGTTTTAGGCAATCCATATTTTACAGCAAAACTAATTCTGTCACCATCATTTAAATAAGGTTCTGGTTTTTCATGCTCAAGATTGGCAGGATACCATGCTTTTATCATTAATTCTCTTTTGTCTCCTGTTTCCAAAGTCATTATCTCGTCTAGGTTTGTTTTTAAATGAATGTATTGTGAGCCAATACTATAGTTTCCACTAGGTGTAGGTAAATTAAAAACAGGTAAAATAGAAGGCAATGCCCAAGCAATGCATAATAGAAAGATAAAAGTTAGTCCGCTTGATATTTTTCTAAGCCAACCACCGCTAAAGAATGAATATTCTTTGTTAAAACACCATGTTAAAATTAGAATTATAAAATAGGAAGGAAGCATTTGCCATCTGAATCCTTCAAAAATAAAATGTAGAAGAATAAGGATTCCAATAATTAGTAAAGGAATTTTTTTGTTTAGTTGCTTTCTTTTTAATGAAATGTAAAAAGGATAAATTGTGCTAATAACTAGCAAAAGGATTTCAAAAAGTCTCATGATTGTTTATTTTCTGACAAATAAAGAACTCATTGTTCCAGATTCAAAAAATATACGATAGACAAACGATGGACACGGATGTTATTGCTACTATTTAATGTTTAAAAGCGTTGTGAAAATATCATCTTTAGGAGTAAGGTCTAATTTTTTTCTAAGTCTATATCTAGCTTTATTCACACTGTCTTGTGTTATGTTTAATAATTGTGCTATTTCTTTAGAGCTTAAATTGAGCCTTAGTAGGGCACATAATTTTAATTCGTTTGCAGAAATGTTTGGACATATGTTTTTTAAAGCATGACTAAAATTTGGGTGAATTTTTTCAAAGTTTGAATAAAAAGGAACAAGGTCAGCAGTGTTAGAATCAGATTGTGTGATTTGGTGTAAATAATCACTGATGTCTGTTTTTAGTTTTTGAATTTTTTTCTCTTGAATAGATAATTTGAGTTCGTTTTTTCTTCTTTCTAATTGATTGTATTTTAAATTCTTTCTATGATGTCTAGTTTTTATTCTATTTGCCTGTCTTATTCGTATGTAAAAAGGAATAGAAATGTATAAGGCAATACACAAGGCTAGTGCAGATATAAAAAAAGTGCAGATAACAAACCAAGTATCAGTATCAACTCTAAAATTCATTAAACAAGTATTAATATGGATGTGTAGTGGTAACTCTGTAAATTTACACAAAACTATGAAGAACTAGAACATGTGATGAATTTGTAGGTGCTGACTAATGTCTTTATTTTTTTAATTGTACAGGTGAAGATTGATGTTTGAAAACTTCTCCGTTGTTTAGTTTGTATGTAATTTCAAATATGTGCTCTCCATCAATAGAAGGAGCTTCCATTATTTTAATGTCAAAGGTTTCACTTGAAATACGTTCTGTATTTGTATCAATATAATTAGAAATTGATTTTAAGTTGTCAACTTCTTGGTTATAGTAATAATTCCAATTAGATATTTTTACAATTTGATTTATAGTATCTCCAGCAGAATAATTTTCGTTGTAATTTTTTGTTGTTGTAATAAATAAAGTATCTACTCCAATTTTACTTCCGTTATACCCTGATCCTTCACAAGAAAGAGCCATAAGACCTCCTGTTGTATTTATAGATTTTCTTTTAGCGATGTATTCTGTTTCAAACCTGTAGCTTAGGATAAATTTATTCCAAAGAACAACTGAGTTTTCATTAATGTTTTTCAATATATCGTATTCATTCTCAGTAATCTCTATATTTTGTGATGAAATTCCATTAATTTTAAAGTGTTCTAAAACAGCAGGGCATTCCCAATTAAATACAGTATCAGAATCATCATTCTGACAGGAAAAGAATAAGTTTCCAAAGAAAAAGAGGGTAAGTAAATAGGAAAATTTCGTTTTCATAATTTCTATATTTACTATATAGATGTTAGTTTAAAAAAAGGTTGCGTATATTTTTAACCAACGTATTTGTGTGAATGGTAGTTGTGTGTTTAGCTAATTAATTTAGAAAAATGAAACGATCATAGGGAAACCTGAAGAATTTTGCGAGTACTCAAAAATTAGCACTACTTTAGAAACCATGTTGGTTAGAGCATTTATTTTTTCCAATTTTTAAGTTGATTTAGGTATAAATAACTTTCTACAAATTTTCTATGTTCCTTACTTGTCATTATTTCAACCAACTCCAATGCAGAAATGTAGCTTGCTAAATTTCCATTAGAAGACAAAAATTTACCATCTCTCACAAAGGTAATCAAACTGTCGTTCTGTACTTTTAAATTTGGATAATCTCTTTGTAATTGTTCACCACCACCAATCCACGTTACAATTTTTATTCCGTTTGCAATTCCAGATTTTCCTATCAATTGGGCTCCAGCACAATTACTCACAGTATATTCAGTTTCTTTTTTTTTCTTTGATAAAACTCACAATTTTGTTGTTGTGAACTTGGGCATACATATCATATGCACTCGGAACGAATAATGCTGTTAGTTTTGGGCAATTCTCATAGGTGAAATCAGGTAAAATTCGGATTCCCTCTTCGGTAGTGATTGGTTTTTCCGTTTCCGAAATCGTAATTACATTAAATAGTTGTTTTCCCTTTTTGCTAGGTTTTTAAAATACATCAGAAGTTGCAATTACTTCACTTTGTAAAACACCATCATACATCAAAAGTCCAATTGTTGGCAATTCCAATTTAAAAGGTTTTAAGTGTTTTGTTAATGTATCCCTTTTATTTTTTGTTTCATTTGTATGTTCTTTCCCAAATTTTTTTTTTGGTTTTTCAGAATTACAACTTGTTAGAATAGTTGTGAAAATTATTGCTGTTAAAATTCTAAATTTTGTCATTACATTCTTTTTTTTGTATAAATGATTTTATTAATTTGAGCAGTCAAATTAAATGTAGCTAAAGAATAACTATTGCTTTTCTAAAAGTACTGGCTGATTAAAATACTTAACAATTTTGTCTAAATAAGTTTTAATTCGGGTGTATTCGCTAGGTACATAAATGCTTTTTTTAAAGCTATAATTCCCTGTGATTTTTAAGAGATTGTCTTTTAAACTAAAATTTATGTGAATGTCTACCAAATCATCATTTGCATGATAAGATTCAGGTAAATAATTTAGTGAGTAGTTTTCAGGAATGGTTAATAAACATTCGTATTGACTATTGCTTAAATATTCAAAATCTACCGGATAATTTCTATCTTGTTGGGTTAGGTAATTTTTAGAAAGAGGTAATTTAAAAAAAGGTTTGAGGATGATTTTATTTTCTAATATTTCTGGAGAGTATTGAGATATAAGATTTACAGCATATGGATTTTTAATTTGCTCATAATTATATGTTTTTACATCTTGAATTTCTCCAATAAAATCCGAATAATACTCTTTTATTTTAGTGTTATCATCTTTAAACTTTTTTCGATAGATATATGATTTATAAATAGTATACTGAATATTAATTTTAGCATCAACATTCAACGTTTCAGGATCTAAATTTAGCATGATAAATTTCTTTTCTAATGAAGAAACCTTGTTTGATAAATCAATCCAAGAGGGGGTTTTGTCTTGGTTCACTAATAAGCCTTTTTCATTCATAGACTTAAAAGGGATTAAGTTATATGGCAGTAATGGTTCTGTGGCATCTGTTAAAAAAGGATAGTCTGTATGAGCCAAAACAATTACGTAGTTACTAGAATTATCAAAAGGATAAGAAATTGGAATTTTACCATGACTTCTAGTACTTAAAACAATGGGTTCAGCCTTGATGCCCGCTTGGTTTAACATAGCAATTAAAAATAAATTAATGTCTGCTGAATTTCCTTCCCTAGTTTCAATAAAATCTTTTGCAGATTGTGAAGTATATTTTGAATTATGACCATTCCATGCATAATTGGATTTAATATATGTTATTATTTGTTCTGCTAAATCTTGTTTGTTTAAGGGAGTGATGTTAAAATTTTCTTCTAGAAGTTCTTTAGCATACCGTTTGCTTTTTTTGATGTATTTACCAAAATGATCGTGGTGTAATAATTCCTTGTTTAAGTTTGGCCAAGTAGATATAATTTCTTGACTACCACCATATGGATAATGAATTTTAGATAATTGAAAATCCATTTTAATAATATAGTCATTCACAGAGGTAATGTAAGATTCATCTTTGAAAGCAGGAATGTCTTTTAAAATATAAGTATGAATATAATCTTTGTAGCGACCATTGTTGCCAAAACTTCTTTCGAAATTAGAAACTTTGGAGTTTTGATAGTCAAATTTTATAATTCCTTGTGCACGCATTACATATTCATAAAAGGGAATCATCCTAACAGAGTATTCACTATAAATGGTTGGAATTTTATCTTGGAAATTCCAGTCAGGCAAATTATAATGAAAAGGAGTCTCAAATTCATATTCATATTCTAGCACAGAACCATCTTGTACATTTGGGAAAATAAATTTTTTCAGATACCATCTATCATTTATTTGTTCATCATAAATATGATCTGGATCTAGTTTGGTTTCAGAATATTGATTGTTGTTATCTAAAGTATATGTAATGGCTCTAATACTACGAATCAACTCTGTTTTACCATAACCATCTACAAAGTAAGGAATGGCAACCTCTAAATGTTTGGTGGCTGTTTTATCAAAAACTTTGATTCGTTTGTGTCTTAAGAATTTAATGTTATAATCTTTATCGACATCATAAAAACTACTAGCTCCTTTATCAAAAAGCACAACAGCATCAGCCAAAGTATCTTTATAGTAAGTCGTCATTTTCATCTCTTCTCTAGAAACTTCTCCAAATTTTATTTCTTTTTTCTGAGCTTGTATTATAGAGATAACAAGCGTTCCCATAATGAATGGAATTCTTTTTAAAATACTCATTTTAAATATTTAGTTAGCTTTTTTGATAAACATACTAAAATATTTAAAAATTAGAAGTGCAATATATCAGTTATGACATTTAAAGTCTAAATAAGTTTATTAAGATAGAATACCTTCTATAAAATCTCCCACATAATAGGAAACAATAGCCGCTAAAATTCCTAATAAAAGTGTTTCTGCTACACCTTTCCAAATAGCTTTGTTGTTGATGTATGATTTTAAAGAGCCCACCAAAACAAAACCAACTCCAGTGCATATAGAGGAGTATAAAAATATATGAGCATCTAAAGTAGGAGAGATGTAATCAGCAACATAAGCCATTAAAGGAAAAATTCCGATAAGCAAAAAAGAAATATAGGTTACTACAGATTTTCCTATGGGATTAAAATTATTTTCTAATTCCTTAATTTCTTCATGTTTTTTAAGATGTTTCAAGGCATTGTCTTTTTCTGTTTTTGCAGACAAATAAGCTCCAATAGACATGGCAAAACCATCGGCTAATAAATTGGCAAATCCTAAAATGATTATGATGGAACTATCTAAGCCAGCACCTACAGAACCTGCTACTACGGCAAAAGTAGTTACGCAACCATCGATGCCTCCATATACAAATTCACCTAAATATTTTTCTGTAAGTTGGTATATGATTCCCTTTTTACTCTTTTTCATATTCGTGTTTAATTTAAGTAATTAAAAACTATAGAAAAGATAAGAGTTTTAAAAAGAAAAAAAGAACTCTAAAGGATGTGTTATAATAGTTTAGATTTAAACATTTTTGCGGCTGCAGTGTAGCCTCCCTCGGTACCATCTACAAAATGATTGTGGTTGTCACTTCGATCTTTTACATAACAAGATAGAATAGAAGCTTTGGTAGTATGAATTCCATAAATTAATTTTTGGTCTTTTTCTAAAGCATCTAAAAAGACAATTAATTTTTGAATGTTTTTATCAGAACCAGAAAAAACGGTGTTTATGGTGCCGTCAATCATTAACGTGTGAGAAAGTTGACTAATTTCTTTGTAAAATTTTTCTCCATTTTTAGAAACCTTTAAATATAAATTTACAAAAACAGTTCCCAACCAATTCATAACAAGATACAACCTGTTAAAACGAGCCAGTTTTATATTCATCTCTTTTTTTATTTTTTGTAAAGTAGTGTCTAAATGTAAATTGGTAGGTGTAATGGGTTTTCTGTTTTCAAAATTTCCAAAAAGAAGATTTAGTTCCTTTAGAATTTCTGCATATACTTTATTTTGCATGTTTTCTACAGGACAATGTGCCAACAAACAAACTATTTTTTGATCTCCTACAGGAGCAGATACTTCTTGCCATCTACATTCCATTCCATCTAAATCTACAGGAGTATTTTGTAGAGAAGTGGCATTTTTTTTAAATGTTTTTTTTACCAAATTTTCTGCATAATTTAACCCCGTACCTAACACAATGGGAATGGTTAATTGTGCTGTTAGTTTGTGTTTTGCAATACGTATAATTTTTCCTTCGTTGTATATTGTATCAATAGCAACAGAACCTACTCTAAGAATTAAATCAGTATTTTTTTTAATATGGATGCTATAATTATTTAATGCTTTTATAATGATTGCTGCCAAATGACTTGGAACGATAAAAGTACTTCCATCACCTCCAAAAAAGTAAGGGATTCTTATTTTTTTATCAATTTTTTCTAGTTCATTTAAAACAACAATAATACTACCAGTGGCAGATAAATTTACGTCATGATGGTTTCCGTTTTGAACGGCAAGGGTTGAGTTTTCTATATCTACGTTGATGACATGCCAATCTTTAGGAACGTTGTAAAACAATTCCTGATGCAACAACAACTCTGATAAATCAATAGATTGTTTTGGGAGTTCCTTATAAAAATTAGCATTGGTTGTAGTCATTGTAAAAAATTAGTTGTAAAAAAGATGTTTACTAATAAGTATCTTGTATTCTTTGAGAAATCATTTGCATGATACGTCTAGAATACTCTCCCATATTGTTTAAATAAATAGCTAATTCCTCTTCTGTAAACATTCCTAGAATCATTCCAACAAATTGGTTTCTTAAATGTTGGTTTCGAGAAGCAGCTGTTTTTAAAAATTCTAATTTCTTTTCAGCCTCAAATTTGGTGATATCAAAATCAGAATGTTCTAAATAATGATCAAACAATGCAATAATAGTATTGTGTTGTAGTTTGATGATAGGTCTCAAAACACCGTTTTGAAATTGTTCTTCAGCAGACATGCTATCATTCACTTTAGCAGAACTAATGATGGGTCTTAGGTCTTTTTTATTCATCCTTTTTAAAATATAGAATTGTTTAATTCACTAGTTAATCTTTCTAAAAAAGCCATTCCTTTGGTAGAATTTCCTTTTTTGTTCAATTTAGGGCTAAAAACTGTTACAGCATACAATCCTGGATGAATGGCTATAATTCCGCCACCAACTCCACTTTTCCCAGGCAATCCAACACGGTAGGCAAATTCTCCTGCTTCATCGTAAAAACCACACAATTGCATAATTGCATTGATACGTCTGTTTCTACTCGGAATTAAAATTTGCTGTTGGGTTAAAGGATGTGTTCCATCATTTGCAAAAAACAAAAAAGCTTTAGATAATTGTTGGCAAGTTATGCTTACAGAACACATCATAAAATACAAATCCATCACTTTGTCAATATCATTATGAATGTTTCCAAAAGATTTCATCAAGTTGATCAACGAATAATTTCTATAGGCTACTGATTTTTCAGAGTGAAAAATATTCAAATCATACTGAATACTAGTGTCTTGGGCTAGTTCTTGAATAAATTTTAAAAAAACTTCCTCTGGATTTTTTAAATGACTTATCAAAATATCAGCAACAACAATGGCTCCAGCATTGATAAATGGATTTCTAGGAATTCCCATTTCTAACTCTAATAAAATCAAAGAGTTAAAAGTATCTCCAGAAGGTTCTACATCTACACGTTTCCACAAGTCTTCTCCTAAAATATTATAAGCCAAAACAAGAGACAATACTTTAGAAATACTTTGAAGAGAAAATGGCGTAGTAGCATCTCCTAAACTAATTTGCATGCCATCTAAACAGCTTAAACTTACCCCAAACAAGTCTTCATCAATGTGAGCCAATTCAGGAATGTAAGTTGCTTTTTGTCCTTTATCTTCAAAATTTTGAAAATCATCAAACAATTGATGCAAGGTCTCTTTAATTTTATCCACTTTTTAGATTTTGTCTTTTAAAAATTGACCTGTATAAGATTCTTTATGTTCCACCAATGCTTCGGGAGTTCCCATAAAGACAACATCTCCACCGTTTTTTCCACCTTCTTTTCCTATGTCAATGATATAATCTGCACATTTGATAAAATCAATATTGTGTTCTATTACAATCAGAGAATGTCCATTGTTTAATAGCGCATCCATAGAAGTCAATAATTTTTTGATGTCATGAAAATGCAATCCTGTGGTAGGTTCGTCAAAAATAAACAAAGTAGGTTCTTGACGGCTACCTTTTACTAAAAACGAAGCCAGTTTGATACGTTGTGCTTCACCACCAGATAGGGTAGAAGAGGATTGTCCTAAAGCCACATAGCCCAAACCAACATCTTGCAAAGGTTGTAGTTTTTTACTTATTTTGGTTTGTCTGGTTTCTTTAAAAAAGGAAACAGCTTCGTCAATTGACAAATTTAAAATGTCATCAATATTTTTATCGTTGAATTTAATTTCTAATACTTCTTTCTGAAATCGTTTTCCGTGACAAGTTTCACAAGGCAAATGTACATCTGCCATGAACTGCATTTCTATGGTTACTTCTCCTTCTCCTTTACAAGTTTCACAACGACCTCCGTCTACATTAAAAGAAAAATGTTTGGGTTGGTAGTTTCGCATTTGAGCCAGTTTTTCATTAGCAAACAAAGCACGAATATCATCATACGCTTTGATGTAGGTTACTGGGTTGGAACGAGAAGATTTCCCAATAGGGTTTTGATCGATAAACTCCACATTTTTAATGACATCAAAATCGCCTTTTACCTCTGTAACTTCACCAATTTTATTTCCTTGTCCAAACAATTTTTTTTGCAAAGTAGGATACACAATGTCTTTAACCAAAGTACTTTTTCCGCTACCCGAAACTCCCGTAATAACCGTTAGAGATTTTAGAGGTAAGGTAACGTTGATGTTTTTTAAGTTATTTTCTCTAGCTCCAATAACTTCTATTTTGTAGTTGCTTTTTCTACGTTTTTTAGGTACTTCAATAGCATCTTTTCCGCTCAAATAATTGGCTGTATGTGTGTTTTGTAAAAGCAATTCCTCATACGTACCTTCTGCAACCAATTCTCCACCAAAAACACCAGCATCAGGACCAATATCAATAATATAATCCGCTTGTTTCATTATGTCTTCATCGTGTTCTACCACTATTACGGTATTTCCTAAATCGCGTAAATTTTTAAGAACTTCAATTAGTTTTAGACTGTCTTTTGGGTGCAAACCAATACTAGGTTCGTCCAAAATATACATAGAACCCACCAAACTACTCCCCAAAGATGTAGCAAGATTAATTCGCTGACTTTCTCCACCAGATAAGGTGTTAGAAGCACGATTCAAGGTCAAATACCCTAGGCCAACTTTGTCTAAAAAGCCCAATCTATTGTTGATCTCTACCAACAATCTTTTGGCAATAGCTTCATCGTATTTGTTTACTTTTAATTGTTTCATAAATAGTGTCAACTCATCAATAGGTAAATGTACTAGTTGATTGATGGTTTTATCACCCACAAAAACATTATTGGTTTCGGGTCTTAAACGAGTTCCTTTGCAAGTACCACATTTTGTTTTTCCTCGGTAACGAGACAGCATAACACGGAACTGAATTTTATAGCTTTTGGTTTCTAAATAGTTGAAAAAATCATGAATCCCTTTAAAAGAGGTCGTTCCATTCCAAACCATGCTTTTTTGTTGTTCGGTCAATTCAAACCAAGGTTTATGAACAGGAATATCGTATTCAAATGCATGATTGATTAGAGCATTTTTATAATCGGAACTGCTTTCTCCTTTCCATGGAGCAATACAATCTTCATAAATAGAAAGAGAGGTGTTTGGAATGACCAATTCTTCATCCACACCAATTACATTCCCATATCCCTCACAAGTAGGACAAGCTCCGTAGGGATTGTTAAAACTAAAAAAATGTGTGTTGGGTTCGTAAAATGTCATGCCGTCTAATTCAAACTTATTGCTGAATTCACGAGTAGAGTTGTCAGATAAGTTTTCTAACATGCAAATCCCTTTTCCTTCGTAAAAAGCGGTTTGAATAGAATCTGCCAATCTATTGTAGTAATCTTCATCCTCTTTTACCACAATTCTATCAATTACTAAATTTAGTTTGGTTTTAGCAGTAATCTCTTTGGCACTTACATCTTCAATTCTAAGGGTATGGTCATCCACTTTAATTCTAGCATACCCTTGTTGCACTAAAATTTGTAAAGCTTTTTCTGCATCTCTATCTCCTAAATGATAAGGAGCTAATAATAATAGTTTGGAACCAACTTCTAAGGTTTTTAAGTGATTCAAAACATCGGAAACTGTTTCTTTTTTAACTTGATTTCCAGAAAGTGGAGAGATGGTTCTACCAATTCGAGCGTACAATAATTTTAGGTAGTCGTATATTTCTGTAGTTGTTCCTACGGTAGAACGGGGGTTGGATGAGTTTACTTTTTGTTCTATAGCTATGGCCGGAGCAATTCCTTTAATGTAATCTACCTTAGGCTTGTTCAGCTTTCCTAAAAACTGACGAGCGTACGAAGACAAACTTTCTACATACCTGCGTTGCCCTTCTGCGTACAATGTATCAAAAGCCAAACTAGATTTACCAGAACCCGAAAGTCCTGTAATTACAACCAATTTGTTTCTAGGAATGGCTACATCTATATCTTTTAGATTGTGTAGGCCTGCACCTTTAATGATGATGTATTCTTTTGGGGATAATGTTTCTAATGTCTGATTCATGTCTAGTTCTCTTGCTGTGTAAAAATAAAATATTTGTTTCCATAAAAGCGTTTGTTGATGGAATTAATATTGTTGATGAATGATTTGTTCTTGTTTTCGGGTAATCTGTTCCCATAAAACATTGCTACGATGTTTATTTTTGACTTAGTATAAAAAACGAACAAAGATAAAAGTAAATGAAAATAAGTAGATTCGGAATTTTAATAGCAAGCATGGCTATAATGTCTTGCGGAAGCAACAAACAAAACACAAAAAGCAAAGATTTAAATACAATTGTATCTTTACCTTCTACAAAAGAAATTGCATTACTACCGTTGCCAAAACAGTTAGAAAATGAAGGGGAATGGATATTTCAAACAGATGTTTCAGATGATTTTAATTATACCTATCAACCAACAAATTCTTTGACCACTTTTGGACAAAACAAATGGAGAAATTTTTACCATGCTGCTTGGGATGGACCTGGAGTTACGTATTGGAAATACAATAAAGTCTCTGTAGATGGAAGTGATTTGATTATTAAAACAGATCGATGGAGTTCAGAAAATGAGGCTCATCCAGTGTCAAGAACTCCTAACAAAATGAAAATGCCAAATAGTGGAATTAGTACAGGGTGTATTACGTCTACCAAAACGGTGCGTTACCCTGTATTTATAGAATCTAAAGTAAGTGTAACCAATTTGGCCTTGGCTTCGGATGTATGGTTGTTGAGTCCTGATGCTACCCAAGAAATTGATATTATAGAATGTTATGGAGGAAAAGATCCTGGCAATGCTTTTTTCGCAAAATCAATTCATGTAAGCATTCATTCTTTTATTAGAAAACCATTTACAGATTACCAACCTAGAGACAAAGGAGCTTGGTTGAAAAAAGAAGGTGTAGAGAGCTGGGGAGATTATTGTGCTGCAAATGGAGAAAGAAAATACGTAAACATGGGAGTCTATTGGAAAAGTCCAGTGCATTTTGAACATTATATGGATGGTGAATTGGTCAGAGTTTTGTACAACAAAGCTGTTGCAACCAAAATAAACGGTGTTTGGGAATATGGATATCCTACCATGACTAATGGAAAGTTGGATGTTTCTTATGGAAAACAAAAAATCACCAACATTGGAACGTCAAAAGTTTATAATTTTAAAATGTTAGAAAAAGCAAATAGTATTTCTACCGTAAGTATTGTAGATCCTTATGAATACCAAGGAGGGAAAGGTTTTACCAAAGCAATGGATATCATTATCAATGTAGAGGCTCAAGATTGGCATGCAAAAGCAGGAAGAATGCCAAGAGATATTGATTTGAACGATCCAAATAAAAACAATGCAATGAAAGTGGATTGGATTCGCGTATTCAAACCTAAAAAGTAGTATTTAAAATTTTTAAAGAAAACCCATTCAAATTATTCTGAATGGGTTTTTTGTTTGTGGTATGTTTTTTGTGTTTTTAATAGGGTAATCTTAAAATATATACGTCATACATAAAATTACTCCACGTAAAAACAATTAATTATGAATTCTATATGCACCAAAAATGATGCTCAGTTAATTTCTGAGTATATACAAGGTAATGAGTTGTGTTTGTCAGCTTTAATAGAAAGGCATCAGCAAAAAATATTTGGATTTATCTTATCTAAAACATTGGATAGAGATTTGGCAGATGATATTTTTCAAGATACATTCATCAAAATCATCAACACTTTAAAAAAAGGAAATTACAATGAAGAAGGGAAATTTTTACCCTGGGCATTGAGAATTTCACACAATTTAATCATGGATTTTTATCGTGATAAAAAACGAAAGAAAACCAAATATGCTACAGAGGAATATGATGTTTTAGATTATTTGGGGATAGAAGATACGTCTTTAGAAGAAGAGTTAGAACAAGAATTGACGTTGAAAAAAATTGTGGATCTAATTACCACTTTGCCAGAAGACCAACAACAAGTGTTGAGAATGAGAATTTTTATGGGGTTGAGTTTTAAAGAGATCGCAGAGCAAACCAATGTAAGTATCAATACTTCTTTGGGAAGAATGCGTTATGCCTTGATCAATTTGAGAAAAACAATTGAAGAAAAAGAAGTGATTCAATACAATTGAGACAATAAGATGTTGTATTTTTCGTTTTTGTGATATAGAACTCATGAACATGATAAAAAACTACGCAAATTCTTTACCAGAAAAATCAATTGATTTTAAGCACGAAAAACCTTCTCCAACAACAATTTCTTTTTTGTTGGACTATTCAAAATCATTTCAAATTGAAAAAGGAACTATTTTGAAGGAAATAAGATGTGATAAAAATTGATTTTTAAATGTATGATAGATTTTTCGGTACATAGTAATAAACACTAAGACTTCTAATTTTACTTTTTGGTGTGCTTTTTTAAGTACTCATCAATTACAGTTTTTCTACCAATGGTTTTGGTAATGATGTCTTTTTCCAAATCCCATCCACGAGCAGGGGAATATTCACGACCGTAATAAATAATTTGGAGATGCAGTTTGTTCCATGTATGTTCTGGGAACAAACGTTTGGCATCTTTTTCAGTCTGTTCCACATTTTTACCGTTGGTCAGTCCCCAACGATACATCAATCTATGTATATGAGTATCTACTGCAAAAGCGGGAATGTTAAAAGCTTGACTCATAACTACACTAGCTGTTTTGTGTCCCACGGCAGGCAATGCTTCTAAATCTTTAAAGTTGGCTGGAACTTCTCCATTGTGTTTGTTTATCAATATATGAGACAGTCCGTAAATTCCCTTTGATTTCATTGGAGATAGCCCAACAGGTTTGATAATTTCTCTAATTTCTTCTACTGATAATTTTATCATATCATAAGGGTTGTCAGCTTTTTTAAACAACAAGGGAGTAATGATATTTACGCGAGCATCTGTACTTTGTGCAGACATCAATACTGCAATCAACAAAGTATACGGATCTTTATGATCTAATGGAATAGGAGTTTCTGGATATAACTCTTCTAAAGTATCTAGTACAAATTGTACTTTTTCTTGTTTATTCATTTAATAAGTTACAATTATAGGTTTAGATTTATGATTTACCTTTACATAATAAATTCCTGATGTAAGGTTTTCTGGTACCGCTAAAGTAGTACTATTGTTTTCAAAATTAAATGAAATTTTTATCGTTTTTTGTTGTTGACCTTGAGCATTTAGAACATAAAATATGTCAGTTGATTGTGTATTGTAAACAATAATATTATTGTTTTTTATAGGATTAGGAGAAATAGAAATATCATCTGTAGTAATGCGTTCTGGGTTAAAATAAGGTAGTGAAAAATGATAAGCATTAATACCTATATTTTTTCCAATAATTCTTCCAGGAATATCATCGGCAGGAGGATGTATGCCTCCCCAAATTCTAGAAAGACTTGTTTGGTCAGAAGCATCTCTATAGGTTGCCCATTGTAAGGTAATATCTGTAGAAGGTCCTTTTTCAAAAACCAAAAAGTTATCCTTTTCAGCTTTAAACTCTCCCATTCCTCCTGGAAAATATGGAGTACCAGTTATTAAGGTTAAAATTTCTGCTGCCGCTCTAGAAAAAGTTGAGTGACCTGAAACAAATCCGGCAAAAGGAGGGGTAACAAAAGTTGGTTTTTGATAAGGCCACCAGTTTTTTGCTAAAATCCAACCAACACCTGCTACGTCTGTTTTAGTATCATTAATATATGGATGACCTTTCCACGATTTTATTTTTATTTTACCAACATTTACATTGTTAAAACCGCTTAATTCATCATCTTCTTCTATTATTTCGATAAAATCATCTATTAATGGGATTCCTCCAGGATGATAATTATCTAGTTCTTTGAAAGTGCTTTGACCTAATTTAGCCATGTTTCTAATGGCGGATATTGGTCGTATATAATCTACCCAACCTTTAATGCTCCATGCTGTAATTGCAACATCGTGCATGGCTCCCCCCAAAATAAAATAAGATTTAATATCCCATTCTAAATTATCAAGAGATTCTCCATTACCATTAAATCTTTTGAGATTAAGAGGATGATCGTTTACATAATTTAATATAGTAAACCAATGTCCAGGAGGAGTTTCCGAGTCTGGACCGTCAGCCCAAAACTCAGCTAGAACACGAGTGTAGTCTCCTTTTGATACCCATTGTTCTTTATAGGGTTCTTTGGTTATTGGGTTTATAGAGTGTCCTGTACTAATATCACCACTGTTTGTATTTTTATAAAAGTGGATAAAATCTTTTTGACTAGTAGGAAGTTTATCAAAATCAATGTTTCCAATATTGACAGGAGAAATATCAATCATTTCCGTATTATATGGATCAAGCTGAGCACCCCATAACGCAACTAATGTAAAGTTCCATTTATACAATTCACTTTCAGGACTATTGCTTATGGTGTCTAAGTTAGGTGGTGTTTCAGGAAGATGATACACTTTATAAGTATAGCCGTCTCGTTCCTTTATGGTTTTGTCATTTTCTGATAAAGAAAAAGGAAGTACATTTCCCCACTCAGGGCTTAAAAAATCTGGAGTACTATTTGCAACATTTCCACTTTGGTCTATAAAATTATTAAATCCCAATGGTTGCCATCTATTTGGATCTTTTAATTTATTGGTTGATTGAGGCTGACCATTACTTAACATTAAAGTATTATTAGCGGGTTGATAATAATTGTTAATATAATTATTCTGTTCATTAGAACCGTCAGTTAAGCCATATTCAATAATTTGCTGTGCAATATAGTTTCCTATACAAGCTGCGTTACCATTTTTATAATCCGTAGAGGTGAAATCTTGATCATAGTTTAGTTGATTCATTAACAAATTAAAACTATTTAAAGTAACTTCTGCGTTAGGGGAGTTTTTAAAACGATGGCTAAGAAGTCTATACGCAGCGTAGGATATTGCTTTTTTTTGATCTTCTATAGTTTGGTTATTGTTTACAAAATCTTCAAAAGGTATATGTCTACCATGTATCGTATTTCCTAAAAAATAAGGATGAGCATTTTCATCAAAAACAGCCCAAGCATCATACATTGCAACCGAAACATGAAATAGATTTCTTGCATGTACAGTGGGTCTAGCATAATCATTTCTTATAGCTTCTAGTAAAATTTCATTCCATAGTCTAGCAATAGAATGATTCTCATTTTTTAATAGAATGTTTTTATAATCATGAGTATTAACAGTTTTATGGTCAGGTTCGTAATAATGTTTTTTTCTTTTTGTTTCTACAAAATTAGAAGCGAACATATTTGTAGTACTAAAAGTGAAAAAAATAATAACAAAAATATTTTTTTTTATGAAACAAAAAATTCTCATTGTTTTAGTGTTTTATCAAATTAATTTTCTTTTCGGTAATTGTTTAAGATATTATGTATGAAATTCAGCTTTTTATAAACAGGTTCGGCTATCACAAAAGGATAAGTATCGTCTAACCCCATAGACCTATTTAGACTATTTGCCATACAAGTTAATGCTACACTAGAGTTAAAAATAGTTTTAAAACTTTTAGTAGTATAAGGGTTAGGACAGGTAGCGTTTGTAAGAGTTTTTAAAGGGAATTTATTACGCTTAAAGGAAACTCCAAAGGCATTAGCGGTTTCTAAAGTATCCATTAAATGTAAATAATGAGCCCAGGATTCTGCCCAATCTTCCCAAGAGTGAGAACTTGCATATTCACTAATAAAATTTTGATTCCAATTTTTAGGAGCTCCATTTTTGTAATGTATTTGCAATGCTTCACCATAGTTAATTCGTTCATCACCAAAAATAGCTCTGTATTTTTTTATGTTTTTTTCATCAAACAAAACATCCCAATAATAATGTCCAATTTCGTGTCTAAAATGTCCTAATAGTGTTCTGTAAGGCTCATTCATATCTTTTTTAAGCTGTTCTCTTTTTACGGAGTCTGCTTCTGAAAGCAATATGGTGACAACACCATTAGCATGCCCAGTGAGTGCTTTTTGTTCGTTGTTTTCCGAAAGAAAATCAAAAGCAATTCCATCTGTTTTTTCAAGTTTAGAAGCAATTGGAAGTCCAAGTTTCAATAATTGATAGATCAATCTATGTTTGGCAGGTTCTAAATTTTTCCATTTTACAAAGCTACTATTGTTTTGAGGATTTGGAACTTCTCTATTAAGAGAGCAAGCAATACAAAAATTTTCTTGACTGCTACCTTTGGTAGACCAGTTGCATATATCTAAAGATTGATTTTTACATAATTCAGAAGGATTAAGATCTATAGTAGCATCAAAACATTCTTTTAATGGATTGTAGGATAGCAAGGTTGAGCAATTTTCACATTGTGTGTTTTCAAAAAAAATTGGATTTTGGCAATTTGGACAATTAAAAGTTTTCATGTTTTTTATTTAAATAGCCTAAAATTCAAAAGAAAATAGATCCGTTAATGTAGCTAATTTACTAAATAACAGAAAGTAGATAGGTTGATTTTAAAATTTAATTTTATAATAACTTTTAAACTATATAAACTACTTTTGATACATGACAAAAAAGTTTATCCCTGCCTATTTACTGACTTTTGTAAATGTTTTAGGCTTTAGTTTGTTGATGCCTGTTTTACCTTTTGTAGTAGATAGTTATGGAGCTCCTAAATGGGTGTTTGGTTTGCTTATTACTTTGTACAGTGCTTTTCAGTTTGTGGGTGCTCCCATTTTAGGAGCCATGTCTGATAATCGAGGGAGAAAACCTATTTTACTTATTAGTCAAGCGGGAACATTGTTGAGTTGGATTATCTTTGTTATTGCCATTACTTTGCCCAATTATCCGATTTTTGGCTTTGCACTTCCGTTGTGGATTGTTGCTTTGTCTAGAATTTTGGATGGAATTACAGGAGGAAATGTTTCTGTTTCCAATGCATATGTGAGTGATTTGACAACCAAAAAAGAAAAATCTTATATTTTTGGCTATATAGGAGGTATTGTTGGAATAGGAATGATTGTGGGGCCTGGTTTGGGTGGATTAACAGCTTCTACTTCTATAGGATACATGGGAACTTTGTTGACTTCTATTGTCATATCTGTTCTTACGTTGTTTACTATTTTTAAATGGTTAAAGGAGTCTCATCCTTTGGAAAAAAGAACCACACATCAGAAAATTAGTATTTGGGAGGTGTTGATTATTCCAATACGAATCAAAAGAGTCAATCCTTCTCCGTTGATCAAGGTATTATTCTCTATGAAGTTTTTCTTTTCTGCCATGATGGGGTTTTATATTGGAACCATGGCTTTGTTTCTTATTGATTTGTTTGATTTTAATGTAAAAGAACTAGGTTTTTTTATGTTTGTAATCGGTTTGTTTTTATCATTCAATCAAGCATTTGTTTCTAAGTATTTTGTGAAGAAGTTTGGAGCTTTTAACACTTTAATTTTAGGTCTTGTGTTTTGCGCAGTAGGAATGTTTGCTATTACAACTACAGCAAATATTTGGTTGTTTATTCCGTGTTATTACATCCTAAACTTAGGACTTTCTTTGTGTTTTCCAGTCTTTAATTCGTTGATTTCTGTAAATGCAAATCCAGCCAAACAAGGAGAGGTTATGGGAATTAGTGAAGCGATCAATTCTTTTTGTATGGCTTGTTTTCCTGTAATTTCTGCATTGATTTATTCTTCTATAGGAAGTGATCTTTACAAAGTATTAATACTACTACCTTTAACAGCACTTGTGTTGGCTTTTGTAGGCGTAAAAAAGTATGGGAAACTTACGTTTTCTGCTTAAATATTTAGAATTATATTAAAGAAGAACTTTCTAGTATACAATTTAGCTATCCTATATGCTTTGTCTATATTTGTCTATAATTTTTTAAATAGACATTATGGAAATGTTAAAAGTAGGAGATAAGGCTCCCAATTTTGAGTCGTTAAATCAACATGGAGAAACCGTAAAGTTGAGTGATTTTGTAGGAAAAAAGCTAGTAGTGTTTTTTTACCCAAAAGCAAGTACACCAGGTTGTACCGTAGAAGCATGTAATTTAAGAGACAATTATCAAACTTTTTTAGCTCAGAATTATGAGGTAGTAGGAGTGAGTGCCGATTCTATAAAAAGACAAGCTAATTTTGCGAACAAACAAGAACTGCCTTTTTCTTTATTGGCTGATGAAGACAAAAAAGTAATTGAAGCTTTTGGTGTTTGGGGACCTAAAAAGTTTATGGGTAAGGAATACGATGGAATTCACAGAACTACTTTTGTGATAGATGAAAACGGTGTAATTATTGAGGTAATTGCCAAAGTAAAAACAAAAGAGCACACCGCTCAAATTTTAAAATAAATATATGGATCAAGTTATTCTTGTAAACGAACAAGACGAGCCTATTGGTACCATGGAAAAAATAGAAGCACATGAAAAAGCATTGTTACACAGAGCTTTTTCGGTTTTTATTTTTAATGATGCTGGTGAATTAATGTTACAACAACGTGCCAAAGACAAATACCATTCCCCTTTGCTATGGACCAATACTTGTTGTAGTCATCAAAAGGTAGGAGAGAGCAATGTAGCTGCAGGAAAACGTAGGTTGCAAGAAGAAATGGGCTTTACGGCAGAGTTGAAAGATGTTTGTTCTTTTATATACAAAGCTCCTTTTGATAATGGGTTGACGGAACATGAATTTGACCATGTACTAACAGGGGTTTTTAACGATGAACCTAAGTTGAATCCTGATGAGGCAGAAGCTTACAAGTGGATGCCTTTAGAAGAAGTTAAAATAGATGTGAAAAAAAATCCAGAAATATACACTGCTTGGTTTGTGATTATTTTTGAGAAATTTTATGATTTTATCAAACAAAATGAATAGAATTAAAGTAAAATTTATTGTAGGACTCATATTCTCAATAGCTGCAACAGCTGTGTATTCGTATTTTAATTTTGAAACGAATCACTTGGAGTTGATGTACATAGACAGAAAAAACATCATTACAAAGTTTTTGATTTTCTTTTTGCTTGGTTATATCGTTATTGGAAATTCATTTGCACCTGATAAATAAAAATAAGTATGGAAATTACAGCACACAGAGTTGCTTATTTTAATGCAGCACATCGTTTGTTTAGACCAGATTGGGACGATGCAAAAAACTTTGAGGTTTTCGGAAAATGTAGCAATCCTAATTATCACGGACACAATTACGAATTGGTAGTGTCCGTAACTGGACCTGTAGATCCAGAGACTGGATTTGTGATGGACTTAAAAATATTGAAAAAAATAATTAAAATTGAAGTGGAAGATGTCTTAGATCATAAAAACTTGAACTTAGAAATTCCAGAATTCAAAACGAACAATCCAACTGCAGAAAACATTTCTGTATACATCTGGAAAAGGTTACGCAATCATATACCCTTGCACTTAAAGTTAGCAATTACTTTATATGAAACGCCAAGAAATTATGTAACTTATTCGGGTAAATAATTCATTATGATGAAAGTAATAGCAATGATTCCTGCTCGCTTACAGGCTTCAAGATTTCCTAAAAAATTATTGAGAGATTTGTGTGGTAAAACCGTCATTACCAGAACTTACGAAGCTACGGTAAACACAGGCTTGTTTGATGAAGTGTATGTGGTGACAGATAGTGATAAAATTCAAGCAGAAATAGAAGCCAATGGAGGTAAAGTTATCAGAAGTATCAAAGAGCACGAATGTGGTTCTGATAGAATTTCTGAAGCTGCAAATTCTGTTGCGGGAGATATTATCATCAATGTACAAGGTGATGAACCTTTTACCAGAAAAGAACCTTTGCAAGATTTAATTCAAGTTTTTAAAGATGATTTGCAGGGGGATATTGCCGTAGCATCTTTGGTACATACTATGGATGATTGGGAAGAAATTGTGAATCCAAACAATGTGAAAGTAGTTTTGGATGCTAAAAATTGTGCCATGTATTTTTCTAGAGCACCCATTCCACATCCACGAGATACAAATGTAGAAGTGAAGTTTTACAAACATATTGGAATTTATGCGTTTAGAAGGTTTGCGTTGTTAAATTTTCCTGAAATGGAAATGCTACAAAATGAAGCAACCGAAAAATTAGAGGGAATTCGTTTTTTAGAACATGGAATGAAGATGAAAATGGTGGAAACTCCGTTCAAAGCTATAGGAATAGACACTCCAGAAGATTTACAAAAAGCAATACATATAATAC
The DNA here is from genome assembly GCF_030548295.1 of Wenyingzhuangia sp. 2_MG-2023. Classification (GTDB taxonomy): domain Bacteria; phylum Bacteroidota; class Bacteroidia; order Flavobacteriales; family Flavobacteriaceae; genus Wenyingzhuangia. The sequence goes on from NZ_JAUOSB010000011.1 coordinate 23,158, forward strand.
AAGATGGTCAATTATAAAGTTATTGCCTTTGATGCAGATGATACTTTATGGGTAAACGAGCCTTATTTTAGAGAAGCAGAAGATCAGTTTGCCAAGTTGTTGTCTATGTACGAGACAGAGAATAAAATTCAACAAGAACTCTATAAAGTTATAACAGGAAACATTCCGCTTTATGGCTATGGTGTAAAAAGCTGTATTTTATCAATGGTGCAATGCGCAACAGAATTGTCTAACAATCAACTTCCAGCGGAAATTACGCAGCAAATATTAGAGATTGGAAAAGAAATGTTGACCAAGCCGATAGAATTGCTACCTGGTATAGTTGAAGTTTTAGAATATTTGTCTAAAAATTATACGCTAATTGTATTGACCAAAGGAGATTTATTGGATCAAGAAAAAAAATTAGAACGTTCAGGTTTGTTAACTTATTTTCACCATGTAGAAGTGATGAGTGAAAAAAATCCCGAAGGATATGAACGCATTTTAAAACATTTAGACATTTTACCTCAAGATTTTTTAATGATAGGTAATTCGTTAAAATCAGATGTATTGCCCGTCTTAAAAATAGGTGCCAATGCCATTCATGTACCTTTTCACAGTGTATGGAAATTTGAAACAGTCTCTAAAAAAGCTTTAGAAAATCATCAGTATAAAACCTTAACATCTATAGGTGAAATTGTTGATTTTTTATAAATTAACAATTTTTAAACATAAAATTCGCAATATAAATACTATTTTGTCGTTATATTTGAAAATAAAATAATATGTCATGGCGAGAGAAATGTATTCCTATACGTTAACCGTTTTGGAAAAAGTTAGTTTTGATACTGATTTGTTTATCAGTGAATTAAAAAAAGCAAGCGAGCGTTTGCTACCTTACGAATTAAGTGAGTTAAAATTATGGTTGAATAGTTTTGTGTTTAAAAATCCACATTTATACCCAGCCAGAACCGTTCTGATAATTTAGTTTTAAATTGTCTATTATTTTAAGAGATTTCATAACACTCCAAATAAAAAACCTTTATATATTTGCAGTGTTATGTTAAAAAAAATTTTCATTTTTATACTTTTAACAGCATTGTCTGTTCGTCCTGCATATTATGTTGGGATGGTGGTATATTATGAAACACATATCAATGAAATTGTAGAAAAATACTGTGTAAACAAAGACAAACCTCAATTGCAATGTAATGGGCAATGTCATTTGGCAAAACAATTAAATACTACAACCAATTCACAAAATACAAACAAAGATGCTGTTACCTTAGAAGCATCTTGTGCTTTTTATCCTGTCTACTTTCAAGAAATTTTACAAACAACTATCACATTTGTTTCTACGGAAACAATAGCTTCTTATTTTAATTATGAATTTGCCTATCGTTATTTGATGAGTAAAAATATTCATAAACCTCCAATGGTATAATTTTAAATAGTTTAAGGCACAGGTGTGTCTTTTTGTGACTTCTATCATCGTATAAAAGTCATGTACATATTTTAAAATTTATAAAGCCATAAAAATGAAAACGTTAAAATCTTATATAATGGTGGCCTTTGCTGCTGCTTTATTAATTGCTTGTGATGATAATAATGAGTCTATAGAAAGTGAAGGGACACATGTATCTGCAGTACTTAAACTTCAACATTCTCTAGGTTTAGGAGATGAGTTTGTATTAACAGACTCTAATGATGAAGATAAAACTTTAGAGCTAAGTAAATTTAAATACATAGTTTCTGATATTGTAATAACCAATACTGATGATGAAGCTATAGCTCTTGATAATAACGATGCTGCTCAGTTGATAGATCTTGAAAATGCTGATGCAACTAATCAGGTATTTGCATACTTAACAGGAATTCCAGAAGGAAGTTACAAAAGCATTTCTTTTGGAATAGGAGTTAGTCAAGAAGTAGCTGATGGTAGCACAGAAGATCAAATTAAATTAATGGAATTGGCAGAAAGTGATATGCAATGGACCTGGAATCCTAATTCATATATTTTCTCTAAAATAGAGGCTTCGGATATTAATTCTGTAGAAACTGTATCAAATAATTTACAAATTCACGTAGGTAACAAAGGTGATTTTGATGGGTATAGAACCGTAAATTTAACTTTTCCAGAAACATTAACCTTGTCTTCATCTGTATCTCCAAGTGTACATTTTACAGTTGCTATTGAAGAACTTTTCAATCCGGAAGCACCTGGGATTTCTGTTGCTTATGATGCTATAGGTGCCCACGGAGATAGTAGTGATATTTCAGTAAATTTTGCAGATAATTATGCAAATATCTTTGAAATCCACCATATTCATCCAACGGAAGAAGCAATCAATTTAGAAGATGTAGAAGAAGAGAATCATTCAGATGATGATTCTTCAGAACACTCCCATTAATAACCAAACTTTACAGAGGCAATAGTCTTTGTGTTGATATATTTAAGCGATATGAAATATTATACGTTTGTACTTGTATTGTTACAGGTTTTGGTTAGTTGTAATGACGTTGATGAAGAATATGCTGATTTTGAAATAAGTTTTGAACAGCCTATTAACTTTCCAACTCCTACCTATGATTTTGAAGACAATCCTATTACAACAGATGGTTTTGTTTTAGGGAGAAAATTGTTTTATGACAACAGATTGTCATTAGACAATGGAATCAATTGTTCAGAGTGTCACAATCAATCTCATGCATTTACACATCATGGACACGATTTAAGTGAAGGAGTTCATCCAGGGGTTTTTGGAACAAGAAATTCTCAGCCTATTCAGAACATGGCATTTATGAATGATTTTACTTGGGATGGAGCCAAAGATAAATTATGGGATCAACCTTTAATTCCTATCACAGAAGAAGTGGAAATGAATGAAACCATGGAGAATGTTGTGGCAAAATTACAAGAAGATTCTGAGTATCAGCAGTTGTTTTCAACAGTTTTTAAATTAGAAGATGCCATAAACAGTGTCAATCTTTTAAAGGCGTTGTCTCAGTTTATGGGTGTTATGGTATCTTCTAATTCTAGGTACGATAAATACGTAAGAGGAGAAGAAGGGGGAGTGTTTACAGACTTGGAAAAAGAAGGTTTGGCTTTGTTTCAACAAAAATGTGCTACTTGCCATAGTGGAGAACTGTTTACCAACCAGGAATTTATAAACAATGGAATTGGAGAAAACACAAGCCTTCCAGATGAAACAGGTAGAGCTAGAATTTCTTCATCCAATCCTTTTGCAACGGTAGAAGAATTAAAAGCGAGTGATGATTATTACAAATTTAGAGTCCCTAGTTTAAGAAATGTTAAAAACACTTATCCATATATGCATGATGGACGATTGGTTTTGTTATCAAAAGTATTAGACTTTTATGATGATGATACTTACCCATTAATGACTAAGATGAATAATTTAGATAGTAGGTTGATCCAAACCAACGAAGATGGAACGGAAACTTTGGGAATTTCTATGACTGAAGATGAAAAAGTAGCCATATTGGCTTTTTTAGAAACATTAACTGATGATGAATTTATAAATGATGAACGTTTTGCAAACCCTAATTAAAATATTTTTTACCTTATTATTAATTATCAACTCTACAAAAACTTACGCTTGTGATGTTTGTGGATGTGGATCTTCTAACAGCAGTAGTTTTGCAAATGTGTTGGGAGGCAATTATGTAGGTTTTAGTTATAATTACATGTATTTTCAATACATTCAGAATTATTCTGATAGTGATTTCCCTTTGGCTAAAGACCATGTAAATACGGTGAGTATTTCAGGCCAATATCAAATTACTGATAAGGTGCAAATAAATGCTACTGTTCCATACAGATTTAACAATCGTTACAAGGCATCTGGTGATGTGAGTAATAGTGGGATGGGAGATGTAAGTGTCTATGGATTGATAAATCTTTTACATGCAGATAGCAATCACAGTTTAAAATTAGGGGCAGGATTAAAAATGCCTACGGGTGATTTTGATTTGCAAAACTCTAGTCTAAATAAAACATCAGCAGCACAATTGGGAACAGGAAGTTGGGACGTTTTGCTACCTCTTCAATACAATTATAACAAAGAACAATGGTCCGTAAATGTAAGTGCCATGTACTTTCTAAAAGGAAAAAATGATGACGATTTTAAATACGGAAATCAAACACAGGTAAATGTAAACACGACCTATGTGTTTCCTGTTGTCAATAATTTTAGTTTGGCACCCATCGTAGGTTTAAGTTATGATTACTTTTTAGCATCAGAAAGATTTGATATTGTAGACAACAGAACTAAAGGGTACATGACCAATGCAAATATTGGAGTGCAAATGGAAACTAAAAAATTGATTTTAGGAATCAATACACAGCTGCCAATAGCTCAAAATCTAATTGAAAACGAAGTCACTTTTAACCAAGGAATAGGAGTGTATACGTATTGGAAATTCTAAAGTAGTAAAATCATTAAATAATTCCAGATTTGTTGTTTTAAATAGCAACAGAAATGTTTTTGTATATCCATTTGTTTTGAAAAAAATTCTTTTATTCATAGCTTTTAGTATTGTTTTTAGACCCGTACTTCCGGTGTTTGAATACATTACTTGTTACAATTATATTGTAAACGAGTTGTGTGTGAATAAGGACAAACCCGAACTAGAATGTAACGGGAAATGCTATTTAATGAAAGAGCTTTCTAAAGCATCAGAAAGTGAAAAAAACAAAGGAGAAACTAGTAAAAAAAGAATGTATGAATTTCATCTTTTGTTTTTGCATAAGATGGATGATTCTTTGTCTAAGTGTTATTTAAATACTTCAAATTCAAATATATTTGAGTATTCTAATCTGTATACATATTTAATCACCTTTTTTCATTTTCATCCACCTAGTAATTTATCATTTATAAAATAATTTCTTACCAAGTAAGCATTATTTTAATCACAGAAGGTTAAGCTAAACCATTAAAATAAATTATTTAAAAATACCAGGCACCATCAATAAAAAATAGGATGCCTAGAACTACTACACACAAAAATGAAAAATATTAAAAAAGGAATCGCAGCTGTTTTCGTAGCAATTTTTACACTTACTTCTTGTACAGAAGATGAATCAGTAGCAACTATGAACAATGTAACATTAGCGTTTAACAACACTTTTAAAGGGAATACTATTGTTTTGGGAGATGCTACATCTACGGAAGCTACTGTAAATACTTCTGCAGAAGGACAAGTACATCATTTTTCTGAATTGAAATACGTTATCAGTAACGTTCGCTTGTTAAATTCTGATGGAATTGAAGTTGCATATAACGTGAGTGATCTAGATAATGGAGCAACTGTTGTCGATCAATCAAAGGAGGAAACATTAGAGTATGTTCTTAACAATATTCCAGTAGGAGAATACACTCAAATTAAATTTGGTTTGGGAATAGAAACAGCATTAAATACGTTAGACGAGGTAAGTTTTCCAAGTTTTTACGCTACTGCAGGTGCTAATGATACGCAAATGCACTGGGAGTGGGGAACAGGGTATCGTTTTACCAAAATAGAAGGTTTTTATGGTGCAGATAATAATACGTTGTCTATTCATTCTGGTAGTACTGTAGTTGGAACTGAAGGGGCTTACACTCAAGGAGTAGATGCTTATAGAGATATTACTTTAAGTCTTTCTGAAAATGCCATTGTAGGGAATAATGCTCCTAAAATTATGATAGATGCAGATTTTGATAAATTATTAAGTGGAGAAGCAAACACCATTACATTAGGAGACAGCAATGCTACTCCAAGTATACATACTGCAAACAACATGGTATTGTTTGTTGATAATATTGGTGGGAACGGTGATGATAATATTACAGGAATGTTCTCTGTAAATAGTGTAGAAAACTAAATTTAAGCATAAGAGTCAGCTAATTTTAAAGAGTTGGCTGGCTCTTAGTTTATAGTATTACAGACAAATGAAAAACATCATAAGAAATATTTTTATACTACTATTGTTAGTCTCTTGTAGCCACGATGATTCTGAGATTGTTTCTTATGAAAACCCAGAAATATCACTTGTAATTCCGTTAGGTTTTCCAGAATTTAACAATGCTGTTTATAACAATATTCCTACAAAATATGGCGTGGAATTGGGTGAGAAGTTGTTTTTTGAGAAAAAACTAAGTACAGATAACACTGTTTCTTGTTCTAGTTGTCATATACAAGCGAATGCGTTTTCAGATACAAATGTTCAAGCAATTGGAATTGAAGGTAGGTTAGGATTTCGAAACACACCTTCTGTTCAAAATTTAGCTTTTATCAATTTTTATAATTGGGATGGTAGTAGGCTTGAATTGGAAAATCAAACACTGGTTCCTATTATTACTCATGAAGAAATGGATTCTTCTATTCTGGAAGTCATTGGAAAATTAGAAGCGGAATCATTTTATAAAGAACTATTCTATAAAGCTTTTGGTGACGATGATATTACTGCTGATCGAATTTACAATAGTATTGCTCAATATGAATATACGTTGATTTCATCAAACAGCAAATACGATAGTATAAAACGTAACGAAGGAAAAAAATTTACGGAAAGAGAAGCATTGGGGTATCAAGTTTTTCAGGAAAAATGCATCAGTTGTCACAGTACAGAATTGTTCACAGATCAAAGTTTTAGAAACATAGGTTTTCCAATCAATCCTAATGCCAATGAAGCTGGTAGAAGTAGAGTTACGGGAGATCCAGAAGACTATATGAGTTTTCGTGTTCCAACTTTGAGAAATATTGAAGTTACAGCTCCGTATGGAAGCTTTGGTCAGTTTGCTACGCTAAAAGAAGTATTGGATTATTTTGATAATGGAGTATTAACAGCAGACAATTTAGATCCTATTTTTAAAGACAATAACAATAGAATTCGACTAACAGAGGAAGAAAAAAATTACTTGATTGACTTTTTAAAAACACTAACTGATTACAAATTTATAGATAACAATATTTAAACATATAATTGAAAAAGGAAGAGGTTTTTTAATAGCTATTCATCGTGTTTAAAAGTATTCTTTTTGTCATAAATGTCTTATTGATATTGTTGAAACAAACATTTTGATGAGAGTTTAAAAACCTATTTCTTTGCAATTACATTAATTTTTTATCACGTGTTGTTCAAACCTTATTTTGTAGACATATTATTACCCATTCCTTTGGAGCGACAGTTTACGTATCGTATTACTGAAGAGGAATCTCATTTTTTAAAAATTGGGATGAGAGTTGCTGTTCCTTTCGGAAAAAATAAAATTTATACAGGTATTGTTTGTAATATTCACGAAGAAGAACCTCAAGCTTATGAAGCCAAAGATATTTATCAAATTTTAGATGAAACTCCTTTGGTGCAAGAGAGTCAATTGCGTTTTTGGGAATGGATTGCCACGTATTATATGTGTTCTTTGGGTGAAGTATTGCGTGCTGCATTTCCATCGGTGTTTTTGTTAGAAAGTGAAACGTTGGTAATAGCCAACTCCAGGTTTACAGAAACAGATGCTTTGTCATCAGAAGCTTATTTGGTGTACGAAGCATTGCAAAAACAATCTCAAATTAGTGTGTCCGATGTAATGAAAATTCTTTCTAAAAAAAATGTATTTCCCATTCTTAAGGACATGATTTCTTTAGAAGCAATTCAGTTAAAAGAAGAAATATACGAGCAATACCAACCCAAATTAGTGGCTTACATACGTTTGGCACCAGAGTGGGAAGCGCAAGACAAATTACAAGAACTTTTACTGTTGTTGTCTAGGTCAGAGAAACAAAGAACGTTGGTGCTTTCTTATTTTACATTAAAAGCACAGAGCAAAACTCCTATAAAAAAGAAAGATTTGTTGGGGAGTGCTAATATTAGTGATGCTGTTTGCAAAGGATTGGAAAACAAAGGTGTTTTTGAAATTTATCATTTACAAATAGACCGTGTTTCTTTTGATGATGCTTCTAAAGGATTGCCCGTTTTGAGTGAATTGCAACAAAATGCTTTCAATGAAATTGTATCAAGTTTTGTTGAAAAAGATGTATGTCTGTTTCAGGGAGTTACAGGTAGTGGAAAAACAGAAATATATGTTCATCTCATCCAGAAAGTTATAGAGCAGGGAAAGCAAGTTTTGTTTTTGGTACCAGAAATAGCCTTAACAACACAGTTGATTTTTCGTTTGCAAAAGTTTTTTGGAGGAGTATTAACGGTGTACCATTCCAAATATTCTCAGAATGAACGCGCGGAAGCTTGGTATCGAATTTTAGAGGGATCTGATAAGGCACAAATCATTTTAGGAACCCGTTCTTCTGCTTTATTACCTTTTCAGAACTTAGGGTTGATTGTGGTTGATGAAGAGCACGAGGCTTCTTACAAACAGTTTGATCCTGCCCCAAGATACCACGCAAGAGATGCAGCCATTGTGTTGGCAAAAAAGCACCAGGCAAACATTCTTTTGGGTTCTGCTACTCCAAGTATTGAATCTTATGACAATGCTCAGAATGGCAAATACGGTTTGGTAAGTTTACAACGTAGGTATGGTAATGTGCAAATGCCTAAAATAGCACTGGTAGACATCAAAGAAAAGCATAAGAAAAAAAGGATGACAGGACACTTTTCTGATGTATTGTTGGCAGAAATTAAAGAAGCTTTGGAGCTGAAAGAACAGGTGATTTTGTTTCAGAACCGACGAGGTTTTGCACCTTTGATAGAATGTAATACTTGTGGTGTGAGTCCCCAATGTCCCAATTGTGATGTAAGTTTAACAGAGCACAAATTCAAACAAGAATTGCGTTGTCACTATTGTGGATATCATAGAGCCATTCCTAGACAATGTGATGCTTGTGGAAACACAGATTTATCTAGCAAAGGTTTTGGTACTGAACAGATAGAGCAAGAATTGTTAGGATTGTTTCCAGAACATACTATTGGTCGATTGGATTTGGATACCACAAGAGGAAAATATGGATATCAAAAAATTATCGGTGCTTTTCAACACGGAGAAATAGATATTCTAGTAGGTACCCAAATGTTATCCAAAGGATTGGATTTTAGCAACGTGAGTTTGGTAGGGGTTTTAAATGCAGACAACATGTTGAATTTTCCAGATTTTAGAGCGCACGAGCGTAGTTTTCAAATGTTGACTCAAGTATCGGGTAGAGCAGGACGTGGACAAAAGCAAGGAAAAGTATTGATTCAGACATTCAATCCTTACCATCAAATATTGCAACAAGTAACTACCAATAGTTACGAGCAAATGTACCATGAACAATTGACGGAAAGACGTAATTTTCATTATCCACCACATTATAGATTGATACAAATTACGCTAAAACACAAAGATTTTAATTTGTTAGAATCTGGATCTGAATGGTTGGGAAAATCGTTGCAAAATAGTTTTGGTAAAAATTTATTAGGACCAACAGTGCCATCTGTCAGTAGAGTTCGAAATTTGTACATCAAACAAATGATGATTAAAATTCCTCCAAAACAATCCATTGGAGCCACCAAAGATTACATCCGAAAAGTACGAACGTTGTTTGAATCCATCGGAAAATTTAGAGCTATTAAAATGCGTATAGACGTAGATGCTTATTGATAAAATAAATTGTGTTATTAATTTAAATACGCAACTACACTGCACACTCATTTTGTTTTTTTGTAGTATTGTTAATCCTTAAAAATTGTTGTTATGAGCAAAAATACCAGTATCAAATGTCCCGATTGTGGAAGCCAAATAGATGTGAATGATATTTTAAAACATCAGTTGGAAGAAGTTGTTCGTGGAGAGTTTCAAGAGAAACAAGCCAAATTGGTAAAAGAGCAAAAAGAACGAGAATTTGCATTGCAAAGAGAAAAAGAACAGTTTGAAGCTAAAAAACAACGCGAGAATGAACTGTTTAAGGCACGATTGGAAAAGCAGAGCAAAGAAGCAGAAATACAAATTGAGAAAAAACTAAAATCAAAATTAGAGGCTGACAATCTAGATCGTATAAAAGCGATGCAAAATGAGTTGCTTGAAAAATCTGAAAAGGTTAAAGACTTGTTAAAGAAAGAAGCAGAAATAGAAAAATTGAAACGTGACATTAGCGAAGTTACAGAGCAAGCAAAATTAGAGGCTCAAAAAGAATTATCCGCACAATTGCAAACGGAGAAAGAAAAAATAAAACGTTTGGCAGATGAAAGCAATGAATTGAAGTTGAAAGAATTGCAAAAACAGTTGGATGATCAGAAAAAGCTAACTGAAGAAATGAAACGCAAGCAAGAACAAGGTTCTATGCAGTTACAAGGAGAAGTAATGGAGTTGGCGATAGAAGAGTGGTTGGCAAATCAATTTCCATTAGACACCATTGATGAAATAAAAAAAGGAGCAACAGGAGCAGATTGTTTGCAAACAGTAAATACACGAGAACAGATAAATTGTGGAACTATTTATTACGAAAGCAAACGTACCAAAGCTTTTCAGCCAGCATGGATTGACAAGTTTAAAAATGATATTAGAGACAAAGGAGCAAATATAGGTGTTTTGGTAACCGAAGTAATGCCTAGTGATTTGGATAGAATGGGAATGAAAGATGGAATTTGGATTTGTACCTATGAGGAGTTTAAAGGCTTGTGTGCTGTTTTACGTCAGTCCATTATTCAGTGGAGTAGGGTGTTACATAATCAAGAAAATAAAGGTGATAAAATGAGTTTGTTGTATGACTTTTTGACAAGCAATGAATTTCGTTTGCAAATGGAAGGAATTGTAGAGGGGTTTACACAAATGCAAATGGACTTGCAAAAAGAAAAAAATGCCATGGCTAGGTTATGGAAACAACGTGAAAAACAAATTGACAAAGTGGTAGACAATGCCATCAACATGCACGCTTCTATTAGAGGAATTGCTGGAAATGCCATTCAAAGCATTGCAGCGCTAGAATTGCCCGAAGACAACGTACTTGAATTGGATGAATAAAAACCAAAGCAAAAAAAAGTAAAAACTCTGAGAAAGAAACAAAATCCGTATTAATGTTAGTGGTATTAACAGACGGTTTTAAACGATTTAATAGTGGTGGTGAATTATGCAGTTATGCTGGATTAACACCTATAATAAGGAAGAGTGGAAGCAGTGTAAATGGTAGAAGTAGGATCAGTAAAATAGGAAATCAAAAACTACGGAATTTATTATTTATGTGTAGTTTTAATGCCTGTAAATAAAACAAAGCTTGTAGAGGAATATACGAACGAATTGTAGCCAAAGGAAAGCGTAAAAAACTAGCATTAGTAGCGGTTTGTAATAAGCTATTAAAACAGGCCTTTGCTATCGCAAAATCAGGATTGATATATGATGATGGATATAGAAGTGTTTTGGTTAGAAATTAATAAGTTTTTACTTGTTTTTTACCACAGTACTTTGTTGGCAGTATACTACACCATATAGCCTTCAGTATATTCATTAGGATATACTATTTTATAATTTTTTAAGCTCAAACTATCTTTTGAATAAAAACATATTTGAATAGCTGGTTTTAAATCCATATATGCTGGTCTTCCTTCTTCAAAAGAAATATTGAAACTAAAATTAGAATGAAAGTTTTTACTTTTAATACCATAAGCTCTAACAGCTTCAAAGTTGAACTTATTGATATCTTTTAGGTATTGTATTAATCTTTTTACTTTTGTGTCTTTGTCTGCTAATCCTTGTTGTTTTAGGAATTCATAGGTATTACTAAATGATAATAAATGTTCTGTATTACCAACCAAATCACAGCACTTTATATCATTGAAGTCACATACAGCATTACATATTATATAGCCATTTTGATACTTTCTAATATCACGACCCCACCAATGTGCGTTTTCTAAAAATGTATCCCAAAAATAATATCCATCACCCAACCATGTGTTTTCCCAAGCGCAGGAATAAGGCCCTTCCTGTTCAAGCTTTCTTAAATCACTACCTCTATCTTCAAGAGTTTGATATACGTTTTTTAATATCAATTTATTATCTTTTTGAAGTGTTAGATTTTAAATCACCCTCTAAGTGAGATAAATTTAATGTAGGTAAAATAATAGCAGGTATATTAGCTTGATTTGTGACTAAGCTAACATATGCCCTTAGATAAGGAAACAAAATAGCAATACTATTTCTATAAAAAAAGTTAGGTATTTCATCAAAATTTGTAACATTTTCAAAGTCAAATAAACCAATGCATTGAACTGTTACAAATGGATTTTCTTTAGATTCTTTGTTAAATACTTTTACTTCAAAAGTTAGTTCGAATTTAGAATCTTTCTCTAAATACAACCCTTTAGTATTAAATGATAACGAAAGGTCATTACTTTTATGATTTGATAAGTCTATGTTAACTTTGTCGAATCTATAGTTATTAATTGAAAAAGCAGCTGTTTGCATTATTTATAAAATTGAAATTATAAAAAAAACCCGAAGTATATTTCGGGTTTAAATTGTTATTGATTAATTCAGATGAGCTCTGATTAGGTTCTTCTGAGTGGACATAGTAACGATTAGAATGAGAAATTAGCTCATCCACAGTTGGACCAACTTGATCACATTCTTCACTTTTTGACCAAACATCTAAGATTTCCTCTCTTGGAGTTTTCTCAAAATATTGTTTTAATTCTTCAAAAAAGTTACTCATAATTATTGTTTTTAATAAACGCTACAATTTTACAAAAAAATATTAACAACTTATTAAATATACTCTTTTTTTATTTATTAAACTAATTTTCAAGGATTATATATAGTTACTGCCAACGGTTTTGGCTAGGCTTTGTGCGGGTGAAAATCGACAAGATTTTCGAACACGTACTAAGCCGAAGCTTTTTGTTTGGATTTGTTTCTTTGGTTTCACAAAGTCAAATCAACAAGATTTGGCGACTTAGTAAATATACACAAAACTTTGAAGTTGGCACAGAACCCGCATGAAGTTTAGCTGGTGTTAGCCACTGGGTTTTATGTTAAATTTAATTTTTCAAATAATACTCTGTTTCTTTCTTTAGAATCTTTTAAAACTTTGTCAAAACTCATTATTTCAACATACATATTATAATTGTCATTAAAAAAGAAATATCCGTCTCCACTTGGTAATTTTTTATATCCTGAATCAGTTGCCGTTGACTCTAATTTTTTTGTTAAATCACAAATTATATATGCATAAATTGGTGTGTTTTGCCTTAGATTAAATTCTCTTTTATGTTTATCTTTTGCTTCACCTGCAATTACTTCTCTAGCATATCTATTTATTTGAGAAATAGGATTTTCTTTTTCAGAATAATCATTTCTCGATGGACGTTTAAATTCAATAATTACTATTGATTCATAAGGTTTTTCATCATTTGAAAATGCGAATGGTTTATTGAAAACAATTAAATCAGGTCTTTCATTTGACTCAGATTCAATAGGTTTAATTTTTTTGAATTTTTTATCCGAAGCTAAATATTTATGATATGCTAATTTTTCGTCAATCATCCATAAATTGTGGTCTTCAAAACCAACTTCATCTGAAAGTGTTTGCAATGGAAAGATTAAACTATGTACGGCTTTTTCAGTAGCTTTTGATTTTAAAAATTTATCAAATAAATCTAAAACCAATTTACGATGTATTACATATTCAGATAATTTTGAATTTCCAACTTCAATAATTTTTGAATATAATTCTTGATGTTCCTTAGAAAAGTTTTCTTGTTCATCTTTATTGTCAATAAATTTTAGAATTTGATTAGCTTCTTTTTTGACGTCTAGTTCTAATTGTTGTTGGACTTTAAATAGTTCTAATTCCATTTTCTCTTCATTTAGAGTAGAGGGAATTTTTTTTATTTGATTAGGTTTATATTTTAATAGTTGTTTATATCTTGGGTGCAGTGATACAAATTCTTTTACCTTAGAAAACCTTTTTTGTGATAATTTTTCAATTTGTTCAGCAAATTCAGATGAAATTAAGTTGGTAACAGCTTTTCTAAGTTCTTCTTGAGAAGTTTCGTCTGGAAATTCAACTTCTCCTTTTGAAAAACTTATGGTTGTTCTTTCGTCGTTTACATTGTTGTCTAAAAAATCTCCTTCAACATAAATTGCAATTGAAAAAGAATTTCCTTCATTATCATATAAGAAAGTATCCATTTCAGGGATATCAATCGATATTTTATCAGACACAACTTCTCTAGTATTCGCACAATAGTGAATTTTGTTGTCTACTTTATTACTGTGTAGCTTTACAAAGTTTAGAGTGAATTTATTGTTTCTTATTTTTATAGCGTGTGATTTTACTTGTCCTTTAGTAAATAAATTAAAAAGATCATTTACAACTATAGTACTTCCTAAATCATTGATTAATATTCTAGGACAATTTTCACTTAAAAAATAAACAAAAGCATGTTCAATTATTTTTAAAGCAATTCCTTCTGGATTATTGTTACACCATTTTCTGTAATCTTTTTTTAAGCCTCTGAGTGCTACAATTGTATATCTTTCTTGAGTTGTATTAACAGCTTCTAAACTATGATTTTCAATTCCTTTTTTTGTTGGTTCAAAACGAAACTTTCTAAGATTCCAATTTTCGTTTTCTTGAAATCTACTTTCTATTTCAGCTTTATTAAATGCTCTTAACCATGTAAATCGACCAATCCCTTTTCCACCTCTTTGATATTTATATGTTGAGTGTGCGTAATTAAATGAATCATAGTTTTCGTCTGTAAAGCCTATTCCATTATCTTTAATTATGAAGTCTATTATTTCAGGAAGAGCACCATTTTCATTTAATTCAAGTTCTGTTTGTTTGGAACGAATTATATCTATTTCAATTATTCCTGTTTTAGTAGAACTACCTTCTTCAATAGCTTGTATAGAATTAACAATAGCCTCAAATAACGGAAGTAAAGTGTTACTATAAGCTAGTTTTTTTTCGCTGATTTTACCTTTTATATCAATTTGCATATTTATTTCCTTGTGGCTAACTCGTTATATACTCACCAAAAGTAACGTTATCCATTCACATTCACAGACAACATAATTTAGTCTTTTTATGAGTTCTAAAAGTATTGTTTTTTAACCAATTCTAAACGCTGTTTTTAGAATAAAACTGAGGATTGTTATTTTATTTGCTCTCTGAGTTTTGGTATTTTTGTTGTTTAACAATACCAAAAGCTATATTATTTTTAATCGTTCTTTTTATTTGTTCGTTGTTGCGGAGACAATGCATGTACATCCAGAAAAAAAGAATGAGAGTAAAATTGTTACTGTAGCTAAGTTTTTCATTTTTAGAAGAGTCTGTAATATTGTCAAACCATTGCTTGTAAACAACATCATTTTGTAGTTTGTTAACTGTTTTAAAAGTATTCTTTTGATACATGTATATTTTGCACAAAACACATTAACTAAAAAACATAAAAAATCCCACTAGCATAACACTAGTGGGATAGATTAAAGTTTATAAAGAAAAATTTATTTGTAATATTTTTTACGTAGCCAGAAAGAAATTCGAACTAGTAAAATTAAAGCAGGTACTTCTACCAAAGGCCCAATTACACCTGCAAAGGCTTGTCCAGAGTTCAACCCAAACACAGCAATAGCAACAGCAATAGCCAATTCAAAATTGTTTCCCGCAGCAGTAAAAGCTACAGAAGCGGTTTTGTCGTAGGTAGCTCCCATGGCTTTGGTAAAAAAGAAACCAATGATAAACATTAAGGTAAAATAGACCAATAGTGGAACGGCAATAATCAACACATCCATAGGAATGGTCACAATCAATTCTCCTTTTAAAGAAAACATCACCACAATGGTAAATAGCAGAGCTATTAAGGTTAGGGGAGAAATGGTAGGAATGTATTTTTGAGTGTACCATTCTTCTCCTTTTAATTTGATTAACACAACTCTACTTAAAATTCCCAATGCAAACGGTATTCCCAAATAAATAGCAACGCTTTCGGCTATAGTGGCTACAGAAATATCAACAATAGCACCTTCAAACCCAAAATAAGGAGGCAACACGGTAATAAACAACCAAGCGTAAAAACTATAAGCAAATACTTGAAAAATACTGTTTAAGGCTACCAAACCGGCACCGTATTCGCTACTTCCTTCTGCCAAATCGTTCCAGACCAAAACCATGGCAATACAACGAGCCAATCCTATCAAAATCAACCCAACCATATATTCTGGATAATCTCTTAAAAAAGTGATGGCCAATACAAACATCAACAACGGACCTATAATCCAGTTTAAAATCAACGAGATCGATAATATTTTGGTGTTTCTAAATACTTTGGGCAATAAAGCATAATTTACTTTGGCCAAAGGAGGATACATCATAACAATCAACCCAATAGCAATGGGAATGTTAGTTGTTCCGCTACTTAAAGAGTTGATGATGTTTGGAAAAGTAGGAATAAAATACCCCAATCCAACACCTATCAACATGGCTAAAAATATCCACAAGGTTAGGTAACTGTCTAAAAAACTTAATTTTTTTGCTGCCATTTTTTAAGCGTTGATTTGTGAGTATACGTAAAACAATTCCGTAGCAATTTGAATACTTCTTTCGTTGTATTTTTCTGCTTGTTGTGGCGTGTTGTCAAACGCTTTAGGATCTTCAAATGTAATTGGAATTCTTGCTTCTGCACCAGCAATAAAAGGACAACCTCCATCTGCTTGAGAACAAGTCATAATAGCTGCAAACTCTGAAGCAGGATTAAAAGGACTGTCTAATTTTTTAGAAAACCCAATAATAGGAGCTTCGTTATCGCTGTATTTAATGCTGTACACAGGATTGTTTCCTTCGGAAAGTGTTTGAATTTCAAATCCTGTATTTTTTAGAGTTTCTGCCACCATTGGGAATAAGGCGGTAGCTTCAGTTCCTCCAGAATAACAAGTTACGTTGTTAATTCCAAAATGATAAGCAATGGCTTGTGCCCAAATTTGAGACAAGTGACTTCTACGAGAATTGTGTGTACAGATAAAATTGATTCTGATAGGTTTGTTTTCGCTTACTTTGGTTTGAATGTAAGCGACCAAAGGTTGTAACGTTTCTTTACGTTCGTTAGAAATACTTGTCACGTCTAAGGTTGACAAAATGTTTTCGATAGAATTAAATAGTGCCATTTTGATTATTTTTAGTTTTATTGTTTACAGGTTATTTAACAGCATCCGCTACCAGGTGCACAAGAATTTGCGTTGGGTACATCAATGATGTTTATTTTTTGTTTTGGTGGAATTCCGCATTGGTCTGGAGCCAAGCAATTGGTTTGTTTGCTAGTTAATAAAAAGTTGGTTCCGTTAAAGTCCAATCCAAATTTTCCAATAGTGTCTGCTTGGTATTCTACTTCTACTTCTAAATCTTCAATCGACAAGATTTTTTCAGACAATTCAATAATGTTGATTAATTTTTCTGGATGCAGTCTGTGATCGTAATCATCTGCATTCCACAATTGAAAGTTGACTACTTTTTCATCTCGAACCGTTCCACCACAGTCAATAAATTTTTTGGTGATTTGTCCTACTTCTGTTACGTGAAAATGATTGGGAACCAAATCTCCATTTGGCAATTCAAAAGCAATGGTTTTTACTTGTTTTAAGGTATTCTTAACTTCTGATAATTTCATACTTGTATATTTGTTTATTGCGTTTTTACGATGAATAGATTTAAATTTTTTTAACAACAAGTGTTGTTGCTTACATCTTGATCTAAAAATTGAGTCATAATTTGTTTCATTTTAGACCAGTTTTCGGTATCAATACAGTAACAAACACTGGTTCCTTCCACACTTCCTTTAATCAAGCCCATGTGTTTAAGTTCCTTTAAATGTTGTGATATGGTAGATTGTGCCAAACCAATTTCATCAACCAAATCTCCACACACACAAGCGTTTATTTTAAACAAGTGTTGTAAAATAGCTACTCTTGCAGGGTGTCCAATGACTTTTGCAATCAAAGCAATTTCATTTTGTTGGTTGGTAAATTTTTCGGTTTTGATCAATCCCATTTGGCTGTATTTATATATTGCAATATTACGATTAAGTAATGTTCTAACCAATTATTTTAAAAGGTTTTTTTAAAATTAAGTCATTTTTTTTCTCTTTGATTAGATAGTTGACATTGTCAAGAAGAATCATAAAAAAACGCAACTCTTTGTCTGAATGGAGAAACAGGGAATTGTTTCAATTTCTAATCAAACCTATAAGAATTGACTTGATAAAAAGAGATGATTATCAGTTTGATACATAGAAAAATTGTACTTTTAGTATAGTAATATCGTTTTATATTCAATCAATAACATAATAAGAAAATCAACGAATGGCATTTATAGATTATTATAAAATATTAGGAGTTTCAAAAGCCGCAACAGAAAAAGAAATTAAAACAGCTTATCGAAAACTTGCTAGAAAATTCCATCCAGATGTAAATCCAGATAATAAAGAAGCTGAGCTAAAATTTAAAGAAATTAATGAGGCTAACGAAGTTTTAAGCAATTCTGAAAGTAGAAAAAAATACGATAAATACGGTGAGAACTGGAAACAGGGTGAGGAGTATGAAAAAACACATCAGCAACAACGTAAATCTCAAAACAATCAACAAGGATTTTCAAATGAAGGGTATTCAGATTTTTTTGAATCGATGTTTGGAGGTGGAGCATATCGTCAAGGTAGCAGTCCAAAATTTAAAGGGGAAGATTACAATGCGGAATTGCAATTAAATTTAAAGGATGCTTACACCACACAACAACAAATTTTAACAATTCATGGAAAACAAATCAGATTGACAATTCCTGCTGGTGTAGAAAATGGTCAAGTAATAAAAATAAAAGGAAAAGGCGGATTAGGGATTAATGATGGACCTAATGGAGATCTGTATATCAAATTTATGATTGATAATGATACCCTATTTAAGCGTGAGGGGAATAATCTATATGCAAACCATGAGTTGGATTTGTACACAGCTATTTTGGGTGGAGAAATTCAAGTTGATACGTTTAACGGTAAAGTTAAGTTGCATATAAAACCCGAAACTCAAAACGAGACAAAAGTAAAATTGAAAAGCAAAGGATTTCCAATTTACAAAAACGAAGGTCAATTTGGTGACTTAATTATTACCTATTTGATAAAATTGCCAACACATTTAAATGAAAAAGAAATCGCATTATTTAAAGAATTACAAAAAATAAAACAAAATGAATAGAAACCATTTGATTTTAACAGAAACTCTTTGTACCCATTACAACCTAGAAATTTCATTTGTAGATACTTTGAACAAAATGGGACTCATAAAAATTGAAATTGTAGAAGAAAAACAGTTTATACACCAAGATCAAATTAGTGATCTGGAAAAAATAATTAGACTTCATCATGAGTTGAATGTGAATCTTGAAGGAATTGATGTGGTATTTAATTTACTAGAAAAGGAAAGAGCATTACGTAATGAACTAAACACTTTGAAAAACAGGTTGAGATTGTATGAAAATGATTAAGAACCTTTAGTGTCAGTAAATTAAACTATAAGAAACACTGACTTATCTTAAAATTTTGTTTCCTTTTAAGACTTTTATTTTTTGGGTGTTTACATAAATGTAGTGGAATTTTGGTAAAGGATTTAGGTGAAGCAATGGCAAAGCATGAGAAGAATTAAACAGAGATAAAAATTATACTTAATTCGTTAAATGTATTAAGTATTTTTATCAACTAAACTCTTTGGTTTGTGTATTTTTGAGAAAGAAATTGAAATTTAAAAATATGCTAATGAAAGATACTAGAACTACAAATATACTATTGTTAATTATAGTTATTTCTCTTGTTTTTTACCTATTAAAAACATTGTCTTTTATTTTTATTCCGTTGGTGCTGGCAATGTTTATAGCGTTGTTGTTCTTGCCTTTAATGCGATGGTTTAACAAAAAGAAGATTCCTAAATTTTTGAATATCATTTCCGTAGTGTTGATTATTGCAGGAGTGTTTAGAATTGGTGGATTGCTAATTCAATTGTCTAGTAACGAAATATTGGGAGCGAATAGTTCTTTTTTTAAAAAAGCAGAAACCAAAATTGTAGACTTGGTGGTTTTGATAGAAAATTATTTTGGAGTGGTAAGGGTAGAGGGAGATAGTTTGGTCAATCATTATTTGCAAACCAATAATTTTACAAGCAAAATAGGACCATCTTTAGATTTTGTAGGTGATGTTGTTTCGATGTCTTTAATGACGTTGTTTTTTGCTATTTTATTGTTAGCGGGTTCTATCAATGTTGAGAAATTGTTGAATACTACTATTTTTAAACACAAGCACGCATCCGTTAAAACATTCAGGAAAATAGAAAAAGACATCATTACGTTTGTAAAAGTAAAATTCATCATCAGTTTGTTTACAGGAATTGGTTTTGGTTTGGCTTGTGTCTTTTTTGATGTTAGTTTTCCTATTTTTTGGGGATTGTTGGCTTTTTTACTCAATTTTATTCAAATGATTGGATCCATTGTTTCCATAGCTTTGTTGGCTTTGTTTGCTTTGGTAGAAATAGATGTGATGAGCACTTTGCTCTTTTTTATCATAACCATTACAGGAGTTCAAGTGGTTTTAGGTAGTGTGTTAGAACCCATTTTTATGGGAAAAACATTTTCTATCAATGTGATTACCATTTTAGTAATGTTGATGTTTTGGGGATTTATTTGGGGAGTTCCAGGGTTGATTTTATCGATTCCAATTACCGTAATTGTCAAAATTATTTTGGATCAATTTCCAAAGTACAAAGTGATATCTAGTTTAATGTCTGGAACCGAATCTTAAATAAAATGTAAAGTATAAATAACATAGCGCAATGAGTTTAACCATCGAAAACATCCTTTTAATAGGATCCCTTTTATTGTTTGTAAGTATCATTGTAGGTAAAACTTCTTATAAATTTGGAGTACCTACTTTGTTGTTGTTCTTGACCATAGGAATGTTAGCGGGTTCTGATGGTATTGGAGGAATACAATTTGACGACCCTAAAATAGCGCAGTTTATAGGAATTGTTTCTTTAAATTTCATCCTGTTTTCTGGGGGATTAGACACCAATTGGAGCACAGTAAAACCAATTCTTAGAGAAGGGATTGTGTTGTCAACCTTAGGGGTATTATTGACAGCACTTTCTTTGGGAACGTTTGTTTGGTGGATGACAGATTTTACCATTTACGAAAGTATGTTGTTGGGATCCATTGTATCGTCTACAGATGCAGCAGCAGTATTTTCTATTTTGCGATCTAAAAACTTAGCATTAAAGACCAATATAAGACCTACTTTGGAATTGGAAAGCGGAAGTAACGATCCCATGGCTTATGTTTTGACCATTGCTTTTTTAACTTTGGTGGTCAACCAAGATCAGAGTATTTTTAGCGTGATTCCTATGTTCTTACAACAGATGATTTTAGGTGCTGCTTTAGGATTTGGATTTGGTAAGTTGAGCAAATACATCATCAATAAAATAAAATTAGATTTTGAAGGGTTGTACCCTGTTTTGGTAATAGCCTTAATGTTTATTACGTTTTCTGCTACTGATTTTGTGGGCGGAAATGGGTTTTTAGCCATTTATATTTGTTCTGTGTATTTGGGGAATCAGAATTTGATTCATAAAAAAACCATTTTAAAAGTATACGATGGATTGGCTTGGTTGATGCAAATTGTATTGTTCCTTACTTTAGGTTTGTTGGTGTTTCCATCAAAAGTATTACCGGTGTTTGGTATAGGATTGATTATTTCTTTGTTTTTAATTCTTGTTGCTCGTCCTTTAAGTGTTTTTTTGAGCATGAGTATTTTTAAAATGAATTACAGCAGACGTGCTTATATCTCTTGGGTAGGATTGCGTGGTGCTGTGCCTATTGTATTTGCAACGTATCCGTTGTTGGCAGGAATAGACAAAGCTGATATGATGTTTAATATTGTGTTTTTTATATCAGTAACCTCGGTTTTAATTCAAGGAACCACACTTTCTGTAGTAGCAAAATGGTTGAATGTAATTTTACCAAATGGAGTTAAAAATCCTCACCCTACAGACTTGTTGTTAAAAGACAATCCAAAAACGGTGATGCAAGAAATAGAAATAGAATACGACCACTACGCTGCAAATAAAAAAATTGTGGATTTAGGATTTCCCAAACATGCTATTATTGCCATGATCAAACGAGAGGATTCTTACATAACACCCAATGGAGCTACGGTTATTTTAGGTGGTGATGTACTGATTGTATTTGCAGAAAAACAAGTGGCTATTGATGAAGTGAATGAAAAGTTAAAAGGAAATTAAGGTTGCTTTCTCTAAGGACATAATTGATGTACTAGTAGTAAGATACATTTGTAGAAATAGAATCTTATTAGCTGTAATATGTAGGTTCTCAAGAAGTTTTTCGACTACTATAGAAAAATAAAGGCTTACAATTATGAACAACTCATCAAAATACTCAGCAATCCTTTTGACGGAAGCTGGAAGCAGACCTGAAAATGAAATCAATTATTTTGATTCTTTAGGAAATAGAAAAACAATCAAAGACTTAATTGTAAGAATCAAAAAAGTAGAAGAGACGGAAATTGTGGTGTTGAAAAGTGGATTGGAAATTCCCATAGAAAGAATACATAGTGTGGATTATGAAATTTCTCCTTATTACTCAAATGATTTTTTTAAATGTGACTGTGTTTGATTCTAAATTTCTGGAAACATAAAATTAAAAACCCTCAAGAACTGTTCTTGAGGGTTTTTAATTTTATTACTGTATGTAGATTGTGATTATTTGTTAACCAACCAGTTTTTAGCATTTACAAAAGCTTCTAACCAAGGAGAAACTTCATCGTTTCTATCGGTAGGGTAGTTAGCCCAGTTCCATTGGAAAATAGAACGTTCAATATGTGGCATCATGACCAGGTGACGACCATCTTTAGAAGTCATCATAGCCGTGTTGTAGGTAGATCCATTAGGATTTGATGGATATCCTTCATAACCATATTTAGCGACCAAGTTGTATTGATCTTCAGAATATGGTAAATTGAACTTTCCTTCTCCATGAGAAATCCAAACTCCTAATTTGCTTCCTGCTAAGCTGTTTAACATTACAGAATTGTTTTCTTGTATTGCTACAGAAGTAAATCCAGATTCGTGCTTTTGAGAATCGTTGTGCTCCATTGCAGGCTTTTCAGCATGTTCTGGGTTGATCAATCCTAATTCTATCAACAATTGACATCCGTTACAAATTCCTAAAGATAACGTGTCTTTACGAGCGTAGAAGTTGTCTAAAGCAGCTTTTGCTTTTGGGTTGTACAAGAAAGCTCCAGCCCATCCTTTTGCAGATCCTAGTACATCTGAGTTAGAGAATCCTCCAACGGCAGCTAAAAAGTTTACATCTTCTAAAGTTTCACGACCTGTAATTAAATCGGTCATGTGTACATCTTTTACATCAAAACCAGCTAAGTATAAGGCATTGGCCATTTCACGTTCAGAGTTAGATCCTTTTTCACGTAACACCGCTGCTACAGGTTTTTTTCCAGTTTCTATTTTAGGAAGTTTTCCTGTAAAATGAGTAGGGAAAGTAAAGTCTAATGCTTGATTTTTATAGTTATCAAATCTTTCCGTTGCTTTTGCTTCTCCAGACTGTTGTTTGTCTAATAAATAAGATGTTTTGTACCAAACGTCTCTTAAAGCAGCCACGTCAAAAGCATTTTTGTATGCTCCGTTGATCAAGTTCAAACGGTTTCCTTCGATAGCGGTACCAATTTTAAAGAATTTCAATCCAGCAGTTGCTAAAATATTTTCTACATCTTTAGTTTTGGTAGTTTGAATCACAACTCCTGCGTTTTCAGCAAACAATACTTTGGTTGTGTCGTTTTCAGCTAAAGCGGTTAAATCTATATTTGCACCTAAGTTAGCATCTGCAAAACACATTTCTAATAAAGTAGTAATCAATCCACCTGCAGAAATATCATGCCCTGCAGTAATCAATCCTTTTTCTATTAAGGTTTGTACGGTGTTAAAAGCAGTTTTAAATTTAGCAGAATCTTTAACGTCTGGAGCTTCTGTTCCAATTTTGTTTAATGCTTGTGCAAAAGAAGATCCTCCTAATTTAAATGCATCCGAAGAAAAATCAATATAATAAATAGCGTTTCCTTCTTTCTTAGAGAATACAGGTTCTACTACTTTTTTAAGATCGTTACAGTGTCCTACACCCGAAATAATTACAGTACCAGGAGCAATCACATCTTTGTTAGGATATTTTTGCTTCATAGACAAAGAATCTTTTCCTGTTGGAATGTTGATTCCCAAATCAATCGCAAATTCAGAAACAGCTTGTACCGCATTGTACAAACGAGCATCTTCTCCTTCATTTTTACAAGGCCACATCCAGTTAGCAGACAAAGAAACAGAAGTTAATTGGTCTTCTAATGGAGCCCAAACTAAGTTGGTTAAACATTCAGCAATCGCATTACGAGAACCTGCAGCTTCATCAATCAATGCAGCAATAGGAGCGTGACCAATAGAAGTAGCAATTCCTTCTTTACCATTGTAATCCAAAGCCATTACAGCAACATCATTCAACGGTAACTGTAAAGGACCTGTACATTGTTGTTTGGCAACTTTACCACCCACACAACGGTCTACTTTGTTTGTTAACCAGTCTTTACAAGCCACCGCTTCTAACTGTAAAACGGTTTGTAAGTTTTGTTGAATGTCATTATTGTCATAAACTACTTCTTCGTATTTACGAGGAGTTGTTTTGTCGTTCAATATTGTTTTTGGAGACGATCCAAACATGTCATTTAAATCTAAATCCATAGGAGCAGCTCCTGTAGTACTAGACTTAAAAGTAAAACGGTTGTCGTTGGTTACATCACCAACAGTATACATTGGAGAACGTTCACGAGCTGCAACACGTTCTAAATAATCTATATCTTTTTGGTTGATAACCAATCCCATTCTTTCTTGAGATTCGTTACCAATTAATTCCTTAGCAGATAAGGTAGGATCTCCTACAGGTAATTTATCTGTGTCAATCAATCCACCTGTTTCTTCTACCAATTCAGACAAACAGTTCATGTGTCCACCTGCACCGTGATCGTGGATAGAAACAATAGGGTTGATATCGCTTTCCACCATACCACGAATGGCATTGGCAGCACGTTTTTGCATTTCTGGGTTAGAACGTTGTACCGCATTCAATTCAATTCCAGAATCCATAGCACCTGTATCTGCAGAAGATACAGCTGCACCTCCCATACCAATACGGTAGTTATCTCCACCAAGAATTACAATTTTATCACCCGCTTTAGGTTCGTGTTTGATGGCTTGTTCTGCTTTACCATAACCCACACCACCAGCTTGCATGATTACTTTGTCAAACCCTAAAGTTCTTAAATCAGCATCTGATAAGTTTTTGTTTAGTTCTTCATGTTCAAAAGTCAACAAAGAACCAGAAATTAAAGGTTGACCAAATTTGTTTCCAAAATCTGAAGCTCCATTAGAAGCTTTGATTAAAATATCCATTGGTGTTTGGTACAACCATTTTCTTTCTTCTAAGTTTTCCCAAGGTCTGTTTTCTTCTAATCTGGAATAAGAAGTCATATAAACAGCAGTTCCTGCCAATGGCAAAGAACCTTGACCTCCAGCCAAACGGTCTCTAATTTCTCCTCCTGCACCTGTTGCAGCTCCGTTAAAAGGTTCTACGGTAGTAGGGAAGTTATGCGTCTCTGCTTTTAAAGAAATCACAGATTGATATTCTTTGTTTTCGTAAAAGTCAGGTTTGTCAGCAGATTTTGGAGCAAATTGAACCGCTTTAGGTCCTTTTACAAAAGCAACGTTGTCTTTGTAAGCTGATACAATTCCGTTAGAATGTTCGTTAGAGGTTTTACGAATCATTTTAAACAATGAAGTTTCTTTTTCTTCACCATCAATGACAAATGTTCCGTTAAATATTTTATGTCTACAGTGTTCTGAGTTGATTTGAGAAAAACCAAATACTTCAGAGTCTGTTAGTTTTCGTCCAATACGCTTAGACATGTCTTCTAAATATGAAATTTCATCATGGCTTAAAGACAAACCTTCTTGTGCATCAAAAGCCTTGATATCTTCAATTTCTAAGATAGGTTGAGGGTTAACATCAATGGTATAAGTCTCTTGACTCAATCCTTCGTACATTTTCTGTAACATTGGATCGATAGCAGTTTCTTTAGAAGCAGCTTGTGTAAATTCTTCGATTCTTTCAATACCAGAAATACTCATATTTTGAGTAATTTCTACAGCATTGGTACTCCATGGAGTAATCATTTCTCTACGAGGTCCAATAAAATAACCCTCTAAAGTTTCTGCTTGTATTTGTTTTGCGTTTCCAAATAACCATTCTAATTTCTGAATGTTTTCATCAGATTGAGCTGCTGTTTGTACTGCAAAAACAGTGGTGTTTTTTTGAAAGAATAATATCATTATCAATGAAGTTTGTTCAAAATTTATTTAAAGCGCAAATTTAAGAATTTCAAAGATTAAATAAGGTTTTGTGTTAAGTAATTATTAGGAAATACTAAACACCATAACTTCTTTGTGAAAATCGACTTCTTTTTCTCTTTAAATACCTGCAATAGATACTTCTATAAAGCTTGTTTGGGAATTGTTGAATTTGTTCTAAGTACTTGATGTAGATTACAAAAAAAGCAATAAACAAGACCGCTCCAAAAATGGCTGTCCAAGGAGTCAGTTTCATACTAATGAGCTGGTTGATGTTCCACCCAAAAAAACCTTGGTACAAAAGAACAACATGCAATACAAAAATAGAAAGTGTGTTTTGACCAATTTTGATAAACAATTCTTTATCCCAAGGAACCCACTGAAAAGGTTTGGCCAATATCGCTTTGTATTTGTGTAGAATAATAAAACTAGATAAGATCATTAAAATTTGTCCCAATCTTGCAAATACATATACATCACTAAAATCAGAAAGTCCTGAATTGGCACTTAAATACCATAAGAAGTTTAAGATGTTGTAATAAAAACCATCCAATACAAATCCGATAATAAAAAGTACAATAGGAAGTTTTAGGGAATGTGCTAGTTTAGGAAATTGATGAAAAATTGTTCCTAGTGTAGCTCCAGTCAATACAAATCCTGCCCAGGGAAATAGTGGGAATACAGATACTTTTTGGTTAGTATTTGCACTTATAATTAAAATGTTTTCTAAAAACCTTGGGACTCCAGAATAATCTAATTGCAATAGAGTTGGAGTTGTTAAAAAAATAGAAATACTTAACAAGCCAGTGTAAATACCAAGTGGAATTCTGAGAAGGTAGCTTTTGACAAGATATAAGCTTATAATGATTAACAAACTAGCTCCAATACACTGTAAAATATGAAATATTTGGAACAAGTCGGTTACCAAAGGCTTGCTAGAGGTAAAAAAAGTATACAAATTTAATTGCAGCAAATAGCCAATACATATCAAACTGACACCTCTTTTAAATCCTTTTGTCAATCTGTTGTTTTGATAGCCCTGTTTTTTGTTTTTCAACAACAAATAGGTGAAAATAAGGCCAGAAATGAATAAGAAAAGGGGAGCTGTAAGTCCTCTTGTAAATTTCCATGCAGCATAAATTGAATTAGAATCGTCTCTAAATTTTGTTTGTAAACTATGTGTAATAAAGTGTCCTTCTAGTACCATGAGTATCGCAATAGAGCGGATACTGTCTATATATGTTATTCTTTTTGTTTCCAGTGTTTTAGGTTGATTATTTCTAAAACAAAATTACAAAAAAAAACATTACTCCATTAATTTATTATAAGCTTCAAAATATCTTTTTCCGAGCTCTCTTTGACCGGCAGCATTGTAATGTATTGCATCAACACTGTTGTCTAATTTAGAAATGACAAAAGGAATTTCAGGATCTGCATAAGTTACATTTTCTAGCCTATTAGGTGTGTTTTTGATGCTGTTTTGTTGCTGAATTCTATCTTCGGTTTGAGATACCCAATAAGGAACCATACCTCCTACAATTACAGGGATTTCTTGCTCTAAATCGGTGCGTACCTGGTTGATAAAAGTATCTAGTAAATTGGCATAACCATTATTTCCTACATCAGATTCTCCTTGGTGCCATAAAAAAGCTTTTACCACACTTTTGGGAAATTTTTGTTGAACAAATTTTACACGTTCTATCATGTCTTGGTACAAAAAATCATCAAACTTCCAATCATCTTTTAGTGAAGAACCACCGTAACCACATGGAATGATAAGGATCGGTTTTTTGTTGGTATTTATGTTTTGGTTGTATTCTTTGGCAAATGTCAAACCAAAACCAATTCTGTTTGTGCTAGCGGTATGGTGTTGTAACGGTTCTTTGGCGGGAAAAATCAAATGGTTGTAAATAGAAGATCGTCCTAATTGAAAAATGTTTGCATCGGGTTGATCTAATATAGGGTCTAAGCCCAAACCATGATGTGTATTAGATTGTCCTGCAATGATGATGATGTCGTACGGAGCATCATAATCTTCTATAGCCAAACTGCATGAAGCAATGGTTAAAGCAGATAAAAAGGAGATTACTTTTTTCAAATCGTTAAAAATAAAATCTTAAAATAACACTACTTGTTGTTTGAAGGTAATTTTGAAAATCTATCAAATAATTAAAACCAACTTCATTGCTAACAGACCAAGATCTGTAAAAGAAATATTCTCCACCAATATGTGTATTGATCAGTGTACTTTGGTTGCTATTGTATCCAACTTTTGGTCCGTAATAAATAGAAACTTTATCGTTTATATGTTTGAATAAATCCACACCTAGAGTAATAGAACCTTTAGATTTTAAAAGGTTTTCTCCTGGAGTGTCTAAAATAGACATGTTTAAAATGGTCTCAAACCTAATTTTTTCTTTGTAAAATAAACTGACAAATATGGGGCTAGAATTGTTGTAAAAAAACAGATTGTTAAAACTTTCGTTCAAATTGAAAAGAGAAGTTCCGAGTCCAATTTTTAGTGGTTTGGTTGTTTTTTGTGCGTTTATTTGAGTTGCACACAGAATTGAGAAAACAAATAAAAAGGTTACTTTTTTCATGGTTTAAAGATATGTTTTTTTCATCCATTAATAAAGACTAATTTTGCATTATGGAAGAATTTAAATCACTTTTTGAAGAAATTCAAAGCAGTATTGTTGCAGATACTTTTGTAAAAATGACGTTGAGCAAACCTATTCGTAAAAACGATGGTCTTCGCAACATTTACATACGCTTGGTTACAATACAAGAACAACAAAAACTTCAATTTACCTATCGTAATAAAACCAACGATGTGGTGAAAAATTATACACTTGAAGAGGCTTTGGAAGAAATAGCTACCTATTTGATGAATACATTTCGTTCTGCAGTGGTTTTTACATTGCCAGATGATATTCAGGTGTTTGTTTCTAAAAAGAAAGCCATCACTCTAAAAAAAGTAGCTCCTAGCTTTACCAACAAACTACCAGAAACGCATGATAGACCTAAAGAGAAACGTGCAGCAAACAGAGATTACTTGTTTCATTTGGGAGTAACAGATAAAGAAGGAAACGTGATTCCGAAAATGGCAGACAAATACCGTCAGATTAACAAATATTTGGAAATAATTGAAAGTTTGATCAACGGGGTAAAGTTGCCTAAAAAAATACAGATTGTAGACATGGGATCTGGAAAAGGATATTTGACCTTTGCTCTATATGATTATTTAAAGAACGATAGACACAAAGAGGTTTCTGTTACAGGAATTGAATTGCGTGACGGTTTGGTGAAATATTGCAACGATGTTGCTGAAAAATGTGGTTTTGAAGAATTGCATTTTGAAAACAAATTGATACAAGATTACGATAATAAAAAAATAGACATCTTAATTGCTTTGCATGCTTGTGATACAGCTACCGATGATGCTATTGCTAAAGGAATTGTAGCCAACGCAAGTTTGGTGATTTGTGCTCCTTGTTGCCACAAACAGGTTCGTCAACAATTAAAGGGAACAGAGCAGGATAGTCCAATTTTAAAGTATGGTATTTTTAAAGAACGTCAGTTTGAAATGATTACGGACACCATAAGAGCTTTAATTTTAGAAAAACACCAATACAATACCAAGGTGTTTGAATTTATTTCTAACGAGCATACGCGTAAAAATGTGATGCTGGTGGGATCTAAAACCACAAGGAAATCTGACACTAAGGAAATTAATGAAAAAATTAAAGGATTGAAAGACCAGTATCATATTGATTTCCATTATTTAGAAAAACAACTATAACGGTTTTTAGTCTAAATTTTAACTGTCCTGTGTACACCATAATACGTAGAACAATGCATTTCTTTTTGAAGCTTAGAAATGTATTGTTTTAAAAATATGTTTTTATTTCATTGTTTTTTTATAATTTTAATACCTGATAGTACTGTCACAATAGAATAAATGCAAAATAAATACTTCTATTTTGTTTTCTTCTTCTGACACTTGTTTTTTTAGAACAAGAAAAATCTACTTTCGTTTGGTAAAAATGGACAATGAATTGAACAGAACACATACCTCTAATCCTACTTCTATAGAAATTGAAATATGGAAGAATGTGATAGATGGTAAAACATCTGCTTTGGGAGATTTGTATGATTTGTACATAGATGATCTTATTTCTTATGGAATTAAAGTTTCTGGAGATAAAGATCATACCATGGATTGTATTCACGACCTTTTTGTGGATTTGTACAAATACAAAAAGAAGTTATCAAAAACTAAAAATGTAAAGTTTTATTTGTTTCTATCTCTAAAGAGAAAAATAAATAAAAAATACCATAAAAAAGAAGTGCTTTTAAATCAAGAAGTAGCCCATACGGATATGTATTTAAAAGACAATTATGCCAAGTCTAACGAGGAACGTATTATAATAGACGAAACTCAAAAAGAAACAAGCTTAAAGTTGAGCTTTGCTCTAGACAAACTCACTTCCAAACAAAAAAAAGGAATCTCTTTAAGGTTTCAAGAAGAAAAATCTTACGAAGAAATTGCACAAATTTTAGGAGTATCTGTTGCCTCTGCTAGAACCGTCATTTACAGGGCAGTAAAGTCTTTAAGAGAATACTCTTTACCTCTTTATTTAGTTCTTAATTATTGTTTTTTATAAAAAAAAGATATTTTTTCTGTCTATATCGTAACAAAATGATGCTTTAGATATATATAAGGCATTTTTTTAAGTCTGTCTTATTTTGAGAAAAGAAACGACTTAGTTAAGATTTAAGTATGAAAAAACAAGACAAAACCAATCAAGAATTAATTACAGAATTAGAAAAAGAATTCTTGAAAAAGAGAATTTTAAATTCTATCAAAAAACTGCAAATCCAAAGACGCTTGTATAAGTTAGGTGCAGTTGCTTCAGTAGCTATTCTTATTACCGGTGTGGTGTATCTTAGAATGCTGAACCAGGAAACATCCATAAACAAATTTGCAGCACTATCTAAAAATGTAAAGATTGAAGACTCAGACAAAGTTACATTGATTCTTCATGAAGGTAATGGAGTTGCTGTTGAAGGAGAAAATACGGCCATCACTTATTCTAAAACTGGCAAAGAAATCAATATAGAGAATCAAGAGAAAGTAACTTCAGAAAAAGAAGGAGATTACAACACATTGGTAGTTCCATATGGTAAAAGATCTAGGTTGACATTGGCAGATGGAACTCAAGTATGGTTAAATTCTGGAACAAAATTTATTTATCCCACTAGGTTTGATAAGAAAAACAGAGAAGTCTACTTGGTGGGTGAAGCTGTTTTTGATGTAGCACATGATGCGGAACATCCTTTTAAAGTTTTGTCAGAGCATCAAGAAATAGAAGTTTTAGGGACTGTTTTTGACGTTTCTAGCTATACAGATGATCAAGAAAACTTTGTGGTGCTTAAAAAAGGAAGTGTAAAAGTATCTCACCAAAACGATAAAGGTTTTTTGTTTGATAAGAAAAGAAGTGAAGTGATTACTCCAGGTACTATGAACAAAATTGAAGTAGGAACAGGAGTGGTAACCACTAAAAACGTTGATGTGCAACAATATTTTGCATGGAAAGATGGATTGTTGATTCTTAAGAAAAATAAGTTGAGTTACATAATGCGCAAACTTTCTAGATATTACAACGTTGCTATTGATCTTGAAAACGAAGCGTTGAGCAATGAAACTTTTTCAGGAGCCTTAAACCTTTCAGACAGTATTCAGCAAGTATTACAAGTTATAAACAAAAGTGTGGATATTCATATTGAAGAAACAGCACAACACACTTTAAAATTAATGTATAACAATAAAAACAATAAAAATGAAATAGAGTAAGGAAAACAAAAAACCAGAAGATGTTCCCGCATCTTCTGGAAGATTAAAAAAGCAATATCGTTTCGAGACGATACAATTACTAATCAATTCAACTACAAAATTATGAATAAAATCTTTTATCGACGAGATAGACGAGAGAAAAGTACGTTTACAAAAGTCGTGTGTAACATTATGAGAGTATTTCTATTATTTATTACTATAGGTTTAGGTTCGGTTTATGCAAATTATCCGTATTCTCAAGAAAAAATGGACATCAACGTCAGGAACGTTACAATTGAAGATCTTTTTAAAGAGATACAAAGCAAGAGCAATTATGTGTTTTTTTACAAAGATGATATCATAGATAGTGATGTTAAAATTACTTTGCAAGTAAAAAACGCATTGTTGAATGATATTTTAAATCAGTCTTTTACAAAAACTAATTTGGATTATATTGTTTCCGATAGGCAAGTAATTGTAAAAGAAAAACAATCAAAAATTCAAGCTGTAGCAGTTAAATTACAGCAGCAGGTAACTATTAAAGGAGTTGTAAAAGATGATATGGGAATGCCAGTGCCAGGTGACAATGTTATTGTAAAAGGAACAACACAAGGAGTGATTACAGATTTTGATGGAAATTATCAAATAGCTGTAAAAACCAAGAACCCAGTATTGGTGTTTTCTTATGTAGGATATAAAGACAAAGAAGTGGTGGTAGCAAATCAGACAACTATTAACGTAGCATTGGAGCAAGATGTTAGTGAATTAGATGCTATTGTTATGGTAGGTTACGGTACGGTAAAAAAATCGGACGTGACAGGAGCCTTGTCTTCTATAGACACAGAGGAAATTAGCAAAACTCAAAATACATCCATCGCACAAGCCATTCAAGGTAGAGCAGCAGGAGTTACCGTTTCAAAAAGTTCAGGAACACCAGGAGCAACACCTACGGTAAGAATAAGAGGAGTTGGAACTGTAAACAATGCAGATCCTTTATATGTAGTAGATGGTGTACCTATCAATGATATTTCCAGTATCAATATGGAAGATGCAAAATCTATAGAAGTATTAAAAGATGCATCCGCAACCGCTATTTACGGATCTAGAGGAGCAAATGGAGTGGTGTTGATTACTACCAAAAGCGGAAAAAAAGGAAAACCAACCATTAGCTACAGAACTTATGTTGGAGTACAGAATAGATATGATAATTTAGATGTTTTAAACTCTGAACAATGGGCAACATTGTACAATGAAGCTAAAGTGAATGATGGTCAGCCTATTGATGCAAGTTTGGCAAATGCATCATCTTTAAAATCTTACAATTGGAAAGATGCCGTTTATAAAACGGGAATCCAACAAAGCCATCAATTATCTGCTTCAGGAGGTTCTGACAAATCAAGATATTATGTGTCTTTTGGGTATATTGATCAAGAAGGAATTGTAAAAGAATCTTCATACAAAAGAACCAATTTTAGAGTAAACAATACCTATCAAATAAAACCTAAAATAAAAATAGGACACAGCATTCAGTATTCAGATGCCAAAACAGTTTCTGTTCCAGAATACGGACAAAATCCTTGGTTAAGAAGTGCTTTTGTTGGGTATTTGATAGATCCTGTTTCTCCAATTTACAATGCTGATGGATCGTATGGAATTCCTTTATATTCTTCTGCTACAAATCCATTAGGAAGTGTTAGGTATGGAAATACACCTAAAAAAAATCAAAGCTTTTTAGGAAACGTATTTTTGGAGTTAGACATCATGAAAGGGTTAAAATTTAAGTCTAATTATGGAATACAAATCAACACTAGCAAGGTTGATAATTTTAAACCCGCTTATTATGTAGGTCCTACCTATTTGTCTAATGTGAGTAGGTATACTTTAAATAGATCTGAGAATAAAGTAATGATATTATCTAACACGTTAAATTACAATACAACCCTAGATAAAAAGCATAGTATAAATGCATTATTAGGACAAGAAATACAAGAGTTAAACTCCAATAATGTCAATACTCAACGTACAGGAATACCAGAAAGTGTTGTCAATCCTACGTTAGGAGCTGGAGATATTTCAAGTTCAAGCAATGATGGAACCATTTCTAAGTCAAAATTATTATCCTTTTTTGGTAGGCTGAATTATACTTTTGATGGTAAGTATTTATTAACAGGTACTTATAGATTTGATGGTTCTTCTCGTTTTGGTTCTGAAAACAGATGGGCAAAATTTCCATCACTGGCCTTTGCATGGAACATTCATAAAGAAGGTTTTTACAGTATTGAAGCCATCAATCAATTAAAATTTAGAGCTGGTTGGGGAGAAACAGGAAATCAGAACATTCCTAACACGGCAATTTATAATACGTTAAATATTGGAACCAATTATATGTTTGGTACTGATGAAAACACAGCAACAGGTGTGGCTCCTTTAATGCCTGGTAATGATGAGTTAAAATGGGAAACTACAAGAACCACCAATGTAGGTGTAGACATGTCATTGTTCAATAATTCTATTACGTTCACAGCAGAATATTTTGTAAAAAATACAACAGATATGTTGATGTCAACTCCCATCATGCAAAATGCAGGATATAAAAATAATCCTTTTACCAATGCAGGAGATATTGAAAATAAAGGAGTTGAATTGACGGCAAATTATAAAAAGGTCATCAACGATTTTTCTTTCAATGTAGGAGGAAACATTTCTTTTATCCGAAACAAAGTCATCAGATTGGCAGAAGAAGGTAGTATCATTCAGTCAGGACCAGCACAAGGTTTTAACAATATTGGTAGAACAGAAGCAGGACATTCGTTAGCGTCTTTTTACGGATACCAGATGCTTGGATTGTTTCAAAATCAGAATGAAATTGACAATTACGCAAGTTTGCCAAATACAAAACCAGGAGACGTAAAGTATCAGGATTTGAATGATGATGGAGTGATTAATGCCGATGACATGACTTTTATAGGTTCTCCATTTCCAAAATTTACTTACGGAATTAACATTGATATGAATTACAAACAGTTTGACTTTACAGCATTTTTTCAAGGAAGTCAAGGAAACAAAATATTTAATGCCAGTAATTATTATTTAGAAGGAGATTTAGGAACCAACTTTAAATCTAGCATGATGGATAGATGGACTGGAGAAGGAACTTCTAATTCTGTACCTAGAGTTACGTTTGATAACAATGGGGTAAATACTCAACAATCTAGTAGATATGTAAAAGATGGATCATATTTAAGATTGAAAAACATTCAGATAGGGTACTCACTTCCTGATAGTTTGTTAGATAAAATATTAATGAATAAAGTTAGGATTTACGTAGCCGCTCAAAATTTGTTAACATTTACCAAATACGATGGTTTGGATCCTGAAGTTGGTGTGGATCAAACGTTTAATAATCCTTTGGATATGGGAGTTGATAGAGGGAGATACCCTTCAACAAGAACTATTTCTTTAGGATTGGATATTAACTTTTAAAAGCATTAATGATGAAATTATACAATAGATTTAAAAAGAATATAAAATATTTTTCACTTGTTTTAGGTGTGTCGTTGGTTTCTTGTAGCGATGATTATTTAGATGTTGGAGCTTATGGAACCCCCGTTTTAAGTAATTTTTACCAAACAGAAACAGATGCAGAACAAGGTTTGATTGCTGCTTATTCTCCTTTGAGAGAAATGTATGGAACCGAGAATTTCTTGGCTTCTACTTCTAATGACTTATTGTTTGGTGATATTGGTACGGATGATATTTTAAAAGGGGGGGCTAGGTCAAACGATGGACCTCAATTGTTTGATAAAGAAATATTTAACATGACAACTTCTAATACAGCTATAGAGGCAGTTTGGAAAGTATGTTATAAAGGAATTTTGTACGCAAATTTAGTGTTAGATAAAGTTCCAGATATTGAGTTTACGGATGCAGATTATCAAAAACAAATATTGGCAGAAGCTCGTTTTTTAAGAGCATACTATTATTTTGATTTGGTAAATTCTTTTGGAGGAGTTCCTTTGGTTGACAAGCCTTTAGAAACAGGAGAATATGTGGTGCCAAGATCAACTCAAGAAGAGATTTATACTTTTATAGAAGATGATTTAAAAGTAGCTATAGAAGATTTACCTTCTAGATTTGACCAGGGTACAGCTTATTTAGGACATGCAGACAAAGGTGCTGCGTTAGGAATGATGATGCGTGTTTCTTTGTATCAAAACAAAATGGGGCAAGTAAAAACCTATGGAGATCAATTGTTAGCAATGCCGTATGTTTTACAAGATTATAGCACTCTTTTTAACAATGTGGGGGAATGGAATTCAGGTTCTGTTTTTGAAATCAATTTTTCTTCTAACGCTAATAAATTAGGAACTTTAATGCCAAGAATGATGACTCCGAGAAGTATAGGTGGAATTGGATTTGGACAAATAAAACAAGAATTGATAGATGCTTACGAGCCTAATGACCCACGATTAGAAGCTTCTTTTTATCAGTTAGCAGATGGTGGTTACGGAACTACATGGTACAATAGAAAATATGCATGGGCTCCATATAGTGATTATGAAATACCTACAACAGGAGGTTTTGGAAATAGTGCCAATAACGTACGCGTATTAAGATTGGCAGATGTGTATTTAATGTATGCAGAAGCGGTTTACAGCACAGATCCAACAACTGCTATAGAGTACGTAAATAAAGTAAGAAAACGTGCCAGAGAATCGGGTGGTTCTACTGTGGGAATTCCTGCAGATTTACCTACAACATTAACAGGTGATGACTTGCGTGATGCTATTTACAAAGAAAGACGTTTGGAATTGGCGGGAGAAGGATTTAGATATCATGATTTGATTAGAACAGGTAGGGCAGAAGCTGTGTTAGGTTCGTCAGGTTTTGTAACTAACAAATATGAAATAATGCCTATTCCATTATCTCAAGTATTGCTATCGCAAGGTGTGTTAACTCAGAATAATTATTAGTGAATTTTTAGTTAGTATGTAGGTTAATTTAGTTTCTAGCCCAGTCAAAAATAATTTTTGATTGGGCTATTTTTTATAATGTATTAATTTTATTAGAAATTTTGAATGTAGAAAAGATTACAATTTTGGTTGTCACTTTAAGTGATTTGTGTGACTAAGTGGAATAAATTGTATAGAGAAAAGTAGGAAAGGAGTCTCAAAAAATAATGAATAACAAATTTAATCCAACGTATCATATTCAATCAAGTACAAAAACTCGTTTTCTTTTTTGTAATGGTATTTTTCTCTAGCGTAATTGTTCAAATTCTTTTGAATGGAAAAGTCTTTTAGTGTTTGTGTGTTTTTTTGAATTTCAGTTTCGTAAAACTCAATAGATTTTTCTAATTTTTCTATTTCTTTGTTGTTCTCCCTTTGATACAAGTATGAATTCGCATCAAAAAACAACATCCAAATAACAAAAATTCCTAAAATTAGAGGAGTGATGATCTTTTTATTTTTGATGAAATTAAGCTTCATAGTGGCAAATACTAGTCTTAGAGGACAAAGATAAAACTATAAATTTAGAGTTTCCCATTTTAATTTCTATTACTTTTGCTGCGGTATTTAGGAGTGATAGAGAATGAGAAATTATATAAAATATATTTTAACATCTACCAATGAACATGGGGTACATTCTCCATTTGTGTTCAAGTTGGTTACAGAATGTATCTACAGAAAAAAGACAATACAAATAGCTTCTACTTTTAAAAATTCGACTTCTTCTCTTAATAAAAAATATGTTTTGTTAATTGCTAGGTTGATTCCCTATCTAAATATCCATAAGATTTTAGACTTAGGAAAAGATTCTTTTTTTAATGAATTGGCTAGTCAACATTTAAAAATATCCAAAAACACCACGGTTTCTGAAACGTATGATTTGATATACACAGATGTAAATTTTTTTCAATCCAATCCAGATACTTTTTCTCATTTATTCAACCACATCCATAACGATTCACTTTGGATTGTTGCAAAAAATCAAACTTCCAAAGGATTAAAAGGATGGGAAGAAATAAAACAGCATGATCAAGTAAAAGTAACAGTAGATTTATTTGGTTTAGGGTTGGTTTTTTTTAGAAGAGAGCAGGTGAAACAACATTTTATCATAAGATTTTAAAAATGAAAATATATACAAAAACGGGAGATTCAGGGGAAACTTCTTTGTTTGGAGGAAAACGAGTTTCCAAATCGGACTTAAGAATAGATGCTTACGGAACCATAGATGAGTTGAATGCTTATGTAGGTTTGCTAAGAGATTCGGTTATGTCTTCTAGACATCAGGATTTTCTTTTAGAAATTCAGAACAATTTATTTGTTGTTGGAGCTTTTTTGGCAACTCCTCCAGAGAGTCAAATCAAAAAAAATGGAGAAAATAGACTGAAAATTGACAATATCAACGAAGAGACTCTTAAAAAGTTAGAAGATGAGATAGATGCTTTGGAAGCACAATTGCCAACGATGACACATTTTATTTTGCCAGGAGGACATACAACGGTGTCACATTGTCATATTGCAAGAACTATTTGCAGAAGGGCAGAGCGTGTTTGTGTGCAATTGCAAAAAAATGAGTTTGTGAGTGCTGATATTATAGGGTATTTGAACAGACTGTCAGATTACTTATTTGTGTTGGCACGAATGTTGACTAAAGAGTTACAGGTGGAAGAAATTAAGTGGATTTCGGCCTCTGAAAAATAAGTTCTTTAAAAATCAAAAAAACACTTGACTTTTTTAATTAAAAAATTATTTTTGCAGTAATTATAAATTTTATAGAGAATGTATTGGACTTTAGAATTAGCTAACTATTTAGCAGATGCACCTTGGCCAGCTACAAAGGATGAATTGATAGATTTCGCAATTAGAACTGGAGCTCCATTAGAAGTTGTAGAGAACTTGCAAAGTTTAGAAGATGAGGGGGAGATTTATGATGATATCGTAGAGATTTGGCCTGATTATCCTACGGAAGAGGATTACCTTTGGAATGAAGAGGAATATTAGAAACACATTAGAATTAAATAAAAAAAAAGTCTCACTAGAGGCTTTTTTTTTATTTAATTTTGAGATATAAATAAATACAACATGGGGATATTAGACTCAGTAATTAAAATATTTGTTGGAGACAAACAACAAAAGGATTTAAAAACACTACAGCCTATTGTAGGGCAAGTAAGAGCATTTGAAGATGCTTTGAAAAAAATAAGCATTGATGAATTAAGAGCTAAAACCGTTGCGTTTAAGAATCAAATAAAAGAAGCTACTCAGTCTTTTGAAAACGAGATTCTTAGCTTAGAAGAAAAAGCAAAAACGGCAGCTATTGATGATAAAGAAGCTATTTATAATGAGATAGATGTTTTGAAAGATCAAGCTTATGAAGCTTCAGAAAAAGTACTGAACAATATTCAAGCAGAGGCTTTTGCAGTCATCAAAGAAACCGCTAGACGATTTACCGAAAATAAGGAAATTGAGGTTTTAGCAACAGCTTACGATAGAGAGTTGGCAGGAGAGAAAGAATATGTAGACTTGGTAGGAGAAGACAAAGCTGTTTGGTACAACTCATGGGATGCCTCTGGTACAGAAGTTACTTGGAACATGATTCACTACGATGTGCAGTTGATTGGTGGAGCAGTTTTGCATCAAGGAAAGATTGCAGAGATGATGACTGGGGAAGGAAAAACTTTAGTGGCTACGTTGCCTCTTTACTTAAATGCATTAGCAGGAAAAGGTGTGCATGTAGTAACGGTAAACGATTATTTGGCAAAGCGTGATAGCGCTTGGATGGCTCCTGTATTTCAATTTCATGGCTTGACAATTGATTGTATCGATCTTCATCCATCAAATTCAGCAGCTAGAAGAAAAGCATACAATGCAGATATTACTTACGGAACTAACAATGAGTTTGGTTTTGATTATTTGCGTGATAACATGGCTAGTACCATGGAAGATTTGGTACAACGTAAACCAAACTATGCTATTGTAGATGAGGTGGATTCTGTTTTGATTGACGATGCTCGTACTCCGTTGATTATTTCAGGACAAGTACAAGATGGAGATAGACATGAGTTTAATGAATTAAAGCCTAAAGTTGCTGATATTGTTCAATTACAAAGCCAATATTTGGTGCAAGTTTTGGCAAATGCTAAAAAATTAATCAAAGAAGGAGATACCAAAGAAGGAGGTTTTCAATTGTTGAGAGTTCATAGAGGTTTGCCTAAAAATAAAGCATTGATCAAATTCTTATCTCAGGAAGGAATTAGACAATTGTTGCAAAAAACGGAAAATCATTACATGGCAGATAACAACAAGGAAATGCCTCAGGTAGACAACGAGT
The DNA here is from genome assembly GCF_030548295.1 of Wenyingzhuangia sp. 2_MG-2023. GTDB lineage: Bacteria > Bacteroidota > Bacteroidia > Flavobacteriales > Flavobacteriaceae > Wenyingzhuangia. Next base: position 63,736 of record NZ_JAUOSB010000011.1, read on the forward strand.
TGTATTTTGTGATTGAAGAGAAAAGCAATTCTATTGAATTGACAGAAAAAGGAATTGCAGCCTTGTCTGGAGAAGAAGGAGGAGACTTTTTTGTGTTGCCAGATATTGGAGTGAAGATTGGGGCAATAGAAAAATCAGAAATTTCTGATGAAGAAAAGGTAGCGCAAAAAGAAGAATTGTACAGAGATTTTAGTATCAAGAGTGAAAGAATTCATACGTTGAACCAGTTGTTGAAAGCTTATACTTTGTTTGAAAAAGACGTTGAGTATGTGGTGATGGAAAACAAAGTGAAAATTGTGGATGAGCAAACAGGACGTATCATGGATGGTCGTCGTTATTCTGATGGTTTGCACCAAGCGATTGAAGCTAAAGAAAATGTAAAAATTGAAGCAGCTTCTCAAACCTATGCAACGGTAACTTTACAGAATTACTTTAGAATGTATCGTAAGCTGTCTGGTATGACAGGTACAGCGATTACAGAGGCTGGAGAATTTTGGCAAATTTATGAACTGGATGTGGTAGAAATTCCAACGAATAGACCAATTGCTAGAGAGGATAAAGAAGATATGATTTACAAAACACAGCGTGAAAAATACAATGCTGTGATTGATGATATTGTGAAGTTGGTAGAAGCAGGAAGACCTGTTTTGGTAGGTACAACTTCTGTTGAAATTTCTGAATTACTAGGAAGAATGTTGTCTATCAGAAAAATTAAACACAATGTACTGAATGCAAAATTGCATAAAAAAGAAGCAGATATTGTTGCCGAAGCTGGAAAACCAGGAATAGTAACTATTGCAACCAACATGGCTGGTCGTGGTACAGATATTAAGTTGTCTGATCAAGTAAAAGCATCAGGAGGTTTGGCAATTATTGGTACAGAACGTCATGATTCTCGTCGTGTAGACCGTCAGTTACGTGGTCGTGCAGGTCGTCAGGGAGATGTTGGTTCTTCTCAGTTTTATGTTTCTTTGGAAGATAATTTGATGCGTTTGTTTGGTTCTGATAGAATTGCAAAAATGATGGATAGAATGGGATTGGAAGAAGGAGAAGTGATTCAACATTCCATGATTACCAAATCTATAGAACGTGCACAGAAAAAAGTAGAAGAGAATAACTTTGGAATTCGTAAGCGTTTGTTGGAATATGATGATATTATGAATGCACAACGTGAAGTGGTTTACAAACGTAGACGTCACGCATTGGATGGAAAGCGTTTGCAAGTAGATATAGCCAACATGATTTACGATGCTTGTGCTGCTATTGTAGATGATAACAAAGCAACCAATGACTATAAGAATTTTGAGTTTGAATTGATAGTGAATACATCTATGAGTTCTCCTTTTACTGAAGAGGAATTCAACACAGCACAACCACAAGAACTTTCAGACAAGTTGTACGAGGTAGTGATGAAACATTATCAAAATAAAATGGCTAGAAATGCCAATACTGCTTTTCCTATCATTAAAAATGTTTTTGAAAATGAAGGAGACAAATACGAGCGTATTGTAGTGCCTTTTAGCGATGGTGTAAAAACGCTACGTGTAGTTACAGATTTGAGAAAATCATACGAAACAGAAGGTGCAGAGTTAATTTATGACTTTGAAAAGAACATTACATTGGCAATTATAGACGATGAGTGGAAAGATCATTTACGTAAAATGGATGATTTAAAGCAATCGGTACAAAATGCTTCTTATGAACAAAAAGATCCGTTGTTGATTTATAAGTTTGAAGCTTTTGAATTGTTTAAAAAGATGTTAGAGAAAGTAAATAAAGAAGTATTGTCTTTCTTGTTTAAGGGAGAATTGCCAGAAAGCAATCAAGAAATTTCTGAAGCGAAAACAACACAACACAAACCTCAAAACATTCAAGCTTCTAAGCAAGAAGTGTTGAATTCATCAGAAGATGCAAATAGACGAGCTATTGAAAACTCTCAACCACAACAGCAACCTATACAGGAAACTATTGTAAGAGAACAACCAAAAATTGGTAGAAACGATAAAGTAACAATTCAGAACGTGCAAACGGGAGAAAAAAAGGAAACAAAGTTCAAACAAGCCATTCCTTTGTTAGAATCTGGTCAATGGGTATTGACAGGTTTGGCATAAAGTAGAATTTAAGTCAAAAATAAAAAAGCCAGCTAGTTTAGCTGGCTTTTTTATTTTTGTAAAAACAGTACTTACTATTTAAATCAAAGTAAAAACCTGGATAGTTGCTCAATAATAAGTGAATAATCATAAAAAAATGATCTTTTATTAGATACAACTTTTAAGAAAAATCTATGATAAATTTTAAAATAAATCATTTTTTAGAATAAAATAGTTACTAGTATAAAACTTTTTAAAAAGTTACGGGTCTAAGGTACATAAGCATCAAAGTTTAAACTTTGATATATTAAAATCAACATTTTTTGAAAGACGAAAAAGATTTTATCCAACAACTACTAAGCCCAAAACACAAAGAAAAAGCTTTTGTTCGTTTAGTAGACTTGTATCAAGAGCGTTTGTATTGGCATATACGCAAATTGGTGGTGAGTCATGAAAACGCAAATGACGTGCTTCAAAATACGTTTGTGAGGGTTTATAAAAGTTTATTCAGCTTTAAGCAACAAAGTTCTTTACATACCTGGATGTATCGAATAGCTTATAATGAGTCGTTACGATTGCTGGAAAAAAATAAAAATAGAAATGCTATTTCTTTAGAAGATGTTCAAGAAAAACATTTAGAGAGTTTATTTGATAGTGACTATTTAGATGGAAGTGAAATTCAAATCAAACTTAAAAAGGCATTGTCAATGCTGTCAGAGAAGCAGCGAATCGTTTTTCAGATGAAATATTACGACGATTTAAAATTTAGAGAAATTTCAGATATTTTAGATATCAAAGAAAATTCAGTAAAAACGTGTTATTACGGTGCAGTAAAACACATAGAAAAGAAAATGTTGGAAGTAGAAATTATACGTTAAGAAAATTAGACATTATGGATTTTAAAACAACACATAATGCTTCCGAATTAAAAAGGTTGCATCAAAAAGAATTAGGAATGGATGTTCCTGAAGGGTATTTTTCATCTTCAAAAAAAGATATTTTGTCAAAGACAATCTATCAAAGTAAAAGAACTAGAGTCATAAAATGGATGGGAGCATCTATGAGTGTAGCTGCGGCAATTGTCATTTTTGTGTTTTTAAAAACTGGAACTAACAAGGTATCAGATGAAAATCAGATTTTGAATGAATTTGATAATGATGTTTTAATTTCGTCTCTTTTTGTGAGTAATAAAAAGGTAGATACACTTACGGATGTATATATGTTAGAGGGGTTGATAGATGAAAATGATTTTTAACTTTAAAAATTACATACCAAAAAACTTATTAGATTTTGGGGTTCTAATAATAAAAGAAGAACTAAGGCTAATTTGATAAAAATAGAAATACATGAAAAGTTTTATAAAAACAATTGTTGTCGTTTTAGGTTTGTTGGTTAATGTGATTCAGTTACATGCTCAAAATATAGAAAGCGTAGAAGATGTTAAACAAAGTATATTAACAGATGCTCAAAGAAAGATGATTCAAGCCCAACGAGAAGAAGTAAGAGAAAGTAAAGAAATTTTTAAAAAAACATTTACCAAAGAACAGCTAAACATTATAAAAAATAGGGAGCTGACCAGAAAAGAACGACGAGATGCTTTGGTAGCTAGTTTTACAGATGCTCAAAAGAAAATATTGAGAGACAATGCTAAAAGTATTAAAAAAGCTAAAGATGTTTTTAGAGCAACGGTTACTGAAGAACAGAAAAAATTGATGAAGGAAAAAATGAAAGCGATTCATAAAGGAGGTAGAGGAGGTCCTCAAAAAAGAGGAGAATTGCTTCACGAAATTTTAAAAGAAAAAAGAGATGCAGAAATGATGAATGTTGAGTAAAATAATTTCTATGGATACATAGAAGTTGTTGATGTTGATAAACAAAAAGGTTGTCTAAAAAGGCAACCTTTTTTCTTTCTTGTTGTTTAAAAAATAGAAAGCTTACTTATAGTTTATGGAAAGCTTTGTATTCCAACCATTCTAAATACAATTTTTCGGTTTTGGTTCTTGCCCAAGCTGTTGTCCTTAAAAATTTTAAACTACTTTTATATGTTGGGTTGTTTCCAAAACATTTGATTCCCGTTTCTTTTTCCATTTCTTCCCAACCCAAATTCTCAATAAGTTCTGTTAGGATGTCTGCAAGTTTGATACCATGAAGAGGATTGTTGAGTTGTGGGTTTTGAGACATAAGTAGATGATTTTTAGAATGCAAAAATGGAACTTTTTTTAAAAATAGCGTATAACAAGAAGAAATTATTTAAGTACAGACAAAAGGATTTAAAAATGTAAGAACTTTCCAATGTTAAAGTGTTCTTTGGAGAGAACTCCTTTTAAAACCATAACGGTACCAAATAAGATTAAAACAATCCCCATTATTTTTTTGATAACCAAAATATTTTTAGAGGTTAGTTTGCTTTTTAATTGTTTGGCCAATATAATTTTAACCACATCTGTGACAAAATAACTACTTACAATGGTTGCAAAATACCAAAATATTTGTGTGGGATTCATCTCTAAAGTTGGAATCACCACCACAATCAATCCTAGCCAAAAAGCCAATACACCTACATTGATACAATTTAGAAAAAACCCGTGTAGAATTAATCTGAAATAATTGTTCTTTTCAGGAATGGTTATAGAAGTCTTTTCTAAATCATTTTTTTTATTTTGGGTAAATACCGTAACCAATCCATAAAGAATTAAAATAATTCCTCCTAAAAGAAACAGTCTAGGATCGTCTTTAATTTTTTCTAGGATAGGTCTACTTCCATAATAAGAAATTAAAATAAAAGTGATGTCTCCTAAAATGACGCCTGTATTAAAAGCCAAAGCAACTTTAGCTCCTCTAAGAATGCTTGTTTGTAGCAACATAAAAAAAACAGGTCCAATCATAAAAGAAAGAAAGATCCCTAGAAAAATGGCGTTTTTAAGCTCGTAAAAGTTCATAACATAAAGATATAATTTGTTGGCAAAGCAAAGTGGAAACTATAAGCTTTTTCATAAGCAATTTTGTACTTTTGCACCAAATTAAAATATAGAGTTATGTTAACAGTTTCAAATTTATCGGTGCAATTCGGAAAAAGAATTTTGTTCGATGAAGTGAATACAAAATTTACGCAAGGGAATTGCTACGGTATTATAGGTGCGAATGGAGCGGGAAAGTCTACTTTTTTAAAGATTTTATCAGGAAAAATGGATCCTACCTCTGGGCATGTTACTTTAGATCCAGGAAAACGTATGTCTGTATTGACTCAAGATCATTATGCTTATGATGAGCATACGGTTTTGGAGACTGTATTGATGGGAAACAAAGAGTTGTACAAAATAAAATCTGAAATAGATGCTTTGTATGCAGACTATACAGATGAAAATGCTGAGAAAATTGGAGAATTGCAAGTTCGTTTTGAAGAAATGGACGGTTGGAATGCCGATGCAGCAGCAGCTACCATGTTATCTAACTTAGGAATTAAAGACGATTTGCATTATACTTTGTTGGCAGATTTGGATGGTAAAACCAAAGTACGAGTATTGTTAGCACAGTGTTTGTTTGGAAATCCGGATGTGTTGATTATGGATGAGCCTACCAACGATTTGGATTTTGAAACCATTTCTTGGTTGGAAAACTTTTTAGCAAACTATGAAAACACAGTGATTGTTGTATCGCATGACCGTCACTTTTTAGATGCTGTTTGTACTCATATTTCAGATATTGATTATGGTAAAATCAACCATTTTTCAGGAAACTATTCTTTCTGGTATGAGTCTTCACAATTGGCATCTAAGCAACGCCAGCAAGCCAATAAAAAAGCAGAGGATAAGAAAAAAGAATTGGAAGATTTTATCCGTCGTTTTTCTGCCAATGTTGCCAAATCCAAACAAGCTACTTCTCGTAAGAAAATGATTGAGAAGTTGAATGTAGATGAAATCAAACCATCAAGCAGAAGATATCCTGCAATTATTTTTGATAGAGATCGTGAAGCAGGAGATCAAATTTTAAATATTGAGAATTTATCCAAATCTTTTGAAGGAGAGAGTTTGTTTAGTGGAATTGACATCAACTTGACCAAAGGTGATAAGGTGTTGGTAGTTTCTAAAAAATCTAAAGCGGTGACTTCTTTTTACCAAATTATTATGGGAAATGAATCTGCCGATACAGGAGAATATCAATGGGGAATTACTACCAATCAGTCATATTTGCCATCGGACAATTCTTCTTTCTTTGTGGATGAAAAATTGAACTTGGTAGATTGGTTACGTCAATATGCAAAAACAGAAGAAGAAAGAGAAGAAGTACATTTGAGAGGTTTCTTAGGAAAGATGATTTTTAGTGGAGAAGAAGCATTAAAAGGATGTAATGTATTGTCTGGAGGAGAAAAAGTACGTTGTATGTTGTCTAGAATGATGATGACTAGAGCGAATGTTTTGGTGTTAGATGAACCTACCAATCACTTAGATTTGGAATCGATTCAAGCTTTAAACAACTCCTTGAAAAACTTTAAAGGAACCGTATTGTTTTCTACACATGACCACGAATTTGCACAAACAGTGGCGAACAGAATTATAGAAATTACACCTAATGGAGTGATTGATAAATACGCTACGTTTGATGAGTATTTGGACGATCCAAAAATCAAAGAATTGAGAGCTAAAATGTATCAATAAAAATTAGTTTGTTATAACATAAAAAAGGCGAATCCTACTTTAGGATTCGCCTTTTTAAGTTAAAAAATTTGTTGATTATTCTACAACATCAACAATGGATAGGTCTTCGGCTCCTTTTATTTCCGTAGACAATTCTCCTAAAAATCCTAAATTTAATTGTGCTCCTGTATAAACCTTGATAAAATCGACTCCTTCTAAACTAACAGGATTCATGTCTGTATCTACTGCCCAATCAATATCAAAAGCATTTCCGTTTCCGTTTGCACTGTAATCAGCATCGTAATTGTCAACATACCCCCATTCTAAAGGTTCAGTAGATGTAAAACCAGAAGTATTTACAGTAGGGAAAACTCGAGTACCTGTATAAGTTACTTCATCTTGTTCTTCTATAAAAAGAGGATATTTATTAGTTGTTCCTGCTGCTATGCTTCCAGAATTTCCATTGTTATCTGTCCAAGTAACAGCTTCGGTATCGCTTTTAGGATTGGTATACGTGGTAGTGTATTGGTGTAGTGTTGCTGTTTTTGTATGTGCACTTCCTGCAATCTCGTACCAAGTATCGTCTGCCAATCCGTTTCCGTTTTCATCAAAAGAAACTTGCACAATTCCAGGCTCTGAAAACGATGAAAAAGCATTTCCGTAAATGATAAAGTCTTTGTCATTTTCTCTGTTGTAAATAGTGTGGTCAAAAGTAAAAATAATAGAACCTCCCCAAGCACCTAAAGAAACAAGAGCAGTTTTGTTTCCTACAATTTTTTCAGCAGATGCAACATCACCTAAATTTTTATTGGTGTATTGTCCTGGTCCTGGTCTGTAAGATAAAATTTTGGAAATGTACTTGTTACTTTCTGTAGTAATCGGTCGTGCATACTCTTCAAAAACATCTATAGGTTCAATGTTTTCGTCTTTTTCACAAGCTGTGAAGGTAAAAAGAGACAGTCCTAAAATGGCTGCCAATACATGTTTGTTTTTCATTTGTTTGTATTTAAAATAGTTGATAATTCACATTATTTTAAAAACAAAACACCAAGGAATAATAGGATAAATCCAATAAAATTTACCCAAAGCTATAACTCCCGAAAGCTTTGTTTTTGTAATTATTGGCAGGTATTCTGACTCGTTTCATTTGTTTAACCCTTCCCATCTATAAATAGACAGTGGTCTTGTTAAAAAACGGTTTCTGTGAATTACAGAGAAACTTACAGCAGCGGGAACTGTTCAGGATTTACACCTGATTCCCTTTTAATTGTTATTTCTAGTATAGAAATAGCAAACCAAAAATCGGTTGCAAAAGTAGTTTATTTTAAGGTGATGTAGGAATAAAATGACGAATATACTTCTAGACTCTTGTCAGTCTTTTAATAATGTTCTCATGTTCAGGGAATAGGCTAAGTATTTTTATTCTTTCAGCAAGTACAAAATCGTCAAAATCAAAACCAGGAGCAACGGTACAACCTACCAATGCGTAGGAATTGTTAGCTATTACTTCGGCAGCAAACCAATATTGCGCAGGAACTACAAATTGAGGCACTTCCCCTTTTTCAAAATTGTTTCCTATCCAGACATTTGTGTACATCCCTTCAGGAGAAATCATATGTAGTTTGATGGGAGATCCTTTGTAGAAATGCCAAAATTCATCTTGATTTATCTTATGAAAGGCAGAAAAAGTATCTGATGTCAACATAAAATAGATAGCTGTACTGTAGTTTCTATCTCCAGAAAATTCAATGGTTAAATTTTCTTTAGAAATACTTCCTTGGCTTCTATAGGTTTCTTTAAAATAACCACCTTCAGGATGCGGTTGTAAATTCAGTTGCTTAATGATGGTTTGAATTTCCATTTTCATAATTTTTTAAGAGTTCTCTAATGTTAACTAACTACTAAAGTATGATTTCCTAGTCAATACACATGGTTTGGATTTTATTTTCAAACTAAATACATTTTTAGGGTAGGGTTTTGCAGGTATATTTTGTTTTTATAGAAAGATAGATAGCCAACATCAAAGTTCGGTAGGTTTGGTTATTAGGTGTATAGATTTCGAAAAATAATAAAGTTGAACAAATAAATTTTATAAATATGAAAAAAGTAACGTATTACATAGGGTTCATAGTTTTATCCTTATCAATGTTTGCATGTGGAAGCGATGATACAAATGAAGTGTTAGAAGATACAGACATCACAGATGATTTGGTTGTTATAGATGTGGATGCATCTTTGTTTTTAGAAGCAGGATTGTCAGAGTCTATTACCATTGTGTCAAGAACAATGTCTGACGGTTCTACAGCAGATTGTTACAAAATAGTAACCACGGGTTTGGCAACTGACCACGATATGGGACCTTGGTGTCCTTCCACCATTGATGACGATGATTCTGCAGGTGGAATTTGGTTAGAAGGAGGAGAGGTTTATGATGTTGATGGAGCTTTTGTTAAAAATTTGGCTACTTTTTACAATGACAATACTTGGATGATGTACGATGTTGATACTCGTAAAATTACCAAAACAGAATCCTTATATGATTGTGCAAATGCTGCAATTCCAGATGTTGGAGATGATTATGAAAATTACTGTGTAGAATGTTTGCCTTCTTATTTAGAAACTTTAACCAACACTTATTACATTCCTGTTACACCTGTAAAAGCTTCTAGCGCTACAGCATTTGGAAGCGGACCTATGTCAAGCGGACCAAGTGTAAGAGGAATTGCCTTCAATTCGGTAGTTTTTGATGCTCCAGCTCCAGTCAGTAATATATTAGGAGCGTATACATTGGCACCTTTTGATGATGCAGGAGGTCACATCAATTTGGCAGCAGGATATCACTATCATGCTGCAACAGGAGTAAGTACACAGATTGCACAAGATGATGGTCATACAGGTATGATTGGATATGCACTAGATGGTTATGGAATGTACAATTACGATAGTTCGGTATTGGACGATTTGGATGCTTCTCTAGGACATTATGATGAAACTAGAGGCTATCATTATCATGTAGATTATGCAGGTACAAACAATTTTATCAACAGTCTACGTGGAATTTACGCAAATTAAAAATTGACGATGAGAAACATAATTTTAATTTTATCAGTATTGATGGGGATGAATTCTTATGCCCATCAATCTAATTTGTCTACAGTCGTTTTTTCACAAACAAATGATGGTAAATATGTATTGCAAATTACGAGTTCATTAGCTGCTTTTGAAGGAGAAATTGATTTGCAATATACAAAGGATGCTTATAAAACTCCTGAGGAATTTAAGAAGTTGGTTGTAGCACATTTTCTTGAAAATTTTACTTTTAACATCAATGGAGATGATGCACTTCAATTAATGCATCCCATTGTTATTTTAGGACATGAAACCAAGCTGGTGGCAGAGGTTGTAGGAATACCCAAAGAAGTTCATTCTCTTTACTTACAGTCTCAAATGTTTCAAAATGTACATCACAACAAGTCCTCAGCAATTATGATTGTAGATGGGTTTCCAAAAAAACAATATTTGTTGAATAAAGAAAACAAACACACTATTGATTTAGAAATTGTAAATGGAACGTGGGAAGCTGCTGTAGAAAAACCATCTGATTTTATAAGGAAGAATTTACCGTACATTCTTCTTTTAGGAATTCCATTAGCTTATTTTATAGTTACGTTTACGGTTAGGCGTTTGCAATAATTGGAATCCAGAGAACATTATTTTTTGTGTTCAGCAATGCAGTTCTGAAAATAAGATTGAAGGTTGAATTTTCGATCATCAAAAGTATCGGGTAATATTTTGAATTGTTGAATTCTATCAATTCTAAAAGCTCTGTATTCGTTGCGCAAATAACACCAAGCAATCAAAATCCATTTGTGATTGGTGGAATAAAATGCATAAGGCTCTATTTTTCGATAGGAAATGATAGGGTCGTTTGCTTTTTGATAATTAATTTCCACGTAGTTTAGATTGGTAATCGCCAATTGAATTTCTGAAAGTGCATTGCTAGAAATGTTTTCAAAATAATTGGGGTCAAACACGTGAATTTGACGTTCCAATCTTTCACTTTTTTCTAATACAGAAGTCCTAAACACAGATTTTATTTTGGTCAATGCTTCGCCAAAATCCCTCATAAAAGAAGTGTCTTTGGTTTGTTTTACCAAATGTTGAGCGGTAATCAAAGCATTGGCTTCTTTTTCAGTAAACTGAACGGGAGCAATTTGGTAGCCTTCCATTAAAGAATAACCTTTACCGTCAATTGTAACAACTGGAATTCCAGCTTCTTCTAATTTTCGAATATCTCTGTAAATGGTACGAACACTCACCTCGTATTTTTCTGCAAGTTCGGTGGCTGTCAAAAGCCGTTTGGCTCTTAATAGCGTTAGTATGGAAATGAGTCTAGAGAGTTGTGCCATGTTAACAAAGATAGCGAACCGTACTACAATTCGCTATCTTGATTTTTTTAATTTGGGGAATGTAAAGCCATTCTGTTTCCTTCAGTATCTACAAACTGAGCCATAAAACCATTCTCTCCAATATTTGTTTTGGGCATGATTATTTTTCCACCTGCGGGTTCTACTCTAGCTAAGGAAATACTCAAATCTTCACCTCCGTTTAAATAAATTGTAGGGCCATCGGTGGTTGGTTTTTGTCCGTCCATTTCTACAAGACCACCACCAATTCCGTTATTTTCTTTGTCGTAAGGCAACATTCCGTACTTTATATTTTGTTCTGGCATGTGGTAATCTAGAATTTCAATATCTAGAAGGCTCGCATAAAATTTTTTGGCTCTTTCGTAGTTGATTACGGGAATTTCAAACCAGCTGATAATACTTTTCATAAGAATTTAAATTTAGAAGTTAAATATATCTGCAAATTTAAAAGTCAATGTGTCGAAAGATGTCAGGGGTGTTTTTAAATTTAAAAAAATTGTCTAGAGTATACAAAATCTACGAAAGTTTACAATTGCTTTGCTCCGTTTTTAAATAGCATTTTTACAGTAAACTTCTCTAATTCAGAACAATATCATAGTAGGTTTTGCAGTTTTGGATGCTAGAATGATTTTATCTATTTTCTATGTATCAAGCAAAATTAATTTGCATATAAAATAAAGTAGGTGAGGGAGTGATGCTCTTTAATTGAATGTTAAAATTTATTTTTAAAATCTTCTAAAGTCTGTTGTTTTAGTACAGAAAGTATAGAATCGTCTACTTGATTCAATACCAATTCTAATTGTTTGTTTATCTTTTTTCCAATTGGACAATCAGCATTGGGAGTGTTTCTAGATAAAGACAATACATTGTCATCACCTTTTGCCAATTTAAAAATATCTGAGAGTGCTATTTTAGTTGCTTTTTTCAGCAATTTTACCCCTCCGTTTTTTCCTTCTTTACTTTCTATAAATCCTCCAGCTTTTAGATTGGCAATTTCCTTTCTTACCAATACCGGATTTACATTTAGGCTTTTTGCTATATAAGAAGAACTCAACCATTGCCCTTTCTGATGTGCCAGTAGGGTTAAAATGTGTAACGATATGGAAAATTTGCTTTTAATCATTAGAAATTTAACGGTATTAAAAAACTAAAGACAAACTTAACGAAGATTTTTAAATAACAATTGCTATGACAATTTTATTTTTTAAACAACAATCTTGCTTTATTCTGATTAGGATTATTCTATTTTAACAAATTCAAAATTGATTTCCATTCCACTACCCGAAACAGAAGCATTTATGTTGTCTCCATTTTTCCAGTATTTTATTTCGTTAGGAAATTCAATTTCTTTGTTTTCACAAGAAAATTGATTTGCATTGTGTTGAACACCATTAAAGTACGTTTCTTCAGATTCATCAAGCGTTTTTACAGCCAAATTCCATTTTCCATTTGTTTTGAACAAACGCATGTTTTCTTGTTTTATAGTATCTCCATTCTGTAACGTAAAACCAATTCCGGCATATGTGTTTTCGTTTACTTTATGCCAGTTTTCATAGGTTTCTTTGCCTTCGCTTTCATTCAAACGCTGCCATTTACCTAACAACCAATCAAAATTTTCAGTTTTTAGACGGGTTGTATTTTCTTTTTTAGATTGTTTTTGGTTGCAAGCTATTGCTAAAAGGAGAAGGCATAATATGGTTAGTTTTTTCATTGTTTTTTAGGTTTGGTGATTGATGTACAACTGTTGTTTTGGATGTAATTACTCTACAATTTCCATGAAAAAATAAGCTGTGCTATAAGGGGATCTGTAGCTGTTTTGTGGATATCCAGAAGAAAGGCTGACCAAATTACCCATAGTATCCTCAAAAATCATGAGAGGATATCCTTTGGTTGTTTTTGTAGCAATACTATTTGTTTCTAGGTCATAGATTACAATTTCCTTTTTAAAATTATCATTGTAAATAGAAACATTAGATTCATTGTTAGTTCCTAAAATTTTTGTTCCAGCCCTGTTTAAATTATGGGTAACTACAGGATTCGTATAGTTTTTTAACAAAGTAAAATCTAACGAGTTGTAGAGTGTGTTTCTTTTTTTGTTGAGTAATAAAGAATGATTGTAGTCAACAGAAATATCACTGTTTAAATTTGCCAAAAGTGGAATTTCTACAATGCCTTTGTTTGTCAATTCACCTAAACTGTTGATGTTGTAATGAATAGATCTACCTTCGTTATTATGACTTAAAAGAATGTCATTTTTACTTAGAATTGTTACGTCGTAAAGCATGCTTCCTTGATGATCCGAGAAATGAGCTTTTTGATCAATTTTTTTCAATACATTTTCTTGTCTAGTGAATGTAAAAACATTGTCGTAATCAGAAAAAATCCATTTGTTATCTCCTAAATAACCAAAACTATTCACAGACATATAATCTTCGGAATCAAAATTTAGACTGTATTTGTAGGTCAAATTGCTTGCGTTGTAAACCCAAAAATTTCCTGCTTGATAAAAAATCAATTCTTTACCATAATCAGAAGTAATCAATTTCATTTCTACATTTGTTTGGTAAGTAGGGAGTTTGAATCCTTCGGCTGTTATCTGCTTGGTTACATAATTGTATTTGATCAATCGGGATTTATTCTCAAAATTTTGTCCATAGAAAAATATCGACTGTTCCTCATAGTCAACACTTAAAAAAGTGATTTTTTTAAAATCAAAAATTTCAGGCCTGGTAAAATCTGTATCTATTTTATTTTTTTCCCAATTATAGGTACTAACGTTTCCAAATATGTTGTGAACATAAATAGTGTACGCGGGATTGTTAAGGTAAGGAGGAGCTAAATCTGTAAAAGACGTTGTATTGATATCCTCTATAATTTTAACTGTTTCTAAGTGTAGTGTAGAGTTTTTTTCTTTAACTTTTATTTCATAATGAGAGAAATAGTATCCTGTGTATTTTTCCCAATTTACAGTAACACTTTTATCTGTAGCAACTGCATTTGTAAAAGCCACATTTTTAGGTGTTAAAAATTCTAAATTAACATATCTAGCATTGCTAGTTCCCAACAAGCCTTTGTCTGTGTATATTTTAAAAAAGTAACAAAAGCTATCTGATACAGGTGGATTTTCATCTATAAAAGTAACGGTGTTTATATCGGTAATTGTTTGGATTAATTCTGCATTTTCAATAGTACAATCGGCACCACTTCTGTAGATTTCATATTTTTCAAAAGTATTGAAACCCTTGTAAATATCCCATTCAAATTCCAAACGTTCAGAAAAAGGTTCATCATTTCGTCTATTGAAAGAAGATGCGTAAATGTCTTTTTCCATCGGAGGAGTGTATTTGTAGGCTGTAAAAGTGAATAGTTCGGTTTTACTATCATCAAACACATCTATATTTACAGAAAAAACAAATTTATCTTTTGTCAGACTGTTGATTTTTAATGTTTCCGATTCCTGATTTTCGGAGTCTTTCATGGTGATGATTCCCTCTTTTAAGGTCCAATTGAGTGAGCTTTGTACGGGAATACAAGTTTCGCTATTTTGAAAAAGGTATTCCTCATATATATTGTTCTCGTTGTAAATAAAAAAATCAAGACCACAAGATTCAGTAGTAGCAGGGACTTCTGCTTTTATACCTTCGTTTTCTACCAGAGCAATAGACCAACTCCCTAACAAATCTTCTTCTTTGGCATTGGTTTGAATAGAATAACCATTAAAACTATCATCTTCTTTTTCACAGGACAGCAAAGTGAAAAAAAAGGTAAAAGCAATTGATTTTAAATAATGCCTTTTTCTCAACAAATTCATAAGCGTAATTTTAGTCAATCTACTACAAAAGATGTTTTTGTGAAGATTTGTTTTGAGTTTTTTTGATTCCAAATATAAAAAAGACAAAACAAAGGGCTTTAACTTTCTAATCTAAAATTAGGTATTTAAAAGCAAAGAAAATATATCTAAAAACAGTTTTCGGGCTTTATGTATTACACATGTTTAGTTTTGGTGATTGATTCACAATTATTTACTTTTTCACTTAGATGAAAAAAGACTTAAACAATTTCAGAACACTAAAAAATCGGTTTAAGCGCGAACTCAAACCGATTTTTTAGTGTTTAAAAAGTATGTTTTGGGTAGATTAACCAATTTTTACAGGACATCCAATTGCTTTGGTAAAATTAGGATTTGGTTTGGTTCCGTTTTCTAATGCTTCAATAGCGTTTTCTAAAAATTTTACCTTAACATCTTTTGCAGATTTGGCATTGTCATCTATAGTACCAATGTATTTAACTTTGCGTTCTTTGTTCAATAAAAACACATGTGGAGTTCTTACAGCTCCATATTTTGGAGAAATTTCATGCTTTTCATCAGCCAAATACACAAACGGGAAGTTTTTATCGGTGGCTCTTTTTTGCATAGCTTCAAAACTTTCTCTATCATTATTCTCTGTTACATTTGGATTGATCGCTATTACTGGGTATCCTTTTGGAGCATAGGTATTGTGTAGAGCAATCAAACGATCTTCGTACATTTTTGCAAATGGACATTCGTTACAAGTAAAAACTACGACATAGCCTTTAGCATCACTATAATTAGATAATGATACCATTGTTCCGTCTACGTTTTTAAGCTCAAAATCAGTAGCAACATCATCAAAATTGTACCCTCCAATTTCTTCAAGCGTTTTTGTCTGTTCTGGACTGTGATTTCCACGTGGTGGTCCTTTTCTATCGTCTGGATGTTTTGGAGGATGTTCGTGATTGTCTTTATCCTGATTGATAGCGGTAGTAGTCTGATCTTGATTTTTTGCATTGTTTTTACAAGAAATTATGGTTCCTGCTACTAAAACAACAAGCATTAAAAGTTTATTGAAATTCTTCATTTTTTAATTAGCTATTGATTATTAATTGTTTTTTTGACTTCATTTTCTAAATCTTTAAGACTTTCAAAAGTGCGTTCATGGTAAGAACGAGATTTGTTGTTAAATATTATGGTAAAAGGCAATGCTCCTGACCAATTAGGGTCAATTTTATCTATCCAACTATTGGCATCAGCATCGTCTAAAAGTACTACTTTGGGAGTTATTCCTTTCTCTTTTAAAAAAGGTTTTAGTTTTGTTTCTATGTCTTTTGGAAAATCAAGACTGACCAATAAAACTTCTGTATTGGGATTGTTTTTTGCATAGGCCACAAAAGTAGGCAATTCTTGAACGCAAGGAGCACACCACATAGCCCAAAAATTAACAATGTGAGTTGTTTCAGAATCCGTGTGTAATAAAGGTTCTAAAGAATTAAAATTGTGAACAACGATGGTATCAGTAGCTATTGAATGTTCCTCTACTGTTGCTTTTTTGTGTTTACATCCTGCTAAAAAGATTGCAAAACAGATTAAAATAAAGGGAATGCTTTTGGGGTGTATCATAAAATTACTTTAGACAGTCTTGGATTTGTTATTTATCAAAATAGACTTAAAAATAATCAAATAAGTTTAAGCAGTAATTGTAAATGATAAACTTTAGAGACTGTACAAAGTAAACTCTATTTGGATGTGTTTATTGTTTAGTGTAGTTTGTTTTTTACTGAGGTTTGACAAGTTGCAATTGCAAACGTTACAGCTACTTTAGAATTTACAACAGCATGTTAAACAAATAACCAGATATAATGATACAAATTGTTACGACACTAAAAAAGATAGCAATAAGTTTTAGTGTCATCACTTTTTTTAGGAGCATTGCTTCTGGCAAGGACAAACCTACAACTCCCATCATAAAAGCAATGGCGGTTCCTAGTGGAATTCCTTTAGCAACCAAAACTTGGACTACAGGAAGTATACCTGAAGCGTTTGCATACATAGGAACAGCCAAAAGGGTAGCAATGGGCACTGCAAAAAGATTGCTCTTGTCCATGTATTTTTCAAAAAAACCTTCAGGTACGTATCCGTGCATCCATCCGCCAATGGCAATTCCAATCAATACATAAGGAACAATACCTTTTACTATTTTTAGAACCTCAGACCATATAACAGGCAAACGTTGTTTGAGAGATTGTTTTTCTGCTTGAAACAAATCTTGATCTTTTTGTGCATTTGCCAAAACTTGTTGTACCCACGGTGTTAAGAAGCGTTCTAAATTTAATTTTTGTAGAATACTACCCGAAATAGTTCCCAACAATATTCCACTAATCACGTAAATAATTGTTGTTTTTAAGCCAAATAAACCTATAAAAAGTCCAATAGCCACCTCGTTTACCAAAGGAGAAGTAATTAAAAAGGAAAAGGTAACACCTAGTGGAATTCCACCTCTTACAAAGCCAATAAATAAAGGAACGGAAGAACAAGAACAAAAAGGTGTGACGACACCAAAAAGACTTGCCATAAGGTATTCTAGTCCGTACAGTTTTTTTCTGGAAAGGTAGTTTTTAACCTTGTCTATGGGAAAATAACTGTTTACAATTCCCATAAAAAAGATGACAACAAAAAGGAGTATCAGAATTTTTACAGAATCATAAATAAAGAAATTTAAAGCTTTAGCAATGTGTTGTTCTTTGTTTAGATGAAGTAGCTGATAAACCAACCAATCGGCTATGTATTGTATCCAATCAAACATTTTTAAGTATGTTTATAGTTCCAGAAACGGCACAAATTAGTTTTACGGTATTGTAGATGGTGCCGTACTGTTCAATATTCTTTTTTAATAACTTTAAGTTGAGTTTTTTATCGTTACTGCAAATGATTAAGTTGTAAATAATGTTATCCATTTTTGGCGGTTTTTCTAAACGTGTTGCATTGACGGTTAGCGTTGCCTTTGTATAGGTAAACTTCATCATTACAGAAAACCGTTCAACATTTTTAAGTATACAGGCAGCAAAAGAACTCAAAAATAATTCGGCAGGATTGGGTAAGGTTTTAGCTGTTTCTGCAGTGATTCCAAAATTTGTATATGATTGCTTTATCTTTACAACTGCCTCTTGGTTTGTAATGGATGAAGCTTTGATCTGATAATCTATCATTGATATTACTCATTTAAAAGATTCAATATTTCTTCTTTAGAAGGAATTCTACCTTTAATAGTAACAACGTTGTCTATGACTAGAGCAGGAGTGGTCATTACATTATATTCCATTATTTGTAGTACATCTTCTATTTTTTGAATGGTTGCATTTATATTGTTTTCGGAAACTACTTCTGTTACAACACGAGTCATTGCCTGACATTTAGGGCAACCTGTTCCTAATATTTTAATTGTTTTGATCATGGTGTTTTTTATATATCGTAAAGTTACGATAGGGGCGTGGATATTAATGTGACTTTTGTCACACAAGCTTTATTTTTTTAAGTTTATTTTTGTTTTAGGATTAAATTTTAATTTATTAATTATTATGCATACTTTAAGTGATTTGATAATAATCATATAAAACAGTCTGAAAAAAGACGAAGTTTAGAGAATGAAGACTTAGAATAAATATTGACAATTTTGTGTTTAAAACTCAATTATTCCAATTTTCCTAATAAAAATTGGGTCATCGTCGTCTTTATATATTATTTCTGCTAGATTAGCATAAAATTGAATTCCAGAATAACATACTATACGTTCCACGGATTTAGAATTCTCATATTGTTCTCCTATTCCATATTTTTCGCTAACTTTATCTATTGTAAGATCTTTGTTAAAGATTAATCCTGTTTCCGTTTCACCTGCTATTTCACCTGTTGCCATCATAAAATAAATTATCTTAAATGGATCATTTAGTTTGTAGTAGAAAGACATACCTTTTTTAGTATATTTCAATTCAATTGAAAAATTATTATGGTTGACAGATTTTTCAGGATTTCCATATTTTTCAATAATCATTTCAGCTAAAGTTATGTTAACAATATTGCCATCAATTCCGAGACCTCTAATCAAACTAATGGTTTTTGAGGCTGAATACATATTTCCATTAGTTTTTGAATATTCAATTGTTATTTGGTCTTTAGAGTTTTCAATTAGTTCAAGAACTTTATTTAATTGATTGTTCTTTTGTAGATAATTCCATTGGTAATTTAAATTGCCTTTGAAAAATTCAAAGGCTTTTTCAAAGGCATTCTCTATTGTACTCTTAAAGTCATTATTGGAAATAAATGAAGAATGAGTTTTGTAATTAATCCACCTCCATTCTTTAAAATTAACTACAAATGAATTGTCTACTGTAGCTTCAATGAAAATATGAAAAAGTGAGTTTAACTTGATGTGCCAAGTGTAACTTCCAAATTTATTTTTATCACCGTATCTTGATATCATAAATTTTTGTGTTTAGTTTGAATAAATTATTTAGTAAATAAAAATCGATTATAAATAGGCTAGAACTAGCTATTAATTATACACGTTGTTCTACGCAGTTTTTATTCGTTCGATTGCTTGTTTCAATTGCTCAATTTTCTTTGGTCCAAATCCGCTGATATTTTTCATTTCCACAATATCAATTTCCAAAACTTTTTTTGGTGTTGTGTAACCAAGTTCATAAACTTTGTCCACCATAGGAATTCCAAACTCCTGTAATCTTTCCTTAATCCATTCGATTCCGAGTTCATTTGGTTTAAGTCCGTGAAAAAATTCGTCAACAAATGGTTTATTAGATTTTGCAAACTCGTTTATCAACTCTATTTTTTCCTCATATGTTTTTTCGTCGTTGTTTGTTATATTCTGAAACTTTGACAAACTGTCAAAATACATTGGTTTTTTCTCAAATTCTTTTTCTATAAAGTCGTTTGCAGATATTTCAGTCCATTCGTATTCAGTCCCGCCAATTTCATTTCGTATAGTTTCATATTCCGAAATAGGAATGATTTTATACGCATTTTCGATTTTGTCTTTTGACATATTCAAATCCAAATGAGGAACGAACTGTCGATAAAGAGTTTTGTCACTCGTTTTCCAAAAAGCATCATCGTAAATTCTGTATTTTTTCTCAATTTGTGGATTGTCAGTTTGACTGTTCTTATAACTTTTTTCCGCTCGATAGAAAGCTGTTCGTAATTTTTTAAAATCCTCGATTGTTTTTACTTCGTCGACTAATTGTTGAACAGTCGGTAAAGTTTTATTTGTTCGACTTTGAGGTTTTTTTGTTGATTTGGACTCTTTCAATTTTGGGTTATTCTTTTCTTGAATAGTTCCAATTACTCCGAAAAGCACAAAAAATCCGACTAATGCTAATATTATGTAAAAAATTGTCAATTTATTCTCTGGGTTTAATGATTAGTCAAATTGTGTTATATACTTACTTCGAGTAATATTATCAATCAACATTCACAGACAACATTACATTACTTTGTGCTTTTTTGTCAGTACTAAAAGTATTGTTTTTTAGGGAGTTCTTAATGTTTTTTTAAAAATAAACCCTGAGAAATGTTATTTTATTATTCGATTATTTTATTTTAAAATACTTTTTACTTCGTCCCAAAATATAGCAGATGCTTGGCTAGTTTTTTCAATAATTTCTGAATAAGCAAGCAAATTGGTTTTGAATAGTTCACGTTCTATTTTATCTTCTTTTGCCGTGCTAAGATCTATGTAAGCCATGTTCCACAAATTAAAATTCCTTTCTTTTATAGGACCTTTGTGAAAGAGTAGAATATTATGATGGCGTATGTCTTTTTTTATGGATGAAAAAAGAGTTTCTATCGTTTTTTGATCACCTTCTAGTATCTGAATAAATTTATCATTATGGTAAATAAGACATCCTGATACATTATTTTCTTTGTTAAATTTTCGTGCTGTTTCTAAAATTTCCGAAATTTTCTCGTTGTTTAAATTTAAGCTTGCAAATGATTCATAAACTAGTTCATACATACGTGTTGTATTTTTTAATTTTTATTTACAGTACACTTCACAATATTTTAGAGTAAAAGAGCGTGTGAGTATTTTAATGGATAAGTCTACTGACTAGGTGTAATTTATTACAAAATAGTAAATAACTTTAAGAGAACACGTTAAAGAAGTCATAAAGTTTGATTTAAAATATTTACGTTGTTTTGTTTTATTGAAAATAAGATGAAAGAGGTATTCTTTTAAAATGTTTTTGTACTTCCATTTGGAATATTTAGGATAAAATAGAAAACATAAAATTCCGATTACAACGAATACAATTCTACTATTTCCATTTTTATTGGTTAAATAAAGACCCTAAAAAGCATATAATAAGAAAGAATGGCAATGTTGTTTAGCAGAGAGTTGTTGTGATAAATAGAGGGTATTTGATATAAAATAATAAGAAATATAAACGTTATCGAATGACTATTCTAAAATTTCAAACTCAATATTAACATCTACTTCTGGCCATTCGGAATTACCGTCTAATGTTTCATTGGCTATTTTGTCAATCACATCAAAGCCTTTGGTTACTTGTCCAAATACGGTGTGTTCTCCATTCAAATGAGAGCAGTCTACATTGGTTTGTACAATAAAAAACTCAAAAGGGTTGGACATTTTGTAAGGGTTTTCTACCCATCTTCTTGTTGCAGAAAGAGCACCTCTTTTGTGAACTACATTTTTTCTAAATTCAGCTGGAATTCGATAATTATTTAATTGTGTTCTGTAGGTAGATACAATGGTTTGTTCAGACCAACCTCCTTGTATAATAAAGTCTTTTACAATTCTATGAAAACAAGTCTTGTTGTAATATCCATTTTTAATTAGGTAGATAAAACTAGCTCTGTGCAAAGGTGTTTCTTTGTACAGTGTTATGTTCATGTTTCCATGTCTTGTTTTTAGTAAGAGTTTGGTTTCTGGGTTTTTTCTTCCGTAATTTAGAAAGAACTGACGTACATTTTTCTGAGAAATAATGTCTTTTATTAAAATTTCATTTTCAGAAACGGTAACAGTTTTTGGTGGCGTTTTTTGTTTTTTTTCAACAACCTTGGGGGGTTCCACTTTTTTAGGTTGTTCTATTTGTTTGGATGGTTTTATTGCAGGTGCAGGTTTATTTTCTTTAGAGCCACAACTGTGTAAACATAGCAAAAGAAACATACTAACCCATACTACGGGGAATGAAAAACGAAACCTGTATTTATTCAATAATTCCAGCATACAAACTTTTTACAATTCCATCAGAAAGTCCAATTTTTGGAACGTATATTTTTCTAGCTTCCGACCATTTCATGGCAGAGACATAAATTTTAGTTGCCGGAATAATTACATCGGCTCTATCTTGGTTTAAGTCCAACTCAGAAATACGCTCGTCATAAGTCATGGCTTTTAAATACTTATAATTGGCTCTCATGTAAATGTAAGATAGGGGAGAACCGTCTGTTCTTCCAGACATTTTGTATATTTTATTGATGTTACCACCAGAACCAATCAATGACATGTTTTTAATGCCTTTGGTATTGGTTTTTACCCAATTTTTCATTTGAGCCCATTCCTCTCTTAGGTTGTCTTTTTGGTTTAACATTCTTACCGTACCCATTTTAAAAGATTTGGATTTGTTAATTTCCCCATTTTTGTAAATGGTCATTTCGGTACTACCACCACCAACATCTACGTACAAATAAGATTTGGTTTTGTCTAACAACTCTCCTAAGTCTGTAGTTGCAATAATCTGCGCTTCAATTTTTCCGTCTATGATGTCTATTTTAACACCAGTTTTCTTTAAAATTCTATCAATTACATAGTCACCGTTAGAAGCATCTCGCATGGCAGAAGTTGCACAAGCTTTGTATTTTTCTACACCGTGAATGCTCATCAAAAGTTGAAAAGCATTCATGGCATCGGTAAGTCTAATTATTTTTTTTTCTGATATTTCTCCGTGCACAAAAGTGTCTTCTCCCAAACGAATTGGAACACGAACCAACGCAGATTTTTTAAATTTTACGCTTGCACCTCCGTCTTTTTCAATCACATCTGTAATTAAAAGTCTTACGGCATTGGAACCGATATCGATGGCTGCGTATTTTTTTATTTCAATCAAAATAATATGTTTTTCAGATTACTTTAGTCTTTGTGATTTTTAGGAAATACCTTTAAAATCGTTTTTCCGGGTTTGATACTTTTCCAGTGGTCTGTGTCAAACTGAATTCCAATCACTCCACAAGTAGGAACGTGAGAAATAGGTTTGTTACCAAAGGTGTTTACAAAAGTATTGATTCCGTGATCATGACTAAAAACAATGGCAGAATCGTAAGCATCGTCTAGTGCTTTGATGGTTTTTACCAAATATCCATCACTAAAACTGTACAGCGATTTGCTTATTTTTAAATTGGCCATGGGAAAACCTAATATGTTGCAAAAAATAATTCCAGTGTGCAACGCTCTGTTGGCACAGCTAGAAATAAATGCATCGGGTTTGGCTATTTGGTTTTTTAATACGTTTGCTACCAAATAAGCATCTTTTATTCCTCTTCTTTTTAAAGGCCTGTCAATGTCTTGTATACCTTCATACTCCCATGAAGATTTTGCGTGTCTTACTATGTATATTGTTTTCATAAAATAGGCAATGGTTATGGGGCTAGTCTTTCAATTTTCCACTCAAAATTTTCTAATAACGTATATCTTATTCTGTCATGCATTCTATTAGGTCTTCCTTGCCAAAACTCCATAGATATAGGTTTTATAATGTATCCACCCCAGTGTTCTGGTCTAGGAATTTCGCTTCCCTTAAATTTTTGTGTATAACTAGCTAATTGATTGTTTAATGTTTCTTTAGATGTTACCACTTCGCTTTGAGGAGATGACCATGCCCCTAATTTACTTCCCTCAGGTCTACTATCAAAATATCCATCGGATAAATTTTCTGAAATTTTTTCAGCGATTCCTTTAATGATGACTTGTCGTTCTTGTTGTTCCCAAAAAAAAGAAGCACAAACGTTAGGGTTTTGGGCTATGGCTTTTCCTTTTTCACTGTGATAATTGGTGTAGAATATAAATCCTTCCCAAGTATATTTTTTTAGCAATACAATTCTGCTTTTCGGAAAACCATCTAAACCGATGGTAGCAACATTCATTGCATTGGTTTCTAAGCCTGATTCAGAAGACTCAGCATCGTAAAACCACTGTTGAAAAAGTTCAATAGGTGCTTGGGGCACATTGGTTTCTAACAATTCTGCCTTCTGATAACTTTTACGATAATTGCTTAAATCGTTATTCATGTTTGTTTCGTATCATATAAAGACCTAAGTATGTGAATGTTCCGTTTAGAACTAAAAGCTCGTAACCAAACTGATATCCATACAAAAGCTCTGTACTGTATTCGTTTATAAAATAAGTGAAAATAATTGCAATAACAGCTATAAATAACACCCACTTATCTTTAATCTTATGTTGGGTAAAAATACCAAAAGTAAACAAGCCGAGCAATGGTCCGTAGGTAAAGGATGCTACTTTTAAAAGATTGCTAATAACATTGTCTGTTAGTAAATACTTAAAAGAGATAATGGTGATGATTAAAACAAGAGACATTACAATATGTGTTTGTTTTCTTATTTTTTCTTGTGATGAATTTTCTTTTTTTTCAATGTTTAAAAAATCAATACAAAAAGAAGTTGTTAAAGAGGTCAAAGCACTGTCTGCACTAGAATATGCTGCAGCAATCAATCCCAATACAAATAGAGTTGCAGCGGTCAATCCTAAATTTCCGTTCAAAGCAATTTCTGGAAACAGCAAATCGGTTTTGCTTTTTCCATCTACCATAGGTATAGAAATGTTTTCTTTTTGCGCGTAGGTAAACAACAAAGCTCCCAAAACCAAAAATAAAAAGTTGATGACAATAAGTGATGGGGCTAAAGAGAGCACATTCCATTTGGCTTCTTTGGTGTTTTTACAAGTCAAGTTTTTTTGCATCATGTCCTGATCCAAACCAGTCATAGAAATGGCAATAAAAGCACCCCCTATAATGGACTTGATCCAATGGTTTTTATCGTTAAAATTTTCGGTAAAAAATACTTTGCTATAGTTGTTGTACTCTGTTGAGTCAAGAAATGCCAGAAAAGAGGTGTCTAGTTTTTGCAAAAGAATGTAACCAATAAACACCAAGGCTATCAACATAAATAAGGTTTGTAGTGTGTCTGTCCAAATAATGGTTTTAATTCCTCCTTTAGAAGTGTAGATCCAGATTAGCAACACAGAAAAAATAACGGTGAATTCAAACGGTATTCCCCAAGCATCAAACATAAAATACTGAAAAACAGAAGCAACTAAAAACAAACGGAAAGAGGCTCCTAAAATTCTAGAAATTAAGAATGAGGTAGCTCCAACTTTGTGACTGTTTTTACCAAAACGTTGTTCTAAATAACTATAAATAGAGGTGATGTTGTGTTTGTAATAAAGTGGAATTAGTACATAGGCAATTACTACATAACCTAAAAAATAACCAAATACTACTTGCATATAGCTAAATTGACTGCTGCCAACCCAACCCGGAACGGAGATAAAAGTAACTCCAGACAAGGAAGCTCCAATCATTCCAAAAGCAACAACATACCAAGGGGCTTTTTTATTGGCTTTAAAAAAAGTTTCGTTGTTATTTTCTTTTCCTGTAAAGACAGAAATAAGGTACAAAACAATAAAATACAATCCTATTATGATAGCGATGTTCGTTGGAGTCATTCGGTTTTGTTTAAGACGATACAAAGTAAATAAATTTTTTATTCTATAGGCTATATGTGTACATTTGTCGCCTATGGATTTTTCATCAAAACTTTTAGAAAAAGCAGTAAACGAAGTGTCTCAATTGCCCGGAATTGGTAAAAGAACAGCATTGCGTTTGGTGTTGCATTTGTTAAGACAACCCAAAGAGCAAACTACTTATTTGACTCGTGCTTTGGATAATTTGGTCAACGAAATTAAATTGTGTAAAAATTGTTACAATATTTCCGATGTAGATTTGTGTGAAATATGTGCTAGTCCCAAAAGAGACGAAACTACAATTTGTGTGGTAGAAGACGTAAGAGATGTGATGGCCATTGAAAACACAGCACAGTTTCAGGGAATGTACCACGTATTGGGTGGAAAAATATCTCCGATGGAGGGAATAGGACCCAACAACTTACAGATTGATAGTTTGATAAATAAAGTGAAAAGTGGAAAAGTGAAAGAGTTGGTGTTTGCATTGAGTTCTACCATGGAAGGAGACACAACCAACTTTTATATTTACAAGCAGGTAAAAGATTTAGAGGTTGAAATTTCTGCCATTGCAAGAGGAATCTCCGTAGGTGATGAGTTGGAGTATGCTGATGAAGTGACTTTAGGACGAAGTATTTTGAACAGAATTCCGTTTGAAAACAGTTTAAGACAGTAAATAGTTTAGAAGATAAAATAAAAAAAGATGCTTTCTAAATCTAGTTATAAAGCATCTTTTTGTTGTATTTAAAACTTAAATAGCTTGTTTGATAGCATCAAAATGAGCTTTTAAGGCTACTTTATCACCCGATAAAATAATGTTCTTGTCAAACAAAGAACCTCCCATTCCTACACCTACACATCCAACGTTAAAAAAGTCAGAAATATTGTCTTTAGAGACTCCACCTGTAGGTAATAACTTAATAGTGTTTAAAGGACCTAAAATGTCTTTGATGTATTTTGTACCCAATTGTGTAGCTGGGAAAATTTTTACGGCATTTGCTCCCAAAGACCAAGCTTTGTGAATTTCTGTAGGGGTGTATCCTCCAGGGAAAACTGGAATTCCAGTTTTTACACAATGTGTGATTACGGCTTCGTCAATCACTGGAGTTACAATGAATTGAGCTCCTGCATCCAATGCTTTTTTCAAATCATCCATATTGCAAACAGTACCAGCACCTACATTTAGGTTAGGGTATTCTTTGGCCAATTGATGAATAGATGCTTCTGCGTTAGGAGAATTCATGGTAATTTCTATAGTAAAAAAACCACTTTCTATATAAACAGGCATGATTTCTCTAATTTGTTCCATAGAAAATCCTCTAAGAATTCCTACAACAGGAGTTTGGTTGAACTGCTCCCATGAAAAAGTTGAGTTAGACATATAATTCTAATGTTTTTTTGTGTCCTATTAATAAAGCTTTGTCAATCACATCTGCATCAAAACAAACAATGTCTTGCGCAAGTTGCTGCAATGCTAGGTTGTATAATTTGTATAAAATACCTGTGGTGGCAATGTATACTTGCTGTTTGCTGTTTGTTAAATATGCTAGTTCTCCTCCAATTAAAAGCCCCGATAAAAAGTAAAAATTTTCTTCTTTGGTTTTGTTTCCTAACAAATCATTGGCTCTAATAGAAAATAAAGAAGACAAATGTTGGTTGTTCAATCCTTTGGCAACACCTTCTAAAAACGAAGGTTCAAATTTTGGATCCCAATCTGCTTTTGTTAGGGAATTAGACAAAAGGGTGTTTTTTCGAAGAACATCAAACAACTCTCCAGTCATGTGCGTGGTAAAAGACGTGAATTTTCCATTCTTAAATTCCACATGCTTGCTGTGTGTTCCAGGTAATAACAAAACACCTTCTTTGTTGTTAGGAATTTGTTTTGAAAGTCCAATGGCTTGAATTTCTTCACCTCTCATTACATCGGTAGCTGTTTTTGCCCCAGACACCAAAATAATATCTAAGTTACTTTCGGTAATTACTTTGCTATGTAAGTTACTTCCGTCAAAGTAGATAGGCATATCCACATAAGGCAATTCAAACATTCCTATGCTAGCGGTCGTCATTCCAGAAGCAACAACTTTAGACGTGTTTTCAAAGGCTGAAAAAACGTTAATTTGTTCTTTTAAATAACGAACAAAAAAAGAAGTTTGACTGATAGACTTGTCACTTTCTTGATATGCCAGATATCGTTTTTTAACACCAATATCAGTGCTATGCTCAGCAATAACTTCCAAATTTTCGGAATTTACCAATCGCAATCTAAAATTTGAAGTTCCCCAATCGCAACTTATAAATGTTTTAGGTAATGACATATTAGTTACAGTTGTACACTGATTCTTTTTCTGATTAAGTAATCTTCTAAAGCAAATTCAGAACAATCTACTCCAATACCACTATTTTTAATTCCACCGTGTGGTAAATAAATATCATATTTAACACCATTTATTTGAACTTCGCCAAAAGCTAATTTCTTAGAGAAAAAAGCTTGTGTTTCCTTGTCTTCAGAAAAAACATAAGAAGCCAAACCAGCATCTGTATTGTTTGCCCATTCTATCACCTCTTCTTTGGTTTTAAAAGGAACAATTAAAGCAACAGGTCCAAAAACTTCGTGATCTAAAACTTCTGCCTTTGGATTGTCTAAGACAACAGCTGTAGGTTCAAAAAAGTAACCAGGAATGTCTAAAGCATTTCCTCCTGTGATGATTTTACCTCCTTCGCTCACCGCTTGATTTACGATATTCTGAACTCTAGTTACAGATATTTTATTAGCCAAAGGTCCCATATCAGGATTGTTCTCGTTTCCAAAACCAACTTTGGTGTTTTCAAACTTTTCTTTCATTCCAGCAACAAATTGATCCAATACAGATTCGTGTATATAAAATCTATTTGGTGCTACACAGATTTGACCTGTATTTGCAGTTTTTAAAATAGAACCAATGTTGATGGCCTGTTCCATATTTGCATCTTCACAAACAATGAATGGAGCATTTCCACCACATTCCATACTGTATTGTTTGATAGATGTTTTGCTGCTTTGCTCAATTAATTTTTGAGCTGTTTTGGTAGAACCGATCATCGTGATTAGTTGTGGAATGGTGCTTTCGCACAATGGAATTCCAACATTTTCTAAATCCCCACATATCACATTTACCACTCCTTTAGGAAAGTTAATTTCTTCACAAATTTCACCAATCATATAAGCAGAAATAGGAGAGAATTCAGAGGGTTTTAATATAATACTACACCCAGCTGCCAATGCAGGTCCCAATTTGAAACCAAGATTTAGCAATGGAAAGTTGTAGGCTAAAAAAGCCACAGCAACTCCTAAAGGTTGTTTGATGACAGTGTGAGAATGAGTTCCTTCTCTGTCTTTGATGTCTAAATCTTCAATTTTTAATATTTCCTCTGCATAAAATTGCAAAGAGTTGGTAATGCTTGTGATATCTTCTTCAGAGCCACCCCAAACTTTTCCCATTTCATGTACAATTGCAGTACGCAAATCTTCAGATTTTTCTAAAATTTTGTTTCTTAGTTTGTGCATCCAAGAGACTCTTTCGCTAACTGGCAACTGAGACCAATATTCAAAACCTGCCTGAGCAGCTTGTAATGTTGCTAGCGTATCTTCTTTGGTTGCCCAACTAATAGTGGCAATTGCTTTTTCTGTACCTGGACATATAACTTCAAACGTACTGTTGTTAGATGCTGGAGTTAATGCTCCGTTAATGTATAAGTCTTTATGTCCAAAAATTAGATTACTCATAGTAGTTATTTTATAAAATGTTTGACGTTGTCACAAGAGTATTTTAACAAAGCTTCTTCGTTGATATCGACCCCTAGACCAGGAGTTTTAGGAACTGTAAGCACTCCGTTTTTGATGACAATACTGTGTCTTACAACTTCGTCTCTTAAAGGGTTTTCAGTTCTATCTAATTCCATTACAGGTTTGTCTGAATACATTCTTCCTGGGTTTTTGTCTAAGTTGGCTACAAAGTGTACGGCTGCACTAATTGCAATCCAAGTACCCCAAGTATGAGGAACCACATCTTTAGAATAAATTTGAGCCAAAGAAGCAATTCTTTTAGCTTCTGTAAGACCACCTGTAGCACAAATATCAGGTTGAGCAATGTCTACAGAGTCGTTGTCAAACAATCTTTTGAAACCGTGTTTTAAATATTCACATTCTCCTCCTGCAATAGGAATTGAAGTTCGCAATCTTAATTTTTTATATCCGTCATAGTCTTCAGGAGAAACGGGTTCTTCAAACCAAGAAATGCTATATTTTTCTACTTTTAAAGCCAATTCTAAAGCTTCTTTGTAAGAATATGCATGATTGGCATCAATCATTAATTTGATATCGTCACCAATAGCATTTCTCACCGCTTTTACATATTGTGTATCAAGTTCAATACCCAACCCGACTTTCATTTTGATGGCTTTGAATCCTTCTTTTTTGTATTCCAAAGCTTCATCGACCAATTTTTTCTCTAAATCGTCAACTCTTTCAAAATACAATCCTGTTGCATAAGGATGTATTTCTGGATTTTTGACTCCTCCTAAAAGTACCGATACAGGTTGGTTTAGAATTTTTCCTTTCAAATCCCACAAAGCAACATCAATAGCGCTTACTGCCGCTTGAAAAATACCACTTCTACCAAAATCTAAAGAACGTAAATACATTTCTTGCCAAATAGTTTCGTGCTCTAACGCTGATCGCCCTATAATAAAAGGTGTGAAATATTCAATTCCCGCCTTAATGACATCTGCTGGTCCATAACCTTCACCCCAGCCATAAGTTCCGTCTTCTAAGGTAATTTTTACAAGACATATTTTTCTAGTATCGTATTGCCATTGTGAAAAATAAAATGGCTCATCTAGTTTGCTGGTAAGTACGTAGGGTTTAATTTCTTTAATCCTCATCATTTAATCGTATATAGTTTTATAAAAAGGAATAAGCTAAGTAGATTAGTCTTTTCCTTGTGTCTTTATGTTTTATGCTAAGGTATTTGAGTAGGCTAAAACGCAGGTAGCCACAATGATAATTCCAATTCCTAATAAAAGTGTTTGAAAAGGTTTGACAGCGTTTTTCCATTCTCCAGCCCTGTAAGCCCAAATGTTACTGATGATTAATGAAATACCTAACATCATTGGCCAAGCAATCATGGTTCCTATTTCTCCCATCAATGCAACTCCTTGTCCGTAAGTTCCCAAAGCAGCAAACCATAAAAGACCAGCAATTACAGACCATTTTAACGCTTTTCCCATTTGTGGAGTTTTAAAAGAGTTGAATGATTTGTTTTTAATCAACAAGAAGAGACTGTACCCTAAGTTCATTACATAAGCACCAGCCAAAACAACAACCCATCTGGCCAAAGCTGTATTTCTTTGCAAAGCTCCTGCCTTTTCTGCAATTTCTCCTATTTTAGATGTGTTGTCAAAACCAACGGCAAGCATAGCAGATAAAATACCACTTGCAGAAGCAATCAACAATCCTTTTTTAAAAGCTGCTCCTTTTTTAATTCCTTCAATTTCAATACCTTGTTTAGCCAATAATTTATCTCTTTTTAAACCAGCAATGGTAACAACAATTACGGCAATTGCTAACAAGACCAAACCAATTAATATATAAGGTATACTAGCAGGGTTTATAGAATCGTATTTTAAAAACATTGGAATCAAAGCACCTGCAATAGAACACAATCCCATCACAATTCCATAAGTCAAAGACATACCAATGTATCCTACAGAAACTCCAAACATAATTCCACCAATTCCCCAACCAAAACCTAGTGTGGCACCAGAGATTATTTCATTTGTAGGAGCTTGAGCAATTACACCAAATAAGTTTGGAACTACCAAAAAAGCCCACAACAAAGGGAAAATTACCATGGCAACAGTAGCATGAACAATCCACCAAGCTTCCCATTTAAGTGGTGCAATGTATTTCATTCCTAAACCAAAGCTTCCTTGAAATAAACTAGCAATTAGTATCAGTACAATTGCAAATAAATATGTATCCATATAATCGTGTATTGAGTTTTAACAAATTTCGTTAATAAAAGCAGAAAATTTTAACATAGATATACTAAAACAAGTACTTTGTTGATATATGCGTAAATAATGAGTATTATTTTGATAAAATATGTTAATTTTAACCATTGCTAATTAAAACAATTAACTAACATTGAAGATTTTACAAAAAAAAATAACTCCATCAAACAAGAGCTTTTCTGTATATAAAAACAACAAACCTTATTTGGATGAATCATGGCATTTGCACCAAGAGCTTGAGTTGATTTATATTATAGAAGGTGAGGGGACTTGTTTTATAGGAGACAATGTTCACGAGTTTAAAGCGGGTGAATTGTCTTTAATAGGTAGCAATATGCCTCATTTGTGGAGAAATTCAGATGAGTACCATAAGGATATCAACTTAAAAGCAGAAGTGATTGTTTTGCATTTTAATGAAGATTTTTTAGGGAAAGATTTTTTTGAAAAAACAGAAATGGTTTTGATCAAAAACTTAATTTCTAAGGCAAGTAATGGTATTGCTTTTTTAGCGGACGATGTAAAAAGTTTTGTAGCTCAAGAAATGAGTAGGTTATTGACTTTAACAGGTTTTAAGAGTATTGCATGTTTGTTAGGAATTTTAGATGCCTTGGCTTCTACAAAAGATATTAAGGAATTTGCTAGTAATGGTTATACCGAAAAAATATACGTAAAAGATTCTCAGAGATTGGAAAAAGTGTATCAATTTGTGTTGGAAAACCTAGGTAGAGAAATTCATTTAGACGAAGTAGCTGAAATTGCACATTTGGGAGTTTCTCCTTTTTGTAGATTTTTTAAAAAAAGAATGCACAAAACATTTTCTCAGTTTTTGAACGAAGTTAGGGTAGGGCATGCCTGTAAACTGCTGATAGAAAATAAACTTTCTATTTCGGAAGTAACTTATAGCTGTGGTTACAACTCACAAACAAATTTTAACAGACAGTTTAAAAAAATAAAAGGAATCAATCCTAAGGCATTCCAAAAAATGTATTTAGGAAATTAATGGTAGAATCTCATAATTAGTTTTAGAATCACTCACAATTATATTAAAATCACAATGAATTTAAAAAAAGGTGTTATTTGGTTACTTCTTGTAACAACAAATTTTGTTTTTGCTCAAAAAGATTGGGAAAACGAGTTAATGTTTGAACAAAATAAGCTTAGGTCTAGAGTGCCTAGTTATTCTTTTAAAAATCATAACGATGCTTTAGAGGGAATTAGAGAAAAATCAAGAATGCAATCCTTAGAAGGAACTTGGAAATTTAATTATGTAGGAAAGTCTGATGACAGACCTAGTGATTTTATAGCCAAAGATTTTCAAGGAAATTCTAAAGATTGGAAAGATATTACTGTGCCTTCTAACTGGGAATTGGAAGGTTACGGTCAGCCAATTTATACCAATATCATTTACCCTTTTACTCCCGATATTTTAAACGGAGGAAAACGAAACTATAGTTATATGGGGCCTCATCCTCCTCAGTTCCCTTTTATTGAAAAGTATAGAGACAATCCTGTAGGAAGTTATTATAGAGATTTTACGGTGTCTGAAGATTGGAAAAACGAATCTGTTATTTTACATTTTGGTGGAGTTTCCTCAGCTTTTTATGTTTGGGTAAACGGAAAAAAAGTAGGATACAGTCAAGGAAGTAGATTGGCAGCTGAATTTGATGTTACTGATTTTGTAGCCACAGGTAAAAACAGAGTGGCTGTTCAGGTATTCAGATGGAGTGATGGAAGTTACTTAGAAGACCAAGATATGTGGAGGTTGAGTGGAATTCACAGGGAAGTATTGCTGTTAGCACAACCTAAAATAGCTCTAAATGATTGTTTTGTAAGAACAAAGTTTGACAAAGATTTAAAAAACGCCAAATTAGAAGTTCGTCCGCATATGTGGATGAAAGGTGATGAAGAAAAATTAAAAGGATGGGAGTTAAAAGCTCAGTTGTACGATGCAGAAAATAAAAAAGTACTAGCCACTCCAATCTCTAGTTCTATTGAAGCTATTCATTTTGAAAGATGGCCACAAAGAGATATTACCAAATTTGCTTTTTTAGAAGCCACTATTAAAAATCCTAAAAAATGGTCTGTAGAAAGTCCGTATTTGTACACTTTGGTTTTTGATGTGGTAGATGCTAATGGAAAATTAGTAGAATCTAGAAGTCAAAAAATAGGATTTAGAAAAGTTGCTTTTAGTGATGATAATGAATTGTTAGTTAACGGACAACCTGTTAAAATAATGGGAGTTAATAGACACGATCATCATCCGGTAAGAGGAAAAGCATTGACTAGAAAAGACATGGAAGATGATATTAAATTGTTAAAACAATTTAATTTTAACGCTGTACGTACATCTCACTATCCTAACGATCCTTATTTTTATGAATTGTGTGACAAATATGGTTTGTATGTAATGGATGAAGCAAACATAGAATCACATCATTTAGGAAGTTATGTACCACAACAACCAAGTTTGGCCATTCCAATTTTAAGTAGAGTGATGCGTATGGTAGATAGAGATAAAAACCACGCATCTATTATTTCTTGGTCTATGGGGAACGAGTCTGGAACAGGTCCTGCTTTTGCAGCTGCTGCCGCTTGGATAAAAGATTACGATCCTTCTCGTTTTGTACATTACGAAGGAGCGCAGGGGGATCCAACAGATCCTGATTACAAAGAAGGTGAGGAAGGACAAGCAGTATTTAGAGGTCCTGCACATGCCAATCCAGATGATCCTTATTATGTAGATGTGTTGAGTAGAATGTACCCAGAGATTTATCAATTAAAAGCCATGTCTGAAAGCAAGCACATTGATAGACCTATTGTAATGTGTGAATATGCACATGCTATGGGGAATTCTATAGGAAACTTAGGGGAATATTGGGATTTAATACATGCTAAAAAGAATTTAATAGGTGGGTTTATTTGGGATATGATAGATCAAGGTTTAGAAACTACTACAGCAGATGGTGTAAAATATTATGCTTATGGAGGTGATTTTGGTGATAAACCTAATGATAAAAACTTCTGTATCAATGGAGTATTTTCTCCAGACAAAAAACCAAATCCGCATGCTTGGGAATGTAAATACATTTTTCAACCGTTTAATTTTAAAGCTGCTGATGTAAAAAAAGGAAAAATAACTGCTATCAACCATTTAGCATTTACCAATCTAAATCAATATGAGGTAAGATGGACTTTATCAGAAAATGGAAAAGAATTACAATCTGGAATTTTAAAAGATGTAAATGTTGCTCCAAAAACATCATCAATATTAATCATTCCTTATAAAAAAGTAAGGTTTAAAGACAATGCAGAATATTGGATTAAAGTGAGTGTGCATGAGAAAAATAATCAATTTTGGGCTACTAAAGGATTTGAGGTTGCTAAAGAACAAATTCAGTTAAAAGAAAGAGATTTTTCTAACAATTATGCATCAACATCAAAAGCATCAGTTACCGTAAAAGAAGGAGTAAATGAGGTAGTTGTAACAGGAAAACGTTTTTCTGCAAAAGTGTCTAAAACCAATGGAGAATTAATCTCTTTTGTGTCTAACAAAGTAGAGCAATTGGTAACTCCATTAAAACCAAGTTTTTTCCGTCCTCCAATTGATAACGATTTAAGAGGAGCAAGTTCAAGAACGTTTAGAGCTTCTAGAAAATATTGGGAGTTTTTGGCAGATGAATTAAAAACTACATCGGTTACAACAACCTCAAAAGATTCTGAAGTTGTTGTAACCGTTCACAAAGAATTTAAAAATGAGGTGAATTTAACAATAGGTTATCGTTTTTTAAGTGATGGTCGTGTAGTAGTTAACATGGACATGGATGCTAAGGAAACTTTACCAGGACTTATTAAGTATGGTATGACTATGGGTGTGTCTAATAGTTACCAAACCACAACTTTTTATGGAAAAGGGCCTTGGGAAAATTATGTAGATAGAAAAAGAGGAACGGAGGTAGATGAGTTTACGTTTAAAACGGATGATTTGTTTTACAATTATATTTTTCCACAAGAAAATTCTAACAGATCAGACGTAAGATGGGTAAAATTATCTGAACCTAAAAAGATGAATTTAACTGTAGAAGGTTCTCCAGAATTTAACTTTTCTATTTGGCCATACTCAGCTAAAAACATTCAAGAAGCAACACATCCTTACGAATTAAAAAAACAAGGTTTTTATACTTTAAATATTGATTTGATGCAAATGAGTGTGGGGGGAACTTTATCAGAAACGCTACCTAAATTTATCATTCCTTCAGGAAAGTACAGTTTTGAATTTATCTTAAAATAATTAAAAAATAGAAAATGGAATACAAATTTAGTCACATAGGAATCCCAACAACAGAAGAAAAAGAATGGGATGGTTTTTTTGAACCAGGAAAAGTACATTTTACAGAGTTTGACAAAGATGAGTTTTTGGTAGAATGGGTAAAGTTTGATGCTGATAGTCCTTGGCACGAGTTGGTAACTACTAAACCACACGTAGCGTATTTAGTAGATGATATTGAAGTAGCTATTCAAGGAAAAGAAGTAATTGTAGAAACTTTTAGCCCTGCAGAAGGAGTTAGAGTAGTGTTTATTGCTCATAACGGATCTCCTGTTGAATTTATGGAGGTGAAAGAGTAAATCTCAGATTAGTATACATTCTTAAAACAGGATTGAAATATGTTTCAATCCTGTTTTTTTGTGATTATTGATTTAGATAATTATATGCTACCTATAAATGCCGTTAAATTTGTTTTCCTATCTAATTTTATTTTTTTTCTAAGTCTGTGCCTAGCCACATTTACACTTCCTAAAGAAATCCCAAGTAAATAAGCCATTTCTTTACCTGTAAAATTTAATTTAATCAATGCGCATAATTTTAGTTCTGCAGCACTTAAATTTGGAACCTTTTTTTGCAAACGCTCGTAAAAACCTTTGTTTAGAGCTGTAAAACGTTGATTAAAATCTTCCCAAAGATTTCCGGAGTTTTTATCAATGGATTTTATCAAGGTTTTAGTGTTAGAACTTTTATCAGTTTCTAGCAGTTGAGCTTTTAAGGTGTTGATAATTTCTTCTTTTTCAATTAGTTTTAGGGTATTAACGGTTAGTTCTTTATTATTTGCTTCTATCTTTTTTTCTGCTTCTTCTTGCTCTAGTTGATGTTTTTTAGAACGAACTTTTATCCAAATAAATATACCTATTAACACAAAAGCAAAAACGACAACAATCAAGCAAATCTTATAGTTCAGTATTTTTTGTTCTATCTGAGCATTTTTTAATTTTTGAAAACTAATTTGCTGGTTAGATTTAATCAATTGATCCCTGTAATGATCTTTTAGGGTTAAAAAACTTTGTGTAGCTTCATTTCTGGGATTCAGGTATTTATCATTAATGTTTCTAGATTTTTGAAGGTATTTATATGCTTCTGTAGCATTTCCTTTTCTATATAATAAGTTTGCGTACTTGGCATATACATAAGCTTTAAAAAAGAGATATTCTTCATGTGTTCCTTTAGTGTCAATAGATTTTTTAAAGTATTTTTCCGAGAGGTCTAATTGATTGATATTACTGTATACTTTACCTAAATCAGCATATAGAATGACTAGAAAATGATTGTTTTTGGTTGTTTTTTCTATTTGTTGAATAGATTTCTTTAGTAATTGTATGGCTTTTTTGTAGTTTTTGTCCCAAATATAAGTGCAGGCTATTTTCTCTTTTAGGTAAATCTGATAATCAAAATTTAATTGTTGCTTGGTAGCGATTGTTTTGCAAGTATCTACATATTTTAGAAGTAGTTCTTTGTTTTCTATGCGTTGGTAGTATAATGCTAGGTTAAAGTAAGAGTTTAATAAGTCGGGGTGATAGTCTTTGTAGTATTCTTTAAAATATAGGTTAGACTTTTTAAAATTATCACCAGCATTATCATCTTGTTTAAATATGTAGTTTAAAATCCCTTGCTCTCTATGGGCTTGTGCTAATTGTAATTTATTATTAATCTGATATGATAAAAATAGAGCCTCTCCAGCAAGGTTAAAAGCAGTTCCGTAGTTCAAATCTTTACGGTGATATCGACTTAACAGGATTAAATTTTTAACTACTAATGTAGTGTCTTGCTTTTGTAAAGCATATTGATAGTCTTTTTCAATTTTTTTCACATCATTTAAGATCGTTTTAGACTCAATTTTAAATAAGTCAAACTGTTGTGCATGTAAAGTCATGTTTATGAACAAAAGTATATATGTTAATTTTGTTTGTATTGATAAACTCATTGTTTACAGTGTTTTAAGTTTTTTTAAAGAGCTAAATGTTAATTGGTTTTTAGACTTTTTTTTACCGATGTTAATTTTATGTAACCCTAAAATTAGTGATTTCAAATTCAATTGCAGCTAAATTAGACAAACGAATTTAATCTTAAATAATTTTTAAAATTTCATAAATGACAAAGTATTTAAAAATAGGAACTCTTTTGTTTTTTAGTGTTGTTTTTGCTAGTAACAAACCAAAACCTAATGTGTTGTTTATTGCAGTTGATGATTTAAGACCTGAGTTAGGTTGCTACGGGTCAGATATAGCCATTACGCCAAATATAGACAAGTTAGCAAGTCAAGGTTTGTTGTTTAATAAAGCTTATTGTCAGCAAGCAATTTGTGGACCTTCTAGAGCTAGTTTACTAACAGGAATTAGACCAGAAACAAGTGGAGTTTTTCATAACTATATAAAGTTTAGAGAAGTGAATCCTAATGTAGTTACGTTGCCACAACATTTTAAAAATAACGGTTACGAAACTGTGTATGCTGGAAAAATATTTCATCACGGAGATTTAGATGATGAAATGTCTTGGAGTAGGCAACCTTCTTACGATAGTTTAAAAGTGAAAGGAATTCCAAATCCTGTGGGTTTTGCATTAGAAAAAAATACAAAAGAAAGAACAGCTGCAAGAAAAGAAATGTTTGCTAAATATGGAAAAGTAGCAAAGTATGGTTTGGCAATGGGACAAGCTTATGAGTGTGCAGATGTTCCTGATTATACATATAGTGATGGTTACAATACAGAGTTAGCCATTGCAACTATGAAAGATATGATTAGCAAAAGTAACCAACCTTTCTTTTTAGCATTAGGATTTAATAAACCTCATTTAAATTGGACATCTCCTAAAAAATATTGGGATTTATATAAAGAAGCTAATATTCCATTAACAACAGATATCAATAGTCCAGAAAATGGAGCAACTATGGGGTTACACCCTTCTTTTGAATTAAGAGTTCGTAGTGGAATTCCCAAAAAAGGAGAGATAGATGATGAATTAGCAAGAACATTAAAGCATGCCTATTTGGCTTGTGTAAGTTATGTAGATGCGCAAATAGGTAAAATGATTACCGCTTTAGAAAAATCTGGAGTAAGAGATAATACTATTATTGTTTTTTGGAGTGATCATGGATGGCATTTGGGAGATAAAGGAATTTGGGGAAAAGCTACTAATTATGAAATAGCAACTAGAGTTCCTATGATGATTTGGACTCCTGATATGTTAAAAAAGAATAGAGGTAGTGTTACAAATGCTTTGGTTGAACTAGTAGATATCTATCCTACATTATGCGATTTAGCTCAAATAGAAACTCCTAAACACGTAGAAGGAACAAGTTTTACTCCTTTATTAAAAAAGCCTAATCAAAAATGGAAATCAGCAGCTTTTAGTCAGTTTCCAACACCTGCATTAAGAGAATGGGGAGCATACCCTATTAGACCTGCTATGAGAGAAACTTATTTTGGCCCTTTGTTAAAGGAAGTAGAAGAAAAGATTAAAAATCAACAAAAAGAAAAATGGAATAGAGACCTGTTTGA
Organism: Wenyingzhuangia sp. 2_MG-2023; assembly: GCF_030548295.1. Taxonomy (GTDB): domain Bacteria; phylum Bacteroidota; class Bacteroidia; order Flavobacteriales; family Flavobacteriaceae; genus Wenyingzhuangia. The sequence goes on from NZ_JAUOSB010000011.1 coordinate 103,350, forward strand.
AAATCATTTAATGGGCTATGCTATGCGTACAAAAAACTATCGTTTTATTGTGTGGAAAGATAGAGAGCATCCTAAAACAGAACCCCTTTATTATGAATTGTACAATCATAAAAAAGACCCTGCGGAAACGGTAAACATAGCAGATCAGAACCCAAAGTTGGTTGAAAAATTACTGAAACAATTTAACAAAGGATGGGTTGGAAACCTTCCGAAATAAAAACATAAGAAATGAAAAGAAGAGATTTTTTTAAAAAAGGAGTACAAGGTGCCGTAGCGGCAAGTATTATTCCTGTAACAGGCATGAGTGCAGCTAATTTGTACTTTGATGAGCAGGGAGAAACAAAATTAAATTCAGAAAGAGCATCTAGTGTAATTCGTAAAAAAACATTGGATTATGAGGTAGCTGTTATTGGAGGGGGAGTTGCTGGAGTTTGTGCGGCTGTTTCATCGGCTCGTAATGGTGCAAAGACGGTTTTGGTACAAGATAGACCTGTTCTTGGTGGAAATGCTTCTAGTGAAGTTAGAGTACATTTAAATGGTGTTACACAATTAAAAGGAGGAATGCCAGAAAGAGAAACTGGAGTGGTAGAAGAGATTTTATTGCATAATAGATTTCACAATCCGCAAGAGTCTTATCCTGTTTGGGATCATATTTTGTATGATTATGTTACACAGACTCCTAATTTAAAGGTGATTTTAAATACTCAGGCTATTGAGGCTAAAATGGATGGTGACAAAATTAAGTCGGTTCGTTGTTGGCAATTAACTACTGAAACAGAATTAACAATTCATGCAAATGTTTTTGTGGATTGTTCTGGTGACGGTTTGGTGGCTGCTACAGCTGGAGCTTTGTTTAGAACAGGTAGAGAGGCATCTTCTGAATTTAATGAGAAATATGCACCTAAGGTAGCAGATGGTTGGCAAATGGGAGCTACTATATTGTTAAGTTCAAAAGATATGGGAAAACCAATGCCCTATGAAGCACCACATTTTACCATTCCTTACAATTACAAAGAAGCTCATAAAAAAAGAAAGTTAAAGCATTTTTCTGAAGGAATTTGGTGGGTAGAAGTGGGGAGTGATAAAGATATTATTGCTGAATTTGAAGAAAATAGAGAAAAATTAATGGGCTATGCTTATGGAGTTTGGGATTACATAAAAAAAACAAATCCAGAAGCAGAAAATTATGCTTTAGATTGGGTGTGTTCTTTACCTGGAAAACGTGAGTCTAGACGTTTTATGGGAGATTATATTTTGTGTGAACCTGATATGTTAGGATACAAACATTTTGACGATGCCGTAGGATATGGAGGTTGGTCTTTAGATGAACACAATCCTGGAGGTATTGAAAACCCATCAGAACCACCAAGTTATTTTCATGAACATTTTACCAAAGTGTACGAAATTCCATACAGAAGTTTGTATTCTAAAAATATAGAAAATCTGTTGTTTGCAGGTCGTAATATTAGTCAGACTCATATTGCTTTGTCATCATCAAGATTAATGGGAACTTGTGCTACTATGGGGCAAGCTGTGGGAACTGCAGCGGCTATGTGTATTGATAAAAATGTTTTACCACGTGATATTTACAAGAACTATATGAATGATTTACAGGAGCAATTGTTAAAAGATGATGCTTATATTCCTAATAGGCCTTCTAAAGATACTTCTGATTTGGCTAAAAAAGCAAGTTATGTATTTGCATCTTCTACAGCATCAGGAAATGCTAAGTTGTTAATAGATGGATATTCTAGAGATGTAGCAGATGTTGTTCATCATTGGGAGTCTGAAGGTAAAAATGCCAATGTGCAATTAGAGTGGGATAAACCTATTAAATTATCTCAAGTACTTATCAAATGTGATACCAATGTAAGACGTAATCTAATGATGCGTAAAGATTCTAGAAACGATGATAAATTTACAAATACTGTTCCAGTTGAATTGTTAAAATCTTTAGACTTAGAAGTAAGAGTTAACGGACAATGGATAAAAGTGGGTGAAGAGAATAAAAACAGAAAGAGGTTGATTAAATTTAATTTTGATAAAGTTAAAACCACAGCCATTAGAATCAACGTGAAAGATACTTATGGAGCTAAAAATATTAGATTGTACGAGGTTAGGTGCTACCAAGCTTAAATAAATAGAAAAGCAATGCTTTTTAATGAAATTTAATACCTAAGGCCTTATTTGTTTATAAATAAGAACTTAACTATTAAATGTTTAATATGAATTGTTTTTATTGGTTAAATAGATGATTAAAGTCAATATAATACTACTAGATGGTAAAATTGATTGATGAATTACTGTAATCTTTTAGTTAATTTGTAAATTAATAAGATGAATGTTTTGAAATACTCATAATTAATACGTTTTAATTAAAATATTACTAAAAATGAAATTATATCAAATGCTTTTGTTGTTGTTGTTGGGACAACAATCGTTTTATGCTCAAAATAAACCCAATATTGTATTGTTATTTGCTGATGATGCGGGTTATATAGATTTTGGTTTTCAGGGAAGTAAGGTGATGAAAACTCCAAACTTAGACAAATTGGCAAATTCTGGTGTTACTTTTACACAAGGATATGTTTCAGATCCTACTTGTGGACCTTCAAGAGCTGGATTAATGACAGGAAAATACCAAGCAAGATTTGGATACGAAGAAATTAACGTTCCTGGTTTTATGAGTTCTCATTCTGCCTTAAAAGGAGACGAAATGGGGTTACCATTAGATCAACAAACCATAGGGAATTACTTACAAAAACAAGGTTACAAAACTGCTGCATACGGAAAATGGCATTTGGGAAATGCAGATCGTTTCCATCCTTTGAACAGAGGTTTTGATGAGTTTTATGGATTTAGAGGAGGAGCAAGAAGTTATTTTGCTTACAAAAATCCTAAAGGAGATCACAAAATGGAAACCAATTTTGGTAAGTATGAAGAACCAGACCATTATGCCACGGATGTATTTGCAGAAAAAGCAGCAGACTTTATAGAAAGAAATAAAGACAATCCTTTCTTTGTTTACTTATCTTTTAATGCGGTTCATACTCCTATGGAAGCTACAGAAGAAGACTTAAAACAATTTCCACATTTAACAGGTAAAAAGAAAACGTTAGCTGCAATGACTTTAGCTTTAGATAGAGCTTGTGGTACCGTACTTAACAAATTAAAAGAGTTAGGGATAGACAAGAATACCATTGTTGTTTTTAGCAATGATAACGGAGGACCATCAGATAAAAATGCTTCAACCAATAAACCCTTAAGCGGGACCAAATCTAATCACTTAGAAGGAGGAATTAGAGTTCCTTTTTTAATGAGTTGGCCAGAAAAAATTAAAAAGAAATCGAGATATAATTACCCAATCATCACCTTAGATTTGTTGCCTACTTTTTATGCAGCGGCAGGGGGAAATATAGAGGATTTGAAAGATATTAATGGAGTAAATATTCTTCCTTTTGTTGCAAAAGAAAAAGAAGGAAGACCTCATGATATTTTGTTTTGGAAAAAAGAAACAAGAGCTGTAGTTAGAGAAGGAGATTACAAGTTGATCCGTTTTCCTGATAGGCCAGCAGAGTTGTATAACGTACCTAACGATATTTCTGAGCGATACAATTTAGCTAATCAATATCCAGAGAAAGTTAAAAGTATGTACAAAAAGTTATTTGATTGGGAAATGACTTTGGAACGTCCGCTATGGTTACTTAAAAGAAAGTACGAACAATATGATGTAGATAGAATGAATCAATATAGAGAAGGGTGGATACCTGCAAAAGACTAAAATAATCAAAATGAAAAAAATAAGTATTTTAATAGTAGCAACATTGTTTGCTGTTACAGCGTGTAGTAAAAAAACAAATCCAACTGTAAGTAAGGGAAAAACAAAAGTTGTAGTTCCTTTTTCGGATCCTGAAAATACAGGAAACTGGATTTTAAATACACAAGTTAGTGATGAGTTTAATGAAGCTAATTTAGATCGTGATAAGTGGCACGTAGTTGGAGAATTAGTGAATGGAGTTCCTAGTTATAAAAACCCAGATAGACCTAATAGATTGGATTGGGATGGTAGAGCTCCATCTCAGTTTTCTGGAGATAATTACCGATTTGAGAACGGAATGTTAAAGTTAGAAACTAGATGGGAACCTGATTTTGCGTTTAGTGATAAACCAGACAAGGTAGCGGGTAAAGATGTAAAGCATGAGAATATTACCACCGCTTGTATTATTGGTAGAAGAGAATTTTTATATGGTTATATGGAAATTAAATGTAAAGCTGCAGATGCTGAGGTTTCTAGTGCATTTTGGGCTACAGGAGGGCAAACAGAATTTGATATGTTTGAATTTTTTGGAGATCACAGACAACCTAAAAAAGAAGCAGAAGGAAAAGATAAAGAACTATGGTGGTCTATACACGATTGGAGTAAAACAGGAAGAGGAAAAACAACGTACACAGAACATAAGTTTTATGATTTTAGAGTAGCTGATGATTTTCATGTTTATGGATATGACTGGAGTGAAAACGGAGTTAAAATTTATGTAGATGGAAAACTATTTAGAGATGTGTCTAGAAAACAAATCAACGAATGGGACGATGTAAAATTAAGCAAAGGAGGAAACGGAGCTGCAGAAAATTATGTAATAACAAACCCTATTAAAATTTGGTTAGATCAAGAAACGTTTCCTTGGCATGGAGTTCCAGATTCTAAAGAAGATTTACATCCTTCTGGAAAAGTTGAATTTGAAATTGATTATGTAAGAGTTTGGCAGAAATAAAAATTAAAAATAGGCTTTAGATAAATAAGTATCAAAATGAAAAAATTAATAACAGGTGCACTTAGTGTAATCGTATTGAGTACTGGTTTTGCTCAAAAGAATGGAATTATCAACAATTCTAACAGTAAAAATGTAAAGTTAAAAAGCATTGACATGGGAGATTGTCATTGGACAGAAGGATTTTGGGCTGACAAGTTTAAAGTTGCAGAAAAGTCTATGATTCCTTATATGCGTACAGTGTTAACAGGAGATATTGGTCATGGTCTTAACAACTTTAAAATTGCTGCGGGCTTAAAAGAAGGAGAGCACAAAGGTTTTGCTTGGCATGATGGTGATTTTTATAAGTTTATGGAGGCTGAGTGTTATTTGTATGCTCAAAACAAAGACAAAGCTTTGTTAACAGAATTGGATGGATATATAGCTATTATTGCTAAAGCTCAAGAGGAAGATGGTTATATTGAAACCCAAATTCAGTTGAACAAAAAAGCAGATAGATACGAGAATAGAAAGTATCATGAAATGTACAACAGTGGTCACTTGTTTACGGCTGCCTGTATTCACTACAGAACTACAGGGCAAAAAAACTTTTTAAATTTAGCAATCAAACAAGCAGATTTGCTATATACTTTGTTTATGCCAGACAGCAAATTAATGGGACGTTTTGGTTTCAATCAAACTCAAATTATGGGGTTGGTAGAATTATACAGAACTACAGGAGAGAAAAAATATTTAGTATTGGCAGAGAAATTTATCAACAATAGAGGAAAATATAAAGTAGAAGAAGTGTCTACTACTATTGGATATCCTATTGGAGATATGGTACAAGAACGTACTGCGTTGCGTAAATCTACAGAAGCTGTAGGGCATGCTGTATTGGCATTGTATTACTACGCTGGTGCTGCTGATGTATATGCAGAGACTGGTGAACAGGCTTTGATTGATGCTTTGGATAAATTGTGGTACAATGTAACAGATCAAAAAATGTATGTAACTGGAGCTGTGGGACAAACACACTACGGAGCCTCTACCAACAGAGATAAAATTGAAGAAGGTTTTATTGATCAATACATGATGCCAAACATGACTGCTTATAATGAAACTTGTGCAAATGTTTGTAATTCAATGTTTAGTTACCGTATGTTAGGGCTTCACGGAGAATCTAAATATGCAGATGTGATGGAGTTGGTGTTGTACAACAGTGCTTTGTCTGGAATTAATTTAGAAGGAGATAAATATTATTATTCAAATCCGCTTAGAGTAATCAAAGGAGCTAGAGATTATAGTAAAATGAATACTGAGTTTGCAACTCGTCAACCTTATTTAAACTGTTTTTGTTGTCCTCCTAACTTGGTAAGAACCATTGCTAAAGTTTCTGGATGGGCGTATAGTTTGTCTCAAAATGGTGTAGCTGTCAACTTGTATGGAGGTAACGAATTAAAGACAAAATTAGAAGATGGATCTAAATTAGAATTGACACAAGAAACACAGTATCCTTGGGATGGAACTGTTAAAATAACAGTAAACAAAGCTAAAAAAGCTGCTTTTGATATGATGTTAAGAATTCCTAACTGGGCTGTAGGTTCTAAAGTGATGGTGAATGGAAAAGATGCTGGAGTTAAGGTTGCTGCAGGAGAATTTGCTACTATCAACCGTAAATGGAAAAAAGGAGATGTAGTGACTATTGATTTTCCTATGGATATTAAATTTGTAGAGGGGAACTCTAGAATTGAAGAAGTAAGAAACCAAGTAGCTATTAAAAGAGGTCCGGTTGTTTATTGTTTAGAGTCTGCTGACTTGCCTAAAGATGTTAAAATTATTGATGCATACATCAAAGGAGATGTAACTGCTCTAAAAGCAGAATACAAAGCTGATTTCTTAGGAGGTGTTTCTGCAATTACTGGAGATGTTTTATTACGTAAAGATTCACCAAATAAACACATGTATCATACAGTAACTAAACCTAAATGGGAAACGTATAAAACAACATTTGTTCCTTACTACGCTTGGTCTAACAGAAATGGTGGTAAAGAAAGTGAAATGTCTGTTTTCTTACCTATAGTATGGGGAAAATAAAGGAAAAGATTGTAGTTTTTATGTAGATATAACCAATCTATACAAACAGAATTTAAAATTGAAAAGCCAGACGAACTTAATTGTTGTCTGGCTTTTTTACTTTGTTATTTAAACTATTCAGGTTTGTAAACGCGAATCCAATCAAATTTGGATGTAGATCTTGTAGCACTTAATACTGACGGGTCTGTAAGGTAGGTAATTCCTTGTCTTTCTCTCCAAGGTTGAGCAGCAGCACTGATAATAATGTACATGTCTTTGTTTAATCCGGTACCGTTTGTGTAGTTTAAAGGATCTATTTGATTGGTTGGAGTTTCTCTTACCAATTCTCCATCTACATAATATTTTAAAGTCCAAGGATCTAGCCATAAAACTCCATAATCATGATAGTCATCTGCCCACTGTGTACCTTTGTTGTCGTAATAATAGGTTTCTTGTCCACTAGGTTGGTAATCTCCGCTAATAGTTCCACCAGACCTGTCAAATGTGTGATGACTCAAATGCAATCTCTCGGAATAATAACTATGAGTTTTGTCTCCATAAGCTTCTAAGTTGTCAATTTCTTGACTAGAATCATCGCTCAACATCCAAACAGCAGTAGCAAGAGAAGATTCGCTAATTTTTACTCTAGCTTCCATGTACATAGGATATCCAATTTTTGTTTTTGTACTAATACATCCTGTTTTTACATCTTGTCCAACAATGGTTGCTTTGTAAGTTAATTCTCCATTAACAATAGAGGCTTGTTCTGGAGAATAAATTGTAGAGGTGTTTGTGGCTGATTTATCTCCCGTAGCAGCTAATTTCTGAGGTCCCGTCCATCCGTTAAAAAATCTATTTTGCCAATTGTTTGTAAATTCAGTAGAGGTTAAATCTGCGTAATTAAACTCGTTTGTAAAATCAGGTTGTAAAGTCCAAATTTTCCCTTTTCCAGCAGAAGGCAAATAACTCAAAGGTTCTGTAGGAGTATTGTCTACGTCTGTGGTAATGGTTTTTTGCGATCCGTATATAACAGCATTGTTACTACTTCTGGCATACGCTCTAACGTAGTAGGTTGTACTAGCTTTTAAATGGGTAACACTTAAAGTAAAATCGTTTCCTGCAGAAGTAGCTATTTCTTTGTTTTCTTCTATTTTAGGAAGTTCAGTTTCGCTCCAAGTCAATCCTTTTTCCGCTACCGTAAAATTATCTTGTTCCACATAAACAATTCCTCCTCCGTTGATGGTAGAAAAAGTTTCTGTTTTTGAGACTGATTTGGTTACGATTCTAGTTGCGATTGTTTCTATGTCAGACGATTCTTTTTTACTACAAGACAACAGTGTTGTGGTAAAAAAAGACATTGTACTATAAAGTAATAGTCTTTTTGCTATTGAATTAGCAGTATAGTTTTTTAATTCCATAAGTAACGTTAAAGAGTTTGTTTGATTTTTGTGAATAATGTTTTTTCTCTAAAGCGTAAAGATCTGCGTATCCTCTAGTTTTATCAATAATAAAGACTAGACAATAACACAACAAAAGAATTGAATTCTATAAATAAGAAGTTAGAAATCCATGGCAACTGAAGAAGGCATAGAATAGATATGAACTTTAAAATGGATGTTGTCTAGTTATCATAAATTTTGTTTTTGGACGTAAAAGTTTTTATCCACTTTTAAATCGTTAAGATTTCCTTTTATTTTTTTCCAGTTTTTAGCTTTTGGTTGCAACCAAATTTCTTTTTCGTTCAGATAAATTTTAATAGGAATGTTAAAATTCACTACTACATTTGTCCACTTGTAATAGATGTTTCCTTTTACTTGTTTTACGGACAATTGAGGAATTTTAGTTGTTTTTAAATATTGATTAAAAAATCCTTCTAGATCTACTTTTTCTATTTGTTGGTTGATGTAGTCAATCATTTGTTGACCTGTAATAGCTTTGTGGTAAAATGTTTTGTTGATGCCTAATAAAATGTTTCGCCATTTGTCATCATCGTTTACAATTTGTCTTAGCGTGTGTAACATCAAACTTCCTTTAAAATACATGTCAGAACTTCCGTGATTGTGAACATTGTATGCACCAATAATGGGTTTGTCATTTCTGACCAAGCTTTGAATACCTTGTACGTATTCATTTGCGGCTTGTGTTCCGTAGTGATAATCTAAAAACAAACTTTCTGAGTACGTAGTAAAAGCTTCGTGAATCCACATATCAGCTACATCTTGGCAACTGATACTGTTGGCAAACCATTCGTGGCCAGATTCGTGTATAATGATAAAATCAAATTTAGATCCCCATTTAGAATCTCCCATAGGTTTTCCCAAATAACCATTTTCGTAATTGTTACCATAAGCCACACAACTTTGGTGTTCCATTCCTAAATAAGGAGTTTCTACCATTTTGTAACTGTCTTTGTAAAAAGGATAGGCCCCAAACCAATATTCAAAAGCAGTCAACATTTTTGGTACGTCTTTGAATTGCTTTTTTGCTTTGTTTACGTTTTCTTTCAATACAAAATAATTGCAATCCAAATCACCTTTCAAGCCTTTGTAAGTTTCGCTAAAATTAGCGTAATTGGCAATATTGATACTGATTCCGTAATTGTTGATAGGATTTGTAACTTCCCAAGTATAAGAAGTTGTATTGTTGTTGTTTTTATGGATGGAAGTACTTCTACCGTTGGAAACATTCATTAATGGATTTGGGCAAGTAATGGTAATTTTAGCACTTTCCATTTCATCTGCAGGATGGTCTTTACACGGCCACCAAACACTGGCACCAATTTGTTGATTGGCACTGGCTATAAAATGGTTTCCTTTAGGGTCTTTTTGCCAAACAAGACCACCATCCCAAGGAGCTTTTTTGGCCTCTTGTGGTTTTCCGTGGTAAAAAATAGTTAGGTTTTCTAAGGCGTTTGGAATTTGTTTTTTTTGCAAATCAACAAAATAACTGTAGCCTTTTTGGTTGTATTTCAACGTTTTTTTGTCTTGAAGAATAGAATCTATCACTAGGGGAGCTTGTAATTCTAGTTGTAATGTTTGATAGGATTGTATTACTTTATAAGTAATGGTATTACTACCAGAAATACTTTTGTTATTGGGGAATATGGTAACGTCTAAAGTATTTTTCGTTACATCCCACCAAGCTCTCTCGGGTGTAACGCTTCCTCTAAGGCTATCTTGTTGGGTAAACTGTGTTTGTGCTTTAAGGTTGAGTAGGCTTAAAAAGAAAATAAAAATAAGGGGTTTGTTAAAAGTCATTTGGTTTTTAAGATTTGTTGGCTTAAAGGTACTGACTTCTACTAACTAAACCAATCCTTGTTGAGTTTTGAGAAAAGGGGAGTGGAACTGTTTTTAATACACAAAACTTTTGAACAAGCACCGAAACCTTTATTCATTTTAGTTGGTGTTGTCAACTGGTTTTATTCAATTGCATTTATTATTAGATTCATTTGTTTAAATACTAGTTCAACATCCTTTTTAGTTGTTCTCCAGTTTACAAAAGATGCTCTAATTCCTTTTTGATGATTGTAGTATGTAGGTGTCATAAATACTAGTCCCGTTTTGTTTAATTGGGTTAAAAACGTATCTATTTTTTCTTCGTTTAGATTGCTGTTTAAATTAAAAACAATATTATTCAATCTTACAGGTGCTAGTAATTTGAAGTTCTCGGATTTCTCTATTTTACTACCAAAATATTTAGCTAAACCAATTGCATTTTCTACAATATCCTTGTAACCTTCCTTTCCGTATGCTCTTAATGAAAACCAAGCGGGTAATGCCTTTAGTCGTCTTGAATTTTCAGGAAGAAAATTGAGGTAATTAAAATTTTCCATTAGGTTTCCAAGATAGGGTGCATTAGAATTTTGAAAACTTTCAACTTGTAAAGAACTGTGTTCTTTCTTTACTAAAAAAACAGCACTTTCGTATGGTACATTTAGCCATTTATGACAGTCAATGGTTATGCTATCAGAATATTCCCAGTCTTTTACAAAGTGATTATAGATATCTGAACAAGCTGCAAAACCACCAAAAGCAGCATCCGTGTGCCACCAAAAATTATACTTCTTCTTTAGTTTTTTTATGGCATTAAAATTATCAAAATCAACTGTATTAACAGTTCCTGCACTTGATATAAGAATAAAAGGTTGTCCGTTTAATATTTTAATTTTCGATTCTAAATCGTCTATAGAAATGGCTTCTCTATTTCCTTTTATCGTGTTTACTTTTATAACATTATTGCTACCAATACCTAATAAAGCAAGTGATTTTAAAGCAGATGAATGAGGTGTAGCTGTTAGGATATTTATTTTTTCTGTAATGCCTTCTTTTGCAAAATCTTTACCATAGTTTTTTCCAAACCACTGTTTAGCAACTGCTAAACAAGTGAAATTTGACATAGTAGCACCGGTAACAAAACCACCAATAAAAGATTTAGGTAAATTAAATAGGTCTAAAATTAAATGAATGGTTTCTAATTCAATATTTGCAGAGATGTCTCCTTCACCATTTATTGCTTGCGGATTTTGGTCGTAGATTGTTGCCAGCCAATCTCCCATAATAGATGCTGGTGTAGAACCACCAATCACATAACCCCAAAATCTAGGTCCAGAAGAGGATACTATTGTTGGTTCAAACTTTTTATTGAATAGTTGCAAAGTAGCACGAGCACCAAGACCTTTTGAGTCTAGATCAACTAATTCAGCTTTGTGAACATTTGCTGAAGTTTGTCTCTCATCTATTTTGTTTAAATAATTTAGGCCTTGTTTTTTTGCTTGCTCTAGAAGAGATTCTATTTCTAATAAATCTGTTTGTAAGGTTTTGTTCATTTTTAAGCGTATAGCTAACGTGCTTTGGCGACTTAGTAAATATACACAAAACTTTGAGCAAGCACCAAAATCCATATTAAGTTTAGTTGTGTTGTGACACGTTTTCTTAAAAACAAGGTTTACTTCCATATGGATTCAACTTGTGTTCAATTGTAAATTTGAATACTTTGTTATCTTTTCCTCTGGTATATTCTACATAATCCCAATTGCCAGAATGAATAGTTTTATATACTCCGTTTACTTGACCTCCATATATTTCGTTGTAATAGGTCCTTATTGTAGGGTGAGTACCTCCTTCTTGATATTCATTTTTTAAATATTCTAATTCCATGGATTCCTCTTGTCCTTCATATTTAATTTTGAGAGCTATATCATTCTTATTGAAGCCAACCCATATTTTTTTCTCTTTTCTGTTATCGTTACTATAACAAATATAATGGTCTATTTCGTTAGAAGATTTTAATTCATTTTCTATGGTAGTATTTACAAGAAAATCGCCACAGCCTAAATATAGTTTTCCATTATGTTTTACTATTACAGAAATTTTATGAGTATTTCCTGCCATATCAAGACATTCTTCCTTTTTAAATTTTACTTCTGTTTTATTTTTTTCATTCAACAATTCAAAGATTCCATAATTAGAATTGTCTAGCCTCTTTAGATCTGTAATTCCTTGTTTCTGAATTTCTTTATGATCAAACTCTAATATATAATTTAAAACATCAGATTTTTTATTGATAGTGAGTTGCCATCCTGGTTCATTTCCTTGTGCTTGAAAGAACAATTGTTCCTGGTTGTTTTTGATGGATATATTAGGATTGGTTTCTTGTTTTTGAGTATTATTATCAGGTTTGGTATTGTTTAAATTTTCTTTACATGATGATAACATGCTTGTAAAAAGTATAATTACTGCAGCTTTAGTTAGTTCTTTAACTAAATATGTTTTTTTTAATGACATATGGTCTTAATTTATAATGATATTATCGGTTTTGAGCGGGAAGAAAATTGACAAGATTTTCGGACTGTGACTAAGCCGAAGCTTTTTGTTTGGTTTTGTTTCTTTTGATTTCATAAAGCCAAATCAAAAAGGATTTGGCGACTTGGTAAATATACAGAAAACTATGAGAAAGCACCAAAATCCGTATTAATGTTAATGGTTCTAACAGACGGTTTTAAACGATTTAATAGTGGTGGTGAATTATGCAGTTATGCTGGATTAACACCTATAATA
>NZ_JAUOSB010000108.1 GCF_030548295.1 Wenyingzhuangia sp. 2_MG-2023
ATATTTATCTTATAATTTTAAAATAAAAAAATATTTAAATTTTAAAAAGAATAAGCAAAAAATTAAAACAAAGAAAAATAATGTGTAACTACATAAAAAACACAAAAAACATAATGCAAATTAATAAATTTTCCAATATAATTAACAAACGAAAGAAATATAACATAAAAAAAAAAAAATTATATTGAGAATTGTATCCTCAATAAATACAAAAATAGAAGTTAGTTTTATTAGATTTTTGTATTTTTACTAAAAAAATTCTCTCTCTTAAA
>NZ_JAUOSB010000109.1 GCF_030548295.1 Wenyingzhuangia sp. 2_MG-2023
CTCATAGATGATGATGCTACACTTGCAGCTAATATGGCAAAAAATGAATACAAGAAAAATATAATAAAGAAAAAAATGCAAAAACAAAACAAATTGATTGATTCATAAAATAAAATAGAAGTCAAAAAGTTAATCTTTTTATGGAGTTCTTGTTTTTTTCCTTTTTTTGCTCGTCAGCCATTAATATAAGAGTATTTTTTATCTGATAATTTAGAGCCTACATATGAGTTGTATGACATTGCTTAATTTTCTGGTGTTAATGCTTGTCAG
>NZ_JAUOSB010000110.1 GCF_030548295.1 Wenyingzhuangia sp. 2_MG-2023
ACGGATAAAGGACATGCATACTTAGCATTAGTAACAGATGCTTATTCTAAGCAAATTATGGGATATAAGATAGATAATAACATGAAGACAGGACTCTGCTTAAATGCGCTTAAAATGGCTATTAAAAACAGAAAATATCCTGATCAAAAAATCATTCACCACTCGGATAGAGGATTACAATATTGCAATCCAACTTACACAAAATTTGCTGAAGATAATGGAATAACAATGAGCATGACAGAACAATATGATCCTTACGAAAATGCAAT
>NZ_JAUOSB010000111.1 GCF_030548295.1 Wenyingzhuangia sp. 2_MG-2023
TTAATAACCATAACACATGACCTGCAAGAGGTTGCCCAGGCTGATCGAGTTATTGTTATGAATAGTGGTGAAATTTGGAAAGAGCAGACACCTAGAGAGATATTTTCACAAAAAGAAGCTCTAAGAGAAATTGGACTGGATGTTCCGTTTGTCGCTATTCTAGCAGGTGAATTGAAACAAGCAGGAGTAGCTATTTCTACCGAGCCGTTAAATCATAAAGAACTGTTGGAGGACCTATGGACATTACATTCGAGAACGTAACCTATATC
>NZ_JAUOSB010000112.1 GCF_030548295.1 Wenyingzhuangia sp. 2_MG-2023
GAAAATGCTCATGTAGAAGCTTATCATGGCATCTTAAAAAAAGAAGTCTTTCAACGTTTTGAGTACAGAACTTTTGGAGAAATTCAACAAATACTAAAAAGATATGTTGTTTTCTACAACAATGTAAGACATCACGGATTACTAGGTAGAATAACTCCTATCAAAAAATGGAACCAACAAAAACACTTAATTTTAACTAAAAATAAAGCAGCTTAATTAATAATCCGAAATTTAAAAGATTACTCTTGTTTTATAGGGGTCAAAACA
>NZ_JAUOSB010000113.1 GCF_030548295.1 Wenyingzhuangia sp. 2_MG-2023
TGCTGAAAGAATTAACAGAACTTTAAAATATGAATATGGTCTAAAACATATCATAAAAAATCTTAAATTAGCAAAAATGATAACCAAAAAGGCTGTCGATATTTATAACAATCTTCGACCACATAGTAGTCTTGATTTATACACACCAAAACACGTGCACTTAAATCAAAATGTTAACTACAAATCCTATCGAAAAAATAAAAATAATCTGGAATTATTAACCTTTTAAAACTTCAAAAAAAGGTCAACCTATTTCAGGACGATACA
>NZ_JAUOSB010000114.1 GCF_030548295.1 Wenyingzhuangia sp. 2_MG-2023
CCTTCCACCCGAGCACGCGCTCAGGAGACAGCCGGATCAGGTACGGCTGAGCACGCGCGGCCTTTTGGTCTGCCTGCGTGCGGATCTCGCGCCCGTCTGGCAGCACCCGTGGCGGGGCATCCACAAGCACATGGCTCAGACCCTTGGCCAGCGCCTCAGCGAACCAGCCGCGGGCCCAAGCGTGACCGTTGATGCCCTGGCGGTCGACATCCGGCCAAACGTCGTCACGAATCCACGCAGGCACATCGTCACCCAGCTGCACTTGG
>NZ_JAUOSB010000115.1 GCF_030548295.1 Wenyingzhuangia sp. 2_MG-2023
ATAGTTCTGCAGAAGGTTATTCTTCGTAAAGTTTACATAATTATTCTCATAATATATTATATGACATTAGATTAGAAATTAATTTAGTATTTCTTTGAATATAATATGGCTTAGTAGCATATCCTATAATAATTTGAATGACATCTAAACATCTTAAAATTACACCAAACAATTATTCATCAATGTGAGACATTTCTTTAATTTATTTTGGTTTTGGTCGTTTATCTTCAAAATTTTGATAATAATCTAACTATTGATGCAATGTA
>NZ_JAUOSB010000116.1 GCF_030548295.1 Wenyingzhuangia sp. 2_MG-2023
GTAGATCTCAATTTGTGTGTAGTGGGGTATGAGTTGTTTATTAGAGATAGCTGATAAGTTAGTCATGTCTATATCTAATATGTTCTCTTATATTGTTTTTCCTTATAAGTATTTTGCTTTTAAAGCTAAGTTTAATTTTGGTTTATAATTTTACATTACGATATATCCTCTCTGTTCTTTATTATGTATTCTTTTTTTACATTATGGAATCTTTTTTTTTTTTTGTAAAAAAATAAAAAATTTTTTAAAAAAAATAAAAAAAAAAA
>NZ_JAUOSB010000117.1 GCF_030548295.1 Wenyingzhuangia sp. 2_MG-2023
GTTTAAGATGTTATAGGTATCGTTTGAATCATTGTTGTTTTATCCTGGTCCTTAATGTTGGTGTTGGGGTTGGTTATTTGGTAGGTTTTGGGTTGGTTTGGGTGTGTGTGGTTGTGGGGGGGGGGGGGGGGTGGGGGGGGGGCGGGGGTGTGTATGTGGTGGAATGAGGATTGTATAGTATTTTTGTATGTGTAATTTTTTGTTTTGTTAAGTAAAAATATGTTAATATATATTAAAAAAAAAAGGTAAATTATAAATAAAAA
>NZ_JAUOSB010000012.1 GCF_030548295.1 Wenyingzhuangia sp. 2_MG-2023
AGTTACCATGTTTTCGTAACCAAACCAAAACGGTACTTCTTCCTTGAATTCCATATGCCTTTTGGGCTTGTTTGTAGCTCATTTCGCCTTTTTCTACTTGGGAAACAACGGCTAATTTAAAGCCTAATGTGTAATCACGCTGGCTGCGCTTCTTCCTTGGATTCTCTGAATATTTCATAAATAAGTCGAATTTGTGTCAACTTATTCTAGGATGGGACAATTTATACAAAAAAGGCTTACAGAAAATGTAAGCCTTTTTTATTTCTTATAATCTATCTAATAAATAGTCTTTTAACTTTTTATTGAATACATCTGATCCTTCAATGTTGACAACATGACCACAGTTGGATATAATTTGCAAGGTTGAGTCTTTATGATTTTCAACGATTAACTTTACACTAGGTAAAAACATATAATCTTGAGCTCCCATAAGATATAAAACGGGAGTTTTTATTTGTTTACTTCTAAAAAAAGTCAATAATTCATTAACACTAGACACTAAAGAGAACCATTTAATAAATTCTTTCTGATTCATTTTTTTAGCCTCTTGTACAAAAAAACTTCGTGATTCTTTATGATTTTTTTTAGGCATAATTACATAGGCAAAAAATTTATAAAGCCATAAATAAGGGATTACATGTTTAAAGAGCATTCCTAACTTCATTAAAACCTGTGCTCTAAAATTTAAATACATAACAGCTCCTCCCATTGTTAAAGAACTTACTTTAAGAGGGTATCTATGTGCTAAATCCATAATAATAATTGTCCCCAAGGAAATTCCTACTAAATGTGTGTTTTTAATCTTTAAAAAATCAATTACCTCAACAACATCATCTGTTATGTTTTCAAAACTGTAACTTTCTTTGCTATAAATATCTTTAGACTTTCCATGTCCTCTTAGATCAATTAGTAATAAATTAAAATCTTTTTTAAAATATCTAATTTGTGAAAACCAAATAGAACTACTACCTCCTGCTCCATGTATAAAAGTAAGCCATGGACTGTCTATTTCTTTATGATTGTAAGTTTTGTAGTGTAGCATATCTATTTTTGTTAAACATAAAAAAAGCTCTGTTGTTTAACAGAGCTTTTTTATAATATGTAACTATAAAGATATTCTCTTAATAGTCTCCTAAAGTTGCAGGGTTTTGAGCCAATGCACTTTCTAATTGTTCATCGTTAGGAGCTTTACCATGCCAAGCATGTGTATGCATCATAAAGTCAATTCCGTTACCCATTTCTGTGTATAATAAAATACAAACTGGTTTTCCTTTTCCTGTTAATGCTTGTGCTTCTTTGATACTTGCAATGATTGTTTCAATATCATTTCCTTTTTCAACTTCTAAAACATCCCATCCAAAAGCTTCAAACTTCGCTTTTAAAGACCCCATAGGCATTACCTCATCAGTAGTACCATCAATTTGTTTTAAATTTACATCAATCGCAGCAATGTAATTGTCTACCTTTTTACCCGCAGCATACATAATTGCTTCCCAGTTTTGACCTTCTTGCAATTCACCATCTCCGTGTAAACTATAAATCAAACGATCGTCTCCATTTAATTTTTTAGCTTGTGCAGCTCCAATAGCAACACTCATTCCTTGTCCTAAAGAACCAGAAGCTATTCTAATTCCAGGCAAACCTTCATGAGTAGTTGGGTGTCCTTGTAATCTTGAATCTAACAAACGGAATGTAGCCAACTCAGATACTGGAAAATATCCACTACGAGCTAATACACTATAAAAAACAGGAGATATATGACCGTTAGATAAAAAGAAGAAATCTTCTCCTACTCCATCCATATCAAAATTAGAAGCATCGTACTTCATTATTTCTTGATACAAAACAGTAATATATTCTGCACATCCTAAAGATCCCCCAGGGTGACCAGAATTTACAGCATGTACCATACGTACAATATCTCTTCTTACTTGTTGTGTAAAATCTTTTAGCTCTTGAATAGTTGCCATTATATATATTTTTAATGTGGCAAAAATACAGTTTTATTTATGTGAAGCAAATTATTTTGTTTTGTATATTAATGATATTTCATTATTAAATCCTTTTCTATGCGTATTGAACATTTCTCAACCTGTTGATTTTCCTTATATTTACTTCCAAAGGAACTAATCACCCCAAAAAAACACTATAAATGGAAGTATATTTAGGTATCGATGTTGGAGGAACCAACCTGAAATTTGGAATTGTAACCAAAAAAGGAAAATTACTAAAGAAAGAAAAATACCCTACCAAAGATTTAAGAAAGACCGGAGATTTTATCAATGGATTTGTAACTCTTATTGGCGAAGAATTAAAAAATCATCCTGAAATAAAAAAAGTAGGAATTGCGGTTCCAGGAATGATTTCTAAAAACCGTCAAACCACTGTTTTTATGGCAAACGTTCCCGAATTTAACGACGTAGCTTTGATTCCAATCTTGCAAAAAAAATATCCTGAGATTTCCTTTTTCTTAGAAAATGATGCGAATGCTGCCGCTTTGGGTGAGTTACACTTTGCCAAAAACAAGGTTCCTAAAAACTTTTTATTTATGACTTTAGGTACAGGACTAGGAAGCGCTGCCATTCTTAAAGGAAAAATATTTAAAGGAGGAGATGGAAACGCTATGGAAGCTGGACATATCATTACTTCTAACGGAAAAACTGCCGAAGACAATATGGGAAAACATGCTCTTATTGAAATGGTTAAAGAAAAAATTAAAAACGGTAAAAAGACAAGATTGACTGCCAAAAATCTAGAAGCTAAAGACATTATAATCGCTGCTATGAATAACGATCCTGTGGCTGTAAATGTGTTTGAATATGTAGGAACGGTATTGGGAGAAGCTCTGGTGTCTACCATCCGAATACTAGACATCAAAACTGTTTTTATTGGAGGTGGTGTTAGTAAGGCATTTTATATTGTTGAAAAAAACATGATGAAAATTTTACACGAGAGATTGCCTAATTATTATACCGACAACTTAGATATTAGACTTGCGACTTTAGGAAATGATGCGGGAATTATTGGTGCTGCAGCTCTTTGTTTTAAGAAATAAAAAAAAGCATCTTAATGAGATGCTTTTTTTGCTATTATCTGATTGATAACCTTTATTATTTTATCACAACCTAATTTTATTTCTTCGTCAGAAATGGTCAATGGTGGACTGATTCTCACTGCTCTTTTCTCAAACAACAAAAAGAACAACAACAAACCTTGATCCATACAAGTCAAAACCACTTCTGTAGCCATAGATTCGTCTTCTAACATCAAAGCCAACATCAATCCTTTTCCTCTAATTTCTTTAATTGCATCGTGTTGCAAATACGTTCTAAAAAGTTGCTCCTTTCTCAAAGCTTCAGCCATTAAGTTGGTTTCTGTAATTTCTTTTACTGTAGCCAACGCTGCTGCTGCAATTACAGGATGTCCTCCAAACGTAGTAATATGTCCTAATTTAGGATGATCTTGTAATTTTTGCATGTATTCAAAACTACTGATAAAAGCTCCAATTGGCATTCCTCCTCCCAATCCTTTTCCAGTAATCAGAATATCTGGAATGCAATTGTAATGTTCAAAACCATAAAACCTACCTGTTCTTCCTACCCCTGATTGAATTTCGTCTAAAATCAACAAAGCTCCTACGGCATCACAACGCTTTCTTACTTTTTCTAAATAACCGTTCTCAGAAACAATAAACCCTGCTCCACCTTGAATGGTTTCTAAAATAACCGCTGCAGTTTCATTCGTTATTTTTTCTAATTCTTCTTCATTGTTAAAAGTGATCAATTTGGTTCCTGGAATCAAAGGTCTAAATGCTCTGTTCTGAACCTCCGTTCCACAAACACTCATTGCTCCTTGGGTATTTCCATGATATGCATTTTTGGCAGCAATTACTTCTGCTCTACCAGTTACTCTTTTGGCCAATTTTAAAGCTCCTTCTGTAGCTTCCGTTCCTGAATTCACCAAATAAACAGTATTCAAATTTTCTGGCAATAAATCCGACAGCAATTTGCACAATGCTGTTTGTGGTTGCTGAATAAACTCCCCATAAACCATTACATGCGTATACGCATCTACCTGATCTTTAATAGCTTTAGAAACCCTAGGATGATTGTGCCCCAAACTGTTTGCCGACACTCCTGCAATAAAATCTAAATATACTGTACCATCTGCACCGTATACATACGATCCTTCTGCTCTTACCACCTCAATTGCCAAAGAATGTGGTGTGGTTTGGGTTTGATGTTGAAAAAATTCTTCTCTTAAGCTAGTCATGTATAAAAATATCTTCTTTAGTTAACGGTCGCTCACTTTGCCTCCAAAGAAACCCTTTCAACAATTTTTTATCTTCTGGAAACTGAGTTGGTGGATAAGTTTTACCATCTGGCTTTTTCAAAAACAAAATCTCTTTGATTTTACTTTCTTCAAAAGTAAACTGAATATTACTACATTCTATATTCATAATAGCATTCAATGCTCCCTTTTCATCTCTGGCATAATTCACCACAGCTCCATTTCCTTTGACCAACAATGAAGACAATTTTTGATTCTCAAACTTACCAAACATATTTTTCCCTTGAATCTGATTGTAACCTACACTGTCTTTTTGAACTATCAACGCGTGTTTTAAAATCTTTAAAGAATCTAATTTGTTGGTTTCTTTATCGCTAATCAAACGAATGCTATCTCCGGTAATCTGATTGTTTTCTGACCACAATACAGGATTGGTAAACAATTCTGTAATTCCTTTTCCTTGATGTGTAACTAAAGAATCACACTTTCCACTCAAATCTGATTTGTAAATTTTTACGTGATGGTACACTTTCATCAATTTATTTTTCTCAACTCCAGTAATAGATAAAGTATCTCCATGAATGTACATCGAATCTTTTTCGCTTACCGAAATAGCTATAGGTCTTTTGGTTATAATAATTGAATCTTTTTGCCTGTAAACTTCTCCATAATCTCCTTTCACTATAATTTTATTCACGGTATCTGTAATCACCAAATTCCCAGTTCCCGAAGCAAAATCTGTCAACTGGTTGTAGTACAAACTATCTCCCTGTATTTCACTATCTTGATGGTAAATAATGGAGTTTTTCAACAAATAACCTAAAGACAACCTTGTGTCATAAATTCCCCTTTCTGTATACAAATCACTGTCTTTGTTCACAATGGTAGAAGGTCCATACAAGTACGTTTTTCCAGACTCTGTATAATAATCCATATGCCCTGTTTTCAAAGTCATGTCTGGGTTTACTACCGTTACATTTTGTCTAGCTGTTAATTTTTTGTCATTGGCAAAATATTCCCCAACTTGACTGGTCATGGTATTTTCTTTATTGACAATAGTTCCAAAACAATCGTAAGACAAAACCTGAGTTGCTCTGTTAAAATGCAACGTATCTGTAGTTAAGGTGATGTCTTTGTCTTTTACAATTACTTTTCCCCAAGACAATGCTTTTTGACTATCTCCATCGTATTGCAAATGGTCACTATTTTGAGTCAACGTATCTGCTTGATTCACCAGCACATCACCATAAGCATACAATCTATTTTCTGCTCTGTAAAACAAAGCTCGTTTGCAGGTTAAAATAGCTCCTTGGTGTTCTACTTCTACTGCACCATTTAACACCGTAGCTCCAGGATATTGTTTTTGATCTGCATACGTTTGATCGGAATGCACTATTTTTATTTTATCTGATTGTGCCTTACCTAACAAGGGAAAACAGAAGATAAAAATGATTTTAAAAGGGATTCTTAGTTTCATACGTGAGCAAAGATACTTTATTCCATTAATTTTAGAAATCTTTGTTGTACAATTGACTTACAAGCTTAGTGCCAATATTTTTTACGGTCAAAAACAGTGAGGGTTTTGTTCTATCAACTTTAAATTTACAAATCAAATACAAAACAAAAAAATCACCAACCCTAAAAGCTGATGATTTTAAAAACATAAAACTAAATGATCTCAATTTTTTTTATCAAATATTTCCTACTATATTTTTACCATGATAGGCTCTTGCTTCAATCAAAGAATGTAACTCATCAAAATTAACAGTTGTAATATGCCCCTGAGCCATTATTTCTATTTCATTTGCTGACAAGGCTATCATTTTTCTTAAATTTTCTGCTCCATCATAAGCATTTTCTTTTCCTCCAGAAGTTAAAACAGTGTCAATTTTTTTTATTTTCAACAACTCTTTTAAAGAATCTACAGGACTCTTAGTTTCATCAATGGCCTTGTGAACAACTACTTTTAAAGGATGAGCTGCATTTGCAAGTTTTGTGATTACTGGAATATCTAAAGTTAAATCTTCTTTTAAAACTCCAAAAACAACTCCTTCAACACCTAGTTCTTTACACAGCTCTATGCTTTCTAACATTTGCTGAAATTCTTCTTGATTGTAAGTAAAATCTCCTGCTCTAGGTCTAATCATTACTCTTATTGGAATTGAAACTTCTTTTTGCACCAATTCTATCAAGGCTCTTGAAGGTGTCAATCCTCCTACTTCCCATTCAGCACACAGTTCAATTCTATTTGCTCCCAAAGCTTCTGCTTTTATAGCCTGTGCTACACTCTCCACACAAGCCTCTTTTATAATTACATTCATTTTCTAACTTACAATTTCTATCATCATTCAATAATATCTCACAACTTAATTTTCCAACTCATAAAAATGAATTCCGAGCAAAGTCCATCGTTCCTTTATTTTCTTAAGAGATTGTTCAAATCTTTCAAAATTTTTGTTTTCTATGTCAGTCCACCCAACCTCAGCATATGCTGCCAAACGTGGAAATATTTGTTTTTCCATACTTGGTACAGTAGGTATCCATTCACTCCACATTTGTGTTCCCGTTCCCAAAATATGAGATTGATACTTCTTATCCAATCCTTCTGGAATTGGGTCAAAAGCATACGATTTTGAAAGCGGTGTTCTTTTGTAAGTATAATCCAAATAAGTATCCCAGTGATTTGAATTCACAACATCATATCCTTCTTGTACTGCTTTGTTTATCAAGTCTAAATTTCCTTTCCAAAAATGAACAATAGCGGATTTTGCTAATTTTTGCTCAGATTTTGGTGCTTCTTCTTTTCTTTCACCATGAACATCTCCTCCCATTATTTCATTCCAACCCATCATTCTTTTTCCTGCATTGTCTATATAATTAGAAATTTGATTGGTAAAATAAATTTGCAAATCTACAGGAGATTTTAATCCTTTTGATTCCATAAAACTTTGAACAGATTCCGAATCTTCCCAAGGTTTAAAATTCACCTCATCTCCACCAATATGCACTACTTGACTTGGAAAAAGCACCAATACTTCATCCAAAATATCTTTAAGAAAACGAACTACTTTTGGGTTTGCTATGTTAAAAGAATCGTCCATTTTACCAAAAACCTCTGGTACTTCGGTCGTTGTTCCCAAAGATCCCAACCATGGATAAGCGGCAATTGCTGCCATAGCATGACCTGGCATTTCAATTTCTGGAACTACACTGATATGTCTTTTTTTAGCATAACTAATAATTTCTTTGATTTCTTCTTGTGTGTAAAAACCTTCATGAGGAACCCCTGTTCTTTCCTCACTTTTTCTACTCAATTGCGTGTTTTTTCGTTTTGATCCTATTTCAGTTAATTTAGGATATTTTTTTATTTCAATTCTCCATCCTTGATCGTCTGTCAAATGCCAATGAAATGTATTCATTTTTAACAATGCCATTTGATCCAAAAGATTTTTTACGACTGTTGCTCCTTTAAAATGTCTGGATTCATCCAACATAAAAGCTCTCCAAGGAAACCTTGGTTTGTCCATAATTTCCAATTCAGAAATTTTAATTTTTTGATTGATTTTCACGAAACCAAAATCCACAGGTAAAAGTTGTTTAAATGATTGTATTCCATAAAAAAGACCTGCGGTTGTTGCTGCTTTTATTACAATCTGATCTTTACCTACAGAAAGCATATACCCCTCCTCACCTAGTTCATTTTTTAAGGTTTCCACAATCTCAAGGTGAATTCCTTTTCCTTTGGCTACAATTTTTATTTTTTTTCTAAAACCTTTTTCTAAAAACTCAGCCAAATATGTTGCTTCACTCATCACCTCTTGATTAGCGATAATTTTAACATTCTTTTTCAATGTTATTTCACTTGTTCCCAAAACTATTTTACTAGGTTGTGGAATGATTTGAATAGCTGGTGATGCTTGTACTATATTTGTAAAAAAGCCTACAAAAAGGCAAATTATATTTATTAATTTCATACGTAAATACTTTTACTTATTTTTTGATTTGATTAACGAGTGTAAACTACTTTACCTGCTTTGATGGTCTTTAATATGTTTATTTTATTATTTGTACGCTCAAAAACAATAACATCAGCAATTGCATTTTTTTCGAGTCCCATAGCTCCTTTTTCTCCTAATAATTGTTGAACTTTTATTGAAGCCATGTCTAAAGCGGTTGACAATGTTGCAATTTCTGAATTTACCAAATGATCTACACACCAACACAACGACTGAGCCGAACCTGCCAACATATTAGGATTGTCTTTTATAAATAGTTTTCCATCATCATTTAGTTCAATTTCTCCACCAATATGACTAGAATAAGAACCTGATGGCAAACCTGCAAAACGAGTTGCGTCACTTACCAACACACATTTTTCTCCTTTTACCTTTACAAAAACACTTAAAATAGATTTTGGCAAATGAAAACCGTCTGCAATAATTGTTGCCCATAAATCTTCTGCTGCCAACTGTTCCCATATGTAATTAGCATGACGAGGTAGTGTTGCATGCGATGCATTTCCAAGATGTGTGGAAACTCTAGCTCCAGCCAATACAGCCTCTTTTATTTGTTCTGAACTTGCAGCCGTATGTCCTATTGCCGCTATTACTCCCGAAGCAACACATTGTTTTATAAAAGCTATAGCTTCTGGCCATTCAGGAGACAACGTGATCATTTTAATCTTTCCTTTTGCTAGTTTTTGCCACTTGCAAAACAAATTCCAATCTGGAGCTTTTACATATTTTAATGGATGAGCTCCTCTTGGCCCATCTTCTAAAGACAAAAAAGGTCCTTCTAAATGAATTCCTAAAATGGTTTTATTTATATAAATATCTTTTTCACAAGCACTTACAATGGTTTCTAAAGCAGTACAAACAGCACTATCACTATTGGTAATCAACGTTGGATAATAACTAGTTACTCCTTCTTGCCATAAATATTCCGTTATTTTTACAACATCAGACTCTTGTAATTCTTCTTCATTAAAATCGACACCTCTAAAACCATTGATTTGCAAATCTACCAAACCTGGTGCAATTGTTTTTTCTGATTTTAATGCTGGATTTGACTCTATTTCAGCAATCAAACCGTTATCCAATGTTATTTCAACAGGTTGCTTTGTTTTGTAATGAATTCCTTTTATTACACGCTCCATTTCCTATTCTTAATTTTTCTTATCTAAATTTAAATGCAACTTTTTTACCGCCTCTGGAACTTCTTTTTTATTTAAAAATCCGAAAAGTGTAAATAATATAAATGAAATTACAATAGGAGTTCCAATTGTAATGGCTAAAGAATTTACTGGAAATATTTTAAGTAAAATAAATGTACACAAACCACCAACTATTGATATAACAGCAGCCTTTCCATCGCTTTTTGCAAAAAAGGGCAACAATCCTAAAATCATTGGAATGGAAATAGGTCCTAACAATGCTGCAAACCATGAAATAATCAAACCAAAAACACCTCCAAAAGAACCTGCATTCAACGCTGTTACAATGGTAAGTAACGTAAAACACAATGTGGTAATCCTTGCTAATTTTAGTAATTTATCACTTGAAAAACTTTTGATTTTTGGAAAAATATTTGGAAGTATGTCTCTACTGATAACTGCAGATACTGTATTGGAATCCGAAGCTGTCATAGACAATGTGTTTGCAAACAGAGATGCTAAAACCAAGCCCACCAATCCTTTGGGTAAAAATTCAGTCACCATTAACCCATAAGACAAGGTTGGTTCTGATAAGTTTTCAAAAAATATAGGAGCTGCAAACATGGGGTACAACAATACCAATGGCCAAATAAAATAAAGTACAGATGATAATATAGCGGCTTTTTTAGCTGTTGCTCCCGAGGAAGAAGAAATAAATCTTGTGGCTAAATTCCACGTTCCTCCACTGTAACTAAAAAAGTTGATAATCAGCATGACCAAAGCAAAAAGTAACGTATACGGATCGTTAAAAAAACTAGAATTTTCTTCTGGCAAACGATCCCACATAGTAATGATTCCTTCTACACCATCGTCTAATTTTAAAACAATCATTACAAACATGATCACTCCTGCAAGTAACTGAACGATGAACTGCCCAAAATCATTCCAAACATCTGCCCACAAACCACCAATGGTGATGTAAATTAAAGACACAAACCCCACCAATAAAATTCCAAAAGTGATAGAAGTACCACTAAAAACATTTAACAACATGGCTATAGCTGCCAATTTTCCTCCTGTATCAAAAACTTTTATAATAGCTCCCGCCCAAGCAATCAGTTGCTGCGTTGTTAGGTTGTACCTAAGTAACAGATATTCCGTAGGAGACTGAATTCCTGCATATATTCTTAATTTAGACCATCTTGGTGCAATGTGAAAAGCAGCAATCAGCGTGGCAATTCCCACGGTAAAAGCCCACCAAACATACAACGTAAAACCATGCGTATAGGCAATACCTGCATAAGCTACAAAAACAGCTCCACTATACCCAGATACGTGGTGTGAAATTCCAGACAACCACCAAGGTAATTTTCCTCCTGCTGTGTAAAAATCTGCTGAATTTTTTACTCGGAACGATGCCCACAATCCAATAGCTAAAAGCATTAAAAAGTACAAGGATAAAACAACCCAATCTAATAATTCCATATATTCTGTGTTTAGTTTTTGATGTTGTACAGGTCTAGTACGTATTGACTTAAAATTATTAAATAATTACTTCAGTTTTGCCAAGCGATTGTATAGAACCGTGATCGGTTCAATTCTCAATTCGTTTTGTTCTTTCAACTCAGAATCATAAATAAAATCTTCGTTTAAGTCATAAAATCTTTTGCCTAATTCTTTTCCTTCTTTTAAAATTTGATCTAATTTTTTCAACAACTCTGGAGTTTGATCCACAGAAAAATCTGTTGAGTTGTACTCAGAATTCACCTCTTTAAAATCTAAATAGTGCATTCTTAAATCTGCCATCAACTTAAAATGTGCAAATTCTTCCTTGTTTTGTTTAGGTTTTATCTTGTTAAGTTGATTCCTAACTAGTGCAAAATTAGCTTTCATTTCCGCTATATTTTTGCTTTTTGTAGGTTTTCCATTTACGATTAGCTCTGGAGAAGCGTATAGAAACGCTAACAATTGTTGAGCATTTACATCGTTTAGTCCAAAGTGATTTTTTCCATAATCTAAAATAAATTTTTCAGGATGAATAGGTTCCTTCGTTTTTAGAGCTTGGGCATAACTAGCAATGGAAATTCTGAAAGCGGAAAGCGGATACGTATTTCTTAATTGTACCATATCAACCACATCATAATTCACATCCCAATTAAAACCGTACACTCCACTTGTAGACCAAGAAGTCATAATCATTCCTTCGTAACCCGCTGTTCTTGAGTAAGGAATAAAATCTTTCTGATTTTTAAAATGAGTTTTCCAATCCGTTACATACCAATTGTCTGGGTGACTTCTTATTGCTGGAGCTCCCCAAAAGGTAAATCCTAATTCTTGCAATCCTGGAACATCTCCAAAATGATTGATTCTCCAACCGTAATTCCAATCTACAAAAATGGTTTCTTTGGGTAATTCTTTTGCTGCTTCTGGATGTTTTAAAATAATATCTGCCCACATCACAGGTTTTTTACCAAGGCTTACAACAATATCTGCCATCATTGTCATGTAATCCACAAACAATTTTGATTTTCCTTCTTCTTCCACCTTTTTAGCACATAAAGGACAATGACCTAACAAACGAGTTTCATCACCTCCAATATGAATGTAATCGGAATTGTGCATTTGAGCCATATCTGAAAACAATTCTGTAAACAACTTTTTACTCTCTTCTGTTTTCATAGGACAGAGTTGAGAAATGTCTTTTCGATCTTCCTTTAAATTACTATATCTAGGGTTTCTAAGAATGTATTCTACATGTCCTAAACTTTGTTGCAATGGGATTACTTTGATTCCCAAACCATCACAATACGCAACAAAATCTTGTATTTCCCCACGAGTGTAAGACAATTCATTTGCGATAGTCGCATGTTTCTCAAAAGGATATGTAGCTTCATATTCCATAACAAGTGTGTTCATTCCAAATTCAGAAAGTTCTTTGACAAACTTTTTAAGAGCTTTGGGAGTCATCACTTGTATACGTAAATCCAAATGAAAACCTTTTACCTTAAAATCTTTTGATGTAGCATTTACAGGAACTTGAGCGTTTAGAGAAAAAGGTTGAACAATGCTAAGACTCAAAATTAGTAAAAGACTAAAAAAATAATTACATCTCATGGGGTTCTTTTTATTTATTTAAAACATCAATTTGAACATTTTCCACACAACTATAAGCTTCTTCATCAAAGTAGTAGCTACAGTTCTCGTGTGTTCTAAGAATTGTTGCTGGGCAAGAAGTTGAAATAGGTTCTTGCAAAGTATCTCTAACCGCATTGCTTTTGTTTACACCAAGCACTACACAAAACAAATAATCACCACTTAAAAGTGTTGGAATTGTTAAAGTTAATGCTTTTTTAGGCACATCATCAACCGTTGCAAAACAACCATCATTTACCTGTTGTACACGGCATTCATCATCTAGCTCTACCACTTTTATGGTTTTAGCATCGTTGAAATCTGCCACAGGAGGATCGTTAAAAGCAATATGCCCGTTCTCACCAATACCCAAACACACAATATCTATAGATTCTTTATCTATCAAGTTAGCATATCTTTCTAGTTCTTTGTCTACAGAATCCATCGGGTTGATGGTGTTTTTTTCTTTGACTTGAACTTTAGAAAAAAGATGCTTCTCAAGATATTCTGCAAATAATTGAGGAGCTTTTTGGGGCAAACCTAAATATTCGTCCATATTAAAAGCTACAATTTTATGCCACTGAATTTGAGTTGATTTTGATAGATACTCTAACATCGTATCTTGAGAAGGAGCAGCAGCAAAAACAATGCGTATCTTTTCTCGATACTCTTGCAATTTAACAATACGGGATTCTATTGCCATACCTGCAGCTCTACCGACTTGTTCTGGGGTAGAAAAAACATGAACATCCTTTTTTAAATCTATCATATATATTTTTTATTTTTTACAGTATTAACAAAAGCATTTGCCTTTTTAAAGGTTAAGCTATCAGCATAATTTGTTATAAACTAACACACGTAATTAGTTGTGTTTGTGTGTTAAAAAATATCAACATGGTCTATAATCATTTCTGCTTCTTTGTTATCTGTAGGCTTTACTCCTCTAAAAAGCCATAGGTTTATTTTTAATCTTTCGTCATTATCCGGAGGAATGCTAACACCTGTGTATGTCCAAGTACTAATCACATCTTTGGTTTCTGGGGTGAGGGTATGTCCGCGATAACTTCCGAACTCAATACGATCAGATTTCCAATCAAAGAAATGCGTAGACAATTCAGATTCTAAATCTAAATTGTAACGAGTCTTGTTTCCTGCTAAATAAGAAGGTTGAATTGCAAATTGAGAGTCTTGATTTTCTGAATCAGACCACTTAGAAAACTCAATATCAATTTCTTCCTCGTCATTTTTATAGGTAAACAAACCTCCTACCACATTTTCATCCAATTGATCTACTCTGCTCGCAACATAAAAAACATACTTATCAAATCCGTACGAGTTGCGAAGTGTTACCCCTGAACAATACCATATACCTCCTATTTCTACAATTTTAAGATGCAAACGACCATCTTCATCCACCCATACATTTTCTTCAGAATCTGAGAAATAATTAGGTCCAGGACCTGCTGTACTTTCCTCATTAGTTCTTACCACCCACTCGTATCCTGAAAATTCAATTACTCGTGTTGTATTTACCACAGGCTCTTCCACCTGGTCTTGTGACTGACAAGCCCCTAAAACCAGTAACAAAGATATCTGAATGCATTTTTTAGAAAATTGCATGAATGCTGGATAAATGTTCGTTTTTTTCTTAATCATAATTGTTATTGAATTGTTATCTGTGTTTCAAAAGCATCTAAAGAAGAACCTGCTCTATCTCTTGCCGAAACTGATATTGTGTCTTCTGAACCCGTACCATCATTTATGTACAAAAGATTCATCACATCAACATCTTGTTGCGTAAACTTATCTCCAACTTTTAAAATATCAGCACCTCTTACCAACCATCCATGTGTTGGTTCTGCTACAACACTGTAAATAATATCTGCAGAAGCAGCTCCTGAAACCTCTAATACTTCTTTATTAAAAGCATATGCTCCACCATTTTCTACAATAAATCCTGTATTGGTTTGCAATTCTAAAACATTATCTCCAGAAGCAATTATTGCAATTAACATAGGAGGATTGAAATCTGTGTTTTCTTTAGATCCAAATTCATCAGTTTCATTACTTCCAGCCTCACCATCAAGCATAAAAGAAACACGTTGTTTTTTATCTAGTGAATTGTAATAATCTGTAACATCATAATTAAATGTGCTAACCTTTGTTGTGGTTAGACTTGCAATAGGATCGTTATCGGGGAAAGTTGCATTGTTAAATGTCAAGCCCATTTCTGTCCACAAAGTATCTTTTACTTCATAAAGGTCTAAGGCAACTCCTTTAGCATGTGTAAACTTAACTGCCAATTCAAATTTTAAGTCGGTAATTACACCTTCTTCATCAAACTCATTCAAATCAAACATTAAAAAAGCTTTTCTATCATAAGTTCCATTATCTGTAACATTTTTAACTTTCAGTAATGCATCTGCACCATAATTTCTTCCTGATGCGGAACCACCATTAACAAAAGTATCGTACAATGGGAAAATAGTATCTGTTTTTACTGATGGATCTGGTACACTTAAATCTCCTGCAGCTGAAAAATATACAATAGAAGATACTACGTGTATAATTCCGTTTGTTGGCTCTAAATTAGAAGTTACAATCGTCCACTGTTTATTAGTTTCTTGATTGACAAGTCCCTCATAATTTGAATTGTGAGACAAATACATGGTTTGTCCATTTTCGGTTGCATAAGGTAAAGGCAGATTGCTCTCTGCTAAATCTGGATCTGTAAAAGTGACCAAATCATTTACAATATGATATTTCATTGCATTTTTTAAAATTGGCAAAGGCACATCTCCTAAACTACTGTAAGAATTGTTACTCAGATATTCTGAAAAAGCTGCATTTGTAGGTGCTATAAAAGTTTTAGATTCAGCCTCATAAACCGATTGAAGGTCTACCAACTTTATTGCTTCTTCAAACATCATTAATGAATCGTGACTCTGGATATACTCCCAGGCACTCATGTTCACTTTTTCACTGTACTCAGATTTGCTGTATTCAAAATTTTCTTGAATTTCACAACTATAAAAGGCACCAATCAATAGGGCTGAGCATATAATTTTCCCCCAAGGTGCTGTGATTTTATTATTTTTCATCCTATTCATTTTTTAAATTAAAATCAGGCATAGCCCTTATTATTGATAAAAGGAATTTTGTTCTAACGATGGATTTCTATTCAAAGCATCTTCGTAAATTGGCCATACTAAATTAGCGTCTTCACTCAACCCATTGATAGGATTCATCACCTCTATAGCTTTTCCATTTCTTACCAAATCAAACCAACGATGTCCTTCAAAAGAAAGCTCTATAGAACGTTCGTGTAAAATAGCCGAAGCTACATCTCCATACATTGTAATAGCTGTTGCCTCATCAAGATTAGGTAAACCTGCTCTGGTACGTATTACATTTAACAAAGTCAACGCTTCCTCTGTTTCTCCTAAATTGCTATGAGCTTCTGCTTTTAGTAAAATGATGTCTGCCAAACGCACCAACACAATATTGTTTTCAGATGGATCTGCGCTTTCATCATTAAATCCTTGTCCAAAAAACTTCCATATTTTGCGAGGTTCTTCTACTGTGGTGTCATAGATCAAATCTTTTCTTAAATCATCGTCTTCAAAAGAGTTTCTAAAATCTTCGCTTGGAAAATAATCACTATCCGACCCTAAAGCATACAACACACGAAGTGAATTTGTTTGAGTAGCATTGTAACCTACTTCAAAAATGCTTTCGTTAGAATATCCTGATGTAAATATTGAAGACCAATCACTAATTGCCACTAAAGAATACGAGCTATTGTCCATTACCTTTTCTGCAGATTCAATAGCGTTTGCATATTGTTTTCTCCACATATAAACTTGAGTCAACAATGCGTTTGCACTACCTTGAGTCATTAAAATTCGATCTCTTTCTCCTCCGTAATAATCTTCACAATTTTCTGAAGCAAAAATCAAGTCTTCTACTATTTGATCTAACACCAATTCTTGATCTGTTCTAGCAATAAAAATATCTTGCTCAACACTTTCATACGGCTCAGTAATCAAAGGAACATCTCCCCAAACGCGAACTGCATAAAAATAACACAAAGCTCTTAAAGCTCTAGATTGACCAATTAATTTCAAACCAAACTCACTACTAGTAACTTCTGGAATGTATTTAATAGCATAATTTGCACGGCTAATTGTGGTGTACAAATTGTTCCAACTTGCAGAATTAATGGTTTTACTCAATGTATTTTGCTGCAAAACCAATGGATCTCCTGAATGATTTGTATTTACTGCATCCGCTCTTCCTTCTCCCCAATAAGCAAAGTTGGTACGAAAAGCAGATTGAGCGGCTTCGTAAACTCCGTATACTCCAGCTTGAGCATCGCTTGTTGTTTGGTAAAACCCTTGAGCAGAAAAACTACTGACCGGATTTTTATCTAGTATGTCCTCTGAGCATGAAAATGCACTAAACAGGACTATTGTTAAAATAAGTTTTTTCATGTTTTTCGTTTTTTTCATCATTAAAATCCAAAGTTTAACCCTAAAATCACTGTTCTACTCTGTGGATAAGACCCTTGGTCTACTCCAGCTCTTAATCCGCTGTAAGAATTCACATCAGGATCGTAACCTGTATACTTTGTCCAAGTAATTAAATTTGAACCCGTTACGTAAGCATCTAATTTTGTAATTCCTAATTGGCTAATCATGTCTTTAGGAAAACTATAGCTAAAGTTGATGTTCTTAAGTTTTAGATAAGAACCATCTTCTACCCATCTACTTTGTACTCTACTGTCACTTTCTCTAGGATCGTCTCTAATCGGTTTTGGAAAATTAGTCACATCACCCTGTTGTGTCCATCTGTTTAGAGCATCTGTAGATAAATTATTGTAACGTACTACTGAATTACGTTGATGGTTGATTTCACTATATATATCGTTTCCATAAGAAAATTGAAAAAACACACTCAAACTAAAGTTTTTATAAGAAAAACTGTTGGTAATCCCTCCAAAAAAGTCTGGAGTTGCATCTCCAATAATTTGTTTGTCATCTGCATCAATAATGTTGTCTCCATTTACATCGTCCCAAATAGGTTCTCCTCCTTTAAAAGTTGGCCCTAAAGCTCCGTAAGTGACTCCGTTTACGTTGTCTTCATCACTTGCGTAGACTCCGTTAAATTTCCATCCGTAAAAAGTACCAATCGGCAATCCTTCTTTTAAAATATGGTAATTTCCGTTTTGAATATAACCGTTTGTCAATACATCATCTGGCAAATCTGTAACCTTATTACGGTTTGTACTAATGTTTAAATTGGTATCCCATTTGAACTTTCCAACCAAATTGTGTGAGTTGATAGAAACCTCAAGACCTTTATTTTCAATACTTCCTATGTTTTGAGTAATGTAAGAGAAACCTGTTGTTCTTGGAATTGGAACATTGTACAACAAATCATCTGTCTTTTTCAAGTACACATCTGCATTCAATACAATTCTATTCTGTAACAATGACAAATCCAAACCAGCATCAAACTGTGTGGTTGTTTCCCAAGTCAATCCTGAGTTAGGCATTACTGTAGGAGCAGCTCCAGAATAATCTAAATAATTAGTTCCTACTGCAAATTCTCCTTGCGAAGTATAATTTCCTATAGCTTCGTTTCCTGTTTGACCAACACTAAATCTTAATTTAGCATCGTTTATTACTTTTAATTGATCCCAAAATGGCTCTTCTGAAAATCTCCATCCTAAAGAAAGTGAAGGAAAATATCCAAATCTTTTGTCATCTCCAAATCTTGAAGATCCATCTGCTCTAAGATTCACTTCTGCAAGATACATCTCTTTGTAATCGTAAGAAGCTCTACCAAAATAAGATAGCAATGCGTGTTCTGATGTTGTGTTTACTTCTTGACCAGAAATAGTTCCCGCCCCGTTCAACGTTCTAACATTATCACTTGTAAAATACATCCCATCCATTCCTGTTTGTTCGTATTGCCATTTTTGAAAACTGAAACCTGCAACCGCAGCTAAATTGTGATTGTTTTTGATTTGTTTGTTAAAACTCAAATAAGTTTCATTTCCCCAAGTCAAATTATCAGTAGCTCTTACCGCTCCTGTATTGTAACCTTCACGATAATCTAATGTAGAAGGGACAAACTCATCTTCTTTCATAGAAATAAAATCCAAATTCAAATTACTTCTAATCTTTAATGATTTTAGAATTTGATATTCTACATATTCATTTCCAACAATTCTATTTGTTTTATTTAAATGCGTAGCCAACTCTGCCAACCCTACTGGATTTCTTTTTCCGAATGTATATCCGTTTAAAGAACCATCTGGCAAGTACATTGCATATGTTGGAGGACGAACTAACAATTCACGAACGACACTTAAGTTTCCTGTTCCGGCAGCATTGATACGATTGTTAACACCATTGGTATACGATAAACTTTGACCAAATGTTAATTTATCTGATGCTTTAAAATCCACATTCAATCTAGAGGTAACTCTTTTGTAATTAGAATTTAAAATCACTCCATCTTGATCTAAGAAAGAAGAACTCCATGCATATTTTACATTGTCATTACCACCTCTTACAGACAAATCAATTTTATGCTGAGGTGCTATTCTAAACATTTCTTCTTGCCAATCTACATCACCATTGTTTTTTGCATTTAATGAATCTAAAACTGCAGACAATGGCTCAATAGGATTGTCCATATTATTATACGAATCAATAATCAAAGATCTGTATTGACTAGCATTCAATACACTTAATTTTCTACTTACCTCACTTACTCCAGTAAATACATTCAATTCAATTTTAGCCTTTCCATTCTTTCCTCTTTTGGTTGTAATCATTACCACACCATTTGCAGCACGAGAACCATAGATAGCTGTAGAAGCAGCATCTTTTAACACCTCAATAGACTCAATATCTCCTGGGTTGATATCCGCTAAAGGATTCAAACCAAAATTCTCAGTTCCATTTAACGAAGACAAACTATTAGACTCAATAGGAACTCCATCCACTACATACAAAGGAGAGTTTCCTGAATTTAAAGAAGAACTACCCCTTACTCTAATAGTCATTCCACCTCCTGGAGCTCCAGAATTGGAAGTAACCTGTACACCTGCAGCACGACCTTGTAATAACGATACAGGATCTTGTTGATTTGCACTTGCAATTTCTTCACTTCCTACAGATACAATTGAACCTGTTAAATTTCTTTTCTTCTTTTTACCATAACCCACAATCACCAACTCATCTAACTGACTTAGCTCTGGTTTTAAGATTATGTTAATTCTGTTTTGTTTTCCAACAACAATCTCTTGGCTTTCAAACCCCAAAAAGGAAAAAACCAAAACATCTTTTGCTGACAGATTCCTCATTGTATACTCTCCATCCATACCAGAGAGTGTACCTGCAGAAGAACCCTTAACAAGAACATTTACACCGAACAACGGACCATCATCTCCGGAAACAACTCCAGAAACTGTCCGCATTTGAGAATACCCAGCAACAACAAAAAACATTGCAATAACTGTAGTAACCCATTTTGACGTCAACCTAAAAGCCAATCTAAACTTGATAGGGACACTTTTGTAATTTTTTTCACTCATAGTTAAGTTTACTTATAGTTAATAGATAGTTAAAAAATCGACCTTACTCTTCCAAAGATATACATAACACAAAGTTTATGCAAACGTTTCCATTAAAAAAAAGAACTTTTTATGGACTTACACAAAAAAAAATAGAATTATAACTTAAATTTGTAAAAAAGAACCTGTGAAAATGGAGTATTGACAAAATTCATTGCTATAACAGCCTCTGAAATTTGTTCTATTTTTATGCAATCATTTGTTTTATCCCATGAAAAAAACAAGAATAACGCTAAAAGACCTAGCTCTCGAGCTTAAATTAGCACCCTCTACAATTTCTAGAGCATTAGATAATCATCCTGCAATCAGCAATGCAACTAAAAAAAGAGTGCAACAGAAAGCTGATGAAATAGGATTTGTACCCAACTCCATAGCTTCTAGCTTTAGAAAGAAAAAAACACAATCCATAGGAATTATTGTTCCCAGAATTGATGTTCACTTTCACTCCCTAGTAATTAGTGGAATTGAAGAATACTCTTATGACTCTGGCTACAATGTAACTATTTTTCAATCTAACAACTCTCTAAAACGAGAAGAAGAAATAGCTAGAATACTACAAAACAAGATGGTAGAAGGAGTCATTGCTTGTTTGGCTATAGAAACGGAAAACTACGATCACTTTAAAAAGTTTAAAAAACTAGGGGTTCCTGTTGTCTTTTACGATAGAGTCCCTTCAAACTTTGATGCGAACAAAATAGTGATTAACGACTTTGAATCTGCCTTTACAGCTACTGAACACCTTATCAACATGGGCTGTAAGCGTATTGGCCATATTGCAGGTAATCAATCTACAACTATCTTTAAATATAGACTCGCAGGGTACAAAGCAGCCTTAGAAAAACACCAATTAAACATGGATCCACGTTTGATATCCTATACAAATGACCTAAGTTATGATGAAGGAGTGGAATCTGCAGAAGCTTTTTTAGCACTTCCAGAACTGCCAGATGGCATATTTTGTGCAAACGATTACACTGCTGTAAGTGCCATTCAAGTTTTTAGAAGAGCCAATATAAAAATTCCAGAAGACATTGCTATTGTTGGGTTTAGTAACTATCCAATTTCTAAAGTTATAGAACCTCATATTACAACTGTTAATGATCAAGCTTTTCAAATGGGGTGCACAGCTGCCAAACTATTGATTCGTTTGATTGAAGATGATGATGATGATTCCATCAACTCTGAAACCATTTCTTTGAAAACAGAATTGATTGTACGTGAATCTTCTATGAAAAATAAAGACATTATCAATTAAAGAAGAAATTACCTCATCTAAAACATAAAAAACCTCAACAGCTTGTTGAGGTTTTTTACAAGAAAAGTAGTTTTACCACAGATACAAAACAATTATTCTATTTATTTTAAATTCCGAACACTTAAAAATTAAGTACCAATACTTTAGGGGTAGTATCTATTCTTGATAGTTATAAAGTAGTTTTGACTGTATTTACTCGTCTTTGGTATTATAAAAATTTATTGAGTATCCAAAACCTTAAATAACAATTCAGGGTTGTTAGTTGTAATGTAATCTATATTCTGATGTAACAATTCTTTCA
Organism: Wenyingzhuangia sp. 2_MG-2023; assembly: GCF_030548295.1. Classification (GTDB taxonomy): domain Bacteria; phylum Bacteroidota; class Bacteroidia; order Flavobacteriales; family Flavobacteriaceae; genus Wenyingzhuangia. The sequence continues at coordinate 21,779 of NZ_JAUOSB010000012.1, forward strand.
TATCTTCTTCTTTGTTCACCGTCCAAGAATTCACTGTTAGCCCTAAATCTTGTGCTTCTTTCATCCATGTTGGATTTTTTCTATACACTTTATAGTTGTAATTAATTCCTGTATACCCCACAGCTAAAACTTCTACTGGAGTTTTGTCTCCGTTTAAATAAGCTATTTTTGCATTTGTATCTAATTGATGAACGAGTTGTCCAGCATCAAAATCAAAACAAATATATTCTACCATGGACTGAGCTTGTAAGCTATGCACTAATTCTACAGCCATTTTAGTCAACTTTAAAGTTTTCTCTTTTCCCGAAGGTGCTGATTTTATTTCTAAAATCAATTTCGTTTTATTCTGCTTTAATCCTTGTTCTAAATATTCTTTTAAAGTTGGTATTTTTTCTCCATTAGAAAGTTTAAGCACTAATAATTCATCATACAAAGCAGTTTCTATGTCTATCCCCATAAAGTCTTTATCATGATTCACAACCATAACGTTATCTTTGGTTAAATGCACATCGAATTCCGCCCCATAACACTCTAGCTCAATTGCTTGTTTAAGAGCAGCAATAGAATTTTCTGGCAATCCATGAGACTCCCACGCTCCTCTATGAGCAATGACAGGATTGTTTTTATTTTTGTTGCAACTAATTAATAAAAACAGCAATGCTATTATTGTTGTAACTTTTTTTGTTTTGAAAAAAACTGATATCATTCTTTTATTTTTATGTGATTGTGATAGTAAAAGAGGTATTTGCATTGCGAAACACCTCTTTATAAATTATTTTGTACTTAAAGAAAATGCCTTGGGACGAACCATACTTTCAGTGTATACATTTCCAAATCTATCTATTACTTTTATTTCTAAAGTAGTATTTGGAGCTGATGCTATTACTTTAAACAAATGAGAAGTTTCATTAGTTGCAAAGGCAGATGTTGGTGTAGCTCCGTTATTTAATCGCAAAGCATCGTAAGAAATAATATGTAGCGGATCTTTAGCCGTAATTCTAGTTACTGCTAATTGATTCCCATTTTCACTTACTTCAATTTGCCAATCTTTTTCATAACCCCAAACATTTATTAACACTTCGTTATTTAGATTCTTTTGTGAATATGAATCTGCATAGATTGCTAAATCTGCATCTGTAGATTGAGGAGCAAAATCAGCAGCTGTAATGTGTACCGAATTTAAATCGTAAGTTCTAAATTGATAATTTTCATCATGACCAATTCCTTTGTACTTCCACTCCATATTTCTATTATTCACATTCCAAATACTGTAACCACCAGGGCTTCCATCTTTACAAATATGATTGTCTGCATAACCATTTTTACCTGTCCACCACCAAGTTGCACAAACAGCTCCCGTGTTATGTTCTATTAAATTGGATTCTTGCTCCACTCTATAATTTTCATGCAAATGTCCAGACAATACATGAACCTTTGAAAAAGGTTTTAGCAGATCTATCAACGCATCTCCATTGTATAAAGAAATATCGTTTATTTGGTTTCCACTGGCATCTAGCGTAGGTCTTTTGTAAAGTGGAGTGTGCATGGCCAATACAATAGGTGTCGATTTATCTGCTACAGCTTCTAAGTCTTGCTGTAACCATTTTAACTGATCGCCATTGATATTGTAACTATAATTACGGCTTCCGACTGTCCCTATAGAACCTCCTGAGTTGATGTACTCCACATCGTCTAAAACCACATAATGAATATCTCCTATATTGAAAGAATAATAGGTAGGTCCTAAAACTTCTCTATACTTATTTTCAGCCTCCCAATCATTCGCATAATAAGGATCGTAATCATGATTCCCTATCAAATTAAAAACAGGGCAATCCAACATATTCATGTAAGGCAAGTATTCATTCAGTCCAAAATTATTTGTGTACCAATACAAATCCCAAGTCATATCTCCCAAGGTTAAAATATATACTTTGGTGCCGTCGGCTGAATATTTAGCAATGGTGTCATTTACATCTGGAACTATTTTGCTTGTGTATTGATCAACATCGTTGTTACGATTTGCCAAATGCCAGTCTGCCATGGGAATGACTACGTGTTTTTGATTGTTTACTTTTATCAAAGAAAAATCCTTTTGTTCTACCGTAGTTGCATTGCTACTCAATCGCTTAAAAAACTGAGGAGCATTTCCTACTGTGGGAACTTCATAATTTCCAGGAATTGAGATAAACACAAAACCTGTTTTCTTAAGTGATGGTAAGTAATATACGCCATTAACATCTGTAACCGTTACTTCGTGTCCATCAGAAACGGACACCCCTGAAATTCCTTGTCCATCAGCATACACAACACCTTTTACCGTCATTCCTTCTACATCAGGAATATTTACATTTGCTATTACATTTAACAACAAACTTCCTAACAAAAGACTTTCTGTATTTCTTTGAACCGTAATTTGATATGTTCCTGTAGAAAATTCTTGTGGAATGACAAATGTTGCATTTCTATCCGTAACGTTAATAACATTACAAATATGACTTATTTCTGAATTTGAAGAAGATTTTAATAAAATCTGATCTCCAACCTCAAACCCTTTACCTGTAAGTTCAAAAGACTCTCCAGCAACCACATCAACACTCGATGGAATTGAAACCCCTGTAATGTTAAAATCATTTACCTCAAGTTCACTCGCATTGTTTTGACAACTTGCAAAAGTAAGTCCCACGCCACTAAAACTAGCAACAGTTGTTAAACCACCTATTTTTAAAAACTTTCTTCTTGTCTGTTTCATTTTAAAGATCTGTTTACTCAATAATGGTTACCTTAATATCATCTAAGAAAATTCTATTTTTCCCTTTTCCAACACCTACTAAGTAATAATCACCACCTAAAAATTTTATTTGTGTATCTGAACTAGCCCCAGTAATGGTAAACTCGTAACTAGATGCTGCATCTTCCCATATTGCTGTACAATCAGGATCTGCATCATAATCTGGCCAGTTGTCAATCGTTAATGAATTTATACTTACAGTTCCTGATCCCACAACACTAACATTTAATGTATTATCATCTTGTGTTCCTCCTTTGGTTTGATAAGGAACAGCTTTAAAAGTGACTTTTAAATTTGTAGGTTCATCTAACCCTGTTAGTTTTGGCGAGATTAAATCTCCTCCATATCCTGTTTTTCCTAATTTTAAGAATCCTGTACGAGCATACACTACTTTTTGATTGCTAGAAAATTCGTTTTCTGTACTATTCCATCCTTTATCCATTTCATCAGTAGTCCACGAATCCATTCTTACCTCTCCTGAATAGGTATAAAAAATAGGGCTTCCGTAATTTAACCAATCAAATTTTTCTTCTAGAATCACATCTCCTGGAGATTGTGTAATGATAATTTCTTTATCTAGACTAGGGTGCTCTGCTGCAGTAACTGTTATAATTGCAGAACGTGTTTCTCCTCTATTTTTTTCTGCTAATAATGTGATTTCATTTTCAGAAATAGCAACTTCAGAAAGCCAACTTCCATCAGTTATGGTGTATGTCCAATTTACATTGGCTTTTACTGCAATAGGAAAACTGTTCTCCGCAGAAGGAATAGCCACTCCACTTTCTGCAGCTTCTACTACAATAAAAGGAATATTTGCTGTTTGATCAATTCTAAAAAGAACAGGTTGCTCCTTTCCATCTACCACAAATGAGAAATTGACATTTCTACTTTCAAAAGTGATGTTTTCATCAATCACAAACTTAAAAATTCCATCATCTTCGCCTTCGGCAGGAAAAGCTCTCACCCAATCTACTGCATCTTGAGCTACAACTTTCCATGGTCTGTTAGACCTTACTACATAACTTTGAGTAAATTCCTGGGTGTCTGCAGAAATTCCTGTAGGATTTTCTTCTATGGTAAAATAAGCTTCACCAGCAACCTCATTTTCATCATTGGTACACGATATCTGTACTCCTAAACAAAAAACGGAGATGATGTATACAATCCTTTTTATTCTTCTTGAATTAAATATATTACTTGTCTTCATGCTGTTTCGTTTTTCAAATTCTTAGTTTCCATCAATGGCTTGTTTACTCCACCAAACTGGAGTTTTCATAGTATTTCCTCCCATATTACTAATAGCTGCTTCAGAATTCACTGCATTTGTAGCTAAAGTTGTCGTTGGATATCCAAATCTTGTTGGTAATGTATAATCATTAAAAACAGTTCCATCACCAATTGTTAACTCAGGATATTCTGTTCTTCTATATTCATGATAAGCTTCCATACCTACCCAGAATAGGGCTAAATATTTTTGATTTCCAATCAACTCATATTTATTGGTAAAAGCATCCCAAGAAGCCAATTCAGAAGCTAACAAAGCTGTAACATCATCTTCAGAAACTACTACAGGAGTTTGGCTGAACTGACCTAAAACTGCCCATTTTTCTACAGAAGCTCTTACTGCATTTTCATAATGTTCTTTAGCTACAGTTTCTCCTCCTGGAATAAATCCTTTTAAAGCAGATTCTGCCAAAATAAACTCTACTTCTGCATAATCCATAAAAGTTCCTGGAGCATCTGCTCTAGCCAACACTTCTGTATTTAACCAAGAAGTTCCTCTATCAGCATCACCTTGGTCTTGCTCTGTAACTCCTGCTATGGTTCCTTTCCAAATATTATTTGGATTCACACTTACATTCGAATTTTTCTTTCCGATAATAGGCAAACGAGGATCCACAAAAGTTTCTTGATCACTTGCATCTGTTACTACGGTCATTTTTATTAGTTGCTCTGTTAATTTTCTACCAGAACTCGTAAAAGCCCCTTCGTTTTCATCTGCAAATTGACTTCTATATGGATCATTTCCAGAAAACACAACCGTTGCATTGTCTTGATTAGAAGTAAAAATTGGATATGTTGAAGGATTGTTTAAAATTTCAGAAATTTTAGTTCCAGCATTCATCTCACTACGTCCACTTACTCTCATCAACAAACGTAAATAAAGGGAGTTGTTAAACTTTTGCCACTGTTCCATAGAACCCCCATACATACCATCTAAAGATGGTTTTAGAAAAACTGGAGTTGTAGCATAAATACTATTCGCTTCTAATAAATCAGCAAACAATTGTTCATACACTTCTTTTTGCGTATCAAACACAGGCTTTGTAGTTCCATTTTCTTTTCTAGCACTAAAAGCCTCTGAGTAAGGAATATCACCAAACATATCGGTAAGGTTAGACATGTATAAAACCTTTAACGTTAAGGCTATGGCTTCTAGAGAACGATTTTCTTGTTCAATACTTAAATCATACATGTGAGAAACATTGTTCCCATAACGGTTATAGGCATTCCAAACACTCTGCCAGTTAGAATCACTAATAAAATAGCGATGTTCTTGTCTTGTGGTTCCACCTGTAAAAGCGGTGAATTGAATCAACTCATTGTTCCAATACCAAGTATAATTTTGCCAAAAATTAGCACCGTTATACAACAAAGGTTCAAACATACCACTAGCTTGTATTTCTCCTACATTAGTTGTGTTTGGATTTGTATTTATTTCGTTAAAATCGCCTGTACACGCAATGCTAATAATTGCCAGTAAAGCTGTTGCTATTGTTATTTTTAATTTGTTCATTTCCTGAGAATTTAGAATGAAAATTTAACATTGAAACCATAAGATCTAGTCATTGGAAAAGACATGGTTTCTATCCCTTTATAAATATCAGATCCATTTAACATTCCTGTTTCAGGATCGTATTGAGGGAATTCCGTAATGGTAAATAAATTGGTAGCAAAGACTCCTAAGCTTGCATCGTTTAAAAAACCTGTCTTTTTCAAGATTTCCTGTGGTATTTTATAATCCAAACGTAGTTCTCTTAATTTTAAATAAGAATTGCTAAACGTATTTGTTTCCGCATTGTTACGGTTCCATATATAAGAATTGTAGTAGGTTTGTATACTTTTGGTAACATTTGTGTTTTCTGTATAAGATATTGTTCCATCTGTATTGTTTACAACGTTTACTCCATTATGCACCAATCCATCATACCTTCCTTCTAATGAATTGTTCAATTTTCCTTGATAAGACAAAGCAAAATTGGTAACCGAATACGTGTTTCCTCCATATTGCCCTGTAAAATTAGCCGTTAAAGAAAAGTTTTTATATCTAAAACGCTGAACAACACCACCTCTCCAATCAGGGTTTACATTTCCTATTTTTCTATCTGGAGCTTCATCTAAAATAGGATACCCATCTGCATTTACTAAATGCATTCCCGAAGCATCGTGTTCTTGACCATTTTGATCTACATAAGTAGATCCTTCTGGTGCTCTTTGAAATCCACGACCATAAATTACATGCATTTGTTGCCCTACATAAGAGTAGATATTTACCCTACCCCCAATGGTAGTTCCCATTTCGGTTTGAAGTGGTTGATTTGGATCCCAATCATCTTGTAAACTCACCAACTTGTTTTTATTTTTAGACCAGTTGATGTCAAAAGACCATTCAAAATTTCTATTTCTGATAGGTACAAAATGTGCAGAAACCTCAATTCCCTGATTGCTAATTTCCCCTGCATTTATTTTTAAGCCTGTTGCTCCTGTAGCCTGATCTACTCCTACAGATACGATTTGATTTGTAGTAGACGATTTGTACAAGGTTACATCAAAAGCAACTCTATTTTTAAACATTTTAGCCTCTAAACCTGCTTCCCAGCTTTCTACGTTTTCAGGCTTTATTTCTGGATCTGGAATAGTTCCTGGCAATGTATATCCTCCTGGGTAAGATGATGTTGAATAATATTGATCTAAAGAATAAGGATTGGTATCGTTCCCTACATTTGCCCAAGACAAACGCAATTTTGTAAAATCAATCCATGCTGCATTTTTTCTAAAATCAAAAATTTCACTCATTAAGATACTTGCTGCTACCGATGGATAAAAGAAAGATCTGTTATTTTTTGACAAAGTACTAGACCAATCATTACGACCTGTGATGTCTAAATAATAAGTATTGTCCCAGCTTAAAGAAGCCAAACCATACAAACTATTCACAACTTTTTTTCTTCTATAATTGTATGGATCTGGAATAACACCTGTTGGTAAATTAGTTGTATGATAAATTCCTTCTTCACCAAGTTGGCTTAACGTTATTTTGCTATTGTAATCTTCGTTTACTCTATTGTTAGCACCAACTACGGCAGTTACACCCAATTTACCCTGCACCAAATTGTTATTTGTATAGCTCAACATTGCTTCATTGTTATTCTCTATACCCCTAACTGTTTGCTCTCTATAAAAACCATCTTGATAATCTGCAGTATAAAAAGGTCTACGTTGAGTTCTAAATTCATCAGACCAGTCCAATCCTGAATTCACTTTAAACACAAGGCCTTTCATAATATCGAAACTAAAACCTATGTTCCCAAAAACTCTATTTTTATCTTGTGTATTTAATTCCTCATACAAAGAACGGTATGGATTAAAACCATTTTTAGAAGGAAAAACTAAGCCTTGGCCATTCTCACCTTCGGCATTCCAGTTAGCATAATTGTATCTACCTTGAAAATATTCATTTTTCCAATCGTTGATACTATTTACATTAAATCCCCAAGTTAAAGCATACATTGGGTTGTTTTCATTATATCCTCCACCAGGCATGTTATCACTCTGTTTGCGAACATAATTAATTTTTGTGTTTAATTTAATTCTATCCGTTACAGGTGTGTTTAGCGATAATGAAACTGTTTTTCTATCAAAACCAGTATTGGGTAAAATCCATTCATTCTTAAAATCTGTAACCGAAAAACGAGTTGATGTTCCATTTCCATTGTTCCCGCTAATGCTGATGGTATTACTCTTGGTAACTCCTGTTTGAAACAAACCAGTATACCAGTCATCTTTATACGTATAAGGTAGTTTTGTAAATTCACCTGTATCCCAATCTTTAGAGGCATACAAGTAACGTAATTTGTTTTCATCAAACTTTTCTCCAAATGTGTAACGAGAATAATGCCTAGGTACTGCTATACCATCGTTGGTCATATCTGATGTTAATTCCCACATAGAAAACTCACTTTCTCCCATATCTGATCCGTTTCCGTATTCTGTTTGAAAATCTGGAAAATAACCTGCTTTATCAAAAGTGATAGACGAGTTTACCGAGACACCAATTCCTTTTGTTTTTTTACCCGATTTTGTAGTAATTAAAATAGCTCCACCACCTGCTCTTGACCCATACAAAGCTGCTGCTGTAGGTCCTTTTAAGATAGAAACCGAAGCAATATCATCTGGGTTTAAATCACTAATTCCATTACCATAATCAATAGGAGCATCTCCTTGAGCATAGTTACTTACACTTCTTGTGGATGTAATTCCAGAAGTAATAGGCACACCATCTACTACAAATAAAGCTTCGTTGCTTCCGTAGTTTAAAGATTGATCTCCACGCAAAGTAACTCTTACAGACCCACTTGGTCCTGTACCTGCTTGGTCAAAAGTTAGTCCCGCTACTTTTCCTGACATCCCATTGATCCAGTTTCCAGTTACCGTTTTGGTTAAATCTTCTTCTTTAACTTTTGCTACTGAATATCCTAAAGATTTTTCTTCTCTTGTAATATTAAGAGCAGTAACCACTACTTCGTTCAATTTTGTAATATCTTCTTTTAAAACAATTTTAAATTCAGTCTTATTTTCTACAGCAATTTCTTGGGTAATAAAACCATTGTAAGAAATTATCAATGTTGGATGTAGACTTGATAATTGTATTTTAAAATTACCGTCAAAATCAGATATTGCATGATTTGAAGTTCCTTTTTCTAAAATATCGACTGCTGGTAAAGGCTCTCCTGCCTCATCAATTATGACTCCAGTTATTTTTCTCAAACTTATCTTTGATCTAGATAGTTGTTGTACAGAAATGTTGTTGTTAATACGTTTAAACTTTAATTTGGCTTCAAAAGTTAATTGTTCTAATATTTTTAAAACAGATATGTCTTTTGATTTTACTGTAATAACCTCATCAATTTTACTTAGAGACTCATCGTAAATAAAATGATACTCAGTTTTAGATTCTACTTCTTTTAAAATTTCTAAGGGGGTTGCATCTATTTTTAAAATTGATATCTTTGTTTCTGCTAGTCCTTGTCCAAAAGCATATTTTGCAAGCATTGGATTGGCAAAAAATAAAATAGCTAAATAAACAGACAATTTTGTGACCATTTTGACAAAAGGGTGTTTAATTAATTTCATAAAAAATGTTTAATAATTTCTATAATTAGTTGTTGTTAAGCCGTAACAGTCTGTTTTACTCGCCAAAGTATCTTATAACAGACTGTTTTTTATTATATGTGTAAAGTGTTTATTTCATAGTTTTTATTTTTAATTATTACAATCTCCTATTATTTCAACCTCTCTAGCTGAGATAAATTTATAAGTTAAACTAGGTTTGACAAATGTGATATTTTGTAAAATATTTTCTAATGAAGCATTCTTAAACACTCCTGTAAACGAACAATTTTTACTGCTTTGATTTTGGATTTTAATTTTCACATTGAACCATTTCTCTAATTTTGGAATGGCTGTAGCTAATTTTTCATTATCAAATCTTAATACTCCATCTCTCCAACACAAAAACCTATCTAAATCTATTTTTTGCTTTACAAAACCTTGGGTAGATTTGTTATAGTTTACTTGGTACGATGGTGTTAGTAGAATTTCATTTTCATTTTCTATATCCACGCTTATTTTACCAGTTGCTAAGGTTACCGTGATATCATCTTCATCATCATAAGATTTTATATTAAAAGAAGTTCCCAACACACGAGTAGTAATTAGTGAAGTTTTTACAACAAACGGATGTAAACTGTCTTTTTTAACTTCAAAAAAAGCTTCACCAGAAAGTGTTACTTCTCTAATAGAATCTCTAAAAAACTCAGGAAATTTAATTTCACTTCCGCTATTCAGTTTTACCAAAGAACCGTCGGGCAATGTAACCGTTAACTTTTTACCGTAATCTGCTTTTTTACTTATTATTTCTGCCATCGGTTTCAAAATAGCACCTCTATTTAATTCCGATGAATAATACCAACTAACTCCTCCAATAGAAATAGAAATGATAAAAACTGCAGCTATTTTCATCCAACTATCTATCAATCGTCTTTGTTTGTTCTGATTAATTTTGGCATAAATATCTTGACCAATCATAGATTTATGCCTATTATTTAGGAAACTAGTACTCTTATTCTTTTCCATCATTTTCTCTTCAAAAGAAAAAAGAATAGCCTCTTCTTTTTGAGTAAGAAGTCCTTTTTGTTTTTTACCGATGAGTATTTTTAATTCTTTTTCTGTCATGCTATTTTTAGGTCTATATTAGTATATACCCAAACACATGAGCCTTTCACGGTTAAAAATGCAGGTTTAATGTTATGTTTACATTTAGAAAGGTTGTTAACTTTTAATTAACAAAATAGAGAGGTTTGCAAAGAATAACCTAACAATTTAGAATAAAGAAAAATACAGAAACAGCTTTCCCCATATTGTTTCTAATAGACTTTACCGCAATAGATAACTGATTTTCTACAGTTCGTTTAGAAATACCAATTTTATCAGCAATTTCTTCGTTATCCAATCCTTGATAACGACTTAATGTAAAAATTTCACGACACTTAGTAGGTAATAGATTTACATAATAATTCAAACGCATACTTACTTCGTCTAAATCATGATTCAATTCTACTGGAGCATCCATAGATAGTTCACTACAAACTTCTAACTGAACTTTATTGAATTTTTTATCCCTAAGAGTATTGTAAACTTTGTAACGGACCGCTTGATAAAGAAAGGCATCAATGTTATCTGTAGAAATCTCACCTCGTCTTTTCCAATAATCCAACCAAACTTCTTGAATTACGTCTTTAGCCTCAACTTCATCCATAATAAGTGATTGAGCAAAAACAAACAATTTTTCCCATAACCTATTATACAAACTACTAAAAGCTATTTCGTCAGAATTGGCAATTCGCTTTGCTAGTTCTACATTAGAAGGCATTTTATTACTTTTTTTAAAAGTGCAATGTAATCAAAATAGGTTTTTTAAATATTACTGGAATGTTAACGTTTGATTTTTAAAAGATTTAAAAATCAAACTTAGAATTAGAAAAGAAGACTTCCTTTTCATTTCTCCAAATAATTTGATTATTGATAAAACTACTCGAATCTCATTCCTAAAAATATTTATTTTTTTATTGAAACAATCAGTTTGTTTTCTATGATTTTCTTTTGTTTTTGTAATAATTCATCCCAATCATTCACTAAGGAAACTTGTTTACTTTTGGTCCATGCAAAACCTACATAATAGGTAAGTCTATCTGTTGGTTTGTTAATTACCAATAACTGACTTTGATCTGGAATAGTAGAAACGTGTTGCTTAGCATCTAAAATAGTTTCTGAACTTATAACTATTCCTTCACCTACATAAGATTTTCCCATGGGCTCCCAATGTCTAAACCATCCTTGTTCTTTGTTTAATTTCACTTTTCCTTTATTGTTATGTAACGTTATTCCAACTGTGTAGTTTGGAACTTTATGCTCTGATTGTAAAGCAACCTCGAATTTGGAAAAATTACTTCCTAAATCTAACGTAATCTTCTTTTTTTCAGAAATTTGATAAGCACTCCACGGAGCATAACTCAACTCAAATACTGTTCTTAAAGGTCCTTTAGCAACTCTATTATAGGTTGTGAAATTTTTAGAAACGTATAAACTATCATTTTCCCACACCCCTATTCCACCAGTACCTCTACTAGTTCCTACGTGATATGGGTCGTGACCTTCTCCACGATCTGTGTGATAATATCCTGGTTCATTCATGTTTTTTGAATACCATTTATCAATAATAGCATAATCTACACGTTTCAGCCATAAGTCAATACCACTAGAAAGTGTTCCATCCTCTTCCTGTTCCTCTATCCTACGTTGAGCATCTGGCCCATAAGTTCTAAAAGCGACTTTGTCATTTTCCCAAGTATAATCATCTGTTCTTTCAGGAACAAATCTAGAATACGCTACTACATTTGTAGTTTTTATTTTAGAGGTATCATCAACTACAACAATATATTTTGCTTCTGAATTAGGAGCAACATGTGCTTGAAACAACAATTCATCATTCACACCATCTTGATTGTTGTCTATCCATTGTGTTACTACATATTCCGTTTCTCCTTGCTTTTTTATTTTTATAATTGTTTCTGAGTGTTTTTGTAACAGTGGGTTTAATTGTTTTCTGGATAAGGACACCACCTCAGCTCTGTTAAAATCTAATGTATTAGTAACTTTAATTATCAATTGATAATCTTCTTTTTTACTAGAATAAGAAATTAAACTCACTAACAATATTAGAAATATAATCAGTGAGTATATATTTAAATGTTTCTTCATTTAATAAATTATTTTTAGTATTAATTAATAATTATTGGAATTATTAATTCCTGAAGCTAGATAAATAGTACCTATACTATTGTTATACACTCCACCATTATTGCTATTAAACAATGTTGCATCTACTGGACTTGTTATTTTAAGAGTTCCAGCAGACAAATTATTTCCAGATATCAAAATAGATTCTTCATAAAAACCACTAGAGGTTGTATTTCTCCAATAACCAATTCCGTGATAGATGTCATTTGGTGAATTTGCTACTGAAATGGTATTGTTAATAATTTCTATGTTTTTTAAATAGGGATGAGCTGCAGTGCTAACATACACATACATTAATATACCCGAAGTTGTCATGGTATTGTTTTGAATTAGTGCTCCATCTCCATTTCTAATTTTAATAGCTCCACCCTCTCCAGCTGCGGGCCATCCAGAAATTGTATTATTTTCAATAATAACATCGTTAAAACTATGAACATAAATACCATGATCAGTTTCATCAAAATCTACCCACGATTCATTCCTACTGATCGTATTTCCTGAGATAGAGGTTCCATCACTATTGTCATTAATAGCTGTTACAAAATATCCTTCTGCACCACTATTACCAAAAGTGTTGTTGGCTATTCCTGTATCTACACAATCAACTGTATAAATACCTCGCCCACTATTTCCTAGTCTTCTTTTAAAAACATTCCCTTTTACCAACATATCATCACAATTGTACATTTGTATGTAAGCATCTTGCGTATACGTTTTTGTAGTTCCTGCTTTTCTTCTTCCATAATCAAAAATGCAGTACCTAAAACTTGTGTTGCTAGCATTTCTAATGTTGATTCGGATGTTTCTAAACTGTATACCGTAAATATCAATATCTCTATTGTTGGAGCTCCAATATTGCTCTAGCATTTCAGTTGTTGATGTATCGTAAGCTGTAAATATTGGGGTTACGGAAGATTCTTTGTGAATGGTAATTCCGTTTTTTATAGCCAACTCTCCTGTAATTACGTACGTTCCAGGCTCAACGGCTATAGTATCTCCATAGGAAGCTGATTTTAAAACGGTATTGATCTCAGAAAAAGTCATTCCATTTGTAATCTTATGATTAGAAAACACTACAATAGTATCTTGATCCACAGAATCCTTTTCTTCGATTGCCTCTTCTTCAATTTCTTCCTCCATATCAACATTAGTGGAACTACAAGAAACAAAAAAAAGAAACCCCAATACAACTACTAAAAAATCTTCTAATTTATACATTTTGTTGTTTCTTAGTATTCATTACATTTTTTTCATTGAAAATTTTCTAGGCAACCCATCTATACATTCTAACAAGACTACTGTATTGCCTTTTTTGTAAGTAATTGATTTGATAAAATTTAAATGCTCACTTTGCCATTTTCCATTTAAAGTAATGGCTACAGACACAGATCTACTATAATTTCTGTATCTGTATTTCTCATATTCTTCAAAGTTCAAATCAGGTTGTACAGCACTGATTTCTATTTTATTTTGAACATCATCAATCATAATTAAACAAGGTTCTGACACTTGTTTTAAAACTCCATTATTTAAGTCTTTATCAGCTTCAAAAACCACATAACCTGTTGTATTTGTTGTTTTATAAGTAACGATGTGAGCTACTTCATCAGCTCTTAATACACTATAACTAGTGTCTTTTTCAGCTTTTTCTTCAAATTTATTTTGGCTTTTTTCATCTAAAAAAGGATAAATCACATATTGATAAGAAGCATTGTTGGGTGCCAAACCGTGGTCTATCCACCCTGTTGCATAATCTCCTTCCGTTTCTTTTACTCCTTTTCCTTTTGCATTCATTTTACCCGTATTGATAGAGTATTTATTATGATAGGATTGTTGCTCTTTTTTCTGGATATAAGTATCATTTTGTGATAACAAATAATATCCATTTCCATAAGGATCTATCACCCATTTCTTTTTTGCTGATACTTCTGACAACTTTATCAACGATGGTATTTTTTTAATCTTTCCTTCAGAAGAATACAATACTTTTTTTGCTTCTGGTAAAAAGGTTTGAAACAAATTGGTCTGTGTAGCATTTATAGAATCTATACTAGAAATATTACTTCCTATAGCTATCATTTTATCACCAAAAGAGAATACTGATTTTTTAGCTTTTAATTTTCCTGGATAACCATTTTTGGTATTTTCTCCATCTGCATTAGAACCACTACCTTCATTCAATATCATTCCAAAAACTCCATTTCCGTTTAATTCCGTTGCTCCTGCAAAAGTTTCATCGCTTCTAAACATCACCAATGGCTTACTAGGCTCTAATTCTTTAAAAGGCAAATAAATAACGGTAGCTCCCGGATATCGGTTCCAATCCCAGCCGTCTTGTTTAAAACCACTACCACTTTCTCCTTTGTTATTTAACAACTGTATGGTTCCGTTTGATGGATATCTACCATATCTATTTTCATCCACATATATTTCTGATGCCCAGACATATTTGTTATATCCTTTTACAATAGCAGCCCAATCATCATTTTTTCTATGAATGGCCGTGGCTGCATAGGGCATGGTTATGTATGATTTTAATTCTTGTTCTTTGATACCTTCTATATCTTTAAAAATAGAACTATTAAGCACGTCCTCTTCTCCCCAAAGTCTTATATAAGCAGCTGCAAACTCTTGATCTATTTTTGAATTCCCTCTAGGATTTCCAGCCTGTGCCATCATTAAATATTGAGGCCTTAAAGATTCTATTCCATTATTCTCTATAGGATGTCTTCCTGCATTACCAAATCCCCAATTAAAAATTTGACAATATTCACTTGTTTTTAAAAAAGCATTTTTAAAGTTTTGATGTCCTTCGGTTCTAACTCTAAATCTTGTTCTGGATAATGTTTTAATTACTTTAGGAACATTTTGAAAAGCTCCAAAACCATAAGCAGGATAATGTCCATTATGATGCCATGAAGTTCCATCTACTTTAAATCCTCTTGGTTCGTTTTGTTGAGCCAAAATTGCAGACATATAATTGGAATAAGCTTTTAGCAATGCTGCTTGTTTCTCTTGATTTTCTTCTAAAAAAATCAACATTAAATGATAATACGATTGTGTGTTTAAGTAATCTATGTTTACATGAAAAGTACTTTCATCATCTAACAACATTCCTAAATTAAAAAGCCAATGCATACTATCTGCTACCTCTTTTAACAAACCTGCTTGATACAGTACTTTTCTCATGGTATAAAAACCTTCTGCAATACCTCTTACAAAATATCCTACATGATGTCTTGTTCCACCATTAGAACCCGCTTGCCAACCTTGATCTAAAAAATATTTGGTTCCAAGCACAAACATACTTTCTATTTCTCGGGTTTCTTCCAGAGAAGATCTATCGTGAAAATGAGATAATTTTCTCATGATAGCTCCAAACTTCTTTACATCATTATAACGTCGTTTTCCTTGCTGATTTTCATCAAAAAACTCTTGTTCCTCATAAACTGTTAACGGAGGCCCTAAAACAACTCCATCTTTTTCATAAATCCCCATCTCATCAAAGTCCGATTTTAAACTATTGATATATGTTTTATACTTAGCAGGAACTGTTAAGTCTTGTGTAATTATTTCTTGAAATTTATTTAGTTCTAATCTTGTTGCAACAGAAATAGGAGCTGCCTCTAAGTTTTTAATACGATTAAAATTACTAGCCAAAGGCATCCAAAAGTCTTCTCTTAACTTTTTATCTTTTTTTATGAAGGGAACTATCTCATCTGGATATTGATGTCTATCATCTTGGTATTGAGAAAATACAATGTCATCAAAAAACAATTCCCCTTGACTAGAAGTTGTGGTTACTTTAAAATAATCATAATCTACGGGTTCTCCTTTTTTAGGTGCATTTCCATACATTTCATAAAAAGGAACCCAAACTCTTCTCCATCCTTTAAAAGACAATTCTACATCAAAATACACTTGTTGCACTCCATCTTTTTCAAAAGAAATTGTTATGGTATCGTTTATAGCTTTTTCGTTATAAATAGAAATATTTAGCGTAGGGCTTGCAGGAAAATAACTCCCGTATGCTAAAGGACTTTCCTCCATAGATACTGTTTTAAAGTGAGCTGTACCAAATGAACTCTGTTGGTTCCAACTCCACTTTAAAGAGCTATTTCCATATCTTTTATGCTTTTTACTAATTGATAAATCTCCTGCTGATTGATTGTAAAAATTTAAAATAGTTTTACTTTCAAAAGATTCAACAGCAGGCAATTTTTCTTGTGCATATACTGTTACTACACTAAAAAAGATGAATATCAAATAAATTATTTGATGATTTAATTTTGAAAAAACACGAACCATAACTGTTTATTTTCTAACTTATAAATACATTTAAAACTACTTACTATTTCTCTTGAAGTCTTTTTAATCTAGACAAAGCTTCAATATAATAGTAATCTGCATAAATTAATGCAACATCAATTTCCCAACCTAAAGATTTAGCTCCTGTAGAATGTCTTAAAAAAGCATCGTTAATTCCTACTCCTGAATATTCTGTAGAATTTAAACTCTTTAACATAGCCAATGCTGCATGGTAATATTTTTCTTGACTAGCTTTGTCTTCTACTAAAGTACTTAAATCAATTAAAGCACTAGCAACAACGGCTGCAGCAGAAGCATCTTTTTCTTCTTTTGGATTGTTTGCTACATCAAAATCCCAACAAGGAATCATATCTTCTGGCAACAAACTCAAATATGTATCGGCTAATACTTTCGCAAAATCTAAGAATTTTTTGTCCTTCGTTTCTTTGTATACCATTGTATATCCATAAACCCCCCAAGCTTGTCCTCTAGACCATCTGCTATTGTCTGCATAACCTTGTTTGGTGTGTCTATTTAATACTTTTCCTGATATAGAATCGTATTCCAAAACATGCCAAGAAGTATGATCTTTTCTAAAATGATTATTCATGGTTGTTTCTGCATGTTTTACAGCTATATCATAATGCTCAGGATTTCCTCCATTTTTTGCAGACCAAAACAACAATTCCAAATTCAGCATATTATCTATAATCGTAATATGTTGTTTCCATCTTGGATGCATTTTGTTAGACCATGATTTTATAGTTCCTACATTTGGATTGAATCTGGTTGCTAATGAATTTGCAGAAGTTAATAGAATGTCTTTGTATTCTTTTTTATTTCCTATTTCAACTCCATTACCATAAGCAGGAAACATCATAAAACCAATATCGTGGTGTTCTGTAATATTTTTAAAGTCTTCAAAAACCTCGGTACGTTTGATAGCTTCTTTTTTCCATTTTTCATTTCCAGTAACATCATAAGCATACCATAAAATTCCAGGATAAAAACCAGAAGTCCACATTAGTTTATCATTTTTCACTTGATGCCAATCACTATCTTCTTTTTCTATAAATCTAGGATGCATGGTTAAATCCGTTAATTTAGGAACCGATTTTTCTAATTGCGCTTCACAATCTGCAATGGCTTTTTTTAAAATATAAGCAGACAACGTATCTTTATTAGAAACTGTGATTGCCTTATTTGATTTTTGAGTTTCACCTTTACAACTTATCAAACCTAAACACAAGCTTAAGAAAGCCGTTTTTATCACATTAGGAACTATTTTTTTTAGCATCATTCTTTTATTCTTTTTATTTAAATAATTGTTTTTACGCTCTCATCAGTACAAGAACGAATTGTAAAATTGAGTCTTCTTCTTAAAAAAAAGGAGGGGATTCTTATTCATATAAGAGGTATTTACTGTTCTCACTTTCCTAAAAAACCTTTGAACACTGAAATCCAAATACTTAAAAAAACTATTGTTTTTTTGTTATTGAAAACTCTTTTAAAAATCACATAACAGATGAGTGATCTTAATAACTTCCATAATTCATCTCCTAGATTGTTCCTTATTTGAACGATTGATCAGCATATAGATAAACAAGGACAGATAATTTTGAAGTCTGTCCTTGTTAGAAATCAAACTTTGATTCTTATTTTTATGATTCTTACTTCAAAATTATTTTTTTAACCAATACACCACCTGTTTCAGATTCTAACCTTAAAAGATACAGACCTCGTGGAAAGCTACTTACGTTTAGATTTTGTGTAAACGAACCTTGGTGCACTAATTTTCCTGTAATATCTAAAATCATGATGTTTTTTACACTAACAATGTCATTCCCTACTATGTTTAAAATATCTGTTGCTGGATTTGGATATACTGAAACGTTTTCATTTAAAACAGTATCTTCTATAGATAAAGTTGACAAGTCTGTAGAGATTACTGAACCACCAACAGTTACATTATCTATCGAGAAATCACGAGACATATTCCCATCAAAATCTTTCACAAATCTCAACTCTACTACATCACCTTCATCTGTAGACAAAGCAGTATAACTTATTGATATTTCAGCTACACTACCTCCTGGTAAATTAGTAACTCCTGATGTTTTTAACTCTTGACCATCTGTAACATTATACAAAGAAACAACGACTTTGTTATATGAAGAACCTGGATTGTAAACGTTCGTTACCACACTATATACAACTGTTTCTTCCATGGTATCATCAAATGTAAAAGCAACACCTTGACCAATTGCCACTGACAATCCATCTACAAAAATAGCCCCATCACTCACTCCATCTCCATTATCTCCATCATCGATAGTATTTGTTATTTCAGTATCTCCAATTGGAGACCATGATCCGGCTGGAGACAATACAGATGGAGGGGTAGGACCAACCGCTATTCCATTCAATTCTAAAATATCAATCGCATAATTACGGTAAGCACCCGCTTGTGTTTTCACATACCTCACTTCTAAGACATCACCTGCATCAGTAGCTACAGCAGTATAGTTTAACTCCACTGCTTTGATATCATCTCCTGCAGCGTGATTAAAAGGTTGAACTCCAGCAACCACTGATGTTAATTCTGTTCCATCTGTTTTGTTATACAAATACACTGTTACATTACAGTAAGAAGTATTTACATTGTATAATGTTGTGTTTAGAGTATAAGTGGCACCATTTTCAATAGTTCCATCAAAAGTAAAGTATACTGCTTCATCTATAGCCGTACCATCTGCTCCGTCAATAAATTTTGCACCATCTCCAGCTCCATCACCATTATCTTCATCGTTTGTAACATCTGTTATGATTACGGATCCTACACCAACAGAGTACGAACCTGTTGCGGTAACTTGTGCTTTTGAAATGGTAGCAATTCCAAATAAAAGAATTGTTAATAAAGTAATTTTTTTCATACTAAAAGATTTAAAGGTTAATAATTATATTGACAAAATTAACTTGACTTTTAGTTTTTAAAGAGGGGCTAGCTTTTCCAAAAAGAGGGGCTAACTAGCAAAACACCATTAATTATCAACACAATAGATAATTTTCTAAGTTTGAATAAGGCTCTAATAGAATTACCTTGATGTAAAATTCTTTAAACCTAAAATTAAGATCTTTTAACTCTTTAGTAAAACTTCTATTGAGTAATACTATCTGTATTTGTACTATCTATTGAAAAACATACAGAGCTTTTGTTTTTATAAATGTTTAGGCTTACAGCACAAATATCTATATAGTTCTCTTTTGTACTTAAAACAACAAAAGTTGTGTCGCTAAAACTATAGTGGGGTTTCTACAGCCTTAACAAACACAACTTTTATTCTAAAATTTTAGCACTTATTTTAAAAGCAACTATTCTACAACTTCAATAGTCAATTCTTTTATACCTTCTTTACTTCCATATACCGTTGTATTGTTGCCTAGGAAGGTTGCTGTATAAATTCCAGCTTCTGTGTAAGTATGTGTAAAAGAAGACAAACGTTCTGAATACGATTTTAAAGCTGCTCCTTGGTCTGGTAAAATAGCTGTTAAATCAATTCGTTCTGTAATTAACCAATCTTCATTAGTATAATCTGCAGAAGTTCCATTCATTCTAAAAAAACCATCAGACCAATAAATCCATTGATCTTTGTTGGTATCATCATTGGTTCCTTGAACATTGACTGTTTGCCATTCCGTTGATTCAAAATCTGTAACAGGTAAAGATGTTGATTTTCCTTCTACTGCCAACTCAATATTAAAATTATTAAAACGATACTCTCCCTGTCTGTTTCCTTCTGATGTTTTTCCATCTGCTAGAATTTTAAAAGCAATATAAACTGGTTTTCCTTCAGATGCTAAATCAGAAATATCTGCAATTCCAGAATTTGTCCACGCATACGTTCTAGCGGTAGGTAACACAAATTTATCGGAAATATCAATCCACGTTGCCAAAGCTATGGCTTCTGCAGTTCCTGACCCATCATAATCTGTAGAGTATTGCACTGACAATCCAGGATCTGATAAACTTGTACCATTTTGATAGTGTTGAGCACAATCAAAGGACATATTAATAGTTCCATCAATATTAGTTCTGTCTCTATGTTGATATTCATATCCAAATTCTCCTGAATAAAAACTTAAAAAATTAGGTGCATTTTCTATACTAAACTCAACCTCTTCACCTACCTTAACAGTTTCATTACTTACGGTAATATCAAAATTAGGTTCGCTTACTTCTTCAAAATCCTCACAACTTGTAAACACAAGTGCTAAAAGAGAAATGCTTGTTATTATTTTATGTATACTTTTCATATGTATGTGCTTTTAAATGATACGATGGAATTTTACCAACCTTTTGTTTGTGACAAGTTGGTATTTACTCCTAATTCTTGTTCTGGAATAGGTAATATGTAATGTTTAGAAATATCAAAATTGTTGTACCCATCTAAGTAGTTAAAAGACGAACTGAAACTATTGTATCTTACTTCTAAAACATCTGGTTCATCACCACTTAACGGAATACCATCATCTCCTAAATTTGCTTCTGCATAAATACTCCAATCAGTATTTAAAAACTCTGGATCTGCTGCTAGAGTTTCCATCAATTCTTTGGTTTCTGTAACCTTATCTTCTAAAACTCCCCATCTTAAAAGATCGTATTTACGATGTCCTTCAAAACACAACTCCAATCTACGTTCCTCCTGTATTAATTCTTCATTAATAACCGTTAGTGGTGTTGCATTGGCTCTATTTCTCACTCTGTTAACAGCATCTAAAGCCAAACTAGAACCAGGAGTAATGTTGTTTTCTGCTTCTGCATACATCAACAATACATCAGAAAATCTTAACACAGGCCAGTGATGAGCTCCATAACTTGAATTAGTATTGTTACTTTCTAAAGATCTTCTGTATTTGGATGCTACTTCTAAAAATTGATTGTTCAATAACTCAGGTTCACAATCATTTAATCTTGGAACATAATAAGGGTTCACGTTCCACAAACCTCTTTCATCAGCAAGATCTGATCTGTATTTTTGAATTAAAGAAATGGTTGCATTCATCAAGGCAAAACCTTTCCCACAACCTTCATCGTGCACTAACATTCCGGATACTGCTCCTAATTTTGAGGCTTGATACACATCTGAATTGGCAAAAGAAAAACCTATTTGAAACAATACTTCCTTAGGCTCATATATTTCCATTGCTAGGTTATTAAACACATCTTCATAACTAGGATTTAGTTCATAATAAGGATCGTTTATAATGGTTTCTGTCCATTCTTTAGCTTTTTCATACGCTCCAGGTTCATTAAATGGTGCACCTGCCATATATAAGTATGCTCTTGCTAACAAACCTCTTGCAACTCCTTTTCCTGCTCTACCTGGAGTTACATCAGCATCTTCAGGTAAATTTTGTTCTGCAATTTCTAAATCTGAAATAATTTGTTTGTAAACATCTATTCCTGGAGTTCTAGGTAAAAGTTGTCCTGAAGTGTTTTCTAATTGCATTGGAATTCCTTCTTCACCTCCAAATGCTTTTTCTAAATCAAAATAAAGAAACGCTCTTAAAAAATGTCCTTCTGCAATTAACTCTTGTTTTAAACTCTCTTCTAAATTTGATTTTTTTACTCCTGTTAAGAAAGTATTAACACTTACAATTCCTTCATAATAATTGGTCCAAACTGCTTTTAACTTTGTGTCTGATGCAGAGAAATCATTTTTAATATAACCAAATGCTCCTACTCTGTTGTAATGTCCTTCATCTGTATAACTAGAAGGGTACAATGCGTTAATTTCTGCTTCTCTATACGCACTCACTACTCTACTATATACCCCTGCTAATCCTGCTATAGCACCAGATTCTGAAAGATATAAAGTTTCTGAAGAGATATTATCTTTTTGTTCTATATCTAATAAATTGTTACATCCTTGTATAAACAGAAATGTTACTGATATGATTATTAATCTTATTTTCATAATTGTATTTTTTAAAATGATGCTTTTAAACCTAAACTAAATGTTCTTTGTTTTGGGTATGCAGAATAATCTATTCCAGGCATAATTGCTGAACTGTTTACAGAAACCTCTGGATCAAAACCAGAATAATTTGTCCAAGTAATTAGATTTTGTCCAGATGCATATAATTCTAAACTATTTAATTTTAATTTTTCCCAGTTCTCTACTTGAAAACGGTACGATAAGTTCACTGTTTTTAACCTTATGTAAGATCCGTCCTCTACAATTCTAGAAGAAATATCTTCAAATCCTTGTCCACCTGCTCTGTACATATCTGTATCTTGATTATCAATAGTCCATCTATTTACAGCAGTTGCTAATTGATTTTGTCCTACCGTATTTAAGTCTTCAAAAACCAATCTATTGGCATTTAAAATATCATTACCATAAGACCATTGAAAGAAAGTACTTAAGCTAAAGTTCTTATATTTAAATGTATTTCCTAATCCACCAAAATGTTTTGCCAAACCATTCCCAATAATCGTTTTGTCATCATTTGTAATCACTCCATCACCATTTAAATCTTTGTATTTTTCATCTCCTGCTTGGTGACTTGAGTAACTTGGTTGATTAGCTAACAACGTATGAGTAGTTTCTGTAGGGTCATAATTTTCAAAATCTTCAGGCTGGTAAACTCCGTCAGATATAAACCCATACATATTACCTAAAGGTTTATTTTCTTCTACTATATATTGTTGACTACTTAGTTTCCAGTAATAATTTGGAGTTCCAAAAATGGGTTTGCTTTCTGGTAAAGACATTACTTTATTTTGGTTGAATGAAATGTTAAAATCTGTAGACCAACTAAAGTTTTTGGTTTTTATATTTTGAGTATTAAAACTAAATTCAAAACCTCTGTTTCTTACATGACCTGAATTTACCCACTGAGTAGAAAACCCTTGAGATGGAGCTGCATCTGAATTTAACAATAAATCTTTGGTGTCTTTTTGATAAATTTCTGCAGTAAAAGAGACTCTATCTTTTAAGAATGCTACATCTATCCCCGCATTAAATTGTGATGTGGTTTCCCATTGCAAATCTAAATTTGCACCAAAACTAGTCGTTCTTTGTCCTAATATTGTTTGACCATCTATAAAATATGAAGCGTTATCTGAAGTTAAGACTTGATTTCCTGCATTGTAATCAAGTATTCTATCATTTCCTGTTTTACCATATCCAACTTTAAATTTAAGTTGAGAAAAAAGGTCTAAATCTTTAATAAATCTTTCCTCTTCTGCTTTCCAAGATGCTGCTATAGAAGGAAAATAACCCACTCTGTTATTCTCAGGAAAAGCTGACGAAGCATCTCTTCTAAGAGTAGCAGTTAGTAAGTATTTGTTTTTAAAACTATAGTTTAAACGTCCTAAGAAAGAAAGCACACTTCTTTTTTCAGTACCATTTACATCGGTTCCACTGTTTAGTGTTCCTTCATCTATAGCATTAATTCCTAAATGCTCTACATATTGAGGAATGTCTATAGACTTAAAATAAGTTTGTTCAAATTCTCTTATGTTTAATGTAGCACCTACAAGCGCATCAATTCTATGATCGTTAAAGGTCTTTTTATAACTTAATGTATTTACAGAAGAATAATATTTCCATCTTCTATTGTCCATGGATCCATTAATACCATCTATTTTGTTTACTAATCTTCCATAAACAGTTTGGCTGTTGTAAAACTGACCTGTTTTTCTGTGTTGAGAATTATAACTCCCTTTAACATCTAAAGTTAACTGTGGTGTTATTTTATACATTAAACGCAGATTTGTTATTAACTGATCTGTTTCACTTTTTCTATATTCATTGTTTAATGATATAATTGGATGCCATGAAACAATGTTTGTCAAATCATACTCATCGCTAATGGTATTTAAAGGATCTTCACCTCCATAATCTAAAAATTTATTAGCAACAGGTGTATAACCTATTAAACTTCTTAAAAAAGAGTAAGAAGAGGTTCCTTGAGTACTTAACCCTTCTTGAGAATAATCTGTGTAAATTAAATCTACAGTAGCATCTAACTTATCATTTATTTTATGATTTAAAGTAAGCCTACCATTTAGTCTATTGTACTCAGAATTCAACAAAGTTCCTTGATCCTCAATAGCATTTATAGAAGCATTAAATTTTGTTTTTTCTGCTCCACTAGAAATTTTAATTTTGTGAGTTTTAGAAAATGCCGTTCTAAAAGCTTCATCTTGCCAATTTCGGGTCGGTGCATCCACATAATCTTCTAAATCACCTACCATAACACTGTTTCCTGTTACTTCATCTGGTATAGAAAAGAACCTTAAACTCGTTGAGCCTTCGTTCAATTCTAAATTTAATTTTATGTATTCATAAGAATTTAAAACGTCTAAAGTTTTAGATACTTCTTTAACATCAAGCCTTGTTTCATAACTAATTTTTGTTTTTCCTTTTTTAGCTCGTTTGGTGGTTAGTATAATAACCCCATTAGATCCTCTTACACCATAAATAGCTGTTGCAGATGCATCTTTTAAAATATCCATAGACTCTATATCCGATGGATCTATCAAACCAGGATTAAAATCTTCTACAATAAATCCATCAACAACATATAAGGGTGAGTTGTCTCCGTTTACGGTATTCCCACCTCTAATAACGATGCTTGATGCACTACCAGGTTCACCATTTCCAGAACTTACTTGTACACCAGAAACTCTACCTGCTAAAGCTTCATCAAAATTTGCTACGGGGGCTTCAGTTAATTTCTCCATATCTACAGAAGCTACGGAACCAGTTAAATCCTTCCTTTGAACATTTCCATATCCAATAATAACAACCTGATCCAATACGCTTAAATTTGGAACCAGCTTTATATTGTATACAGATTCTTCTGTAACTGTAATTTTTGAAGGCTCATACCCCACAAAGCTAAATTCCAGCTGTGCACCTTTATTTACACTTATTACAAAACGACCATCGAAATCGGTAACCTCTACAGTTGAATTTGATTTGTTAAAAATATTGACCCCAGGTAATGGCATCCCCAATTCATCTACTACGGTTCCTTCTATCTCTTTTTTCTGGGCATTTGATGAAAAAACACCAAATACTCCAACCAGAATTAAAAATAATATTGCCTTTTTATATACTAAATTTGGCAAAAGTAACTTGTGCTTGTTTTTCATATTCATGTTTTAGATTAGACTTAGTACAAACTTAAAATGCTTTTAAATTTTTAAAAAGGTAGTCCTTATTCAATTTTGAGGGGCTAGCTGTTCAGACCTTTAAAAACAGGGGTATTGACAAGTTATATGAGAATGATTACGTAAAAAAGGTTAACCATTTAGAGATTAACCTTTTTTATTTCTAACTCATTTTTATGATGTTCTCTTAAAGTTATTCATCTAAACTAGATGAAGCATTTGTACGACATTCTGACGGCAATTCGTTAAACAACTCCTTAAACGTTTTTCTAAAGTGTTTTAAATCATTAAAACCAAGACTAAAGGCTATTTCAGAAATATTTAATTGTGTATTTACAATCAGCTGTCTTGCTTTTTTAAGTTTTATGGTTCTTATAAATTCAATAATAGTTTGGTTTGTTAACGCTTTTAACTTTCTATACAAAGCAGACCTACTCATCCCCATATCCGATATAAAATCTTGAATAGCATATTCAGAATTTTGCATATTATCTTCTATCAAGTTGATGGCTTTTTGTAAAAATAATTCATCTTCAGACTCAACTTCTACTTTTTTAGGCTCAAGAATAATCTCTTTTCTATACTTTTCTATAAGTGCTTTTCTTGCCTTGATTAAGTTATCAACCCTAATTTCTAAAACGGTTGAATCAAAAGGTTTTAAAATATATGCATCTGCTCCGGTTTTGTATCCTTGTTTCTGAGATTCTTCTGATGTTTTGGCAGTTAACAAAATAACAGGAATATGACTGGTAGAAATATTGGTTTTAATTTTATCACAAAACTCCATTCCATTCATTTCTGGCATCATTACATCGCTAATAATTAAATCTATAGTCTGATTTTTAGTGATCTCCAATCCAACTTTTCCATTCTCGGCCTCTAGTATATTATAATTCTTTTTTAAGATACTTTTCACAAAGCTTCTTACCTCAAAATTATCTTCAACAACTAAAATTGTGGGGCTTTCATCAGTTACTTCATTTTCTGTTTCTATATTTTCTGTGACAATATCTTCTGATAAAAAATCCGAAGTGTTGGTTAAAAACAAATTTTGATTTTGATCTATTTTGTTTTCATCAACAATTTGATCTTCTCTTAGGTGATTTTTACCTAGTGGCAACAAAACAATAAAAGAAGTTCCTTTTCCTTCTTTACTAACTACTTTAATAGATCCATGATGCAATTTGATTAAACTTTTAGTCAATGCTAATCCTATTCCCGTTCCTGTACGGACATTTTCGTTTTGCTCTAATTGATAAAACCTCTCAAAAATAAGTTTGATGCTTTTTTTAGGTACTCCTTTTCCGCTATCTTTTACAACTACTTTTACAAAATCTTTAGCCGTATCTTTTTTATCTTTCTTGTTAATTATTGATACTTCTATGCTAATTGCTCCATTGTCTGGTGTAAACTTAAAAGCATTTGATAATAAATTAAGGATTACTTTTTTTAAGTTGATTTTATCATACCATAAGTAAATATTAGCATTAGATGGTGTATAAGAGTAATGAATATTTCTTACCCTTGCCAACTCATCAAAAGAAAGTTTGATGTTTTCTATAAACGGAACAATATTAGATCTGGATGCTTTTAGTTGAATTTTACCGGATTGACTTTTTCTAAAATCTAACAATTGATTTACTAGCTGTAACAAAGTTTTTGCATTTCTATACATAATTTTATGCTGATTTTGCATAAACTCATTCCCCATACCATCTTTAATTAAACTTTCTAAAGGCCCAATAATTAAAGTTAAGGGAGTACGAAAGTCATGAGATATATTAGTAAATAACTGGAGCTTTAACTGGTTAATTTCTTCTAATTTTTCTTTTTCTAATCTTTCTTGTTTTAATTCATTTTTTTCCTGAATTCTTAAAAGGCTATACTTTCTAATAATTAAAAGAATAATTACTATGATAATTGTATAAATAAGGTAAGCCCACCAGGTTTTCCATGGTGCAGGAAGTATTTTTACTTTTATAGTTGCTCCTTTTTCATTCCACACACCATTGCTATTTGATGCTTTTACTTTAAAAGTATAGGTTCCTGCATCTAAGTTGGTATAGGTTGCTGATCTTTTGTTTCCTATATAATTCCACTCCTCATCAAAACCATCTAATTTGTAAGCATATTCACATTTTTTAGGTTTAGAATATCCTAGCGCAACAAAATTAAAGCTGAACACATTGTGATGATGTTTTAAAACAAGTTCGTTATTTTTAGCTAAAAAAGGTTGGTTGTTTACAAGTATAGAAGTAATTGAAACAGGAGGAATAAAAGAACTTTCTACCATACGATTGGGATTAAAATAATTAACACCATTTGCTCCTCCAAACATCAAATTATTATTTTTTAGTTTTATGGCAGCTCCATAATTAAATTCATTTTCTGTCAATCCATCAGAAACATTAAAATTATCAAATTTACGAGTGGATAAATTCAAACGACTTAAACCATTATTGGTACTCAGCCAAAGATTGTTATCATCATCTGGCAATACACTATAAATAACTTCGTTTGGCAAGCCATTATTTATATCGTATTTGGTACTTTTTTGAGTTTTCGCTTCGTAATAATACAATCCATCTCCTTCTGTACCTATCCATAAATTATGTAATGCATCTTCATAAACATCTAAGGTTGCACTAACCGTATATTCATAAGTTTGCTTTTTTCTATAAACTAATGGTTCTATTTTATAGGTTAGTGTATTTAATTTTGCCAAACCTTTATTGCCTCCAACCCACAATGTGTTTTTTTCTGAAGCCTGAGAAATGGTGTAAATAATAGAGCCTATACTGTTTAAAGAATCTTTAATTCTAACAATTTTATTGTTTTTAAAAACATTTAAACCACCTCCAGAAGTTCCTATACAAATATTGTTGGTGTCATCTTCAAATAGAGATATTACACGGTTACTGCTTAAACTGGTGGTATCGTTTAATTTATTTTTATACTTTTTAAATACTTTGGGTTGTTTGTGTACCTCTAAAAAATTTAAACCACCGTCATGAGTTCCAATCCATAAATTTCCTTTTTTTGTTTTGATGATAGATTTTACATTGTCTGCACTGATGCTATTAGGATTTTTACTATCATGTCTATAATATTTAAACAGTTGAGTGCTTTTATTATAAAAATTGATTCCACCACCTTCTGTACCAATCCATAAATTTTGATGTTCATCTTCGGCAATAGAACTCACCACTTTGTAATTCAATTTAGATTTGGTTAAACCAGCAGTAAAGCTTTTAAACAAATCATAATTTCTATCGTAATAATTAATTCCACCCGCATAAGTACCAATCCATATGTCTTTTTTAGTATCCTCAAAAATCTCATAGATAGAATTCTGACTCAGACTGCTTGGGTTATTTTCTTGATGTTGAAAATGACGTATAAGAGTTTTATCCTGATCAATAATATAAAGTCCCGTATATGTACCCACCCATAAATGACCTAAATAATCTTGAAAAACACTTCTAACCTCACTGGATATTGATTGAATTGCATTGGTTTGAATCTTAAATTTTTGAAAATTATTAGTATCCTTGTTAAAAAACCAAAGACCATTTTGATATCCTAACCAGATAGATCCCTCTTTATCTTCATAAATAACAGGAGCATAATTATCTGTTTCTTTTTTTACAGTACTTGGAGGATATGAAAAAGTTTGATGTTTATTATTTTCTGGATTAAAAACATCTATATTTTCTGTATTACATATCCATATATCTCCTTTATTTTGAATGCATAAACTTCTTATTTTGTTACTAGACAACTCTTTTTTATTCGCTGTATATTGGGTGATTGTATTACTTTTTACATTAATTTTTTCCAAACCTAGATTTGTAGCCAACCAAATATTTTGATTTTTATCTGCTGTAATATCCCATATTTCTTTGGTTTTAATTAATGTATCTTGCTTGTGACTATAACGCTGA
The DNA here is from genome assembly GCF_030548295.1 of Wenyingzhuangia sp. 2_MG-2023. Lineage (GTDB taxonomy): Bacteria > Bacteroidota > Bacteroidia > Flavobacteriales > Flavobacteriaceae > Wenyingzhuangia. The sequence continues at coordinate 51,648 of NZ_JAUOSB010000012.1, forward strand.
AAGTTGTTTTCTTCTGGAATAAATTTATTCAAACCATTCATGGTTCCAACCCAAATATCTCCTTGTTGATCTTGAAATAAAGACCTCACAAAATTATTACTTAGGCTATAAGTATCTTGAGAATTATGACGGTAATTTATAAAGTTATGACCATCAAATCTATTTAAACCATCTCTGGTTCCAAACCATAGAAATCCTTCACGATCTTGAAGAATACAAAGCACAGAACTTTGAGACAATCCTTCCGCCAAGGAAAATTGTTTGAACTTTAATGCTTGATTTTCTTTTAAATTATCTTGACTACAAAGAAAGTTATGAAATAAGATAAAACATAAAAATGTTATTCTTTTTAATGATTTCAAATTTTGAATTATAAAATAGTTAGTAAAAGTATTGTCCTTAGACCTTGATATTTATTACAAAATAAACATAAATAGATTAAAAAAAATATATTTACCGATGTATTTATGAAACGTAAGATAAAGATAGCTTATACTTTTTGGATCATTATATAGTTAAAATAGACACGACAATTTGTCTTGATCCTATATTTTGCTTTTGTTTCAAATTACCACAAACAAAAAAGCCTTATAAACATAATGTTTATAAGGCTTTGGAAGAGATTAACTTTTCTCTTGCGGTCTGGACGGGACTCGAACGTTTTCCGTTATGCCTTATAAACAGTGCTACTACACACATATGTTACTTTTTACTAACCGAATCACTAACCAATAATTTGAGTATAATTATATTAATTTGATTCGCATTTCTAACTACAAACTTACGACTTAATACACTATAAATCAATATAAAAAGCATCAAATATTATGATACTTGCTTCAAATATTGGTTGATGATTTCGATACTTATCCCGCTATATTCAGCGAATTCTTCTGAAGTGATAAATTGGCTATAAATTTATTTACTTATTCTGACAAAAGTTCAATTTTCAAATAACACACTGAGTCTATTTTATAGAAACAACAAATTATAATGATTTCCATAACAAAATTCATAATAAATCACCTTATTCAATAGCTCTTTTTTTAGCTAATTTAATAAGTTCCAACATCTGTTTTACAACTTCTTTGTTTTCTGGTTTATTAGCTATATTTTCATTTTCTTCTGGATCAATTTTTAAATTATACAACATCATTCCTGGTTTTTTTCCCGTATATTCTGTAAAAGAATATTCTTTTGTTGTTATCGCATCTCCATCTAAAAAACGACTATACGCATATTCTCTAAAACTTAATTTAGGATTACTAATATTTTTAACAAAACTCTTACCTTGAAGTGTCTCTGGAGGTTTTACACCTGTTAATTCACATAATGTTGGATACAAATCCACTGATTCAACAATAGCATTACTAGTATTCCCTTTATTGATATTTGGTAATTTAATCATCAGAGGAACTTTTAATGACAAATTCATTGTATTATGTTTTCCCCAGAAATTATGCTCTCCTAAATGCCAACCATGATCCCCCCATAAAACAATAATAGTATTCTTATCTAAGTTTAAATCTTCTAGCTTAGAAAGTACATCTCCTATTAATTTATCTGTATAACTAACACTCGCTAAATAACCATGTTTCATAACTCTATGAAATTCTTCAGAATTACGCTTCATTCCATTTAAATAGTAATTTTTTAACTCACCACTTCCATGAAGTGCTTTTGGAGCATCTTTAGGTCTAAAGATATTATCTGCTAATTCAATTGAATCTCTGTTATATAAATTCCAATATTTCTTAGGAGCATAAAAAGGCATATGAGGTCTCACAAAACCACATGCTAAAAAGAATGGCTCTCCACTATCTTTTAAGATTTCTAACTTCTTCATTGTTTTTAATGCTGTTTGACCATCTGGATATTGCCAGTCATCAACATCGGGAGATTCCACAATACTTCCTCTTCCTCTCTTACTTAAATGGTTTAAAGTTTTTGGATCTAACGATAACCTATAATTTAATTCATCCTCTTCCTCTTGATATTTTCTCCAAGCAGGCTCACTCCAACTTTTTTGTTCAGAATCATGTTTACTATGGAATACTTTACCTATCGAAAAAGTTTTATAGCCTGCCTCTTTAAATTGTTGCGGTAATGTTTTAGCTTTTGGAACATCTTTTTCTGCCAAAGCATCATACTGCACAAACCTATTTAATGTTGGTAAAATACCTGTTAATATACTTGCTCTTGACGCACCACAAACAGGAACATTACAATATGCTTTGTTAAAAAGCACTGCTTTTGATGCAAGCTTATCTATATTAGGAGATATTACTTGAGAAGCCCCATAGCACCCTAATTCTGGACGAAGATCATCCACCATAATGAACAAAACATTAGGAGAGCTTTTAACTAAAGGTTCTTTTTTACTTATTTGATATGTTCTACAAGAAGAAAAGAACACCATTAATATTAATAATCTATACATGTTTTTATTTTTTATTTTTACTTCTAAACTCCATCAACTCCTGCTCTTGCCCTGTAATAACTAATCTTAAATTTTCTATCTCTTTATGTAATTCTTGTACATCTAATGGTAAATCTATAGTTGAATCTTGAACAGAAATAATATGTTCATTCTTTGATTCTTTTGACATTTTAAAATAATTTTCATCATATAAAAAAGGAATATTCGCAGGTTTGGATTTTAAAGATATAGTTGATGAACTTAATCCATTTGAATACGCTTTTATTTTTATTTCTCCTGATTTTAATGATGCACGAACTAACATTGTTGCTACTCCCATCTCCGTTTTCACAGGATTTAAATTTACCAATGAACCTTCACCTTCTATTGTAAAATATACTTCAGATGAAGCTAATACTTTTTTAACTCCATCAGTATCAACAATTGTAGCTCTTATAGGTACAATATCTGATCCATCAGCAATCAAATCTAAACCTTCAGAAGACACATTTAATTTTACTCCTGATGTTCGTTCAGCATAATTTTTGTGCTGTTTCACAACAACTTCATTTCCTATCAATCCTTCAACAACCAATTCTATTTGATTTGTTTTTCTTCTCCAATTTGTATTAATCTCCGAAAAATCAAACGCATCTTTAATAATAAAAGGCGGGTGTGGTAAATTTCTATATTTAGGATCTGTAGATGGTTTTATTATACCAATTACCTTACCTAACCATGTAACTTTAAGTTTTTCACAATTACTAAAAAACACCATATCCTTAGGTGATATCTGAGTTAATTCATTTGCTGCAAAAACCATTGGACCTGTTTTAATACCATTGACTTTATAGGTAGGATCGTATTGACTTTTATATAAATAATAAACATATTTTGGTAGCCTAACCCCGTTTAAAAGCCCTCCCCAAAAAGGATCTGGATGATACCCTCTTTGATGATCAATTCCCGCCCAAATAGCACCACCTAATCTTGATTTTGGTGTTGCATACCTATCACTTAAAGTAGCAGCTTGTATTAATGCTTGATTTAATAAAGCACGTTCTCCCCATTCCATTTTAACACGAGTAGTAGCATTTTGAGATGACCAATTATCTACCTCATTTCCATCTCCATACTCACGATTAAACGAATTTACATTAGGATCTGTTCCATGATAATGCAAATCTAACCCTCCTTTCTTAGCTTCTTGATAATCTGTTACCGTAAACATTCCCGGAAATGGATATTCTTTATGTGCTATTTTATGCATGGTATTCATCGCATTCGCTGGCTGCTTAGGTGTTTCATTCAATGCTGTTTCCCACATTAATACAGAAGCCACATTTCTATCTCTTCTAACCAATCTACGAGTATCTTCATATAGTCTTTTTTCAAAAACTGGACTTTTAAAATTAAAAAAGTGCCACCCAGGATTTGCTGTTGTGGTTAACATCCCTAATTCATCGCAAGCATCATAAAAAGCGGGGTCTTGAGGATAATGACCTGCACGGATAATGCGAGAACCTCCCTCTCTTAATAATTTCACATCTCTCCACTGGCCTGAATTAGGTAATGCATTTCCTATAAATGTATAATCTTGATGACGATTGACACCAATCAATTTATCTGTATAAGGCATTTTATTGATATACAATCCGTTTTTTCCTCTCATTTCAAATAAACGAATTCCAATTCGTGTTCTCATCGCATCTACAACTACTCCATTAATCAACAATTCCGTTTTAATAAAATGTAAGTAAGGGTTGTCTGGGTGCCAAAACTGTACATCGTTAACAGTTAACAACTGTTTCATTTGTTTAGACTTTCCTGCTCTTAGAGTTAGTTTTTTAGTCGTTTTTTTAAGAAGATTAAAATTAGTATCCTCTAAAGTTGTCACCAATTCAATTTTACTAGTTTGCTTACTATCATTAATAACCTCTGTTCTAATTTCTAATTTAGCAGTATTGTCAGAAACATCAATAGTTCCTGCAAAAACGCCACCTCCAGCAACAGTATTACTTAATTCTGGCAATGTTATATGTGTGTTAGATGTTTGAATAATATAAGTATCTCTATAAATTCCTCCCATATAAGTAAAATCTAAACCTCTTTGAATTTTCCCTGGTAAATATGAAGTATCATCACTATTATCAACCTTAACAGCAATTGTGTTATTTCTATCGTCACTATTAATTTCTTTACTGATATCAATAGTAAAAGGCAAATAACCTCCAAAATGCTCTGCAACTATTTTTCCATTTATCCATACTTTACATTTACCCATTACAGCTTCAAAATAAAGATATGTTTTAGTTTTAGGATTATTAGTTATTTGAAACTGTTTACGATACCAAGCAATTCCTTGGTAATTTCTTCCTCCACTTGCATTTTCTCCCAATACTTCCAAACCATGTGGTATATTTGCAGCTTCCCATTTAGTATCATCAAAGTTCACTTTTTCGGCTCCTTTGAGATCGCCTTTGTAAAATCTCCAACCTGGATTAAAATTAAAAACCTTTCTAGGTGTATTTTTCACCTGATAAAAACCAGCTGTAGAAAAACTCTGAGCTTGCAACACATAACTACAAGCTAGAACCATAAAAAATACTAGATATTTTGATTGTTTCATTATTTATTTTTTTTTAATCTAATTTTTAATATTGTTTCCTTAGATTTTATTGATTTTCTAGGAATACGTATTTCAATTCGTTTTAATTTTTTTATTTGTCTATCTAATTTTAATGGAGAAGGATCTAAAGAAACAACAGACATTTTATAATTAGGATGTGTAATATTTTCTAAACTTAATTTTTTACCATCTTTACTTAAAACAGCTCCAGTATTCGTAATTAAAACATCTGCAGTTGTTAACATTTGCCAGGTAATTAATTCTGTTTTTTCAGAAAACTCTAATTCATCTACAATTAATAATGATGTACCACTTTCTTTACAAAATGTCCTTTGAGCCTTTTTTATATTATCTCCATAAACAGGTGTTAAATCAAAAGTAACCTCTGGACTCTCTCCTTCTTTAAAATCAATCATTTTAGCATAAGCCCCACTATTAAACAACTGATTATTAATAGTTAAAGTATTGTGACCGAAATTATTTTTAGTTAACAAAGTCCACCTATCACTTGTTTGAGCACTAGACCATAAATTAAAACCTTCTTTTTCTAATTCATGATACCCTTGTACTCCTGGATCTATAGCCCACCTAACCTTATCTAATTCAAAAACAAAAGAACCAGCATCCATATTACCATGGCTGATACTAGCCCTACCTCCTTTACAACCTAAATAAAATTGATGTTCTCCTTCACTTCTAAAAATCGCCAACGGATTACTCCCATTTCCTTTCCAATTTAAAGGTAATTTCTCTCTTGATTTTTCGTTGAATTGAGCTAACCAAAGCATAGCAATACCATCAAACCTAGATAACTTACCCATACTTTTAGGAGCTTTTAAAAAGCTTTCTTCCTTATAAAAAGACTTATTACCTGTTTTTGTTGCAAACCATGCTAAACTAGAATTTCCATTATCATTCTGAAAATCCTCACAATCAGAAAAATTAAAATACCTCCCTGATGGGGCTTCACTTAATAATCTAAACACAGCACTAGCCATAAATCCAGGTACATCATTTGCTCCAAAATCAGTATCAAAAGCACTCTCAAACATACTATTAGTTGTAACGGAATATGCGGTTGCATAGTCCCAATATGTTGCCCCTTCTGGATAAGCTCCATCTGGTCCATAAGTAGCTAAAGCATTAGGCAAACCATCTAACGCTCTATGTATTGTTTTTGCGGAAATTTCACTATACTGATCTGCAACTACAATAGAAGCAGCTATTAAGCCACCAGAACACACTTGATTCCAATTGGTATTACTATAAGCTATATTCCATTTTTTGTTTTTTCTCCAAGATTTTTGTATTGCTTTCTCTAACAATGACTTTTTTGCCAATTCAATTGTTGTTTTGGGTAATTGGTTTTGAGTCCAATCTACAGCAATAGCAACTCCTAGAGCCATTTCCGCAACATCTAAAAAATGAGAGGGATTCCAGTCTTTAAAGTTACAAACAGCTAAAACCTCATCATTAATTCTGTTTAGTGTTTTAGGATCCTCTTCCATTAAATAAACAAATCCTAAAATATTTATTCTATACAAAAATTCACGGGAAACATCTAACATTCTTCTCCCCTCTAGAACTCTTTTTAAAAGTGGTTGCTCATAAATATTGGCCGCATTTAATTGAATTGCTTTGTACATATTAATTAAAACAGGATCTTTCTTTAGTTTTTTCTTAACCAAGTCAACTGTTTTTTTTGTATAAACAATTCTAGGAAGTGTTTTTTTTATCTCTTTTTTTAAATAAAGAGTAGACATCGGATTTTTTAATACAGGCTGTACATTTTGACTAAAAACACTAGTACAAACTAAGGTTATCAAACAAATATTTAAAATAAATTTTATGTTCATTTTTAATTACTCTTTAAATTATTCTAAATTCTTATAATACTTGTATACCTCTGTACCAGCTGCTAAAAATGCCCCTGATCCGTAAAGCTCTGTGTAATCCTTAAAACTTTCACCAGGTGCTGCCCCTACAGGTTGTACATAGCCCAACATTCCATTTTCATTTACACAAGACACCAAGGCATTCCAACTTTTTAACATTACATCTTCATATTCTTTTGCATCTAACACACCGTTGTTTATCCCCCAAGCCAAACCAAAAGTAAAAAAGGCAGTTCCACTAGTTTCCATATTAGGAAAATCACTTTCGCTACCTAAAAGACTAGCCGACCATGTTCCGTCTGTTCTTTGACGTTCTTTTAGAGTTTTAGCAATATCTTTAAAGACAGTCAAATAAAAATCTTTACCACTCCAATCATTAGGAAAATCAGGAATCATTAAAGCCAAACCGCCAAATACCCAGCCATTACCTCTAGCCCAAAATATTTTTTCTCCGTTTTTTTCTCTAACATTAAAATAACTTTTATCTCTAAAAAATAGTTTTTCTTCTTTATCCCAAAGCATATTATATGTTTTATGATATTGTTTATCCATAAAATCTAAATACTTAGAATCTTGAGTAACTTTTGAAAGTTTTGTCCATACTGGTGGTGCCATAAACAAAGCATCAGACCAATACCATTGGATTTTTTGAGCTCTTTCTGTATGTAAGATTGAGTCAAAACGAGTCTGTGTAGGCAACAACATATTTTCTTGTTTATAGATCCCATATAAATCTAAATAAAACTGTCCTACTGCTTGGTCGTCTGCATGGTAAACTCTATTGAACAATCTCCATTTATTTTTATTTCCTATATCCTTTAACCAATTAATATATTTTAATGGACTGTCTGATATAGAAGCATACTCTAATAACCCCGAATAAAACGCTGCACAATGCCATTCCAGATCATGATAAGTATTTCTGTGATGCCAAGATTTTCTGTTTTTTGATGGCAATGCTCTATACATCCCCATGTCATCAAAAGTTCTAATTTGCCAATTGGCAACTTTTTCTGTAATCGCCTTTACTTTCTGAGAGTTTGATTTCTTCTTAAAAGCTATGGTTGAAAATAGTACGATTACTCCTAACGGCAACAACCAAATGAATTTTGATTTTTTCATTATTTACTTATTCTTTTAAATTCCAATTTGTAACATCTTCTATAATTGAAGTTTCATCATTTGAAACTACTTTAATAACGTTCTTCCCTTTTCTTAACTTTACATTATCAAATATTACAATATTGATATCTGATTTATTTTTTAACGTCCTTATTTTCTTATTGTTTACATACAAGGTCACTTTGTTTAAATTGGTATATACTTTTACCGTATTCACCTTTAAACTTCTTTCTTTATTACGTTTTTCAGTAATGTATAAAACCGGAGACTTGCTCCAATTAGCTTTATAAAAATAAAAAGCATCTTTTTTAACTTTTCTATCATATGTCACCAATCCTTTGTGATTTAAATTATTTACACCTCCTCTATTCCAGCCTGCAACAGAAAAATCAAACATATTCCAAACAAAAGTTCCCCAAACAAAAGGACGATCTTTTAATATCTTCCAACTTTTCTCATGATATATAGAAGCTACCATTTCAGGAAAATATTTCCCTTTAGGTTTCTCTAATTTACTTATGTCTTGATGATTGATATTTCCTCCTGCTCCATACTCACTAATTGCAATTTTAATATTTGGATGATTTTTATGTGACTTATCTAACCACACACCTAATTCCTCTGTGGAATTAGAATACCATCCAAAATATTTATTCCATGCTTGTAAATCTGTAATATTTCCCATGTTTGAAATCATATCTCTATCACTTGCAGAAATAGTAAGTCTTGTTTTATCTATACTATTCGCTATTTTCTTTAACTCCTTAACTAATTTTACAGGCGGAGAATTTTTTCCTTCCCAAGCTCTTACTTCGTTCCATAGTCCCCAAACAAAAACACTTGGATGATTGTAATTTTGGTAAATCAATTCTTTTAGTTGTTGTTTTGCATTACCTTCTTCTCTTCCGCTCCAATCATGAACATTTGGAATTTCTGCCCATACTAAAATTCCTTTCTCATCCGCCAACTGATACGTTAAGTCAGAATGTTGATAATGAGACAACCTCAAAGAAGCAGCACCTATTTCATCAATTAAATCCATATCTGTTCTTAATTGATTTTCTGTAACCGCTGGCCCTACCTGTTTCCACTCTTGATGTTTACAAACACCATTTAGACGATAAAAATCATGATTTAAAATAAAACCTTTTTCAGGATCTATTTCATACGTTTTAATTCCGAACTTCTGGCTTACTCTATCAACTCCTTCTGTCGTTGTTAGTTTAACCTCTAAATTATATTGATGCGGGTTGATACGTCCATTCCATAGTATAGGATCTTGAAGTGTTAAATTTTCAACTGCTACAAAATTAGCATCTGTAGCTATATATTCTTTTTCAGATTCTGCTACAACTTTATTTTTAGCGTTTTTCAACAAATAAGAAATCTTTAATTTTTCAGAATTAGATGGATTACTTATGTGAGTTCTAATTTCTAACTCTGCATTATTGTCAGTTAATTTTGTTGTTTCAACAAACACCCCTGATGAAGCAAAATAAGTAGGTGTTATATTACAAATAGGTGTAGAAAAAATTTGTACAGATCTATAAATACCTCCATAATGATTAAACAAAGCATCATCTACAGGTATTCTTTTAAAATTTGGTGCATTGCTAACATTAACCGCCAGAATGTTTTCTTTTTTTAAATCAATTTTATCTGTAATCTCGAAACAAAATGCAGAGTAGCCTCCAGTATGCTTTCCTATTTTTTTACCATTTAAGTAAACAACTGCTTCCTGACCTACTCCTTCAAAACGAAGATAGACTCGTTTCCCTTTCATACTAGTTGGTACTTCTACTTTAGTTCTGTACCAAGTTTCCCCTTTATAATAACCTACATTATGAATAGCATCCATAGAATAACTATGAGGAATTTTTACTGATTCCCATTGTAGGTCATTTAACTGAGGGAGTTGTCCCTTATTATTAACTCCTTTAAAAAATTTCCAATCATTTATTTTTATGACATCTCTACCTTCTAAAAACGGTACTTGTGCTATTGTTCTTAAGCTAGGTGCTAGTATCAAGACCAATACTATTATTATTTTATTTATTTTCAAGTTCATCAATTGTTGATTATTATTTTTCTTAAACATAACTCCTATTTTGTGGTAAAGTTCCATACTTGACCAAAACTCATCCCTCCTTTCTTATCTACAATATTTACTTTCCAGTAATAAGTTGTATTCGTATCTAAATTCACTTCTAAGAAATTTTCACTTTGTCTATTTGAAATTTTATGTATTGGTGGATTCTCAGTTCCAAAATAAACATCATACGCTAATAAATCTCCATCAACATCTTCTCCTTTCCAAAATAAATTAATCTTATCTTCTTCAACTGTATTTTTTGTTTTTGGAGCTATCAACTCAGGTGAAAATGGTAAATAATTCACACCCCCTGGACCTTCTGTGTAAAATTGAAAAACAGATGAATAGTCACTACTTAAATTCTTGGAATCAATTGCTTTTACTCTCCAGTAGTAAGCAATTCCTTTATCTAGTGTTACTGTTGTATTGGTTGCAGCTACGCTAAGAGATTTATTTAATGTAGAAAACTGTGGGTCTTCTGATATTTCTAATAGATACGAAATAGGGTCTCCATCTGCGTCTATTGAAGCTTCCCATTTAAAATCCAAAACATTTGTAATACATAATAAATTGTCTGAAGGGTGTGTTAAGGTTGAAACAATAGATGGACTCTGATTTTGTTTTTCTGTAGTATCATTATCTCCATCTGAACAAGAATAAAACATGATTCCTAAAAACATTAAATATTTTATGTTTTTCATACGACTATTTTTTTACAATTTTAATATTGATAGGCTTGTCAAGAAAAATTTTAGCCAAATAAACCCCCTTAGCTACATCTTTTATATTCATTTCAACTTTTCCTGATATTACAGAGTATACTTTTGAAGTTATTAATTGAGATTGTATATTGTATAAATTTACCAAAACCTCTTTTTCTGAGATAGGCAACACAAACTCAACATCACCTTCCGTAGGATTTGGATACGCTTTAATATACCCAGAAAAATCAATATTTTTTAATAAGTCTCCTTCGCAAGCCACACTAGATTTTACTTGGACTAAATCTCCTTGATTAACTTCTAGAGAAAATGAGTTAGAATAGGTTTCATATACGTTTTCTCCATTAACAGATACATTAAAAGGAGCCGTCCCGCTCTCTAATTCAACCAAAATTTTATTAGAAGTTAATGACGATTTACCAGTTACTGTAGGTGCTTCTTCAACTTTTAAGCTATAACACTGATTAAAAGCTGTACCCGTAATAGAAATACACATATTGTAAGTATCTGGAGTAATATTTTCTAATGTCAATTCTTTCGTAAAATTGGTATCGGTACCATTAAAATTAACATTGTAATTTTGTTCAACATCTGCAACAATAGTGATTTTACCATTATTTTTATCAACACAAGTTTCGCTATTCACAGTAATTGTAAATTTATTATCTTCTGGGGTTTTCTCTCTAACTTCTAACAACAGAACATCCTCAGGACTCATTTCAAAACTAGTGTTTAGTTTTTCTCCAGTAAGAAGATTCTTACAGATAATAGGATTTGTGACTCCTCTCAAACCTAAGGTTATTGATGCTCGTGTTTTTCCGATGTTAACAATAGATATTATTTCTTCACCCTTCGAACTCGTATAAGACCTCCAGACACAACCTTTTAAATTTAGATCATTCGTTTCTGTTAATGTTATATTAGGTAATCTTTGTTTTGTCGTAACTACGTTCTTTGCTTTGACAGCAAAATCTGAAACTGAAGATGCAGAGATAATAACACCTCCGCTGTTCGTATTTAAGGTAGCACTTCGAGTTCTACCATACTCATTTTTTTTAAGACTTACGGCATCCACAATAATGGTTCCTCCAGCATCCAAATAGCCTTGTAAAGCATTAAATTCATTATCTGTCACAAAATCAGTTTTATAGACTAGAATAGCATCCCAAAGTGAATTGTTTTGTTTCTTTATGATATTTTCAGTAGCAAAACCAATTGAAATTCCATCAAAAAATAAGGATTCATACAAATGAAACGTGTCATTCATACTTTCATCTCTATTGATTGGCGTAGTATTGGTATTAAATATTCTAATAGGCTTTCTTACATTCTGTAAAGCTGTGATATGTTCAGAATGTGCGTTTAAATCAATAATAGTTGCTTCAACAGCATTTACAATTCTTGGTTGTTGATTGTTAGAGCCTGCATATCCATTTCCAGCTTGAGGTTTAATAGACATTACGCCATTGCTATCTTCTTGTCTAGCCCAAAGCCATGTTTGCACCACATTAAGACCTTGAACATAAGCCAACCAATAGGTCATTCTTGCATAAGATGGTGCAAGGTGTAAATCTCTAAAACGGGTGGTAGAAAGAAAATGCCCTTCAGAATTAAAATTTATTTTATTTGGGCTTACAGATTTAAAAAAATCATAAGACATACACATTTCTCTCCATTCAAAGTTGTAACGCGCTTCCCAATCTTGAGTTGAACCCCACATATATGCATTATGAGAACCGGCATCATTACCAATAATACCACTTAAATCTGTAAGTGCTTCCATATCCAAACCATGATCCCTTTTATTTCCAGACCACATTCCGGGTATTAATTTTAAGTGCACTTTAGCCTCTGGATCGTGTTTTTGAATCTCATCTTTTAAGAATTGATACCATTCAGTTACTCTATCCATATTAAAACGCTGCCAATCATACCATTTCGGAGTACCTTGTAATGCTTTCTCTATAGGGATGTCAATAACGATATCGTTAAAGTCACTAAAGCTAGTCCCCCATAAACTGTTGACATCCGCAATTGAATTGTGCTTGTTTTGTAACCAAGTTCTAAATTTAACTTTGGAGTATTCTGACACTGGTCCAGAAGCCCAAACTGTTTTTGAGCCATCTTTCGTAGTAATAAAATGAGGTTCGTTACACAGCATGTATCCTAAATCTGAATACTTTTTTCCAGCCATTAAGGGTACAGTACCTTCTAAAAGAAAACTTTGCATTTCTCGTGCTCCAGGATTATCAATATCGTAGGCTGTAAACGTATCTTCACGCATTTTAAAACCAGGTCCATATTTAGATTCCGCCCAACCAGGTACTCCTTTATGATTTAGAAAAACAAACCCAAATGTGTGATCAGTTTTCCCATTAATCTCAGCTAGTAGATCTGATTTTATAGCACCTGAACTATTATACACATCATTTGGAGTCATAAAAACACCATCTTTATTTCCAAAAAACTCTGTCAGTTTTGGGATAGAAGGTTTCCAAGAATAATCATTCATAAAAACAGGTTTTCCTTGATATAAAATTTTATTCCCACTAATGGAAACATCAGCCCAATCTACTTTTAGGCTAGGTTTTCTAATAATTTCACCATTGATTAATTTATTTATAGTTAAAATTGCCTCATCCAACATTAAAATAACTTCGCTACGTTCATAATCAGGAAGTTCGGCAGCTAAAGTAGATGCGTTGTTTTTATAGATGGGTACTTTGCTATAAAACTCTGTATTTATTGTAGTATTGTTTTCGTCCCAATTGGCATATTCTAAAAATACTTGTGCTGTTCTAGTGGTCATTTTTTCCTTTAAAACATCTATATCATTATTTTCTGCTTGTTTAATTAACAATTCTAATTCAGCTATTTTAGTAATAGCCGTATGTTCTAACTGTGCAAAACAAGAGTGTTGCATATACAGGAACAGAACAAATAAAATTTGTTTTGTTTTCATTTTATTAATATTTTAAGAGTATCATCTATTTTATTTTTTTATTTAAAAGGCTACTGTTTAAAACAGTAGCCTAAAAAACCATTTACTAAAACCTACTAACTAAATTCTTTTTTCTAAAAGCACCCAAGACAACTCATCCAAATACATTACTTGTTGACCAACAACACCTGGATTCTCTGCTTTATTTACAGTCAAATTGTATTGTCCGCCAGCAGAAATTCCGCTTGGCTCTGGAACTTCAACAATTTGGCTAATTTCAACCCATTCTCCTCTTGGTAGGGTTTCAATATCCCAATCTAAACGTCCTACTGGTGTTGTATTGAAGAAACCTTTCATTGTGTTTCCTGCCTCTAAATATACTTTATAAGATACTTTATAACTCCCTGGAACAACTCCTTGAAAACTATATCCTGTAATTGTTATATCAACATCTACCCCAGAAGGAGGTGTACTATATTTTAAAGAAGCTTCTCCAGAACTAAACTTTTCCATAGTTCTATTAAAATATGCAAAAGGCACATTTTTATTACCTACCCAAAACCCATTTAACCCTGCATTTTTGGCATTCGGATTATTATGAACAGTTTCAAAACTCCATTTAGGATCATTAATAATATTACCTCCTAATGCTATACTTACTTGTTTTGGTCCAAATGGCTCTAATACTCTTGTATCTACAGAAGTAATACCACCACCTGTATAAGAAACTGTTATTTCATCTGTATTATATACCGTTTCGGATAGTACTAAATTTATTTGGGTAGCATCAGTACTATTAATTGTTGCTGACAAAACAGGAATATCTTGATTAAATTCTGATTCATTATTAACAACATGTACTTTAAAATTTCCTTCTTCATTTAAAAAAGGTTCAATTTCTCCAGTAACACCAAATGTAATAGAGTCGTCATTATTTTGTTTTATTCCTCCTGCTTCATTAAAAACAAAAGGTTGGCTTGACGGAATTACTTCTATTATTAAAGGAATTAATTTTGTTTGTTTTTCATCAGGAACTTCATCTCCTTCTCTAATTGATTGAATTTGCCCTGCAGTAAATTTACCTAAAGAAAAATATCCAATATCAATAGAACTTTCAGTAGATTTATTAGGTTTTCCTTTTGGAAGACTCCATGCTCTAGAAGTTGGTCTATCTTCCGTAGTTAAATCTACATATGTTAAGGCATCCCCTGCTTCTACTTGTATTACAGGCCATGTACTTTCATCTTCAATCAAAACATTAGAATCCGCTAAAACATTAATAAGTTCATTACCGTTCTTATCTAATACTTTAAATGCTGGTTTTAAAGGACCATATACATCTATTTCCCAAGTGTTTTCTATCACCCAAACTCCATCTTCTTTAAAAGCAGGTATAGGTTCACTTCCAAAATAAGCCAAAGAATCTTTAAACGTATTTCTTAGTTTTACCTTATTAACTCCTTTGTTTAAGAATAACACATGAGCATCTTTATTAGTGCTTGTTAAATCTAATTCTTTGTTTATAAATAGCTCTAGTGAATCTTTTTCTCCAAATCCTGGGTATAAATATTTATTTCCTTCTTCTATAAAAAACATGTGAGATAATGCTCCTTGAGACAGATCTCTAAAAGAAAAAGTTCCTCCTAATTTTACAACTTGTGCTGCACCTGGTCTTGTATTCATTGACCATGTTACATCTTGAAAATCTGGTGGTAAAATTTCTTCTTCACACCCATATATGAAAACAAGGGTAAAAATGATTAGTATATTTTTAATTTTTCTCATCTTGCTTAGTTTATTAGTTAATATTTGGATTACTTCTAACTTCACTTAGAGGAATAGGATAATAATCGTGTAGTTCTGGTTTATAGTTCTTAGCTGCTTCATCATATTCATAATCAATCACATTTAAACCTGAAGCACTAGGTGTAACAGGTACTTCGCTTACAGATGAATTAACTCTTGATTTACTTTGTGTACCATCCAACTGGGTTACTGTAACTGTTTTTGCATAAAAAGTTTTTGCTGATAATCGCTCGTAATTTTCTTTAATAATCCCCCATCTTCTTAAATCATTCCAACGAATCTGATGTCCTTCTAAAGATAACTCCAAAGGCTTTTCTACATACATTAAACGTTCCATTAAACTAGTTTCATCATAAACCTGATTATCAAAAGTGGAACTTGGCCATTTTGGATTAGGCTCTCCAAGTAAACGAAGTGCCCAACGATATCTTACTGCATTTATTAGTTCTAATGCCCCTGAAACATTACCTGTTTTAATAAAACATTCTGCCTGCATTAAATACACATCCGCTAATCTATTTACAACAATATTTTTACCTGATGCTCTAGAACCTCTCGGATCTAGTCCTCCTTCTCCAGTTCCTATATCATGATTTGTATATTTTTTATATCTTCCAAATCCCCAACTAAAATCACCTAACTGAACTTTTACTCCTGTTACATTTCCATAATACAAATGAATAGGATCGTTATCATCAACAATTGCAATCATAGAAGATGTTCTTAAAGAAACTGAACGAGTTATAAAATCACCTGGAGAATTAGGATCTTCATATTGATTTCTAGGATCTGCATAATCCATTTCATCTGTTTTATACTCATTAATCAACCATGCTGGCACATTAGGACCTGTATTATCGGTTGTTTTTACCGCTAGTTGATTTGTTAACACATTTTGGCTCCAAACACCTATATCAGTTCTATAATCATTGGTATAATTCAATTCAAATATAGACTCCTCATTAAACTCTCCTGCATTCGTAAAAAGCAAACTTACATCTTCTACCAACTTATAAACACCACTATTAATTACACTATTAAAATATGGAATAGCAAAGACATAGTCTTTTTCATAAAGGTAGCTGGTTCCTATAATAGTGGCTGCAGCACCTTTGGTTATTCTTCCAGCATTATCTTCAGGGTTATTATATTTTTCAGGTAAATTTTCAAAAGCATACACTAAATCATCTCTAAAGAAATCTAACACCTCCTCTGAAGAAGACAAAGGCAATTCAAAATCTTCTGTAGCCACAGGCACTTTATTACGAATAATGATACTTCCATTATTAAAAGATGAATGTAAATAGAAATGCCCTAGTCCTCTAAGAAATCTTGCTTGTCCCATTTGTAACTTCCATAGTTCTAATTCTTCTTCTACAAGCGTATTCTCTATTCTTTCAAGCGCTTCAATTACCTGATTGGCTCTAAAAATAACTTTATAACAAGCATCCCATTTATTTTGTATTAACCCATCGCTACTTGTATATGTTTGTTCATAAACAGTTCTCAAACCATCGTTATTAGATACAGGTCTCCCATAACCTGGCCATCCCATATCAGCTCTTATTCCTTCATTAAGGATTCCTAATACATTTTCATCTAACATTGCATTATAAGCTGCAGCTAAACCAGAATCTGTATCTTTTAAATTTTTCCAAAATGAACTCTTTGAAAGATTGTTTGGGTTTATTTCTGTTAAACTTTCATCATCACAGGCTGCCAATAAAAAAGCAGCTATAAAAATTAATAACGTATGTCTAATTATAGATTTTTTCATCATTCTTATTTTTTAAAAATTTAAATTTAATCCTGCCAAATATTGAGAGGTTATTGGATAATTACCTTTATCTAAACCTCTACTACTAATTCCACCACCAATCTCAGGATCATATCCAGTGTACTTTGTTAGTGTTATTGGATTTTGAGCAGAGACATAGAATCTTAATCTACTAACACCTAGGTTTTTAATTATTTTTTTAGAAAGACTATATCCTAATGTAACTTGTTTCAACCTTAAATAATCTCCTTTTTCTAGCCATTGATCTGTATGTCCTCTATAGTTAGGGTGATTTTTAGAAATACCTCTAAAAGCAGGGATGTTAGATGTTAGGTTTGCTTGTGACCATTGATAAACCAAGTCTTCATGTCTACCGTATGCATAAGCAGTTGCCTTAGATCCATTCATTATTTCATGACCAAGTGCTGCATACCAATTCATAGACATGTCAAACCCTTTATAATCCATATTTAAACTGTAGCCTATTTCATATTCAGGTAATCCACTACCACTATAAATTCTATCTTCTTCACCTATAGAACCATTATCATCAGTATCTCTGTAAATTAAATCTCCTAATTTAGCTCCAGGATTTCCTAAGTTTTTATAAGCTTGTAATTGTTCGTCTGTTTTTATAATACCATCTGTAGGATACAAAAAGAAAGCACCTGCTTCATAACCTTCAGCCAAAGTAGTTACTAAAGAATTATTACGATCTCCATTAATTAAACCATTATCATTAGTAAAAGCAAAGCCACCTAAACCTTGTATTTTGGTAATTTTATTTTTATTAGTTGTAAAAGTTCCATTCATTCTTACATTAATCTTTTTTATTTTTGTACGGTAACCTAAAGCAACCTCTAGACCTTTATTAGTCATATTCCCTATATTTAAAGTTCTTTTAGAAGTACTTCCTGATGAACCTGGTATTGTTACGGGAAACAACATGTCTTTATTTGTCTTATGGTAATATTCTGCTACTAGTGTTATTTTATTCTTAAAAAAACCTAAATCAACACCTATATTTTTTTGAATAGAAGTTTCCCACTTTACTTCACTATTTGCAAAACCAGTTTGTGTTGCACCATTAACAAGCTCTTGTTTACTATCTTTTCCAAAAACATAATCTATATTTGGTGTTATTACTGGACTATAACTATAGTCTCCAAAACTCTCATTCCCTACCTCTCCATAACTAGTTCTTAACTTAAAGTTATTTATAGAACTCTTTAAAGGTGCCCAAAAATATTCATCAGAAATATTCCATGCTAAAGCTGTTGATGGAAAAATATGAGATCGATTTTCAGGTGAAAATCTAGAAGATGCATCACGTCTAACACTTGAACTTAACAGATATTTTCCTTTATAATTATATTGTAAACGAGTTATTACCCCTTGCAATTTATGACGTCTATCTGGTCCTGAATTTACATTTGGATTTTCACTAGTTCCATTCAATGTTTTAATTGAATTATTTAAAACTTTTGATCTACCTGCACTAAATTGTTCTGTATGATAGTCTTCAAAAGTAAATCCTCCCATAAGTATAAAATTGTGATCTTTTTTTATATTAAACTTATAGGTAGCATATGTATTAAAGCTTTGATTTTTTCGTTTTAGAGCAGAGTTACCTACACTACTACTTGATGAAGGACTTAAATTTTTTCCATTAAAGGTTACAACTTCTCGAAAAGGATTAAAAGAATGTCCATAGTTACTACCTGTAGAATAACCATATAAGGCTGTTAGTTTTAAACCTTTAAACAATTCATAATTAATACTAAAATTTGTTTGAGTATTAACATCTTCCCTAGTTCTTTCATTTTCAAAACTCTCTAAAACCCAGCCTGTTCTATTAGTGTCATCATTTGCTCCATTTGTTTCAGTTACAATGACTTCGTCAGGTTTAATAGACAATAAATCTTGTCTATTAGGCTGATATCTAATAATTTGATTCACAAGTGCTCCTGGCGTAAAGTCTCTTTGCTCTGAACTGATTGAAACATTTGCTTTAATATCCAATTTCCCATGTTTATAAGTAGTATTAGCTCTTACATTAAAACGTTCAAAATTTGATTTTACTAATGTTCCTTCCTTTTTAAACAAACCAGTAGTTACACTATAAGTAATATCTTTTGTTCCCCCAGACATATTCAGAGATACTGTTTTTACAGGTTGGTTATCAATTACAACATTCTTAAAAAAATTGGTATCGTATTGAAATTTATTTGTTGGAAATTCTCCCAAAAAAGGATTTTTATCATCTGGAACTAGATTTGATCTTCTTTTCACAAGATCAAAATACGTCTGTTGATTTGCATTCATTAGTCTAGTTGGTGTACCATTTAAGTGTTGTATTCCGTAAGTTGCGTTTGCCCTTATAGACAAAGAACCAGCTTTTCCTTGTTTAGTTGTTATTAAAATAACCCCTGCAGCCCCTCTTGTTCCATAAATAGCTGTAGATGCAGCATCTTTTAATACATCAATTGTTTCAATTTCGTTAGGACTTATATGAGGATCTGAATCCTGAATTAAGCCATCTACAACGTAAAGTGGTGAGTTACTTCCTGCTACACTTGTAATACCTCTAATTAATATTTCTGAAGTTGCTCCAGGTTCACCAGAACTAGAAATAACATTTACACCCGCCATCTGCCCTTGTAAAGCAGTTCCTAAATCTGAAGTTACAATTTGTTCAATATCTTTAGCTTTTATACTAGAAACAGCACCCGTAACCTCCTTCTTTTTTATTGCACCATAACCAATTACAACTACTTCATCTAAATCCTCTAGATTAGTCTGCATTTCTACATTTATTTCTCTTTTTGTCACTTTTATTAACTTAGGATTCATTCCTAAATAACTAAATTTTAAAACATCTCCTATTTTAGCATTGATTGTGTAATTTCCATCAAAGTCTGATATAGTACCAATATTAGACCCTTTAATAACAACTGAAACACCTGGTATTGGCAAATTATCTTCCGAATTCATAATAGTTCCATTAACTCCTATTTTTTGAGCCTGTAATTGGAATCCAAAGACTAGGAACATCATCATTGTTAAATACAATAATCTTTTCCATTTTTTTTTGTAACAAAATAATTTCATGTTTTACGTTTTGGTTAGTTAAAATTCTTTTAATACTTAGTCAAAGTAAGTCTCCTAATAATACCATAGTCCATTCTTACTTTTGAGTAGTTTTATTATCCAAAACTAGGACTATTATTTATTTTTAATACATTTAACATTGAATTAACTGTACTTGTAACGGTTAATTCATTAGTAAAAAAACAACAAAACTCCAGTAAAAATGCTATCTAAAGACAAAAAATACAAAATAACTGAAGATATCCTAAAGAGCGATATTTTACAAAAATCACCTAAAAGTTCCGCCTTACTTAAGTATTTAGTTAAAGCTACATTAGCAGGAGATTATATAAAAGAAGATATTATAGACCTAGAATTCTTTGGAGATAATAATAGATCAGACAAAAATAATTCTAGAGTAAGAGTAAATGTTTACAACCTTCGTAAAAAACTAGATCAATATTATAAAACTGAGGGACGTCAATCAACATGGAAGTTATGTATTGATAAAGGTCAATATAATGTTAGATTTGAACTACAAAACGTAAATAAAACATATTTTCAAAAAATAAAAACCAAGCACGGTATTCCGTATCTTTTACTATTATTCATATCCATAATTTTTATTGCTAAGAGTATTAAATCTAGCCCTCCTTTATGGTCGTCTTTCTTTAAAAACAAAAAAAGCACTATACTAATTATAGGTGATGCATTTGGATTAAAAGGAAAAACAATTACTGGTTATGAAGGTTGGACACGTGATTATCACATTAACTCTACTGAGGAATATTATGAATTTGTAGAAAAAAATCAATCATTAAAAACAACAAACAAACCCTCTAATTATAAATACATCACAGGTATGGGAGCTATTGCTACTCAAAGTATTTCAAAATTATTTTATCCCCTTGATCATGATTTTGAAATACAATTTTCATCAAATACATCTATGAATGATTTAAAAAAAGGGAATTTAATTTATGTTGGTCAATATACAGTTAGCCCTAAAGTAACCACCCTATTTAATGAATTTAATCCCTATTTTAAAATTGTAGAACAAAAACTAATTCTTAATAGACATCCGAATATAAAAGACCAAACCTTTAATACTTATTTTAAAGGAGAAAATAAAGACTTTTCAATTATTTCAAAATTTAAAGGTCCTGAAAACAATGAATGTTTTCTCTTTTTCTCAAATCATGAAATTGGTGTAAAAGCTACAATTGAAAACTTCACAAACAAAAAATTCCTAAAAGAGTTTCATAAAAGACATCTGCTTGATAAGGAAAACTTCACTGCAATTTATCAAGCACATGGAAAAGACAGAACTAATATGGGCTTAAAAGAAATACTGGTTATACCTTTTTAATAAAATTATATTTCTCTATACTCATTTACAGCTAAGATATAAAATATTAACATAATAGAATTAGGCTCTAAGAAACTTGCTTCAAATATTGGTTGATGATTTCGATACTTATCCCGCTATATTCAGCGAATTCTTCAGAGGTAATAAATTGGTGTGGTTGCTTGTCAAAATGCTCTCTAATCTTATTTAAAAGCTTCCTACCATGGCTTTCACTTTTTCCTGTAATACACTGAATGTCTTTTGGATAAATACATGCTCGTACAATTTTCATGATTTTATACTTTAACTATGCTTTATCTATTCTTTATCCATAGGGTAAATATATGATATTTCAGTAATATTTATTATTAACGGTAACTATAACACCCTGTTTTTGAATCCTATATAAGATAATGATTCTTTTGTTATAAATCTTAAAATCATAGTATTATGGCTAAACAAACAGGTATTATCAAATTAAAAGGAACTATCGGAGATATTTCTTTTTACAAAACAACAGATGGACATTTGGCTCGTGCCAAAGGTGGAATTGATGCTCAACGTATCAAAACAGATCCTGCGTTTCAAAGAACTCGTGAAAATGGTTCTGAATTTGGAGCTGCTGGTAAAGGTGGTAAATTGTTAAGAAATGCGATTCGTATTCTTTTACAGAATGCTAAAGACAAGCGTGTTTCTAGTCGATTAACTACTCAAGTATTAAAAGTTGTCAAAACAGACACTACAAACGTTCGTGGGGAAAGAACCATTCAAGATGGGACTTTTGGTTTGTTGGCAAACTTTGAGTTCAACATCAATGGGAAATTAGGTGCTACTATGTTCGCTGCATTCACCAATGCTTTTGATAGAGTTACAGGAGATGCAACCGTAAACATTCCTGTCTTTAAACCTACCACTCACATTGCAGGTCCTTCTGGAACCACTCATTTTAAAATTGTGACTGGTGTGGCTGAATTGGATTTCGAAAACGAAACATTCGCTTTTGACAATGACGAAACCGCTATTTTACCCTATGACACTAATGATACTGCCATCATTGATTTGACAGCTTCTGCTCCTGCAAATTCAACCTTACCAGTCATTCAAGTCTTAGGGATTGAATTCTATCAAGAAGTGAATGGTGAAATGTATCCTTTAAAAAATGGCTCTTACAATGCCTTGGCAATCAAACTTGCTGACAAAGTGTAATTATTCATGGATGTTATTTTACATAGGACCTATTTTAAAGAGGGTACCAACGGTGCTCTCTTTATCAACAATTCTTTTTTAGGATTTGCTATTGAGCTTCCCTGGTTGAACAATCAAAGAAATGTTTCCTGTATTCCAGAAGGAACTTATGTATTAAAACCAAGGTATTCTCAAAAATTCAATCATCATTTGATTTTGGAAAAGGTTAAAAATAGAACACTTATTTTAATTCATCCTGCCAATGATGCCCTTAAAGAATTAAGAGGTTGTATTGCTCCTGTAACCTGTTTGTCAGGAATCGGAAAAGGTACTTCTTCCAGAAATGTATTAAACAAATTGGTTTCTAAATGTTATCAAGCTTTTGATAGAGGGGAAATTGTTAAACTCATTATAAAATCTTAAAACTTATGAAATTACAAGATAGAATTACAGAACCAACACCTTCATTTTTTAGAAAATTAAGAAATATTGGAATTGCATTAGCAGCTAGTGAGGCCATCTTGGCTGCCCCAATTGCTTTGCCTGCTGCACTGATTAGTGTCGCTGGATATGTAGCTGTTGCCGGAACGGTGGCTACTGCGGTGAGTCAAGCTGTAGTCTCAGACAAAAACTAAAAGCTATGGGGAATCTTCAATTAAAATCAACGGTGTTTGGTGGTACGTTGTTTACCACTATCGCAAATATCAAACTACATGATATTTACTTCACTGTGATTATGGCAGTCGTTGGTGCCGTGGTCAGCTTCTTTGTATCACTCCTATTACGTAAGATTTTTTTGAAGTAAATCCTAGTGGTTAGCCTTTAGCTATTCGCTGTTGGCAAAATATTAAAAACTCCTGGTCTTTTGATCAGGAGTTTTTTTGTTTATTCTACTGGATGATATTTAAAACAAGCCTGTATGTATGCTTTTTTCATTTGTTTGATTTTTTCTAAGTTTTCAGACAAACGTGTTTGTTCTTTTTGTAGCACCTCAACAATTTGAATGTGTTTGTCTACTTCCAGAGTTGCTGTTATGCCTTTTTTAAGTGTATTTGAACAATCTTTAATGTTAATGAATGGAATCACACTTCCTCGTAAGTGATATTTGAAATACCCTCCGATTTGCAACATCATACTGAGGCTGAACAATTTGTTTTTATCGTTTTCTGTTCGGGTCATTATAACAAAACAATTGCAACAAGATCTTAATAGTGGTTTTCCACTGTTTAAGCCTTTGTTCAAAATAAAAAAATGAGGTTCTCTGTAGTTTTGACCTTTTTGGTAGGTCTTGATTTCAAAATTAAGCATAGGTATCCAATTTAAATTACGTCGCTACCGCTCCGCTTATTTTTTTTGGAAAAAAGATGCTTTAAAGGTTGTTGCTGTGGCAGATGTTGTCAAGGTTTTTGGTGAAAAGTTTGGTTACTTATTTGAGTGGGTTTTGGAAATACTTATCAAAGTTTTTATCAAAACCCGTAGGGCTTGACCTTTACTACATAAAGCGTTGGATGATGGAAAGCAACGATATTTGCTACCTTTTATACAAAACACATATTATATACTTAAATGATATGAGGCTAAAGACAAGGGGTTGAGAATGGAACGCAGTGAAATGGACAACCTCTTGTAGTGGGGTGGTTTTAGTTGGTAGTTAGAAAAACATCATTTTAACTAGTGAACTTTTTACCTACTAAAAACACATGGAAGATTGTAGTGTAATCTATCGTAGAATTTTACTTAATGAAATGAGGCAAACAAATAATTTTGATAAGGAATACTTGGACTTAGTAAAGTTTTTGTGCCGATGAATGAGGCTAAGGAAAATTTAAGTTATTGAACTCCTACCCCCCACTGTTGTGCTATTATCATCTAAAGCGTTGGAATGCTGGCTATTTAACATAATTGAGTTATAACTATAGCTTTGGTGATGTGGCTGGCTTCAAGGGCTTTATTATAACTACCCATTATGTTACTTAGCTTTGGAAAAGTTTTGTGTTTTTTGATGAAATAACAACGCTTTTGCTTGTGGTGGTTGGAGTTGATTTTATGAAACGCTAAGTACCATATGCAAAAACTACTAGATTTAAAAAAGGCAAAACTTATGCGGCTGTATGCGGGAACAACACAAAACACAGAGGCTTTTGAGCTTTCGACAGGCTCAAGCCAGGGCTAAGCGAAAAAACTGGGTTTTGGGTTGTGGGGGTCAAAACAGATTAAGATATTTAATTTTTAAAAAAAGTGTGTTATGGGTTTAGCGGGGTTGTTTGCTAACTATTGAAGGAGGAACACCGCTTTACCGAGTATTAATTTATTTCATTCGTGGTATTTCACTTTAACAAGTTAATCCTAAATATCTCTTTTGAGTTTCTCTAAAGCAATGGTTAAAGTGTTAATTTCATTTATGACATCACTTTGTTTTGAATGACCTCTCTTATAAATATTGTCATTAGCAATGAAACCTCTATGTTCTATAATTGACTTAACTTTATTAGATAATGTACCTTCTTCTTTCGCAAAGAAAACTAAAGAATATTCCTCATTAATAAATTTCACATCCAAAGTATAAGTAGAATGTCCTTCTTGCCAATCTAAATAAGCGCAAGGAAAATCTTCTATCGTATTTTTTGGAGCTGTATAATAAGCTACTTTATTAAAAGGAGAAAATTCATTCCCTTTAAGATGTTTTATATAAAAGTCTAGACTAAACAATTCGTAGTGAGCTCCTGTGTACGTTTTATAGCCATCCTTTATTAAAACCCAACCATGGTTTGAAATATTTCTTATATATTTTAAATTCCCTAAATAGTTAAATAACTCTTTATTATTTACAAAAGCCAATCTCCAATCATCAATATTATTTGTAGAAATATTTTGATCTATGTACAATTGAAATGAATCTTTAACATTCGAAAAGTCTAAATCAAAAATTTCTAATAAAGCACTATTTGTATCCTTAGAATTTTTATCTCTTAAGAATAACCTTTTCCAACTTACATCACGACCCTTATTACTACCAAAACATTGGTAACCTTTTTCAGTTAAAAGATAATTACTATTAGAAAGCATTGCTCTTTCAAAAATATGTTCTGAAAAATCTTCCTTTCTATGAATTCCCTTTTCATCAAAAAGTTTATTTATTTTTAAGGTCGTGTTTTTAAAATTCTCTTTTTTATTTAAATCTCCTAATAATTGAATATCAAATTCTTCTTTTGCTAAAGAAATTTTAGCTCTAAAGAACCAGAAATTCAGCTGTCTTTCAAAATAAGTAGTTTTTTCTGCTTCTAAAATTATATTTTTCCATTCATCATTAGCAAAAAGTCTATATTTTAATACTTCCTCTAACAGTTGTTGTTCTGTAAATACTGATTTTGTTGTATACTCAAAACTCTCAACCCAATCACCAATATTGTATTCTAGAATTTTTAAATCAATATTCAACTGATCAATTTCTTTTACAGCATTTTGATACAAACTAGGTTTGTCAATAATTGTATTGTCAAAAAGATTAAATAAAATTCTGTGATACTCTCTTAACTGATTCCATTCGTTCACCGAGTATTCTTTAAGAGGCTTCCCTTTATTAGATATAAAAGAAAGTGTAATGAAATTTTTAATTAAATTTGGCCAGGTTGGTTTTATACCTTTTTCTGAAAATTGAAATTCAAAAAACAATTTTAGATATTTATCTTTTACTTCAATAAACTTACCTTCACAATGAGCTAAAACCTGTAAATGATTTATAATATTCTTTTCAAATAACTCATCACATAAATATTCCCAATCAAAGTATTTATTATTAGTTACAATATTAAGTACTTCAAACTCTTTTGTTTCAACATCAAAATTAGTCTCATTTAATTTTACTTCTTTTAAATTATCATATAAAAATAAAAGCTTAAAAAAATTAAAATAAGCGTTGTCAACATCAAAAACAATATCCCCTTTTTGATTCCAGAAAATGTCACTCCATTCAACATCAAACTTTTTTGAATGTGACACCCAAACAGATTTTTCGATTAATTCTTTTTCCTTGATTACATCGAAAAGCCAAGCTTTAAAGTTTTCAAAATAGGATAATTGTTTACCACGAGCATTCATTTTAACGTATAACTCGTCGGATAAATTAAAATCTTTAAGGTCTAGAAAATCAAACCACAAAAGTTGATTTTCAGTTAAATTCACCCAATATTCTTTCAATTGTTTTACTGTCTTTGATTGCCATCTGATATGAATATCCTGAATCATTATCAACATTGCTTTTACTGTAGGATCATTCAACCAAGAAGATGAAAAATATTCTAAATTGGTGATTTCGTTGTAAAGTTTTTTCTCTTTTAAATCTTTTTCTTTTTGCTCTTCTTCCTCAAAGTTTAAGAACATTTGTTCGTCTGTTAGTAGCTTTAAAAAAGACGTTGAGCTCTTACGTGTTTTATATCGAAATCTACTTAAAACCTTTAATCCTACTATATTTCCTATTCTCTTTGCAATATACCAATGAATTAAAAACAACGTAGTTAGTCTTTGTTGACCATCTAAAGGAATTAAATAAACTAAATCTGATTTTACAGAAGACTTATCCTCTATCAATACATCATTTAGCGTAAGGTCTACAGTCAAAGCATAATCTCTAATGCTGTTTACCATAGACTGAATAGCATTCTTATTTTTTCTATTCTCTTCTTCGTTTTTTAAACCATAGATTTTTCCATAAACAAAATCTAAAGAAAGTGTTTCATTGTTGTCTAGTGCCTTAGCTATGGAATTTAAAAAACCTTTCCTAACTTTATTTGCGTGTTCAGTTTCTCTTCCTTGAGCAAAATCTCTTTGTATAGGTGGGATTTCAATACCATATTGATTCAAAATGCTCCAAAGCGTGTTATTTTCATTCATCATTTGTTTATGCTTTTGGAGTTGTACTTTCTAATTTTGTTGGTAAAAACTCGTTTAGTCGTTCTTGAATGGCAACCACATAATTATCACCATCTTCTTTGGTCCAGTTTTTTATATTAATTTCTTTACTAAAGGTTTTATTAAAAGCATTCAATGTTTCATTAGGAATAAATACAGGTTTTCCTTTATCACTATAGCCACTTTTATCAAACTGTAAGATTTTGTTTCTTTTCTCATCAAACAATTTATTACTTAAAGTGCTATTTGTATTTCTATCTAGGAGTAACAAGTTATTAAGGTCGTGTGTGATATCTTCACTTTCAGTAATAATTTTATCAAGATCAGCTTTTAATTCTTTATCTTTTTTTAAATCTTCCATACTTGGATAAGCTTTAATTCTATTAATTAAAGCTGCACCACCCTCTAATTCTCTATAAGCCATAATATCTTCAAACCATTGGGCATAAATATCAATATCTTCAATGTCTTTAGGGGTTTGAGGAATAATATGTTCTATGCTCCATTTTTCTTTTATGAATAACTCAAAAGGAAACTTATGTCCTGCCATATTATCCATATAATAAAAAACATTATACAATAGCAATACTTTCCTTGTTTCTAGATAATAATTCTCGTAATGTAAATGATCTTTGCTATAAATAAAAAACTCATCACCTTCTTCTGTTTTACCTTTCTTTTTAAAATTGGCTCTGACAGTCTTTCTTAATGATTTTTTTAGTTCTTCTTTTGTCTTTCCTTTATTTTCTATCAGTAATTTATCTACTGACTTGATATTTGAATTCGTTAAAAAACCAACAAAATGAAATATTTCAGAATCTTGATACCAATTCAATAATTTGTAATAGAGCTGAATTACATTTTCCCATGATTTTGAAATATCTTTTGTGTCTTTTTGGGAATTGAATTTACCTTCAAAATATCTATAAGCAAAGAAATCGTCAGAGTTATTGGGTTTTTCAAGTAGTAAATCAAACAGGTAGTCTATTCTTGTTCCGTCTTTGTATTTTTCTTCATCTGGTTGAATAAAATACCAAAAGTTATCCTCTTGTAATTGTTTCTCTACACTGTCCCATTCTAAAGCAAACTGATTGATTTGGATATCACTAATAGAAGCCGATTCACTGTTTTTAATATCTAAAATAAAAAGAGCCTTAATTAACTCTGAAGATGTTAAACCTATCTTTCCTTTATTATTATTTAAAAAAACTTTAATGATTTGATTGTCGTTTTCAGAATTATCTAGAGAGTACCAAATTACTTTTACATGATCTAGTAGTTTTTTAATGAATGTGTTTCTTTTTTCTTCATTAAAAAGATAACTCTCAATCCATCTGATTAAGTAACTTGTCACTACAAAAAAATGATAAACATCTACATTGTTGTAATCTTTATTACTGGTTATAAAATCTCTCCATAATTGATTTACAATTTTTAAATCATGATATTCTTTACGCTCCAACTCTTCTTTCGTGATGCTATCAAGATTTGATTTAAAAATTAAAGGAAGTTTTTCTTTTAAGAAAACACCACTTCGTTCCCTTGTTTTAAACTCTATTTCATAAAGACAACTCTTATCTATCCAACCTTTATATTCTAGATATTTTAACAGAAGAAAAATTGTTGTTGTGCGTTGTTGTCCATCTACAACTTCATTATTTGTGAAAATATTATATGTAGTATTGCTTATTTCAATCTTTTCTTTCTGATTCTTAAGAGGCTTTAAAACTAGTGGTTGCAAACAATAAAGACCCTCCTTTTGTTCATAGTTATCAATATCATTTAACAACTCTAATATTTCTTTTTTACTCCATTTATAACCTCTTTGGTAGCTCCCTATTTCAAAAGTTTTATTGCTTAAATTTTTAATGGGAAGTAACAATAATGTGTTCTCATTCTCTATCTGTAATTGAGACATGTTCGATGTTAATTTGCTATTGTTAATTATTTTAAAATCATTGTTTAATACAATTTCTTCTACACTATCCCCATCTGCTTCAAGCTCTAATTTGAATTCTAAATATCTATTTAATGCTTGTCTTAAAGTAGCTAATCCTGTATAAATGTTTCCATCAATTTCTAATGGAAGTTGGGGTTTTACACCTTCTCTTTGATCTTGTTTCGAATATTTAAGTAGTTTTGAAACAGCACTCAGCCGATCCTTTTCATAATGTCCATCAAGATTACCGTAAGCTTGCTCTATTGTACTACAATTACCTAGACGAGAATTTATTGTAGTTGTATCATATTTTTCACTATCAATCAACCAATCTTTAAATTCTTTTCTTAGCATATTTCAATTTAATTTACATTTTACTACTCTCAAAATATATTTTAAATATTTCCTTTTCTCTTGATGACAAATATTTAAACATAAAGTCTTGCTTCAATTTCAGCTCTTGCCATAATTGAATCCCTTAAGAAGCCATCAAGTACTGGTTTTCTAATGAAGGAGAGTTGTAATTTTTCATCAATCTCAAGAGCTTTTAAACATGATATTTTTCTATCATTCTCTGGTATGTGTGATAAATCATTATCATTCATAAATTCCCAATAAAATCGATACCATTTTTCAACTCTACCTTTTACAAAATCTTTATATCTAATATCAATATCATAAATATTCTTCCAAGAGGTGATTTCGTTATTTTTTAACTCTGGACTTGTGTAGTTTATATTCCATATTATATCTTCAGGATTTGAATTGTCTTTTATTATATTAAATGCAACTGTTAGCTGTTGATGGTTAAAATTGAAGGGATAAAATATATAACCTGAAGATACCCCTAATGTATCTTTCTCTCCTTTAGCATCTGGGGAGTTACATTCTTTACAAGACAATACAAGGTTTTCAAAATTTACTGAAGAAAAAGGATATAATGCTTTTGGTAAAAAATGATCGTATTGATCTCTAGTTTTAGATTCTGACATCTTTAACTCTCCAATCCCACAAGTAGGACACAATGTTATGTTTCTATTTAACTTTCTAAATCCATTAAAATGCTCTCTTAAAGTAGTATTATATTTGTCATTAAAACCATTGCCATCTAAAACTTGATTATATAATTTAATGAAGAAATCTCGTAATACCTTTTTTAAACCACTAACAGAATTATCTAATTTAACAGGTGCAATACTACCTTCACAAATTTCTAAAATCTTATTACTGTCTCTAATTTGTTGAATAATTAAAGAGCGCGTAGGTTGATTTAATCTTTTAAGTATATTATAAATTTCAATTAATGGTTCTCTAACTATTCTGGGATGTCTATTGACTATATCAATAAAGTCTGGTTCGAAAAAGATATTTTGAAAAGGCCCCGATTCAAACTCAATTCTATCAAAAAACTGCATTACATGTTTATGTAACATGATATGACAACTGATTAAATATTTATAAGATTTAATCATTCCCTTTATTTATTTCATTCTCTTTTAATATTAGCTCTCTAAATAGAAGTACTTTTTCAACTGATTCACCTAATACCCTGGCTTTTTCTTTTGCTTTTTTAATTTCATCAAGGGTAGTTAATGGCATCTTTTTTATTTCTTCTATAACGTCTAATGATAGTTTTGAAATAGACGCTGTTTTACCAAATATTTCCTCCGTTAATATGTTTACGGATGTGCCAAATGTTCTTATTCCCTTTTCTTTTGCTGTTTTGTGTACAACTTTATTTTTTTCTTTATCAAAAACAATAACGTTTTCAGGCTGACAATCTGAAATAATAAAAGGAGAATGTGATGTTATTAATAAGTCTCTTCTATTATCCAAACCTTTAGAATAATCTTGTTGTAAACAATCTTTTAGAGTTGAAATAAAATTAGATCTCCAGTCTGGGTTAAAATGTGTTTCTGGTTCATCTAAAAGGAATAGAGAATTAGTATCTCTAAATAACATACACAAACCTATTGAATGTATAAATTGATATTCGCCATCCGATAATGATTTGGTATAGATAATTTCATCTATATTATTCAACTTTAATACAACATCTTTAAACCTAAAGATACGTTCTTCATCGTATGGCAAAGGAATGACGTCTTGATTTATATAAATATTCTTAGAATTATAAACTTTCTTCTTAACATTATTTGGTGTTTTATAATTATTTAAATTAAGTAATACTTGAAAGGTTGTAAACAATTCGAAAGCGTCATTTCTAAAATGATATTTAAATGCTTTTCTACATTCATCATCAACAGAAAAGTCTAAAAACCATTCCTTAGATTCATCATTAAAATAAGAAGTAGTACTACATGATTTTAACTTTTCTATTGAAGCGTTTATTATTGAAGTTAACTCTCGTTGTGTTTTATGTTTATTATTTTTATCATCTTTGGAAAGCGTTCTTATTACATCATTATGAGCCTTTTCAAATCTATTTTGTTTTATAACTAATCTAAATGATTTAATATCTTCTAAACCTATTTCATCTTTAAATGGCTTTAATGTCTCTTTTTCTCTTAATAAGTATATTGATAATAAAACTGCCTGATTATAATACTCATCTAAATAGAGAAACCTGTTTTCAGGTTTTGAATAATCTAGATCCTTAATTAAGCGATACAAGTATTCATCGTATTGAATAAAACGCATTTTAAAAAACGGAAGGTTTACAGTTTGATTTTCTCCTGAAGAATAAGCAATTATGAAATCGGGTAAAAAAATTTTGACATCTTTTCTTTCAAGTAGAGTTTTTGAATTTCCAACACATTTTTCTCTATTGATCCAGTGAACTTCTGGCGATTTGTTTTTTTCCTTGATAATCTTGATATGAGCATCATAACCAATATTATATTCGTGACTATAATCTCTTCTAGAATAATCTCCTTTTATATAGTACAAATACTCTAATTCAAAAGCATCAGGATTAGAATTTTCCGAGAAAAAACCCTCTGTATGCACACGATTAAAATCTCCTTCCCCACTAAACCCTATAGGCCTAAAGTCCAAGTATATACATTCTATGTGGTAAAATATTTCTGCTAATACTTCTAAAACATTAGATTTACCAGAACCATTTCTTCCTACTAGGCAATAGGGCATAAAGTCCCACAACTTGTCAATATTTGATGTGTTAAGAAAATCAATTTCAAAGCCATTTTGCAGGCTTCTAAACGTGCTATTTAGTTTAAGCCTTAAAAGCTTCATCTGTTAGTTTTAGTTTTATTATGTTATCAGTTTCGTCAAAAAATCGTTTAATCAAAGGTGGTTTAGCTTCAATAAAACTAAAAATATACTCTTTCCAAACTTCATAATTAAAATCTTGACCTTTTGGTATGAAGTCTGAATTGAATTTCGACTCAACATCACCTAATGTGAATTTTTTATTTTTAAAATTATCTTTTAAATAAAATTGTACAAATAATTTTTCATCTACAAAATTTGTTTCGATAGAATAGTCATTGGCATAATTTTTCATTTGCAAATCAGTGGGTATTCCTATAAAATCTAAATAAGTAATATTAGTAATGTCACGTTTTTCTTTGGATTTAGCCTTAAAGCCTTCTAATTCTTTCTTAGAAAATTCAGGTCTTTTCTCTTTCTCTTTGGGTGGCTCTAAAGAGCCTGCTACAGGTGTTTTAATATCTATAACAGAATCTAAAACACCTGATGTTGTGGATACTGCATTACTAGAACCAGATATTTTAACCTTACCAAAATCCAACTCCCCTTTAAAGGCTTTTTGACTTAAACTACCATATAGGTTTTCTAATTCTTGTAAATGTGCTTCGTACTTTTGCTTAAGAAATTCAACTTTTTTAACAATTACACTGAATTTTTTTTGCAATTGAAGTTTTGGTACAGGAATTTCTAATGATTTCATGCTACCAACATTAAAATGCTTATGAATACCACCAACTTCTCTTGCAGATATTAACATTTTACCTCGGTCAGAATTTAATAAATAAGCAAGGTATTCAGGTGAAATTTGGTCTCTTTTAATTTTTGCTATTATCAAGTCAATACAATTACAATCATCTAATTCATTAGGTATAACTGCTGCAGTACCTGTGTTACCAGTTCTTACAATAACTACATCTCCTGTCTTCAATATTGATTTAGAAAGTGTAGTTTCATGAGATTCCCTAGGGAAATAAACAATTTTATCTAAATTTATTCTGTTAGGCTTTATATTTAATGATCGTAACGCTATAACTCCTTTATCTACATAATGTGATGCTGGTCTAACAACAACTCCAACCGATATTTGGCTACAAAATTCACTTCCCGCTTTTAATTCCCATCCCTTATTGTTAATTGCAGGATCCCCAAACATTTCCAAAAAAGTAGACTTCAACAATTCATCTAATAACGCAATACTTTCTTTACGTTTTTGTATTAAATTTTCACAATTAGATAAAACTTTTGCTATGCGTTTTTGGTTTTTAAGAGAAGGTACAGGAATTAAATGATTTTCAAAGTCTCTTTTTGTAACATGTCGCATGGTTGAGCCATGTGCATATTTTTCTAAATCTCGAATTGTATCTTTAAGTACTTGAACAAAATAATCCTTGATTATAACTTTATCATTAAATTCAACTTTAAAGATATGCTGATTTAATAAAGCATTATCTCTTTTCCATTCAAATACATCTATTGTCGCTGACCAAGAAACTAAGACATCACCTTTTGATATATAATATTTCTCAGGTACTTTTTTGTTGGTATAATTGAATACTTTGTTTGAATCAGTTAAATTTTGAATCCTAATAATTGGGACACCACTATTTGCCCAATCAGTCGGCTTAAAAGCAAAACCATTTATAAAACTAGCAACATCTTTTAATTTTAATAATTTCATCTAAAACAACTCCTTTAATTCATTCAATCCTTCAGAAATCTCTTGTTCCAAACCTTTTTCAATGACCTCTCCATTAGCATCAAACTTTCCTAATAATTTTTCTAAAATTAAATCTGGTTTTTCATAGACTATTTCTTCAAAAACTTCTTCTTTATAGCGTGAAAAACTTAAATCGTAACCTTCGTCTTTAATTTCTTTCTTCGATACAAAAAAGTGTTTTGCTTTTCGGTCGTTTTCTTGTTTAGGATCTCTTGTTTTGTAGTTAGTAATTATGTCTTGTAAATCGCCATAATCGTTATTGCCCTCTTTATCTTTTAATTTAGCACGTTTATCATCTAAGGTGTAACCATCACTTTCCATATCGTAAAACCAAACGTTTTCGGTTTCACCTCCTTTTGTGAAAATTAAAATAGCCGTACTTACTCCTGCATAAGGCTTAAAGGCTCCACTAGGTATGGTTACTACTGCTTTTAATTCCGATTTTTCAATCATTAACTTTCTAGCATCTACAAAAGCTTTACCAGAACCAAATAATACACCTTGTGGTATTACAATACCAGCAGTTCCTCCCATTTTAAGCATGTTGTAAATACGCTCTATAAATAGTAATTCCGTTTTGGTAGTTTTAAGGCTTAACTCTTCGTGTATATCACCTTTGTCTACATTTCCTGTAAATGGTGGGTTTGCTAATACCACATCGTACTCGCTAGTTTCAAAGTAGCTTTTACTTAAAGTATCTTTGTAATCTATTTGTGGGCTTTCTATACCATGCATCATCAGGTTCATTAAACCTAAACGCACCATGGTTTGGTCTATATCATACCCTTGTAAGCTACTGCCTAAAATTCCTTTAACATCTTCGGTTAATAATGCGCTTCGGCTACTGCGGATAAAACCATCTTCATCTGGTTGTTGTTTGTCTTTTTCTTTATCTAACTGCGTTACCATGTATTGGTAAGCACCTAATAAAAAACCACCTGTACCACAAGCAGGATCCGCAATGCGTTGTCCTAGTTTTGGGTTCACCAATTCAGCCAATAATTTGATGATATGCCTTGGCGTTCTAAACTGTCCGTTTTTACCTGCAGAAGCAATTTCGCTTAATAACATTTCGTACACATCCCCTTGAATGTCTTGAAAATCTTGACCGTTTTGGGTAGCATCTTGCTCCATTAGGTCAAAAATATCATCAATACTTTTTACTGCTTCTAATAATAACGATGGTTTGGGTATAATAAACACTGCATTCGCCATGTGCTTTACAAATGGTGACTCATCAGTATCTAAAGTTTTAATAAATGGAAACACATAACGTTGCACATGTTGCAACATGTCGTCTGCAGGCAAGCGTTTAAAATTACTCCAACGTAAGTCTTGTTTGTCTATTCCGTTTTGATTGTTTTCTTCGTCTTGTTTTGTGGCGAAAAATGTTCCCTTAAATTTTGAAGTATAAAGATCTCCTGTGAATTCAGCTTTCGATAATTCTTCTAAATCATTTTCATCATACTTTTTCATAAATAGCAAATAGGTAATTTGCTCTATGGCTGTTAGTGGGTTTGAAATACCACCAGACCAGAATTTATTCCAGAGGTCATTTATTTTTGATGCAATTTGAGGATTGCTATTGATTAAGCTCATATTAGGCTATAAATTTTTCTGTTAATGTTAGAATGTCTTTTATTTCGTTCGGCGAAAATACACCACGTATTCCTTTTGAATGAATAATTGTAAAGGGTGCTTGTATTAAATCGCGTTTTTCAATAGAACCATGTTCTATAATATAATTTTTCAGCAAGTTTAAAAATTCTATTTGTCTTGTGGTTAAATAGGTATGTTCTGTAATAAATTGCTGTACTGCTTTTGTAACTTGATCATCAAATCTTTCTAAAATTTCTATTCCTAGGATGTGTTTTATAAACTGAATGAATTTTGCTTTTTGATGATTGTACACTTTGCGTAATAAAGCTTCCGTTATATGTGGATCTGCATCGTGTAATTCTTCGGCTAAAGCATTGGCTTCCTCTTCTGTAATGGTTTTACCACCTTTTAATTTTTGTAAAATAGTATTACGTTCTGTGAGTTCTTTTACTTTAGCCTCTACCATTTCTCGATATTTAGAGATGCTTACAGCTTCATTTTCTGGACCAAACTCTACCAATTCTTTTGTTTTTAAAACATCTTCTAGATTTAGTCTAGTTGCTCCAGAAGGTACTATAGTTGGTTCTCTAAAATGGATTAAAGGTGCAATAGTTTCAGCTAAGATATCAAAATCAGTATCTGAAACCGTACTCCAAAAATGATTGGTTATAACTTGATTGATATAGCTTTTATGTTTGGCTACGCTATTAATAGTTAAAGGGAGTTCGCTAACAATATTGATGATATTTTCTTTAAGGGTATCAAACTGATCTGCTTCTTCAGCTAAATGAGCAATAGAAACTTCTAAAACGTCTTTTTCAAAGCGCATGGCTTTAAAGTTGACTTGTGAAACGGTTCTGAATAATGGTTTTATGTTATTTCTTAAAAACTCTATATTATTTGAGCTTGGATTTTTCCAAAAGTCTAGAGATTCTACCAAAGTAATATCAGACTTAGCATCTTGAATGACCACTGATTTTTTTGGCAATTCTGAAATCTGCTCTCTAAGTTTATTTATTTCTTTTACTGCAATGCCTCTTTCGTCTAATTCTAAGGCGAGTTCAATTTTATCTAAACGCAATCCAAAGTAACGAACAGGTAATGGTATTTGTGCTTTTAATTCTTTTCCTTTTGGGTTTAATTTGAAATATTCAAAATTATCCCAACTGTCTAGTATTAAAAAATTATCTTTTTCAGGACACCATGGTTTTATTTTGGTGGGTTCTAGCAACCTTGTACCACGACCAATCATTTGCCAAAATTTAGTGTAAGAATATACCGGTTTAGCAAATACTAGATTGACTAATTCTCTAACATCAATTCCTGTATCCAACATATCTACACTAATGGCAATTCTAGGCATGTTGTTATTTGTAAATTGGTGTAGTAATCCGCCCTTACCATAAACTCTAGAATCATCTGATACCATTACTTTCGCTAGTTCTCCAGCATATTCAGGGTATAGCACATCAAATATTTCTTCTATACGTCTTGCGTGTGCTTTTGTAGCACAAAAGAAAATCGTTTTACCAGGAAGTACACCATCTGGATCTTTTATAGATTCCTCCATAAACTCCTTAACAATAGTAACGTTTGTCCCTTTATTAATCACTGATTTTTCAAGTTCAGTCCCTTCAAAATTTATTTCAGCAACTTCTTTTCCTTGCAGAATCAGTCGTTTTTGGTCTTCTAAACTAATTGTTCTTTTGCTTATACCTTCTTCTTGAAACTTGGTTTGAATTTTCATCACCTGAAAACTGCTCAAATAAGGCGGCATATTATTTACAGCTTCTTCATACGAATAAGCAAACGTTGGTAAACCATCTTCACACTCAAATAACTTAAATGTGTTATGGTCAATAACATTCGTAGGTGTTGCTGTTAATCCTAATGTTATGGTGTTGAAATAATCTAGAACTTCACCATAAGTATTGTAGATAGAACGGTGACTTTCATCCACCACTATTAAATCAAAGAAATGAGGGGATAATGTGTTTAATTCATCTCTAACAATGTTTAACATCGTTGGATAGGTTGAAACATAAATACGTCTGTCTGTAGCTATATTCTTTTCCCCGACTTTTGGCCAAGTGGGTTCATTGGGCAAATGTTCTTTGAAAGCTTCTAATCCTTGATTACGAAGTGCAATTCTATCTACTAAGAACAATACACGTTCTGCCCAATGTGATCGCATTAAAGCATCCACTAAAGCTATACAAGTTCTTGTTTTACCAGTTCCTGTTGCCATTACTAATAAAAACATTTTGCGTTTCCTTTCAATGCCTTCCATTACAGAACGAATGGCTTGAATTTGATAATCACGTCCTGCAATATCAGTATTGATTAATTCTGATGCTAATGGCTTTCTATTTTTTCTAATGTATAAATAGCGATCTAAGTCGTCTCGTTTAGGAAAACCAATTACTTTTCTAGGGGGATAATTTCCTAAATCCCAAAAGAATATTTCGTGACCATTGGTGTAAAAACAAAATGGTAATTCTCCTCCAGATTCCTTTTGAATATTTAAGCAATATTGTTTTGCCTGCTCTCTTCCTATTTCGGCATCGGTTGTAGATTTTTTTGCTTCAACTACCGCTAAAGCTTTTCCGTTTTTACCTAAAAGGACGTAATCACTAAATTGATTGGTATTGTATTTAGAATCAGGTTCACTTGTAGATGAATCCAAACCTATATTATATTCAATAACTACTTGAGATTGGTCATTAATGTTCCAACCAGCTTCTTGAAGTTGGTTGTCTATTAATTCTTTCCTAGTTGTTGACTCATTCATAGCAATAAAAGATAAATATACAAAGTAGTCATAATATTTAAGCTTGTTTCTTAGGATTTGTTAGGGTTGGTTAATTTATGTGGGTGGAGTGCACTTTATTGGTATCAAGTAGTTGGTATTTAGTATCTAGATTTTGGTTTTTAGCAATTAGCTGATTGGGAGTGAGTGGATGCATCTCGACTGCGCTCGATG
>NZ_JAUOSB010000118.1 GCF_030548295.1 Wenyingzhuangia sp. 2_MG-2023
AGGATGCTCAAGAAATAAAAAGAAGTATTATTATTTAGATCAATATGTTAACATATAGGGTTCTGAAACAAGTTCAGGATTGACAACCTTAAGGTGATTATTGCAATAGGGCTCACCTCTTCCCATTCCGAACAGAGCAGTTAAGCCTATTAGCGCAGATGGTACTATCGTAAGATGGGAGAGTATGTCATCGCCTTTTTTTGTACTGAAATAAATTCAGTATTTATAAAACCTCATTCATTAAGTTGAATGAGGTTTTTTT
>NZ_JAUOSB010000119.1 GCF_030548295.1 Wenyingzhuangia sp. 2_MG-2023
GGCAAGTGTAGTGCGTCGGCCAGCCCCTTGCCTGCGTCCTCCCCTGATGCAATATTGACGCCGGGTATCATGTTCATGCCGGCCCGAATGGGCGAGGAAAGCGTACCAAGCGCAGAGGTCAGCCCCTCGATACCGTGGCGAGCCGTCAACCCGATCTGGTGAGGCACATCAGCGATGGCATCGCCAAGTTGCTGCCCGAACCCTTTCGACGGAGCTGGCATGTCCACCTGTTTCGGCGCGGTGAAATTCTTCTGCACATAGG
>NZ_JAUOSB010000120.1 GCF_030548295.1 Wenyingzhuangia sp. 2_MG-2023
GTCTTGATTCCTGCCACGTTGCGTGCCGCTTCGATGACGGCCATCTGCATACCCAGACAAATGCCCAGATAGGGAATGTTGTGTTCGCGCGCGAACTGTGCGGCCTTGATTTTGCCTTCTGTGCCACGTTCTCCGAAACCGCCGGGGACGAGGATCGCGTCATACCCTTCAAGGTATGGGGCGGCATCATCATTGTCGAAAACTTCGGCATCGACCCAGTTCACGTTAACCTTGACGCGGTTGTGCATGCCACCATGCACC
>NZ_JAUOSB010000121.1 GCF_030548295.1 Wenyingzhuangia sp. 2_MG-2023
GTGCTACATCACACCTTCTGCTGCACCCAGGCGACCACACCCGCCAGTGCCTGCGGCAGGTTGTCCGGCTCGGTACCACCTGCTTGAGCCATGTCCGGGCGGCCTCCACCCTTGCCGCCGACCTGCTGGGCGACAAAGTTGACCAGCTCGCCGGCCTTGACCTTGGCGGTGGCGTCCGCCGTCACGCCGGCGATCAGCGCAACCTTGCCGTCGCTCACGCTGCCCAGGACGATGGCGGCGGTCTGCAGCTTGTCCTTGAGC
>NZ_JAUOSB010000122.1 GCF_030548295.1 Wenyingzhuangia sp. 2_MG-2023
GTGTTTAACCAGGGCCGGATTGAGCAACTGGATTCACCCCGCAACCTGTACAACCAGCCGCAAACGGCGTTTGTGGCCGGTTTTGTCGGTTCTTCAAATGTCTTGCACGGTGCACTGGCGCAGCAATTGTCGGGAAAATCCGCCGCGCTGGCGATTCGACCGGAATATATTTCGATCAGACACTCCGGCTCCGCTGTTCCATCGGACACGGCATCCACCGAGCTCATCAACCTGCCCGGGGTGATTAAAGACGTGCAATAT
>NZ_JAUOSB010000123.1 GCF_030548295.1 Wenyingzhuangia sp. 2_MG-2023
GGAACTATCCTTGAGGAAAATGTTAGATTGACAAAGGAGCTTGACAAGCTCACTTCTTCCAAAAGCAAGATGTCTTTGGATGATCTTTTGTCTAAGCAAAGGTCACCCAAAATCAAGCATGGTCTTGGCTACATTCCTTATGCAAATAAGAAGTACAACAATAATAAGAAGGAGATGCCCGCTCAAGCAAAGAACAAGAAGGTCTTTGGTGGGAACAAAGCCCCAAAAGGCAATGTTCCTAAAAAGGATCACACGGGACT
>NZ_JAUOSB010000124.1 GCF_030548295.1 Wenyingzhuangia sp. 2_MG-2023
CCCCCCCCTCCATTTTTTCATGATCAGGGTTAAATAGAGTTATTCACTGACTACCTCTGGTAGTCATGGTAAGAAGTGTATTTGTTTCTGTCGTTAATGTTGAATACTTTTTATTATTATATTTATAAAATTTATTTTAAAAAATAATTAATTCAACTTTAATTTTTATAAAAATATTTCTTTAATATTATCAATAATAATTTATTTCGGTTTTTAAAATACTTTTTTTTTGTTTTTGGGGGTTTTGTGGTTATTTTTTT
>NZ_JAUOSB010000125.1 GCF_030548295.1 Wenyingzhuangia sp. 2_MG-2023
TATGAATGATTAAAAGATTGATAATTATGAGATTAAGAAATAATTTAAAAAAAGGTTAAAAAAGATAGTTGTAGATAAGTAATAGTTGTGTATCTTTGCACCCGCAACAACGACTAGGTAACTAGTTTAGTAGCAAAGTTCAGATACAGATTAGGTGTTTTATTAGATGTTAAAAGCATTGGTTTTAGGATAAAAAAAGATTAAAATTTTTTAATTTTTATTTGTTTAGAACGGAATAAAATTCTTACATTTGCCACCC
>NZ_JAUOSB010000126.1 GCF_030548295.1 Wenyingzhuangia sp. 2_MG-2023
GCGTAAAAAGCTGTCTATAACTTTAGCCCAGAGGGACGCGGCGAATAGATTGCAACTCGAATCCGAAACGAAAAGAATCGGCGCGACGACTAATTTGGAGTTAGCTAAAATCCAAGCTGGCGGTGAATTTAGAACGCTTGGTTTAAATAAAAGAGATGATTTTGCCGCGAGACAATCGGACCAAGCTCGTATCTTTGCTTTGGAACAAGGAATAGATAAAAATAAGGCAATTAATGATGTAAGACAATCAATTATTGAG
>NZ_JAUOSB010000127.1 GCF_030548295.1 Wenyingzhuangia sp. 2_MG-2023
GTGCTTGCGCTTTTTGTGCTGGCGTGAGCGCCCCCCAATTGGTGAAGGCATAGGAAAGAAGCCCCGGAAGTCCGCCTAGCAGAGCCTCGCCCCAGCCGTCTATCGTCGTGGCTCCTAATGGGTTGTCTCCGTTGAACGACCCGCCACCCTGCGGACCATTGCTGTCGCCAGCATCGTTACCCGGCGAGTTTCCTAGGCCAAGTTCCTGCTTCAGGTCGCTAATCATCTGCTCGTTCACCGTCTGCGGGTTCTGCTGGAC
>NZ_JAUOSB010000013.1 GCF_030548295.1 Wenyingzhuangia sp. 2_MG-2023
GGAGAGCATATCAATGTAGCGGAATCTCATCCTGAGAAAGTAAAAGAACTAAAGCAATTGTTAATCAAACAAATTAACGAGGGAAGGAGTACACCTGGAAAAGTCCAACAAAATGATGAGATTGATTTTCCTTGGGTACAGGCCGCTTTTATTGCAAAATAATCTTTGTTGAAGGAAAAGCATAAATGTATTTGTTTAGTCAAATGTAAAGACATACAAACGTTTATTAATAAAACAATTAAAAGTATTTATGAAAAATATAATTATAGGAATTCTAGCTAATATTTTAGTTATTCAAGCTAGTTTTTCACAAGAAAAAAAATGGAGTGAGACAGAGGCTGAAAAGGAAGAAAGAATGGCTTGGTGGTCTGATGCGAAGTTTGGAATGTTTGTACATTGGGGAGTTTATTCTGCTTATGGAGGGGAATGGAATGGTATTGATTATGGTAAAGAAATGGGGGGAGGAAGTGCTGAATGGATTTATCTTTTAGCGGATATTCCTAAAGAAGAATATGAAAAAAAAGCACAGCAATTTAATCCTGTAAATTACAAACCAGCAGCGTGGGTTAAAATGGCTAAGGATGCCGGTATGAAGTATATGGTACTAACGACAAAACATCATGATGGTTTTGCTATGTTTGATACAAAAGCTTCTGATTGGAACATCATGAAATCATCTGCTTATAAAAAAGACTTGTTAAAAGAATATATAGACGAATGTCATAAACAAGGAATGCGTGTTGGTATTTATTATTCACATGAAAAAGATTGGTATCATTATAAGAAAGTAAGAAGAAATGGAGCTGAAATACCTGAGTCTTATAAAAAAATAGTAAAAACTCATTTAGAAGAATTACTGACCAATTATGGACAAATTGATTTGATTTGGTTTGATATGGGGGTGAAAAGACATGCCAATTTAAATCAAATGTGTTATGATATGGTTAGGAAATATCAGCCAGATTGTATTGTTAGTAGCCGTATAGGAAATAATCTTGGAGATTATGAAAATTTAGGAGATCGTGAATTAGCATCTCCAGGTTCAGAAGGGTATCTAGAATCAATAATGACTTTAAGGCATAATTGGGGATATGATAAAAATGATGCTAATTGGAAGCCTTCAGAAGAGGTCATCTCAATGTTGTCAAAATGTGCTTGTAGAAACTCAAATTTTTTATTAAATATTGGTCCTGGACCTGATGGATGTTTTACTCCAGAAGAAACCGTTCGTTTAAATAATATTGCAGAGTGGACCAAAGTAAA
Source organism: Wenyingzhuangia sp. 2_MG-2023 (assembly GCF_030548295.1). GTDB lineage: Bacteria > Bacteroidota > Bacteroidia > Flavobacteriales > Flavobacteriaceae > Wenyingzhuangia. Next base: position 1,264 of record NZ_JAUOSB010000013.1, read on the forward strand.
TGGAGCATCTGTTTATGAAACCAAAGGATCTCCCTTTAAGGGAGAGTATAAGTGGGGTTCTATAACTACCAAAAAACAAAAGGTTTATTTGCATCTTTTTGGAGAGAAAAATAAAATAATTAATATAAATGGTCTTAAAACCAAAATAAATAAGGCTTATGTATTAGGTGCTAATACAGCTGTGATTTTTACTCAAAACATAGACAAAGCAACTATAGCAGCTACTATTCCAAATGAAGCTTACAAACAAACAATACCTGTGATTGTATTAGAACTGAATGGTGAGTTAGAAGTAGATTTAGAAAAAGGACCAACATGGGTTCCTCCAAGTATACATCATACAAATCGTAAAGCAACTACAGGAGTTTTACTTGAATCTGATGGTGTTAATTTTGTGCTAAATAATGATAAAAAACAACAGTCATTTCGTTTAAATGAAGAAGTACAATATCGCATTAATGATCATGGAAACATTCAACTAGTTCCAGGATTCAATCTTACAAAAAACAGTAAATATAAGGTTGTATCTACTACAGGAAATGCTTCTGTTGTAGAGATTATTACATTGATGAAATAGTTTAAATATTTAAAATACATGGTGTTGTGTTTTTATAAAATTATGTAGTTGCTATTGTAAACTCCACTTTTTCAATACTTAGGTTTTATAAAAATTATGGACATTAAAAACACAAGCATAGCTTAAATCTACAAATGTTTAATTGTTTTTTTAGAGGAGCGCTGCTATTTATTTATACCAACAAAAGGTTAAGGCTCTAAAACAACTTATTCAAAGCGGTTGTTTTAGAGCCTTAATTATTTTATAAAGTACCTACGGTTTGTTTTAAGAGTAGAGTTAGAGAGTTTAAAAATATTTGCAATGGTTGTTTTACTATTTCATGGGTACATTTCACGATTAAAATTACACTGTTTAGAGATAGAATTAAATTCTTTATGTGTTCTGTAAGGAATAATATTCACGCTTATAAAACTTTTTTAAGTAATGTAATTTACATGTGATTCTTAATAATTATCAATAGAATAGTATTTTTTACATTGATGAATTCATCAAAAATAGAAACCCCTACAATATTAAAATTAGCAACTCTTAAATGTATCAAAGAATATTGCTATATAAATTATTTATAACAAAATAGCTTTTTTAATCATTGCATTTTAAATGATTGAATAGAGTTTGGTGTTTTGTTAAATATTTGTTTTTTAAGTGTTTAGGTATTGCTTGAATCGACCATGAAAGATGAAGTAAAGAAAAAAAAAGATGAGAGCAATTCTTTTCATTTAGTTGCCTGCATATTTGTACAGGTCTTTAAGATAAAATCACATAATTGACCTTTATTTAGTTGAAAATACATTTAAAAACATTTTTTGTTGAGTATTTTTTTTGTTTTTAAGCTTTTTTTAAAGGAATTGTTTATTTGGTGGTGTGATTAGGGTTTTAAAGGTTGGTTAACTTTTGTTTGTTTACTGGGGTTTTGGGTAAACGTAAGTTTGAATTTAGGGGTGGTCATCAATGTCAAAAAATATATAAAGAATAGAATAAATAAAATTTAATAAAACAATCAAAAAAATAAAAATAAATGAGATAAAACTAACTGAAAACAACTTAAAACAAGATAGCTATAATGAACAAATAGCTTTTAGAAACTTAAACTAAATTTTAAACTAAAAAAGATATGAATAAATATTATTCTTTAATTCCTCCATTAGGAATGAATAAACATCACCGAATAAAAATGATGACATCATTAATGTTATGCACTCTTTTATTTGCCAATGGGTATTCTTTTGATAATGTAATCAATAAAGAAGTTCTATTAAATGGAGTTAATGGTAAAAACAATATTAAAAAATTACAGTCATCAATTACAGGGGTAGTTCTAGATCGTACAGGTATGCCTCTACCAGGAGTAACAGTTCTTATTGAAGGAACATCTATTGGTACGCAGACAGATTTTGATGGGAATTTTGTGATTAAAGCATCAAAAGGAGATGTTTTGGTTTTTTCATACATAGGTTACAAAACACAAAGTCTTACAGTAGGTTCAGGTAGTATTATGAACGTTACAATGCAAATAGATACAGAGGCTTTAGAAGAAGTTGTAATTGTTGGGTATGACAAACAAACCAAAGAAAGTTTGGTTGGGTCAATTACTCAAGTTAAACCTAAGGAATTAAAAATACCATCTAGTAATTTAACAACTGCTTTAGCAGGTAGAGTAGCAGGAGTTATTGCTTTTCAGGGGTCAGGAGAACCGGGAGAAAACAATGCAGATTTCTTTATACGTGGAGCGACTACTTTTGGAATTCGACAAAGTCCATTAATCTTAATTGACGGAATTGAGTTAACTACAGATGATTTAGCACGTCTAAATCCTGATGATATTGAAAGTTTTTCAGTATTTAAAGATGCAACAGCAACAGCTATTTATGGAGCTAGAGGTGCAAACGGTGTAATTGCAGTTACTACAAAAACAGGAGATATTGGAAAACCAAAAGTAAGTATTAGGTTTGAGAATACTTTTTCAGAAGCAACACAAAATATCAAATTGGCAGATCCTATTACTTATCTAAGATTGCATAATGAAGCAGTAAGAACAAGAGATCCATTAGGAATTTTACCATATGCTCAAAATAAAATAGACAATACATTAGCTGGAGACGGTAATCCTTATGTTTATCCTGTTACTGATTGGCAAGAAGAATTGTTGCAAGACTATACAATGAACCAAAGATTAAACTTTAATGTTTCTGGTGGGGGTAAAGTAGCAAGATATTATGTGTCTGCAGGTATATCTCAAGATAATGGTATTTTAAAAGTTGATGAAAAATCTAACTTTAACAACAATATAGATTTAAAGCAATATTTTGTAAGATCTAACATCAATATAGATTTAACAGAAACTACTGAAGCAATTATTAGATTAAATACTACGGTAGATGATTATACAGGACCTATACCAAGTGGTAGTCAGGTGTATAATATGATCAATCGTACCAATCCAGTAAGGTTTCCAGCAACTTATGCACCAGATGCAGCAAATGAATTTACAGAACACCTTTTATTTGGTAACGATGAAGAAGGGAATTATTTAAATCCTTATGCAGAATTGGTAAGAGGATATCGTGAGTACAGTAGATCTCTTAATGTTTTACAAGTAGAATTAAAACAAGATTTAGGAGGTTTAGTTCCAGGTTTAAAATGGCGTGCTTTGGCCAATTTAAACAGAACATCTTCTTATGGAATTAATAGATCGTATACTCCTTATTACTATGACATGGGATCTTACAACCCTATGAACGATAGTTATGTCTTAACTCCTTTAAATCAGGAAACTGGTACAGAGTTTTTAACATTTAGTCCTAACGATACAGATCGTCTGGTTAGATCTGTAGGGTATGTACAAACATCTTTAAATTATGCACATAAATTTCATGACAAGCATAGTATATCCGCATTGTTAGTAGGTATCATGCGTCAAGAAGTAGATGGTAATGCATCAGATTTACAGTTGTCTCTTCCTAATAGAAATATTGGGGTATCTGGACGTTTTACGTATAATTATGATAAGAGATATTTTACGGAATTTAACTTTGGTTACAATGGTTCTGAAAGATTTGCAGACAATAATAGATTTGGTTTTTTTCCCTCTTTTGGAGCTGGATGGGTTATTTCAAACGAAAAATTTTGGAAGTTTGATTTTGTAAATAGATTAAAGTTAAGAGGTTCTTATGGTATTGTTGGTAATGATGCTATTGGGTCTAATGCAGATAGGTTCTTTTATTTGTCTAATGTGAATTTGATAGATAATTCTAAAAAAGTACAATTTGGTACAAATGGAGGATTTAGTAGTTCTGGAGTTTCAATTTCTCGTTATGCAAATCCAGAGGTGACATGGGAAAAAGCTTACAAACAAAACTATGGTTTAGAAGTAAATATGTTAAGAGATGCAATTCAGTTTCAAGCAGAGGTGTTTAAAGAGCGTAGAACAAATATTTTACAAACTCGTAGTGATATTCCTTCGTTATTAGGATTGCAAGCTGATATCAAAGCAAACATTGGAGAAGCAGAATCACACGGTTTTGAGTTAAGCTTAAAAGTTAATCATCAGTTTAATAAAGATTTATGGTTAGAGTTTAATGGGAATTATGTAGACTCTAAAAGTAAATTCGTGAATTATGAAGAGCCTGATTATGCAAGTGCAGGTATACCTTGGAGAGCTAAAACAGGACAATCATTAAACCAACCTTATGGATTAATAGCTGAAAGACTTTTTGTTGATGAGGCTGATGTAGCAAATTCACCAGTTCAAGATTTTGGTGAAGTAATGGCTGGAGATATTAAATACAAAGACATAAATGGAGATGGTGCAATTACTAGTTTAGATATTGTTCCTATTGGAGAGTCTACGCAACCAGAGGTTAGTTATGGATTTGGTTTCTCATTAGGATATAAAAAGTTTGATATTTCTGCCTTCTTTCAAGGTTTAGATCGTTTCTCTTTCTTTATTGATTCAAAATCGTTGTCACCTTTTGCTGATACAGATGCAGGAGGAGATTATTTAAACAATTTAGTTGCTGAAAATCAAATTTTAGAAGCCTTTGCAGATAGTCACTGGTCTGAAGAGAATCAAGATATATATGCACTTTGGCCAAGATTATCAACTTATGCAGTAGCCAACAACAATCAACAGAGTACTTGGTGGATGCGTGATGGTGCTTTTATGAGATTAAAATCTTTAGAAGTTGGTTACAATATAAAACCTAAAAAAGGAGGTTTTTTTGGAAATGCATCTATTAGAATGTATGTAAATGCAAATAATTTAATTCACTGGAGTAAGTTCAAGTTATGGGATCCAGAACTTAGAGGTAACGGGTTAAATTATCCATTACAACGCAAAGTGAATTTAGGTATTAAAGTTAATTTGTAATATTAAGAACAATGAAGACACAAAAAATAAAATATTATATAACATCTCTGTTAGTAGGATGCTTGTTTGCATGTGAATCTTATATAGATGTTGTACCAGATAATTTACCGACAATAGATATTGCTTTTAATAGTCGTGTAAACGCACAACGATTCTTTTATACATTATATAGTTATATGCCTCAGCATGCAAACATAAGTCAAAATCCAGCTTTTTTTGGAGGGGATGAGTTATGGTTGGATAGAGAGAAGGCTATAAGCGATGTTGGTTCACAATTAACTAGAGGGTTTCAGAGTGTAACATCACCTAAGTATAACCATTGGAGTGATATAGATTTATTTGTAGCTTTAAGAGATTGTAATATCTTTTTAGAAAATGTTTATAAACCTCAGGATTTAGATGAAACGGAAAGAAGTAGATGGATTGCCGAAGCTAAATTTTTAAAAGCGTATTATCATTTTTGGTTGTTACGTATGTATGGAGCAATTCCTACTATTGATACCAATATAGATGTAAGTTCAGGAATTGGTGATGTACGTATAGAAAGAGATAAAACAGATGATACTGTTAATTATATTGTATCATTATTAGATGAGGCTATAGAAGGGTTACCTCCTTTTATAAGTAGTACTACAGATGAATTAGGGCGTGCTACAAAGCCTATGGCCGCAGCTGTTAAAGCAAAAATTTTAGCATTTGCAGCAAGTCCTTTGTTAAACGGAAACACTGCGTATGCTAATTGGGTGAATAATGCTGGAGAGCCTTATATAAACCAAACATTTGACATTACAAAATGGGAAAAAGCAGCAGTAGCATGTCAAGAAGCTATTGATTTGTCTTTAGCAGGTGGACATGCATTATACAAATCTACCGGTTCCGCTATGTACACATTGTCAGATTCAACTTTAACTAAATTAAGCATTAGAGGAGCAATTTCTGATAGATGGAATACAGAGGTTATTTGGGGAAGTTTAATGCCTAGTGGAGCGAGTATTCAAAGTCATGTTTTTCCAATAGCTCAACCTGATGTTAGACCAGAGGAATATGCTAAAGTACCAAGAGATTACTCTCCTACGTTGCGTATGGCTGAATTGTTTTATTCAGACAACGGTGTGCCTATTGAAGAGGATGTGGACTATGATTATGCAAATAGATATGAGGTGAAAAATGCTGGAGATGATGACAGTTATTATATTGAGCCAGGATATACCACGGCAGCATTGCATTTTAATAGAGAGCCTAGATTTCATGCAAACTTGTTTTTTGATGGAGGTAAAATTTATGGTCAAGGAAGGTTTAATGATAAAGATCTATATACTTATAAAGCTAAGAAAGAACAATCAGGATCAATAATTACAGGAACTAGCCGTAACATTACAGGGTATTTACCTAAAAAGTTATCAGGTGTTAACGATGTTTTAAACAGTAACTTTATTCCAGAAGCTTATCCTTGGCCAGTTATTAGGTTGGCAGATATGTATTTATTGCATGCAGAATGTGTGAATGAGGCTTACGGACCAAGTGGAGAAGTTTACACTAGTTTAGATATTGTAAGAGAAAGAGCAGGTTTAGATGGTGTTTTAGAATCATGGACAGATCACTCTAACAATCCATCAAAACCAAATACAAAAGAAGGATTGAGAGAGATTATTCACCAAGAGCGCTTGATAGAATTAGCATTTGAAGGACACCGTTTTTGGGATTTAAGGAGATGGCTAAAAGCGCATGAGTATTTAAACAATTCAGAAATTAAAGGATGGTCTGTAGATGATGCCACAGTAGAAGGGTACTATCGTGTAACTATCGTTGGAGAAACTAAATTTTTACAAAAAAATTATTTCTGGCCAATTGCAGAAAGTGATATTATTCAGAACCCTAATTTAGATCAATCGCCAGGTTGGTAAAACAGTATTAACATTAAAATAAAAATTATGAAAAATAGATTTATTGTGATGTCTTTATGCTCTGCACTTTTATTTAGTTGCCAAGAAGACACCGTAAGATCACTTGTTGCTAATGATGGAAAAGCACCTGGATTAGTAGAGAATGTAATGGTTGAAAATTTAGCAGGAAGTGCAAAATTGACTTATAATTTACCGAGTGATAATGATCTACTATACGTAGAAGCTGAGTTTAAAAGACAGAGTACAGGAGAGGTAAGTAGAGTTAGATCTTCTTTGTTTAATAACAACTTAACGGTTCAGGGGTTTGGAGAAGAAAAAGAGTATGAGGTAAGTTTGTTTACCGTTGATCAAAGTGAAAACAGGTCAGAGTCAGTAACAACAATTATAAATCCAGAAAAAGCTCCATATAAATATGTTGCTGAAAGTCTAAGAGCTTTTGCAGATTTTGGAGGGATACATATTTATTGGGAAAATCCATACGAGAGTAATGTATCTATAGAAATTTCTGCCATTAATGAGTTTGGTGTGCCAGAAGTAGTAACCGTTCTCTATACGTCGGAAATAAAAGATGATTTTGCTGTTAGAGGGTTTGATACAACTGAACGTACTTTTCAGATAATAGTTAAAGATAGATATGATAATATAGCTGAAGCAGAAATGTTTACGGTATCTCCACTTTTTGAAGAGTACTTAGATAAAGTAAATTATAAAGCGATTGTACAACCACATGATACTCCTGAAGGATTTGGTTGGGTATTAAGCAGACTTTACGATGGGCTTCTTAATAAAGGGTATTTATCTCTAGCAACTTGGACAGATCCTTTAGGTGGTTTGCCAGAGTATGAGGGTCAAAATGTACCAATGTTTACTTTAGATTTAGGAGTTAAAGCTAAAATTAGTAGAATTAAATGGTTCCAAAGACAGAATAGTGGTAACGATTATATTTATGCGAATGGTAATCCTAAAAACTTTGATATCTGGGGAAGTAATAAGTTAAATCCTGACGGAAGTTTAGATGGTTGGGTAAAAATAGTAGAAAATGGAGAAATTATAAAACCATCTGGTTTGCCATTAGGAACGTTTACTACAGAAGATCTTGAAGCAGCTGCCCTAGGACATGATGCAACTGCAGATGCATCAGCAGAACCAATCCGTTATATTCGTTGGGTAAACAAATTAAATTGGGCTGGAACAACTTTTATGCACATTATGGAGCTAGAAGCTTATGGACAAATAGTTGAATAAATTTATCAAATAAAAAAATAAAAATATGATCATAAAAAATATAAAATCATTTACTAATACTGCTCTATTAGCGGTATTAGTAATGTGTTGTTTTTCATGTAGTACTGATTTGTACGACACTTACGATGAATATTCAGAAGGAGAAATTGCTAATGTTGGAAAAGCAGAAGGTATCTATGCTGTTCAAGGAAACGGAAGGTTGTCTTTCGTGGTTGCTATCAATGCTGATCCAAAAATAAAAAAAGGATTCATTACATGGAATGTAGGGGAGGATCAAGAAAGTTTTGAGATAGATCGCACTGTTTTTCAAAACGAAAATATAGAGGTAGAGGTGGTTGCTGAAGAAGGTTTGTATGAGTTTGAAGTATATTTAGAAGATGCTTCAGGTAATAAATCAATAAGCACCTATTATATTGCAACCATTTTAGGAGAGGAGTATAGAGCTTCTTTAGCAAATAGAACTGTTGTGTCTGTTGATGCAAATTCTGACACGGAAGCTTTAATCACTTGGGAAGAAAATGTTAACAATGAACTACTTGTAAAAACAGAAATAACATATACAGATAGTCAAGATTTAACAGAAAAGACAATAGTTGTTGATGCTTCAGAAACAGAGACAATTGTTCCTAATTTTCAAACGGAAGGTACTTTTAGTTATGTATCAACTTATAAAGCATCTGCTGAATCTTCAGATGTTTTTGTAACAGATGCTACTGAAGGAACATTTTCGGTAAACATTGATTAAGTATTGGGCTAATATTTATAAAAAGAGGCTACTTTCAAGAATATGAAAGTAGCCTCTTTTTTTTGTATCTAACTTAAGATAATATCTTAATTAATAATCAAAAGTACCATAAGGACTTGTGATTGTAAGTGATTTTTTACCTTCGTTTTTAGGAGTTTCTACATGACCAATAATCTGAGCATCAACATCAAATGATTTAGAAATAGCTATAATTTCTTTGGCAATTTCAGCAGGTACGTAAATTTCCATTCGATGTCCCATATTAAAAACTTGATACATTTCTTTCCAATCTGTACCAGAGTTTTCTTGAATCAATTTGAACAAAGGCGGTATGTCAAATAAATTGTCTTTTACTATGTGTAAGTTTTCTACAAAGTGTAAAATTTTAGTTTGTGCACCACCAGAACAGTGTACCATTCCGTGTATTTGTTTTGGGGTGTATTTTTCTAAAATAGCTTTGATAATAGGAGCATAGGTTCTTGTTGGAGATAGTACTAATTTACCTGCATCAATAGGAGAACCTTCAACAGTATCTGTCAATTTTGTGTTTCCAGAATATACCAATTCATCAGGAACAGCAGCATCAAAACTTTCAGGATATTTTTTAGCTAAATATTTGTCAAAAACATCGTGTCTAGCAGAGGTCAATCCGTTAGATCCCATTCCTCCATTGTAGCTTTTTTCGTAAGAAGCCTGACCAAAAGAAGCCAATCCTACAATAACATCACCAGCTTTTATGTTGGCATTGTCAACTACATCTGAGCGTTTCATTCTTGCAGTTACGGTAGAATCTACAATAATGGTACGAACCAAATCTCCAACATCGGCAGTTTCTCCACCTGTGGAATGAATGGTAACACCAAATCCTTTCAATTCAGCTAACAACTCTTCAGTTCCATTAATGATTTCAGAAATGACTTCACCAGGAATTAAGTTTTTGTTACGTCCAATGGTAGATGAAAGCATGATATTATCTGTTGCACCTACGCATAACAAATCATCAATATTCATAATTAAGGCATCTTGTGAGATCCCTTTCCAAACAGATGCATCTCCTGTTTCTTTCCAATACATATAAGCTAAAGAAGATTTTGTACCAGCACCATCTGCATGCATAATCAAACAATAATCATCGTCATTGGTTAAGTAATCAGGGACTATCTTACAGAAAGCCTTAGGAAATAATCCTTTGTCTACGTTTTTTATTGCGTTGTGAACATCTTCTTTAGAAGCCGATACACCTCTTTGACTATATCTTTTACTTGTTTCAGAACTCATATATAGTGGTTAATTGTTTTAAATTTAATAAGGTGATGCAAATTTAGGTATTTGATTTGTTGTAACCATATTATTTTTTAAGAACCTATAGATATGATAAAAAACAGTTTAGCGATTGTGTTAAGTCATTCATGAAATAAAAAAAAACGTACTACGTAAAAATACGTAGTATTTGGATTGGCTGTTTAAATATTTATTTTATATTTGTTACTGTTAAGTAAAAAAGAAACTTTTATTAAATATAATTATGGCTAAAATTAAATTAGAGTATATCTGGTTAGACGGATATTTTCCAACCCAAAACCTAAGAAGTAAAACTAAAGTTGAAGAACATGAAAACTTTCAAGGTACTATTGAAGAATTAGGAAACTGGTCTTTTGATGGTTCATCTACAAAACAAGCTTCTGGTGGAGCTTCTGACTGTATTTTAAAGCCTGTAGCTATTTATCCTGATCCAGCTCGTATCAATGGTTATTTAGTAATGACTGAAGTATTAAACGCTGATGGAACTCCTCACGAGTCTAACGGACGTGCTACTATTGAAGATGACAATGATGATTTCTGGTTTGGATTTGAGCAAGAATACTTTATTATGGATTCTGATACTGATTTACCTTTAGGTTTCCCAAGAGGAGGTTATCCTGCTCCACAAGGAATGTACTACTGTTCAGTTGGAGGTAGATACACTCACGGTCGTGATTTAGTTGAAGAGCATGCTGATTTATGTATTGAAGCTGGATTGAACTTTGAAGGAATTAACCAAGAGGTTGCTTCTGGACAATGGGAATTCCAATTGTTTGCAAAAGGTGCTAAGAAAGCTGGAGATGAAATCTGGGTAGCTAGATACTTATTAGACAGATTAACTGAAGGAAGAGGAATGTACATTGAGTACCACCCTAAACCATTAGGAGATACTGACTGGAATGGTTCTGGAATGCACGCTAACTTCTCTAACTCTATCTTAAGAACTTGTGGTTCTAAAGAAAAATATGCTGAGATTTGTGAAGCTTTCCGTGATGTAGTAGATGAGCATATTTCTGTATACGGAGAACATAACGAACAACGTTTAACTGGTAAGCATGAAACTGCTGCTATTACTGATTTCTCTTGGGGAGTTTCTGATAGAGGAGCATCTATCCGTATTCCAATTATCGCTGTAGAAAAAGGATACAAAGGATGGTTAGAAGACCGTCGTCCATCTTCAAACGGAGATCCATATAAAATTGCTGCAGTTATTGTAAAAACAGTTTCAACTGTTAAATAATTAATAGCATACAATTTTTTTTAAAAGCCCTGCATTTATGCAGGGCTTTTTGTTTTCTGAAAATTAGACATAACTAAAAAATAATATTAAGTAAATATAACTAGTGTTTGTATTTTAGTTCTTTGTTCTTATGCGAAAAGTAGTGAGACAAATAGATAAAAAAGACTTGATCAAAAGAGTGAAAAATTCCGATCAACAGGCTTTTCAAATCTTATACAATTACTATTTTTCAAAAGTTTATGCTTTTTTAAATTCATTAAATTTATCCACATATGCTGATGATGTGGTTCAAGAAACTTTTGTAATTCTATGGAGCAAAAGAGAAGATTTGGATGAAGAAAAATCATTTGAATCATATTTGTTTACCATTGCTAAAAATCTAGCATTAAAATCTTTAAGGAAACAAATTGTGTATCAGTTAGAAGAAGATACAGAGGTTTTAGAACATAAAAGTTCTTTGGTTGAAAACGATGCTTTTCCAGATGACGTGGAAAAAACATATGTGAAAATACTGTCTAAATTACCCGAAAGAGCCAAGGTTGTTTTTGAATTAAAACGTATGTATGGTTGGTCTACAGATCAAATTGCTGAACATTTAGATATTGCTCCTAAAACAGTAGAAAATCATATGAACCGTGCTTTAACCATTTTAAAAAAAGAAATGAATAGCATGTCTTTGTTGGCTATTTTACTTTTTTCAAAATAACTTTCGTAATGTAAAATTCCCTTTTACTTAACCTTTTGTTAACTATTTCTGATTGGGTGTTTTTACTCAATTTAAGCTATTACTAATGTAACATAACAGTAGATAGTTTAGATGAAATTGATAGAAGAGTATAAAAACAAAATTGAAAATGGAACCGCTTCTAAAAAAGAATTACAGGCTTTTTTAGAGTTGTTAAAAGATTCAAATGATGAGAATCTAAAAAGTTGGTTTCAGCAAAAATGGAATGCAGCGATGGAATCAGACGTTGTGGAATTGCCTAAGCAACAATTGATTTGGGATAAAATTAGTAAAGAATTGGGGTTTGTTTCAGAAAACAAGAAGTCGAAATCCAAAACAAGAAAATTAATTCCATACAAATATATTGCTGTCGCTTCTATCTTATTGGTTTTAGGAATCACATATCTGTTTCAAAACAATGCTCCAACATATATAACTTTAACGGTTGCTAAAGGAGAGGTTGCTAAAGTGTTTGTATTGCCAGATAGTACTAAAATTTGGTTGAATAGTGCTTCTACGTTGTCTTATCAAAAAAACTTTACCAATCATAGAAATTTAAAACTTGAGGGAGAGGCTTATTTTGAAGTTTATAAGAATAAAACAGCTCCTTTTAAGGTGAATTTCTGTGACAATTTGTTAAAGGTTACAGGAACTAAATTCAATATATCTTCTTATAACAATAATGATTTTACGAGCGTTCATGTAAAAGAAGGAAGTGTTGAAGTGTACAACAAAAGGGTAGATACTACTCTATTAACACAAAATAATTTATTATTGATTGACAAGCTAAAGAATAGGCAAGTCAAAAATGTAGTTGATTTTAAGGAGAATGTGTTGTGGAATCAAGAAAAATTGGTTTTTAAAAAGTCAAAATTATCACAAGTTTTAAAAGTTTTAGAACGTAGATACAATGTGGTTTTTAAATACAATTCTAAGAACATCAACATGAGCAGTTTGCTAACAGTTCAGTACGATACAAATATGACTTTAGAAGAAATATTAAAAGGATTACAAATTTTAACCCCCATAGAATATGACAGAATAGACAAAAAAACAATCAAGATTTATCAAAACTAAAAAAGAGGAGAGTAATCAGCTTGCCGGCATAGATTTAAACACTCCTCTAAACTTTAATTCAAACACAAATTTATGAAAAATTTTATTTGCCGTAACCAACTATGCTTACTAATCTCATTTTTATTGAGTTGGACATTTTCGGCACAACAAACAAACACAAAAGATTTAGACATCATTAATGTAAAAACAGGAAGTTTAGAATCCATTTTTAAACAAATAGAAACACAAACTTCTTTTTCGTTTGCTTATAACAATCAAGAAATAGATGAAAATCAGTTGATTGAGGTAACAGAATCCAAACAAAAACTGACAACATTTTTCAGTTTTTTGAAAACTCACTATCAAATTTCTAGCAATAAAATTGGGAATGTAATTTATGTTACAAAACTGAAATCAATGAAAAAAGCAATTTCTGATAAAATTACAGGAATTGTTAAAGGAACCGATGGAGAGCCTTTGTTTGGGGCAACTATTTTAAACAGGCAATCAAATAGAGGAGTTACTGCTGATTTAGATGGAACATTTTCTATGGATGGTATAGAAAAAAATACCATGTTGGAAATTTCTTTTATGGGGTACAAATCTGATGAACTAAGAGTGACTCAAGGTAATTTTTATACAATTGTTTTAAAAGAAGAAAGCAATCAATTAAATGAAGTGGTTATTACTGCTTTGGGAATTAAAAGAGAAGAAAAAGCACTTGGTTATTCCGTACAAAAAGTTGAAGGAAACACTTTAGAAACGGTAAAAGGTGTTGATGTTGCTACATCTCTTACAGGAAAAGTTTCAGGACTGTTGGTGCAAAATAGTACGGAATTTTCTGAAGCTCCAGAAATTACACTTAGAGGAGAAACCCCACTTTTGGTTATTGATGGAATTCCTTATGGAAATATGAGTTTAAGAGATATTTCATCAGACGATATTGATGAAATAAGTGTTCTTAAAGGTTCTACTGCTGCTGCCTTATATGGGTATAGAGGAGAAAATGGAGCTATTATGGTTACTACTAAAAAAGGAAGTAATCATAATGGTGTATCTGTGGCTTTTAATACAGGTGCTATGTTTAGTAATGGTTTTTTAGCCATTCCAGAAATGCAATCAACTTTTGGACGTTTGGTTAACACAAGCACTAATACATACAATGCAAAAGGACAAGGTTCTTGGGGTGTAGAAATGGCAGGACAAGATGTTATACAATGGGATCCTATTTCAAAAAGCTATAAAGAAATGCCTTATTTACCTATTGGAAAAAACAATTTTGAGAACTTTTTAGAACAAGGATATATTACCAATAACAGTTTAAGTATTGCTAACAAAGGAGCACTAGGTAGTTTAAGATCATCGGTTACTTGGGTACAAAACAAAGGGCAATATCCAAATTCTATGTTCGATAAATTTACGTATAGTTTGGGAGGAGAAATGGAGTTGGATAAATTTAAATTATCAACAAACATGTCTTACAACAATCAAAAATCACCAAATATTGGTTTTAGTGGTTATACAGGTTAGGATCCTATGTATAATTTATTGGTTTGGTCTTCTCCGGATTATGACATTAGAAATTACAAAGATTATTGGTTGGTAGAAAATGAATCTCAAAATAATAGTTACACATCTACCAACAACAACCCTTATTTTGATAGATATGAAAGAGTTCACAGCATAGATAGAAATATTTTTAACGCTTCATTATTTTTAGAGTATGAAATTGCTTCTTGGTTAAAAGCTTCATTGAGAACAGGAGTAGATACCTATAACAATCAAGAAGAAATTAGAATTTCTCAAGGTTCTTTACAAGGAGCAGGAGCTTCTACAGTTATTAAAGGAGGAAGTCAAATATGGGGAGCTTCCAAAGATGGTTCTTACAATGTAGGACTGAGCAAAGGAAGTAGTATAACCAGCGATTTTATTTTATCAGCCAATAAAAAAATAAAGGACTTTACTTTTGATGGATTTGTAGGTGGTTCTATTTATTACATTAAAGATGAAGGAATTCAAGCAACTACAGAAGGAGGATTGAGTATTCCGGGTTACTATTCTCTAAATGCATCGGTAAATCCAATTGATGTGATTTCTATTGTAAGTCAAAGACAAGTAAACAGTGTTTATGGTAAAGTAGGAGCTACATGGAAAAACACTTTGTTTGTGG
The DNA here is from genome assembly GCF_030548295.1 of Wenyingzhuangia sp. 2_MG-2023. Classification (GTDB taxonomy): domain Bacteria; phylum Bacteroidota; class Bacteroidia; order Flavobacteriales; family Flavobacteriaceae; genus Wenyingzhuangia. The sequence continues at coordinate 16,596 of NZ_JAUOSB010000013.1, forward strand.
AAGGAACGTTAAGAAACGATTGGAGTTCAACGTTACCGTCTTCTAGTCGCTCATATATGTATCCATCCGTATCCACAAGTTTTGTGTTGTCAGAATTATTACCTAAAACAGATTGGTTGTCTTTCTGGAAAGTGCGTAGTTCTTGGTCAACTTCTAAAACACCTCCAGGAGTTTATAGTATCAATTCTGTTTACAATGTAACTAACGGAGCATGGGGAAGTTTAAATTCAGCATCTTACCCATCAACTATTAGAGGAACAGATGTAAAACCAGAAGGTTCTACAACTTATGAAGTAGGTACGGTTTTAAATTTTTATAAAAATAGATTTTCTATTGATGCTACCTATTATAGTAAAAGAAGTTACGACTTTTTAGAACAGGCAAGTATTAGTTCTGCTTCTGGTTATAGTTCTAATTATGTAAACACAGAAGAAGAAATTACTAGAAAAGGAGTAGAGATTACAGCAAATGTTACACCAATAAGAACCAAAAATTGGAGATGGGAATTGGCTTTAAATTGGTCTAAATATGCAAGATATTATACCAAACTAGATCCTGTTTACTCTGTAGATCAACCCTGGGTAAAAGAAGGAGAAAGAGTAGATCATTTTGTGTTGAATGAATTTGAAAAAGATGGTGAGGGAAATATAATCCATAGCAACGGATTGCCATTGTACTCATCTTACAACTCTTTATATGGATATTCTGATCCTGACGCTATTTGGGGATTAAACTCATCATTAAAATATAAAAACTTCAGATTAAATGTTTCTGTAGACGGACGAGTAGGAGGAATTATAGCTTCTACTACGGAGGCTTATATGTGGAGATCCGGAAACCATCCAGACTCTGTAGTCCCAGAAAGATTTTTAGATGCAAGTACAGGAACTAGTAATTATATAAGTGATGGAGTAAAAGTAGTGTCAGGAAGTGCTACGTACGATAATTACGGAAATATTACTTCAGATGATAGAGTTTATGCAGCTAATGATGTTGCTGTTACCTACAAAGAATATGTAAATAGAGTTCATAAAAACTCAGCGTGGGGTGGTAGTCCATCAACTTTAGATGCAAAAGATGCTACTTTCTTTAAAATTAGAGAAGTTTCTATGACCTATGATTTGCCTACCAAAGCAGCAGCTACTATTGGAGCCAAACAAACCTCTATTTCATTTATAGGACAGAATTTGTTGTTATGGTCTAAGGATTTTAAGTTTTCTGACCCTGATGGAGGAGTGGAGAATTTTTCAGATCCGTCAGTAAGGTATATGGGAGTAAACATAAAAGCTACCTTTTAATTTATTAATGACTTAAAAAAGAAAACATGAAAATTCAAAATAAAAAATATAGTACTGTAATAGCAATTTTTGTATTGCTGTTTACAAGTTGTACAGAGTTTGATGAATTAAATACAAACCCTAATACAACAACCGTGGTAAGTGCTTCCATGTTGTGTACAGATGTTGTGTTAAGTGTAGCAGAGTTTAATGGAGGAGATGCTAAATCTTATATTTCGGACAATGCTTTGGCAAAATATGTAGGTTATGCTAACGAGGGACAAATGGCTACGCAATACAATAATTTAGGAAATGGTAGTTTTGGTTTGATGACTATTTTGCCTACCATTGAAAAGATGATAGAATATGCTGAAGATAGCCCCATGGAAAGTTCATACAAAGGAGTTGCTAAGTTTGTAAGAGCTTATATGTTTTACAAATTAACTATGAAAATGGGAGATATTCCATATAGTGAAACTGGTGGAGGAGAGTTAGGGGTATACAAACCTAAATATGATGAACAAGAAGAGATTTTTGAGCAAATTTTAGAAGAATTAAGTCAAGCTAATCAATTGTTTGCTGATGGAGTAACTTTTGATGGAGATCCAACACCTTATAATGGAGATCCAGAAAAGTGGAGAAAAGCAACGAATGCTTTTGCTTTAAAAGTATTGATGACTTTAAGTAAAAAAGAAGGAAATAGTAGTGTTGAAATTAAAAACAGGTTTTCAGAAATTGTTTCAGAAGGAGTTTTGTTAGAGAGTACTACAGGTTATTTTGGTTTGGAATATTCTAGTTTAAACAAACATCCTTTGGCTGGAACCAATGATATTTTTACTAGTAAAACTATTTTAAGTGAATTGTTAGTAGAGGAGTTAAAAAACTTAAATGACAGACGTCTGTTTTATTTTGGAGAAGCAGCAGGAGCAGAAATTACAAGTGGAAAATCGGCTTCGGATTTTGATGCTTATGTAGGAGTTGATACTTCTATAGAATATGCAGTTATGAATGCAAATCATAATGCAGATGTATATTCTTTATTAAATGAAAGATATTTAAATGAAGATGCATCGGAACCAAGAATGTTAATTACCTATGCAGAACAACAACTTATTTTGGCAGAAGCCTTAATCAAAGATTGGATTTCTACAGGATCTGTTCAAACTTATTATCAAGAAGGAGTAAGTAGTATTTTAGGTTCTTTTATAGGTCGTAGTCTAGGAGAAACAAATGGAGTAATCATAGATCAAGCTTATATTGATACTTATTTTACAGGAGAAGCAGCATTAAAAACAGATACAAACGATCAGTTAGAGCAAATTTGGATGCAACGTTATTTGTTAAATTTTATGCAAGATTCTGAATCTAGTTATTTTGAATACAGAAGAAACGGTTATCCTGAATTTCCAATTGATGCGAATACAAGTCTAAATGATAATAGTAAGTCTACCATTCCATTAAGATGGTTGTATCCTACTACAGAAACAAGTTACAATCAACAAAACTTAATAGAAGCTTTAGACCGTCAGTTTGATGGATTTGATGAAATCAACAAAGTAATGTGGTTGTTAAAGTAAAATTTAAATATCAAGTCTGTTTGTGTTTTTCAAACAGGCTTGATCTAATTATATCATCATGGAAAACAGAAGAAATTTTATTAAAAAACTTGGAATCGTAACAAGTTCAATTCCTTTTATTGGAGGTATTCAAACTTCTTATGGAGCCAATTTATTTCAAAACGAAGAACGCTTTTTAGGGTTAAAAATCAAAGGAAGGGTAGTGTCTGGTTCAAAAGGAATATCAAAGGTTGTGGTAACAGATGGTCGTACCTTGGTACAGACAGATAAAAACGGAGAGTTTGAAATTAACAGTGCAAATGATGTAGATTTTGTGTATATAAGTTTGCCTGCGGGTTATGAAATAGATCAGTTAAAAAACGGATCTGCTAACTATTTTAAAAAGGTAGATAAATTTAAAAAAGAACAGTTTTTTACTTTTGATTTAGAGCCACTTAAAGAATCAGATAAAGAGCATCATTTTTTATTATTGGCAGACCCTCAAATTCAGAACGAGTATGAAGCTGAACAATTAATTAATGTTTCTACTCCAGATTTTATAGAAACCATTAAAGATTTAAAAAAATCAAATTCAAATGTATTTGGAATTGGTTGTGGAGATTTGGTTTTTGATCATTTAGAGTTGTTTGAAAGTTACAATACTTCTGTAAAACAGATGGATGTTCCATTTTTTCAAGTGATAGGAAATCATGACATGGATTTAGGAAATAGAACTGATGAAATGACAGCACAAACATTTAATACACAATACGGACCTACTTATTATTCTTTTAACAGAGGAGATGTACATTATGTTACGTTAGATGATGTCTTTTTTATTGGAGTAGATAAACAATACATAGGATATGTAAATGAACAACAATTGGCTTGGTTAGAAAAAGATTTAAGTTTTGTAAAACCAGGAACAACCGTTATTGTATCTCTTCACATTCCTACCTATACAGGATCGGTAACAAGGCATCCTGAAAAAAATCATATGGGGGGAACGGTTAGCAACAGAGCTCATTTATACAAATTGTTGGCACCATTTAATACGCATATCATGTCTGGTCATACCCATTTTAATGACAACATGGTTTTGGCAGACAATTTATACGAACATTGTCATGGAACTGTTTGTGGTGCTTGGTGGAGTGGACCTATTTGCTTTGATGGAACACCTAGCGGATATGCTGTGTATTCTGTTAAAGGTTCAGAATTGTCTTGGTATTATAAATCTTTTGGAAAAGACAAATCACATCAATTTAGAGTGTATCCTAAAGGAGAAAATAAAGAATTTAAGGAGGAGTGGTCTGTAAATGTTTGGAATTGGGATCCTGAATGGAAAGTAATGTGGTATGAAAATGGGAAACTAAAAGGAGATATGATTCGTATAACTTCATTAGATCCTTTAAGTATTAAATTACACAAAGGACCTAAATTACCAGAAAGAAGAACATGGGTAGAACCACAATTAACAGATCATATGTTTGTGTTTAAACCAAGCAAAACTGCAAAAACAATAAAAGTAGAAGTTACTGATAGGTTTGGTAATGTTTACTCTCAAGAGTTTAAAAATTAATCTAGAGTTAAAAATACAATAAGGAAACCTCTCTGAAGTAAAATTAGAATATTTTACCCCAGGGAGGTTTTTCCATAGTTTACGATAATTTTATATAAAATACTATTTTATCCTTTATGTGACTTTTGTTACTGTGAATTTTCTATTCTGAGTTTACTTTTACAGTAAATTAATCTAAGCATGGAAACAAAAATTATCGTTATAGGAGGGCTTTCAGCAGGACCTTCTGCTGCAACAAAAGCAAGAAGAGAAAATGAGAAAGCAAACATAAAATTGTTTGAAAAAACAAGTAATATTAGTTACGCAACTTGCGGAATACCTTATGCGCTATCAGGTGTTATTACTTCTAGAGATAAATTACTGGTTGTTGAAGCTGATTTACTAAAACTAAGATTTAATGTAGATGTGCATTTGGATGAAGAGGTACTAGAAATATTACCAAAAGAACATCAGGTTGTTACTACAAAAGCTACTTATGATTATGATAAATTGGTCTTTGCTACGGGTGCTAAAACCATCATTCCAAGAGTTCAGAATTTAGAAAAAGCAAGCAATTGGTCTCCATGTAGAACACTAGAAGACTTTGATAAAATAATGCAAAAAGGAGCAATTGATACAGCTGAGCATGTAACGGTTTTGGGAGCAGGTTTGATTGGAGTAGAAGTTGTAGAAAATTTGATAGAGTTAGGTAAAAAAGTAACCTTAATAGAAGGGGGTGATGGAATTTTACCTATGTGGGAAACAAAATTTAGAAAATTTGCTCAGAACACTTTGGAACAACATGGTGTAGAGGTAATTACCAATACGTTTGTAAATGAATTTAAGGTTGAGCAAGGTAGAATTGTAGAAATTCCACTGGTTGACAAAAAAATAAAAACAGATTTTGTATTGATGAGTGTGGGAATCAAACCGAGTACAGAAATGTTAACCATAAAAGGTGCGGAACATATTGCAAATGGTGCTCTAAAAGTAAATGAGAAAATGGAAACTTCTTTACCAGATATTTATGCTGCTGGAGATTGTGCAAGCATTAAAAACACAATTACTCAGGAACATGACTATTTGCCTTTAGGAACTCATTCTAACAAAGGAGGAAGAACAGCAGGAGCCAATGCAGCAGGAGGAAATCAAATTTTTAAAGGAGGTTACAAAACAGCAATCATCAAAGTTTTTGAAAACACGTTAGGAAGAACAGGTTTGAATCCTGATTTTATGAAAAAACAAGGAATTTCGTTTGAAACCAATTTGATTGTTGCAGGAACAACCCCAGGATATTATCCAAATCAAAAAGATGTTATTTTAGAAACGTATTATTGTCCTACCACAGGAAAAATATTTGGTTGTGAAGCATTTGGAGCTCATGGAGTAGACAAAAGAATTGATGTAATGAGTACAGCCATTTACGCAGGATTGACCATCGAAGATTTATCTAATTTAGATTTGGCATATGCACCTCCATTTTCACCAGCAAAAGATCCTGTAGTGGTAGCGGGGTTTGTGGGTACGAATGCTTATCAAAAGACATATGTAGAAATTACTGCGGAAGAATTAATGGAACATCATGAAATAGGAGCAGATTTTCAATTGATAGATGTACGAACAAATGATGAGGTTGACAAAATGGGAATGATTCCTAATAGTACTCACATTCCGTTAGACACTCTTAGAAATAGTACTTTAGAAATGTTAGATACTAATAAAGAAACAATTGTTTTCTGTGCAAAAGGGATGAGAGGTTATTTGGCTTCTCTGCAATTAAAAGATAAAGGGTTTAAAAATGTTAAAAATTTATCAGGAGGATTTATGGTTTGGAGTTTATTAAATCCTATAATTAAAGCAAAGAAGTAGTTTCAAAAACTAAAAGAGAAATCTTGTCTTGTATTTAGAAAATATAAAAATTGTATATAGGTAAAATAATACCCCTAGCGATGTCTGTAGTCACTAGGGGTATTTGGTTTAAAAATATAAAAAATAGTATGTCTTATAAAAACTCATCATTGTTAATGAACAGAGGAAGTATCAATTTTTCCAGCCCCTTTTTTAATCAATAATACAAAAGGAATACACAGTAGAAACAAAATACCTAAGTACAAAAAGATATCCATATAAGACAATACCGTGGCTTGTTTTAATACAGACATTTCCATTAATTTATAAGATTTTGAGATGGATTCATTGATAGAGAATCCTTTACTCATAAACATGTTTCTGTAAGCTTGTAATCTTTCTTGAACTTGTAAGTTTACAGCGCTAATATTAGGTAGTAAATTTATTCTGTGTTGTTCTGTAAATCTGGCAATCATGGTAGTGATAATAGCAATACCAAAAGATCCTCCTAATTGTCTTGTCATTCCTGTAAATGCAGCACCATCTCCAATGTCTTTTCCTACCAAAGTAGATAAGGATAGGGTTGTAATTGGCACAAATAACAATCCCAAACCAAAACCTCTAACCACTAATGGCCAAAAGAAATGTTCTGTTCCTGTATCTGGAGTCATTACTACATACATCCATAAACTATACACAAAGAAGATGACAAAACCGCCTGTAACCAAATATTTTTGAGGGACACCATTTTGTAATAATTTTCCAATAATAGGCATCATTAAAGCGGTGGTGATAGAGCTTGGAACTAATAACAAACCTGCATCTGTGGCGGTAAACCCTAAAACTGATTGTGTGTAAATGGGAATGATAAAGGTAGAACCATACAGTCCAAATCCTAAAATAAAAGTCATCATTGTACCAATTCTTAAGTTGCTATCTTTCAATACACTTAAATTCACAATAGGATGTTCGTACACCAATTCTCTCCAAATAAACAATATCAACCCAAAAAAAGAAGCAACAGATAAAGTGATAATGAGAGAATTGTCAAACCAATCGTCTTGCTGGCCGTGTTCTAATACAAACTGTAACGAACCAATAAAAGTAGCTAGCAATACAATTCCAATCCAATCTACTTGTTTTGCTTTTAGTTTTTCTCCATATTTTGGGCTTTTCACAAACAAAATAGTTAAAATGGTTGCAATAATTCCAATAGGAATGTTGATGTAAAATATATAAGGCCAAGCATAATTATCAACCAAATACCCACCTAAAGGTGGTCCTAATGTAGGTCCAACAATTACCCCCATTCCATAAATAGCTTGAGCCATTCCTCTTTTGGCAGCAGGGTAACTTTCTGTAATAATTGTCTGTGCTGTTACTAGTAAAGCACCTCCACCCAAACCTTGTACAAATCTAAAAGCGACCAACTCCCAAATATTGTCTGCGTTACCACACAAAAATGAAGATACCGTGAAAATAACGATGGAGGTAGCAAAGTAATTACGTCTCCCAAATTGTTTAGACAACCAACTTGTCATCGGAATAATGATTACGTTGGCAATTGCATAGGCTGTAATTACCCAAGCAACATCTGTTAACGTAGCACCTAAACTACCTTTCATATCATTCAAAGCCACGTTAACAATAGTAGTATCTACAATTTCTAACAGTGCACATAAAATGGCTGTAATGGTAATGATGACTCTGCGGTAACCATACTCTACTAAACTGTCTTGATCTTGCATAAACTTATTTTAAATGTACATCGGTGATGGCATTCATACCTGAACGTAATTTTACCAATGCTTCTTTGTTATTATTTTCTGTAAATTCAATTTTTACAGGCAAACGTTGAATGGTTTTTACAAAGTTTCCGGTAGCATTGTCTGGAGGCAATAATGAAAATTTGGCTCCAGTTGCAGGTGAAAAAGTAGTGATGACTCCTTCAAATTCTTCATTAGGATATGCATCTACTTTGATTCCAACTTTTTGGCCTTTTTCCATTTTTTCTAATTGCGTTTCTTTAAAATTGGCAACCACCCATTTGTTTTTTGTATTGATCAAATAAAACAATGATTGTCCTGGTTGTACAAACTGTCCTTCCTGTAAGGAAACAGCTGACAATTGTCCAGAAATGGGTGCTGTAATTATGGTGTAATTCAAATTTAACAAAGCAGCATCCAACATAGCTTCTGCACTTTTTACATTGGCTTGAGCAACGGCTACTTGTTTGATAGAAATATCAGTTTGTGAAGTAGCTGCTGATTTTTGACGAGTAGTAGCAGTTTTTTGATTTTTTAACACTCTTAATTGGTTTTCTGCTTCTTGTTTAGCAGCCAATGCTTGCTCGTATTGTTGTGCTGTAATGGTATGACTTTTATACAAATTATGATAACGTTCAAAATCATTTTGTGCTCTCCATAATTTGATTTCTGCAGATTTAATAGTTTCTGTAGCAGTATTTACTTGTGCTGTAGCTGTAGCGGTATTTGCTTGGTAAGAATTGATACTTGCTTCTGCAACTGACAAAGCGCTTTGTGCTGACAATAATTTAGCAGCTGCTTGTTCTTTTTGTACCAAATAATCTCTATTATCTATTACAAACAAAGTATCTCCTTTTTGCACTCGCTCATTATCTGATACATATACTTTTTGAATGTACCCTCCAACATGTGGAATGATAGGGCTCATGTGTGCTTCAATATGAGCATCATCTGTTTCTTCGTGTGATAATGAGTGAATAAATTTATAGCCTCCATATACCACCCCAATAACTACAATTACAGAAATAATAGCGATGAATTTTTTGTTGATTTTTTTCTTTTGTTCCATGGTATGAAATATTCTTTATTTTTCTAATAAATTGATTAATTTTCCTTGTGCTTTTAGCCAGGTATAGTACTTTTCTGTAATAGTTGCTTTGGCATAAGTCACGTTGATTTTTGCTTGTAATTGCTCTAGATCTGCCTCTAACAAATCATTGGTATTTGCCAAACCATTGTCATATTTATCTTTTACAATTCTATAATTTTCTATAGATTGTTCTTCAGACTGAGCATAGACATTGTATTTTTTTACTGATAACTGATAATCTTGTTTGGCATTTTCCAATTCTATTTTTACAGCATCTGTTTTGGCACTGATGGCATACTCCAAGGCTTTTGCTTTGCTTTCTGCTACCTTCACTTTACTTTTGTTTTTAAAAATAGCAGCCAAATCATAAGAAATCCCTACACCAATATTCATGGCATTGGTAACAGATAAAACGTTGTTTAAATCCAAGGCAATATATCCGCCAGAAAGGGATAAGGTTGGATAGTAATTTCCTTTAGCTATTTTGATTTGATTTTCAGCAGCTTTGTATTGGTAATCCATCGCTTCCAAATCACTTCTTTCAATATTTTCAGATGTTGTTATTAACGATGTATCTTTAAAAGCAGACGCATCAATATCCACAATTGTTTTTTCGGGTAATTTTAACATCACTGCCAATTGGTAGTTTAAAATAGTTGCATTTTTTTTAGCTTCTTCTAAACTCACCTCTATATTAGAAGCTTGAATTTGAGCTTTTAACAAATCGTTTCTTGCAATAATTCCGTTAATTTCCATGTTGGTGAAATCTAAAACTCTTTGCAAAGCACTTTTTAGACTTTCCTCAACCAGCAATACTGTTTGTTTGGCTTTGTACAGATTGATGTAAGTTTCAATCACTCTATAAGCAATTTCTTCTTTGTCATTTTGTGCGTTTAAAGTTGCTGCATGGTAATTGTTTTCGCTTGCCTTTACCGTATTTTTTAGTCTAAAACCTGTAAACAAAGGCATAGAAAGACTTGCTTGTCCAAACATAAATTGATTGACATTTGGAGTTGCTCCTTCAGAACTAGTTCCTGTTTTTAAATTGACATCAGCATTGGTTAAGTAAGCATATTGCCCAGTAATTTTAGCATCAGGGTACAATAAGTTTTTGGCTATTTGCAATTCGTTTTTTGCAGTAATCACTTCGGTATCTGCTATTTTAGAAGCATCACTTTGCGTAATAGCGATGGCTACTGCCTCTTGAATGCTTATAGTTTGTTTGTTTTGTGCTTGCAGACCTATGTAAGCCAATAAACAAAACAAAAATGTACTAAATTTCATAAGTTAATAATGATTTTATGGTTTGTTGAATGTGTTTGGTTAAAGTTTGATGTACATAAATATCAACAGCTACATCATTCTCTAAGGGGATTAAAGTTTTATAAAAACGTTTGTTGTAGTAAAAATTAAAATAGGATCCTTGTACGGTAGGCATTAACAATTCTATATTTACATTCTTGTTAAAAACACCTGCATCTTGTCCTTTTTCTACAAAAGATTTGATAGTTTTAAAACTCTCTAATTTCTCTTTGGTGTATGCTTTAAAATCAAATCCTCTTGTTTCATTAGAAAATTCAAAATGAATGATTTTATACATTCTTCTTTTATCATGAGTTCTATGGATGATAAGCTTTATCAAATCATCTAATCTTTCTGTATAACTTTTTTCTTGATTGATGACTTTTAATAATTCATTTCTAAAATCAGCAATACGATACAACAAAAATGTTTCTAACAACTTTTCTTTTGAACCAAAGTAATAAGAAATCATCGCCACATTTACATCAGCCTCTTTAGCAATTGTCCTAACAGAAGTGCCATCAAAACCATTTTCAGCAAATAGCTTTTCTGATACATTTAAAATATGAATCTGTTTTTCATTTAATTTCATAGCGTATAGATTTTTAATTTCTTAAAACGCAAGCAAAATTAAACAAACGTTTGATTTAAACAACTGTTTAATAAAATATTTTTTGTTTAAAATTATCAAAACAAAAAAAACAATTCCCAAAGCAGCTATCTTGGGCGGTTATATGAAAGAGCAAGTTTTAACAAACCAAGAAGAGCTACAGTTTGAAGCTCTGATTGAGGGACTCTTAAACGACCAATATGGTTTTTGTGAGAGTTTTATGGAAGAAAGTACTGTTTTGGGTTTGAAAAACAACCTGTTATCTCATTTAGAAGAAGGAGAGATGTATCCAGCAGGAATTGGAAAAAAATTTGATTATCAAAAAAATGCTTCTGTTAGGGGAGATTTGATCAAATGGATTGATAATGAGAGTACAGATGTATACGAACGAATTCTTTTGGATAAGATAGAGCGTTTTATTCAGTATTTGAATAGAACCTGCTATACTTCTATCAACGATTATGAATTTCATTATGCCAATTATGAAGTGAATAGTTTTTACAAACGTCATTTGGATCAGTTTAAAAGTGAAAAAGGACGTAAGTTTTCTTTTATTATTTATTTGAATGATGATTGGACTGTAGATGATGGTGGTAAATTGTCTTTGTACATCAATGCTAGTAAAATAGACGAGGTATATCCAATGGGTGGAAGGACTGTTTTTTTTAAAAGTGATGAGTTAGAACATGAAGTACATCCTTCATTAACTAGAAATAGAATTAGTATTGCTGGATGGTTAAAGAATATTTAAAAAAGATGTAGAACTCTTTGACTTTTTTATAACATTACTTTAAATAGTTTGAGTACTACAGAAATAGATTCATCAAAACAAAATACTCCATCTAAAATAACTTTTAGATGGAGTATTTTTTAATGAGCACAAGAAAATTTTATTTTTTGATGATTTTTTTGATCAATAAATTTTTTGTTTGTAAAAAATAAATTCCCTGAGGTAAATTACTAATGTCAATAACATTGTTTGTTTTTACAGTTTTTACCACTTGTCCTAATACGTTAGAAATAATTATTGTTTCCCCAATTTTAGAAATATCAGAAAGGTTAATGATTCCAGTAGTTGGGTTAGGGTAAATGGTTAGGTTACTGAATGTAGGAGAAGAACTACTCAAAGAACTAGGAGAGACTTGTTGAAGTTCATCTATATAATAAATATCACCATCTCTGTTTTCATCTCTGTTAAAAACAATATCTAGTCTAGAAAAAGCACCTCCATTAATAGCTACATAATTGGTAAAGTCAAACTCTACTTCTTGCCATTCACCAGCAGTAACAGTAATTTCTCTTTCGTTTAAATTGTCATCTTCATTTCCTAAGATATTATCAGGTCCTTTAAAACTACCTCCACCTAAAAAAGGTATAACGGCTAGAGTGAAAGTGGTTTCAGTTTCTGACATAATTTTAAATCTAATAGCTTTACCGTTGTTGTCATCAAGTAAAATAGTACCAATGTTTTGTAAAGCAACCCAGTCCCACTTAGGAGAACCAGTAGTTTGTTCAGATTTTAACACATTGCTACTAGTATTGATTCCCCCCGTTTCAGGATTAGCGACAATAACATATTCACCTTGTGTGTTTTCTGTATTTCCATTATTGTTTCCAATAGTTCCTGACCAAGTTTCAAAATTTTCTACAAATGCAGGCCCAGGTAATGGAGTAGGAACACTACTATTGCTAATTTCTATTCTTGTGATTTGAATGTCATCTGTGTCAGAACCAGAATTATTTCTTCTAGGGTATAAGTGAATAGCTGTTAATGTTCCCGACCACCAATTAAAATTAGTAGTGTTGCTCATATTTACTGTTTTTACTTCAAAGTCTGATGAATTAAGATTGATAGGATTGTTGTTTCCTCCGTACTCAACACCATTCCCTGCCTCAAATCTTAATTGGTCATTACCATTACCAACAGCATTGCTTGTTGCATTGGTAGCAACGGATAAATTTTTATAAAAAAAATGTATGTACTTGTTGGAGTCTGCATCAATACTCAATGTATTGTTAGATACTTTGGCAATAGTATTTTCATCTGTAGGTGTAATGGTTAAGTAACCATTTGCGACAGAAGTAGTACAGTTTAGAGCTCCTGTCCATCCTTCAAAATCACCATCTGTATTGAAATCATAAATTTGTGCAGAACATAAATTACCTGCGAATAATGCAGTTAAAAGTAATTTTTTAAACATAATTTTTAGTTTTTGGTTGGTAAATAATTTAACTACGATAAAACTATTATAGAAAAACAAATAGAAATAGCAGATATGTTTTTCAGAAAGACACATATGTTTTTTTTAATTGATGGAGTATAGTAAATAGTGAAGGTTTCTAAATAAAATAACAATTCAATAATTGAATTGATGTTGTGTACTATTTAAAATAGTAACGTTTTTTATAATAATATTTTAGACAATTTTGCTTTTAGAAAGTGAGAATAAAAGTTGTTTTGATTGTGCTAAAAACAAACTCATTTTTAACGTTAGAAATAGCTGATCAATATGTAACAAAATAGAAAACAGTTTGTTTATATTTGTGCTTTCAAAAAACAAGGCATTTGTATGGCACAAAAACCGAGTATTCCTAAGGGAACCAGAGATTTTTCACCTGTAGAGGTTGCAAAAAGAGAGTCTATTTTTTCTATTATAAAGGCTACTTTTCAAACATTTGGATTTCAAGCAATAGAAACTCCATCGTTTGAAAATTCACAAACACTAATGGGAAAGTATGGAGAAGAAGGAGATCGTTTGATTTTTAAAATTCTAAATTCAGGAGATTATTTGAGCAAAGCAGATGCTACTTTTTTAGAAAATAAAGACAGTCAAAAGTTGACAGCATCAATATCTGAAAAAGCATTGCGTTATGATTTGACAGTACCTTTTGCTCGTTACGTGGTACAACACCAAAATGAAATAGAATTTCCTTTTAAGAGGTATCAAATTCAGCCTGTTTGGAGAGCAGATCGTCCACAAAAAGGACGTTTTAGAGAATTTTACCAGTGTGATGCAGATGTGGTAGGAAGTGATTCTTTATGGCAAGAAATAGATTTTGTACAGTTGTATGATACTGTTTTTACTAAGCTGGGATTGAACGGAGTAACTATTAAAATGAACAACCGTAAAATTTTATCTGGAATAGCAGAAATAATTGATGCTAGCGATAAGTTGATTGATTTTACAGTGGCTTTGGATAAGTTAGATAAAATTGGAAAACAAGGAGTAACAGACGAAATGATTGCCAAAGGAATTTCTGAAGAAGCTATTGAGAAAGTAGCTCCATTGTTTGATTTTACGGGAACCAATCAAGAAAAACTAAATCAGCTACAACAAATGTTGGAGGCTTCAGAAGAAGGAACCAAAGGGGTAGAAGAGTTAAGATTCATTATTGATAGTATAGAAGCTTTAGGATTGCAGTCTGCAAACTTAACTTTGGACGTAACTTTGGCCAGAGGTCTAAACTATTACACAGGAGCTATTTTTGAAGTTGCTGCTCCAGAAGGTGTTCAAATGGGATCTATTGGTGGAGGTGGTCGTTACGATGACTTAACAGGGATTTTTGGATTGAAAGATATGAGTGGTGTCGGAATTTCTTTTGGTTTGGATAGAATTTACTTGGTGTTAGAAGAGTTGAATCTATTTGAAAACCTAGTTTTACCAAGACCTGATGTTTTATTTATCAATTTTGGTAATGATGAGGCTTTGTATGCGACAAAAGCGATCAGAAGTTTAAGAGATGCTGGAATCAAATCAGAATTGTATCCGAGTGCTGCCAAAATGAAAAAACAGATGATGTATGCAAACAAAAGAGGAATTCCGTTTGTAGTTTTGGTAGGAGAAAAAGAAATGGAAACAGGTACATATACCTTAAAGAATATGGATAAAGGAGAACAAACAGAGTGTAAAATGGACGAATTGTTGCAAGTAATAATTAATTCGTAAATTTGCATCTTATAATTTATAAATATGTCCCAAGAAATTGACATAATGAACTACGACGAAATAATAGATGAATTAGGAGATAACCATATTGGAGATGTTACACGTACACCGTTACGTGATGATGCTTTTGAGTTATCTAATGCTGAGAAAATTGAAAAAATCCAAGAAAATGTTCGCCAAATCATGGAAACTTTAGGATTGGATTTAACGGACGATAGCTTAAAAGGCACACCAAAACGTGTTGCCAAAGCTTATGTTTTAGAATTGTTTGGAGGATTAGATCCACAGAACAAACCTAAATTGTCAACTTTTCTGAACAATTACCAATACGGAGAAATGTTGGTAGAAAAAAATATAGTAGTATATTCTACTTGTGAACATCACTTATTACCCATTATAGGTAGAGCACATGTTGCTTATATTTCTAAAGGAACAGTGGTTGGATTGTCTAAAATGAACAGAATTGTAGATCATTTTGCAAAAAGACCGCAAGTGCAAGAGCGTTTGACAAGACAAATTGTAAAAGCATTGCAAGAAGCTCTAGGAACAGAAGATGTTGCTTGTATTATAGATGCAAAACACTTATGTGTAAATTCTAGAGGTGTTAAAGATATTGAAAGTTCTACTGTAACTGCTGAGTTTGGAGGAGCCTTTAAAAGTGTAGACAAACAAAAAGAATTTAGAGACTATATAAAGTTAGAAACAAAGTTTTAATAAAAAAGCCTAGCAGATTTTAATCTACTAGGCTTTTTTTATCGCTTTACTCTTTTTCAGATTCTTTATCATCTTCGTCTTCGTCGTCCGTCAACAAATCGTCATCTACATCTAAATCGTCTTCTTCTACAGCTGGTTCATCAGAGTCATCTTCGTTAAAATCTGTGATGGCTTTGTCTAATTTGGTTCCAACTTTTACCAAGTAAATATCGTCGTTTAATTTTATTTCGAGAGCTTCAATCAGTTCTCCTTTATGATTTTTAAACTTTAATACGTCTCTATCAGTATATCCATCTGGGTAATCTTCCATGATGATGTTTAAAATTTCGTCAGTGACTTTGGTATGATCGATAATAATTCTTTTCATAAATAATAGTAACTTGTTTTTTGTTATGAGATATTAACTAATAGTCAGGGTTTTTTATTCTAAATCATCGTGAAACTTTCCAAGCTTGTTCTCTTTGCCGTTAAAGTCATTTTCATCTATACTTAAACCTTCGTCATCGTTGTTTAGTTCAAATTTATAGGTCAACATTTTATAGAACAATCTAGCAGCCAAGGCATTTGGTGTTTTGTTATTAGGATTTGGACACAATTCAACCATGTCAAAACCAACAACATTTTTTTCTGTAAATACTTTGTACAAAAAGTCAAGAGTTTCGTACCAAAACATACCTCCTTGCTCAGGATCTGATACTGATGGCATGATAGATGGATCCAAACTGTCTAAGTCAAAAGAGATAAAAACATTGTCTGTCATTGCTTCAATAGCAGTTTCCATCCAATAATCATTGGTTGCCAATTCATGCGCAAAGAAAACTTTTTCAGTATCTATAACTGTTTTTTCAATATGCTCCATGCTTCTAATACCAATCTGAACCAGGTTGGTTGCTTGACTTGCGTGATACATTGCACAAGCATTGTGTATTTTTTGACCGTTTACCTGTTTTTTTAGATTTGCATGTGCATCTATATGTAACACGGTAAGGTTTTCAAAATGTTCGTTAAAAGCTTTGATAGTACCAATAGAAGTACTGTGCTCTCCACCCATTACAGTTACAAACTTTTTGGTTGTTAAATACGTTTTAACATTTTTATAAACCGCATTTAGCATTGCCTCGGGCGTTTCATTTTCTACAACAGGATCTGTTAAATAGATTCCTTGTTTGTACACTTCAGAATCAGTTTCAATGTCATACAATTCCATGTGGTTTGATGCTTCTAAAAAAGCTTCTGGACCTTGATCTGCATTGGTTTTTAATGTGCTAGTACCGTTGTAAGGTACAGGGATGATAACTACATTAGCAGTTTCTTTCTTAGCGTACTCATTAGGGATTCCAGCGTAGTTAGTTTTCATATCCTAATATGTTTAAAAATTCTTGATGTGTTTGTTTTTCTCTGAAAACGGTAGTTGTTATTGTACCATCTTCATTTTTGTTTAATATCAATTGTTTGGGTTGAGGAATCAAGCAGTGTTGCAAACCTCCAAAACCACCTATAGATTCTTGGTACGCACCTGTGTTAAAAAAACCAATGTACAAAGGTTCTTCAGGATCGTAAGTGGGCAAATAAATAGCGTTACTGTGTTGTTCAGAATTGTAATAATCATCACTGTCACAGGTAAGACCACCTAAAAGCACTCTTTCATAACTTTCGTTCCATCGGTTGATTGGCAACATGATGAATCTTTTATTGATGGCCCATGAATCTGGCAATGTGGTAATGAAAGAGGAATCAATCATGTTCCACAATTCTCTATCGTTTTGTTGTTTTTGATACAGAACTTTGTAAAAATTGGCTCCACTTTCTCCTACAGTAAAACTTCCAAACTCAGTAAAAAGATGTGGAGTTTCAACTCCCTCATCTCTACAAACAGTGTTGATTTGATTTACAATTTCGTCAATCATGTATTCGTAATCGTAATCAAAAGCAAGCGAAGTTTTGATAGGAAAACCTCCACCAATATTTAATGAATCTAGTGTAGGGCATATTTTTTTCAATGCAGTATACACCTTCAAACATTTGTGAAGTTCGTTCCAATAATATGCGTTGTCTTTGATTCCTGTATTGATGAAAAAATGCAACATCTTTAAATCTACATTAGGATTGTCTTCAATTTGTTTTTTGTAAAAAGGAACAATGTTTTTGTAACCAATACCCAATCTAGAAGTATAGAATTCAAATTTTGGTTCTTCTTCCGAAGCAATTCTAATTCCAACACTAAATTTTCCATTGATTTCTTCTTCTAACAAAGACAATTCTTCATAATTATCAATGATAGGAACACAGTTTTTATGTTTGTTATTGATCAAATCAGCAATGTTAGAAATGTATTGCTCTCTTTTAAATCCGTTACAAATCACAAAAGTGTCTTTGTTTATTTTACCAGATTGAACCAGTGCGTTGACAATATTAATGTCAAAAGCAGAAGAGGTTTCAATATGGATATTGTTTTTCAAAGCTTCATCCAAAATGTGTTTAAAATGTGAGCTTTTGGTACAATAAGAGTAGAAATACTTTCCCTGATAATTGTGTTTTTCAAAAGCATTTTGAAACCATTTTTGGGTTTTTTGAATGTTTTCAGAAATTTTTGGAAGGTAAGTAATCTTTAAAGGAGTACCGTGTTCTTTTATAATTTCAGAAACATCTATGTCGTGAAACATTAATTCATGTTTCTTGTTTAATTTAAATTCGTCTTGAGGAAAGAAAAATGTTTGATCTATTAAATCTATATATTTATTTCGCATTTAATTTATTAATTTTTTTGAACTGTTATTTTGTTAAATAAAAGGTGTTAAATTTCTAATAAAATAAATGAGGGCTACACCCTAATCACAAGGTACACGTGCCTTAACCTTAATACTTTTAAAGGTTGGTTGGTAAAAAGGAACAATTTTGAAGAAAACTTTTTTATTCCGTTATGACTACTTGCCATATTGCATCTGCTAAACATCTTCGTGCAGATACAACCGAAAAATAAAAACATGAACATTTTTTTTGATTGTATATAAGAGCAAAAATAATTTTTTTTTTGAACTGTAAAACTAATTTGATAAAAAAGTAGTAAAAAATATAAATAAATGTTTTTTGTCATCAAACATTCTGATATACAGTGTTTTGAGGTGTGGTTTAAAATCTTAATTTTGAGTGTGAATCCAAATAGATTTATCATGAAATATCCATTTATAAGTGTTATAACGTTTAGAAAGTATCTTAAAAGAAGTAGCACAATCCTTGTTGGATTTATTACTTTTACGGCCTTAATTAAATGTCATAAAATGAAGGTGATAAAAGCTCCAATAGCAGAGAAGATTCCAATGAAGCTAATCAAACACAAAGATGTTAGAGAGGATAATTATTATTGGTTACGTTTGTCAGATACAGAAAAGGATGCTGAAATTCCTTCTGAAAAGACTCAAAAAGTACTCACATATTTAAGTGAAGAAAATGCCTTTTATGAAGAGGAAACAAAACATACATTAACATTTCAAGAAGATTTATTTCAAGAAATGAAAAGCAGAATTAAAGAAGATGATAGTTCTGTACCCTATTTTAAAAACGGATATTATTACATTACTCGTTATGATTTAGGAAAACAATATCCTGTATACACCCGTAAAAAAGAATCTTTGGATGCCGAAGAGGAAGTTTTGCTAGATGTAAATGTATTGGCAGAAGGATATGAGTATTTTGATGTTGGTGGTTTGTCTGTAACAGGCGATAATAAAATGTTGGTTTACAGCACAGATGAAACTGGACGTAGGCAATACACTTTACGTTTTAAGAATTTAGAAACGGGAGAGGTATTAAAAGACATGGTGGAATTTACCACGGGTTCTGCAACTTGGTCTAATGACAATCAAACGTTGTTTTACAACAAAAAAGATCATGTAACGCTTAGAAGTGACAAAGTTTACAGACATGTATTAGGAACATCAACAGGAACAGATGTTTTGGTCTATCATGAAAAAGATGAAACGTACAATGTTTATGTAGGAATCACAAAATCTAAAAAATATTTGATGATTGGTTCTTACAGTACAATGCAGACAGAATATCAATTTCTAGATGCGAACAATCCAACAGGATCGTTTACATTGTTTCAAGAAAGAGAAAAAGATTTAGAGTACAGCATCATGCATTATGGAGATGCTTTTTACATTCTTACCAATAAAGACGGAGCTACCAATTTTAAATTGATGAAAACTCCTGAAAATGCAACTGCAAAAGAAAATTGGGTAGATGTGATTCCGCATAGAGACCAAGTTTTGTTAGAAGATATTACTATTTTTAAAGACTTTTTGGTTTTAGAAGAAAGAGAAGAAGGCTTGAGTAAAATTAGAATCATACGTTGGGACGGTTCACAAGATTATTATTTGCCTTTTAGCGAAGAAACCTATGCTGCTTACGTGTATAGCAATCCTGAGTTTGATACTGAATGGTTGAGGTATGGTTACAATTCTATGACAACACCAAGTTCTGTGATTGATTTTAACATGGTAAGCCAAGAGAAAAACATCAAGAAAGAACAAGAAGTATTAGGAGGAAAGTTTGATAAGAACAATTACACCAGTCAACGTATTTGGGTGCCTGCAAGAGATGGTAAAAAAGTAGCACTGTCTATTGTACACAGAAAAGATATTGAAGTGGATGAAAACACTCCAGTTTTAATGTATGCATATGGATCTTACGGACACACAGTAGATGATAGTTTTAGCACCACACGTTTGAGTTTGTTAGACAGAGGTTTTGTATTTGCATTGGCACACATACGCGGTTCAGAATATTTAGGTAGAGCTTGGTACGAAGACGGTAAATTGTTAACTAAGAAAAATACGTTTAACGACTTTGTAGATTGTGCAAAATATTTGGTTAATGCCAAAATGACTTCCCCAGAACATTTGTATGCTATGGGAGGTTCTGCAGGAGGATTGTTGATGGGAGCTGTGTCTAATATGAACCCAGAATTGTTCAACGGAATTATATCTGCTGTACCTTTTGTAGATGTAGTAACCACAATGTTGGATGAAAGTATTCCATTGACTACTGGGGAATATGATGAATGGGGAAATCCAAACGAAAAAGAGTATTATGATTATATAAAATCCTACTCTCCGTACGATAATATTGAAGCTAAAGCATATCCTAATATGTTAATTACAACTGGTTTGCACGATTCTCAGGTGCAATATTGGGAACCTGCAAAATACATTGCAAAGTTGAGAGCGTTAAAAACAGATCAGAACAAACTGTATTTACACACCAATATGGAAGCAGGACACGGAGGTGCTTCTGGTAGATTTGATGCATTAAAAGAAATAGCCGAAGAATATACGTTTATTTTAGATTTAGAAGGATTGGTTTCCTCAAAATAGAAATAACAAGAAAATAAAAAAGGCTGTAAAATTAATTTTACAGCCTTTTTTTATGAATTGAAAAAATACTAATTGTAAATTTCTTCTATGGAAATAGCAACATTATTATAGTTGCTAATAGTTCCGTTATTGTTTTCGCTTAAAGTTACCATTCCTGTAGTTTTATCTCCAGTTACGGTGTAAATAATTTCTTGGTTGATGATAGAATCATCTTCTTGCGTTTCAGGAACCAGTTTGGTTACGCTAAAGTTGTAATCAGTATCTGTAGAGTTGTCTGTGTAATTGCTAGAAACATATTTGGTCAATTTAGTTTCTGATTTAAACTCAATTATAATTGCTTCTTCTTTATAAATATTAATTTTTGTAGGGTTATTATCTCCTAAGTTGGTCAAAGAATAAATTTCAACTAATTTGATGTCAGGTTGATCTTCAAACAAAGTGTTTTTTTGGCAGCTAAAGATTAAAATAGCAACAAACAATAATGCTAGGTTCTTTATGATGTTTTTCATTTTTTTTAATTTTAAACTACTCCTCTGTACAAACAGAGAAGTAGTTGATTTGTGTTTAAGGTCTTAGTTCAATAACTATTAAAGAAATATCATCTATGTACAATTTCTGTGCTCCTGTTACCCCTGGGTTTAAGGCAGATAAAATTCTTAACTGAAATGCAGCATCAGTTGGCACATCTCCAGTAAAAACAACTTCTTGTTTTAATTCTACCCATTTACCTCTTTCTAGACTTTCTAAATCCCAATCTTTTTGAACCCATGTAGGTTTGTTAATAATAGTTCTAAACGCTTTGATATCTGAACCGGATTCAATAAATAATTTTAAAGACATCGAGTAAGTTCCTGCTGCTATACCATCTGGTGCTGCAAAGGCACTAGAGCTAATGAATGGTGTGGGGAAAGGGTTTGCATCTGTAGATTCAAATTTCATACTAGCACTTCCGCTTGCAAATTTATCAGTAGTTCTTTCATAATAGTAACCGCTTCCGTATGAGTTTCCGCCACCTACCCAATAAGTAGAGGCAAATGCTTTATTGGCAGCAGAATCACTATCTTCAAATCCGCTATTAAAGCTTAAAACATTGTTTCCAAAGTATGGTGTAACTGTAACAGGACTAACAAAGTCTTCTAAAGATCTTTCATCAGAAGAAGCTATAGTTCCTCCGGCATAACTTACAGTTATTTCATCAGAGTTATAGATTGGATCATTTAGAGTTAATTCAATATATGTAGCATCTGATTCGCTAACTTTGGCATTTTTAACGGCAATATTTTGATCAAAAGTTCCGTTTTTTACATGTACCGTAAAGAAACTTTCTTGTGCTGTAAAAGGTACCAGTTCTCCAGTAACCTGAAAACGCAATATTTCCTCTTTAGTCTCTTTAATTTGTCCGTTAATTGTAAATGGTTGTGAAGATTTGATCACTTTTACTAGTAAAGGAATAATTTTTTCTGTGGATGCATTAGGATAAGTACGACCAATGTTGGTTCTATTTACTAATATATTTCCTGCTTCAAAAGTTCCCAATTTAAAAAATTTGATAGTAGCTGTTTCTCCATTTGCAGTAGTAGGACTTCCATTAGGAATGGTCCATTTTCTTGAATTAGGTCTTCCAATTTCACTTAAGTCTTCAAAAGTTAAAGCACCACCAGCTTCTACCTCTACAACTGGCCAATCTTCTTTGTTAGAAAGGCTAGGAATACTATCTGCTGTAACCACACATTTTTCAGTAGTTCCTTGTAAAATTCTAAAAGAGGGTTTAATATGGTCAAAAACATCAAAAGTAAAAGTAGTGTCAATAACATATAAATCACCAACTTTTTTAGACTCTAACGTACCAATACTTGTTTTGTGTGACACGGGAGAAGTATAGGTGTTGAATAATCGTACCTTATTAAGTCCTGGTTTTCTGAAGAATACGTGAATTTTTGCATCTTTAGAAATGGTGTCATTGTTTTTGATAAATAAAGGTAGAGAATCACTAGCTGTAAACCTTTCTCTTAAAAAATTATTTCCTTTCTCTATAACCCATCTATGGTCTGTTAATCCTTGTGATAAATCAACAAAGCTTATATAACTATCAATATTTATCAATAATTGATCTTCTTTTGGAGTTAATGGATTGAATCCAATAATCCATGAGGTGTCATGTAGATCATTGTCAGGTGCGTTGTAATCAAGATATTCTTCATTACAGCTCACTAACAATAGAAAGCTAAGCATGAGTATGTTTGCTATTTTATTTTTCATCTTATTGGTTTTTAAGTGTTACGAATACTAATCGATTAAACTATTTGAATTGGTCTCTTTTGATGGAATTGGATAATATGTGTGCAATTCTTCATCAAAATTTTGTGCTGCTAAATCGTATTCATAATTAATAACTTGTCTTTGGTCAACTAGAGGACTAGGTATTTGATCTGTAATTGAAGGATAGTTTTGTTTTAACTTAGTAGCTCCATTCTCATCTACATAGCTAAAGTTTACTCCATATAGTGTAAGGTCTGCTAATTCTTGTAAACGCTCTTTAAAGCCATAATTGTCAGATTTTTTCCATCTGATAAAATCAAGCCAACGGATATCATGTCCTTCTGCACCTAATTCTAATGGTTTTTCAATTCTCATAAAACGATCCATTAAAGTAGATTCATCATAAGTAACATCATCATAAGTTTTACTGGTGTCTCCGTTAGAAGGCCCTAATAAAATCAATCCCCATCTGGCTCTAATTTTATTGATTAACACAATAGCCCCATCAACATCACCTGTTTTTATTTTACATTCTGCTAAGTTTAGAATTACTTCAGACAATCTGTTTAATGTTAGGTTTTTAGCAGAAAAAGGAGCTCCGTTTGGTACTTGATTTTCTGCGGAATAAAGATCGTGGTTAGAGTATTTTTTCCACCAAGCAAATCCTCCCCAGGCAACACCGTTAAAAGCAGGTCCAGTAGCTAATGTAGTAGGTTTTTCATAATAAGTAGTTTGATAGTCTTCTACAACAGCCATCATAGATGAACATCTTAAAGGAACATTTCTTAATTTTTTAGTTTCATCAACTGGGTCTATATAGTAGTTTCTTTGATCTAATGGATCTTTAGGTTCTGATTTGTATGCAAAAGCAGCCCAAGCAGGACCAGATGCTGTGTTAGAAGTGTTACCAACGGTATATAAGGCTAGTAAACTAGTACCTGTGGAACCATCCCATTGAGAATAGTTTAAGTTTACATTGTCTGATGTGAAGTTTACTTCTAGAATAGATTCACTGTTAAATTCCCCAGCGGTCGTAAACATTTTGTCCAAATCTGTTTCTAATTCATAACCATGATTGTCAATAACATCTTGGTAATAAGTTGCTGCAGTAGCGTAGTCCAACTCGTTTAAATAGGTGTTTCCTAAAATAGTTGCAGCCGCACCAGCTGTTACTTTAGATTGATCGTTATCAGGGTATTCTCCTTTTTTGTACAAATTGGCATAAGCAAATTCTAAATCCTTACGGATAAAAGTAAGTACATCTGCTGCATCTGATAAAGGAAGTTCATACTCTTGTGGAGTTGTAGGAATTTGATCTCTAATAATGATGTTTCCTTTGTTAAAACTAGTGTACAAATAGTAGTGAAACAAACCTCTGAAAAAACGAGCTTGAGCCATTTGAGAAGTCCAGTCTTCAGAATCAGTTACATCGTTTTGTATGTTTTCTAAAGCTTGAATTACTTGATTGGCTCTAAAGATACCCGTGTAATTCGCCTCCCATTTGTCATTAACCTTATCAGATGTAGCTGTGTAGGTATGGATGTAGAATTGAGAAGGAGATGCTGGAATAGGTCTGTTTAAAGAAGGATACCCCATGTCTGATCGTAACATTTCTTCAGGAATGTTTACAATTGCTGGATGATACAATATTTTATAGGTAGCATTTAGACCTATTTGAGTTTCTTTTAAATTTCTCCAGAAATTAGTAATGGAAACTTCATTTGGATTCTCTTGTTCTAAAAAATCATGTTTAAAATCCTCACTACATGAGGTAGTAAGTACTAACGTAAAAGATATAATAACAAGTTTTAAAATTGTGTTTTTCATAATAATTTGGTATTAAAAATTGAAATTAATTCCCGCTAAGTATTGAATAGATATAGGTCCCGTTCCTTTATCTAGCCCTCTTGAAGTAACTCCACCACCAATTTCTGGATTGTAACCAGAATACTTAGTAAAGGTTAGTGGGTTTTGTGAGCTGATATAAAATCTTAATTTTTCTATACCTAATTTCTTAGTAGTTTCTTTAGGCAAACTATATCCTAAAGTAACTTGTCTCAATCGTAAATAAGAGCCATCTTCTAACCATAAGTCACTATACCCAATAAAGTTTCTGTGGTTTGTAATGTCATCTCTATAAGCAGGAACGTTGGTAACAGGGTTTGTTTCTGACCACTGGTATAATAAATTTTTGTGTCTACCAAAACCATAAGCCCAAGCATTAAAACCATTCATTACTTCTTGACCAAGTGCAGCATACCAGTTCATAGAAAAGTCAAAGTTTTTATAGTATGCGTTTACGTTGTAACCAATTTCGTATTTAGGCAATCCACTTCCGCTATAAACTCTGTCGTTGTCATCTAACTGTTTGTCATTATTTTGATCAATAAACATTACGTCTCCCATTTTAGCATTGGCATCAATAGTTTGATATTCTGCTAATTTTTCTTCGGTATTGATAATTCCATTGGTTCTCCATAAATAGAAAGAACCTGCTTCTCTTCCAACTTCATGATATGTAATTCTAGATTGATTTGGAGCTCTACTTACCAAACCAAAGTCATTGGTAGGTAATAAAGTATTTGTTCCGTTAATTTTGGTGATTTTGTTTTGGTTGGTAGCAAAGGTTCCTGTCATTTGATACCATACTTTTCCAATATTATCTTTGTATTTAGCTGCAAACTCAAACCCTTTATTGGTCATGTTACCAATGTTTAGTGTAACATTTGCGTTATTTCCTCCTCCAACAGAAGTTGGCAAGAAAACAGGGAATAGCATGTCACTTTTGTCTGTAGTGTAGTATTCGGCACTTAATGTAAATTTGTTTTTATAGAAGGCCAAATCAATACCTAAGTTGGTTTGAATAGAAGTTTCCCATTTTATATTAGAATTACTGTAGTCGGTTTGAATGGCACCATTTAATAAAGATTCGCTACCGTTTACAGAACCCACATAATCAATGTTAGGAGAGATAGTAGCATAAGGCTCATAAGATTGAACTCTATCATTTCCTACTTTACCATGAGATATTCTGAATTTAAAGCTGTTTACAGTGTTTTTATAATTATCCCAGAAATTTTCATCAGAAATATTCCAAGCAAAAGCTACAGAAGGAAATGTTCCAAAGTTGTTGCCGTATAAGAATTTTGAAGATCTATCAAAACGAATACTAGAGCTAAGGTTGTATTTACCTTTGTAGTTGTATTGCAAACGTCCAATTTGACTTAACCTTGTGTCTACAAAATCTGTTCCTGAGTTTACAATTTGTTCACCCGTAGCACTGTTTAATACGTCTAAATCGTTGTTAATTGCTTCTAGTCTTCTGGCACGAAATTGTTCAAAAGTAGTTTTTTCAGCAGTAAAGAATAATCCTAAGTTTAGTTTGTGATCACCAAAATCTTTTTTGATATTTCCACCAACTTCTGCATAAAAATTAACTCTTTCGTTACTTCTGTCTTCAATATAACTACTGGTAGGTTGTGTAATAGGTTTTCCTGTAGAGCTGTTAATTACTTCTTGATAAGGAACCTTTATTTTACCTCTAGCTGTTGTATAAGTAATTCCAGAATTTGCTCTTAGACTAATGTTTTTGTTTAAGTCATAGTTTATATTGATAGAAGCATTAGATCTTAACGTTTTAAGGTATTCTTTTGTTTTTAAACTTTGAATCACCCAAGTCAATCGGTTGGCTTGTTGTCCGTTATCAGTAAGGTCATCAAAAGAGTCTAAAGTAAGCCCATTTTGATTAGGACTGTATACTATAGCTTGTGATAATAAGTTACCTCTAGGGATATCTCTTCTATCAACAGACATACCTACACTAGTTCCTAAGCTTAATTTCCCTTTTTTATAGGTGGTACTAGATCTTGTATTGAATCTTTTGTATTTAGAGTTTAATTGCAAACCATCTTGGTCAAAAATACCCATAGTAACATTGTAGGTAAGTTCTTTTGTACCCCCAGAAATACTAGTGTTGTAATTGTGAACGGCTGCTAAATCGTTAAAAATGATACTATTTAAATCCGTGTTGTTTTGTAACCCATATGGATTTTGTTGAACGATTAGCCTAATGTTCTCATCTAGAGGATCGTTTGTTGTATTTCTAAAAGTAACCGTGTTTACATAAAGTTGTTCAGTTGCATTTAGCAATGGAACTGCAGGTTTTCTAACTTGTATAGCAGAACTTCCATTAAAACCTACTTTTAAAGCACCCGTTTCTCCTTTTTTGGTAGTAATTAAAATTACTCCAGCAGCACCTCTGGCACCATAAATTGCTGTAGAAGCAGCATCTTTTAAAATGTCTAAACTTTCAATTTCGTTAGGGGCAATTCTAGGATCTCCATCTTGTATAATTCCGTTTACTACATATAATGGAGTATTGTCTCCATTTAAAGAAGTAACACCACGAATCAAAATTTCTGATTCTCCACCTGGAGTAGAAGAAGATATTACATTAACACCTGCTACCTGCCCTTGTATGGCAGATCCTAAATCGGAAGTAGATATTTTTTCAATTTCTTCTGCCTCAACTCTAGCTACGGCTCCAGTCAACTCTTTCTTTTTAACAGAACCGTAACCAATTAATACAACATCATCTAAGCTTTCTATATTGCTTTTTAAGGTAATGTTTAGAGTAGGTCCTGTAATAGTATAGGTGGCATCGTCAAATCCTAAATAGCTAAATTTTAGAATGTCACCTTTTTTAGCTTTGACAAAATATTGTCCATCAAAATCTGACGTAACCACAACTTTGGTTCCTAGTTTGTAAATGTTAACACCTATCAATGGTTCTCCGTTTTCATCTACAATAGTACCTGTAATCTGAGCGGTTTTTTGTGCGTAGGAATGGAAACTGACCAATGAGAAAATCATAACTATAGAGACATAGTTTGCTATGATTTTTAATTTTGAAAATAAATGATTTATCATAATTAGTTAGTATAAATTAATTGTCTTAAAAAATGATTTGATGTTTGATAAGACTGTTTTTAGTTTTTAGTGTTTGGACAAACACTATTCTGATTTTAGTTAATTGTTTTTTTTGTTTAAATGATTCTTGTTTTTGGTAATAATTAAATTAATTGCTTTTTGTATTGTGGTATCTACAAAATTCTGCATTTAAAACAGTGAATTTGTTACAGTTTTTGTCTATTAGTAGTATTATTTTGATTTTTTAGCACTTTTTTATAAAAGTCAATATTTGGTCTTTACGTAGGTATACTTTAAGTAGTACTTTATTGACTTGAACTAAACGCTGTGATGAAAAAACAGTCCTATATGTGTATTTTTACCAGATAAAAAGAAGTTTTATTAGTGATAAGATGCTAAATCTGGTCTAAAAATTGAAATTATTGAAAGTTTGTCTATAAATTAAATCACAGATAATGAAAAAAAGAGTCATTGGAATTTTAGGAAGTTTGTTTTTTAGTGTTTGTTTTTCTCAAGAAAAAGGAATAATGAACAACGCGAATAGTCCTCATGTAAAATTTAAAAGTATCAATATAGGAGACTGTCATTGGACAGATGGATTTTGGGCGGATAAGTTTAAAGTAGCTGAAAAGACGATGGTTCCTTATATGGGAGAAGTTTTGACAGGAGATGTAGGACATGCGTTGAATAACTTTAAAATTGTTGCGGGGCTTAAAGAAGGAAAACATCAAGGAATGAAATGGCACGATGGTGATTTTTACAAATGGATGGAAGCGTCTATGTACATTTATGCGCAAAATAAAGATCAGAATATTCTTAAAGAATTAGATGAATACATCTCAATTATAGGAAAAGCACAAGCTCCAGATGGATATATACAAACACAAGTACAGGCTACAGATCTAGAGAGATTTGGAAACAGACAATACCATGAAATGTACAATAGCGGTCATTTGTTTACGGCAGCTTGTATTCACAATCGTATAACGGGAAAAACAAATTTTTTAGAAATAGCCATCAAACAAGCTGACTTTTTATACAAAACATTCATGCCTACTCCTCCTAAAGAGTTGGCTCGTTTTGGATTCAATCAAACTCAAATTATGGGATTGGTTGAGTTGTACAGAAATACCAAAGACAAAAGGTATCTAAAATTAGCTGAGTTGTTCATTAATATGAGAGGGAAATCTAAAGTACAACCAGATAAAACTGCAGGTTATAAATTTATTGGAGATATGGTACAAGAACGTACTCCGTTAAGGAAAGCGAAAACAGCAGAAGGTCATGCTGTATTGGCATTGTATTTTTATGCAGGAGCTGCTGATGTGTATGCAGAAACTGGAGAACAAGCTTTGTTAGATGCTTTGGATAGATTGTGGAAAAATGTGGTGGATAAAAAAATGTATGTAACTGGGGCGGTAGGGCAAACTCATCATGGTGTGTCATCACACGTAGATATGGTTCACGAAGGTTTTATCAATGAATACATGATGCCAAACTTAACAGCTTACAATGAGACTTGTGCAAACATTTGCAATTCAATGTTTAGCTACCGTATGTTAGGATTGCATGGGGAAGCTAAGTATGCGGATATTATGGAATTGGTATTGTTTAACAGTGCTTTGTCTGGAATTAGTGTAGAGGGAAAAGATTATTTTTATGCAAATCCATTGCGTGTAAGTCACAAAGGATACGACCCTGGGAACGATACAGAATTTGATGTTCGTCAACCTTATATTCCATGTTTTTGTTGTCCTCCCAACTTGGTACGTACCATTGCAAAATTATCAGGATGGGCTTATAGTTTGACAAACAATGGTGTTGCTGTCAATTTATATGGTGGAAACCAGTTGGCGACAAAAATGCTAGATGGTTCTAAAATAGAATTGATTCAAGAAAGCCAATATCCATGGGAAGGATCGGTTAAGTTGACTGTTAAAAAAAGTAAAAAAACTCCTTTTGATATTTTGTTAAGAATTCCAGAATGGGCAAAAGGCTCTAAAGTATTGGTAAACGGAAAAGATACAAATGTAGCCATTCAGCCAGGGACGTATGCAACAATCAATAGAAACTGGAAAAAAGGAGATGTAATTACTTTAGACATGCCGATGGATATCAAATTGTTAGAAGGAAATCCTTTAATAGAAGAAGTAAGAAATCAAGCAGCGGTGAAAAGAGGTCCTGTGGTATATTGTGTAGAGTCTCCAGACTTACCTAAAAACACAGATATATTGAATGTATATTTACCAATAAAATCAAATTTAAAAGCGACTTACCAATCAGATTTTTTAGGTGGAATTACAACTATTAATGGTGATTTAAAACTAAGAAAAAATAACAAGGAAGGAATGTATTCTGAGATTAGCCAGCCTATTTGGGAGACTAAAAACATTCAGTTAGTACCATATTTTGCGTGGGCAAATAGAGGAGTTGCAGAAATGTCTGTTTGGTTGCCTGTAATGTGGGAGTAACTGCTTTTATGATTAGTATGTTTAAAAAGTGTTGTTTTTGGTGTATATGCTTCAACGGAATGATGGGTTATTGTACTAATTTTCATTTCTCATAAATAGTCAAAATAAATGAAAATAATAAACATGTTCTTTTGGGTTTCTTTCTTATTTGTAGTCAGTGTAACTGCTCAAAACAAAGCAACTGTTAGTATTGTAAAGAATTATAAAGACTGGAATTGGGAAGAGGTTTATGTGGCAAAAAATCCATACATCAGCGTAGCGGTAGTACCTAAGGCAGCAGGTAGAATTTTGGAATACAATTTAGGAGAGGTTCCTTCTTTATGGATCAATCCAAAATTAATGGGGAAAAGTTATCAGCCTACGGATGAGGTGAAAATGAGTGAGTGGAGAAATTTTGGAGGTTATAGGTTGGTTCCCTTGCCTATTGAAAATTGCTCGGTAGATAAAGATAGAAATAAAGCTCAACGTTGGCCACCACCTGCCATTATTGGAGATAGTCCTTATAGAGCAAAAAAAGGAATTGATAAAAAAGGAAACGAAACAATTGAAGTAACTTCTGGTGTACAAGAACTGCCAGTTCCATCGTACAACGGGAAATTAAAAAGTTTTGTGTATCCTAATATAATAGAAGAAAAGTTAGAGTATAGCAGAAGTTTGTATATAGAACCTAATTCTAGTTTGGTACATATCAATCATCATCTAAAAAATGTAGGTGATAAGAAAGTAAAACGCGGAATCATGATTTCTAGTCAACACGTGTCTAGAAGTAACCCCGAATTAACGGATGGTGAAAATTACGTAGCTTACATTCCGTTTAGCAAAGAGTATTTATTACCTAACGGAAAGCAATATCAAGTAATGTCAAGTCCAGAAGCTAGATGGAGATACATTAGCAGAAACCGATTTAAGTTGGATAAAAACAATCCTGATGATGTTGCAAAATATTACAACCACGGAACCAATTGGAATGGAGAAGTAGCTACTGGAATTTATGAAGTTGAATATGATTATAATTTAATGGCAGGTTTTCATATAGTTTCTTCTGAATCTTGGATTTGTTATGTAAACAAAACTAACAATACTGCTTTTGCTAAAATAATGGAGCCTTATGATAGGAGTTTAGAATACGACCATGGTTTAAATATGGCTATTTTTTGTAGCGGATTAGAAACGGGTTATCTAGAAACAGAAGTAAAAACTCCATTGTATATTTTACAGCCTTTAGAAAGTTCTGATTATAAAGAAATTCACGGAGCAGCAAAAATTCAAAACACTCCTGTATTAGCAGTCAACATGGCAGGAATTATCACACAGAAACTGAACTATAAAAACAATCACGTTTCTGGTAGTTATGGTGTTTTTGTAGCTTCGACAGCTTATTTAGTTGCAGAAGATGTGCATGGAAATAAAATTGATAGAATAGCTATAGAAAAGGTGCATCCATTAAAACCTTTTAATCTTAACGAGAGTTATAGTAAAGCATTTAAAACGTTAAAAATAGTTTTGATTGATGGGCAGAATAAAGAACATATATTAGATGAATTTAATAAATAGTAAGATGAATTATAGAATAAAAAAAGTACTGTTAAGTTCTTTTGTATTGTTGATGGTTTTTTCTAGTGTTTTTGCAAAAGACAAAAGACCCAATATATTAGTGATTTTATGTGATGATTTGGGATACTCAGATGTAGGATTTAACGGCTCTAAAGATATCAAAACCCCTAATTTAGACAAATTAGCACATGCAGGGGTTATTATGAGTTCGGGTTATGTGGCTCATCCTTTTTGTGGACCTAGTAGAACAAGTATCATGACAGGAAAATATTCTCATGTAATGGGAGCTCAGTTCAATATTCCTAGTAATAGTGAGCACACAGGGTATGGAATTCCGTTAGATAATAAATTTATTAGCAAAGAGTTGCAAGAGGCAGGTTATTATACAGGAGCTTTTGGAAAATGGCATTTGGGAGCAGATGCACCTTACCATCCTAACAAAAGAGGGTTTGATGAGTTTTTTGGTTTTTTAGGTGGGGGACATCGATATTTTCCGGATCAATACAGACCTGTTTATGAATTTCAAAAAGAAAATGGAAATAAAAACATTCACGATTATCTAAAGCCTTTAGAACACAATGGAAAAGAGGTAAAAGAAACGGAATATATTACAGATGCTTTTACTAGAGAAGCAATCACTTTTGTAGAAAAATCAGTAAAAAGAGAACAACCTTTCTTTATGTACTTGGCTTACAATGCACCACATGTGCCTTTAGAAGCAAAAAAAGAAGATTTTAAAGTCTTTCCAGAAATTAAAGATGATAAAAGAAGAACTTATGCAGCCATGGTGTATGCAGTAGACAGAGGGGTAGGAGCTTTGGTAGAAACGTTGAAAAAAGAACATCAGTTTGAGAATACATTAATTGTTTTTTTAAGTGATAATGGTGGTAAATTAGGACAAGGAGCTAACAATTATCCGTTAAAAGAAGGAAAAGGAAGTGCTTATGAAGGAGGTTTTAGAGTTCCTATGTTTTTTCATTGGCCAGCTAAAATAAAAGGAAACCAAGTGTTTGAACATCCAGTATCGTCTATAGATTTTTATCCAACGTTTGCTGCTTTGGCTAAGGTAAAACCATCAAAAAGAAGAGAATTAGCAGGAAAAGAAGTTCTGAAGCCTATAATGGAAGGAAGAAATCCTCATTTAAATGACATGCTTTATGTTTTGAGACATAGAACAGGATTGAGTGATGTTGGAGCAAGGTATAACAATTGGAAAATTCTAAGAACTTCTAACAACCCATGGAAGTTGTTTTATATTAAAAAAGATATTAGTGAAACCAAAGATAGAAGTAGTGAGTTTCCAGAGATTCTAAAAAGTATGGTGGAAAAAGCAGAGAAATGGAGTAAAACAAATGAAGAACCCAAATGGTTTCATTCTAAAGAAGAAGGGCAGTTGTGGCACAATATGAATATGCCAAGATTTGATGAAACATTTTCAATAGATTAAAAAGCAAAACAACCGAAAGGTTGTTTTGCTTTTTATAAGAAATATACAATGGTTTTTGTGATATATCTAAAATACAATTGCTTATTAAGAAGAATGGTTATCTATAATTAATGCTAATTAGAGTTTATGTGATATATTTGTTTTCAAAAAAATCATAAAAACTTGAAAAAAAATCACTTTTTAGTACTTTGTTTTTTTCTTTTTCTTGTAAGCAATTTAAATGCGCAAAAGGACGAATTACGTTTTTACAAATCATTGAATATTTCTAATGGATTGACCCATAATGGAGTGACGTCTGTTTTTAAAGATTCCAAAGGTTTTGTGTGGATAGGAACCTATGACGGGTTGAATAAATACGATGGTTTTTCTATAAAACAATACAAAAATACCTACAAAAAAGACATTCTTACCAGTAATAGAGTTAGGGCTATTAATGAAAACGACAATGGAGACCTGTTAATAGGAACGGATAATGGTCTTACTGTTTATAATTTTAAAAACGAAAAATTCACAAAAATCTCTACGGTTGCTACCCAAGACAAAGAAAATGAACCTATTATTATAGATATTAAAGTGCATCCAAAGACAGGAGATATTATTTGTATTACAGAAAATAAAGGATTGTATGTTTACAATCAGGATTTTACAGTTCAAGGGAATCCTACAGATAAGTTGAGCTATTATAGAAGAAATAGAAAATTTATATACGAAGGTGTTTCTCTAGATGAAGATACATATTTGTACGTAACTACATCTCAAATGTTACAGTACAATACTAGAAATAAACAGTGCAGTTTTGTAAATGAAGAGAGTTTAAAAGGGGGGACTTTTATAGAAAAAGTAGACGATCATACTTTGATTGTAGGGTTAAGTGACGGAGGACTTCGTTTTGTGAATTTCAAATTAGAGAATGATAAATACATATATGAATCTCAGAAAATACAACTGACTGAGTATAAATTTGTATGTGCCAATATTGATAACAAAGGAAAGTTGTGGTTGGGAGAAATTAATTCAGGTGTTTACAAAATTTCAGATATTAATGCTTTTAAAGAGCATAAAAATTACACCATTCAATATTTTAAAGCAAATTCTAATAAATTAAGAAGTAGTACCATTGTTGATTTTAATGCACAATACTCTTGGTTAGGATCTTTTGATAAAGGAGTTTATCTTTTTGATTTGAATAAAAATCCTTTTAAAGAACTGAAAGTACCTGCCAGAAAGTTTTTAAACATTGTGCCTATTACCGCTACTAGTTTTTCTTTAGGTGGTGTAGACATGAACGGACTAGGTAATACTTACACGTTATATGATATTAAAAAAGGAACGTATACAGATTTTCCGATTCGTATTAATAACAATGAGAAAGAAACAGGAAACATTGTTCTTAAAGATTCTAGAGATGATATTTGGGTTTCTTTTACAGGTTCTATGCATAAGTATATTGGTAGAATAAAAAAAGGAACGCAAAGAATAGAAAAAATAGAAGTAGGAGATGAATTTTTAGGAGGACTCCGTAGTATTGTAGAAGATAAATCTGGAAATATTTGGCTGGCTTATACTAATGGTATTTTTAAAATCAACATAACCAAAGGTGGAGAGGTTGCAAAGATTGAAGATTTAAGAGAAAATCCACATTATCAAAATTCAGAATATTCTACCTATAAGTTTTTGTATGTAGATCCATTGTATCATTATTTATGGATTGGAGATAAGACAAGTGGATTGATACGAGTTGAGTTGCAAAACAGTATACCAATAAAAGATTATAAATTAACTCATTTTTTGGCAGACAAAGATCGTCCAAATGCAATTTCAAATAATTTTATTTCTTCTATTTATCGTACAAAAGAGGGAGACTTATGGATTGGTACAGAAGGAGGTGGTATTTGCAAAGTTGAAAAGAGCAATACAGAGCCTAAATTTATTCCTTATACAGAAGATGAAGGTTTGTCTAACAATGTAGTAAAAAGTATATTGGGAGATGATAATGGAGATTTATGGATATCAACCAATAATGGGTTGAATAAATTTGATACTAAAAAATTAATTTTCAGAAATTTTACTAAACAAGACGGATTGCCTTTTGAAGATTTTTATTACTTCTCTAGAAAATTGAAAAGTGGTTGGTTTGTTTTTGTGGGTAACGAATCTCTCTGCTATTTTGATCCTAATGAAATTTCTAGAAAAGAGCCCTTACCTAGATTAGAGTTTGCAGAATTTAGATTGTTTAACAAAGTTGTACATGCCAAAGATACAGTAAACGATAGAATATTGTTAGAAAAACACATATCGTATCTAAATCATATAGAACTAGAACATAATGAAAATGTGTTTTCTATAGAAGTAGTTCCGCTTCACTATTCAAACCCTAAAAACCACATTGTAAAATACAAATTATCTCCGTTGAATGAAGATTGGGTGGAATTGAAAGAAGGTCAAAAAGTTATTGAATTCAACGGTTTGCAACCCGGAAACTACAGTTTAAAAGCAAAAGCATCTAATTCTTTACAAGAATGGACAGAGCCCAAAGAATTGAACTTTACAATTGCAGCACCTTACTGGAAATCTAACATAGCTTATGTTGCTTATGTATTGGGTGGGTTTATTATTATATATATTGTTTTTTCTATATTTCTAAAAATCCAAGCATTGAGTCATGAAATAGAAATAGAACAAATAGAAAATGACAACTTAAAAGATGTAAATGAGTACAAGCTCCGTTTCTTTTCAAATATTACACACGAAATAAAAACACCCATCACATTGATTTTAGGTCCTATTGATTTTGTGATAAACAAATTAAAATCGGGAGATATTGTCAATATTGAAGAAAAGTTGAGTATTGTCAAACGTCAGGCAAAGAGAATATCTCAATTGATAGATCAAGTGCAAGAGTTTCAAAAGTCAGACACCAAACAATTAAAAATGAATTACGAGACGTTTAGTTTTGATTTGTTTTTTAGAGATATGGTAGAAGATTTTAAATTTTTATCAGATAAAGAAAATAAAACGTTAAATATATCAGGAGATGCTGAGACTATTTATGTATCTGCAGATAAAGATAAATTAGAAAAAATATTTATCAATATACTTAGCAATTCGTTTAAATACACCAAAACGGAAGATAAAATAGAGATTGACTACAAAAGAAACGCAAACAATTTGGTGCTTACTTTTAAAGATACAGGAAAAGGAATAGATATTGAAGATTTGCCACATGTTTTTGAAAGATTTTATCAATCTAAAAAAATGAGCGAAGAGTATATTGGAGGTTCAGGTATTGGTTTGGCATTTTCAAAAAGATTGGTGGAAATGCATTACGGATACATAAATGTTGAAAGCGAATTGGGAGTAGGAACCACCATACATATTATTTTACCAATTATTCATGAGGGAATTGTAGACAACCAAGAGTTAGATAAAGTACTGAAATTAGAAGAAGAGTATGAAGCCAGAGAAAAACCAATTGAATTAGAAAAGGTAGATTATTCAATTTTAAAATCAGATAAGAACTATGCTCAGTCTAGAGTTTTTTATGCAGAAGATAATTTGGATATGAGAAACTTTGTTTCTGAAATTTTGTCTAACTTTTTTGAGGTAAAAACATTTAGCAACGGAGCTGAATGTTTAGAAGCTATGAATGATGATTGGCCAGACTTGGTTTTAAGTGATGTTTTGATGCCTGAATTGAATGGATTTGAATTGTGTAAATCCATCAAAGAAAATGTGAAAACGAGTCACATTCCTGTAGTTTTATTAACAGCTTGTGTTTCTATGGATGAGCAAATACAGGGAATAGACCAAGGTGCAGATGCTTATATTAAAAAACCATTCAACACACAAAGACTAGTTACAACTATTGAAGCTATTTTAAGAGGAAGAAAACAGTTGAGAGAAAGATTCAAAGTAGATTTTCCTTTAGAACTAGAGAAAAAGAAAGAATCTAAAAAAGACATTGCGTTTATAGAAAAATTGTACGATTTGATGTCTGAAAATTTAGATAACAAAGATCTGGATATGGACAATTTAGCCAAACATTTATATTTGAACAGAACTCATTTTTATCAAAAAGTAAAGGCATTAACCAATCAAACTCCTTTTGAATTGTTGAAAGATTATAGGTTGAAAAAAGCTGCTGAATTTTTAGTAAGAGAAAAAATGACCGTAAATGAGGTGTTTATAGCCACAGGATTTAAGAGCCGATCACATTTTAGCAAAGTGTTTAAGGATAAATACAATGTCACTCCTGGTCAATATGTAAATAGGGGGATGGAAAACCTAGAAAACAATAAAGAGGCATAGAATAAATAATAAAAAATAGAATTTTAAAGAGTCCCCAAATCTACAATATAAGTAGGTTTGGGGATTTTTGTTTTTCTAAGTTTATTGATTGAAAAGACTTGTCTGGGGTAAAAAATAGTCGGATTTGTAAAAGGTTTAAGTCAAAAAAGCTAAAAAACACTAATTTTTACGGACAAACGCATATTATTTACAAACCGATACAGTCTTAAGGTGAATATAAATGAAATTTGTTTTTGTTAATACTGTAACTAACCATTCTTTTTGTTATTTATTGAGTAAATAATAAGAGGTATATATGTAAAATATTTACTTGGGTGGTGTAAGATATTGACAAATTAACCAAGCTAAATTATAAAATATGATCAAATTATTGTTTTTTAAAAATGAAGTAATTTTTTTCCGGAGTTTGAATTTGATAGAACAGAGGTAATTACAAAAACAAAAACTAATTAAATGAAGAATTTTAGAATAATTAAATCAAAAATAATGATGAGAAATATACTTCTTTTCATGTTTTTATCATTTGTGTGTTTTCAAGGTAAAATATACGCACAACAAGATACTGTTTCTGGAGTAGTAACTCACGAAGAAGATGGAGAGCCTATTATTGGTGTAACCATTTATAAGTTGGGAACTAAAATGATTACAACTACAGATTTTGATGGTCAATATACTATCAAAGCAAAAAAAGGTGACATTTTAAAGTTTGAATACTTGGGAATGCTTTCTAAAGCAGTTACCATTACTGGCAATGTATTAAATGTTGTGTTAACGCCAGATCAAACAGAATTAGAAGAAGTTGTTTTGATAGGTTATGGAGCTGTAAAGAAAAAAGAAATTACAGGAGCTGTAGCAAGGGTAAAATCTGAAGACATAGAGAGTATTGTAACTTCCGATTTGGGAAATGCATTGCAAGGACAAGTTTCTGGGGTAAATGTAGTAGACAGTGCAGAGCCAGGTGGAGATTCAGAAATTTTGATAAGAGGGGTAACTTCTTTAACAGGGAGTAATGAGCCTTTGTATGTAGTTGATGGTGTTATGCAAGAAGGGAATCCAAGAATTCCGCCTAATGTAATAGAAACTATTGATGTTTTAAAAGATGCAGCCTCTACAGCCATTTATGGAACTAGAGGAGCAGGAGGAGTTATTTTAATCACAACTAAAAAGGGATCTGAAGGAGTTTTAAAAGTAACATTGAATTCAAGTTATGGAGTTCAAGTTATCAATGGTACACCTACTCGTTTGATGGATGCAAATCAGCAATTGTATTCTATCATACTCCAAAAAAGAAACTCAGATGAATTGGGATTAGGAGATGATCAGTTGAATTTAGGATTTGATAGATTTAAGTCGGCTTATTTAAATGACTCTGATTTGTTTAAAAACGTTGTGTTAGATAACCGTCCAACACAAAATCATGCGCTAACCATTTCTGGTGGAGGTAAAGAAATTAGTTACAATGTTACAACAGGGTTTTATAAGCAAGAAGGAACAATTGTGAATTCACAATTTGAACGTTTTAACATTAGAGCGAATACAGGATATAAAAAAGGAAAATGGAACATCAATGCAATTGTTGCAGTAACCAATGAAAAAAATCAAAAATCTCCAGGAGGATTGACTTCTCAGATCATAAAATATTCTCCCTTAAGTATTGATGTAGATGATGTGGATTTAAATGACATAATTTATACAACAGGAGGTAGTACAGGTAATAATTTACAATCTGCTATCAATAGCTTTAGGAATGAAAATATAATCAGTTCATTAAACGCAAATACTACATTTAATTTATCATATAATTTTACAGATAATTTAACAGTTACCACAAGGTACGGCTTGTCATCAGATTATGAATATGGACACAGTTTTAAACCGTATCAACAGGTTATAAATGTAGTAAGTGGTGAAGAAATTAGTCAGTCAAGAAGTAGTGGTGTAGGGAATACAGGACAAAAAAAAATAAACAACACCTTTAATTTGTATGCCAATTACAATTTAAATATCAATAAAGATCATAAGATGGCTTTTACCTTAGGTGCTACTTATGAAAAATATACTACTGAAAGATTTTCTGCTAGTGGTTCTGGGGTTACCAATAACGATATAAAAGTGTTGGATGGGACTACCTTAAATTATACCGTAGGGTCTGGTACAGATTATACAAGTAAAACATTTGGATTGTTATATCGTATGCAATACAATTATAAAGGAAAGTATGTGTTTAGTTCAAGTATAAGAAGAGATGCATCGTCTAGATTTGATGTAGATGCTAGATCTGCTTATTTTCCATCTGCTTCTGTGGCGTGGAATATTTCTGATGAAATTTTTTGGGATTCGTACAAAGCTACTATCAACAACTTTAGATTAAGAGCTTCTTATGGTAAAGTAGGAAACCAAAGAGTTGGAGATTATATTTATCAACCAACATTTATAACATCTTATCAATATGCTTACGGAACTTCTGGAAATGATAATTTGACAAATGGAAACATTCAAAACGGTTACGCAAATAAAAATTTAAAATGGGAAACATCCATTCAAACAAACTTAGGAGTTGATTTGAGTTTCTTTAAAAATAAATTTGTACTTACGGCAGAGTATTATCACAAAACAAATAGTGATATGTTATTCCCAATTACCTTACCAGGTTCTACTGGAGCTGTTAATAATTCTGGAATTATTATAAATGTGGGTAACATGACAAACAAAGGGGTTGAATTAGCTGCTAAATACAGGTCTAATATTGGAAATGTTAAGTTTAATATGAACGGAACATTTACGACCAACAAAAATGAAATTACCAAATTAAACGGTTTTGGTAGGTTTACCATGATGGATGATTCTGGTTTGATTTCCGGAGCTAGAGATCAATCTCAAGTAACGGCAATTGCAAAAGGGTATGAGGCAGGTTCATTCTTTATTTACTCAACAGACGGTGTTGTTAATACAAGTGAAGAATTGGCCGAGTATCAAAAAATCAATCCTCAAGCAGGAATGGGAGACCTTATTATTGTTGATACAAACAATGATGGACAAATAACCAACGATGATAGAACTTATAGAGGTAGTGGTTTGCCTAAATACGAATTAGGATACAATTTAAATACATCTTACAAAAATTTTGATTTATCTATGAATTGGTACGCAGCTTTAGGGCAAGAGATTATGAACGGTTCTAAAGCAACTGCTTTTGGATATGGACGTCATGAAGACTTGATTTATCAATGGTCTGATTTAAACCCAACAAGTTCAATACCATCCTATAAAAATCAAATAAAATCTCATTACAACTATAATGGAAATACAGATTTATGGTTAGAAGATGGAAGTTATGTAAGACTAAAAGCGGTTACATTAGGATATAGTTTGTCCAAAACGGCTTTAGAAAAATTAGGAGGAATTTCTAAGTTTAGAATTTATGCAACGGCTCAAAATCCATTAACGTTTACAAAATACACAGGATACAATCCTGCTGTGGGAGGTAGACTTCAGAGTAGAGGATTGGATAAAGGAACGTATCCTATAACAGCAACGTACATGCTAGGATTGAATCTAAACTTTTAACCATAAAAACAATTATTATGAAATATTTGAAATTTAAAAACATCATAGGGGTTTTTATGTTATTTGGTTTGCTGTCGTGTTCAGATGAATCATTAACAGAGATCAACCCAAACCAACCGGTTGCAAGTTGGAATAACCTATCAGACACACAAAAAGGATTGAATTCAGTATACAATTCTTTGTTGGATGAAAATTTATTAGGAATTATAGAAGAGTCTTGGAGGTCTGACTTAGGATATCCTGGATACGGTAGGCCTACACCTACAAACGGTGAAAGTTTGCCGTTTTATTACCAAACATATACAAATAATGCTGAATTTATTGCGGCTAAATGGGATGCTTGTTATGCAACTATTTATTATGCTAATCAGGTTATAGTTGGTTTAAATTCTATAGAAGCTTCTATAGCAGAAGATCAAAAAGAAGCATTTAATACACAAATGGGACAGGCTAGATTTTTTAGAGGACTAATGCACTTTTATTTATTTAGTACCTACAACAACGGTAGCATTATTATTAGAAATGAAATACCAACTGTAGCTACAGGTTTTGGGAAAGAGTTGTCACCTGCTTCTGATGTTAGAGATTTTTTTAGAGAAGATTTGTTGTATGCTTACGAAAACTTGCCAGAAAGTTATGACAATGATTATTTAGGAAGCGCAACAAAATGGGCTGCTGCTACAGCTTTGGGAAAATCTTACTTGTATGAAGCAACAGATGGTCCAGATGCAACAGGAGATTATTCACAGGCTATGGTTTATTTTAATGAAATAATCAATAACAATTCTTTTCAGTTAGCAGATCCAGACTTAATGTTTACCAAAGATGGTGAGTTTAATAAAGAATCTATATTTGAATTGGCTTACAATACAGAACACAGGCAAAGTCTTAGCGTGTTTGAAGACGGAAAATTATCAAATCAACTGTCTTTTGCTAGTACAGGTACTACAGGTTTTTTTATGCCAGTTTGGATGATTTACGCATACAAATCTGAAGAAATAGATTTGGCAGATTCTAGAAATATTTACAATGAGTTAGGAGGAGGAACCAGTGTAAGACCTGTTTCTTTAAGAGCTTCTGCAATGGCAGCTATTGTAAATGATGAGTTGACTGATTTTGGAACTAAGAAAACAACGGAAGCTATTAAAATTCAAAATCAAGGATTTGGTTTTGGATATTATAAAAAATACGTTGATCACGATGATTCAGATCCTAGAGGAGTTAGAAGTGCTGGTGTAAATGTAGTTGTAAATAGATTGGCAGAGGTTTATTTGATGCAGGCCGAATGTCTAATTCAAACAGGAGATTTGGAAGGAGCCCTTAAATTGATCAACAAAATTAGACACAGATGGGCACTTCAATTGTTAGGGCAGCAAGATTCTGATTGGCCAGATGCTACGTTTGAATCTGACAAAGATAGAGATGGGACAATTGATGCAGATTATGTGGATTATACACAAGAAACATTAATGGACAGGTTGATGTATGTTGAAAAACCATTAGAATTGTCGGTAGAAGGACATGCTATTCGCTGGATAGATTTAAGAAGATGGGGAATTATTAAAGAAAATTTTAATAGGTTGGCAAATTCTACTTACTACGCTCAAAATTATGATTATCCAAAAAGAGATTCTAATACGGGTGAAAAAACAGGAGTAATAGCAACTATTAAAAATGGAGATATTGTAGATGTAGATCCAGGAGCAACAGGGTTGAATATCATAGATTATGAATACGATGCTGCTGCGAATAATTACTCTCCTGCATTGAACGATTATTTCCCAATACCGTTAAATGAGGTATTAAGAAATCCATTGTTAAATTAATAATAGAAACAAGATGAAAAAAATAAAAATAATAATACAAGTTCTTTCAATCTTAACATTTCTTGTGGGTTGTGATAACGACGAAGTAAATTCGTTAGAAAACTATAACGATGCTACATGGACAACATCCGAATTTAGCAATGCCAGTGGTGTTGATGATATTGATTTTGGGGTGAATACAGGTGATTATATTTCCTTTGTTGATTTGTCTCAGAATGCATTGACTCATGAATGGAGAATTGATGAGGATAATAAATTCTTAAACAGTGGTTTTACAATAGGAGAAAATTTAATTCCTTTTATTAACAATGATTTAGGAACGGTGTCTACATCAAAACCCGCACATGTCATTTTTTTCAAACAAGGAGTTAGTGAAGTTACTTTAGTAAATACATTTGATAAGCCGGTTACCTATAACGGGAAAACAAATATTGAGTCTGTTAAAAAAGGAGATACCTATGAAATTACACGTACTTGGAAAGTAGATGTTTACCAAGAGCCAGTACCAGCAGTAAGCATTTCTAAAGAAGATGAATCAGGAGTTGTAACAGAACTTTATAACAGTATTAATGAATTAGTTCCAGCGGATGGAGTGATTAATATAGAAGCAGGTGAGTCTTTAATTTATGAAGATATTACGGCAGTAGGTCGTCCTAATGCAAACTCATGGAAAGTATCAGGATCCAATGAAAAATCTGCTACAAACCAAAAACAGATGACGTTCAATTTCTTAAAATTGGGAGAGTCAGAAGCTGGTACATTATCGGTATCAAGAAAAGGTGATGAAAAAAATATACCAGATGCTGAATCTGTGCTTTTTACAATCCCCTTAAAAATAATAATAAGCAAATCTTCAAAACCATTCAATATTGTTGAAAATAGTGTTGTTAGAACAGGAGCAAATAAAATAGCGTTTGATGTAAATGGAGAGTTAAAAGCTTTTACAGGACAAGAAGCAAATTTTAAAGTTCATGTAACAAATACAACTTCAGGGTTTGATAGTGATCTTTTAGTTACAAAAGCTGAAATTCTTGCAGGAGGAAAAACTTCTATTGAACTTACCTTAGACGGCGATATTTACAATACAGATGAAGTGAAAGTTACATATACTGTTGGAGCCGAAACAATTACGTCAAGCGATGAAAGAGATTTAACAGCATTTACGGATGCGTTGGTGAGTTTTGTAGATGGTGATGTGTTTAGTTCTGATTATTTTGGATTTGAGTTAGGTGGTAAGGAATGGTTTTTACAACACCCAGATCAATGGTCTTATAATACATCTTTTTCAAAAAGTGGTAACAACAGTTTGATGTTTAGTGAACCAGATGTTGATTCTATGCCTAGCAATGC
Source organism: Wenyingzhuangia sp. 2_MG-2023 (assembly GCF_030548295.1). GTDB lineage: Bacteria > Bacteroidota > Bacteroidia > Flavobacteriales > Flavobacteriaceae > Wenyingzhuangia. Next base: position 61,353 of record NZ_JAUOSB010000013.1, read on the forward strand.
AAAGGTTCAAGGGACTGCCGCTACAGAGCTTAAAATTGATGCAGGAACTTATATGTATTCAATTTTTATTTATATAGAACCAAGCACGAATTTATCAAAGCTAATCACCAATTTTTCTGGACCTTGGAATCCATTAACATGGGATTTAACAGGAGTTGAAAAGGGAACATGGGTAAAGTTGTCTACAGAAATTACTTTGGGAGATTATGATAACACTGGAGGAGGAAAATTAATTTTCCAAATTAACAAAGCAGATGTTTCTAGTGATGAAGCAACAATATACATAGATGATCTTTCATTAGTACCTGTAGAGACTAGACCTTAATTGATTATAATTATAAAATTTCCGTGTTGATACACTCAACACGGAAATTCTAAAAACAAATAAAATGATGAAAAAAATATTTAAATATTTTAGCTTATTAATATTGATGCTGTTTGCAAATGGTTGCGAAAAAGATGAGAGTTGGACTGCTGCAGATCTAAAACTTGTTCCCGTTTATGCAATTACGGATATCAAAGATGCTGTAAATCCAGACGAACCTGTAGAATTATTTTACATAGAATTGTATAAAACAAAGCCCTTGTTGATAGAGTTTATAAACGATAAAACAACAAATCCTCCTTTTAAAATAACAAGTTATTCAGACAATTCTAATACAACCAATTATAATATAGAGGTAGTTGCAGCTCAAGAATCTACTACTACAGAAGAAGTAAGCGATACAGCTTATAGTATTTCTGGTGATAAAACTACAGGAGAAGGAACATTAGCAATTACAATAGAAGGTGTTGCTAAAAGTTATACAATTCAAATATCTGAAAAAGAAGTTTACAATTAAAACTAGGCTTTAGGAAACAATTCTAAAACCTGAAAAATAGTTAAGGGGTTCAATTTTTAACAAAATAGAACTCCTTTCTTTGTTTATGGAGTTTTTTGTTGTCTATTTTAATCAGAAATAGGAGGATAGAAAAGTGTTGAAAACAAAAAAAACCGTCAATTAAGACGGTTTTTCCTACCATGATTCACTATGAAAATCATGATATCCCCTAAAAAAACAAAATCTATTTTACTTTTACATAATCTTTTTTGAGTCTCATCAACAACTCAGATTGATTATTGATCAACTTTTTCTTTCCATTACTTTCTTTTATCAAGCTAAAGCTGTCATACAAATCCCCTTTTGTAGTGTAAGAATTGTAGTTTATGGTGTCGTTATCAACCGTAATAATTTGAAACAATTGAGTGTATTCACCACGTTTTACCATCCATTCTTGATCTTGAGATTCATACATTTTAGGTCCGCTTACAGATACAGCATATACAGTTCCTGCATCTTCTACAATCGTTTTTCCGAGTCCTTCATTTGTAGCGTATCCTCTAGCGTAGGTGTGGTCGTGCCCTTGCAATACCAAATCCACCCCGTATTTGTCTATCAAAGGTTTCATGGCTTCTCTTAAATCTTTATTATCACGTCCTTTTGCGGTAGAAAAAATAGGATAATGCATGGTTATGGTTGTCCATTTTTTAGTGTTGTTTGCTAAAACAGAATCCAACCATTTTGTTTGTGCTTGTCTAGAATAAATGTTATTGTTAAAACTTTGTGCATCTATAGAAATTACTTTCATATTTTGGTAATCTATAGCATAACAAGTTTCTTTCAACTCCTCTAAAGGTCCATGTTCTGGCAAGTTAAATTGAGGTCTCCACAATGCAGACAACTTACTTCTGTTGGTTCTTTTGTCGTATTCGTGATTTCCTGGAGTCATAATACTAGGAACGGTAGCGTGAATAAAACTTCCTGCATAGAACCATTCTCCCCATTCTCTATCAGACTCACTGTGATTGATCAAATCTCCGGCATGCAACATAAAATCAACTTCAGGAAGCATTTTGTAAGATTTTCTAATCACTCTAGACCACATAGACTTTACGTCGTTTTGAGCATCACCAAAGTAGATAAAACTAAAAGGTGCATTTTCATCAACAGCAGGTGTTTTTATTTGAAACCATTCACTCCAAGTATCGTCTTTTTTACTTCCATCTCCTACACGATATACGTAGGTTTTGCCCGGATGCAAATTTTTTACAATTGCAGAATGATACGCTGCTTTTACCAAAGGCTCTTTATCTCTTTCATTTTCTACTTCTATAAATTGAGTCTTGGCATCAATACAGGTCACATGGTCTCCTAATAAAAAATCAGGACCATGTGTTTCTTCAGCTACTTGTACGTAAGCTGTGTCTATCTGTTGATTGGTTCTCCAGTTTACAGCAAAACTGTGAGCTGGGTCTTCTGTTAAATTGATAATAATCCTATCTGGGGTTTTTGAAGGGAAAATTAACTTGTGGGCAGGTGTATTTGTATGATGATTGTAATGTGTATGACCATGCTGATCATGGTTGTGCTCATGCTTATTTAGGTTTTTGTCTTCGTTTTCTTGACAAGATGTGAAAACGAAAACACTTAAAAAAACAAGTAATAAATTTTTCATGCAGTATAAGTTTTTTGAAAAAATTAGACGAATAAAACAGGAGTAGCAACTACTCCTGTTTTTTTTTAGGATTAATTAATTATTGTAACAACCACATTTTAGACCATTGATCATTTGTTGTTGGACTAAGATTTTGTATGGCTTCTAACATGTTTGTTTCGTTGTATGGATCTGTGTATAAAAATCTAACAGGCGTTTGTTGTCCCTTTGTACCAGAAATAATATTGCTGTTTAAATCAGGATAACCTGTTCTTCTAAAGTCAAACCAAGACTCGTTTGTTAGCCACAGAGCAATCCATTTTTGATGAATGATAGGAGCTAATTTATCTCTAGCAGCATCGTAAATTTGTTTTGCGTTGGCAATGTATTCCGCTTGATTAAATGCAATTAAATTATTGTTTGCTTCATCATAAACAGCTTCTGTATCACCATCTGTGATTTGATATTGATCAAAAGACAATTCAATTCCTTGCTTGTAATAGGTATAAGCATCACCACTTATATAACCACGACTGCTTGCTTCTGCTAATAAAAACTTTACTTCGGATGCTGTCATTAAAATAGATTTTACGAGTTCATGACTGTTTTCTGAATACATATCTGTTAAGTAAGAAGCATGCGGATTGGCAGCAGCATTCAAATAGATGTTTTCATCTAAAGTAACAATGTCATTTTGAAACTCACTAATGGTAGCAGCTCCTAAATTAAAATCGTTTGGAGCACTCAATGCAACAGGCAGTCCAACAAATAAGCTAGTATTGATGTCGTTTTCTAAATCATCATCACTGTTAATAGCATTGATGTCTATATCCGTATATCGTTTTACTTTGTTGTTTTCTAAAACCACTTGGTTTGTAGTTCCTTGTTCAAGTTGAATATCCACAGGTTTTACCCACTTGGTCAAACGAGGATCGTTTAAAGCTATCAAATCATTTACAATGGTAGCCGATGGTTTTCTACGGTAAAATTCAGAACGGTTGCTATAGTTTAAAGCACCTCCAGACCAGCTATTGTCACTATCTGTTCCTATGAAAGAAACCACAGCATTGTCATCATTATTTTCTAGAATTGGAAACTCAGAAGCATTGTTTACAATGGCAGCAATTTCTGAAGAAACATTGATGTCTGAATCTGATTTTTCTGACAAACGCATGTAAAATCTAAGACGTAAAGAGTTAGCCAATTTTCTCCATTTTTGACCATCACCGCTATACAATACATCACTATCAATAGCTTCTGTACATACGTCTACATTTGTCAATAATGTGTTTGCTTCTTTTAAATCGTTAAGAATTCCAATAAAAACATCTTTTTGAGAATCGTATGCAGGTTTAAAAAACTCATCTCCACCGTTTTCTGCTTGCAAAGCTTTGTTATATGGAACATCTCCAAAAGCAGAAGTCATAAATCCAAAATGATACGATTTAATGATTAAAGTAACGGCTTGATAATAGTTTTTAACCTCATCTGTTTTTTCAGTTTCAGCTCTTTTGTAAATATATTGACTGTCTTTTAAAGGTTGATAATAGTTAGAAAAATCTTTAGCTCCCCATTGGTAGTTGTTTTCTTCGTAACTTGTAAAATCTCTTTGTAAATATTGTGTTGCAGCAGATAGTTCTCCCCATTCATAAGACATAGCAGTTGTTATTTTTGCTGATTCTGAAAGAACTCCCGTTAATACAAATTTAATATCAACCTCGGTATCTGGAAGTGTGTTGGGACTTATGTTGATATCGTCTAAAGATTCACTACACGATGTTGCTAAAAGCAGCATGGTAGATAGTATTGTTGTGATTATATTGATTTTCATTTTGTTTCTTATTTATTAATTAAAAACTAACATTTACTCGGAATCCCATTGGTATGGTCCATGGAGCAAGATTCCACTTATCAAAACCTTGACTTCCTTCATCATAAGCTGTTTCTGGATCGATACCAATATTGGCTTTTGTCCATAACATGATGTTCTTTGCATACACAGAAAGTGAAATGTTTTCAGCCGAAATATATTCTGCTATTTGATCTGAAAATTTATAAGTAAGCGTAATATCTCTTAGTTTTACAAATGAAGCATCGTACATAAAAGTTTCTCCAGTTCTCCAGAAACTACCACTAGATTCTACCACTCTGTAAGCATCAAAAAATTGAGTTCCTTCAGCCCCAAAGTTTTCAGTATAGGTTCCGTCTCCGTTGTCTATAACTCCCGGAAAGAAAGCTCCGTTGAAGTTTCCGTTGTATTCAAAACCACCTAAGTCTTGGTTTCTACCTCCAACCCAAACATTGTTATCTCTATAAGTAGGGTTTGATTTTATTTCATTAGCAAGTGCTGTTCTATCTCCACCAAAAGAATTGGCATTTAAAACTCCTGTAAATGTACTTGTACTAATTCCATTGTTCCAGCTTTCTATTTTACCAGAACGAGCCATTCTTTTCATAGATTCTGAGAAATAATCTCCCCCTTGTCTCCAGTCAAAACTAGCAGATAATGTAAAGTTTTTATAGGTAATAGAAGTGTTTAAACCTACAGCAAAATCGTTGTTAGAGTTTCCAACTTTCTTTTGGTTTTCTGTAGTTCTATCAACATCCCATCTACCGTTGGCATCTAATAAATTCCAACCTTTGTATTCTCCTTCTTCAACTTTTCTTACGTAAGGAGCATATAAATCTCCAATAATACCACCAACTTTTGTAAAAGATCCCATATCGGTTCCTCCACCAAAACTAACTCTGTCAATACCATCAACCAAGGCTACTAATTTGCTTTCTTGTTTGGTGAAATTCAGATCCATGTTCCATTCAAAATCTTGTGTTTTTATAGGAATGATATTTACACCTAATTCAACCCCGTAATTTTCTACATTACCAGCATTAATAGTTGTACTTGTATAACCTGTTAATGGAGATACAGCCACATTTAATATTTGATTTTTGTTTTGCGTTTTGTAGTAAGTAGCATCAAAACCTAAACGACCGTGAAACAATTTAACATCGGTACCAAACTCGTAAGAAGTGGCAATTTCTGGTTTTAAATTGGTGTTAGGCATACTGCTAGGTAGTGAGTACGTAAAATCATCTCCCCAATATCCTTGAGATAGGGTAGGGTTGATTAAATAAGGAGAAGTATCTTTACCTACTTGTGCCCAACTAGACCTTACTTTAAACAAAGAAACCCATTGTGGCATGTCTACAAATTCAGAAATTAATACACTTGTAGAAACAGAAGGATAAAAATAAGATCTATTCTCTTTTGGCAATGTACTAGACCAATCGTTACGAGCAGTAATGTCTACAAAAGCAAAGTTTTTATAACTAAGAGATAGCATTCCGTAAACACTGTAAATTGCTTTTTTATAACTAGCGCTGTTGTAAGACAATCCACCTCTTTCTACATTTGATAGCGTATAAAGTCCAGGTAATGCTAAGTTATCACCTCCAGAATTAATGGATGTATTTAAGGTGTTTAAAATATTTCCTCCAAGAGAAGGATCTATTCTAAAATCTCCTAATTGTTTTTTGTAAGAAAGAAGTACGTCTATGTTGGTTTCTCTGTTGTTAGTTTCACTAATGTTGTAAGATCCAAAAGGTTTACTTGTTCCAAAACCATCATAAGACCAAGGTCTAATAATTTCTGTTCTGTTACTGTTACTACTGTTAGATATTCTTGCCATGGCATTTAAATCATCATTGATTTCCCAGTCTAATTTGATGTTTCCAAAGCCTCTAACTTTGTCAAATTTGTTAATTCTTTCGTTAGCAGAAAACCAAGGATTGTTGTATCCTTCTGTAACCTTACGTTGTTGTGCATTGTTAACTTCCCAGTAATCTTTTAAATCATTAACATTGATGTGAGGAGCAATGTTGTAAATGTCAAAATATTGATCATCACCCCCTAAGGAATTGATAGGATAGTTATCAGAATTAGGATTGGAAAGATTGATGTTGGTAGATACGGTTACTTTGTCTGTAATTTTAAAACTAGTAGTTAAATTAACTCCTAATTTTTGCAACTCTGTACCTGGCGTAAATCCTTCTCCTTTTAAATGAGATAAAGACAAGCGAAAGTTTCCTTTGTCATAGGCTCCAGAAACACTTATGTCGTTAATGGTCGTAACACCTGTTTTAAAATAATCTTCTAAACTATTGTCATAAAACTCTAATGGTACTGCCTCTCCATTGCTATTCCATTGCACTGCAGAAGTACCTTCTTCTGCTCCGTACCAGTGCTGCCAAGTAGCTTCGTTAAATTGTCCTTTTTGCCCGTTTGTAAATCTATTTTGAAGTTCTACATATTTATAAGGTGCATTAAAAGTTGTGGTGGTATTAAAAGAAACTCCAATTCCTTTTGTCGTATTTTTTCCAGATTTTGTTGTAATTAAAATAACTCCGTTACCAGCTCTAGAACCATAAAGAGCTGCTGCACTTGCTCCTTTTAATACAGAGATGTTCTCTATATCCATGGCACTAATATCTCCCATTACATTGGTGTCTCCAACAGGTGAACCATCAATAACAACAAGTGGTTGATCGTTTCCGGTTAAAGAAGTTTTACCTCTAATGTATACGTAGGTTTCGTTGTTCAAATCATTTCCTCCACGACGAATGTCTAAACCAGAAATTTTACTAGACAAACCTCCTAAAACATTTTCTTGAGGAACAAGATTTATTTTTTCACTGTTGATTTCTCCAACAGCATACCCCAATGCTTTTTTCTCTCTTTTCATTCCCAAAGCAGTTACAACTACTTCGTTCATGTTTTCTATAGAAGGTTCTAAAACTACGTTTAATGTGTTTTTGTTACCTACTAATATTTCTTTGTCTTGCATACCTGTGTAAGAGAATACCAAAATAGATTGGCTGTTAGGTACTGTAATTGTAAATACACCATCAAAGTTAGACAATACACCTTTGTTGGTTCCTTTTAATGTGATGTTTACTCCGGGTAATGACATGCCTTCTACATCTTTCACAGACCCTGTTATTTCTACGGATTGGTTGGATTGTTGTGGCTTTTTTTGCACTGTAATTGGAGCTACTTTTATAATGATATGCTTGTCTGCAATCTCAAAAGTATTTCTGGTGTCTTTAAAAAGTTGAGTAAGAATAGTTTCAATTTTTTCTTCTTTTACTTTTATAGAGACAATTTTTTTCAGGTCTAAATCCTTAATATTATATAAGAATCTATACTCTGTTCGGTACTCAATTTCATTAAGTACTTTTTCTAGAGTAACCTTGCTAAGATTTAATGTAATCTTAGTGTTCTGACTGTTATTAATAGCTTGTAGATTAAACAAGTTAATAACGAGACAAATTAATGTTAAATTAATTTTAAGAGAGTATAGCGACTTACTCTTCATTTTTGTAAAATTTTTCATATTTTTGTGTTAGTTGTAAGGATGAGATTTCAATCTCACTTTTTTTTAAGTGGAGGATGTTCCAGCATCTTCCATTTTTTGTTTTAATACTTGATACTTTTGTTTAATTCATTGTTGATTTTTCCAGTTTATTAGTTAATACTTATTTGATTTTGATGAATTGTATAATTAAAGTCAAAGCTTTTTTGAAAGGTGTTTAGAATTGTAGATATTTCTTCGTGGGCATCAAAATTCGCATTAAAGAACTGCTCGTTTAATACAGTGTTGTTATTGGTTATTTGAACATTGTAGTTGCGTTCTAATTTTTTGATAATATTTTTAAAAGGAATATTTCTAAAAATAAGTTGACCATTTATCCAACTAGTATAAATGCGAGTGTCTACTTTTTCTTTTAAAATTGTACGATCACTTTCGTTGTAACTTCCTTTAAATCCAGGTGTAATTAACGTAGCTGTTTCAGAATTGTAGTGGTTGTCATCGTACAAACCAACCAAACCTTCTACCAAAACAGTAGAAATAGTAGATTCTTCAGGATACGCAGAAAGGTTAAATTGCGTTCCTAATACTCTTACTTTTAATTTATTTGCATTTACAATAAAAGGATTTTCAGGATTTTTGGCTACGTCAAAATAAGCTTCTCCATTCAAACTTACTTCTCGGTTTTCATTGGCAGCAAATTGTACAGGATATTTTATAGATGATCCTGAGTTTAGATTTACTTTGGTTCCATCAGACAATACCAACTCAAACTGTTTTCCATAAGGAACAGTCAATGTGTTATAAACAGCTTGCTCTGTTGTGTTTTTAGTATGGTATACAATTTTGTTGTTTTGCTGTGTTCCAATTACGTTTCCTTGAACATCTAAAATTTCTTTTTGATTATTCTCACTGATGATTTCTACAGTTCCGTTTTCCAATTGAAGTGTAATTTGATTTACACTTGCAGAAAAATCTGTTGTATTGTCAAATGTTTTCTGATAAAAGAAATAACTAGAACCCATAGCAATAATTAAAATAGCAGCATATTTTAAAGTATTTAGATACCTTAGTTTTAAGGTCGATTTTTTACTTTGTTGGATTGCTTTTAATTGTTTTTCCTTAAAAGAATTTACATCTACTTTTAGCGTATTACTATTAATAGCATGGTGCATTTGTATGTATTCTTTAAATGCATTTAAGTTGTCTTCTTTTTGAGTCCAGCTCTCCAGTAATTCCAATTCTACAGCTGTAGCGTTGCCTGTTAAGTAGTTTATAATACACTTTTCTATTTCAGATGAAATCATACTTTTCCTTTTATATAATGCTAAGACAAAGCGAAATTTCAATACCCTAGAAAAGATATGTTATGTAAATGTTAAGTAATTAATGACTAGAGTAAAAAGAACAAACCCGAGAGAAATCAATATGTACAGAAGAAAATTGTATAAAAATTAAAGAGTGTTTTTAAAGCGCTGATAGCTAGTGTTTATGTTTGGTTTTTCAATTGTATTTTGAAATAAACACTTGCTATATGTCATTTTTTAAGGATTGAAAACAGGGTCTTTTAGTTGTGCTTTGTGAGCAATAAAATAAATAAATATATTTACAAACATGTGAAAAATCACCAAACAGATAAGTGCATATAGCGGAACTCCTAAAAATTGATAAGGCCAAGAATACGTCCAAACCCCCAAGTTGATGGTAATAACTTCTCCAAAAGCAGGAAATATCAATGCGAGTAAAAAAGTTATGGTCGCTTTGGTAATTAAAGATGGTTTTTTGAGTTCCCTAAATAGTTCTTTTTCCAATTTGTAAACATAACTAAAGGCAAGCATCCAAGCAAAAGGGAGCCACAAAGGCATTTTTGTTGTTACATCGTGGTATTGCCAATATTCATTTTCAATTCCCCAATTTTCTGCAGAAATTCCTAAAACCCCTGTAAGTATCATTCCTATAGGTACCAGCCAATATTTTTGACCATCTTTAAAACCTAAGCTGTACATAGAATGAACAACCTTAGCAGCTAAAATAAGGGCAACCAACCCATCTAAATGATGCAACAAACCAATAAACACTCCTGCAATACAAATTTTAGCAACTGCTTTTAGGAGTGATATGTATATGTTTTTAGTCAAGGGTTGAAACGTTTAAAGATTTAGAAAAGTAAATCCGTTTTGAATTGATTAAATATTTGAGATTACATTCTTTCAGGAACGTCAATTCCTAATAGATTGAATGCCGATTTGATAGTTTCTCCCACTTGTGCAGACAATTGTGTTCTAAATATTTTTACAGCATTGTTTTCACATCCTAAAATGTAAGAACTTTGATAAAAAGAGTTGTATTCTTTTACCAAGTCATAACTGTAGTTGGCAATCAAAGCTGGACTGTGGTTTTTAGCAGCCAATTGTATGGTTTCTGGAAATTGTTGCAATGTTTTGATCACCGACAATTCTTTTTCAGAAATTGAAATAGTTTGTTTTTCAGAATAATCAAAATCAGCCTTTCTTAAAATAGACTGGATTCTTGCATAGGTATATTGAATAAAAGGTCCTGTGTTTCCGTTAAAGTCAATAGATTCTTTAGGGTCGAACAAAATACGTTTTTTAGGATCTACTTTTAAGATGTAATACTTTAAAGCTCCCATACCAATAATTTTGTACAATGCTTCTTTTTGTTCTGTAGAATATCCTTCTAGTTTTCCTAATTCTTGAGAAATTTCACCAGCAGTTTTAACCATTTCTGCCATCAAATCATCAGCATCTACAACAGTTCCTTCTCTAGACTTCATTTTACCCGTAGGCAAATCTACCATTCCGTAAGACAAGTGATACATGTTTTCAGCCCAAGAATATCCTAATTTTTTTAAGATTAGAAACAATACTTTAAAGTGATAATCTTGCTCGTTACCAACGGTATAAGTCAATGCATTGATGTCGAATTCTTGAAAACGCTGAATAGCAGTTCCAATATCTTGGGTAATGTAAACGGAAGTTCCATCTCCACGTAACACTAATTTTTCATCCAAACCTTCATCCGTCAAGTCAATCCAAACAGAACCATCTTCTTTTTGATAAAACACACCTTTTTCCAATCCTTCTGTCACACAATCTTTTCCTAAAAGGTATGTATTGCTTTCGTAATAGTTTTTGTCAAAAGTAACACCTAGATTTTTATAAGAAACAGCAAACCCATCATATACCCATTGGTTCATGGTTTTCCAAAGGTTTACCACTTCTTCATCACCAGCTTCCCATTTGCGCAACATGTCTTGTGCTTCTAGTAAAATAGGTGCCTGTTTTTTTGCTTCCTCTTCTGTTTTTCCTTCAGCTAGTAGAACATTTATTTCTTCTTTGTAAGCTTTGTCAAAAGCTACATAATAATTTCCTACTAATTTATCTCCTTTCAAACCTGTGTTTTCTGGAGTTTCTCCATTCCCAAATTTTTGCCATGCCAACATACTTTTACAAATATGAATACCACGGTCGTTTATAATTTGAGTTTTGTATACTTTTTTTCCAGATGCAGCAATAATTTCTGCCACAGAAAAACCTAATAAATTGTTACGTACATGCCCCAGATGCAAGGGTTTGTTGGTGTTAGGTGAGGAATATTCTACCATTACGGCTTTATCAGTAGGAGTAGGAGCTAAGGTTCCGTAGTTTTTAGTAGCATACATAGTGTAAAAACTGTCTAAGAAAAAACTAGGATTGATAGAAACGTTTAAGAACCCTTTGACTACATTAAAATTGGTCACCAAGTCTACATGCTCTTTCAAATATTCTCCAATTTGTGTTCCAATTTGAACAGGGTTTCCTTTCACATATTTTAAAAAGGCAAATACTACGATGGTGATATCTCCTTCAAATTCCTTTCGAGTTGCTTGAAATTCAACAGATGGGATTTCAATTTTAAAAATTTCTACAAATGCTTTTTTAACAGCTATTTCTAAATGGTTTTGGATACTCATTTTGGTGTATTTCTTTGAAGTTGCGAAAATACACAAATTAAATGATTAGCTATAGAAAAATAGAAAGCAACAAAAAAGGGTTATCAAATAATTTTGATAACCCTTAGATATATTCAACTTAAAAAATATTATTTAGCATCAGTAGCATCATCTATTTCGTCTTCCACTTCTTCTGCTCCTTCTTTAATCTTATCTCCTGTTTCTTCTGCAGCATCTTCTATACCTTCTCCAACTTCTTCCATTCCGTCTTCTACTTTTTCTTTAGGAGATTTTTCTTTACAGCTTATTACGGTGGCGGTCATGGCTAAAAGGATAGCGCTAATTGCAAGTCTTTTTTTCATTTTTGATTGATTTTATAATTGTTAATTAAAAGTATGGTTTCAATAATTCTTAATTGTTGCATTGCAACGTTATAAATTTATATGAGAAACACTAAGCATTAAAATGATTTAAATTAATAAATGGTAATATTTTTTATTATATTTATATGTAATTCAGAACTTAATATAGTTGGAATAATAAAGGTATAAATACCATCTTTTAATGTAATTGTTAAGAGGTTATTTTTCATCATAGAGTTCTACTTAACAATGTTACAATTTGCATTGTAATGCTTATATATTATGTAAAGTTAGGCCTTAAGTAGTCTTTTTGAGTTGATGTGTTTTTTGTTTAAAATTGATCTTGGTCAATTTTAAGGATTACAATAGAAATCAAGCTTTATTATAATTATATTTGATGAAATATCTATACGGCATAATTTATGATTGAAAATCACATCTACAGTGGTAAACTTGCATCGGTTCTTAATAGTGTTTTTCATGGCGTTTTGTTAACCAACCATGAGGGAATAATAGTGGACTATAATAAGTCAAGTTTACAGTTGTTGAAACAAACAACAAATTTAAGAGATAAAGAATTAAGTGATTTACTGCCGGTAGCATGTAAATTTAAATTTGAAAGATATTTTGAAAAATGTCAGAATTTTGAAACTAGAAAGTACAAACAATTTGAGTATAATTGTTTTTCGGATACAGGAGAATTGAGAGTTTTGGAATTGGATTGCAACCAAAATTTTATTTCTGAGGAAGATTCTGAAAAATATACAATTTGCGTTATAAGAGATATTACAGAACGTAAAAATGTAGAAGAAGAATTGGATTTACAAAAGCATGACAAAATAGAAAGTATAGATAGATTAGAAGGTAAGCAGGAGTTAAACGACATGAAATCAAGGTTTATAACAACAGCATCTCATGAGTTTAGAACACCTTTAGCTGGAATTTTATCTTCTATAGATTTGATAGAGCGTTATCTTAAAGTTGATGAAGATTTGTGGAGTCAATTTGTGCACAAGTCTAAAGTAGAATCCCATATTCTTAAAATCAAAACCTCTATAAAAACATTAACAGGAACTTTAAATCAATTTTTATCATTAGGGCAATTAGAAGAGGGGAGAATAGACTACAATGAAGAAGAATTTGATTTGAAAGAAACATTGCAAAACTTTATTGACGAGTTTGTTCCTTTGTTAAAAAAAGATCAGGTAATCAACTTTGAATTTAAGACAAATCAATCAAGAGTTCATTTGGATAAAAATATTTTAAGGCATGTGATGAACAATCTTTTGTCTAATGCCATTAAATATACGCCAGCGGGTAAAAACGTGGAGGTTTTATCATTCGTGAACGATCGTGAAATTCAGATTTCGGTAAGAGATGAGGGAATGGGAATTCCACCAGAAGATCAAAATAATTTGTTTAGAAGATTCTTTAGAGCCAAAAATGCAACAAACTTACAAGGTACTGGTCTTGGACTGAATATAGTTAGAAAATATGTTACATTGATGAATGGTAATATATCTTTTGAAAGTAAAGAAGGTGTTGGAACTGTTTTTACAGTTAAAATTCTTAAAAAATAAAAATTCAACATGAAAAAAAATTAAACCAATGATGAAAAAAATATTGTTAATAGAGGATGATCTGATAATGCGAGAGAATATTTCAGAACTAATTGAATTGGCAGGCTATGAGGTTGAGGTTGCTGAAAATGGAATGGTGGGTATTGAAAAAACAAAATCTTTTTTACCAGATCTTATTATTTGCGATGTTATGATGCCTGAATTAGATGGGTATGGAGTACTATATATTTTAAGCCAAAAACCAGAAACGGCAATTATCCCTTTTGTGTTTTTAACAGCTAAATCTGAAAAAGCAGATTTAAGAAAAGGAATGGAATTGGGGGCAGATGATTATTTGTTCAAGCCTTTTGAAAGCACAGAATTAATTAGAGTTATAGAAAATAGGTTAAAAAAAAACGAGTTACTTAAAAAACATTACGGTGCTAATAGTGGCGATGTTCACGCTTTTTTAGACGAAGCTAAAAAGGTCATTACTTTAGAAGATGTAAAAGATGACTCGCATGTTTTTAACTATGCTTCTAAAGAGTTTATTTACAAAGAAGGAGAACATGTTCATTTTGTATATTATATAGAAAAAGGAAGTGTTAAAACTTATAAGTTTAATGATGATGGTAAAGAATACATAACAGCTGTTTATAGTGAAGGACAGTTTTTTGGTTTTCAGGCTATTTTTGAAGATAGAACACACGAAGAAATTGCCGAAGCTCTGGAAAATACTGTATTGACTAAGATTTCTAAAAAAGATTTTTTAGCATTGATATATAACAATAGAGAAGTAGCGCAACAATTCATGAACATCATATCAAAAACATTAAGCTCCAAAGAAGAAGATTTAATGTTGATGGCTTATAGTTCTGTAAGAAAAAGAGTTTCAAAAAAACTTCAGGAGTTGTTGGCAAATACAGATGAAATTAGTTTGTTAAGAACAGATTTAGCTAAATTAACGGGAACTACTAAAGAGAGTTTGACAAGAACGTTAACGGAATTCAAAAACAGTAAAATTATCAAAACAGAAGGAAAGAAAATTATTTTAATTGATAGAGACAAGCTGCAAAAAATGGATCTGATATGGTAGTCTTGTTATAAAAAAAATATAAGATTAATGAAGTTGAATATGAAATTCTAAATTAAAAAAACATTATAAAAATAATTCCTGTAAGTGTGTTTATATTACAGGTTGTTTAATAAAACAAGAGCTTGTTTGAGAAATCAGATAGTCTCTTGTTTTTGTTTTTTTAAGTTGATAATAATCATGAGTTTTAATTGATTCAGGTCAATATAGCTAGCGTGTTATATAGCGAACTTTATAGTTGATTAACAACTCAATAAATGAACAATTATGCTTAAATTTAAAACGGATTTATCCAAAGAAGATTTTAAAGATTTGGCTCAAACTACAGATTTTAACTGTGTTTCTATTTATTGTCCTATACTCTCTCATATAAAAGTATCTAGAGAAAATTTTATTTTTCAAATACATGAAGTAGAACAAAGGTTATTGCAAGATGGAGTTCCTAATAGTTCTGCGCAAAATATCCTTAACCCTTTAGAATATATAGCAAATAATGATTCTATATGGAATGCCTATAGTTTAGAACAGTCAAAAACATTCGTTATCTTTATCAATGAAAACAGCATACAGAGTTATTTGATAAATACAGAAATTGATAGTTGTATGTATATTACAACAAATTATTATCTGTTGCCATTGATTAAAAAAGCATCTTCAGACAAATTGTTAGAAGATACTTTAAAAATTAAAAAAGTCATGTTAGATAAGGATGTAACTACAAATAGATTGGAAAAAGTTATACCTCTAGCTATGCAAGGAAAAATAGAAAGACTTTATGTTTCTGCAAGTGACGATGTTTTTGGTGTGTATGATGAAATCAATCAAACAACGATCATAGACAATGAGATGAATAGCACCAACATGTCTTTAATTAATTTTGCTGCAATTACAACTTACCAAAGAGGTGGAGATGTTTTTCTAGTAGATAATCCATTGGCAATGCCTGTAAAAGGAGTTCCAATTCAAGCAATCATAAAAGAAGAAAAAGAAACATGGGAATTTTCAACATTAGTAGATCCTATGAAATAGTAAAAGATAAATTACTGTCTTGGACAGAAGCATTAATATCAATGTTACCCAACATAGTACTGTGTATTGTGTTGTTAATTCTTTTCTATTTTATAGCTAAATTAGTTCGACTTTTAGTTCAAAAAGCAGCTAAAAAAATAAGTCACAACCAAGCATTGACCAACTTATTAGGTACAATTTCTTTCCTAATAGTTTTATCCATAGGTATTTTTGTAGCACTCAGTGTGTTAAAGTTAGACAAAGCTGTAACGTCTTTGTTGGCGGGGGCTGGGGTAATTGGATTGGCATTGAGTTTTGCTTTTCAAGATTCTGCAACTAATTTTATTTCTGGAGTCTTTATGGCTGTTAGAAAACCTTTTAGAATAGGAGACGTTATTGAAACTGCAGATGAAATGGGAATCGTAAAACAAATCAATTTAAGAAATATTTTGATGCACTCTTTTAACGGACAAGAGGTAATCATTCCTAATAAAGATGTTTTTCAAAATAAAATTAGAAATTATTCATCTTTACCTAACAGAAGAATTGAAATCAACTGTGGTGTTGCTTACGATTCCGATTTAGAAAAAGTAATCAAAGTAGGTGAGTCTACGATTAGTGCTTTAGATTTTGTAAACGAATCTAGAGGAGTAGATATTTTTTTTAATGAATATGCTGGTAGCTCTATAAATTTCACATTATATTTTTGGATTGATGCCAACGACCAACCAGGTTTTTTAAAAGCAAGAAACGATGCTATCATCGCACTGAAAAAAGCTTTTGATGAAAATAATATTGGAATTCCATTTCCAATCAGAACTTTGGACATCAATACAAGTCAATGGAAAGAAGTGTTTTTAAGGAACAATGGAGAAGAAGAATAGAACAATGGTACTGCTTTTAGTAGTATCATTGTTCATTTTGTAAAATAATCAAATGTTGCGAGACGACAATTTAAAAGTTTGTAGTTTCAACAAAAAACAAATAGATGAAATTTATTAAACTTACATACTTACAATACGCTACTTACATACTAATTTTTGCTACACTTTGTGTGTATGCTATTGTAAAATGTAAGTTTGTTTTAGCTCCTTTAACCATTGCATTGTTGATTAGTTTGGCATTGAGTTCTGTATTGTCAAAAGTAAAATCAGTTTTAAAATCAAATTTTTTATCAGTAACTGTTGTCACTGTTTTATTGATTGCTTTTTTAACACTAGTTCTTATGTTGATTAGTTCTCAAGTGGCAGATTTTTATGACAACTATCCAAATATCAGTGATAAAATTCTAGCCTTGTTAAATAAAATTGAAGATTATTTTGAAGGATTGTTAGGAATTAAAAATATAGATGTTTTACAAGCTACTGAAGAAAACAAAGAGCAACTCATCAGTTCTGGCTCCTCTGTTTTGTTCTCTTTGTTCGGTAATGTAGGCGGTTTGATTTCTTATATTACATTTGTTCCTTTGTATATTTTTCTTATTTTATTATACAAAGAAAAAATTAAAGACTTTTTGAAAAGATTGTTTCAACCTATGCAAATTAAGTACAAACCTGTATTTGATGAAGTAACTACTTTGGTGCAAAATTATTTGAAAGGATTGTTTTTGGTGATGCTTATTTTAGGATTTGCAAACTCCATTGGGTTGTTAATTTTGGGTGTTCCTTATTCTTTTGTTTTAGGATTTATGGTTGCCTTTTTAGGAATTATTCCTTACATAGGAATCACCATTGGTAGTTTTTTGGTTTTGTTTGTTTCGTTTGTAATCAATGGATCGGTACCACAATTGATTTATATTTCTATTCTGTTTGCAGTTATTCAGTTTATTGAGGGGAATTTTATCACTCCTAAAATTATTGGTGATAAAATTAACTTGAACCCTTTGTTAGCAATTATTGTTTTATTGATTGGAGAGCAGTTGTGGGGAATTGTAGGTATGATTGTTGCGCTACCTTTAGCAGCAATACTATTTATTATTGTTAATAATCTGAAAGAAACTACTTTTCGAAAACCCAAAACCACTGCTACACAATGAGATTCTTAAAAAGAAAGAACTTCATAATAAGTATAATAGTTTTATCATTAGTCATGTTTTCTCAGTATGGGAATTCAAAAGATGAAAATAGCAATAAGATGCAAGTAAATTTTCACAACATAGAAAGTGATATAATCAAGGAAAATTTTATCACAGTTTTTAAAAAATACAATCAGCTACACAAATATAAAATTAATGTTTATCAGAAAAATATAGGAGCAACTACCATGAAAGCTCAACCTGTTATAAGTTTTTCTAATTTGATAAGAGGAGTAAAGGAGTATAAAATTGTGGTTGGTGAATCTTTAAAAGACACCGATATCAAATTAAGCAGTGTGCCTTCTGGAGTTTTACAAGGTTGGTTTGCCCATGAATTGGGACATGTTTCAGATTATGAACAACATTCTAATATGGGAATGCTGTGGTATGCTATTAAATATGTTATTAGCAAATCGTTTAAGAAAAAAGTAGAACATACGGCAGATTATATTGCACTAAAAAAAGGATTTAAAAAACAGCTACTAAAAACCAAACGATACATTCTTTTGAGTGATATTTTCTCAGAACAGTATCTGATCAATATCAATCAGTATTATTTGTCTATAAAAGATGTAGAAGATTATATAGAAGAGGATGAGGATGTAACATTATCTAAAATGTTTCATGAATAAACACTGTTCCTCAAATTCTTGAATTTTTAGAACAGTGTTTGGATTTTTTAAGAGTTTAGAAATTTCAGATAGGCTCTCAGTTTTTCTTCCTTCATTACTTTTGGAGTTTTTATTTGTCCACCATTTTTCTTTTCAGATTTTAAATATTCGTGGTATTTCTCTTTACTTATTTTTATTAGTTTTACACCACTAAGAGCTTTTTGTCTTGCTACTTTATAGTTTTTGTTAGCTTCTTTTAATTTTTTATCCATAAAATCAGTACATTTTTTTTCGTCCAATTCTTGGTCGGTAACCAAAATCCATTGGTGATAAAAATCTTCATTTTCTTGGATAGCTCCCACAGTATATTCGTTAATTTCTACATCAAACTCTTTAGAAGCTTCTAAAATTGCTTTGTCTAATTTTTCTTCGGAAAGCTGAGATCCCACTACGTTTAAAAAGAACTTTGTGCGACCTGTAATTTTAATTTCATGATTTTCAATATCTGTAAACTCAATAGTGTCTCCAACCATATATCTCCAAGTTCCAGAACTAGTACTTACCAAAAGTGCATATTCTATATTTTTTTCAACATCTTCTATAGATACTACTTTTGGTTTTTTTAAGATGTTTCCTGTTTCGTCAAATCCATCACTGTTGAAAGGAACAAACTCATAAAAAATATCATGATTCAAAGCCAACTTCATGCTCATGGTATCTGGTCTTGCAGTGTATGCAAAAAATCCTTCAGAAGCTAAATAAGTATCTAGAACGGTTATTTCTTTTCCGCAAACTTTTTCAAAAGAACTTCTATAGGTTTCAAAAGCCACACCACCGCTAGAGTATATAGTAAAGTCTGGCCAAATTTCATGAATGTTATTCAATCCGTTTTTTTCTATAATAGCTTTTAGAACTTCTAAAATCCACGAGGGAATTCCAGCAATAGCACCAATATCCCAATTAGGAGCTTCTTCTGCTATTCTTGCTTTTCTTTCTTCCCAATCATCAATAGCTGCTATTTCTTTTCCTGGTCTGTAAAAGGTATCGTACCAATCTGGAAAATTACTTACGTTAATTCCGCTTATTTCACCTTCTCTAAAACCCCGTTTGTGTTTTTTTAGTTTGGCAGAACTACTCAACATAAAAATTTCTTTTTCAAATACATGACTAGGAAAGTCAAAATTAGACAAGTCTTTAACCATAGAGGCTCCAACGCTTCTTACCGATGAAATATAATCACTAGTTACAGGAATTCGTTTGCTTTTTTTACCTGTAGTTCCACTACTTTTTGCAAAATAATTTGGTTTTCCTGGCCAAGTAATATCTGGATTGCTTTGTTGCTGTTTCCACCATTTTTGGTTGATGCTAGCATAGTTGAAAATGGGGACTATTTTTTGATACTCTTGAATGATGTCATCATGATCCAAAATTGCTAGAAAGTTGTAATATTTTCCAAAAGAAGTGTCTTTTGCAGTGGTTAAAAGTTTTCTTAATTGATCTTTTTGGTGTTCAGTTGCAGTTTTAGAATCAAAACTTAACGTGTCAATAGTGTCAATTGCAGTTTTTATAATACTTCCAATAATTGCCATAGGTAGGGTTGTAATTAATAATTAAAAAAAATTAAGAGAGTACACTTTTTTCGGTTTTCATAAATGCAGTCAACATCCAATGTGTTTTTTCCATTTGTCTAATAAAAGAGTTCATCATGTCTTGTGTGCCTCGATCTTTGATGTTTTCGGCAGCAGAACTAACATCGTTCATTTGATTTAAAAGAATTTCAAAATCGTTTAAAATTTCTTTTACCATTTCTGTAGCTGTTAACGGATCGTGGATTTCTGTAATTTTAGAGGTTTCCAAATAAGAAGTCAATGTGCCTATTGGCTTTTTTCCAAAAACTCTAATGCGTTCTGCTACTTCATCAATATTTAATTTTACAATATTGTATTGTGTTTCAAATTTTTCGTGGATTTCAAAAAAATCAGGCCCCACAACATTCCAATGAAAATTTCTTAACTTTTGATAATGTACATGATACGAAGCCAAAAGCTTGTTAAGAGCAGATACAATTTCTGCGGTTTCTAAATGTGTAAATCCTAGTTTTGCAAATGGTTTTGCTTTTTCTAATGAATCCATATTTAAGTGTGTTTTATAGGTTACTCAAATTTAAGGATTTATGTTTTTGGGATTTTTGAGAAAATAGGTTTCCAGTATTGATGTGTATCAATAAGTAATGCGCAATATTTAAAAAGACAGAAACAGATTACATACCTTCTGCTATTTTTAGCAATTCGGTTTCGTCTAAAATAGTAATTGATTTCCCCTTTAATTCTATCATTTTGTCTTTTTTAAAAGAGGATAAGATACGAATAGCAGATTCTGTAGCAGTTCCTACAGAACTTGCAATCTCTTTTCTGCTTAGCTGAATTTTAATGGTATTATCTTCTGTTACGCCATAAGTATCTTTTAAA
This sequence comes from Wenyingzhuangia sp. 2_MG-2023, assembly GCF_030548295.1. Lineage (GTDB taxonomy): Bacteria > Bacteroidota > Bacteroidia > Flavobacteriales > Flavobacteriaceae > Wenyingzhuangia. The sequence goes on from NZ_JAUOSB010000013.1 coordinate 82,324, forward strand.
AACAAAATCAAATCTGCCATGCGTTGGTGAACCGTGTTGGTAGATATATTGGTGATGGCATTGTTTGCTTCTTTCAAATCACTACAAACTGTTTTGAAAATAGCTGTAGAAAACTTAGGGTTTTCTTCCAATGGTTTTTTAATCAAACTTTGAGGAATAAAACAAGCAGAGACTTCATTCAATGCGGTTACTGTTATGGTATTTGCTTCGTTGGTAATGGCAGAATGGTAACCAATCAAATCTCCTTTTTTAGAGAATTTTACAATTTGCTCTTTTCCATTTGCATTCAATTGTGAAAGCTTACAAACTCCATCTTTAATACAGTAAACACCAGAAACAAATTTACCTTCATTAAAAATAATTTCTCCTTTTTTAAACACATGAACATCCTTAGCATCAGAGATGTCTTTCAACTCCTCTTTATTTAAAGCATTTAAGTTGTTAAATTGTTTTACCAAGCATTGTTCACATCTACTCACAGCAAATATTTTTAGAGGGTTCATAGTAAAACAAATTTACAAAATTTGAGTTTGAATTTACAGGATGTCACAAAATTATATGATAATAATCATTGGTATAGTTGTGTGTTTTGATGATTTTTGTGTTTAAAATAATAATAAGGATTGATGGAAGAAACAACCTGCTATCATTGCGGTGATGCTGTGGTAGAACTTGTGGAGTTTGACGCTAAACAGTTTTGTTGTAACGGTTGTAAAACGGTTTACGAAATTTTTTCTGCAAATGATCTTACAGATTATTATAGTTTGGAAAAAACTCCTGGGACTAGTCCTGATGCTTTTCAAGGAAAATATAGTTTTTTATCCAATCCGGCAGTAGTAGATAAATTGCTAGATTTTAAAGAAGAAGGTGTTCAAATTGTAACGTTGTATATTCCTAAAATTCATTGTAGTTCTTGTGTTTGGGTTTTAGAAAATCTGCAAAAGTTAGAGACTAGAGTGATCAATTCTCGTGTACATTTTTCTAAAAAAACGGTACAGATTACTTATAATAATGAGCTTACTTTGTTGCAGTTGGTAGAGTTGCTGGCAACAATAGGATACGATCCTTATATCAGTTTAGAGGATGGTGAAAAACATCAAAAAACTGATAAAACAAGTGTTTATAAACTTACAGTGGCGGGTTTTGCCTTTGGAAACACCATGTTTCTTTCTTTTCCTGATTATTTTGGGAAATCGGATGTTTGGCTAGAACATTATCAACCGTTGTTTACTTTTCTAATGTTGTTATTTTCTTTACCAGTAGTTTTTTATGCAGGTAATGACTATCTAATTTCCGCGTACAAAGGGTTGAAAAAGAAAATACTTAATATAGATGTTCCTATCAGTATGGGAATTGTTGTGTTGTTTGTAAGAAGTTGTTACGAATATTTTACTGCTACAGGGCAAGGTTATTTTGATAGTTTGTCAGGCTTGATTTTTTTCTTATTAATAGGAAAGTTCTTTCAAAAAAAGACATATGATTTTTTGTCTTTTGAACGTGATTTCAAATCCTATTTTCCAATAGCGGTTACTACTTTGGTAGATGGTAAGGAGGTAATTGTTCCTGTAAATGAAGTAAATGTAAACGATGTGCTGTGTATCCGAAACCAAGAGATTGTTCCTACGGATGGAATTGTACTCAAAGGAAAACCATTGCTAGATTATAGTTTTGTAACTGGCGAGTCTAATTTAATTTCCAAACAATCTGGGGACAAGGTTTTTGCAGGAGGAAAACACCAGGGAGAAACCATTACTATAGAGGTTACCAAAACAGTAGATCAGAGTTATTTAACCAAGTTATGGAGTCAAAATTCTTATCACCAAACATCAGGGTTGACTCATATTACCGATGCTGTAAGTCAATATTTTACTTGGGGACTTTTGTTGATAATGTTGGTTGCTACTATTTTTTGGTTTTTTGTAGATAAAACTCAAATTGTAAATGTGGTGTCTTCTATTCTAATTGTTGCATGTCCTTGTGCTTTGGCTTTATCAGCACCTTTTACTTTGGGGAATGTGTTGCGAATTTTGGGTAAAAAAGGATTTTATTTGAAAGATAGCTCTGTTATTGAAGAAATAGCAAATATACAAACCTTGTATTTTGATAAAACGGGGACATTGACCACTAGAAATCAGCACAATTTTGATTATGTGGGAGAAGTTCTTACAGAAATAGAATTATCAATGGTCAAGTCATTGGTTAAAAATTCCAATCATCCTTTGAGTAGAACTTTGTATAAAAAAATAAAAGCTTCTGTTGTAGAGATTGAGAGTTTCAAAGAAATAGAGGGGAATGGGTTGCAAGGTAAGTTTGAAGGTGTAGAAATAAAAGTCGGTTCAGCAGCATTTGTCCAAGCTAATGAAAGTGATCCAAGAGAAAGTAGGGTGTATGTTTGTGTCAATCAAAAAGTAAAAGGATATTTTAGGTTCAATAACTCTTACCGAACTAATATTTTTAAGACTTTGCAGAATTTGTCTAAAAAATATCAGGTTCATGTTTTGTCTGGGGATAACGATGGAGAATTGGTTTTTTTAAGCGAGAATTTATCTAAAGCTTCGGGGTTTTATTTTCATCAATCTCCTCAAGATAAGTTGAATCGTATCAAAATAAGTCAAGATAATAAGGAGTCCGTAATGATGGTAGGTGATGGGCTTAACGATGCAGGTGCTTTGTTACAAGCTCAAGTAGGAATTGCAGTGGCTGAAGACATCAATGTTTTTTCCCCGGCAAGTGATGCTATCATTGATGCTAAAAAATTAATACAATTGCCAAATTTTATAAGATTGTGTAAACAAAGTTTATCGGTAGTAAAAGTCAGTTTTGTTCTATCTATTCTGTACAACGTTGTGGGATTGTATTTTGCAATTTCAGGATTGTTAACACCTTTAATTGCTGCTATATTAATGCCTTTAAGTTCTATCACTATTGTGGTTTTTGTAACAGTCGTTACCAATTTTATGGGCAAGCAATATTTGAAAGAAAAATGATGATAAGTTTTTAAAAAGGGAAAATTCTCAATATAGATGCTGTGTATAAATAAGAAAAAGTGTCCGTTCGAGAGTTTTTTGATAGAAAAAATATTTCAGGTTTTACTTCAAATGCACAGCAGGTATTTCTTATTTAGAAACACTACTTTTTATTTTAGGGATTCTAATGCTATAAACTTCTTTGATCATACTCTTACGAATCTTTTTTACGTGACTGTAAAAGTTGAAAATGTCTTCTTTGTTAGCTGTATATTTTCTATAAGAGTAAGCAAATAGAATCAGAAATGGTTCAGACCTTTTTTGCTTAATGTAACGATAGACACTCCATTCAAAAACACCATTGGTTTCACTAATGAGAAAATCAATAATAACTTCGTTGTTCCTTTTGTCATTAAATACTTGATAATCAATAACAGGGTTTTTTGCTTTTAACTCTTCTAATTCTCGTATCTTTAGGTTAAGCGCATCGCTTACAGTGTAATTACCACTAATGGCTTCAATCAGAATTTTTTCAGTATAATTTGTCAGATCCTCTTCAGGTAACAGATATTCTTGTTTGTAATATATGGGCACAGGATGTATTCCCCATGTAAGAGTGTATTCAGTATCATAAAATTCAATATCTTCTCCAATCAATAAATAGTCTTGACTGGCCGAAACAACGTCTTCTTCAATAGTATTGGTTGCTAAAGAATCAATCACTATTTCCTGACTTTTTACAGAAGAAAAGTATAAGGTACAAATCGTTAAGACAATTGTAGTTTTGTTAAAAAATGAAAGTTGATCCATAACTTGGAATGTTCTTTTTACAGTTGTTTAAACGATTTACAAATAAAATGGATTAATTTTTTTGTAAAAATTTTCGAAAATAAAAATAGGTGATTTTTTTCAACTCTTAATAGAAAATAGATATATTTTACGATGAGTTTGTATCATTAATAGGGTGTAAGTAAATATACATCCGAATAAAACCATTTTTTAATTCTCATAAGGAGTAAAAATTGTTAAATATATAAGTTGTGTAATTAACGCTTAACCAAAAATTCTATTGATTAGTTTTTTACTAGCGTTTTTAATTTTCCATTCTCCAGAATATCTATTTATATATAGTATTGCCTTTTCTCGATTGATTTCTTGAATAATCGTAGTGTCTCTACTCCTTAAAAAGCGGAGAACCTTTTCTGAAATCGCTTTAGATCTTTCGTATTTGTGTAAGTTAGGGTTGCTTATTTCTATGCTGCCGTCAAAAATTACAATATTTTTAATAGTTTCCATGCTTTGTTAAATTTTGTTTGACAGCATTAATTTACTCAAAAATAAAAACATACACAACTAATGATTAAGATAGGTATTTGTTTAAAATATAGATTCAGTTATAGTATTATAGTAGCGGGTTGTATTAAAAGGATGATAATAACCGTAATGCTAAATTAATTTCAATACTTAGCCATTAAGTGTGTAAAATGGTTGTTATTCCCTGTTAATGAGCAAGACTTTCGATTTTATGAATGATTAAAAGATTGATAATTATGATATTAAGAAATAATTTAAAAAAAGGTTAAAAAAGATAGTTGTAGATAAGTAATAGTTGTGTATCTTTGCACCCGCAAC
>NZ_JAUOSB010000128.1 GCF_030548295.1 Wenyingzhuangia sp. 2_MG-2023
CCTTCTTGATAGTAAGCAATCGCAATTTCAGTCAGTTGGTCACTGTCGATATGGGTAGATTCAGCTGGTGTGGTCATTACAAGATCTATTACTTAAGAATCAATATGTTCATCATACAGAGATGCAGCAGATCAGGCGAGATGTAGATCAAAACAGAAATAAGGAAAGTAGCAAGTACAGCAAAATATCAAATAATCAGCTTAGCGCTGAACACTTTTCACAACAGTAAATAACACCTTAAAACAAATAGGTATATTG
>NZ_JAUOSB010000129.1 GCF_030548295.1 Wenyingzhuangia sp. 2_MG-2023
GATCGGACGTTGGCGATACACCATGTCGGGGGAATTGGGATATCCAGTAGGATCATTTGGCCCTCGGGGGCTTGGGAAGGGGCATCCAGTGGGTCGGGTCATAGCAATGAAAATCGTGCCAATCCCCATGCTCATCCACAGGATAGGGCTGCGCGTCACTTCCCACCCAGCACATGACAAGAATGGGCGTTGATTTAGAACCCAGCACGCCCTCGCGCGGATCGTTGTGAGCGTGACGGCTGAATGTCAGGAACGGCG
>NZ_JAUOSB010000130.1 GCF_030548295.1 Wenyingzhuangia sp. 2_MG-2023
TCCCTAATGTGTTAGGCACTGTTTTTGACCATGCAAGAAATTTCTCATAGTCACTTTTATTTCCAGTAATATAATCTTCAGCAATCCCATTAGCACGCATACCACGCCATTTATAATGGTCACCGCCTAACCACACTTGAGCTAAATTCGAATAGTTTTTATCCTGCAGAATTTCATGCTGGTTCAAGTGATTATGATAGTCAATAATTGGTAAATGCTTTGCAGTATTATGGAAGAGCTCACGTGCTGTCTCATTAT
>NZ_JAUOSB010000131.1 GCF_030548295.1 Wenyingzhuangia sp. 2_MG-2023
TTAATTTGATATTAATTTAAATTAAATATAATTACAAACATATAAAAATAATCAAAAAATCAAAAAAAAAAACAATCAATAAAAAATATTGGTTTAAAATTAAAATTATAAAAAATAGATTAAATTTAATAAAAAAAAATTAATTTTTAATCAAAATTAATGTATTTTTTTGATTTTGTTTTTTATAATAATTTTTTTTTATAAAAAAAAATTAAAAAAAATTTTAATTTTATTTTTAAAAACAAAAAAACAACCCCC
>NZ_JAUOSB010000132.1 GCF_030548295.1 Wenyingzhuangia sp. 2_MG-2023
GTATCGACCTTACCCAGTTTTGCCGCCTTGATACAATGGTTACTGTTGTTGATGCATACCGTTTTTGGCATGATTATGAATCTGGTGATCGGCTGCTTGATAGAAAGCAAGCAGTTGGAGAAGCAGATGATCGTAATCTTGCAGATTTACTAATCGACCAAATTGAATTTTGTGATGTTCTTCTATTGAATAAATGCGATATGGTGACGGAAAAACAACTTCGTTCATTGACGAAAGTTATTCAAACTTTGCAACCC
>NZ_JAUOSB010000133.1 GCF_030548295.1 Wenyingzhuangia sp. 2_MG-2023
ACTAGACTTCACATATGCTTCTTCTGCAGGTATTGTTTTTTGTTTGTTGTCTCCAATTACCATTCCGTATTCAGCTTTGTCGAATACTGGATTCATTTGTACAGCTCCATCTGTATATTCTAATGGTTCTCTTTCTCTTGAGCTATCAAATAATTGATCGTTTGTTACTTCCCCTGTGTAATGTACCTTTAAAGTACTTCCTTGTTTTGCTTGAGACTTCTCTCTTTTTTGTTAAATAAAGGTACAAACATAAGAA
>NZ_JAUOSB010000134.1 GCF_030548295.1 Wenyingzhuangia sp. 2_MG-2023
CTACAGAGAAAGTTGTATAGGAATTCCATGAAGATTAGCTGGGTTCGGAGATTCTATGGTCGCCAAATTTTGCTTGCAAAATTGAGTTTTTTAGGAACAAAAACACTTCTCATACTATCAAAATTTCATGGACTAGTGGGCCGTGTCACATGAAGATGCCATCCCCGGGGCCAAATTCCTATTTGTAATGTTAGGACACATGTTTTGTCAGAACTAGGCAGAGTATCGAGCTGGAATTGCGGTCGGGGCTTAAGAA
>NZ_JAUOSB010000135.1 GCF_030548295.1 Wenyingzhuangia sp. 2_MG-2023
GTTTGTTAAATTTAATATTTAATATTTTGTGGTTTTTTTTGTAATTAATATTTATATAAATTACCATTAAACAATTTCATATAAATAAAAAAAATAACAATAATAAAACAAAAAACAAAAAAAATAAGTGCATAAAACAAAAAAATAAAACCTAAGTCAATTAATCAAAACAAAAAATCAAAAGGAACTTAAAAAACAAGAATACTTTAATAAAAAAAAAAAAGAACATAAGATCAAATAAAAGTAGAAATCAATT
>NZ_JAUOSB010000136.1 GCF_030548295.1 Wenyingzhuangia sp. 2_MG-2023
ATACAATACCCATCGTGAACCTGAATCTGTGAGACAGCAGATTAGTTTGACAGGTCAGTATGCTTCAGTAGATGAATTGCTGACAGGTGAAGAAAACCTAATGATGATGGGGCGTTTAAATCACTTGAATCGTGATGCGGTGAAGAAGCGTACATCCGAACTGCTAAAACAATTCGAGTTAGTAAATGCCGCAAAAAAAAGTGTAAAAACCTATTCCGGCGGGATGCGTAGAAGGCTTGATATTGCAATTAGCC
>NZ_JAUOSB010000137.1 GCF_030548295.1 Wenyingzhuangia sp. 2_MG-2023
CTCGAGAGGGGCAGCAGGCGTGCGGGTCACTACTTCCGTCGCTCTCCGAAATAATCGTGGATCGGCACACGACTAAGTTCCACGCCGGACATGAGGGCGGCGAGCACTTCAACAGCCTCCCAGAGCGCATCGAGTTCCGCGCGGACAGCGAGCCGGTGATAAGCGTCAACATCTCTGTCGCCCAGGGAGATTTCAAGCGTGTGCTGTTGGCTCTGCAGTCGCTGCTTGATGTTGTCGAGAGTGGCAGCAAGGG
>NZ_JAUOSB010000014.1 GCF_030548295.1 Wenyingzhuangia sp. 2_MG-2023
TAATTTTATACACAACAAAAATGCAGAGCTTTTAAAAGCTCTGCATTAAAGATTTTTTAATCGTCAACTTATTTTAGCACGACTCAAATTATTGTTCTTATTTTATTTCGTAAATAGCAATAGTACTAGATACTTCGTTTGTAGAAATCATCAGGTAGTTTCCTGTAGGGCTATCAGCCTTATCAACTACAGTTAAACCTTCAGGAGCAATATCATCTCCATCGTATAACCAAGTGATGAATTCAGGATTTAATGGATTGGTAACATTGTATACAAGTATTCCGCTAGCTCTTTCTAAACCAACAAACAGCATTGTTTCATCCCCAATTTTTAACGTTTTTACAGCTTCTGGTTCAGCACCTTTATCGTCAGATCTTCCGTCTACTTCACCTTCATCTTGGTTAAAAGCATAAGGAGCTAAAGCAAGTGTTCTTCTTGAAATTTCAGAACCTGAGTCGTAAACTCTTTCTCCGTCAGTATTCCATATAGAAAAAGAACGAGCACCATAACCGTAAATTTGATAGTATTTTCCATCACTATTTTTACCGTTAGCAGTTGTAATTTTTAAACGTCCTATGTTTTCGTCTTCTTGTAATTCATCAGCGTTAGGATAAGCATCTGTATCCAAGTCTAAATCTTTAACTCTTTCTTCTTCAGAATATCCGTCATAATCTCTAGAATCTCCTTCATTAGCAGAAACAATATATCCGTTTCCATTAGTTGTAAAATAATCAATAGCATCAGGCATGTAAAAACTTAATACATTCCAGTTTTTTAAATTTCCAGAAATTCCATCTCTATCAGAAGCATCTATTTCGTTTCCTGCAATGTTGTAATTTTTAGTTCCTAACCCAACTATTTTAGTGATGGTTTTACTGTCTAAATCAACAATAGCCATTCCGTTGTTTTCTTGTAAGCTGATGAAAGCTGTTTTAGAATCTTCGGAAACAGCAATGTATTCTGGTTCAACATCTTGTTCTAGCGTTGCACCTGGTCCAAAAACTCTAAAGTCATTTCCTGGGTTTGTCAATCCTGTAAAAGCTACTTGTGTTACTACTCCTGTAGCAATTTCTACAATAGTAATAGAACCTTCGGGGTCAACATCGTAATCATCATTAGGTTCACCTTCGTTCGCAGAAATTAAATATTTTCCATCAGGTGAAAAAGTAACCATATCTGGCAAAGCACCAGTTGTATAAGATTGAACAGAAGCCTGTGTGTCTGTATTGTAAGTTTCAATAGTACCGTTTGCTTGTTTGTCATCATTCTCAACAGCTACAGCTAAAACACCATTGTGTACAGCTACAGAGTTAGGGTTTGCTGTTAAAGTGATAGAGCTAAGTTTAACAGGATTGGTAGCGTCTGTTAAATCTAAAACAGATACTTCATTTTCTTCAGAGTTGGCAATAAATAACTTTTTAGTGATAGGGTCAAAAGCAGAAATTTCCGCATAAGCTTCGTCATCACCATTTGTAAAAGATCCAATTTTTGAAAAAGTAAGTTGAGAAATAGGTTTGATTACTTCGGCATCTTTACCATCTGCTCCGTTTTCTCCATTGGTTCCGTTTGTACCATCAGTACCATTAATTCCGTCTAGTCCGTCTTCTCCACAAGATATCAAAGTAAAAGTACTTAATACTCCTAAAGAAAATAGTTTAAATAAATTGTTCATTTGTTAAAATTTTGTTTAGCACAAATTAACATTCCTATTGTTTAAAAAAGGTTAAGGCTGTAACATTGTAACATTAACATTGGTTTATGTAAATGTGGCAATGTTAGAGAATTGTTAGAAAGATGTAAATACTTAATGAAGAGTTTTTTTAGAACCAAAGGAAAGGTATGTTTGTTGATGGAATTAATTTAACAAACCAAAGATACCTGGCAACCATAGACTGATTTGTGGGAAATAGGTCACTAAAAACAAAGCGAATATCATAGCTAAAAATAAGGGGAGTAGTGGTTTGATGACTTTTTCGATATTTGTTTTGGCAATTCCTACGCCAACAAACAATACAGAACCTACAGGAGGTGTACACAATCCAATACAAAGATTTAAAATCATAATGATACCAAAGTGCACAGGATTTAATCCTAGCTTGATAATGACAGGCAAAAAGATGGGGGTAAAAATCAATACAGCAGGTGTCATGTCCATAAATATTCCTACAAATAATAATAGAAGATTGATAATTAATAAGACAATTATTTTGTTGTCACTTACGCCAAGCAATAAATTACTAATGTTTTGAGGGATGTTTTCAAAAGATAAAACCCAAGACATGCTCATAGAAGCAGCTATTAAGAACATTACAATAGCTGTTGTTGTTGATGATTTTAATAAGATGGTTGGAATGTTTTTAAAAGTGATTTCTTTGTAAATTACACCAAGTATAAAACTATACAAAACTGCTATGGCAGAGGCTTCGGTAGCAGTAAATACTCCTACAACAATTCCGCCAATTACAACCACTAACATAAATAAGCTAGGAACTGCAACAATAAATGTTTTAAAAATATCCTTAAAAGAGCTTTTCTGTCCTAATTTGTATTTTTTCTTTTTTGCCCAAAAAGATGCTACCACCATTAAAAACACTCCTGTCATGATTCCAGGAATGTATCCCGCTAAAAATAAGGCTGCAATAGAAGCTCCACCACTAGCTAAGGAATAAACGATGAGTACATTGCTAGGAGGGATGATCAACCCAGTAGTAGATGAGGCAATGTTTACGGCGGCTCCAAATTCTTTAGAATATCCTTCTTTTTCCATTTCAGGACCTAAAATACTACCCATAGCAGATGCAGATGCCATGGCAGAACCTGCAATAGCTCCCATTAACATAGCAGAAATAATATTGATTAAAGCCAAACCTCCCGGCAAAGCACCCACTAGAGTTTTGGCAAAAGCAATCAATCTGTGAGCAATTCCTCCTTTGTTCATCAATTCACCAGAGAGAATAAAGAAAGGAATTGCTAGAAGAGCAAAACTATCCAATCCTGTACACATTCTTTGTGAGACAGTGGTAAAAGCAGGAGTGGCAGGTATGCTAACCAACATGGTTAATAATGAGGATATGGTGATACTCCATGCAACAGGTGTACCCATTGCTAAAAAAGAGATAAAGCTAAAAACTAAGACTAAAATAGGGATGTATTCCATTTTTATTTTTTTAAGAAATCAGAAATTTTGTAATAGATAATTAAGATTCCACTTGTAGGAATTACAAAATAAATTAGGGCAAGTGGTGCATGTAAAGCAGGTGAAAATTGATTCAAAGTATAGGTGATGTACACCAATCTTGATCCCCCAATGACCAATGCAAAAAAACTAAAAGCAACTATAATGAGTTGAATGATAGATTTTAGTTTTTTTTGAGTTTTATCGTTAGATCTAGAAGGTAAAACATCAATAGCTACGTGCATATTTCTACCAGAAACGTAAGCGGCCCCTAGAATTCCAAGCCAAATCATTAAATATCTAGAAAGTTCGTCTGTAAAAGAACTAGGTTGTGTTAAGAAATACCTGCTAAAAACCTGCCACAATACATTGATGACCATTAGAATCATAATTGTTATTAGGCTGGTTTCAATGACTTTGTCTACAGTGTTTCTCAAAGGTTTTTTATTTTTGAATTGCATGGATGAGTCTGTTTAATGTTGTATCTTTTTTATAAAGTTTATAGATGTTTTTTGTTTTTTCGATAAATTTAGATGTATCAGGATAGATTATTTTGACTCCGTGTTCTTTGATTTTTTCAAGAGCTTCTGTCTCTGCTTTTTCCCAAGCCGTTCGTTGGTATGCTACAGATTTTTGAATGGCCAATTGCATCCATTTTTGTTCTTGTTTAGACAACTTGTTCCACATATAGGTACTTGCCATCAAAACATCCGGAATCATAGTGTGTTCATCTAATGTGTAATATTTGCAAACTTCATAATGTCTAGATAGGTAAAACGTAGGCGGGTTGTTTTCGGCACCATCTACCACTCCTTGTTGAATGGCCGTATAAAGTTCTCCTGATGAAATGGGTGTGGGAGAGCCTCCTAATGCTTTTACCATACTCATAGCAGAAGCACTTTCCATCACTCTAATTTTTAAACCTATTAAATCTTTAGGAGTATTTATGGGTTTCTGGGTGTAAAAACTACGGCTACCAGCATCGTAATAAGCCAATCCTTTTAACCAATATGCTTCCGTAGCATCTAACAATTCTTTACCTATCTTTCCGTCAAGTACTTCAAAAGTGTGGTGTTTGTTTCTAAATAGATAAGGAAGACCTAATACTTTCATTTTAGGTGTAAAATTTTCTAAGACAGCTACAGAAACTTTGGTCATGTCTAAACTACCTGCCTGCAACAACTCTAAACACTGTCTTTCTGTACCTAATTGTTGATTGGGGTATATTTTGATATGCATTTGTCCATTAGAAAGGCTGTCAAGTTCTTTTCCTATGACTAGCATTGCTTTGTGAACAGAATGTGAAACATCTAAACCGTGAGCTATTTTGATTGTTTTGACGGACTGTTTTTTAGAAGTACAGCCAGTCATGAAAATTAAGATACAGAAGAGAAAAAAGGGAGAACGCATCATAGGTTCGATTTGAAATTTAGAGAAAATAAAATACCCTTAACCCAATGTTGATTAAGGATGTAGAATTATTGAATGATAACTTTCTTAGTTAAGACAGCATTGTTTGCTGAAGTGATTTTTAAAAAATAAATACCTCTATTCAATTTTTTGGTGTCTATAGAAGCTGTTTGATGACTGTTGTAAACAATTTTGCTAGTAACATCAATAAGACTAATAGTATCAATATTGATGTTTTTTAGATTTTTAATATTGATGAAGTCTGTGGTAGGATTAGGAAATATAGAAAAGGAATTAGAGTCTAATCTAGCAGTAGACAAAGTATTGTCTGTAAAGAATTTTACGTCACTAATATTCCAAGTACCATTTCTATTTGTGCTGGCATTAAAATCTCCTATATTGTGAAATTCGTATTTAAATGCCAGTGCAAATTTATCAGCACCTGTATCATCAATATAATCAGACAAATTAAAAGTTACAAAAGTCCAATTACCATCATTCCCAAAAGAAGGGTTTGCCGTTTTTATAGAAGCAGTAATATCTGTAAATTCTCCAAAACTTGTACCTTCTACGGGGGTGGTTCCATCGGTGTAATTTTTAGCAATAAGTACTTTAAACGGATCATCATCTGCTCCCTCTTGAAAAGAATTTTTGACCGCAAAGGTTACCATTAAGTTTGACAAGCTAGAAATATCAAAAGCATCCATCACACTCCATGTTACCGCTTCGTAATTTTGACCACCTGTATTTCCTGCCATTTTAATAGCTCTTGGGTTTCTTACATCGGTTCTAGCACCAATATTATTCAGCGGTCTGGTATATGCTAAAACACTTGTTCCTGGAGCAGTACTTTCGTCTGAGGGAACATCTGTAACACGTGTTATTAAAGTAGCTAGCCCAAGTTCCTGAGGATCGCTAGTTACAAATCCTGTATATCCTGAGTTTCCAGCATACCTAAAATCATCATAATAATGGATGGTTTCTTGTGACTTTACACTGAATGTAAACATAAAAAAGAGTGCTGCTATGAATGTATTTTTTTTCATAATAATAAATATTAATTTAAATTAGGGTAGTAAAATTATCTACATCAAGCTGTTTGGAAAGGGGGTATGTTGGCTTTTGGAGGGGGAGAGATTACTTTTTAGAAAGTAAAATGGTATAAAATTGTTTTCTGATTGATGGAAAAAGATATAGAAGAAGTTGGTTTTAGTATACTTGAACCTTTTTTTGGATAATTTTTCCTGTTTCAGTTTTTATAGTTAGAATATAAAGCCCTTTGCTTAGCTTGTTTATTGCAATTGGTGAAGTTTGATTTTGGCTGTAAACAACTCTACCCACCAAGTCATTGATACTGATTTTTTTGATTTGGACAGAAGAATCATTATTCTGAATATTAAAATAGTCGTTACTGGGATTTGGGTAGACTTTAATAGAGGTGTCTGTTGGTGAAATTTCTCTAATACTTAAGCTATCTTTATTTGTAAAAAAATGAACATCAGAAATATAAAAAGTACCATTTCTATTGCTTGCTGTAAAAGGAGAATTGTTACTCACATATTTAAATGCCAGTGTAAAGTTAGCGTTGTTGTAAGAAGATAAGTCAAGTATAGATTTTAAATACATTAGGTTGTGTGTATTATCATTTTTTGCAATTTGATTCAATTTAGGTGTTACATCTATCCAGGTAGCAGTGGTAACATCGTTTGTGTAATTGGTAGAAATCAGAGTAGATAAAGAAGAAGTACCCCCGTTAGCATAGCGAGATTCTGTCCAAAAACTCACATATTTGTGTTCATTTTTATGTATAAGAGGGTTTGAGTTTGATAAATTTAAAGTTGTCATAGGAATCCAAACTTCTAATGGAAAATTTTTATGGGATCCTATTCCTACTATGGAAATTGCTTTTTGTTCACGAATACTGTTGTTGGGAATTCTATTTTCGGGTCTAGTTTCTGTAAACTCTCCGTTTGAATCTGTATTGTCTACAATGTCTGAAATGACTTTCCCTAATAAAGAAATGTCCTGGTTTTCGGGGTTGGATACAATCTGTACATTATAGCCACGATCGGAATTGTTTCTAAAATCTTCGTAATAAAAGGTAGGATAAAAGACACTTTCATCGTTTTTAGTATTCAATTCAATGTCAACAGGCATTCCGTTTTTTAGTTCAATTTCTAAAAGAGTTTCATTGGTTTTAGCCGTATGTGATACATTTCCTCCTGTGCTATTTTTTAATTTCCAGTTTCCATTTAGGACTAAAGAAATGATTTCGGGTTGACTCTCATTCTCATTAGAACCAAAATTAAGATTGGGATTTACCACGGATAGGTGTAAATTGTTTCCCGTGGTTTGAGTCATGACCAAACAGGGTTTGTTGTTAGATTTTAAAGGAGTCTCATCTCCATAATTACCAGCACCAAACAAAGCATAACCGTACAGAGTTTTGTGTTTTACAATGTGAGCGTTGGCATTTTTTTGAATTACAGAATAAAAAGCTGTGTGCTCATTTTCCATCTGAGTGCTAAACGATGTCATTTCTTCAGAAGTTGTTTTAGGAATGATGACATATTCATACTCTAAATTGTTAGGAGAAGTACCATGATTGATGTACGCAGAAGCAAAATTTCCAGAAGTATTTGCGCTTTTTCCATTTTCATTTGGAGAAGATTGATTTTGTCTATCAACTATGATTTGAGAAGTGTTTTTAACAAAATATCCAGTATTATAAGCATCTACCAACCAATGTTGAGTCTTGTTAAGTGTGGTGGTGTATGGAAATACAGCTGTTGAATTTCCATCAATTGTAATTGGATGGTTTGTATTGCTCAATTGATTCTGAAAAAGGGGAGTAATGGTTTTGTTGGAATTGTCATTGTTGTTGATGTTGGAACCCAGACAGATCAATTTTCCGTCAAAACAAAAAACAGATTTTTTAAAAGTAAAACTAGTATTGTGTGTAGCGGTAATGGCTTTTTGAGTAAAGTCCATTCCAAACATACCATAATCTCCTTCTAGTTTTTCTTCTATATAGTAATTGTTCTTTTTTCCAAACCTAAGACTTGCAGCAAAGTTAGAATCAGTAACTTCATCTTGTCTACTTTTAGAAGCTTTTAAACTGTTCCAAGGCAAAACAATGCTTGTGGTTCCTGGATTCATATTCCAATTCCAGCCGTTAAGGTTGAATCCAGAATTTTCTTGCCCATCAGGATACATAATTTGAATAGAACCATAACTTTGATATCTACCATATCGATTGTCTGAAGAATATATTTCGGTTCCCCAAAAATATTTGTTAAATCCTTTGATGTCTGCAACCCAATCAGACTGCCTATAAACTCCTAAGTTTGCAAAATTGATTTGCCAAAAACCATTTGGCAGTCTTTCCGTTGGATAAGATTTTGTTTGGTTGTCTCCCCCTGTAATATAGTTGTAAGCCCCTAATAATTGTAAATCTACAGGTTTTATAAGGCCAATATTTTTATAAGCACTTGCAATAGAAATATCGTTCATAGGAGATCTTCCTGCAAGGGAATTTGGGGGACTGTCTTTTGACATTGTTAAACGAGCAACCGATAGTATTTTTTTTAGGATGTCTTTTTTTTCTGAGGAAATTTGGAAAATACTTTCCGAAATAAAATTGATGGATTGTGAAAGCGTTTTATAAGCTCCAAAAGCATATTGAGGATAATACGTATTGTGATGAAAACAAGTATAATCTACTTTAACTCCTGTTCCTTCTTTAGCATAAGGAGTTAACCAAGTATGAAAATAATTTTGTAAACCCTTTAGGTATTGAATACGTTCTGCATTAGTATCTTTGTAAAGACAGGCTCCTAAGATTGTAAGTGCTCTAGTAAGTGCATCGTCCATATTGCTTTTATGAGCTGTAGGATGCCAAATAAGATCAACAGCAGTAAGCCATTCTACCATTTTTTGAGCTTTTGTCCATAAGCCAGCAGCAGTCAATTCATCCTTCATCAAGTGTACAGATTTAGAAACATTTCGACAACGATATCCAACATGATGTAGCGTTTCAAGAAGACTTCCATTAGCATATCCTTGGTCTAAGAGGTAACGAATGGTGTTTAGATAATAAGTTAAGCTGTTGGTATTGTTGTTATGTTTGTAATCTCTAGCAAAAACATAAATAAAGTCGTCAACTACAGCAATGGTATTGGCATCTGAATAATCTGTACCCAAAAGAGGTTTTCCTGTAACAATACCACCTGAATAATTGATGTTTTGTTTGTTATAAGCGGTTACGGCTTTATTTACAGCAGAATTTCCAGGAGCATTGCTAAAAATAGAGGTATCGTATGTGTTTTTAATTTTAGCAAGATCAGCCAGTTCTTGTGGTGTAGGTGTGTTTAAAGGAATTGTTTTGGGTAAAGATTGAAAATACATCATGTCAGACCAATGTTGATCATTTTCTGCATTGATGAAAGGGAGTTGATAATCTGGAGAACGATAGGTGTTTCTACCCATAGTATAATCAACATAATCAAAAAAGAAAGTTCCGTTTCCTATAGCAGGTGCTTTTATTTTTAAGGTTGTGATGTTTGATGAAGACTTAGCCCCTGACATTTCACTTTTATAACTTGCAGATGCAGCTCTCCAGCCTGTGAAATTGGTATAAAATTCATAGTAAAACTGTTTGATTCCGTTGTTGTCATAAAAACCAATTTCTAATTTTTGATTAGGTACTGCATTGGTATTGTAAACCCACATTCGGAACATGTTTTCGTAATAACCTAAAACCTCAGAAGGAACCAAACCGTTTTTTTGTAAATCTGTAACGGTCAACACATCATTAGCCGTCCAATTCCATTGAAGAGATTTATTGTCTAATTTGTAATGATCTGTAGAGATAGATAAACTTCCAGTAGAGGCATTCCAGTTGTTAGGAACTATTGTATTTTCAAAAGATTGATCTTGGGCATTTCCAACGTTAAAAATACTGAGAAATAAAAAAAGTATGCATGAATGCAAAAAGAAAAATGATTGCTGAGGATGATTTTTTTTCATGGATTTAGTACCTTAAAATTTAATATGTTTTATAAAATTAAGGAATGTTTAGGCATATAATAGGGGAGTTTTTGTTGCTTAAAGAGGGGGGAATTGCTTTTATTTTGAATTCAACCGTAAATCCAATTGTGTTTTGTACAAAGGGATGATGGGCTGTGTATTGTTCAAGCCTTCAACATAAATCCATTGATCAGAACGATCTTTAGAACTGTGTTCTATAGTTAAAGGTTGTTTGATGTTTTTAGAATAAACACCAATTAAATTACTTCTTAAATACTGTTTGTGGCAATCTCTATGTAGTTTGTTTTTAAATTGAATAGGATCTCTCCATATCCAAGAATAAAATATTTCTTGAAAATTTTCATCTTTCCATCCGCTCATTTCTATATCCCAAAAGGTATTGTACTCTCCCGAATGAGGTAGGTTTTGAGGAGCACCACCCCCAGCAATTTTTTCTATATTTTGTATGTTTTCAAAGAGGTTGTACATAGGCGGACAAAAACCTTGATCGGCCATTCCGTGCAAATCTATGGTAGAAGGGTATTTGTATGTCATATTTCTGTATACGTTACCAAAGGAACAACCTTCCAAACCAGGTCCATGTGTCATGTTAGCATCTACTTGGATGTTTTGAACCAAATTGTCTGAGGAATGGTACATTTTAGGAGAATAATGTCCAGCTTTTCCTGTGATGTGAATGTCTTCTATCGTTATATTTCTACTGGTAATTAAATGAGTAGTTTGAGTGTAATTATGAATATGGATATCTCTAATCCAGCCATGAGAAACTCGATGCAAATTGATAGCTCCCCATCCATAATCCATCTCACGATCTCCGTGATGTTTGTAGTTTCCACCCCATGCAGAGTCAAATTTAAAATGTTCTACACCAATGTTTTTCAACATGGGAAAAAGAGAAATACTAGGGTTATATTGCATAGAAATATCTCTACGAATAGGCTGTTTTAAAAGAAGGTGTTTAGTATCTATCACTTGATCAATTTCTATAGCCGATTGGAATGATTTGGCTTTTAAAGAGCCTGCGTTTAAATAATTGGTTTGGAATGGTTCAAATGTTAAGGGATGCATCAAGTCGTTCATCAAATTTCCATCAACTGTGGTGTTTTGCATTGTAAGAATCACGATATCTTTTGGATGAAAGCCTTTTGTAGAAGCAACTTGTATTATTTGAGAACCTTTAGCCAAGCTTTCCGTGATATGAGTGGTTGTTTTTAAATTGTTGATGTCATAAAAACCAGAAGTATCTTGAAGGTTCAATCCTGAGTGAAATACAAAAGGAGATAACCATGGACTGTTATCTTCTGCTTGATGCGTAGAAGATCCACTGTAAATAATCGTTCCATTTTCATCAGATCCAGCACCTCTTAAGACAATGTTGCTATAGTTAATTTTGACAATATCTGTTTTTGTAGTATCTGTATTTACATGAAAAATTCCTTTTGGAAAATAGACAATTCCACCTCCTTGTTTTCCAGCAGTTTCTATGGTGGTGTTGATGGCTTGGGTATCGTCTATACCATCATTTGCAATGGCACCAAAATCAGTAATATTAAAAATAGTTCCTTTTTTATTTGGAATAGGAGTTTCTCCATAAGCATAACCTGCATAAGAATAATTAGGAAGAATAGCTGTTTCTCCTTTTAAGTATTTTTTTAAAATAGTTGGTTTCCATAGTTCTGTTTTAGGAGAACAACTTAAGAGTACTATTGATAAAATTCCAAATAAAATGAATGGATGTTTCATAATGATAGGCTTTTTTTTAGAAATAGGTTATTCTACAGTTGTGATTTCTTGTCCTTTTGTAATTCCATTTTCATTAAAAGAGTCAATTGAAAAATAATATCTCTGAGATTTATTTAAACTACGAATTGTTAAAGAATTATTATTTAACACCTGATAATTGTGGTATAATTTTTTGGGATGAGAACCATAACGAATGTTGTAGCCTACAGCATCATCTATTTTTTGCCATTTTAAGGAGACAATACATTTGTCTTCTTGTCTTGTGATTTTTAGAGTTGTTTGTTTTGAAGGAGCTGCCCTGTTTCCTTTCCCAAATATTCTAAAATCGGACAACGCAAAGTTTCCATCTGGAACATGGTGGTTTGTGATTTTTAAATACCTAGCTTTTATAGGTTTTTCTAATTGAATGTAATCGTGAGGAGCATCTATTTTAGATGCTGTTTTGTCTATCAGTGAGTTCCATGTTTTACCATCATTTGAAAATTCAATTAAATACTGATAATAAATGAAGGGATTTCTATCGTGAAGGGTAGTATTGTGTTCTGCAAAATTTACTTGAAGCGCATAAATATCTTGTGGAGTTTCTAAATCTATAGAAAACCATTCTCCTAGATTTCCAGTTTTAGCAGACCAATAAGTTCTGATTTCTTCATCGACAGCAAGTTGTTGCCTATGACTGTCAAGTTGAGAAGAGACTTTTACAGGTTTGTTATAGGATAATAACATCCATTGTGGAAAAAGCGCATCTGGAGAGCTTATCTTTTTTTGAGGAACTACCAAAGGATAATCGCCATAGCCCGTGTAGGTATATAGTGTTTGGTCTTTGTCAAAAAACATAGGAAAAATTCCCAAACGTCTTTCAAATTTGTGTTTGAGAGTAACTACCATTGTAGCTACATGCCAATAGTTTCCATAGAGATCTTTAAAAGTACTTCCGTGTCCGGCACCCGTAATAAAACCTTCAGGTTTTAAAGATATGGGATTGTGTTCTGCTAAGGTAAATGGACCCAGAGGGTTGTCTGAAATATACAATCCATCGCTATAACTTTTAAAACGAGTTCCTGGTCCAGCATATTGAAGATAGTATTTGTTTTTGTATTTATTCATCCAAGCACCTTCTATCCATGGTCGCTGAGGTTGTTCATTGTAATTTCCAAATCGTTCCCAACCATAATCTTCTTTGTTACTGTTAAAAAGAGCTACGGGTTTGGTTATAGGGTTTAGTGTTTTTGTATTGAGCTCTACTGCATAAATGGGCTCTTTATTAGAACAACCGTAGTAACAGAATAATCTTCCATTGTCGTAAAACAAATCAGGATCGGTCATGGCAATTGGAAAATTAGGATTTGCAACTTGCCATATTCCAGATTTAGGATCTGTAGTTTTATAGATCGTAATAGGTGCTTTGTTGTTTGATGCCATAAAATACAAGGTGTCTTTGATAACGACAGCAGTAGGTGCATAGTCTTCAAAAGGAAGACTTTTAGAAGTAATAAAGTTCCATTGGATCAAGTCGGTAGAGTTCCAATAGCCTCCAGATTTGGAAGCGAATAGATAATATTCACCTTTGTAAATTACTACAGTTGGATCAGCCCCCTCTCTACGAGAAGGTCCCTCTAAAGCAAAACGATAGCTTAAGTTTATAGGATTGCAAATGGTAGTTTGTTTAACGTGATTTTTTTTGCTAGGGCTACATTGTGAAAAAATAAATCCCAAAAAAACAATAGAAAATAAACGGGTTGAAAATGTTTTTAAGTGTGAGTTAGTTTTCATTTTTTTTGATGTTAAAATTTTCAATTAGAAGGTGACTGTTCACCGTCCTAAAACCAAAATAACCGGATAGGTAAGGAGATTTATCATGCAATTCAAAAATAATTTCTCCATCTCTTTGGTAAGAAACATAATTGTGTCGAACAGTTAGCGTGATATGTGTTTTTTTGTTGGGCACAATCATGTATTTTTTGGCAGATAAATCGTGCTCTTTTCGTAGTGGTCTATTTATGTTTCCGTTGTACTTTCTAAATCGTGTTTTGGTATTGTTATGCCCGCCATAACCAACATAATAAAGTTGCAAATTGTGGTAATTTTCAAACAGTCCTTTTCTGTTTTCTGAGTTCTTAAAAAAATCATTCGGAAGGTATGGGTCGTTTGCCATCCAAAAACAATTCAAATCTGAGACTCTATCAAAGGGACCTTTTTTATCGATGACTGTTGCATCGTATTCTATCATGATGGGAGCTTTTAGTTTGTGTTTGAACCAAACAGTACAACCTTTGGCATCTATGATTTCTAGCTTGTTTTTGTTGAAAAATACGTGACCATTGGGTTGTTGTTCAACAACCCAATGATTTGTATTTACATAAGTATTGTCATACAAAATTTGACTTGTACATACTGATTGGTCGCATATACAGGTAAATAATAAGACAAAAAACTTTAGACAAAGATTCATTGATTAATTAGTTAATATAAGGAATAAGATGTCTGTGTTTTTTGGTTTGAAACCATGGGTCGTTTGTTTTTTTTAGCAATTGTGCTAGGGTTGCTAATAATTGTTTGGAAACTTCAGGAGCTTCTTTCAGGGTAATTTGTTTTAACTGATATGGATCTTTTAAATTGTCATAAAAAAAAACTTTTTTAATAGTATCTCCTTTGTCTGTATCCCATTGTTTTTTGTTTTCTTGAACACAAAAAGTATATCTTTCGGTTTGTACTCCTCTAGAGTTTCCTAACATGATTAAAGCTGCTTTTGGTTTTTTAATTTGTGTTTTTTCATTTTTTAGAATAGGAGCATAATTGGTTCCTTCAATACTTTTTGGAATTTGATTTTCAATTCCAACCAATCCCATTGTTGTAGGAAGAATGTCAGGTACACTTAAAATAAGTTCTTCTGTTCCAGGCTTTAATCCTTTAGGCCAATGCACAATGAAAGGAATTGCTAAAGATTCCAATTCAACCGTATTTTTACCAGTTTTACTATGGCTACCTAACATTTCTCCATGATCAGAACTAAAAATAACAATGGTGTTGTCTAATTCTCCACTTTTTTTCAATTCATCCAATACCAATCCAATGTAATGATCAGAACTAGTTACATTTGCATAATAATGACGAGCATATTTGGCTACTTTTTTATCTACATTTTTACGAACCACCAAGTGATTGTCTACTTTAGGAAACTTGTCTGTGTCGTAGTTTTCTCTTAAAACCTCCATATCTGTATTTTTATCATCCCAAGGATTGTGAGGAGGATTCATAGACCAAATCATACAAAAAGGCTTGGAAGTATCTCTGTGATTTCCTTTATTCTTTAAATAATTGATGATGATGTTGGCTTCGTTTTTTGGAGAGAAAATTTTTGGCAAGTGTAATTCTCCATCTGTTTTACCTTCAATTACAGAAGGATCATTAGAATAAATATGAGGATTGAAATGCTCGTCTTTTAAAGCTTGATAAAAATATTCAATTCCGTGTCTTTTATCACTAGGAATATAAGTATCGTATTGGTTTACATGATGACCACCTGGAGCTTTTTTAGTTCCCTTATAATTTCCTTTTTCATCAAATAAAGGTTCGTTTTTTAGCCAATGGCATTTACCAATATAAGCCGTGTTGTAACCTGCTTCTAAAAACAAAGAAGGGATGGTGGGAATGTCATCTTTTAAACTATGTTTTCTACCCACTTTACAATTGTTCCAAATTCCATTTTGTTCTGGATAAACACCTGACATTAGCATTCCACGATAAGGACTACACAAAGGATAATTGCTAATAGCATTGGTAAATACAACACCATTTTTTGCCAGTTTATCGATGTTTGGAGTAATTACAGGATCCGATTTTCCGTAGGCTAAACTTTTGTAAGGTTCTTCAGCCCAAAATCCAGCAGAATATCTTCTTAATTGATCGGGAAAAATAATCAATACATTGGGTTTCTTTTTTTCAACTGTTTTTGGTTTTATTTGTGCATAAGACAATATGCTAATTAAACTTAAAAATGCAAGGGATGTATTTTTTATAGGATTCATTTTAATGAATTTTGTATGTTATTGATAAGTTTTTAACCATTTAGGAAGTGATCCTAAGCGAAGTTTTAGTTGTTCTTCAAATAGCGATTCTGGTTGTACAGGAGTCCCAATGCTTTCTGCAATTTGAACTTCGTCTTGTTTAAAAGTAGTTCCTGCTCCGTGAAAACCTACGATAATAGGAGGAACAATTCTCCAGTACCAACTATCTGTAGCAACAAACTTAAAATTTGTTTCGGGAGCATCTAGTTCTTTGTAGTTCCATAATACCAAATAACGCCCATGGTTTGGAAGGCTTTGACGAGCACCTCCGGCTCTACCTGCAAAAAAACCACCTTCTATGTTGTCAAACAATGTGCATCTAGGTTGTGAAGCATGAGATTCAAAAGATGTGTTTGCAGGATATTTAGATCTCCAAACAACGGTTGCAGTGGTACTACCTCCACCAACACCTACTGCATGATGCATTCCTGCAGAATCAATAATTTTTGCTAGTAAAATTCCTGTAGAACCACCTCCTGCGTTTACAGAACTGTGACCAATATTACCCTCAATTTTGATGTTGAGAGCAGTGCTATAAGCAGCTTGTGAAAAACCAACGGCGTGAGAGACGTTTTTAAACGTACAATCTTTGACCCATGAATTTACAGTTCTAGACATTTTTAAGATACTCCAACCACCATCGTCTTGAGCAGACCTGTGATGCACAAATTTTTTGGTCCAATTTCCTTCAAAACGTATATTTTCAATGCCTATATTTTGAGTATGTGCATAACTGTATATTTTCCAATCATGTTTTTTTTGAACGTCATAATGAATAGGTTCTACAAAGGTGATTTTATTTCCTTTTATACTTGCTACTTGATGTCTTTCATTGACAAGTACACCGATGTTTAAAATTTTGGTCCATTCAGGTTCTACTACTAAGGGTTTGGTATCGTATGTTATTAAATTTTTGTCGTTATTTACCATTTTTAAAATAACCCAATCTCCTTTTTTAATTTTAGAAGCATCTTGTACCGTAATATTATGAGTTTCTCTTTTGGAGTCAGATATTACTTTTGTTAGCAATTTATCTGATCCCTTACTTTTGGTTTCTATTGCACTTGGAGAACTGTAAAGTTTTTTAGGATCTTTAGGGGGTAAATCTCTCTCAAAAAATAAAACAGATTCATTTTTATGATCACCTTCACCTCTTAAAATAATGTTTGAAGAGGTGATTGTGATAGGTTCTATATCGTCTGATTGTGTATTGATATAATATTTTCCTTTTGGAAAAAAAACAACCCCCATTTTGTTTTTTTCAGCAGCAGCAATTGCCTTTTTAATTGCTGATTTATCAGAATTTGTATCATTAGGATTTGCTCCAAAATCAACAACATTAAAAACTTTAAAATTGTTATGAGGAATGGGAACGTCACTGTATTTATAACCTGCATAAGAAAAGTCAGGTAACAGAGCTTCTGTATGATTTTGTTTTGCTTTTTTATAGTTTTTCCATACATCAGACTCATTTTTTTGAGCGTATAGAGAAAGAGTACAAATAGTCAATACTTTAAAAAAAAGATGTTGTTTGTTCATTGTTATAACTTATTTGGAGTTTTGCAATCTATAAAGTGCTTCAAGATAATAATAGTCGGCATAATTTAAAGGTACATCTATTTCATTATTATGAGGGATGCTTCCTGTACTGTGTTTTAATAAAAAATGTTTGTTTTTTCCGGTTTTTGCAAAGTACTCATCACTTGCAAGAGCATTCATGATTTTGTAGATATTTGTTTGGTAAGAATTGTTAGAATACTTGTCTAATTCTATAAGAGCAGAAACGGTCACAGCAGCTGCAGATACATCTCTAGGTTCTTTAGGAATGTTAGGTGCGTTGTAATCCCAATACGGAATACCGTCATCTGGAGTTCCTTTGTAGTTTAAGATGTACGTTGCTATTTTTTGAGCTTGTTCTAAATAAACGGGGTTTCTGGTGTATCTATAACAAATAGTATATCCGTACAAGCCCCAAGCTTGTCCTCTAGCCCAAGAGCTTTCGTGGGTAAAACCTTGTGCTGTATGTTTGTTTCTAACGTTTCCTGTCTCAGGGTCGTAATCTATTACGTGATAAGAACTATCATCCTCTCTATAATGATTTTTTAAGGTAGTATCTGCATGAGAAATTGCGATGTTTTTAAAAGTGTCATCCCCTGTTAATAAAGAAACTTCAAAAAGCAATTCCAAATTCATCATATTGTCTATAATCACAGGATATTCCCATCCTCGGGTTGCTTGCCAGCCACTTTGTACATCCCAACTTTTGATACATCCAACAGTGGGGTTAAAGCGGGTTGATAAAGCTTTAGCAGCATCAATCATAACTTGTTTGTAGGCTTTGTTTTGTGTAAAACGAAATCCATTTCCGTAAGAGCAATTAAAAACAAAACCTAAATCGTGATTGGTTGTTAAATCTTTGTGACTTTCAAATGTTTTTTGAAATTTAATGGCTTCTTTTTTCCATTTTTCATCTTTTGTTAGCGCGTATAAATACCAACAAGATCCTGGAAAAAATCCTTCAGTCCAATCAAAACGATCGTGTGTAAAATGCATTTCTCCGTTAGCATCAAGCGTTCTTGGAATTTTATGAGCTTGATTGGCATCTTTTACTAATAAAGAAAATTGTTTCTCTGAGAGTGAAATTTGCTGCGAGATGGACGAGGTTATTTTTTTAGCGGTATTGCAGGACAGAATTAGCCCAGAAGTGAGCAAGGCCGATAGGATAATTTTGTAAATTTTCATATAATAGTATTGTTTTCTTAGGGCAATTTCTGTTTTTTGAAAGAGATGTAAGAGGGACTAAATGTTTTCTTACAAGGGGTAGAATTCTTTACAGAACATTTTTTAAATGACCTTTTTTTAGTAAAATGTACTGGTATTTAGTTGTTTAGGTTTTTACCAGTTGTTCTTTTGATTTAATTTTTTGTTTAGGGTTATTTCCTGTAAAGGATAAGGTAGAGACATGTGCTTTGCTGGATTGAAAAACAATCCAGATCTTAAGAATGCTTTGTGGTCTTCATTAGTATTGCTAAATTCAGGAGCCCCTTCTATAGAAGCATTCAAGTCGGCTAATTTTTCTCCTAAAAGTTCCCAACGAATCAAATCGTGCTTTCTCAAACCTTCAAAACACAATTCACGAAATCGTTCATCCACCAGTTCGTCAAAGAAATTATTTTTGCTAGATATAGCTGCTGGTTTGGCTGTTTCAATAGGAAATAAACCAGCACGATTTCTAACTTCATTAAGGTATTGTATTGCATTTGTGGTGGGACCTCCGCTAATTTCATTATCAGCCTCTGCATACATTAATAGTACATCAGCATATCTAATTACGGGAAAGTTTACTGTAGTAAAGTTTATGTTTGGTGTAGGATTGTCTTCTAATGAAATATAAGGTTCTATTACACCTGGTTCAGGAGTTGTATATAAATCGTTGTAATCTGCTGGCTCCCATCTTCTATATTTTCCAGGAGCATATCCTTGTACTAGGGTGTTGGGAGTTACGGAAGCATCTCCACTTGCCGAATATTTCATTTCTGCCAAGTTCCAAACCCTACGAATACTGTCATTATTTGTTATGTAGGAGTTTCTTAAAATAGGAGTGGTGTTGAACATAGCATAAGCCCCAGGGTAACCATCATCTCCACCTCCAAGACTAAAAGGAACACCGTTTATTGCTCCAATTCTACCGTGAGTATCAATACCGGATTCTCTTAAATATCGAAAAGAAATTTCAAATATAGATTCTCTTGTGTCGTAGGAGTTTTGAATGTAATTTAAAAAATGTTTTCGGTAACCATCATCTGTAACAATTATTTTATCTTCGGTTCCATCATTTACAATCATGGTTTGAGATTGGCTAAGTCCGTGAATACCTGAGTTGATAATGGTATCACAGTGTTTTTTTGCCAATTCATATTTACTAACATCTTTTAAAGGGTAAGTAGCCATTTTTAGGTACAAGCGTGCCATCAATCCATGGGCAGCGTATTTGTTAGCTCTTCCTAATACATAAGACGGGTCTCCTACTGCAGGTAAATGTTGTGTTGCAAAAGTATAATCCTCTATAATTTGAGCATATATTTCTTCTAAACTAGAAACAGCCAAATTATTTGAAGACTGATCCAAAGTAGGAGTCAGAGGCATTGGAACTTCTTCCCACCAATCCACTAGTAATTGATATGCATGAGCACGTAAAAACTTTGCTTCTCCAATAAGAGCATTGTATGCTGTGGGTTCAAAACTTGAAGCATCTAATTTTTCAATAAAAGTATTACTCAAATTGATGATTTCGTACAATGATATCCAAAGGTTTTTTATGTAATTGTCCGAAGGAGTGTGTCTGTACAAACCAACAGTCCAGTTTTCATTGTAACGTCTGTTATAGTAACCTTCATCAGTTCCCGAAGCCATAATAACAGACATAGCTTGTCCGTATACTTTGTCATCTGCAAACTTAGAGTAGATTCCTGATAGGGCTATTTTTGCTTGGGTATTGTTTTTGTAAAAATCGTTTATTCCAATAGTAGATATTGGTTGTTCATCTAAAAAGTCACTACAACTTATAAGTGAAGAGAAAACCAATATAGCGAAAAGGAGTGTTTTAAAATATTTTTTCATTTTGAATAATTTTAAATTTTTAAAATGTTTTAAAAAGTAATGTCTAACCCAGACATAATGGTAATACTTTGTGGATAGGCCGAATAGTCTAGGTTGGGTGTTAAGGCTCCAAATTTACCAACAGACACATCAGGATTGTAACCAGAATAATTTGTCCAAGTAAATAAATTTTGTCCTGTAACATAAAACCTCATTCTTTTTACATGGATAGTTTCTACAAATCGTTTTGGCATTGTGTAGCCAAGAGAAACGGTATTTAACCTTAAATAAGAACCATCTTCTATATGTCTGTCGTCAATTTTATTACCTTTAGGGGCTGCACCAAAAACGGATAAATAACGAATCGTATTTACATCTGTATTTGTGTTGGTAGGTGTCCACGCATCTGCCAGTCCTTTAAACCCATTTTGAGTACCTGCACCAGGAACATTAAAAACAGCTTTGTTGGCATTTAAAATATCAAAACCATAAGACCATTGTAGTAATACTTGAAGGTCAAAGTTTCCAATTTTAAAATCGTTAGACAGTCCTCCAAAATGTTTTGGATGTGGATTTCCTATAATTACTCGGTCTTCATTGTTAATGGTTCCGTTTCCATCAATGTCTTTGAATTTTATACTTCCAGGAGCAACAGGTAAAGTACCGTTATCTGGAATTCCTTCTTTTAAACTGTAAGTTTGTAGGTTGTTGTCCCAATTAAAATCATCCCATTGATAAATTCCATCGTATTTTAAACCATACATCATTCCTACAGGCTGTCCAACTTTAGTAATGTATTGATTTTCTGTGTAGCCATTGTTCCATTCAGGATCTGTATAAATTGCTTTCTGTCCGCTATTTAAGGCTAAAGTTTTGTTGCGATTGAAAGCAATGTTGAAAGAAGATGTCCATTTAAACTTTTGAGTGTTGATGTTTTTGGTTGTTAGAGTAAATTCAAAACCTTTGTTTTGAATTTTACCTACATTTTGTTGCACTTTGTCATAACCTGTATGTGGAGCTGTTTCAGCATTTAATAACAAATCAGAAGTTTGCTTGTTGTAATAATCAATGGTTGCTTCTACTTTTTGATCAAAAAGACCAAAATCTACTCCAATGTTGGTTTGTGCGGTAGTTTCCCATCTTAAATCTGGAATACCTAAGTTGCTTTGATAAGCCCCAGGAATGTAGTTTTGTCCTTGTCCCCATGCATATCCACTACCTGTGTTGATGTTTAATTGACTGTAGGCTTGGTAGTCTCCAACTCTATTGTTTCCTGTTTTTCCCCATCCAGCTCTTACTTTTGCAAAGGAGACAAAATTTAAGTTTTTAATAAATTTTTCTTCACTCAATTTCCATGCTGTAGAAAAAGAAGGAAAGTATCCCCAACGATTGTTGGAATTGAATTTAGAAGAACCATCAGCTCTATAGGTTGCTGTTATTAGGTATTTATTTTTGAAAGCGTAATTTACTCTAGAGAAATAAGATAACAATGCATTTTTAGAAATAGAAGTTTGTGGTATAGAAGGAGAGGTTCCTAAACCTAAATTATCAATTCCAAAAAGATCTGTTGGTATTTCTGAGTTTTGTAAAAAAGCATATTCATAGTTTCTGGTTTGTAATTCCATTCCTCCTAAAAATGTAAAATCATTTTTACCAAAGTGTTTTTTGTAGGTAAGGGTGTTAGAAGAAGATAAGGTTTGATTTCTACGTTGTGTGATAGAACCGTTTATATGATCTGTACCCCTAGCTCCTTGTTGTGTATCTTCTCCAAAAAAGACACTTTCTTTACGGGTGTCTATCTGGTAGTTTGCAGATAGATTAAGGTATAAATTAGACTTGAATTTGTGTTTTAAAGATAACCCACCTCTAATTACATCGTATCGACTTTGTCTGTCTGTGTTTTCAAGATTTTTTATAGGATTGTACAAGTATCTTTGATTAATATCTGCTGCATCGTATCCTCCCAATTCAAGACCGTCATTGTTAATGGGTTCTACAGGTCTAAACTGAATAGCATCTCTAATCACGCTGGTGTATTTGTCTCCAGAAATTTTAAGACCACTTCGGTTTAAATGTGTGTACAACATGTTTCCGCTAAATTCAGTCTTGTTGTTGTTTAGTTTTCTAGTGAATTTTAAATTATTCACAAACTTTTTAAATCCAGTATTGATTAATGTTCCTTCTTGATCTATGTATTCTGTAGAAAAATAAAGTCTGCTGTTTTTATCACCGCTACTGATACTAGCATTGTATTTGTTGGTTTGAGCAACTCTAAAAATTTCATCTTGCCAACTAGTTCCAGGGTTGTTTTTATACAATTCAGGATCTACCCAATCTTGAGCAAAAAACTTATATCGATCTCCTGGAGTGTAAGCATCCAAAGCCAATGCTACTTGTTCTTGATATTTTACATACTCATAAGGGCTTAAAACTTCTAAACGATTTGGAATCCATTGATAACTATGAGAGGCATTGATTCTAACATCTGTTTTTCCATCATTACGACCTTTTTTTGTACTAATTAAAATAACACCATTGGCAGCTCTTGAACCATAAATAGCAGTTGCGGATGCATCTTTTAAAATATCAAAAGTTTCAATATCGTTTGTGCTGATAGTTCCTGGATCAAAATCTTCTAAAGGAATTCCGTCTACAACATACAACGGGGTGTTGTCTCCAGTAATAGAGTTTCCACCACGAATTACAATATTTACGGTTTCACCAGGAGTACCGTCTAAAGAGGTAATGTTTACTCCCGAAACACGTCCTGCTAAAGCTTGATCAAAATTGGTGGTCGCAGTATTGTTGATAGCTTCTGTGTCTACTTTAGCTACAGATCCTGTTAAATCTTTTTTCTTTACGCTACCATACCCAACAACAATTACTTCGTCTAATCCTAGACCTGTTTCTTCAAGTTTTACATTTATAATGGTTTTGTTGTTTACACGTATTTCTTTAGGTGCAAATCCTAAATAATTGAAAACAAGTGTGTTTTTAGGCTGTACTTTTAAGCTATACAAACCGTCAAAATCTGACACAGTTCCTTTAGATTCTCCTTTTATAATGATGGAAACACCAGTTAAAGGTTCTCCGTTGGTATTGGTTACTTTTCCACTGATTTTAATTTTTTGGGCAAATGATGTTGCAGCAAAAAAGACCATCAGTAGCAGTATTGTGTATTTTTTCATTTGTGTTGAATTTTGTTTAGTGAAAATATTTTGGATTGCCATTATTCTTCTGAAGCTTTAAAGTATACATCAGAGATATAATACCTACCAGGCCTAGCAGATCCAACTCCTTTTAAGGAACCTGTGTAATTTGATTTGACTTTGAATTTTAACGTAAAGTTTTTTACGTGTTTGTATGCATTTAAATCCAATTCACAACGTACCCATTTGTTATCTGCATTTTTGGAAAGGTCCTTTTTATTATCAGGGTCTCCTCCTCCAATTTTTTGATCTCCAGGATAAGGTGTTCCTAGGAATGGAGTATCAGTCAAACTGTTAATTTGGCAAGACAATTGCTCATTTATTTGAGTCCATGTTGCGTTAGCATTGTCTCCCGTATAGTCTTCAGAAATGTAAATTTCTAAGTTGGTAGGAGTACTTCCATCAGGCATGTATTCTACATATTGATTTTTAGTATAGAAAATTGTAGACAAGCTGTATCCTAATTGGTACTGAGTTAAATCTTGAGTGTTTACAATCATATCAGATTCATGAGCCAACCAATCACCAGCGCTAGGGTTTACAAAAATAGATTTGTTAGCAATACCTTCGGGTCTTTCTTCAGCAGCTAATGGACTAGGGTTTGATTGTACCCAACCATTTGTTACGGAACCTGCATTGATAACATCTATAGCATATCCAAATGTTTTGTTTTCTGCTTCCAAAGTAGGATAGAAAAAATAGTTTGTCTTTTTGGGTAAAGTAACAGGAGTGTTAGAGGCTACCAACATTAAAAAACTATCTCCTTGAAAAGTGGTGGTTTCTTCACTAATATTGCTTGTAATTTCTACCATAGGATAAATGGTGTCATTTTCCGTTGAACTGTAAGTGTTTAAAAGCGAGATGATTCCTGTTTGTTCGTCAATTTTTAATTTGTCAGTTTCAGTTTTTAAAGCAAATCTCACATCTGGATTTCCTGTAATTAAATAAGGTTTACTAGTTGTGTTGTCTGTACCCAGAACAAGATTTTGTGCGATAGGAGAATATAATAAATTGGTAACCAAACTAGGACCAATATTTAAATGGAAAACATCTTTAAATGTGTTTGTAAATGTTGCCTCATTTCTTGAAGTGGTTACTTTTATATCAAAGTAATAATCTCCAATTCCAAAGTTGTTTTCATCTGCAATGGTAATAATTCCTGCATTTTTATAATCTAAAGAAGTATAGGATTTGATGGTGTCTCCAGCTTCATTAATAAAATAGTCTTCGGGACTTAATATAGCTGTGTTTTCAATTGGATTTTCAATTGTTATAGCATCCATATAAGAAGCATCTAATACGGTACCGTCAGCAGTTCTTCCGGATACGATTTCGTAGGTTGGTATTAAGTTGTTGGTGTTGACAATAGGAGTTCCAGATTTTATAAATGAATATTCTCGGGCATTCATTACTTCTGAATATGTTAAATTTGAAGGAGCTTTATATGCCGATTCATTTTGATTTTCGGTAAAAGCATCTTCGTCACAACTATTGAATAAAGTTAGCATTGTGACAATGCTGATCAATTTACGTACGTTGTTCTTCATAATTTATAAGTAAGTTGGTTAGATAGGTGCAATTTCAGTAAACACTAGGGGTTTAAAGAGGGGTAGATAGTTTTTTGGAAGGGGGTATATTGTTGTTTTGTTAGCAAGTAAGTGTTTTTTCGTTGTTTTTTATGGATTATGTTTTGTTTTTTGCTGTAAAAAATAACAATATGGTATTTTTGATTGCTGTTTCTAAAAGTAATAACTCATTTTTAGAAACAGCAATCAGAATTTGATCAAAGTAATAGTGTAAAAAGTAGTAAAAAAGGAGTGTCTTATTCCGAATCTTTGATGAGTTTTGAGTTTTGGGCTCTGTAATTAGAAGGAACGGTATTGAATTGTTTTTTGAAACAAGATCTAAAATATTTTAAATCGTTAAAACCAATTTCGTAAGCTATTTCAGAAATACTAAGTTGAGTTTTTGCAATCATTTGAGCTGCTTTTTTTAGCTTAATTGTTCTAATAAATTCGGTGATAGATTGGTCTGTAAGTGCTTTGATCTTTTTATAAATAACAGATCTACTCATGTGCATTTGTTCTGTAAATTCTTTGACATTAAAATCACCGTCGGATATGTTTTTTTCAATAATCTCAATAGCTTTTTTTAAGAATTCTTCATCGGCAGAAGTTGTCGTAATTTCTTTAGGCTCTAATATTTGATCTTTTTTAAATTTAGAAACCAAGTTTTTTCGAGTGTTTAACAAATTGGTTACTCTAAGTGCTAAAATTGAAGCATCAAAAGGTTTGGCAATATAAGCATCTGCACCTATATGAAATCCAGTTTTTTGATGTTCTGTAGCTGTTTTGGCAGTTAGTAATAATACAGGAATATGACTGGTAACTATGTTTTGTTTGATGTGTTGACACAGTTCAAAACCGTCCATTTCTGGCATCATAACATCACTAAGTACTAATTGAACTTCTGAGGTTTTTATAATTTCTAAAGCTTCTTTTCCGTGTTCAGCTTCTAAAATATTGTATTGATTTTTAAAAATATCTTTCACAAAATTTCGAACATCAATATTGTCTTCTACCAACAAAATGGTATCCATGTTCTTTTTTAGAGTTGTTTTTTCTTTTAGAGATTCTTGTTCTAGAATTTTTAAATTTTTTTCTAAAAGGAAAGATTTTTCAAGGGGTAAATCTTCCTCGCGATGTTCAATGCATTGTGCAGAGGTTAAGTGATTTTTTCCTAGAGGAATCATTACTTTAAAACAAGTTCCTTTTTCGAGAGAACTAGTTGCTGTAATATTTCCGTGATGCAATTCTACCAAACTTTTGGTTAGTGCTAGGCCAATTCCTGTTCCTTTTTGTTTTCCTTCTTTGTCAAATCTGTAATAACGATCAAAAATATGATGTAGATTTTCAGAAGGAATTACTTCTCCATAATTGATGATTTTAATAACCGCATATTTTTGAGAATTTGCTTCTTGAATGGAAATTTTGATTGCAATTTTACCTTTAATTTCATTGTATTTAAAGGCATTAGATAACAAATTGTACAGAATTTTCTTCATTTTGATTTTATCAAACCAAAGAGGTAGACTTTCTTCTGTACTGATGAAATCAAATTTAAACTGTTTAAAATCGGCCAAGTCATCAAAAGCTTTTTTTATATTTTTTACAAAACTTACAATATCAGATTGAGAAGCGTAAAGTAATTGTTTCCCCGATTCACTTTTTCTAAAATCTAACAATTGATTGATGAGTTCTAAAAGCATATTTGCATTTCTATGCATAATTTGATGTTGCTTCTGAATTTCATTATCCCCCATTTTGTTATGAATCATACGTTGCAATGGCCCAATGATAAGGGTTAGTGGAGTTCTAAAATCGTGAGAAATATTGGTAAATAGTGTTAGTTTCATTTGGTTGATTTCTTCCAAACGTTCTCTGTCAAATTTTTCTTGCTTTAGCTCATTTCGTTCTTTAACTCTAATCAGAATTAAGCGTTGCACAAAATAGAATGCAATGATTAAAATAATTATATAAATGGTATATGCCCACCAAGTTCTCCATGGAGCAGGTAAAATTGTAATATGAATACTTTTTCCGCTGGTATTCCAAAGATTATTGTTGTTAGATGCCTTTACTTTAAAAGTATAATTTCCTTTGTCTAAGTTGGTATAAGTTGCGGTTTTGTTGTTTCCAACGTATTTCCATTCCAGATCAAAACCTTCTAGTTTGTATGCGTATTGGTTTTTTTGTGCTTGAGAAAAACTAAGAGCAGTAAAATCTATATTGATGTCATTTTCATTGTATTTTAAATCAATATTAAAAATAGAATCGGTGATGTAAATGTAATTTTTGTTGTTGATTTTAATTCCAGAAATATCAACAGGAGGAATAAAGTTGTTTTTGATAATTTCTTTGGGCTTAAAAAAATTCAGTCCATTGGTACCACCAAACATCAATACTCCGTCTTTTGCTTTTAGATAAGCTCCGTAATTAAACTCACTTCCTTGCAATCCGTTAGATTCTAGGTAGTTTTCAGTTTTTTTGGTTTTCAAATCTAAACTGCTAATTCCGCTATTGGTGCTAATCCATATTTTGTTGTCATCACCCAATAGAATTCCGTAAATCACTTCATTTAATAATCCTTGAGCGATACCGTATTTGGTTGTTTTTTTTGTTTTTGCATGTATTTCATACAGTCCTTTTCCTTCGGTTCCTATCCAAATAGTTTCGTTTTGCACAGAAATACAATTGATAGAATTACGTATTGATGGATTTTTTCTTTGGTATTTTAGAGGAGTTATTTTTTGAGTATGAATGTTTATTTTTTCTAAACCATCTGAACCGCCTATAAAAATAGTATCAGGGTTGTTAGATTCTACAATACATTTTACAGATTTAATTTTATTTTCAAGTTGTTTTATCTGATGATTTTTTCGATTGTAAATAAAAATTCCTTTAGTTAGCGTTCCTATCCAAATATTTTGATTTTGGTCTTGATGTAAACATAAAATACGGTAATCTTTCAAGTGTTTTGATTCTTCTAGAACAAGATCAATTTTTTGGAATTTGAAAGGTTTTTTTGATAAGTTAAGATAAAATAAACCTTGGTCATGAGTTCCAATCCATAAGTTTTTATCAGCGTCTAACAGTAAAGATTTTATATTGTTTGAGCCTATGGAATTCGGATTTTTTGAATTGTGTTGATAATAGGTGAATTTTCCTGTTTTTTTGTGATAATAATTCAGACCCCCACCTTCTGTTCCTATTAATAAATTTCCGTTTTCTTGTTGTATAATACTACTTACTACATTGTAATTTAGCATATTATTGCTATATCCTGCGTAGATTTGTTTAAATGATTGAAAGCTATAATCAAAATAATTAATTCCACCAGCCCATGTACCAATCCACATGTCTCCTCTATGATCTTTTATAATAGAATAGATTGAATTTTGACTCAAACTTCTGACGGCATTTTTGTGGTGAACAAAGTTTTTTAGATGTGTACGTTTTTTATTTAGAATATACAATCCGGTATAAGTCCCTACCCATAAATTGCCATGATTATCTTCATTAAAACCTCTAACAGAAGAACGGATAGAGTTGGTATTGTTGAGCTTAAAATCTTTAAATACGTTTAGGTTTTTGTCCCAAACAGCCAAACCGTTTTCATACCCTAACCAAATAGTTTTTTGATGATCTTGGTAGATTTTAGGGGCATTGTTTAAGTGAGCCTCTATACTAGAATTGTTAGGATAGTTGTAGTAGATTATGGTATTGTTTTGTGGGTTGTATTTTAAAATTTTTGTAGGCATACAAACCCAGAGAAATCCGTCAATTGTTTTACAAGTATTTCTAATTTTTTTAGAAACAAATTTTTTTTCTACTTCAGTTTTTAGAGTGTGAGCTGTAAAATTTTCTATATCAATAGTTGTGATTTTATGATTGGTTCCAATCCATAAAGTTTGGTTGTCTACTTGTTCAATATTCCAAATCTCATTATCAGTCACAAAATAGGGGTGGCTGTTTTTTTTGTATCGTATAAAGTTTTTTTCTTTTGGATTGTATCGATTCAAACCATTTTTAGTTCCAATCCAAATATTTTTTTTACTATCTTCAAAAACACAAGTAATCCAACTGTGACTTAAGCTACTATTGTCTTCAGAATTGTGTCTAAATACGCTAAAATTTGTACCGTCATAAATGTTGATTCCGTCTCTTGTACCAAACCAAAGATATCCTTTGCTATCTTGTAGTATTGAAGTTACAGATCTTTGAGAAAGTCCATCTTTGATAGAAAGATGTTTGAAACGTAAGTCCTTTAATTCCTCATAATTATTTTGAGCAATTGTTTTTAATATAAAAAGGAAAGACAATACTAAAATTGCGAACAGACGTTTTAAGAACATATAATAATTTAGTTTTAGTAGTAGTTTATGAGTTTCTAACAATCAACTCAGAGGTTAATATTTTTGATAAGTTTTGAACTTGTATATTTTTGTTTTCAATAAGGTTTATAAGGAGTGAACACGCAATAGTTCCCATTTCAAAATCAGGTTGATTGATGGTTGTCAAACTTGGTTCTATAACCGCAGAAATAGGATCGTTGTTAAAACCCACTACAGAAATATCTTTTGGAATTTTAATTCCATTTGATTTTAAGTATTGTATTGCACTAATAGCTGCAGTATCATTGGCAGAATAAATACCATCTATATGTTTCATTTTTAAGATGCGTTTGGCAAATTCAATTCCGTCTTCTTCAGATAATTTGGCTTCAAAAACATATTCCTCTCTAATAGGAATATTGTATTCTTTCAATGCTGAAAAATATCCTTCTTTTCTGTTTTTGTACAAATTTATTTTCTGAACCCCAGAAAAGTGAACAATGTTTTTACATCCTTTTAAAATTAAGTGTTTTGTGGCTTTGTAACTAGCTTCAAAGTCATTTATGGTAATAGAAGGACAATCTTTTAAACTTACAGGTCTATCATAAAACACAATAGGCCCTCCGTTTTTTTTGTAGTTTTCTAAATGTTCATAGTCGGTAGTTTCCATAGATATAGAAATCAACAAACCATCTACTCGGTTAGATAAAAATGTAGAAACCAGCTTTTGTTCTCTTTCCAAATTATCAAATGTTTGGCCAATAACTACGTTGTACCCTCCTTTGTAACCCGTTTCTTCAATTCCAGAAATCACAGAAGAAAAGAAGTTTCTAGAAATTCGCGGAACAATAACACCTATCGTATTGGTTTTACTTGTACGTAAGTTAGAGGCAAGCGTGTTTTTTTGATAACCTAATTCTTCAGCTTTTTTTAGAATTAAATCTTTAGTTTTTTTAGAAACTCTAGGACTGTTGTTCAAGGCTCTAGATACGGTAGAACTGTCGATATTCAGTACCTTAGAAATATCGTGTATAGTAGGTTTTGTGTTTTTCATATCTAGATTAAGTGGTGTAAATGTACTACCGAAAAGGTTCTTTCGCAAATATATAAATTGCTTTTTAATAAAATACAATCGATTGTATTTGGTTAAAATTTATTACTTTTACAGAAAATAAATCAAAGGTTTAATATTATGGAGAAAAAAGTTGAAACAAGATATGCAGCTTCACCAAGAGAAGTTAAGCAAATGGATACACAAGAACTAAGAGAGGAGTTTTTGATAGAAAAATTGTTTATAGACAATGAAGTGAAATTGGTGTATTCACATTACGATAGATATATTATTGGAGGTGTAATGCCTTTGGAAAAGTCAGTTGTTTTAGAAACAGTAGATGCCTTAAAAGCTTCTTACTTTTTAGAAAGACGTGAGTTAGGAATTATCAACGTAGGTGGAAAAGGAACTGTTTTGGTTGATGGAACTTCTTATGAACTAGAACATAAAGAAGCTTTGTATGTAGGTAGCGGAAATAAAGAAGTTATTTTTTCTAGTGCATCAGCTTCTGCTCCTGCTAAGTTTTACATCAATTCTACTCCAGCTCACAAATCATTTCCTATTAAAAAAATAGGAATCAATGATGTAGAGGTGGCAGAATTAGGTTCTTTAGAAACCTCTAACGCTAGAACCATTCGTAAATACATTGTAAATAGTGTGGTAGATGTTTGTCAATTGCAAATGGGAATGACCACATTAGAGCCAGGAAGTGTATGGAACACCATGCCTGCACACGTGCATGATAGAAGAATGGAAATTTATTTCTACATAGACGTTCCTCAAGATCAAGCAGTATGTCATTTTATGGGAGAGCCTTTGGAAACTAGACACATATGGATGGCAAATGAACAAGCAGTAATTTCTCCGCCATGGTCTATACATTCTGGAGCTGGAACTTGTGCATATTCTTTTGTTTGGGGTATGGCAGGTGAAAACTTAGATTATAGCGATATGGATATGTGCAAGATAAATGAATTGAGATAAATTTAAAACAAGAAAGAAAACATGTCGATAAATTTATTTGATTTAACAGGAAAGATAGCTTTGATTACCGGAGCTACACACGGTTTGGGAATGGCAATGGCAAAAGGTTTGGCAAATGCTGGTGCAACTATTGTTGTTACAGGAAATTCTTCTCAAACAAAATTAGATGCTGCAGTTGCTAATTATAAAGCTGACGGATCAAATGTCTTTGGATATTTATTTGATGTTACTGATGAAGATGCTGTGAAAAAAAATGTGAGAGCTATTGAAAAAGAGGTAGGAGTTATAGATATTTTGGTAAACAATGCTGGAATTATCAAAAGAACTCCTTTGGTAGATATGGAAGTTGCAGATTTTGAACAGGTTGTTAAGGTCGATTTGGTGTCTCCTTTTATCATGTCTAAATATGTGGTCAAAGGAATGATAGAAAGAAGAGCAGGAAAAATCATTAATATTTGTTCTATGATGAGCGAATTAGGTAGAAATTCTGTAGGTGCTTATGCTGCGGCCAAAGGTGGATTGAAAATGTTGACCCAGAATATGGCTACAGAATGGGCAAAATTTAATATTCAGACAAATGGAATTGGGCCAGGATATTTTGCTACGAGTCAAACAGAACCTATTCGTGTAGATGGAAATCCTTTCAATGATTTTATCATTGGGAGAACTCCAGCAGGTGTTTGGGGAGATCCAGACGATTTGCAAGGGGCAGCTATCTTTTTAGCCTCCAAAGCTAGTAATTTTGTAAATGGACAAATAGTATATGTAGATGGTGGAATTTTAGCAACCATTGGAAAGCCTGCAAACGAAGACTAATTTATGAATACAAATATGAGAAATCAAAAAAAATACATTTCAATTTTGTGGCTGTTATTTTTAATATTGGTGTCTTGCAACAAATCCACTACAACTTTTGCTATTAAGAATACTTTGGATGTAACGCGTTCTAACGAGACTGTTAGTATGACCAAAGAGTTTTTACATGTTGAAAGTTTACAAGGAATTGGAGTTAAAAATTTAGCAACACAAAAATTGGAGGTTACTCAACAAATAGATGTAGATGGTGACGGAACGATAGATGAAATCATATTTCAACCCACTTTAGCTCCACTAACTACAGAAACGTTTGAAATTGTTTCTGTTACAGAGAAACAGCAACCAAAAGCCGAAGATTTGTGTTATTCACGCTTTGTGCCAGAACGCACAGATGATTATACTTGGGAAAATGACAAAGTAGCTTTTAGAGTTTATGGACCTACAGCACAGCGATTGATAGAAGAAAACAAACCCGGAGGAACCCTGTCTAGTGGTATAGATGGTTGGCTGAAACGAGTAAATTATCCCATCATAAACAAATGGTATGCGGAACATGATGAAAACCCAGGTGCTTATCACAAAGATAGTGGAGAAGGTTTGGATAATTTTCATGTAGGAGTTAGTAGAGGTATTGGAGGTTTGGCTGTAAAAGAAGAAGGAGAGTATTATTTTTCTAAAAATTACACAGAGTGGAGAACTATTACCACAGGACCTTTAAGAACTTCTTTTTACCTAAAATATGCTGATTGGAAAGCTGGAAACAAAACCATTACAGAATACAAAATTATTACATTAGACAAAGGTTCTAATTTGTCTAAAATAGAAACTTATATAACAGGTACAGATCAAGTTTCTGTTGGGTTGACACTTCACAAACAAGAAGGAAATGTAGATGGTAATGTAACTGAGGGGTGGATAAGTTATTGGGAACCTTTGGGAGATTCCGAAATAGGAACAGGAATTGTAGCTGCTAATAGTGTTCTTTTAAATCAAGAAACTTATTTGGTAGATGAGTTGGATTTGTGCAACACGTATGCTGATTTAAAAGTTACAGACAACAAAGTGACTTATTATTCAGGTTTTGGGTGGAAAAAAGCAGGAGAGTTTAAAACAGAAGAGATGTGGAAAAAATATTTGAACGGTTTTAAAGTCAAATTGGACAATCCATTACAAATAACACTAAAGAGGTAAGGTTTTATTTTGCTATCTTTAAAAAATTAGTATTCTAGATGGTATAATAAATTTTTATAAGATACTTAGAATAAAAATTAAAAATCCGTAAAACAATGCTTTACGGATTTTTGATTTTATAAAATAAATTGCTTGTGTTTTATTCAGAAACACCAATGTAATCTAATCTTCTTACTACTTGAGGCTCTACAGAGCATTTCACAAGTTTGTCTTTCTTAAGGTCAAATTTGTATTTATGTGCTCCGTCTTTCATTACAGTAATGGAGTTTAGTATCAGCAAAGCTTCATTAGGATCTTGAGAAGCATACAAGGCTTGAGTCATAGTATTTACAGGATTTACAGCTCCTATAAAACCTAAAAATTCAGCAGCTTTCACTCTGTTGATCAATTCAGAATCTTTTTTAGAAATTTGAATAGCTTTTTTTGCAAACTCTTTAGCTTGGCTACCAAAACTAGTACAAGTATTCAATGCCCAATATCTTTCCCAAGGATCATTAGAGGTTAAATAAGCAGCTATTTTACTTTTTGCAGTTGCATAATCTTCCAAAGCTAGATTGGCAATTGCTAAATAATTTTGAATATCAGATTTGTGTTTTTTACCAAAAGCTACAGGATTGTCAAAAGCATTTTTGATAAGGTAAAACTCAGGATACAAAGCCAAATCATTAATGTCGAACATTTGTTTGTTCAAAATGTTTCTCAATTCAATTAACTTGTTTTTGAAAGCTGGATCCAAAGCTAAGTTCTTAGTTTCAAAAGGATCTGCTTCAACATCGTATAATGCTTCAGGAGCTTTTACGTTAAAGAATTGTGATTGAACGTCATTTAATTGATGCTCATCATTTAGTTGACTCCATTCTTTGTAGGCCAATTGCTTGTAACGGTAATTGTTCATCAATCCATCAAAATTAATGGGTTGAAAATTTCTTAAGTATTTGTATTTTCCTTTTCGAATGGCTCTTACCATGTCGTATTTTTCGTCCATTCTGTCAGAATAACTAAAAACTTGATTTCTTTCATTCAATTCTCTTGCCGATACATTTTTACCCAAGAATGGTTTTCCGTCAATTCCTTTCGGAATTTCAATTCCAGCAATGCTCATTAAGGTAGCTCCAAAATCAACAAAACTTACAAAACCATCAGTTCTTGTACCAGGTTTTATGTTTACAAGATGTTTGTATTTTTCAGGAACGTAAACAACTAGGGGAATGTGCAACCCTGTTTCTAAAATATATCCTTTACTTCCTGGTAAAACACCACCGTGATCTCCAAAGTAAAAAATAAAAGTGCTCTCCATCAATCCGTCTTTTTTCAATTCATCCAAAACTTGACCTACTTCAGTATCCATCTGAACTATTTTGTCTCTATACCACGCGTTGGTGAATTTCATCAACTTGGTTTTTGGGTGATTCGGTTGTACGAAACAAGATTCAGGATCTGTAAGAGTTTTTTTTGTTTCAAAATCTTCTTGAGAAAAATGAATGCGACTTTCGTGAGTTGTCATGATGTTAAAAACATGAAAAAAAGGTTGTCCTTCTTTTCTATTTCTCCAACTTGCTTTTTTAGAAGAATCGTCCCAAACGGTGTCCGATTTGTAAATATTGTAGTCTTCTTTGTAGCAGTTAGTGGTGTAATACCCCGCTTCTTTTAAATATGCTGGATACATTTCTATATTATCTGGCATAGGAACTGACTGCAAACGTCTATGGTAGTGAGAGGCAGCACGTGGACCGTAGACTCCAGAGATTAATGTTGAACGAGCAG
The DNA here is from genome assembly GCF_030548295.1 of Wenyingzhuangia sp. 2_MG-2023. Taxonomy (GTDB): domain Bacteria; phylum Bacteroidota; class Bacteroidia; order Flavobacteriales; family Flavobacteriaceae; genus Wenyingzhuangia. Next base: position 34,952 of record NZ_JAUOSB010000014.1, read on the forward strand.
CGCTACAAACAGCTGCATTAGAAAAAGCTCTGTCAAAAACAATTCCATGCGAAGCTAAAGATTCAATATTAGGAGTAGAAACTCCATGTTCATCAAACAATTTCATGTAATGTTTGGAATTGTCTTCAGAAGTGATCCAGACAATATTTGGGTGTTCTGTAGTTTTATTTTCTTTTTGGGCACATGCAGTAAGTGCAATGGCTATAAAAAAGAAAACCAGTTTTAATTTATTCATTTTTTATAATTTATATCCTTTGGTACAAAATTATACTTATCGTATAAAATGCTAAACATTATCCTATTTTTTAGGAACACATATGATGAATATTCTATAACAAGTGTAAAAATACTTGAGATTTCTACTTAATTAACAGAAATTATAAGATTCTAAACATTTGTGACCTATAATAAATCATTACTAGCTACTAAGTTTTTAAAATAAACATAGTTTTAATTTCTAGAATCAAAATCAATTATATAATTAAAAATCGTTTAGATGAAAGTTAAAAATATCATTTCGTTAATGGTGCTATCTGTACTGTGTTTTTTTCATACAGATGCTATTGCTAAAGAACCCGTAAAGCCAAATATTATAGTGGTTTATATGGATGATTTAGGCTATGGAGATTTAAGTGCTTATGGAGCAACAGAATTAAGTACCCCAAACATAGATGTGCTGGCAAATGAAGGAATTAAATTCACCAACGGTTATGCAACTTCTTCTACGTGTACACCGAGTAGATATGGGTTGTTAACAGGAGTGTATCCTTGGAGAAATTCAAAAGCTAAAATATTACCAGGTTCTGCACCGTTGATTATTTCAACAGAGCAAGAAACGCTGCCTAAAATGTTAAAAAGAGCAGGATATCACACAGGAATTGTTGGAAAATGGCATTTAGGACTGGGTGATGGTAATTTAAATTGGAATGGTCACATTAAGCCAGGACCTAATGAAGTCGGTTTTGATGAAGCTTATATTTTAGCAGCTACTCAAGATCGTGTACCTACGGTTTATATAGATAATGGTTATGTTGACGGATTAGATCCTAAAGATCCAATTCAAGTGAGTTATAAGAAAAATTTTGAAGGAGAACCTACAGGAAAAGACAACCCTGAATTAACAACATTAAAATGGCATCACGGACACAATAACAGTATTGTAAATGGAATTCCAAGAATTGGATTTATGAAAGGCGGTGAAGCTGCAAAATGGAGTGATGTAGATATGGCAGATCACTTTTTAAACAAAGCACAGAATTATGTCCGTAAGAATAAAAACAATCCTTTTTTCTTGTATTATGCTTTGCAACAACCACATGTACCACGTACTCCACATCCTCGTTTTGCAGGAAAATCTGGAATGGGGCCAAGAGGTGACGTGATTTTAGAAGCAGATTGGGTAATTGGTGAATTTATGAAAACATTAAAAGAAGAGGGGGTTTTAGAAAATACATTGATTGTTTTCTCTAGCGATAATGGTCCTGTTTTACAAGATGGTTACTACGATGATGCTATGGAGAAAGTAGGGAAACACACACCTGCAGGAGTTTTACGTGGAGGAAAATATAGTTTGTTTGATGCTGGAACAAGAGTGCCATTTATGGTGTATTGGAAAGGTACTGTAAAAGCAAAAGTATCAGACGCTTTGGTGAGTCAAGTTGATTTGTTAGCTTCTTTGGCTGAATTATTAAATGTTGACACGGAAGAAGGAGACAGTCAAGATATTTTGTCTGCTCTTTTAGGAAAAAGTAAAAAAGGACGTAAAGATATTGTTCTAGAAGCTGGTTCTAAAACATCATACAGAGCAGGAGATTGGGTAATGATTCCTCCTTATAAAGGTGCTAAAATGAGTTGGCATTCTTTTGTGGAGTCTGGAATAGATATGGAGTTTCAATTATATAATTTAAAAGAAGATCCAAGTCAACAAAACAATTTAGCAAAATCAAATCCTAAACAATTAAAAAAAATGTTAGCTAAGTTTGAAGGTATTAGAGGTAAAGGATATTCTAACATTAAAAAATAATGATGAAAAAAATATTTATCATAGGAGCACTGTTCATCAACAGTGCTTTTTTTGCTCAGAACAAGATTGTGAAACCCTTTTCTACTCCAGAAATTGATGCACAAGTAGAGGTTATTATGGCTACGATGACTCTAGAGGAAAAAATTGCTCAAATTACAGGAACTAGAATTAGAGAGCTGTTAGTAGATGGTGAATTATCATTAGAAAAATGTAGAGAACACATTCCAAATGGAATAGGGCATTTTTGTCAGTTTTCTACAGGGCAAGCTTTATCGCCAGAAAAGTTAAGAGATTTAGTTCGTGAAATTCAGCATTATTTAATGACGGAAACACGATTAAAAATTCCTGCTATTTTTCACGAAGAAGCCATCACAGGTTTTGCTACACAAGGAGCAACTACGTTTCCACAGCAAATTGGAGTAGGGTGTTCTTGGAATCCAGAATTGGTAGAAAAAAATACCCAATCAACGGCACAAAATATGAGAGCATCCGGAGCTACTTTTGCTTTGTCTCCTATGTTAGATTTAAGTAGAACAGCCCATTGGAACCGTCATCAAGAAAGTTATGGAGAAGATGCTTATTTGACCTCTCGTTTGGGAGTTGCTTTTGTATCAGGTTTACAAGGAACCAATTTTAAAACAGGAGTAGCGGCTACCGTAAAGCATTTTGCAGGTTATGGAACTAAAAATAACGATGCTAAAACATTGTACGAAGAGTATTTAATGCCTCACGAAGCGGCTATTAAAATTGCAGGTGCCAAAAGTGTCATGCCTTCTTATGGAGTGTATCAATCTTTGCCAATATCGGTAAGTCCAACCATGTTGGATAGAATGTTAAGAAGAGAAATTGGTTTTGACGGATTGGTCGTGAGTGATTATGGAGCCATTAATATGGTTTATAAAAAATACAAACAAGCTCCAGATCCAATGACAGCAGGAGCTATGGCTTTAAATGCTGGAGTAGATATAGAATTGTCATCGCCAACAACCTATCCTTTGTTGGCCGAAGCTATTAAAAAGGGATTGATTACAGAAGAAACTATTGATGTTGCTGTAAAAAGATCGTTAATCATGAAAGCTAAGTTAGGTTTGTTAGAAAAAAATCCAGAAATAGGAAAAGATGGAGCTTTAGATTTTGATCCTCCTGCGTTTAGAAAATTAGCTTACGAAACTGCTTGTCAGTCTATAGTATTGTTAAAAAACAATGGAGTTTTACCTTTAAAGAGTACTGTTAAAAAAATTGCTTTGGTAGGTCCAAATGCTGCTACAACACAAGGTTTGTTGGGTGATTATACCTATCAAGCAATGAGAGCTTTTTGGAAAGGAGAACAGTACAATCCTAACAACCCTAAATTAGTGACTTTAAAAGAGGGATTGGAAAACAGATTAGGAAATGATATTCAAATTAAACACGAACGTGGTTGCGATTGGAGTGCTGACCTAGAGGCTACCATAGATAAAAGTGGTTTTGGGGACAGTAGATTAGGAAAATTAAAATTGTTAACCGTACAAGGTTTGCCTCAACCAGATTTGCAAAAAGCCATTGCTATTGCTAAAGAAAGCGATGTGATTATTGCTGCTGTAGGAGAAAATATTTCTTTAAATGGTGAGGGTAGAAGTAGAAAAGGAATTGGCTTACCAGGAGAGCAAGAAGCTTTTGTAGAAAAGTTATTAGCAACGGGTAAACCTGTTGTTTTGGTGTTATTTGGAGGAAGACAACAAGTAATTGATAAACTAGAAGGTAGATGTGCTGCCATTATTAATGCTTGGTTTCCTGGAGAAGAAGGAGGAAATGCTGTTGCAGATATTTTGTTAGGAAACGTAAATCCATCAGCAAAACTATGTGTCACATATCCTAATTCTCAAATCAAAGAAGAGGTAAATTATCAAAATGGTTACAGTGCAAATAATCAACCATTATATCCTTTTGGTTATGGATTGTCTTACACTACGTATGAATATTCTAATTTTAAAATAAAATCTAAAACAGATATTTCTAAAGAATCATTTAAGGTAAGTGTTGAGGTGAAAAACTCAGGAAAAGTTGCAGGTACTGAAATTGTACAGTTGTATGTGTCGCCTGTTGATAAAAAAGCCACTAGTAAACCTATTCAGCTAAAAGGATTTTATAGAGTTGCTTTACAACCTAATGAAAAATCAGTGTTGGAATTTAAGGTTTCTCCAGAACAATTGGTGCAATATAAAAATGACCAATGGATAGTAGAAGCTGGAAAATATGAATTTAAAATTGGAGCTTCTAGTACAGATATTCGTCAACAAGGAGTTATAGAATTAAAAGGAAAAGATAGATTACTACCTAAAGGAAGACAAGTTTTTTTCTCACAAGTAAAAGAAGGAAAACATCACTATTAATATAAGTTTATTGATGGTTTTTGAGTTAAAACAACCTCTAAACACCTTATTGTGTCTAGGGGTTCTTTTTTGTCTATATAAAGTCTAGTAAGAAAGAAAACGTAATACAAATAGTCGTTTACAATAAAAACATATCTGTTTTTAAAAAACTCAATACTCATACTAGTTCACGTGAAAAATATAGAAATTTAATCCACTCAAACTTAAAGTCAAGCATAATGAAAATAAAAACATTCAAAATAACATTTTTAATATTGTTACTAAGTAGTCCATTTTTTGCTCAAAAAACACCTTATATAGTAAAGGATGATGGTTTAGAACTTTTAAACAAAGAATGGAAGTTAATAAAAGAAATGTCTGACGAATTTAATGGGAAAAAATTAGATAGTAAAAAATGGGTGAATTCTAGAGGAGGATGGATAGGTAGACCTCCTGGTTTATTTGTTCCAAATACAGTAAAAGTAGAGAAAGGAGAATTAAGGATTACAAACTATAAATTACCAGCATCTGTTACTAAAAACGGAAAAGAATTTACGCACGCTTGTGGATTGGTTAGTTCTAAAAAAGCAATGACTTATGGTTTTTACGAATGTAAAATGAAAGCAAGTAAAACATTTATGTCTTCTACTTTTTGGTTAATAAGTGATAAAAGAGAATTATCGGGCTGTGACAAAAGAACAACAGAACTAGACATTCAAGAATGTGTAGGTAGAATTGTAACAGATAAAGCTTGGGCAAAAGATGCTGATGTAAGAATGGGATCTAATACGCATAGTAGAGGTATTCCTGCTGATTGTGATATTGTAAAAGGAACCAAAGGAGCTAAGGCTATTTTAAAAAAAGGAAAGGTGTATGAAGATTTTCATACATATGGAGTTTGGTGGAAAAACAAAAACGAAGTCTTATTTTTCTTAGATGGAGAATTGGTAAATAAAGTAACACCTCCTGCAGATTTTAATATTCCAATGCACTTAAAAATGGTTACAGAAACCTACGACTGGAATCCAGTACCAGCAGATGGTGGTTTAACGGGTTCTAAAAAAGAAAGAACAACTTCTTACGATTGGGTAAGAACTTGGAAATTGGTAGAATAAATAACAGCTAGAGAATAATCAACGTTTAGAATAATGAGAAATATTAAATTGTTTATAGTTACAGCTTTGTTCGCATTTCAAGTAAATGCTCAAGAGTCTAAAGCACAAAAAAAGTTTTTTAAAGAAATAAAAACAGAAAAAGTGATTTCTGATACATCTGTAGTATGGAAAAATTTTGGACCAGGAATGTCTGGATATAATGAAGAGTTTTGGTGTCATCCCACAGACCCTAATGTAATGTTTATGGGGCCAGATATGCATGTGTCTTACGGTTCTTGGGACAATGGAAAATCATGGCATACTATTAAAGATTCCGATGGAGATGGAACAGATATGGAGCGTGTCTTGGATATAGATTTTTCTACACAAAATCCAGATTTTGGTGTAGCTATAGAACGTGCAGGAGGTGTTTATACCTCTAAGGATAGAGGTAGAAATTGGCAAGAAGTTTACAAAATTCCAAGAGTAGGCAAGGGCAGTAAATACACCAATGCACATACACAAGTTGCCATTCATCCTAAAGATGATAAAACTTGGTTTATTGGAGCAGGAGATTTTTGGAACGTAAAAAACAATCATAGAAGTTTAGCTAAGCCACATGGAATTAAGAATCAAAGAGCAAGCTATGGTTATATTTTAAAAACAACCAATGCAGGTAAAACTTGGAAAAAAATTGCAACTAATATTTCTGAGGATTTAGATGTGGGTAGAATTATCATCAATCCAAAAAATCCAAAACACATGGTAATTGCTACTAGCCATGGTTTATTTATAAGCGATAATGGAGGAGACGATTGGAAAAAAGGTAACAAAGGACTGCCTAATGATTTACCTCGAGATTTATCTTCTTATTACAACAAACAAACAGGAGAGTTTGTGTTGTATTTGGTAGAACAAACGGTATATGAAAAAACAGGAAATTCAACGACTGCTAAAGGAGGTGTGTATAAAAGCGTTGATGGAGGAGAATCTTGGTCAAATATTACAGGGAATTTATTCATTAATCTAAATAAAATTAATTTTTATCCAGAGGCTGATAGATACTACAATACCATTGCATATTGGTTTGGTATTAATAAAAAGCAAGCTAAGAATACATTAAAAGAATTACCTACAGCAACAATGCCTGTTTTTAACCGTATGGTTGTGAACCCTACAAACAAAAATGAAATTTACTTAGTTTTTAATAAAAAACACGACAAAAGTTTTGGACCTGGTGATGCATTTAAAACAGAAGATGGAGGAAAAACATGGATTGTTTGTGCTCGTCAAGGAAAATATTGGTTAAGTAAAAAAGACAAAGCTTATTGGGCTAGTAGAAACAATCCTATAGGAGCTAATGTAGATTTTGCACATTTACAAGTTAGCATGGATAATGGAATTGAGCGTTCTGGTAATCGTATGTTAGCAATTAATGCTAAAGGAGACGTATTTATAGGAATTGATCAACAAACACTTCGTTCGAATGATGGAGGAAAATTATGGAAACAAGTAGATGATTTTGAAACATCACCGGGAAGTAACAAATGGATTGGTAGGGGTGATAGTGATTTGCCAGGTAGATACATGTTGCATGAAACAGGAATTAAAGGACGAAGATTATTAGCTAGTGGAGAACACGGTTTGTGGCAAACTACAGATTTAGATGGATGGCCAGACAAACAAGCCGTAGCTGTAGAACAAATTGATGGACAAGTACATGATCATGATGGAATGCACGGACAACATTCAACTTCTACAATGGCAGTACATCCTAATGATCCAAACACTATTTATTCTTTAGCTTGGAGACAAGAACACAGAGGTAAATTACGTAGAACACAAGATGGAGGTAAAACTTGGGAAAATATAGCGACTATTTTTGAAGGAGACAATCCTTCTTACCGTGGTTTGTTAACACAATATTCTTTAACTATTGATTCTAAAGAACCAAAAAACATGTATTTCTGTACAGTTTTAAAACCTATTTCAGAAGTAGGTGATGGTTCTGCAAAACTAACCAAAGGAGGTTTTGGTTTCTACCGTTCTTTTGACGGTGGTTATACTTGGGAACTAAGCAATAAAGGATTTCATCCAAAAGCAAGTGTAAGAAGAATCAAATTAGACCCTAAAAATCCAAGTATCATTTATGCTGCATTAAATGATAACAATGGAGGTTTGTACAAATCAACAGATAAAGGAAGTAATTGGGAGAAAGTGAAAATTCCATCAGAAATAAAAGCGGTAAATAACGTGTTTATTGATAAAAATAATCACAATTTATACATTGCTACAGGTAGAAAAAATGGAACGTATGAAGAGGGTGGTGTTTGGAGAAGTACAAACAACGGAAAATCTTGGGAACAAATATTTAAAGCTCCTTTTGTATGGCAGGTAGAAACCTCTCCATTAGATGAAGATTTAATTGTTATTAGTGTAGCAAGTCATTATCCAACTAAATTTAAAAATCCAGGAATTTATCTTTCTAAAAACGGAGCAAAAAGCTGGATAAAAATCAACAAAGGATTGGGGCAACCTAATAAAATGGTAGATGTAAAACCAGATCCATACAATAAAAACGTATTGTGGAGTGCTGCTTGGGGATCTGGTTGGTTTATTACCTATTTAAATGGTTCTACAGACAGTTGGTTAAAATAATCAGCCTCTAAAATAGCAATCCAAACAAAACGTTGGATTGCTATTTTTGGTTACTATTAAATTGTGTTTTACAAGTAATGTTATTTGTGTATAAAGGTTTAAAATAAATTAGAAAAGAAATGTTTGGAATGAATCAAATAAAAAAAAGAGGTTTCTTTTGTGTTGTTATGTTGTTGCCATTGTTGACGATAGCACAATTAGATAGATCATTTTTTAGAAAATTAGAAAGAGAAAAAGTAACGTCTTCAACAAAAGTTACTTGGACACAATTTGGTCCAGGAAACGCAGGATATGCAAACTTATTACGTTACCATCCTACTTTGCCAGGAGTAGTGGCTCAATGTCCTGATATGTGGAATGTGTATCAATCTAATGATAATGGAAAAGATTGGTACGGAATTACAGACCCCGATGGAGATGGAACTTTTTATCATTTAAGAGATTTAAGCTATTCATATAGTGATGCTGATTTTGGTTTGGCCATTTCTTCTTCAGAGTTGTGGCATACCAATGATTTGGGAAAAACATGGACTGTAGTTCCTAATTGTCCATGGTACACAATAGATGTAGATGGTGGTGATAAAAACAGGTGGAAGAAAAAAGTTGCTGCGGTAGCTATAGATCCTAAAAATAAAAAAAAATGGTTTGTAGCTGGTGGAGCGAATGTTCGTGGACAAAATTGGTTGTCTAGTTACAAAGCGGTAACCAAAGCAAAACCTCATGGAGCTAACGCAATAAATGAAGGTAAATTGTGGAGAACAACCAATGGTGGAAAATCATGGAAATTGATCACCAAAGGATTACATTCTAAAGCACAAATAGGAAGAATTATTGTAAACCCTAACAATACAAATCAAGTGTTTGCAGCTTCTAATTATGGATTGTATCGTTCTGAAGATGGGGGAGATAGTTGGACTTCCGTTTCTGAAAACGTTTTTGATAATGATATTGTTATGGATATGGATTTTTACTACCATGCCAAAACAGGAAAATTTATTTTGTACGCAATTGATCAGGTACAATACTTGCCTAATGGAGAGACTACAAAATGTACAGGAGGAATTTTTTATTCTGAAGACGAAGGAACTTCTTGGAAAAAAATAAATGGAGATTTAGGGTTGGATATCAATCAATTGACAGGAGGAGTGCCTGCCAATTATTACAAATACATCGCAAAATGGTTTGGGATAAGTGTGGCTCAAGCAAAGAAGAAATATCCTAAGTTGCCTACAGAAGCGCTTCAGAATTATACTATGCTAAGTGCAGATCCAAGTAGAGAAAAGGCTTTGTATATTGGATTTGCAGATCCTCAAGTAGGGAATTCTATCATGCCAGGTCGTTTGTGGTCTACAAATAACAATGGTGAAAAATGGACAAACACTGCTCGTTTGTACGAAGAAACTTGGGCAAAAGATAAAGATTATTGGAACGCTAGAAAAAATCCATACCATAAAAACATGAACGTTGGTCACTACTCTCCTCATATGAGATTTGGAAAAGATTATGCACTTCGTTCTATGAGAGCTTTGGCTGTTGGGGTTGATGGAAGTGTAATGATTGTTTCAGACCACAGTACCATGTTGAGCAAAGATCATGGAGAAACTTGGCAACAAGTGGATGAAGACAAAACTCCATTGGGTGGAATTGTTGGTCACGGAAATAGCAATTTACCTGGATTGACCATAGCCCAAGACAGAAGAACTAAGAGTACATTGTTAGGTTCTGGTGAACACAGTCTTTGGCTACCAACAGGAGAAATGGTGAATAAGGTTCCTGCTATAAAATTTGAAAATAGTGCACCAGAAACGGTTAGTAACTTGGTTTTTGACCCGTATGATGAGCACATTGTTTATGCAACATCTAACAGACAAGAAGGTAAACAATACATATACAAAAGTACAGATACAGGAGCTTCTTGGAAAAAACACGGAGTGGCAACTCCAGCCACCAACAAGTGGAAAGATGACTTTTATACCAATGGTTTGACAATTGATCCAATCAACAATCAATACCTGTATTTTGGAATTACCAAGATTGTAGACCCAAATAAAGGAACTAAAGGAGGTTTTTATTTTTCGGAAGATTACGGAAAAACATTCCAGCAAAGCAATAATGGACTGCCTTCACCAGCTCGTATCAATGATGTTCAATTTGATCCTAGAGATACCTCCCGAAAGTCTTTGTTTGTAGCTGCAGAAAAAAATACACAAAGTTATTTTTTGCCATTGGCAGAAGGAGGTTTGTATTTTTCTTCGGATAGAGGACAACATTGGGAGAAAGTAAAAACGCCAAAAGAAGTGGTAAGTGTACAGTTTGTAAAGTTTGACAATACCAACCGTATGTACATTACTACGGGTCACAATACAGGTGGTGCTGGTGTTTGGTACACGGATGATTTTGGAGAGAAATGGCATCAGGTTTTTGACTTTGAAGGAACTGAGTCTATTGATATTTCTCCTTTTGATCACAATTTAATTGTGGTTGTAGTAAGAAGATCTAAAATCAATCAAGGAGTGTATTTGACAGAAGATAGAGGACGTACATGGACAAAAGTCAACAGGGATATTGTAACACCACATCAGATAGAAGATGTGAAATTTGATGTTTTTGATACTTCAAAAATGTGGTTGGCAAATTTAGGGACTGGTTTTTATATGGGAGAGATAAAAGATGGGGTTAAGAATAGAGTGGTACAAATGGAAACTACAGCTATTAAAATCAATAAAGGAGAAAAATTAAAACTAAAAGCAAAGGTTGTCAATTCTGATGCTGAAGGAGAAAAATTGATTTGGAAATCAGAAAATACAGGGATTGCTAAAGTTGATAACAAAGGGAATGTAATAGCTATAGGAAAAGGACAAACTAAAATTTGGGCAACTACAAAAACGGGAAGATATAGCGATTTTAGTATTGTTACAATACTTCCAAAAACAAAATAAGAACATGTTAAAGTATATAAATAAAATTGCAATTTTTCTGTTATTGTTGTTGACTTTGTCTTCTTCATTGTATGCGCAAAAAGCACCAAATGTTGTTTTAATATTAACAGATGATCAGGGGATTGGAGATTTGGAATGTCATGGGAATCCTTGGTTAAAAACACCTCATATAGATTCGTTTTACAATCAATCGGTACGAATGACGGATTTTCATGTAAGTCCACTTTGTACTCCTACAAGAGCCGCAATAATGACCGGACGTTATCCTATAAATAATGGAACTTGGTCAACGTTTAAAGGACGAGATGCTTTGTCTAAAAATGCAATAACCATGGCAGATGTATTCAAACAAAATGGTTATCAAACAGCAATGTTCGGAAAGTGGCATTTGGGAGATAATTATCCAACTCGTCCTACAGATACTGGTTTTGATACCGCAATTCATCATTTAGCAGGTGGAGTAGGAGAACTTTCAGATTATTGGGGGAATAGTTATTTTGATGATGTGTATTATGTAAACAATCATCCCAAACAATTCAAAGGATATTGTACAGATATTTGGTTTGATGAAACAATGAAATACATAGACAAAAACAAAGAGAAACCCTTTTTTGTGTATTTGCCTTTAAACGCTCCACACGATCCGTTAATTGTAGCTCCTAAATATGCAGAGCCTTATAAGAAATACGAAGGCAAAGAAATTATAAATGCTAATTTGTATGGAATGATTGCTAATATTGATGAGAATTTTGGAAAGTTCAATCAATTTTTAAAAAACAAAGGACTAGAAAAAAACACCATTGTAATTTATATGAGTGACAATGGAACGCGTCATGGATATAGTAGAGATGGAAAATTAGGCTACAATAAAGGTTTTAGAGGAATTAAAGGAGATAAGTTAGAAGGAGGTCATAGAGTTCCTTTTTTTATTCGTTGGCCAAATGGAAATATTCAAGGAGGAAAAGATATTTCTAAATTGGCAGCTCATGTAGATTTGATTCCCACATTAGCGAGTTTGTGTCAATTGACAATTCCAGAAAACATGCCCTTAGATGGAGCTGACTTTTCATCATTATTACTACAGAAAAAAAATAAAAATAAGAACGAAACCGTTTTTGTGCACCATCGTCAAGATTGGAGACAACCCAAAGATGTAGAAGGAACATGTATCATTCAAAATCAATGGAGATTGATCAATGGAAAACAATTGTATGATATAGAAAAAGATCCTAAGCAATTAAACAATTTGGCAAAGAAACATCCAGAATTGGTCAAAGAGCTATTGAATAAGAACAAGGATTTTTTAAAAAAGACGAAAAAAAATCCTGAGTATTATCAATTACCAGCAAGTGCTGTTGGTAACAAAGCTCAGAAAGAAATCAAACTAACAATACAACATGCTATTGGAGAAGATAGTGGGATTTGGAAACCAGAACAAATAGCTTCGGGGATGAAAAACAAAAACAATACACATGCAATTGATGTAGAAAAAGAAGGGGATTATTTAATATCATGTCAAAGATGGCCAAAAGAATGCTTAGGGGCTATTTGGGGAATTCCAAATAAAAATCCTAAGGATATGTATGATTACAAGACCATTCATCCTGAAAAAGTACAAATCAAAATTGGAGGTCAAATTTTAGAAAAAGAAATCCAAAAAAATCAACAAGTGGTAACTTTTAAAGTTCATTTAACCAAAGGAAGAACTTTGTTGGTAAACGATTTTATAGAAGGAAAAGAAACGTATGGAGTGTATTACACTTACATAAGTACAGTAGAATAAAAGAGAGATAAATTTAGCAAATGAGAAATGTATTGAGGTTATTTATACTATTGTGTCTGTGTGTTGTAAACTTAGGGATTTCACAAATAAAAGTTAGGAAGAACCCTAAAGAATCTAAAATAACAACAACACAACAATTGGAGGTAAATGATGTATCGCATACGGTGAAAAATGAGATCGAAAAAGACGTTAGAAAAAATTTAGAAGTAATACATGTAGATGTTATTGCTCCAGAACATGGAATGGCAGATCCTCATGTTTGGGTACAAAACGATACGGTTTTTGCTATATGCGGTCATGATGAGTCTTGGGAAGGAAAAGGTTCTTTTAGAATGGATAGATGGGAAGTTTGGTATAGTACTAATTTAAAGAACTGGAACCACTCGCGAAATATCTATCCAAAAGATACCTATATAGGAAATCAACCTAATTGTTGGGCAGGAGATATTACTGAAAGAGATGGAAAATATTATTGGTTTTTCTCTAATAGAAATATAGATACAGGTGTAATGGTTGCCGATGAAATTACAGGGGAATATAAAGATTTATTAGGAAACCATTGTTGCCAAAAGGAATTGTACCAGTGCATCCTTACGATCCTGAAATATATATTGAAGACGATGTGTATACCCTTTGTTTTGGAGTAAATACATATTACATGGCAACTTTAGCTAAGGATATGAAATCTTTAATTACCAAGCCCAAAGCTATTTTGGTGAAAGACAAAGATGGAAATAAAGTGAGTACAGATGATAAATCAACTTTATTTAAGCGTAACGGATGGTATTATTTAGTTTATGGTTCTACTTATGCCATGTCTAAAAATTTATACGGTCCCTATGAATTAAAAGGAGCCTTTTTAAAAGGAGGGCATACTAGTTTTTTTGATTGGCATGGACAAAAATATGTGTTACAAGAAAATCACGACATCAGTGCTTTTTATAGAGGTGCTAGTTTAAAACCTGTGTTTTTTAATCAAGATGGAACAATTGTAATTCCCAAAGAAGATGATATGTATCCTGCACCTGGTAGGCCCTTTAAATTTATAAAGAGCACAATGGGGTGGCATGCTCAAGAAGGAACAGATATTTCTTTTAAAAACGGAGTAATCTCAGGAAATATTACGGATAAAAATGCATTTATCACGAGTGCACCATGGTTGTATACAGAATCTAAATTATGTTCAGAAATTACGTTTAAAATCAAAAACAATAGTACTGCTAAAAGTTTAAAAGTGGCTTTGTATAGTAGAGACTACAGCAGTAAATTTTGGACAATTAATGAGCCCGTGAATTGGAATGCACAAGAGTGGGTTTCTGTGCCTATTTCTGCTAATAATACAGAGTTTAAAACTTACACAATTGATTTAGTTCAGTTTTCACATATCAAACAAAGAATTATGCAAGTAGGAATAAAGCCAGCAGTAGGTGTTCGTAAAGGATCTTGGCAAATAGATGAAATCATTATAGAATAATTAAAAAACTAAAAGAATTATGAAACTAAATAAAACAATTTTGCTGTTCTTATTAGCCTTTATTTCGTTGCCTAAAATTAGCATGGCTCAAAAGCAAAAACCCAACGTACTTTGGATTTTAACAGATGATCAACGTTACGATGCTATTAGAGCTTTTAACAAAATGTTAACAGGTAAAGAAATGAGTGAATTGGGGTATGTGGAATCACCCAATGTAGATCGCTTAACAGAAATGGGAACTACGTTTGTAAACACCTATTGCCAAGCAACAGGCTGTGCACCTTCTCGTGCTTCTATGCATTACGGACGTTATCCGTTCCGTTCTGGAGTGTACGAGTTTGAATATCATAACAATAATGCTTCTCATTTTAAACCCACTTTACCAGAACAAATGGCTGCCTTGGGTTACCAAACTTTGCATATTGGTAAATTAGGAGTTCGTTTAAAAACTAAAGAAAATGGAAAGTTAAATTCAGCTAAAATTTACGATCAAGATATTAGTTTTAAACAATTAAGAATGGATGGGTTTACAGATTGGGGTAAAGACTGGTTTCGTGAGTTTGAAGGACAAAAATTGAAAAAACCATTAAAAAATGTAGAGTTTTTTGTAACGGATGATGGAAAATTTGAATACAAGTCTAAAGAGTTAGAGGAAATGTTTCCAAAGTATAAAGGGTCTGCTAAACGTATTATGGAAAAGTATGATTTGTTGATGCATTATAACAAAAAGAAAGGACCTCAAACCCCGTTTTCAAGTGGAATTATTGCAGGAGTAAGTTCTAGAAAAGCAGGAGAAACAAGAGATGGTTATTACACTAAGTTTTTTAAACAATATTTAGAAAATGAAAACAAAAAATTTGATGCAGGTTCTAGAAAATTTAAGGGTGTAAATCCAAGTAAACCCCTGTTTTGTCATATAGGTTTTGATTTTCCTCATACTCCTGTGTTACCACCAGCTAGTTATAGAGATCGATTTAAAAAGCATACTTATAAAGTACCTTCTTTTGATAAAAAAGAATTGAAGAATATGCCATCACAATTAAAAAAGTTAGTTACGGTTGATGCATCAGATCACTTTACAGATGAAGAAAAACAAAAAATGATTCAAGATTATTATGCCTTTTGTGCCTATGGTGATGCTTTAGTTGGAGAGGCTGTTGATGACTTTATAGCTTATAGTAAAGAAAAAAATCAACCTTGGATGATTGTCTATGTTTGTGGAGATCATGGGTGGAAGTTAAATGAGCATGGGGCTATTTCTAAATTTTCTTCTTGGGCTATAGATAGTCATAACCCAATAGTAGTTGTGTCATCAGACAAAAAAGCATTCCCTGCTGGAAAAGTGGTTAAAGATTTTACAGAATTTGTAGATATTGCTCCAACTATAATGGCTGCAGGTGGTGCAGATTTAAAAAAATCAGAATATGATTATTTGGATGGATTTGACATGCAAAAAGTAGCATCCAAACAAGCAATTAAAAGAGATTATATTGTTGGAGAAAGTCATGCCGTTACAGGACCAAGAGCTTATATTAGAACCAAAGAGTATGTGTTTTCTATGCAAACTCGTCCTACTAAAAAACGAGGAGAAAATATGGAATGGGCAAGAAATACAGATTACAAAGATTTAGCCCCAGCACTGTATGATATGAAAAAAGATCCTAATGAAATTAACAATTTAGCTTTTGATAAAAAGTACGCTAAGATTGTAAAACAAATGAAAGAAAAGCTAATCAACATTGTTTTAGGAGATAATAGAGTAGAAGTAAATTGGGGAAAAAGAGGAGATGGAACTCAAGTTTTTCATAGCAATTTTGCACCAGGAGCACACGATTATAAATTGACAGTTAAAAAATAAGAACTTATTTTTTAGCGTTTTAAACATACCTCCGTCTAAGGGTTTACTTAGGCGGGGTTATTTTTTTTGATTTTATTTTTTGGAGAAAAGACAATCATATTAACCATTATTTACACATAAAAGAACATACCGTCTTTTTGTTTGTTGTCTTTTGGGCTAATATTACTATTCATTAAGTTTTAATAACTCTAAAGAAAAAAATGAAATTAGTGTTTATCCAAATCCAGTAATTGGCAATCAGTTATTTTTTTCTAGAGATGTTAAAATTGCTGAATTTAAATTCAGTGTGTTTGATATGCAAGGAAAAGAACGATTGTTTGGAGTATTACAAGATGATAATATAAATGTATAAAGTTTGTCAAATGGAATTTATATAGTCCAATTAACTTCTTCAAAAGGAAAAATAACAAAAAAAATAATCATAAATAAGAACTAAAACTCAAGTTAACATAAATGAAAAATCTATTTAAAATATTCTTAAGCCTTTCATTGGTAACAGGTTCACCAATTAAAGCTCAAAATAAGCCTAATATTGTACTACTTTTTGCAGATGATATTAGCGCAAGAGAATTACCCATCTATAATTCTAAGGTGTGGTCTAAACCTATTAAAAGTGGAGCAAAAGATATCAATACATCAAACCTTAAATATAGAGCTTTTACACCTGTGTTAAGCAAAATAGCCGAAGAAGGGTGTTTTATAGAAACTACATTTGCAGCAACCATTTGTGGACCTAGTCGTGCCATGATGATGACAGGGCGTTATGCACATTTACATAAATGGTGGCATAATAAAGATAAGGGGAAAAATCCTAAAGGGAAAAATGGTTGGGACTTGTTTGATAGTTCTCCTCATACGATTGCTCATATTGCTAAAAAAGGGGGATATACTTCTTTTTGGGCAGGAAAAACTCAAATGAATATTGAAGGTTTTCCTTTTGATGAAGGATGTTTTACACCAGGAGAGGGGTCTTATAACAAAGCCATTCATACTACCGATTTTAGATTAGAAAAAAAGAAAGGAGATAAAAAAATATACAATGCAGATACAGGAAAACCTTTAGCGTTTAAATCTTATGTGCAGTCAGGATGGTATTGGAAACCTCATGTGCAGTTGATGAATCATCCTGATAATAAGAAAGAGTTTGAATGGTGGCCTAATAACAAAAAGGCTAAAAAAACTTTTGGGTTAAATACTTATGGACCGGATGTTGAACTAGACCATGCTTTTGATTTTATGGAAAGAAAATCAAAAAACAATGAGCCTTTCTTTATTTATCATACAAGTCATTTAGGGCACGATGCTTTTGATTTCTTTTATCCTGATTCTAAAAATAAATGGCCAGGAACACCAAAAATTAACTGGGATGGAAAAAAATATACTCGTACGGAGCCTAATATTACAGGAGATAATGGAGTGTACAATACACACAATTCTATTACAGAGCAAGGAATTCATCACCATGTAAACTATTTAGATTACCAAGTATGGCAATATTTAAATAAGTTCAAGGAATTGGGAATAGAGAACAATACCATCTTTATTTTTTGTGCCGATAATACTACAAGTGGTTACGGAAAATCTAGTCCTGTTTCTCAAAGAGGAACTCATGTGCCTTTAATTATTTATGCTCCTGTTTTAGAAATGACTAAAAAAGGAAAACAAGAAGTGCTGGCAAATATTTCTGATATTTTACCAACCATAGCAGATGTTGGAGGTGTGGAAATACCAGAAAGCTACGAGATTAACGGAGAAAGTTTAGTGCCTTTTTTAACAACGGATAAAAAAGAACATAGAAAATGGATTTATGGCTATCATATGGACAAGACGATCATCCGTGGAAGTTTGGTGCTAAAAGGAGGAAATGACAAATGGTACGATGTAAGTAAAACACCAGATGATTTGATTAGTTTTCCCGTAATTAAAGACTGGTCTAAAGTTTCTGAAGCTCATAGAAAAGAAAGAGATGAGTTACTACAGATTATTCCAAAATACAATTTGCATGAGACCGAACATGATGCTCCTAAAAACGGCTATGGAAAAGTACCTCCTTTAACATTAAAAAACTAATGCTAAAAATGATGTGTTTTAAATTATTAGGGCTTGTTTTTTTAGGATTGGTAATTCAAAATTGCACGGCTCAAACACAAGGAAAGTGGAACGGAAAAGAGTGTGCAGTTGTTTTAACTTATGACGATTCTTTGGAAGAACATTTAGACAATGTAATCCCTAGTCTAAATACCTATAATTTAAAAGGAACTTTCTATATTATTGGAAGTTCGGATTGTTTTAAGGAAAGAAATAGTGAATGGAAATCTGCTGCCAAAGAAGGACATGAATTAGGGAATCACACCTTAATGCATCCGTGTGCAAATACACCTAAAAGAAAAAAACAACTTCCTCCTGAACTAGATTTAAACAATTATACGTTAAGAAAGGTTGTAGACGAAATAGCATTTACGAATGATTTACTAACTAAAATAGATGCGAAATCAGAGAGAACTTTTGCTTTTCCATGTGGACAAAAAAATGTAAATGATACAATTTTCTATGATTATGTAAAGAAATATTTTGTAGGAGCTAGAGGTGTAAAACGTGGGATGAAATCTATGAACGAAATAGATTTAGAAGACATTAATGCTTATGGTATGAAAGAACATACAGGACAAGAAATGATTGCTTTGGTAGATGAAGCCATCAAAAATAAAAAACTACTTGTATTTTTATTTCATGGTGTTGGCGGAGGTAGTCCTTTAAATGTAGGCATAAAAGAACATCAACAATTGTTAGAGTATTTAAACTTACAAAAAAAGAAAGTATGGGTAGCACCTATGGTAGATGTTGCTTTGTATATAAAACAAAATCATCTAATTGAATAAAAGTAAATTAAAATATTACGTACTCAAATTTCTGATGAACACTTATTAAGTAACATAAATTAAGAAATAAAAAATGAAAAAAATAATTACAACGGCTTGCTTTTTTATACTTGCAATTTCTATAAATGCACAAACCACAGTCGCTAGTCTTTTTACAGATCACATGGTATTGCAAAGAAATACTGAAGTAAAAATTTGGGGGACTGATAAACCTAATAAAACTATTGAGATTAAAGGGAGTTGGGGAGCTATTACAAAAACCAAAACAGATAAGTTTGGAAAATGGAAAGCAAGTTTAAAAACTACCAAAGAAGGAGGTCCTTATACATTAACCGTAAAAGGATCTAAAACTAAAATTGTAGAAGATGTTTTATTGGGAGAAGTGTGGATTTGTACAGGACAATCTAACATGGCTATGCCCTTAAAAGGAGGACCCGGTCAGCATATAGAAGGTAGTAATGATGCGATTCTGAATAGTAACAATAACAATATAAGATTTCTTACTGTAAAAAGAGCAACAAGCAAAACTCCTTTAGAAGAATCGGAGGGAGATTGGCAAGTTTCTGCTCCTAAAACTGCAGCAAATTTTAGTGCCGTAGGTTATGCTTTTGGACTGAGATTACAACAGTATTTAAATGTGCCTGTAGGTTTAATTTCTAGCAATGTAGGAGGAACACCAGCACAAGCATGGACTCCTAGGGAAGTGATAGAGAGTGAGTTTCCTGAATATAAAAAAGACTTTTCTAAAAAAATCACTACCAAAACAGCAACCGTATTGTACAATGGAATGATTCATCCGTTAATTCCCTATACTATAAAAGGAGCTATTTGGTATCAGGGAGAAGGAAATAGATGGAACCCTGAACAATATTCAAAATTATTTCCAGCTATGATAAAAAGCTGGAGAGAAAACTGGAAATTAGGAGATTTTCCTTTTTATTTTGTGCAATTGGCTCCCTATGGAATTCAAGATATTGAAGGGTGGGTTGGTGTACAAGAAGCTCAACTAAAAACCATGTTAACGGTTAAAAATACAGGAATGGCCGTTATTAACGATATAGGCTATAAAACAAGAATTCACCCTCCTAAAAAACTTCCTGTGGGTCAGCGTTTGGCTTTGTGGGCTTTGGCAAAAGATTACGGAATAGAAGGAATTGATTATTCTGGTCCTGTTTATCAATCTATGAAAGTTGAAGAAGGAAAAGCGTTGTTAACATTTAACCATGCACCTTTAGGAATT
This sequence comes from Wenyingzhuangia sp. 2_MG-2023, assembly GCF_030548295.1. Taxonomy (GTDB): domain Bacteria; phylum Bacteroidota; class Bacteroidia; order Flavobacteriales; family Flavobacteriaceae; genus Wenyingzhuangia. The sequence goes on from NZ_JAUOSB010000014.1 coordinate 55,251, forward strand.
ACTAGCATGGGGAAATCTTTGAATAATTTTGAGGTGTTAGACGAAAAAGGAGACTATCATGTAGCTACAGCAAAAATTATAAAAAGAGGTGCTGTATTGCAAGTTTGGAGTGATGAGGTTCCAAATCCAAAAGGAGTTCGTTACGGATGGAAAAGTTATATTGAAGGATCTTTGTTTAATACAGCAGGTTTGCCAGCTTCTTGTTTTGATACAAAAAGATTAAAAGATAGTCTTAAAAAATAAATAATTTTATGAAAAAGTATTTTTTTATTTTACTAACAACGTTAACAATTCAAGCTCAAGACGTAGATCGTTCAAGACCTAATGATTGGGAAGGGTTGGTGTTTGGAGGTCGGTTAATGGATCGATTTTTATCAATGCCTAGTGGATCAACAAAAAAGGATATTTGGGGAGCTAAGGGAGTTAAACATCGATTTGTAGATAATGGATTAGAAGATGATTCTTGGTCTTATTGGGGTGGGAATATTTTAGAAGATTCAGAAGGGAAGTTTCACATTTATGTTTGTAGATGGAGAGAAGATGATCCTAAAGGACATATGGCTTGGCCTAGATCAGAAGTAGTCCATGCAGTGGCTAATAACTCTATTGGACCCTATAAAGTAAAAGATGTTATTGGACCTGGTCACAATCCTGAAATTCAGAAATTAAAAGAGGGAGGGTATTTTTTATATGTTCATAAATTTTCTAATTTCTTTTATTACTATTCAGATAGTTTAAACGGACCTTGGGAAAAAAGAGAATTTACGTATGATACTCGTCAGCGTGAACTAGAAGATCATATGGCAAATAATACGTTTGCTAAAAGAGAAGATGGTTCTATGATAATGGTAGGTCGAGGAGGTGGAATTTGGTTGAGTAAAACAGGTTTACCTCCTTTTAAAAAAGTATCTGTAGGTACTGTATATCCACCTTACGAAGGTAGGTATGAAGATCCTGTTGTTTGGAAAACTAATGTTCAATATCATTTGGTAGTTAATGATTGGTTAGGACGTATTGCTTATTACATGCGTTCTAAAGATGGAATCCATTGGAAGTTAGATAAAGGAGAAGCGTATTTACCAGGTATTGCAAAACACAAAAATGGTTATATAGAAGATTGGTATAAGTTTGAACGAATTAAAGTATTACAAGATAAATATGGTCGTGCTTATCAAGCAAATTTTGCCGTAGCAGATACCATTAAAAAAATGGATAAAGGGAGCGATATTCATAGTTCTAAAAACATCAGTATTCCTATGACTGTTGGTAGGTTGATTGAGTTGGTAACTCCTGAAAAAATTAATAACCAAACAAAACAAATTCAATTATTGGTAAAAGCAGAATCAGGATTTAATCCAACTAAAGATATGGATATAAGATCATTGCGTTTTGGAGCCTCGGAAGAAGTAGATTTTGGTAGAGGAGTTAAAGTCATTAAAAAAGAAAAAGTAGGAAAAGATTTATTGCTAACTTTTGATGGAAAAGGAAATGGTTTAACTGATGAAAATTTTGCAGCAAAATTATTAGGGAAAACTAAAAAAGGAGCTTTGGTGTTTGGTTTTGCTCAATTACCATGGGTAAATTATAGGGAGTCTTATTTGTCTAGTAAGTTTCCAGAAATGTCATTAGAAGCAAAAAGTTTAAAAGCTGAAATAGAAATAGAGAATTTTGGTCAGGTAGCTTCTACAGATTCAGAAATAACTATTGAATTTTTAAATAACGGTAAGTGGCAATTATTTAATAAAAGTAAAATACCAAGTTTAAAAGCTTACGAAAAAACCAAATTAATTTTGTGGGGTAAAAAAATGCAAGAAAGAAACAAAACAGTTGAGCTAAGAATTACTATTACCTCTAAAAATCAAGAATCTGAAGTTTTAGAAGGTTTAGTGGTAATACGATAACAGAGTAATACCAAATTAATTTTAAGGTTATTTAAAAAAGTAGTTATGTTTTAGGGTAAAAAACAGAACAAATGGTTATTTCTTATCGTTTGGGAAATGAATCTTAGTAGTTTTATAGTACTATTTTTTAGTTAAAATTTTAAAACATACAAAATACATGAAATTACAATCAATTACTTTTAATTTCTTTTCCAAAGGATTTTTCTTTTTTTTGGTTTTTGTAACTCAGATTTATGCACAAAGTCCAACTGAAATAAATAAACAATTAGCTAAGAATAGAATTTGTTTTGCTTTGTATACAGTACATGAGCAAACTTTAAAAATGACAGCTCAGTTTTATCCTATTAGAAATTACGATCCTTTTGAAGCAGAGTTACAAATAAAAAGTAATGGGAAATGGGAAACTATTCAAGAAACTCGTATTCAATACCCAGGTTACACCGCTCATTTTAGAATAGAGAATTGGGATGATTCTCAAGAAAAAGAATACCGTGTAAGCTATAAGAATCAATTTCATTATAATGGAATTGTGCGTAAAAATCCTAAAGATAAGGAGGAGGTTATTATGGCTGCTTTTTCGTGTTGGTCTATTTATAAAAAACATGGCGGTCAAGGGCCTGCAGATGATATCATCAATAATCTGAATAAATTAAAACCAGATGTATTGTTTTTTGCAGGAGATCAATCTTACGACCATAGTGATCATTACGGATATTGGTTGAAATTTGGAGAAGTCTTTGGAGATATTATTCGTAACACACCAACCATAGTTATTCCAGATGATCATGATATAGGACAAGGAAATTTGTGGGGTGATGGTGGAAGAAAGTCTATAAACAGAGATGGAAATAATGGAGGTTACTACATGCCAGTAAATTATATTAAAGAAGTAGAAAGAGCACAAACCAGTCATTTACCAGACCCTTATGATCCAACTCCAATTCAGCAAGGAATAGGGGTGTATTATACAGATTACAAATGGGGAGGTGTTAGTTTTGCTATTTTAGAAGATCGTAAATTTAAATCGGGACCTAAAAGAGTTTTGGGTAAAGGTAGATTTCAAGACACTCGTATGATGGATGTGCCCGAAGCTACTTTGTTAGGAAAAAGACAATTAGACTTTTTAGAAGCTTGGACTACAGATTGGCAAGATGCCGAAATGAAAGCGGTGTTGTCTCAAACTATTTTTGCAAATGTAACTACACATTCACCAACCTTAGATAAAAAACAAGCATACAGTGTAGATTCTAACGGATGGCCACAAGCTGGGAGAAACAAGGCTTTGTCTGTAATTCGTAAAAGTTTTTCTTGTATGATTGCTGGAGATCAACATTTAGGTTCTGTATTGCATCATGGAGTAGAAGACTGGAACAACGCAGGCTATTCTTTTGCGGTTCCTGCGGCTTCTAATTTTTGGATGCGTTGGTTTAAACCAGATGCTCCAGGAAAAAATCATGTAAAAGGAATGCCAGACTATACAGGAGAATATTTAGATGCTTTCCATAATAAAATGACGGTATTAGCTATTGCAAATCCAGAACATAAAGACAATACCGAAAAAGAAAACTTGTTAAACGGTAGAGCTTCGGGGTATGGAATTATTCGTTTTAACAAAGCAAAACGTACCACAACCTATGAGTGTTGGGCAAGAAATGTAGATATGTTTGCTCCAAATGCTAAACCTTATAACGGATGGCCTATAACATTCAATCAAACAGATAATTTTTTAATTAAAGATGGATATCAATTACCTACGTTAAAATTGAATAAAGAAAATCAAGTTGTAACAGTTAAAAATCAATACACCAAAGAAGTTATTTCTTCTTTAAGAATAAAAGGGAATAGTTATCAACCAACTGTTATGTATCCAAATGCATATACTATTGAAGTTGGAGAAGATGATAATATTCAACGTTTTTTTGATATTGAAGCTATTAAAAAAAATAAAAAAACAATCAAAATAAGTTTATAAAATTTATAAAAGATGAAAAAAATACTCAGCTTATTAATGCTATTGATTAGTATGTTTAATGTACAGGCACAATCAGGACCTCCAGAACCTCCTATGGGAAAACGTTGGGTAATGGCTCCAGATTTTTCAGATGAATTTAATGGAGAGAAATTAGATGCAAGTAAGTGGCTAGATCATCACCCAACATGGAAAGGGAGAGAACCTGGCATCTTTCTGCCTTCTCAGGTATCCGTTAAAAATGGATACATGCAAATTAAAGGAGAAAAATTAAAGAAAGACACCATTGTAAAAGCGTATGGAAGAGAGTTAACCTTTAATATTGCAGGTGGAGCTGTAGTATCTAAAAAAGCTGCCTTTTTAGGGTATTACGAATGTCGTGTAAAAGCAGCAGCTACTACCATGTCTACCACTTTTTGGTTTTCTACTACGGGCTCAGAAAACGGACCTAATGGATGTGATAAGTATGGTCAGGAATGGGATATACAAGAATGTATTGGTAGAACAGGAGAATTTTTAGGAAATCATTTTGCGAACGGAATGAACTCTAATGGACATTTTTGGTATACAGACTGTGACAAGAAAAAACATGATTTAAGAGCTCCTGCCGTAAAATTTCATAATACTGAATTAGCCTCTAAAGATTTTCATGTTTATGGAGGTTGGTGGAAAAATGAAAAAGAAGCGAGCTTTTATTATGATGATAGAAAACCCAAGCACATGAAATTCTATGATAAAGTAGTTGGTAAACCATTTAACAGACCTATGTATATGCGTTTAGTTTCAGAAACTTATCCTTTTCCTTGGATAGAATTACCTACAGATAAAGAGCTGACAGATGATACTAAAAACACGGTTTATTATGATTGGGTAAGAGGATATCAATTGGTAGATGTTTTAGATGCTAGTATCAATCAAGATTATGAAAAGGAAGTAAAATTATATCATGAAACTGTTATTTTTCCAACAACAGAAATAGAAGTTCCTAAAAAACAAATAATTAAAATTCCATTAAGTTTTAAAGCAAACCAAACAAGAATTATTTATTTAAAAGTTTCTAAAACTACAGATAAGTTAAAAGAAAAGTGGGATAAAAAAATAGTAGAAAAACAAATAACAGTGTCTCCAGGTTATGGAAATATGGAGGTAGAAATTAAATTAGGTAAAGAATTATCAAATAAAGAAAGTTATAAAGTAGAGGCTTTTATTAAAGATATAAATGCAAGCAATAAACCTAAAGATGCTATAGAAGCTAGCACTATGTTTGTAAAACTGAAGTAATTTATCGTAAGGCAGCTTTCAAAGTAAAATACCTATTTATGTTTTGTTTTTAGCTATATGTTATACAGGTTCTTACAATACCTGTATACTTTAGCGGGTATTATTTATAAAAATAAGAAAATGAAATATGTATTAAATGTGCTTTTTAAAGCTACTTTATTGTTGATTGGTTTTGTTGCGCAAGCTCAAAAACAACAAAAACCCAATATTATTTGGGTAATTACAGATGAGCATAACTTTAGAACTTTGGGTTGTTATAGAGATTTAATGGAGCCTGAACAAGCCAAACAATGGGGAGCAAAAGTAGTAGAAACACCTAACATAGATTGGATAGCCAAAAAAGGAGCTTTGTTTACAAGTATGTATGCAGCATCACCAGTGTGTTCACCATCAAGGTCTAGTATGTTTACAGGGCAATATCCGCACACGGTAGGTATGCCTGTAAATGACAAGGTGATGAGTAAAAAATATCCAACCATAGCTCAGGTTTTAAATAAGAATGGATACAAAACAGGATATGTGGGGAAATGGCATTTAAGTGGTGATGCTAAGCCAGGTTGGTCTCCAGATAGTTACGGTTTTGAAGACAATCGTTATATGTTTAACAGAGGACATTGGAAAAAGTTTGGAATAAAACCAGATGGAACTCCTTTTGTAGATGCAAAAAATAGAAAAGGAGAACTTTCTTACAATATGAATGGAGCCGATGAGAAAAGTTATTCAACGGATTGGTTAATGGATAGAACTATCGACTTTGTAAAGACTCACAGCAAAGAACCTTTTTATTGTGTAGTAAGCTTACCAGAACCTCATGGACCAGATGCGGTTAGAGCACCTTATGATAGTATGTATAAGAAGGTGAAATTTGATATGCCTAAAACATTTACAGAATCTAGAACGGAACATTCCCCATCATGGAGAAAAAAGGACAAAATGGTAAATGATCCAAAAAAAATGCAAAATATGATTGCTACTTATTTTGGTTCTGTAAAATGTATAGATGATAATGTAGGAAAGTTAATTGAGTCTTTAAAAAAGCAAAACATTTTAGAAAACACAATTATTGTATTCACTTCAGATCATGGAGATTTGTTAGGAGAGCACAATCAAATAAATAAAGGAGCTCCTTTTGAAGGTTCTGCATTAATTCCATTTATAGTTTATCACGGAGCTTCAATTAAATCAGGAACAGTAATTAACAAAGCTGTAAATACTACAGATTGGATGAAAACTTTTTTAAGTATGGCAGGAGTAGAAAATCAACCTAAAAGTGCAGGTAGAGATTTAACTCCATTGTTACAGAATCAGAATTCAAAAGAATGGGATGATGTTACTTTTAGTAGAATTCATAAAAGATGGTTGGCGGCTATTACAGATAGATACAAATTAGCTATTGATGTTTCTAACTCAGAACCTTGGTTGATAGATTTGGAAAAAGATCCAGATGAGTTGGTAAATTTTTACGGGCAACCTGCGTATAAAAATATAACCTTAAAATTGGCTAAAAAAATGCAAAAATACATTCAAGAGCAAAAAGATCCAATGGTTAGTAATTCTGTTTTTTTAAATAAATTAAACAAGATTTTAGTGCATTAAAAGGTGTTTTTTAAGAGAGGAATTGTAAACTATTTTTTTTAAAATAAAAAGGCTTAAAACCATGTTTTTAAGCCTTTTGTTGTTTTGGTCTAGTATATGTTGAGTCGTTTTTTAAGGGTTTGTTGTATTTGTTAATCATTTGTGCTGTTTTTTTATCTAATACAGCTAAAACTTTTTTTAGTATTTGCATAGTTTTACTAGGAGCTAATCTTTAGAGTAGAATAACAAATCAAATTATAACCACAAACATGAAGAAGCAAGTAGTAAAAAGGTTGATGTCATTTTTGGTTTTATTGATGGTAGCCAATACAATCAATGCCCAAGAAAGAATCCACGATTTTAATTTTGATTGGAAATTTCAATTGCAAAAAGGAACAGAAATTCCTAAAAACATTCCATTAAAAGATACTGATTGGAGAGAAATTAGATTGCCTCATGATTGGAGTGTTGAGTCTTCTTTTGATGAAAAATTAGAAGGAGCAACAGGATATTTACCTGGAGGTGTTGGTGTGTATCAAAAACATTTTAGAACTCCGGTTGATGTTAAAAATCAAAAAGCTTTTATTTTGTTTGATGGTGTTTATAACAACGCTACATTTTGGTTAAACGGAAAAAAGTTAGGAGAAAATCCTTATGGATATTCACCAGCTTATTTTGATTTAACAGATAAATTAAAAACTGATGGTTCTGAAAATATAGTAACTGTACACGTAGATCATTCTCGTTATGCAGATGGACGTTGGTATACAGGAAGTGGAATTTATAGAAATGTAAAATTAATTACTACAGATAATTTACACATTCCTATTTGGGGAACTTATGTAACTACTCCAGAAATTACCAATGCAAAAGCAGCTGTAAAATTAGAAACCAAAGTTAAGAACGATGGTGGTAGTAGAGCCAAGTTTACGTTAAGAACTAAAATTTATGATGGTACCAATGTATTGGTTGCTAATCAAGAAAATACTTCAAGAGTTTCTTCAGGAAAAGAAATAGCAATTACACAAAATTTAGAAGTTTTAAACCCAAAGTTATGGGATTTAGATACTCCACATATGTACAAAGCTATTACAGAAATTGTTCGTAATGGAAAAGTAGTAGATGCTTACACAACCCCTTTTGGAATTAGAACTATTGAGCACAGCAAAGAACAAGGGTTCTTTTTAAATGGTAAACCAACGTTTGCCAAAGGAGTTTGTATTCACCATGATGGTGGTTTGGTAGGAGCAGCTGTTCCTAAAGGAGTTTGGAGAAGACGTATTCAAGCTTTAAAAGATGCTGGAGTAAATGCAATCCGTACTTCTCATAACCCATTTTCTGAAGAATTTTACGATTTATGTGATGAAATGGGAATTTTGGTACAGGCAGAAATTTTTGATGAGTTTGACAATCCTAAGGATAAGCGTTGGAACATGCAAGAAAGAGAACCAGATTATATTACAGAAGGATATACAAACCATTTTCAAAAATGGGCAGAAAGCGATTTAAAAAGATCAATTTTAAGAGATAGAAATCATCCATCAATTTTTGAATGGAGTATTGGTAATGAAATTGAATGGACTTATGAGCATTATCGTCATGTGAGTGGATTATGGGATCCTGGAGCAAAAAGTTACTGGAACAGAATTCCAAACATTTCTGCTAAAGAAATGCAAGATCGTTACAAAGCTTTACCAGATAGAAAATACAAATTAACAGAAACAGCTAAAAAGTTAGCTGGTTGGGTAAAAGAATTAGATTTAACTCGTCCGGTAACAGCAAATTTAATTATTCCTGTAGCTAGTTTAGCTTCTGGTTATGCACAAACCTTAGATATTGTAGGGTTTAGTTACCAAACGAATCAATATGATTGGAGTAAAAAATACTATCCAGATTTACATTTTACAGGAAACGAAAATGCAGGTACTTGGGAAGAATGGAATTCTATTATAGAAGATCCAATGATTTACAGTATGTATATGTGGACAGGTATTGATTACATGGGAGAAGCAAACAGAAAATGGCCTAACAAAGGATGGGATGGAGATATTTTAGATTTTGCAGGTTTTAAAAAAGAAGGATGGGATCACTTTAAATCTATTTGGGTAAACAAACCTCATGTTTCTGTAGGAACTTACCCTGTAAAAGATTCGTTAATGGTAGATGAATTAAGTGGGAAAGTAAAAATACAATCGGCTAAATTCTTAAAATGGAACAATAGTCGTGCTCAAAAAAACTGGAATTATAAAAAAGGACAAACAGTTATTGTAGAAGTACCTACAAACTTGCATAAAGTAGAGTTATCATTAAACGGAAAATCTTTAGGATGGAGAACTTTAAGCGGAAGTCCTGATAGAATTTTACGCTGGGCAGTTCCTTTTGAGCCAGGTACTTTAGTAGCTAGAGGAGGATTTGATGGTCATGAAGTAGAGTATGAGTTAAAAACAACATCTGAACCGGTAGCTATAAAGTTAACTACAGATAAAACTAGCTTAGATGCAGATGGGTATCAAGTAGCTCATGTTGTTGCGCAGTTGGTAGATAAAGATGGATTAGATGTAACTACAGAAAATGTAAAATTATCTTTTGATGTAGAGGGTGATATAAAGATCTTAGGAGTAGATAACGGAGCATTAGACAATACACAAGATTATCAAACTAATAGTTTGGTAACTTCTAAAGGTCGTGCCTTGTTATTGGTACAATCTTTAAAAAATAAAAAAGGAGCAGTAGTAATTAAAGCAACATCACCCAAATTAAAAAGTAATTTAGTGATGATAGAAACTAAATAAGTAATAAGATGATACAGAGAATAGTTATTGCTATCGGAATTTTAAGCCTAGTTTCTGCTACAAGTTTTGCTCAAAAAAAGAAAAATATTGTCTTTCTTTTTGCAGATGATGCAGGTTATTTTGATTTTGGATTTCAAGGAAGTAAAACGTTTAAAACTCCTAATTTAGACAAATTAGCTAAAGAAGGAATGGTGTTTAAAGATGCGTATACTACAGCTGCTGTTTGTGGCCCTTCTAGAGCGGGTCTATTAACAGGTAGGTATCAACAACGTTTTGGTTTTGAAGAAAACAATGTACCAGGCTATATGAGTCATTCTTCTAAATTGTTAGGAGATGATATGGGCTTGCCTTTGGAAGAAAAAACAATTGCAGATCACTTAGGAAAACTAGGATACAATTCTATCGTGTTAGGAAAATGGCATATGGGTAATGCAGATAGATACCATCCATTGTATAGAGGGTTTGATGAGTTTTATGGGTTTAGAGGTGGGGCTAGAAGTTTTTTTCCTTTGACACAAAAACAAGCTGCAGATAAACCAGAAGATCGTTTGGAAAAAGGATATAAAGAATACAAAGAACCTTCAAAATATCTAACATACGACATTGCAGATGAAGCGTGTGATTTTATTGATAGAAATAAGAAAAAGCCATTTTTCATGTATGTTTCTTTCAATGCGGTTCATTCCCCAATGCAAGCAACTCCAGAAGATTTAGCAGAAATTAAAGGGCTGACAGGAAAAAGAAAAATATTAGCAGCTATGACATTGGCTTTAGACAAAGCTTGTGGTCAAATTTTAGCCAAGTTAAAAGAACAAGGTTTAGAAGAGGAGACATTGATTGTGTTTTCTAATGACAATGGAGGTCCTGATGGAACGCATACATGTAACTATCCTTTAAGCGGATGTAAATCTAACAATTTAGAAGGAGGGATTAGAGTTCCATTTATCATGAAACTACCTTCTGTGATTCAACCAGGATCTGAGTATAAAAAAGCAGTGAGTTTGTTAGATTTATTACCAACTTTTGTGAATGTAGCAGGAGGAGATGCTTCCAAAATTAAAAATATTGATGGAGTAGATTTGTTGCCTTTTATCACTCAAAAAAACAAAAAATCACCACACGAAATTCTGTTTTGGAAAAAAGAAAATAGAGGAATTGTAAGAAAAGGAGATTGGAAATTGTTACGTTTTCCAGATCGTCCAGCAGAGTTGTACAATGTAACTAAAGACATCTCAGAAAATGACAATTTGGCTTATAGACATCCAGAAAAAGTTCGCGAATTGTTTAAAGATTTGTTTGAATGGGAAGGTGAACTAGAAAGACCTTTGTTTATGTTAAAACGTGTCTACGAAGTAAATGCTATGAAACGTATGGACGAGAAAAGAACACCAGTTTTAGATTAATTGGTACATTTTATAATTATATTATACCTACTTGTAATTTTGTTTATAAGTAGGTTTTTATTTCTTACAAAAGCATAAGCAAGGAGCAATGATGATTTTAGAAAATATAAACTCGTCAGAACCTACAAGTTGGAAATATGAAGGAAAAACCTATTTGTTAAATTTGAAGCAGCAGGAAATAGAATTTTTAAAAGCAATTTTTTTTAAAAACTAAGAAAGCTAACAAGTGGAAAATTAATTTATAGCATATACAATGCTTTTGGGATTGAAAAGACTAAATAATGTCTTAAAAAGTAAAGACTAGTCCTAAGTTTTTAGAAAAAAATGTAAAAATGCTCTATGAATATTAGGAAAACAAGATAGACTTGTTATATTTGCAATCGCAAACGAGAAATCGTGAGACGCTCGGGAGAAATGGCAGAGTGGTCGAATGCGGCAGTCTTGAAAACTGTTGACTGTAACAGGTCCGGGGGTTCGAATCCCTCTTTCTCCGCTAAGAGTTTAAGAAACTCAATCAAAACGCTGTAAAATTTATGTTTTACAGCGTTTTTTGTTTGTTACAAGTAGAGTTTGGATGAATTAATGGATCAAGACAAATTGTTGTGTTTACGCAAAAATATTGGTTAATCTAAAAAGGAAGAATTCTAGATTTTTTACCCCTCTAAACTGCGTTCTAAAAGCTTTAATTTTAGCATTGAAAGATTCAGCCGCAGCATTGGTACTTCTATTTATAAAGTAATTTAGGATTG